>NZ_RHWX01000049.1 GCF_003938605.1 Brevundimonas sp. 357 | reverse complement strand
CTGTTGATTTAAGCTATCCACTCTACCTTTGATTTCAGCCATAAAAGCATCAAAAGTTTCGTTGTACTTTCGAATCAACTCTTCTAATTGCGAAACATATTCATCGGCTTGGCCTTGCGAAATGTCAGACACTCCTAGTGAGAAAAAAATGATATCTTGCGTTGTTAAAATTTGATTGTCTTTTCTATATTCTACGTAGCAGTGTTTATAATATCCTGCTTCACTCATAAATGTGCCATCAAGAGAAAACGTGACTTCTTCACTAGTTACACTAGTTGCAACATTATCTACGTAACGGTTAGATGGTGTTGTTCCTTTTAAAGTAAATGTTCCGCCACTCGTATCCATCTGCAAGCCATTTAGAAACGGTTTAACCGTCACCGTAATCCCTTTATCACCTTGACGAGCCATAATAGCTTTGGTGTAGTTTAATTCTTTGCTGAAATCTAAAGCCAAATTATATAAACTGCTAGCCATTTATATACCTCCTTGTCTTCGTTTTAAAAACGTTTTTGGTCAAGCACTGTGCTATCATATGCTGTATACTATTTTAAACTAATATCTTCAAAACAAACACTTAGTCACACAAAATACCAACTAACTAATAATATTCTCTTACTAGTTTAA
>NZ_RHWX01000048.1 GCF_003938605.1 Brevundimonas sp. 357 | reverse complement strand
GTATGAGTTGATTTTGAAAAATAATAAAATTGATTCCCCAATCATTATCCCTAAGCATGCTGTTAAATATGTTTATGGGGTAGCTGAAAGTAACGGAGAAGATAATGACTGATTTGCCAGAAAAAATGACCATAAAAAACCTTGCTGATGAGTTGGGTATATCTAAAAATACAGTGCGCAATCAACTGGTCAATGCAGGTTATGACCTTGCTCGGTATAAAGATAATGGGGTTATCATGTTAGACAAGGAATTCATTGGTGTTGTGCGGTCAATTTATCGGTCAAAAGGTGGTCAATTGACTGGTGATTTACCGGTCAATGATGCAGGCAATGATTTCCCGTTAGAAAAAGAAAATGAATTTTTGCGTGAACAATTAGCGGAAAAAGATAGGCATATTTCTGAATTAACGGAAATGATTCGTGACCAACAAAAATTGACTTTGCTTCAGCAACAAAAAAACGATCAGTTGTTACTAGAAAATCAAGAATTAAAAAATCGAAAATGGTGGCAATTCTGGAAGTGAGGTGTGACATGGATAAAATTGATTTGAGAGAAGAAACAGTCGATAGAATTGAATTGATGTATGAACGGTTAGCTGATTATTTGAATTTGCCGGATGAAGATAATTATAGTGAAATGCTTGAACGAATGATGGATGTTCTCAAC
>NZ_RHWX01000047.1 GCF_003938605.1 Brevundimonas sp. 357 | reverse complement strand
TCGCATAGCTTGGAGTGTGACTATTTATGGGTGATAGTGAAGATATGCGATAACATCACTATTTTATCGAATAATTTTTATAGTTGTCAATATAGTTATGTACTGCTCCTCAACGAGGAGCTATTTTTATCGTTTAGGAATATTTAAATACCAACGTTTGTCATGGAAATCTTGCGCACCGCCTTTAGTGTTTCCCTCTGGATCATTCGTTGCCCGCATCATTACATAGACTTTCTTACTAGGAAAATTACGCATATTGAAAGATACATGATAACCAACATTTGCAGAAGTATTATAAGCTTGGTTTACATCTGGTCTATAAATTCCATCAGCTCTTACTCGAGCTAATTCTTTCCCAGTATTGTAGTCCATAATGAAAATATACTCGTATTTATAGTTAGCAATGTGCCATCCAGCCACATGCAAGTTTGCGTTTTCGATTTCCCCAAACTGATCAATGTGGGCGTGATTTGTTCCATCTGTCAGCGTAGGATTAGCTGCACCAGCTCGTGTTGGATCAATGACAGGCTTGTTTTCAGAAGTTGTTGGATTTTCATCGGTAAATCCATGAGCTAAATCATAAGCAAGCTTTTCTTTGCTAACTCCCATTTGCGATAAGTAACCATATGGATCTGTGTGGTTCCCCCAAACATAATTTGTCACCCACAAATGAGAAA
>NZ_RHWX01000046.1 GCF_003938605.1 Brevundimonas sp. 357 | reverse complement strand
ACGCCGTGGGTCGATGTTTGATGTTATGGAGCAGCAACGATGTTACGCAGCAGGGCAGTCGCCCTAAAACAAAGTTAGATGCTTTGCTGTGCGCACAAATTTCGGCCAGCAACAAGACTGTTTTTTTTCTTAAATCGAACCTAAAATTTATTCGCGGAACTCCATGGAGAAATATTTTGAAAAATTGGTTATTTCTGGCTACGTCCATTATTTTTGAGGTCATTGCAACCTCTGCGCTCAAGTCTAGTGAGGGCTTTACTAGGTTAGTACCGTCTTTTATCGTCGTAGCGGGATACGCTGCTGCTTTTTATTTCCTGTCGCTGACACTCAAATCGATTCCTGTTGGAATCGCCTACGCAGTTTGGTCGGGCCTCGGGATCGTCTTGGTCACTGCGATTGCATGGGTTTTGCATGGTCAAAAACTAGATATGTGGGGATTTGTTGGTGTCGGCTTCATTATCAGCGGCGTTGCTGTGCTCAACTTGCTATCTAAGGCAAGTGTTCACTAAAACGGTCGCATCTAACCATTCCGTCGAGAGGGACCGCCCACAAGCTGCGCTTGCGGGTTCCCTTCGCGGCTTCGCCGCTACGGCGGCCCCTCACGTCAAACGTTAGGCATCACAAAGTACAGCATCGTGACCAACAGCAACGATTCCGTCACACTGCGCCTCATGACTGAGCATGAC
>NZ_RHWX01000045.1 GCF_003938605.1 Brevundimonas sp. 357 | reverse complement strand
CCATAATGTTCTGTTGGTACAGTTGAGTTTTTAGTACCTCTAACAGTAAAATCTTTATATACTTGTACCGTTGATTGTTCAAACCTAGCAAGTTTCCCATCTTCCCATGAACCAAAAAAACAACCTGGTAACGTTAGCATACCATCACTAGTAAATTTCATAGTCCTACCAGCTACCTTAAATTCCCATGAGTTACCCGCACTACCATTAATGCTTAAAGAACTACCGTCGCCAGAAGTTACATAACTAGCATTGCTATACCTGAAATTGGGCGCACCAAAAGATAGAAACGGTCTGTTATTACCATTATCCCACGTACTAAAAACCAAGTTACCCTGTGGATTTCTAATCATGAAACCACCACCAGTTTTCATGGTGTATGATACAATACCGGCATCAGCACTTACATAATCACGTGCTTCTAGCTCCATAATATCTTTGTTAACTTTTTTTGAGTACCAAGTCATTTTGCCATTAGCAATACTTGTTCTATAATCAGCACCATCACTAATTAATGTAGTACCTCTAATAGTAATTCCTACTATTTCACCAGCCGTAATAAACGAGGCATTGAATCCGCCATCTAACGTCCATGCCGTTTCATATGTTCCATTAATGCCAGTTTTAGAAAAACCAATACCAGCATTGTTGATTTGTAAAACATTCCTTGCGGTATTCTTATCTGGTG
>NZ_RHWX01000044.1 GCF_003938605.1 Brevundimonas sp. 357 | reverse complement strand
CTAGCATTTTCTAGCCACTTTTTGTATTGTGGAGCGTGGGTTTTGAGGGGGATTCAAGGGGGAGCTTGCGCCCCTTTGACAAGCGGTTATTTGCACCAAATACGTAGGTATTTGGCTAGCAAATATAGAGCTTGCCAAACCCTTTAGTGAGTTTTGTAGAAAGTACCTTTAAAGGTACTTTCACATTACGAACGATACGTCCGTAGGACGTACTGAAAGGGTGGGATTTATGAGCGAACTAATGCAAAATTTGGCTAGCAAAAAAAGTTAAAAAATATATGCTAATAATCGAGCGAAATGAACACTTTTTCAAGTGAGCGAATCCGCCATGACAAAGCTGAAGCAGTTTATTTCAGCTTTGTCATGGCGTGTGCCTAGACTTTTAAAAAAGTCGGCACACGAGCAAATATCTTTATCAAGCTCTAATTTGCGTTTTAAGACGTTTGAAACGCCTAAGTATATAAATATATAAGAATAGGTTTAAGAGTGCTTAAATCGAATTTTAGAGGGCATTCAGACAACTTTAGGGTTGTTAGGGCTTGCCCTGACCGCCTGTAAGGCGCTTTAAAGCTAGATAAGGATTTTTATCCAAGACTGTCTTAAAACGGCTTAGATAAGCATTCAGAACCGCTCAAAGGCCTCTTTACCAACATGTTTTTAGCAAAGGAGCCTTTAGGCGACTGCGCAGTACAATGTG
>NZ_RHWX01000043.1 GCF_003938605.1 Brevundimonas sp. 357 | reverse complement strand
GTCATGCTCAGTCATGAGGCGCAGTGTGACGGAATCGTTGCTGTTGGTCACGATGCTGTACTTTGTGATGCCTAACGCCTGGCACAGCTGCCGACAAAATTGGCGCTTGTTTTGCCGGCTTTTTGGCAAAACAAGTGACACTTTTGGCGGTCAGTTGCTGCCACTTGTTAACCCTTTTGCCAGATTTGGTAACTATAATTTATGTTAGACACGAAGTCTTGGCTAAAAACTGGCCTAAAACTACCGGGGATTTCTGGAAAATAGACATCACCTTCTGGCTCAATGTCGATTGTTGAAATATGTAAAGTATCAGCTTTATCGATCAGGCTTTTGTATATTTCACCACCACCAGACACAATCACATGATCCGTTATCGTCTTCAGATGATTTAGCGCTTCATCGATAGATGGAAATACCAATACATTCTCATCACTGGAAGTGAAGCTTGAACGAGTTACAACGGCATATTTTCGGTTGGGTAAAGCCCCCATTGACTCGAAAGTCTTTCGGCCTACCAAAAGCCACTGATTATAGGTAATCGCTTTGAAGAGTAATTGTTCCCCTTTGGCACTCCATGGAATATCTGGGCCATTTCCGATAACTCCATTCTTCGAAATTGCTGCCATTAGTGATAGTTTCACGATACTTCCTTAGGGGTTAACTTTGTTTTAGGGCGACTGCCCTGCTGCGTAACATCGTTGCTGCTCCATAACATCAAACATCGACCCACGGCGT
>NZ_RHWX01000042.1:392-739 GCF_003938605.1 Brevundimonas sp. 357 | reverse complement strand
GTGTACATTATGTCTACTAACCTTTAATATAACAGCTTTTATAAAATAAACCCTCTTGACAACATTAAATTTCCTGATTATTCTAATTATATAAAGAAAGCGTTTTCTTAAGTATCTTATATTCGAGGTGATTTTGATGAAAAAACAGTTATTTAAAACCTTTTTATTATCTACTTCTATTTTAACTTTTGGTTCTGCTATTACTCCTAGCGGAGCGGTATTCGCTAATGAGAACAACATTTCTGATATAGCCACTTATTCTGATGATGAGTACTACTATGTGTTAGACGAACCAGTTATTCAAACAAGGACTTGGTCTAAACCTCAAAGCTGGTCAATTGCTAAAG
>NZ_RHWX01000042.1:0-382 GCF_003938605.1 Brevundimonas sp. 357 | reverse complement strand
GAAGCCGTACTTATTTAGGTATAGAAACTCATAGTCGAGGTACAAAGTTATCTGTCAGTGCAAATGTATTTGGGATGAAAATCGAAATAGCCAGAAACACTTCTGCAAGTGGAAAATTTAAAAAATATCGTCAAAATGCAAGAATAACTGTAACCTACAGAGTTTATCGTAAGGTAGATAATAAATATATTCGTACTCAAACTTCTACAGCAAATACACAATATATTGATTATATTCCTGCCTAATGACAATAAAATGGATAATTAGTATTGCTTACTTGGTTTTGACCTTTGCTATCCCATCATTAGGAGTACCGTCAAATATATATTTTTTATTTGAACATAGTGATATATTTTTTTTAGTGCTAATAATTATACTATTT
>NZ_RHWX01000041.1 GCF_003938605.1 Brevundimonas sp. 357 | reverse complement strand
AGAGAGACTTGGGCATTCTAAAACGAGGCGTTAATTGGCTTGAAGATCAGTACAGAGAAGAAACAAAAGAGAAGTGATATGAGTGTTTAAACCACTAATAGATTCATACTCGGCGGTACTAAAGAAATTTAAAGGTAACGACATTGGTGCAACAATCAACGAAGAAGTAAATATCGAACGGCTGAAAACGATGTATGACGGATATGATGGCGATCGAGTCATTGAAATTCGCTTTATTGATCCACGACGGTTCACAGTACAGCAAAGAAACTTCATCTATGCGCTCATAGGCGATATTTTCATCGATACAGGCATGCCAACGGACTTCTGGAAGGAATTCTTCTACTTCCGTTTTGAAGGTGTCACAGGGCGCGAAATAAGCCTCAAAGACGAATCGAATACAACCGTGAGTGATGCCAATATCTTAGCGAATATCATCCTAGATTTCATCTTTGAACATCATATTCCTTTCAAAGAAGGATATGAGATTTTACCAGCGAATCAAGAGTATTACTTCTACAAATGCATTACAAAAAGAGTCTGCTGCATCTGTGGCAAAACAGGAGCTGATATCGATCACTTTGACAAAGCGCTGGGAAGACGAAAGCGCAAAGAAGTTGATCATTCAGAGTACACATTTGCAGCACTCTGCAGAATCCATCACACAGAGAAACACAAAATAGGTGTGATCAATTTCAAAAATAAATATCAAATCAAAGGGATCAAGTTAAACCAGGAAACAATTAAAA
>NZ_RHWX01000040.1 GCF_003938605.1 Brevundimonas sp. 357 | reverse complement strand
TATTAATACACCTCAGCTTACTAGTGGGAAAACCTATACTCTGAGTGCGAAAGTTCGATTTGATGAAGGAACTACAGGAGCTATTGATAAATTACGTTTGGTGTATCGTACATCACCAGGAGAAAAGATATTATTGGAAGCAAATAGTACAAATATTACAACAGATGATGTAGGGAAAGAAATAACAATCAAAGGTACAGCTAACGTTAATTATCAAATCACAAATTTAGATCGATTTTATATGAGTATTAGCTTTGTTGACAGGGATAAAATAAATGGCGGATTTAAGTTGTACGACATCAAAATCGAAGAAGGCTCAACAGCCACACCGTACCAGCCTAATCTACTTGATGCACCGTATTATTTGAGTAAGGTGGCTTTGGGTGAGAATCTAATTAAACCAGAATCACAACAACCAGTTACTAATAGTAACTATCTTATTAACACCTATAACATTAAACCAATGGTAAAAGGTAAGAAGTATACCATCACACTTGAAGGAACTAAGCCAGCAACACAGGTTTTTAGACCATTTTTCACACGAGCAACAGGAGATGCATGGGAGGTTGGTGACTTACAACCAGTAGAAGGCTTAACTAATGTGTGGTCTAAAACATTTACAGCAGCAGATGACTCACACCCTACTACCCCACAAGTGCAGATTTATCAAGTACCAAGCACAAGTGTAGGACAATGTACAATTAAGTGGTTAAAACTAGAGGAAGGCAATACTCGAACCCCGAATATTAGTGAGTATAAATA
>NZ_RHWX01000003.1 GCF_003938605.1 Brevundimonas sp. 357 | reverse complement strand
GGACAGGCTCGCCCCTGGTGCCTGCAGCCCGGCATCAGGGGCGAGGTGCGCCTTGTGGAGAGAGCTTTTGGCATTGGACCCTCGGCGCTGACGGAGGCCATGGGCATGCTCAACCACCATTTCGCAGCAGCCGCCTGATCGGCGCAGAGCGACAGCCTACCTCTGACTGCCGCCAATCTTTGCAACAGAGCCACGGCGACTTCATCGCTGTCGCTGCGACAAAGAAAATCAAACGTGAAGATATTGAAGCGGGGCAGTATAGTCACGCTGGATTAAGCATAGACGGCTCCTTCATCATCGCCGTTGGTCCAACCCACCCCCCTGCCGATGCAGGAAAGTGGTCTGAGCGGAACGCTTATGGCTGGGACCGTAAGCGTGAGGATTGGCCGATGGTCCAGAAGACATGGACCTTCGAGTCACCCAACTTCGGGGACGGCGCGCGCAACGGCTGGACAATGCGTTCTTGGACAAAAGACGTTTACCAGCACCAAATTTTTGAACCGCAGGGCATGACCATCGAAGCGAGTGTACTTGAAGATAGAGGCGGCGAGCAGGTGGTAGTCAAATTTGCTCTCGCGCCCATGCTTAGCCGAAGCGCAGCCGAGTTCGACTTAATGCTGCTTTGGGCGATCAACGTCCTGCAAGAGAATACGGGCGTCACGGGCGTGTTCGCGAGCGACGCGACGCGCGAAGAATACATTTCAACCGTCGCGCTGGACTGGCAAATTTTCCCGCCGGGCAACGCTGACGAAGTTGTTGCTCGCTTGTTGGGATCGGCCGATCCGACGAACGCCGCCGACTTTGAGAAGCATGTTCGCGAGCGGGTGCGACTGTTCGAGGGTTTCGAGCCGAGGGCCTACATACGCGGTCAGGGCGGCTTCGGCTCATATTTCGGAGCACAGTTTGCTGACGATTTAGTCGTGTTCGAGAACCTTAGATACGGCAACGCGGTCTATTTGCTGTATCAAGATTGGAATGAAGCATCGCAACGGTCGCGGCTCGATCTTCTCCGCGATCAGGACGCACACTTTGATCGCGTAGTGCATACTGATGGATGGCAAGATAGGCTTGTATCACTGTTGCACGATAAGCTCTTTGAACGCGGCCTACGGCGGCGGCGGAGTGGCTACCGGTCAAAACGTAGCGGCCGCTGACTTGCTGGAAAACAACTTCAACGTTCCGACAGAACAGTGGATGAGCAGGAGGGGGAGAGCATATGGCTAGATGTACTGCACCAGTAAGGGGACACCGCTCGGCGGCGGCGGCAGCCGACTGCCCCGCATGCGGAGGGCGTTATGGTCGCTCGGGGGGGTATGGCAGCTACGGCAGTTACAGTGATTATAGTAGCTATCGGCCATCTCCCACCCCTTCTTCGTCGGTTAACCGGGGCGGTGGCAGTTCGGGGCAGCGCAGCTCAAAGCCGCGCTGGTCCCCATCGAGTTCCGGGGTGTGGTACACGACTGAAGAAGTGAGGACACTTACTCCTGTCCGTGAATCTGTCGAAAGCCTCGCAGTTTCGCAGCCTGATCTCCGAGACGTTTTCCTGTGCCACGCGTGGGATGACCGACAGGGGGCCGCGAAAGACCTTCATGACCTTCTCGAAGCGCGCGGTGTTCGCGTGTGGTTTAGCGAAAAGGACCTCGGCCTTGGGGTGCCAATGATGCGGGCGATTGACAAGGGCTTGGTGAACTCTCGCGTAGGTATCGTGCTGGTTACGCCGGCCATGTTGCGTCGCCTACCGGCAGAAGGTGTCGCGGACAAAGAGCTTTCAGCGCTTCTTCGATGTGAGCGGCTCGTGCCAGTTGTACACGGAACGACGTACGAGGAACTTGAGAAGGTCAGCCTTCTACTAGCGTCTCGGGCTGGGTTGAACACTGCCGAAGAATCTATGGCGGCAGTTGCGGCTAAGATTGCCGAGTTGGTCGCGGCTTAGGAAAATCGGGTGATAAGCGGGTTGAGCGTCCGAACTCGGGACTAGGTGCCACCAGATCGCGATTGTGCCTGAAAGGCGGGTTTCATGGAATGTCCGCTGGAACCCGCTACTCCGCTTCGCACCCCATTTTAGCCATTCGTTCTTGCTTCAATTTAGAGGGCTATAGCGTAGGTGTAGTTCTCCGTTTCGTCGGCTTCGGCCCGCCATTAACTTCCGACATTTTCCCCTCACCCGGAGTACTCGTCGCCCACGGCTTCGGCGCTACGGTCTGCAGGCGCCGCATGCTCGCCGTCTGGTCGCCGAGCTATCGCGTTCTTTCATCCGCTACGCAGGCGGAGCTCCCTTGTCATCCGCAGCCCGCGCGGCGCCCGCCGCATTTTCTCTTCTCGTGCTACCGTCGATCCAGCCCTCTGCCGCGCAAACAAGACTTTGCGTGATATCGAGGGTGCGGCACGCCCTGACGCCGTGGCCGATTTGAGCGATGCTGCAGGACGGGAGGCGTGATCCTGGAGTACAGCCTGGTGGTCAGCGCTGTGGCCGTCAGCTGGTCCGGCTATGCGGCGCCCCTGCTGCACGACTGGCTGGGCCTGCCCATGGCCCTGATGCAGGGCCCGCACGCGTGCGGCGTGGCCAACGTCCCGGCCCTGTTCATCATCCTGGTCATCGCCGGAATGCTGATCATCGGCACCCGCAAGAGCGCCACGCTGAACCTGGCCCTGGTGGTCGTGAAGCTGTCGGCCCTGGTGCTGTTCGTCTGGTTCGCCCTGCCCCACTTCAACGGCGCCAATCTGGAGCCGTTCAGCCCCTACGGCTTCGGCCGCACCATGGGCGAGGACGGGGTCGAGCGCGGCATCATGGCCGCCGCGGCCATCATCTTCTCGGCCTTCTAAGGCTTCGACGCCATCGCCACTGCGGCCGAAGAAACGCGCAATCCCAAGCGCGACCTGGCCATCGGCATCATCGGCTCCATGCTGGTCTGCGCGGCCATCTACACCGTCATCGCCACGGCGGCCCTGGGCGCCGCGCCCTTCACCTTGTTCGCCAACAGCCCCGAGCCGCTGGCCCTGATCCTGCGCGAGCTCGGCCAGCCGGGCGCCGCTCACTTCCTGGCGGTGACGGCCGTGCTGACCCTGCCGACCGTCATCCTGGCCTTCTTCTACGGCCAGAGCCGCATCTTCTTCGTCATGGCGCGTGACGGCCTGCTGCCGCGCGGCCTGTCGCAACTATCGGCCAAGGGCGCGCCCCTGCGCATCACCGCCTTCACCACCGCCGTCGTCGGGACCATCGCCCTGTTCTTCCCCCTGGGCGAGATCGTCGCGCTGGCCAACGCCGGGACGCTGGTGGCCTTCAGCTCGGTGGCGCTGTGCATGCTGATCCTGCGCCGCCGCTCTCCGGAACTGCCGCGCGGCTTCCGCACGCCCCTGGCCTGGGTCATCGGCCCCGTGGCCATCGCCGGCTGCCTGTATCTGCTGGCCAGCCTGCCGCAGAAAACGCAGCTGTGGTTCCTGATCTGGAACGTGATCGGCGTCGGCGCCTATCTGCTCTACGGCCGTCGCTTCAGCGTCGCCCGCCGCGAGGCCAAGGAAGCCGAACAGGCCGCCGCCGACTGATCCCTATAGAGGGGGCGCTGCAACCGGCGCCCCCGCTAATCCGCAACTGGCCCAGGCGGCCCCCGGCGCCGCCTGCTATCCAGACGCCTCGCCCCGATGGCCGGATGGCGGAGCGGTTACGCGGCGGAGTGCATATCCGTCCAGCCTGGTTCGATTCCAGGTCCGGCCTCCATCGGGCGCCCTGCCGTTCAGGAGCCGCCGCCATGCACCGTCTCGCCCCCTCGATCGACGCCGTGGAATGGCTGAACACGCCCGAGCCGGTGCGCCTGGAAGACCTGCGCGGCAAGGTCGTATGCATCGCCTTCCTGCAACGCCTCTGCCCCGGCTGCTCCCACTACGCCCTGCCCCAGGCCCGGCGCGTGGCCGAGACCTTCACCTCCGGCGAGGTCGCCGTCCTGGGCGTCCACAGCGTGTTCGAGCATCACGACCAGCAGTCGGACCGCGCAGGCCTGACAAAATGGCTGGCCGAGCACGGCTGCCGTTTCCCGGTCGCCGTCGACGCGCCCTCGGCCGATACGACGGCGCCGCGCACCATGACCGCCTTCAATCTTCAGGGCACGCCCAGTCTGGTGCTGGTCGACCGGCTGGGCCGGATGCGGATGCGCCGTTTCGGCCCCGTCTCGGACTTGATGCTGGGCGCCGAGATCATGGCCCTGCTGCTGGAGCCCGCAACCCCCGCGTGAAAAGCCGCCCGCGCCTGCTTGCCCCAGTGTCAAATGCTCATTTTATTGAGCACTCAGAACACAAAATCAGTGGCTTAGACCAAAACCATAAAGGGCTTGGCGCCTGATCCGTTATCGTGCCCACTATCCTGGACGGCGAACCAGAGGGGGATCGCCCTCACAGTGAGCCTAACGACATGGTCGCGCCCTTCCCCACGGATAAGGTCTTCATCGGCGGCGTCTGGCGCCCCGCAGACGGCGACGCGACCCTGCCGATCGAGAACCCGTCGACGGGCGAGGTCATGGGCCGGCTGGCCGCCGGAACCGCCGCCGACGTGGACGACGCCGTCCGCGCCGCGCGTACCGCCTTCGACGGAGGCTGGGGCCGCACCACCGCCGTCGAACGCGGCCGCATCCTGGCCCGCATGGGGCGCGAGGTCGAAGCCCGCATCGACCTGCTAAGCGAACTGGAAGCGCTGGATGTCGGCAAGCCGCTGAAGCAGGCCCGCAACGACGTGATCGCCCTAGCCCGCTATCTCGAATTCTACGCGGGCGCGGCGGACAAGCTGCACGGCGAGACCATTCCCTTCCAGGACGGCTACACCGTCTACACCCTGCGCGAGCCGCACGGAGTGACGGGCCACATCATCCCCTGGAACTATCCGATGCAGATCATCGGCCGCTCGGTCGTGGCCGCCCTGTGCGTCGGCAACGCCGTGGTGCTGAAGCCCGCCGAGCAGGCCTCGCTGACCGCCCTGGCCTTCGCCCATATCGCCGCCGATTGCGGCCTGCCCGCAGGCGTCTTGAACGTCGTGACCGGCACGGGCGCCGAAGCGGGCGCGGCTCTGGCGGCGCATCCGGGGATCAACCACCTGTCCTTCACCGGCTCGACCGGGGTGGGCGTGGCCATCCAGCAGGCGGCGGCGCTCAACGCCGTTCCGGTGACGCTGGAGCTGGGCGGCAAGTCGCCCCAGCTGGTCTTCGACGACGCCGATCTGGACAAGGCCCTACCCTTCCTTGTCAACGCGGGCGTCCAGAACGCAGGCCAGACCTGCTCAGCCGGATCGCGCGTCCTGGTCCAGCGCGGCGTCTATGACGAGGTCGTGCGCCGCATGGCCGAACGCTTCGCCGCCCTGACCGTCGGCCCCGCAATGGACGACCGCGATGTCGGCCCGCTGGTGTCGAAGAAGCAGCAGGCCATGGTCGACAGCTTCATCGAAAAGGGCCGCGCCGACGGCCTGATCGTGGCGCAGGCGACCCTGGCCGACCTGCCCGAGGGCGGCGCCTATGTCGCGCCCACTCTGTTCGCAAACGTCGCGCCCGACCACCCGCTGGCGCAGCAGGAAATCTTCGGCCCCGCCGTCGTCGTCATCCCGTTCGAGACGGAAGACGAGGCTGTCGCCATCGCCAACGGCACCGACTACGGCCTCGTCGCCGGGGTCTGGACTAGCGATGGCGGACGGCAGATGCGGCTGTCCAAGCGGCTACGGGCCGGACAGGTCTTCATCAACAACTACGGCGCGGCGGGCGGGGTCGAACTGCCCTTCGGCGGCGTCGGCAAGTCGGGCCACGGTCGCGAGAAGGGGTTCGAGGCGCTCTACGCCTTCACCACCCTGAAGACCGTCGCGGCCCACCACGGATAGCGCAAGGGAGTAGCGTCTTGGAGGGGAACAGATCGAAGCGGCTGGAGGGCAAGCGGGCGATCGTCACGGGCGGGGCCTCCGGCTTCGGCGCCGGAATCGCGCGCCGCTTCGCCGAGGAAGGCGCCCGCGTCATCGTCGCCGACCTGAACGGCGAGGACGCCCGCACGCTGGCCGCTGAACTGGGCGACGCCGATCTGGGCGTAAAGGTCGACGTGTCCAGCGCCGCTGACGTCGTCGCTCTGGCCGAGACCGCCAACCGCCTGCTGGGCGGCGTCGACATCGTGGTCAACAACGCGGGCGTCGGCCACACGCCCCAACCGCTGGACGAACTGTCGGACGAAGCCTTCGACCGCATCGCCGCCGTCAACATGCGCTCCATCTATCTGATGTCGAAGGCCTTCGTCCCCGCGATGAAGGCGCAAGGGTCCGGCGCCATTCTGAACATCGCCTCGACCGGCGGGGTCAGCCCCCGCCCGAACCTGACCTGGTACAACGCCTCAAAGGGCTGGGTCATCACGGCGACGCGGGCCATGGCGGTCGAACTGGCGCCCTTCCAGGTGCGGGTGAACGCCCTGAACCCGGTGGCGGGCGACACCCCCCTGCTGAAGACCTTCATGGGCGCCGACACCCCCGAGGTGCGGGCCAAATTCCTGGCCTCCATCCCCATCGGCCGCTTCTCGACGCCCGAGGACATGGGCGCCGCCGCCGCCTTCCTGTGTTCGGACGACGCCTCGATGATCACGGGCGTGGCGCTGGAGGTCGACGGTGGCCGCTGCATCTGACTGCGTGTTCAAGCTTCTGGTCCTGCCCGGCGACGGCATCGGACCGGAGATCATCCGCGAGACCCTGCGCGTCGTCGACTGGGCCCGGAACGCCGGGCTGCGGATTGAACTGAGCGAGGGATTGGCGGGCGGCGCCAGCATCGACATCGTCGGCGCGCCCATCGCCGAGGATGTGGTGCAGCAGGCGCTGGCCTCCGACGCCGTCCTGTTCGGCGCCGTCGGCGGGCCGAAGTGGGACCACCTGCCCCGCGCCCAGCGCCCCGAGATGGGTATCCTGCGCCTGCGTCAGGCGCTGGACCTCTACGCCAACCTGCGCCCCGCCGTCTGTTTCGACGAGCTTCTGGACGCCTCGGCGCTCAAGCCCGACCTGATCCGGGGCCTCGATATTCTGATCGTGCGCGAGGCCACCGCAGGCGTCTATTTCAGCCTGCCCCGCGCCAATGAGGTCGGCCCCGACGGCCAGCGCCGCGCCTATGACACCCAGGCCTACACCGAGGCCGAAATCGCCCGCGTGTGCCGCACAGCCTTCGAGCTGGCCCGCACCCGCCGGCGCCGCGTCTGCTCGGTCGACAAGGCCAATGTCATGGAGACCGGCGCCCTGTGGCGCGCGGTCGCCACCGAGGTCGCCGCCGACTATCCCGACGTGGAGCTGTCGCACATGTACGCCGACAACTGCGCCATGCAGTTGGTGCGACGACCCGACCAGTTCGACGTCATCGTCACCGACAACCTGTTCGGCGACATCCTGTCCGACGCGGCGGCGGCCCTGACCGGGTCGCTGGGCCTGCTGCCCTCGGCCTCCCTGTCCGGGCTTGGGCAGGGCGGCAACAGCCGGGGCCTGTATGAACCGATCCACGGCTCGGCGCCCGACATCGCGGGACAGGGCGTCGCCAATCCCATCGCGACCATCCTGTCCTTCGCCCTGTGCCTGCGCTGGTCGTTCGACCGCGCCGATCTGGCCGACCGGCTTGAGCGCGCCGTTCGGCGCGTCGTGTCCAGCGGCGTCCGCACCCCGGATATCGCCCACCCCGGCGTCGCCGCCGTTTCCACCATTGAGATGACCGACGCGGTTCTGGCCGCCTTGGCCGCCGAGTGAGGTTCCACCGATGAGCGCCCCGACCCTGCAGACCGTCATGGACCTGATCGACGGCCGCACCGACGAACTGGTCGCCCTGACCCAGGATCTGATCCGCTTCCCCACCATCAACCCGCCGGGCGAGGCCTATCGCCCCTGTGCCGAATACATCGGCGAGCGGCTGAAGAAGCGCGGCTTCACCGTCGAATATGTGCGCGGCGAAGGCTCGCCGGGCGACAGCGATCAATACCCCCGCACCAACGTCATCGCCCGCTGGACCGGCTCCGAACCCGGCCCCTGCGTCCACTTCAACAGCCACATCGACGTGGTCGAGGTCGGCGGGGGCTGGACCGTCGATCCCTTCGGCGGCGAGGTGAAGGACGGCCGCGTCTACGGCCGCGGCGCCTGCGACATGAAGGGCGGGCTCGCCGCCTCCATCATCGCGGTCGAGGCCCTGATCGATTCCGGCCTGCCCCTGCCCGGCGCGCTGGAGATCTCCGGCACGGTGGACGAGGAGTCGGGCGGCTACGGCGGCGTCGCCTATCTGGCCGAGCGCGGCTGGTTCTCGGAGCCGCGCGTCAATCACGTCATCATCCCCGAGCCGCTGAACGTGGACCGGGTCTGCATCGGCCATCGCGGCGTCTGGTGGGCCGAGATCGAGACCAAGGGCCGCATCGCCCACGGCTCCATGCCCTTCCTGGGCGACTCGGCCATCCGCCACATGGGCGCGGTGATGGAAGAGTTCGAGAGCAAGCTCTACCCCGCCATGGCCGCCCGCCATTCCGACATGCCGGTCGTCCCTGAAGGCGCGCGTCAGTCGACCATGAACATCAACTCCATCCACGGCGGTCAGGCCGAGGGCTTCGACGGCCTGCCCGCGCCCTGCGTCGCCGATTCCAGCCGCATGGTCATCGACCGCCGCTTCCTGATCGAGGAGACGCTGGAGGACGTGAAGGGCGAGGTGAAGGCCATCCTCGACGGGCTGGCGGCCCAGCGTCACGGCTTCCGCTACGAGATGCGCGACCTGTTCCAGGTAGCGCCCAGCATGGCCGACCGCGACGGCCCCGTGGCCAGCACAACCGCCGCCGCCATCGAGACGGTGCTGGGCAAGAAGGCCCAGTTCGTCTGTTCGCCCGGCACCTATGACCAGAAGCACATCGACCGTATCGGCAAGCTGAAGGACTGCATCGCCTACGGCCCCGGCGTGCTGGATCTGGCGCACCAGCCGGACGAATGGGTGGGCATCGACGACATGACCAACTCAGCCAAGGTCATGGCTAGGGCGGCCTATGATCTGCTGACCCGCAAGCGGAGCTGACAGGATGGCGCGTGGCGACATGGAAGAAGAGAACATCATCGGCCCGCGCCTGCGCGCCCTTCGGGATCGCCTGGGCCTGTCGCAGCGCGCCCTGGCGCGCAAGGCCGGCGTGCCGTCCAGCACCGTCAGCCTGGTCGAAAGCGGCCGCACCAGCCCCTCCGTCGGCTCGCTGAAACGGCTGCTGGACGCGGCGGGCATATCGCTGGGCGACTTCTTCAGCTCGGAGTTCGAGACCCCGACCAAATACTTCTATCGCCACGACGAACTGACCGACATTTCGCGCGGCGAAGTCTCCTACCGCCAGTTGGGCTCCAGCCAGGATTCCAGCCTGCAGATCCTGTATGAGACCTATCAGCCCGGCTCGGACAGCGGCCGGGTCATGCTGTCCCACGAGGGAGAGGAAGGCGGCATGATCATCTCCGGCCGTCTGGAAGTCACCGTCGACGGCCAGTCGCGGGTGCTGAAGGCGGGCGAAGGCTATCTGTTTCCCAGCGTCCTGCCGCACCGCTTCCGCAACATCGGCGACGCGCCCTGCGTGGTCATCAGCGCCTGCACGCCGCCGACCTTCTAACGGCGCCGTTGCGAATGATCAGTATTCCGATCATTGGATTATTTTATCCTTACGCGACAGGAAGATAGGCACCCAAAGAAACAGTCTTGCTCCAAATCGACCCAAGGCAGCTACTGATTGCCGAGGGAAGAGAGGTTTCCGTCGCCGACAGAGCAGCCGCACAAATGTGCTGCATTGCACAAGACGTCGACTACGGAGACAGTTCGGCGACCGGGCAATCCCGGCCGCGACGGCTGAACGCGGCCATAGACCGCGACGGCCTCATGGGGAGGAAGACGATGAATCGTCTGATGGTCAGCGTTTCCGCCGGGGCCCTGTTCGCCCTGTCCGCCACCTCCGTCGCCGCGCAGCGCGCGCCCGACGAGCCGGCCGCCACCACGGTCGACGAGGTCATCGTCACCGCCCAGCGCCGTGAACAGGCGGCCCAGGACGTGGGCATCGCCCTCAGCGTGCTCAGCGGTGAAAGCCTGACGCAGCAGGGCGTCACCAACGTCAACCAGCTTCAGAACGCCACGCCCAACCTGGAGGTCGAACCGGCCTTCGGCGGCGGCGCGGCCCAGTTCCGCATGCGCGGCGTCGGCTTTCAGGACTACGCCTCCAACAACTCGCCCACGGTCGGCGTCTACGTGAACGAGGTCGCTTATCCGGTCCCCGTCATGACGCAGGGACTGATCTTCGACATCGACCGGGTCGAGGTGCTGCGCGGGCCGCAAGGCACCCTCTACGGCCGCAACACCACCGGCGGCGCCATCAGCTTCGTCACCAAACGCCCGACCGAGGAGCTGACCGCAGGCCTGATGACCGAATGGGGCAGCCACAACCTGTTCCGGGGCGAGGGCTATGTCTCCGGCCCGCTGACCGACACGTTGCGCGGCCGTCTGGCCGTCTCGACCGAACAGGGCGGCGCCTGGCAGCGCAACCGCGACACGGGCGAAAGCCTGGGCGACGCCGATCGCACCGGCGCCCGCGCCCTGCTGGAATGGACGCCCAATGAGACCTTCACGGCCCTGCTCGACGTCCACGGCGGCGTCGACAAGTCCGAGAACCAGGGCCTGTATCTGATCAGCGAGCTGCACACCCGCCTGGGGACCGGCCCGGTCATTCCCGCCGACAAGGACCGCTCCAAGACCGGCTGGGGTCTGTCTCAACGCTTCGCTGACGCCATCGGCCGGGATGTGAACGCCAAGCCGGGCCGGGACAACTCATCCTGGGGCGCCTCGCTGAACGCCAATCTGGCGCTCAAGGGCATGAACCTGTCCAGCATCACCAGCTATGAGACCCTGGACCGCAGCGAATACGGCGACTGGGACTCCAGCGCCTCGGTCGAGGCCGACACCTTCTTCGGCAGCGACGTGAAGGTTCTGTCGCAGGAACTGCGCCTGGCCTCGGACAACGACAGCCCCCTGACCTGGGTGGCCGGATTCTACTATTCCAAACAGGATCTCAACGAGCGCTACTTCTCGGACTTCATCGACATCTACAACACCTACGCCCAGGTCACCTATGACCAGAAGGTCGAGTCGTGGAGCCTGTTCGGTCAGGCCGAATACGCCTTCTCCGAGCGGTGGAAAGCCATCCTGGGCCTGCGCTACGAAGAAGAAACGCGTGAACTTGAAGGCTTCGGCTCGGCCTTCGGCGGCGCCACCGCCCTGCCCCCGACCAGCGTCGACACCAAGATGACGCCTTTGACCGGCAAGGCGGCGCTGGAGTTCAAGCCCGCCGACAACGTCCTGATCTACGGTTCGGCCAGCCGGGGCGCCAAGTCGGGCGGCTTCACCACCTACAACACCGGCGACAGCAGCGGCATCGAGCCCTTCGATCCGGAAATCCTCTGGGCCTATGAGCTGGGCTTCAAGGCTGACCCGTCGCGCGCGGTGCAGATCAACGGCGCGGCCTACTACTACGACTACAACGGCCAGCAGGTGCTGTCGGCCGTCTGCGGCGCCAACGGCCCGGTCGGCCGCTTCACCAACGCCGATTCCAAGATCTACGGCGCGGAGCTGGAGGGCGTCTTCCGCCCCGCCGCCGGTCTGCGGATCAGCCAGAACCTCAGCTACAAGAAGGGCGAGTACACCGACTTCGTCGACCTGGACATCGGCGCCTGCCAGCAGATTCCCCGCGCCACCGTCTACATCGACAAGTCAGGCCAAAAGATCCCCTTCCCCGCTTGGTCGTACGGCGGCTCGGTCAGCTACGACTGGACGGTCGGCGGCTTCGCGGTCACGGCCGAGGCCAACTACAGCTATCGTGACGAGTACCCGTCCTGGCTGGGCGCCAAATACGATGTCGAGGCCTATTGGCTGGCCAACGCCAGCGTCACCATCGGCCCCGAGGACGCCGCCTGGTCCGTGGCCTTCTGGGCACGGAACCTGTTCGATCAGGACTACGACCTGACCCGCAACTTCTTCACCAGCGCCGACATCGCCCAACCCGGAACGCCGCGCACCATCGGCGCGCGGCTGACCCTGCGCTACTGATCGATCACCCCGCTCAGTAAATCGAGCATGCAGGCAAAATACCTTTTTTTATCTGCATGTTGCGCCTGACAAGTAACAGTCTTCCCTTTCGTCGCGGTTCGTCCGCTACTGGCGAAAGACAGAGGATGACCGCATGACCGCTGCAAGCGTCGGCAAGGCCGCCAACGACCTTGATCCATTCTGGATGCCGTTCACGGCGAACCGCGTCTTCAAGGCGCAGCCTCGCCTGTTCGCCTCAGCCAGGGACATGCACTACTTCACGCCGGACGGCCGGGCGGTGCTGGACGGCACCGCCGGCCTGTGGTGCGTCAACGCCGGTCACGCCCGCCGGCCGATCGTCGAGGCCATCCAGCGTCAGGCCGAGATTCTGGATTACGCCCCGACCTTCCAGCTGGGTCACCCGCTGGCGTTCGAGCTGGCCTCGCGTCTGGGCATGCTGCTGCCCGGCGACCTGAACCACGTCTTCTTCGCCGGTTCGGGGTCAGAGGCGGTCGACACCGCCCTGAAGATCGCCCTCGCCTATCAATCGGCCAGGGGGTTCGAGAACCGCACGCGCCTGATCGGCCGCCAGAAGGGCTATCACGGCGTCGGCTTCGGCGGTATTTCCGTCGGCGGGCTGGAGAACAACAAGCGCGGATTCCCCACCCTGCCCGGCGTCGACCACCTGTCGCACACGCTGAACCTGGACGAGGCCGCCTTCACGCGCGGCCAGCCCGCCTGGGGCCTGCATCTGGCCGATGAGTTGGAGGCCCTGATCGAGACCCACGGCGCCGAGACCATCGCCGCCGTCATCGTCGAGCCCATGTCCGGCTCGGCCGGGGTGATCGTGCCGCCGCTCGGCTATCTGGAGCGCCTGCGCGAGATCACGGCGCAGCACGGCATCCTGCTGATCTTCGATGAGGTCATCACCGGCTTCGGCCGCCTGGGCGCCCTTACGGCGGCCGAGGCCCTGGGCGTCACGCCCGACCTGATGACCTGCGCCAAGGGGCTGACCAACGGCGCCGTGCCGATGGGCGCCGTCGGCGTCAGCAGCGCCGTCTACCAGGCGGTGGTCGAGGGCGCCGCCGGGCCGGGCATCGAGTTCTTCCACGGCTACACCTATTCCGGCCACCCGCTGGCGGCGGCGGCCGGTCTGGCGACGCTCGACGTCTATGAGAGCGAAGGCCTGTTCCAGCGCGCGACCGAACTGACGCCCTATTGGCAGGACGCCGTGCACAGTCTGAGGGGGCTGCGCCACGTCATCGACATCCGCGATCTGGGTCTGGTTGCGGGGATCGAGCTGGAGCCGCGCCCCGGCGCGCCCGGCGCCCGCGCGACCGAGGTCTTCCACCAGGCGTTCGACGAAGGGCTGCTGATCCGGGTGACGGCGGATGTCATCGCCCTGTCGCCCCCGCTGATTATCAGCCGGGAACAGATCGACGAACTGATCGGCCGCCTGTCAGGGATCATAGAAAAAACACCCTGATCAGGGGTGTCGAGGAGAGGGAATAGAATGAGAAAACACCTACTGGCGTCGTCGGTCAGCCTGCTGACCCTGGCCGCCTTCTCCAACGCGAACGCTCAGAGCGACGCCCGATCGGGGGATCAGGCCACGCGCGTCGACGAGATCATCGTCACCGCCCAGCGTCGCGAGCAGGCCAGCCAGGACGTGGGCGTCTCGCTCAGCGTCATCGGTGGCGAACAACTGGACGAGAAGGGCATATCGGTCGTCAACGACCTGGAGAACGCCGTCCCCAACATGGAAGTCGACAGCCAGTTCGGCGGCGGCCAGCCTCAGTTCCGCATCCGCGGCATCGGCGCGCGCGAATACTCCTCAAACAACGCCTCGACGGTCGGCATCTATGTCGATGAAGTGGCCCATCCCTATACGGTGACGACCCAGGGCGCCCTGTTCGACGTGGCGCGCATGGAAGTCCTGCGCGGCCCGCAAGGCACCCTCTACGGCCGCAACACCACCGGCGGCGCCGTCAACATCATCACCAATGCGCCCACGGCCGACTTCCGCGCCGGCTTCAACGCCGAATACGGCACGTTCGATCGCTTCAAGGTCGAGGGCTATGTCTCGGGTCAGATCGCGCCCAACCTGCTGGGCCGCCTGGCTGCCGTCACCGAACAGGGCGGCGCCTGGCAATACCACCGCGATACCGGCGAAAAGCTGGGCGACCTCGACAAGAGCGCCATCCGCGGTCGCCTGACCTGGGACGCCAGCGAGGCCGTCACCGTCGACCTGGCCGCCACCTATTCAATCGACAAGTCGGACGGCCGCGGCTTCCGCCTGCTGGGGCCGTACACGGTCTCGGGCGGCGCCGTGACCTATCCCAAGGATACGGCCTGGAGGATCACGGGCTGGGGCATATCGCCGGAAATGGCGGCCGTGGCCGGGGTCGGCCTGAACGCCAAGCCGTTCCGCGACAACGACGGCTTCGACGTCAGCGCCCGCATCAAGGCCGACCTGGGCTGGGCCGACCTGACCTCGATCACCGCCTACCAGACCTTTTCGCGCAGCGAGTTCAACGACTGGGACAGCACCCGCTTCAACGAGTCGAACGTCTTCTTCTACAACGACATCGACGTCTTCGCTCAGGAGCTGCGCCTGAGCTCCAACGGCGACGGCCCCCTCAGCTGGATGATCGGCGCCCACTATGCTGACGAAAGCATCGACGGCGGCTTCTACACCAACTTCCGGGGGCAGCCGAACCTGATCAACACCGCCTATGGCCAGTCAGTGTCAGCCTTCGGCGTCTTCACCCACAACTCCTATCAGGTGAACGAGCGCCTGAACCTGATCGCCGGCCTGCGTTGGGAGACGGAAGAGCGGACCCTGGACAGCGGCGGCACCTCGGTCGCGCCCAATCCGCCGCCGCCGACCACCAGCTACGACACTGATCTGAACGAGGTCTCCGGCCGCCTGGGCCTGGAATACAAGCTGACGGACGACGCCCTCTTCTACGCCAGCGTGGCGCGCGGGGTGAAATCGGGCGGCTTCACCACCTACAACGCCACCTCGGCGACCCCGTTCAAGCCGGAAATCGTCATCGCCTATGAGACCGGGATCAAGTCGGACCTGTTCGACCGCCGCCTGCGTCTGAACGGCGCCCTGTTCTACTATGACTACAAGGACCAGCAGGTTCAGGGGCTGGAATACGACCGGATCACCGGCCGCCTGGGCAAGATCACCAATGTGCCCAAGTCGCACATCTGGGGCGGCGAGATCGAGCTGACCTGGGTGCCGGTCGACGGCCTGACCATCAGCCAGAACATCGGCTACAAGACCGGCGAGTATGACGAGTACTTCGCCATCGACGGCGCCAAGACCGACGCCGCCAATCCCAAGGACGGCCCCTGGGACGTCATCATCACCAACGACCGCTCCGGCGAGCGCCTGTCCTTCCCCAAGATGAACTATGGCGGCTCGGTCGCCTATGACTGGGAAGCGGCCGGGTGGGAGCTGCGCGCCGAGACCAACTACAACTATCGAGACGAGCTGTATTCCGTCAGCTCCTCATCGATCATCGACGCCTACTGGCTGTGGAACGCCAACTTCAGCGTCAGCCCGGCGGGCGCCAACTGGCGCGCGGGCCTGTGGGTGCGGAACATGTTCAACACCTATTACGAAGAGACCCGCAACGGCTTCAACGGCTCGGCGCGTCCGACCACCTCGCCCAGCCAGGGCCGCACCTACGGCGTGCGCCTGTCGGTGGACTTCTAAGGCTTCCTCCCGAGTGAGGCGGGCCGGTTCCGGCCGGTCCGCCTTGCGCCTTTTCCTGATGGTATGATGGCTTACTCCGCTTCCCGCCTTGATCGCCGCACCCTGCTGACGGGTCTGGTCGTCGCGCCCGCCGTGCTGAGTTTCGGTCGCGCCCAGGCAGGCGGCGCCTATCTGTTTCCGCTGGGCGTCGCCAGCGGCGATCCCGCGCCGGACGGCTTCGTCATCTGGACCCGGTTGGCCGCCGATCCCCTGGCCGCCGACGGTCTGGGCGGCCTCGACGCCGCCATTCCCGTGCGCTGGGAAGTGGCCGCCGACGACCAGTTCCGCCGCATCGTCGCCGCCGGCAACGCGACCGCCGACCGCGACGCCGCCCACAGCCTGCACGTCGAGGTCGCGGGCCTCAGCCCCCATCGCCCCTACTGGTACCGCTTCACCGCCCAGGGCCAGCAGAGCCCGACCGGCCGCGCCCTGACCACGCCCGCCCCGAACGCCAGCGCCGACCGGCTGCGCCTCGCCGTCGCCTCCTGCTCGCACTGGGAGCGCGGCTATTTCAGCGCCTACGGCCACATGGCCGACGAACAGCCGGACCTGACCCTGTTCCTGGGCGACTACATCTATGAGTACAGCCTGGGGCCGGACCGCGCCGACCAGGTGGTGCGTCCCTATAATCTGGAAGAGGCGACATCGCTGGCGGGCTATCGCAACCGCTACGCCCTGCACCGCACCGATGCGAACCTGCAGCGTCTGCACGCCGCCGCCCCCTGCCTCGCCGTCTGGGACGATCACGAGGTTCAGGACGACTATTCCGGCGTCTGGTCCAAGATTTCGGGCGTTGCGCCCAATGACTTCCTGCAACGCCGCGCCGCCGCCTACCAGGCCTTCTACGAAGCCATGCCGATCCGCCGCACGCGCCTAAGCGCCGCCCTGCAGATGCCGATCTATCGCCGCGTCCGCTATGGCAAGCTGGCCGAGTTCTTCATGCTGGACGGCCGCCAATACCGCTCGAAACAGCCGTGCAGCGACGGCGCCAACGGCGGCAAGGGCCAGATCGTCACCGACGCGACTTGCACCGACCGCCTGGACCCGTCGCGCACCTTCCTCGGCTTCGAGCAGGAACGCTGGCTGTACGACGGCCTGGCCCGCGCCGAGGCGCGCTGGAACATCCTGGGCCAGAACCTGGTCATGGCGGGCCTGCGCCTGGCCCGCAGTCCGGCCGAGGAGAACCGCTACTGGACCGACACATGGGACGGCTTCCCCGCCGCCCGCGAGCGTCTGACCTCGGCCCTGTCCGAGCTGAAGCCGTCCAACCCCGTGGTCCTCAGCGGCGACTACCACTCCTTCTGGACCAATGACGTGAAGCTGGACAGCCGCGACCCGTCGTCGGCCACAGTGGCGACCGAGTTCGTCGGCACCTCCATCACCTCGACCGGCCCCAGCTACGACGGGCTGATGGCCGTCATGCCCAATAATCCGCAGGTGAAGTTCTTCGACAGCCGCCCGCGCGGCTATATGTCGATCGACGTGCGCCCCGACCGCATGGATACGCGCTATCAGGTCATCAGCGACGTGCGCGACCCCAAGGCCAGCCTGTCGACCCTGAAATCCTGGACCGTTGAATCGGGCCGCCCCGGCGCCGTCGCCGCATGATCCCTTCTACCCGGAGTTTTCCCATGACCACCTCGCGCCGCTCTTCTTCCCTCATCGCGATGAGCCTGGCTCTCGCGCTCGGCGGAGCGTTGAGCGGCTGCGCCGGGGCCGTGTCGACGCAGACGGCGGCGACTGCGCCCGTCACTTTCTGGGAAGGCTTCCGCGATCATCCGCACGGCTATCTGACCGCCGAGAACACGCCCAACGCCGCCAACTTCCTGCCGCCGCCGCCCGCCGAAGGCTCGCTGCGCGAACAGGCCGACATCGCCGCCTATCGCGCCATGCGGTCGCTGGAAGGCACCGAGCGCTGGGCCATCGCCCGCGCCGACAATGAGATCGAAACGCCCGGCGCCCCGCGCGCCTTCGACTGCGCCCTCGGCTTCAAGTTCGAGCCGGAACAGATGTCCACCCTGACGCTGTTGATGGGCAAGATGCTGGGCGATCTGGAGATGATCCAGACCCCCGCCAAGAAGGGCTATTTCCGCAAACGTCCCTTCGTGGTCGAATCCCTGCCGACCTGCATCGCGCCGGAAAGCTGGCTGGGGGCCAGCGGTTCCTATCCGTCGGGCCACTCGGCCTTGGGCTGGGCCTGGGCCCTGGTGCTGGCCGAGTTGGCGCCGGACCGCGCCGACGCCATCCTGCGACGCGGCCTGGCCTATGGCGAAAGCCGCGCAGTGTGCGGCGTCCACTATCCCAGCGACGTCGAGGCGGGCCGCATCGTCGGCGCGACCATCGTCACCCGGCTGAAGGCCGATCCGGCGTTCCAGGCCGACTTCGCCCGCGCAAAGCATGAGTTCGACGCCGCCCGCGCCGCCGCGACCGAAGCCACGGCCGCCTGCCCCGCCTCGCTGGCGCGCCAGCCATGGTGAGGCGCACTTAATCCATGGCGTGAAAGCAAATCCATGACGTAGGCTGACGAAGATCGGCCACGTCGCAAGGGGGAGACCGAGGGAAGGTGACGAAGACAGGGGCGACACGCGTCGCGACAGCATCCCGACGGCGCGGCCGGAACGGCGGGCTTCGGCCCGGCCTGATCACGCTTATGCTGTCGCTGGCCCTGTGCCTCGTCTGGGGCCTGACCGCGCCACAGGTTCAGGCGCAGGCGCCGCGTGACCGCCTGATCCTCGGCCTGCCGCTGGAGCCGCCGAACCTCGATCCGACCTCGGGCGCGGCGGCGGCGGTGGATGAAGTCGTCTATGCCAACGTCTTCGAAGGCCTGACCCGTCTGACCCAAAACGGCGCGGTCGCCCCGTCGCTGGCCGAGTCGTGGGAGGCCGCACCCGACGGCCTGACCTGGACCTTCCACCTGCGGCGCGGCGTGACCTTCTCCGACGGCGCGCCATTCGACGCCGCCGTCGCAAAATTCTCTCTCGACCGCATCACCGCCGAAGGCTCGACCAACGCCCAGAAGGCCCTGTTCGAGCCTATCCGCAATGTCGAGGTCATCGACCCGGCCACCATCCGCATCCACCTGTCGCGGCCTATGGCCCCCCTGCCCTATGTTCTGGCATGGGGCGACGCGGTCATGGTCTCGCCCAAGACCGCCGCGACCAACGCCGTCGCGCCCGTCGGCACCGGCCCGTTCAAGTTGCAGAACTGGCAGCGCGGCAGCCAGCTGACCCTGGTGCGTCGCGACGGCTACTGGGGAACGCCGCCGCACCTGAACACCGTCGTCTTCCGCTTCATCAGCGACCCGACCGCCGCCTTCGCCGCCGTCAGCGCCGGCGACGTGGACGCCTTCCCCAACTATCCCGCGCCCGAGAACGTCGCCCAGTTCCAGCGCGACCCGCGCTTCCGCGTCGTCGTCGGCGCATCCGAAGGCAAGGTCATCCTGGGCATCAACAACACCAAGGCGCCGTTCAACGACGTGCGGGTGCGCCGCGCCCTCTCCTACGCCATCGACCGCGACGCCCTGATCCAGGGGGCCATGTTCGGTTTCGGCCAGCCGATCGGCAGCCACTATTCGCGTCAGGCGCCGGGCTATATCGACCTGACCGGCCTGTCTCCCCACGACCCGGCCAAGGCGCGCGCCCTGCTGGCCGAGGCGGGCTATCCCAACGGCATCGACGTGACGCTGCGCCTGCCGCCCCGCCCCTACGCCCGGCGCAGCGGCGAGGTGCTGATCTCGCAACTGGCCGAAGCCGGCATCCGCGCCAAGATCGAGAATCTGGAATGGGCCCAGTGGCTGGACCAAGTGTTCAAACGCCGTCAGTTCGACCTGACCATCGTCGAGCACGTCGAGCCGATGGACTACGACATCTACGGCCGAAAGGACTACTATTTCGGCTACGACAGCCCCGCCTTCGACGCCCTGTTGGCTCAGGTCAACGCCGCCCCGGACGAGCCGACGCGCAACCGCCTGCTGGGCGACCTGCAACGCCGCATCGCCGATGACGCGGTCAACGGCTTCCTGTTCCAGTCCTCGCGCATCGGCGTGTGGAAGGCGGACGTGAACGGCCTTTGGATCAACGGCCCCATCGCCGCCAACGACGTCACCGGGGCCGGATGGACCGGCGCGGGCGCAGCCGGGGCGGCGAGCGTCGAACGCGCGGGCGGCGCCCTGCCCTGGGGCTGGATCAGCCTGATCGCGGGCGTAGCGCTCCTCGCCTTCGTCGCCTGGCGCTTCGGCGCCGCATGGCTGCTGAAGAAGCTGGGTGGTCACGCCCTGACGCTTCTGGCCGCGACCGTCGTCATCTTCCTGCTGCTGCAGGTCGTGCCGGGCGATCCGGCCAGCTATATGATGGGGCTGAACGCCAGCCCGGAATCCATCGCCGCCCTGCGTCATCAGATGGGCCTCGAAGGCTCGGGCCTTGAGCGCTACTTCGCCTGGCTGGGCGACCTGCTGACCGGCAAGTTCGGGACCAGCTACACCTATCAGGTGCCGGTCGGCGGCCTGATCGCCGAACGTCTGGCCGTGTCCGCGCCCCTGGCCCTGATGGCCACCATCCTGTCGCTGCTGGTCGCCCTGCCCATCGGCGTCACCGCCGCCAGCCGCCGAGGCACCGCCGTCGACACCGGCCTGATCGGCGTGACGCAGGTCGGCGTCGCCCTGCCCAACTTCTGGATCGCCATGCTGCTGATCCTGCTGTTCTCGGTGAACCTGGGCTGGTTCTCGGCGGGCGGCTTCCCCGGCTGGAGCGCCGGCTTCTGGCCCGGCTTCAAGGCCCTGATCCTGCCCGCCGTCGCGCTGGCCGCGCCGCAGGCCGCCATCCTCGCCCGCGTCCTGCGCACCGCCCTGCTCGACACCATGAACGAGGACTATGTCCGCACCGCCCGCGCCAAGGGCCTGTCGGTCAATCAGGCCCTGTGGCGGCACGCCCTGCGCAATGCCTGGATCCCGGTCCTGACCATCCTCGGCCTTCAGTTCCCCTTCCTCTTGGCCGGCGGAATCATCATCGAGAACGTCTTCTCCCTGCCCGGCCTCGGCCGACTGGTCTTCCAGGCCATCACTCAGCGCGACCTGATCGTGGTGCAGAGCGTGGTGGTGGTGCTGGTCTTCGCCGTGGTTCTGGTCAGCTTCCTGATCGACCTGGCCTATCTGTTCGCCGATCCGCGCCTGAGGGGTCGCCGCGCATGACCGACGCCCCCGCCATTATCGCCCCCGCCAAGCCCCGCATGCGCTGGCCGCTGTCGCTGATCGTCGGCGCCACGCTGACCGCCGTGGTGCTGGCGACCGCCCTGCTGGCCCTCGTCTGGACGCCATACGACGTCGAGGCGGTCGACATCGCCGCCAAGCTGACCGCCCCCTCCGCCGCCCACTGGATGGGCACGGACCACTTCGGCCGCGACGTGCTGTCGATGATCATGGCGGGGGCCCAGAACTCCCTCGTCGTCGCCTTCGTCGCCGTCGGCATCGGCGTCGCAATCGGCACGCCTTTGGGCCTGACGGCGGCGGCGCGCGGCGGTTGGATCGACGAACTGGTCATGCGCGGCAACGACCTGATCTTCGCCTTCCCCGCCCTGCTGCTGGCCGTGATGATCACCGCCGTCATGGGACCGGGCGCGATCAACGCCGTCATCGCCATCGGCGTCTTCAACATCCCCGTCTTCACCCGCGTCGCGCGCGGCGCGGCGCAGGGCCTGTGGACCCGCGAATACGTCCTGGCCGCCCGCACGGCGGGCAAGTCCAAGACGCTGATCTCGATCCAGCACATCCTGCCCAATCTGATGAGCCTGCTGGTCGTGCAGGCCGCCATCCAGTTCGCCGTCGGCATCGTCGCCGAGGCGGGCCTGTCCTACGTCGGCCTAGGCGCCCAGCCGCCCGCGCCCAGCTGGGGCCGGATGCTGGCCGAGGCCCAGACCATGATCGGTTTCGCGCCCTGGCTGGCGATCATGCCGGGGCTGGCCATCTTCGTGACCGTGCTGGGCCTCAGCCTGACCGGCGACGGCCTGCGCGACCTGTTCGACCCGCGCGTGCGGCGGGAGCGTTGATCATGACCGTCCTCGACATCCGCGACCTCAGCCTCTCGATCGGCTCTATGCCGATCCTGAAGCACGTCAGCCTGTCCGTCGCCCCCGGCGAAATCCTCGGCCTTGTCGGCGAGAGCGGCTCGGGCAAGTCCATGACCTCGCTGGCCGTGCTGGGCCTGACGCCGCCGCGCGCAACCCTGACCGGCGAGATCCGCCTGAACGGCCAGCTTGTCTCGAACGCCTCCGACGCCGTGATGCAGCAGGTGCGCGGCCGCGACGTAGGCATCATCTTTCAGGAGCCGATGACGGCCCTGAACCCCGTCATGACCATCGGCGATCAGGTCGCCGAGACCGTGCGCCTGCACAAAAAGACGTCTCGCAAGGAAGCCCTCGCCGTCGCCCGTTCCGTGCTGGACCGGGTCGGCCTGCCCGCAGAGCGCTTCCCCCTGACCCGCTATCCGCACGAGCTATCGGGCGGCCAGAGACAGCGCGTCGCCATCGCCATCGCCATCGCATTGACGCCGAAACTGCTGATCGCGGATGAGGCGACGACGGCGCTGGACGTGACGACGCAGGCCCAGGTGCTGGACCTGCTGAAACGGCTGGTGCGCGAGGACGGCATGGGCCTGATCCTCATCACCCACGACCTCGCCGTCGTGGCCGAGACCGCCGACCGCGTGGCGGTGATGAAGGACGGCGAACTGGTCGAGGAAGCCCCCGTCTCGTGCATCCGCACCGGCATGGCGCATACCTATTCCCGTCGCCTTCTGGCCAACGCCACCCACGCCCCGACGCGCCGCAGCCGCCCGCAGGCCGACGCCGCCCCTGTGCTTCAGGTCGAGGGTCTGGTGCGTGAATACGGCGGCGCGCCCGCCCTGTTCGGCAAGTCAAAGACCTTCCGCGCCGTCGATCAGGTCAGCCTGTCGATCCAGCCGGGTGAGAGCGTCGGCCTGGTCGGCGAAAGCGGCTGCGGCAAGTCCACCCTGCTGCGCGCCATCCTAGCGCTCGAAACGCCGCAGTCGGGCCGCGTCCGGGTCAAGGGCCGCGACATCACCGCCGCGCGCGGCGACGCTCTGAAGTCCATCCGGCGAGACATTCAGGTGGTGTTCCAGGACCCCTACGGCAGCTTCGACCCGCGCTGGAAGGTCAGCGATCTAGTGGCCGAGAATTTCCACCTGCTCGACGCCAAACCCACCCCCGCCGAGGCCCGCCGCCGCGTCGATGAAATGCTGGAGCGCGTCGGCCTGACCAGCAACGCCGCCGACAGTTATCCGCATGAGTTCTCGGGCGGCCAGCGCCAGCGCATCGCCATCGCCCGCGCCCTGATCACCGAACCCTCGGTCATCTGTCTGGACGAGGCGGTCTCGGCGTTGGACGTGTCCGTGCGGGCGCAGGTGCTGGACCTGCTGGCCGACCTGTCGGACCGCTTAAGCCTGTCCTACCTCTTCGTCACCCACGACCTCAGCGTCGTGCGCACGGTGACGGATCGCCTGCTGGTCATGCAGGCCGGAAGGATCGTCGAACAGGGCGAGACAGCCGCCGTCTTCGCCGCGCCTTCGCACCCCTATACGCAGAAACTTCTGGCGGCGACGCCGGATCTGGTTCGCAATAAAGCTCTGGAAAAGGAAACCGCCGGATGAACCGCAGAACCGTCCTCGGCTCGGCCCTGATCGGCGCCGCAGCCTCCGCCGCCGGCGCTGCGAGCGCAAAACCCGCCGCTCAGAGCGCCGCCCGCGCGTCCGGCCGCACCGGGCCGCTGAACCTCATCACCGACGTCGAGGGCATCAAGGTCGGTCAGGCCCATGACGCGGGCGTCCGCACCGGCGTCACCGTCATCCTGGCCGAAAAGCCCGCTGTGGCCGCCGTGGACGTGCGCGGCGGCGGCCCCGCCGGGCGCGAGACCGACGTGCTGCGCCCCGAAAACCTGGTGCAGGAGGTGGATGCCATCATCCTGTCGGGCGGGTCGGTCTACGGCCTCGGCTCGGCCGACAGCGTCGCCGCCTGGATGGGCATGCGCGGGCGCGGCTACGGCATGGGCGGGGCGCCGGGCGTGCCCCCCTCGCCCATCATCCCGACCGCCTGTCTCTACGACCTGGCCAACGGCGGGAACAAGGCGTGGGAGATGGAGCCCCCATATCGCCGCCTGTCGGTTCAGGCGCTGGAGGCCGCGAGCGACCGCTTCGACCTCGGCACCGCAGGCGCGGGCTATGGCGCCGAGGCGGGCGCGCTAAAGGGCGGGATCGGCTCGGCCTCGGCGGTCATGGCGGCGGGCTGGACGGTCGGCGCCATCGTGGCGGTCAACAGCGTCGGCTCGGTCGTGGCGCCGGGCGGCAAGAGCTTCTGGGCCGCCCCCTATGAGATCGGCGACGAGTTCGGCGGTCTGGGATCATCGGGCCTGCACGCCTCGGCCGAGGACTGGGGGCCGTCCAAGTTCCGGCCCCAGCCGCGCGAGAACACCACCATCGCCTGCATCGCCACCGACGTGGCCCTGACGCGGGTCGAGCTTCAGCGCGTGGCCATCATGGCCCAGGACGGCATGGCGCGCGCCATCCGCCCCGCCCACGCGCCGTTCGACGGCGACACCCTGTTCAGCCTGTCCACGGGCAAGAAGGTCATCGCTGACCCGGCCCTGCGTCAGGTCGTGGTGGCCCAGCTCGGCAACGTCGCCGCCGACGTCCTGGCCCGCGCGGTGGCGCGCGGCGTCTATCACGCGACCAACTATGAGGGCATGACCGGCAAGACCTGGCGGGAGCTGTAACCCTCTCCTGTTGGGAGAGGGTCGCCTCTTCAGTCAGGGTCAGATCGGCGCCCCCGGCGGCACCGCCTGCGCGACCGGCAGCGTCTCGCTCAGCGCCTTCAGCCCCTCGACCGGCCCGGTCAGAGCCTCCGCCAGATAGGCGCACTGCGCCGTCTCCAGCCGGTCGCCGCGGCAGCGTTTCAACTGCTCCCCGAACCGCCGCGCGCTGTCGCGCACCGCGCCCTGCGCCGTCGAGGACAGATCCTTGCCCTGGATCAGCGCGGCCAGATGGGCGGTGTAGCGGGCGCGGGCGACGCGGCGCAACTCGGCCTGACGCGGGCTCAACGCCGCCCCTGGTCCGACGGCGACCGCCACCCGATCCAGCGTCTCGACCAGGCCCAGTTGCCCCGGATCGCGGCGCTCCTGCTCGACCAAACGGTTCAGCCGCTCCGGCGCCAACAGAGTTTCAAACACCACCTCGGTCGCCGCCGCCGCCGCCGAGGACGGATCGAACACGGCGTCGGTCTTGCCCTCGAACAGCTCGATCTGGGTCTGGCGATCCGAATTGCCCGACTGGGCCGAGGACAGCAGATCGATCAGATCGTCGCGCAGGTCCAGTTCGGCCGGAGACAGGGCCAGCATCAGGGCCTCCAGCGCCGCGCGCTGTTTGTCCGCAGGCACGACCTCGGCCCGCTCACGCCCGTCGCCGCTGACGGCGTAGCTGTAGTCCAAGCCCCCGATCTGACGCCCCACCGCCGTCGTCTGATAGCGGTGATAGAGATAGATCGGCACGATGACCCGGCGCAGGTCCGCCGCCGGCGCGCCCGCCGGCAGATTGGCCAGGCCGAAGCGCGACAGGGCGATGCGCCGCACCGCCAGGGTGTTGGCGAACTCGGCGGTCGGGTCTGTTCCGTTGTCCCACATGGCGCCGTAGGGCTGCAGGCTGCCCAGCGGACGGGTATCGGTGTCGTTGACGAAGCGGTAGCCCTTTGCTTGCGCCTCGGCGGCCAAGGCCGCTCGCCGTGCGATCGGATCACGTCCCGGCGCGTCGCCATAGAGCCAGTCGACGACATAGCGGTCCCAGGCGCCGACGCCGGTCGTATAGGCCTGGCTGAAGTCCAGCCGATCCCCGTCCGCGATCACCCACGGCGCCGGATAATCCATGACCGAGGCCCGCCCCTCGAAGGTGGAGGCGGCGAAGTTGTGAGCAATGCCCAGAGCGTGGCCGATCTCGTGCGCCGACAGGTGGCGCAGGCGGTGATAGGCCAGACGGTCCGGGTCGTCCTCGCCGCCCGTGCCGCTGCGGGCGGCGCCGATCAGGCCTTCGATGATCATCTTGTCCTGACGGTCGCGCAGGGAGCCCAGTTGCACCACGCCGCGCACGATCTCCCCGGTGCGCGGGTCGTTGACGCTGGTGCCGGTGGACCAGCCACGCGTCTCGCGGTGAACCCAGGAGATGATGTTGTAGCGGGCGTCCATCGGATGCGCCCCCTCGGGCAGGAGCTCGACACGGAAGGCGTTGAGATAGCCCGCCTGTTCAAAGGCCTGCGCCCACCAGTTGCCGCCCTCGATCAGGGCCTCGCGGATGGCGGGCGGGGCGGCGCGATCGACGTAGAAGACGATGGGCTTCTTCACCGGCGAACGGGCGGCGAAAGGATCCGTCTTCTCCAGCCGGAACCGGCGGGCCAGCCGACTGACCACCGGCTGATCCAGGTCGGCGGCGAAATCCGTCACCGTCACCTGAGCCGAGGTGCCCGACCGCGGATCATGCAGCACAGGCAGGAAGCCCTCGTCCGGCAGTCGGATGAACGAATGGCGCACCGCCAGGGTGACGGAACGGGTTTCCGGCGAAACGCGCGACAGCTCGCCGCCCGGCTCGTCGCTTGTGAAGGTCTGGACCGTCTGGAACTCGACATTGTCAGGGAAGACCAGGGTCTGGGCCGTATCGACGTAGCCGAGGCTGGCGGCCGGCTTGAACGTCCCCAGCCGCGCACGCTTCAGACGGGAAACCACATTGACCGCGTCGCGCTCGAGAAAGCCCGAAAGGTCCACCGTGACCGAACCGTCGGCCCCGGCGTCCGTCGCCTCAGTCGACCAGACGACCGGCGAGACGAAGGAGGCGGCGACGGCGTTGACCTGATCCGGGTCGGCGTCCACGGCGCGGAAGCGATGGTTCTCGAAGGCGGCGAAGACCCGGTTCCCGACCTTGCGGAAGACCACGATCTGCGTCTGCCCCAGGCCGGAACGATCCAGCCCCGCTCCGTCCATGCCCAGGCCCGCCGACAGACCCGGCTGATACAGATAACGGCCCAGAACCCCGTCCGCGTCCGGCGCGGGCAGGCGCACCGAGACCTTGCCCTTGTCGCTGTCCTGTCGCACGCCGAACAGGCCGTCCCGCCAGGCGGCCGACGCCGCCGCCGAGGCGGGCGCGGACTGCGCCGCTACGGGAGCCGCTGCTCCAGCCAGAACCAGACCCGCGGCGCCCGCCAGCAGAACCTTGCGCAACATCGGCTTCCCCCTCCGATTGATTCAACAGCGGTCGTTCAGACCATCGAACGGCCGAAACAGCAAGCGGCGGCTCAGCGTACGCCCAGGGCCAGAGCATCCGGACGCCGAGTGTCGGCCGCGCCCAGGAAACGGTCGCCATCGACCATGATGGACTGGGTGCTCCCCATGGTCATCGACGGACGCACGGCGTGCCCCCGCTCGCGCAGCAGGCGCTCGACGTCGGGCGAAAAACCGCCTTCCAGCTCCAGCGGACTGTCGCCTCCCGCCTGGTTCAGACGCGGACGCATGGCCGCCTCGGCCACGTTGAGATCGTGGTCGATCACGTTGGAGATCAGTTGGACCATGGTGGCGATGATGTAGCCGCCGCCGGGCGTGCCTGTGACCAGCCAGGGCTTGTCGTCCTTGAACACCACCATCGGCGTGATGGTCGAACCCAGGCGCTTGCCCGGCGCGGGCGAGTTCGGCTCCCCGCGCGTGCCCCACGAGAAGTTGTCCAGGTGGTTGTTCAGCAGGATGCCCGTCCCCACCGGGGCGACGTGCGCGCCGTAGGAGTTGGACAGGGTGTAGGTGTTCGACACCGCATTGCCGAAAGCGTCCGCGACCGAATAGTGGGTCGTGTCCTGGCTCTCATAGGGATAGGGGTTGCCCTCGGGGATATCGGCCGCTTTCAGGGTGCGGTCCAAGGCGATCAGTCGAACGCGTTCGGCGGCGAATTCCTTGCTCGCCAGCCCATGCGCCGGGGTGGTCCACTGCGGCGCCCCGCCGATCAGGCGACGGTCCGACGAGGTGATCTTCATCGCCTCGGAGATCAGGTGCAGGCTGTCGACGCTGCCCCACCTCATCGCGCGCAGGTCGAAATGCTCCAACAGGTTCAGCGCCTGGGCGACGCTGACGCCCGAGGCCGTCGGCGGCATATAGGCGATGCGATGGTCGCGATAGCTGCCCCAGATCGGCTCTGACACGTCGGCGCGGTAGGCGGCCATGTCGGCCATGGTGATCACCCCGCCCTGGGCCTGGACGCCCGCGACGATCTGGCGGGCCAACTCGCCCTTGTAGAACTCATCGGCCCCGCCGCGCGCCACCTTGCGCAGGCTCTCGGCCAACAGAGGCTGACGGAAGGTCTCGCCCGCGCGATAGGGGGTTCCGTCCGCCTTCAGATAGGCTTCGCGCGCGCCCGGATCGGTCGCCAGCACCCGCGCCCGCCCGGCCGTGGCGTCGGCCTCGCCGTCCGACAGGACATAGCCTTCCTCGGCCAGCTTGATCGCCGGCGCGATCAGATCGGCCCAGGGCATGGAGCCGAAGCGCGCGTGCGCCTCCCACATGCCCATGACCGTGCCCGGCACCGAGACGTTGATGAAGCCCGACGGCTTGCTGCGGTCAAAGCGGCCGCTGTCGTCCAGCAGCAGGTCCGGCGTCGTCGCCGCCGGGGCCGTGCCGTAATAGTTGACGGCGATGGTCTGGGCCGGCCGCTCGGCCGTGGCCGCCATATGGACGATCATGTAGCCGCTGCCGCCGATGTTGCCCGCACGCGGCAGGGTCACGGCTTCCGCGAAAGCCACGGCGACGGCCGAATCCACCGCATTGCCGCCCTGACGCAGGATTTCGACGCCCACGCGGGTGGCCGGGTCGCTCTGGCTGACCACCATGCCGCCGCGCCCCACCACAGGGCTGTGGATCTGGCCGTAGTTGACGATGTCGCCGCCGCTGCCCGCGGCGGGCCGGACCGGCGCGGTCTGTTTGGCCAGGACCGGCCCGCCCATCAGCATCAGGGCCGCCGTCAAGGCGACCAGGGTTCTGGGTTTGGTGATGTGCATGCAGCCCCCGTCACAATCTATCGCCGCCCCGCCTCGAACAGCGACGAGCGGACCGCGACGACTGACCTCAAATCCGATGAGCGAGCGATAGCATTGCTAAAAAGTCGACTTCAAGGGCATTTCTTAGTGATTATTGCGCTCATTATTTTTAATATCAGCAATATTTAACCCAAAAAGGTTGACGCCGCCAACTATGGCGTCTTTTAGTCCGAAGTGCGGCGCATTGTCCGCCATCGATAAAAACTCAGGCGACGGCGCGCTGCGCGACGGTCGCCGGCCATCAAACGACGCTCAATCGGAGGGGATGCCGAGGCGATGATCAAACACGGGGATGCCAAGCTCATGCGTTCAGTCCATGCACGTCGAAACATAAAGGCCGCCATGCTGGCCTCCACCGCCTTGCTCGCCGCCGGAACGGCGCACGCCCAGCAGACGCCAGCCAACGAACAGGCCGTCCAGGTCGAAGACATCGTCGTCGTCGGCTCCCAGATTCGGGGCGCGAAGGTCACGGCCGCCCTGCCCGTCACGGTCGTGGGCGAGGAATTGATCCAGGCGACCGCCGCCACCTCGGGCGACGAACTGCTGCGCTCCATCCCCCAGATGGGCGATGTGACGTTCAACTCGGGGTATCTTCCGGCCTCGTCCAACTCGGCGCGCGGCGACACCGGCTCGGTGAACCTGCGCAACCTCGGCATCGGCAACACCCTGGTCCTGCTGAACGGCCGCAGGGTCGTGGGGCACCCGACGTCCCAGGCGAACGAGCACCTGGTCCCCGTCCTGACCTACAACACCAACGCCATTCCAGTGTCGGGCCTGAAGCGGCTTGAAGTCCTGCGCGACGGCGCGGCGGCCATCTACGGCGCCGACGCCGTGGCGGGCGTGGTCAACACGGTCCTGCGCGACGACATGAACGACTGGACCGTCTCGGCCCAGTACGGCGCCGCCGAGGGCACCGACATGTGGGAGAGCAATTTCTCCTTCTACGGCGGCAAGGACATCGCCGACGGACGCGGCAACCTGTCCCTGTTCTTCAACTACGACCACCGCGACGAGCTTTCAACGCTGGATCAGGACTACACCGCCTCCGTGGACATCCGTTCTCTGTTCGCCGGAACGGGCTTCGAGAACGACACCACGCTGAACGGCGTCTCGTCGCTGACGCCCTGGGGCTATTTCCGCGTCGCGGACGGCGCCGCCTCGATCGGCGGCGCGAACCGCTCGGCCTTCACCATCCAGCCCAACACCCTGTCCGGCTGTATCCGGCAGTTGGGCGACGGCTTGTGCATCAAGAACGGCACCACGGTTGACGCTGCCTTGCGCGCCGATACGGCCCAGGAAGACCTGACGGTCATTCCCCAGGTGGATCGTTTCAACCTGTTCCTGACCGGCCGCTACGAGATCAACGACAACGTCGAATTCTTCGGCGAGCTGGGCGGCTACTACGCCAAGTCCAAGGCGCGGCAGGCGCCGATCAACACCCTGTCGTCCGTGGTCATGACGATTCCGGGCACGAATTTCTACAATCCGACCGGCGAGGATCTGCTGCTCAGCGGCTATCGCTTCAACGACTTCGGTCCGATCGGCGTCGAGGTCACGAACAAGCAGTTCCGCGCCCTGGGCGGACTGCGCGGCGAATGGCGCGGCTGGAACTGGGAAACCGCCCTGGTCTGGTCCGAAGCGACGGCCGAGGACGTGTCGGACAACATCTCGACCACGCGCCTGTTCGAGTGGGCGTCCAAGTCCACGCCCGACGCCTACAACTTCTTCAACGGCGGCGACCCGACGCACCCGCGCTACGGCGACTCCACCCCGTCGAGCCAGGCGGCGCTGGACGCCATCGGCGTCGACATGGTCCGCAAGACCAAGACCGAACTGGGCATGTGGGACTTCAAGATCTCGCGGCCTGACCTCTTCACCCTGCCGGCCGGCCCGGTCGGCATGGCCGCCGGCGTCGAGGCCCGTACGGAGACCCAGCTGGACGACCGCGACAGCCGCATCGACGGCACGATCACCTATACCGACCGATCGGGCGCGACCTACAGCGACCTGATCAACTCATCGATGAACCCCGACACCTACGGCGAACGGGACGTGCTGTCGGCCTATATCGAGTTCGCCGCCCCGCTGGTCTCGCCGGAGATGGGCGTGCCCCTGGTCCACAACCTGGAGGTCCAGATCGCCGGGCGCTTCGAGAATTATTCCGACTTCGGCGACGTGGCCAAGCCCAAGTTCGCGGCGGCCTGGGACATCGTCGACGGGTTCCGCGTTCGCGGTTCGTGGGCCCAGGGCTTCCGCGCCCCGAACCTGGAACAGATCAACGCCACGATCATCACCCGCTCCAACACCAGCACCGACTGGGCCTATTGCGAGGCCCTGCTGCGTCGCGGCGCGCTGAGCAACATGAACCTGTGCGGCGGCAGCTTCACCCCGCCCTCCACCTTCCCCGACGCCGACGCCGTCAGCACGGCCCGGATCGCGCGCCTGACCGCCGAGCAACGCTCGGGCAATCCGGACCTGCAGCCCGAGGAGTCCGAGACCCTGTCCTTCGGCCTGGTGGTGCAGCCGCGCTTCATCCCGGCGGACTACGGCGACTTTACCTTCACCGCCGACTGGTGGCGGGTCGAGCAGACCGGCATGGTCGGCATCTTCCGCGGCCAGAACGCCATCACCCTGGACTATCTGCTGCGCAAGAGCGGCGGCTCGAACCCCAACGTGGTGCGCGCGGCCCCGACGCCCGAGGACATCCGCCTGTTCGCGGGCACCGGCCTCGCCCCCGCGGGCGAGATTCTCTACATCAAGGACGCCTACACCAATCAGCAGCCCCAGACCGTCGAGGGACTGGACCTGGGCGCCATGTGGAGCCTGCGCGGCACCCGCTACGGCGACTTCAACCTGAACCTGAACGTCTCGCATTTCCTGAAATACTATCTGGAGCCGTCACCGGGCGTTCAGGAGCTGATGGACGCGATGGACGCCGGGGACATCGATCCGGCGATCAACTTCTCGGGCAGCGCAGGCGATCTGCTTCGCGACTTCGGCCGCCCGGAATGGAAGTGGTCGCTGTCGGGAACCTGGCGCTATCAGAACATCACCGTCGGCGCCTTCACCCAGTACATCTCGTCGCTCTACGACGACTCCGTCACCAATGCGGCGAACGAGCCCTGGACCGTCGACGCCACCCTGACGGGTAATCTGTACGGCGAATATCAGTTCGAGGACGGCGGCCTTCTGTCCGGCACGGCGGTCCGCGTCGGCGTGCGCAACATCACCGACGAACAACCGCCCCTGTCCAGCGGCGGCTATGTCGGCACCGTCTATCAGCCCTACGGTCGCTACTGGTACGCTAGCATCCGCAAGACCTTCTGACCGATCTCTGATCGTCCGGGGACGGCAGGCGGCGACGCCTTCCGTCCTCCCTTCTTTTGTTCCCGGAGTACTCCATGAAGCCCGTTTCAATGCGCGCCCTCGCCCTCGCCGCCGCCCTGGCCGGCGTCGGCGTCCCCGCCCTGGCCGGCGAGCTGTCGCCCCAGGCCCAGCAGCAGATCGTCTCGACCGTCGACCGCAATCAAGCCGCCCTCGACCACGCCGCGCTCGAAATCTGGAAGTTCGCCGAGTTGGGCTATCAGGAGACCCAGAGCTCGGCCCTGCTGCAGGGCCAGCTGCGCGACGCCGGCTTCACCGTCACGCCCGGCATCGCCAATGAGCCGACCGCCTTCCTGGCCAGCTTCAAGAACGGTTCCGGTCCGGTCATCGCGGTCCTGGCCGAATACGACGCCCTGCCCGGCCTGTCGCAGACCCTCAGCCCGATCCAGGAATCCGCGGGCGGCCATGCGGGCCACGGCTGCGGCCACAACCTGTTCGGCGCCGCCTCGATCCACGCCGCCATCGCGGTGAAGGACTGGATGGTCGCCAACAACATCAAGGGCGAGCTGCGCGTCTACGGCACGCCCGCCGAGGAAGGCGGCTCGGGCAAGGTCTACATGGTCCGCGACGGCCTGTTCGACGACGTGGACGTGTCGCTGCACTGGCACCCCGGCAATGTGAACTCGGCCCGCCAGGGCGACACCATGGCCAACGTCTCGGGCAAGTTCCGCTTCTACGGCACGGCGTCCCACGCCGCCGCCGCGCCGGACAAGGGCCGCTCGGCCCTGGATGGCGTCGAGGCCATGAACGCCATGGTCAACCTGATGCGCGAGCACGTGCCCGACCGCACCCGCATCCACTACGCCATCACTGACGGCGGCAAGGCGCCGAACGTCGTCCCGGCCTACGCCGAGGCCTATTACTACGTCCGTCACAACAACCCGGAGATCGTCCGCGACGTGCTGGAGCGGGTGAAGCTGGCGGCCGACGGCGCGGCCTTGGGCACCGGCACCCGCGTCGAGTTCGAGGCCATTGGCGGCGTCTACTCCATGCTGCCGAACGAAGCCCTGATGCACGTCATGGACCGCAACCTGCGCCATGTCGGCGGCATCAGCTGGACGGCCGAGGAAACCGCCCTGGCGTCGGAAATCCAGAAGACCCTGACCACCAAGCCCGACCTGGCCTCCGTCGGCCAGATCGAGGACGCCGTGATCGGCGGCGACTTCGGCGGCTCGACCGACGTCTCAGACGTGTCCTGGGTCACGCCGACGGTCGGCCTGTCGACGGCGACCTTCGTGCCGGGTTCGGCCGGTCACTCGTGGCAGAACGTGGTGGCGGCAGGCTCGACCATCGGCCTGAAGGGCGCCCATCTGGCGGCCAAGACCCTGGCCCTGACCACCGCCGAACTGTTCCAGAGCCCCGAGACGATCCAGGCCGCCAAGGCCGAATTCGAGCGCCGCCGCGGCCCTGACTTCCAATACCGCGCCCTGCTGGGCGACCGCGCCCCGGCGCTGAACTACCGCGACTAGCCGCCGCGCCCCTTCTCCCCTTGTGGGAGAAGGATCGAACATCGCCTATCGCGTCGCTCTAATCCCGGCAAAACACGGCGATTGCGCGTGGCTTACTGCGATCAGCCCGCCGCCTCCCGTCCGTCCGCCATCATGAGCGCTCCACCGACGGCGCGGAGCGATTTCAGACGATTCAGACGAATTGGACTCTGTTTTTTCGGCGGGGCCGATCAGGCCTCCGCGCGTGACGCCGGACGGCTCCTGACCGCCCGCGCGGGCTGGCCGGCGTGGATATCGCGGCCGCGCCGCTCGACCTCCTGCAGGATGGCCGCCAGCTCCTTGTCGGTCAGGTGCTCGATGCCGATGAAGCCCGCATCGGCCTTCTTCACCGCATAGATCAGCTCGTCCATCTTGGCGTGCATGGCGGCGGCGTCGCGGTTCTGGGTGTTCTGGATCAGGAACACCATCAGGAAGGTGACGATGGTCGTGCCGGTGTTGATCACCAGCTGCCAGGTCTCGTTGAACTTGAACGCCGGCCCCGTCACGGCCCAGATCAGCACCACCGCCAGGCAGACGATGAAGGTCCACGGCCGCCCCGCCAGCTTGGCCGTCGCGTTCGCCAGATGATTGAACAGCTTTTCCATTCCGGCGGAACGGCGGCCGCACGGCCGGGTTCCGCCGGATCAGAGTTGGCCTCAGTCCGCCTTCTGCGGCGCCCGCGTCCCGATCGTGCGGTCCAGGAAGTCCAGATAGGTCCGCCACTGATGCAACTGACGATCATTGCCCCGGATGCCGTGGCGCTGGCCCGGATAGAGCATGGTCTCGAAGGGGATGCTCTTTTCCTGAAGGGCGTTCAGAACCCGCGTGGTGTTCTCGAAGATGACGTTGTCGTCGGCCATGCCGTGCATCAGCAGCAGACGGCCGGTCAGATTGTCGAGCCGGTTCACCACATCCGAGGCGGCGTAGCCGTCCACATTGGCCTGCGGCGTCGACATATACCGCTCGGTATAGGCGGTGTCGTACAGACTCCACTCCGTCGGCGGAGCGCCCGCCAGCGCGGCGGCCAGCCCCATCTTCGGCTCGGTCAGCGCCATCAGGCTCATGAACCCGCCATAGGACCAGCCCATCATGGCGATCCGGCTGTCGTCGACATAGGGCAGCGAGCGCAGATAGTCCGCGCCGATGACCTGATCCGCGATCTCGGGCTGGCCCATCTTCAGATAGAGGGCCTGTTTGAAGGCCGCCGAACGGTCGCCTTCGCCCCGGTTGTCCAGGCGGAAGACGATATAGCCGGCCTCGGTCAGCAACTGGGTCTTGGCCGGCTGCCAGGCGTTCTTCACCCCGCCGCCCGACGGCCCGCCATAGACTTCCATCACCACCGGATAGGTCTTCGACGGATCAAAGCCCGGCGGCGTCGTCATCTGCCACATCAGCGTCTCGCCGTGGCTCTGAAGGGTTCCGAAGGTCGGCTTCTGCTGACGCTCGGCATAGGGCCAGAAGGGGTGGCCGGGTTGCAGCCTGTTCTCCTCGATCCAGCGCACGCGCTGTCCGTCGATCGAGTACAGCGCCGACTGCGCCGGGGTGTTCACGTCGCTGTAGTTGCCGACATAGGCCGTGCCGGTGTTGTTGACCGACGCGCTCCACCAGCCGCCGCGCGGGGTGACTTCGGTCGGGTTCAGCGTCCGCTTGTAGCTGGCGCGGAACAGTTGCTGCTCGATCGGGTATTCCCGGCCGTCGCGCATGGAGGCGGTGAAGAAGACCTCGCCCGTCTCCTGATTCACGCCCGCCAGCGACTTGACCGGATAGTCGCCGCGCGTGATCGGCCGCAGGCGGCGGCCGTCCTTGTTATGGAGATACAGGTGACGCCACCCGCTCTCCTCGCTGGACCAGATGAAGTTGCCGTCCTTCAGCGCCTTGAAATCATGAGTGACGTTGACCCAGGCGTTCGAGGTCTGGCTGACGATCACCCGGCTGGCGCCCGTGGCCGGATCGACGCTCAGCAGGTCCAGCCGCTTCTGGTCGCGCGACAGGCGCTGGACATAGGCGACCGAACCGTCCGCCGCCCAGTTCACCCGGCCCAGATAGATGTCGTTGTCGGCGCCCAGGTCGACCTTGACCCTCTGGCCGCTCTGCACGTCCTGCACATAAAGCTCGACCACGGCGTTGGGCCGCCCGGCGCGAGGATAGCGCTGCGAGATGACCGAGGCCCCGCCGCCCGTGATGTCCAGGCGCGGAATGACGTCGACCGTGCTCTCGTCCGTGCGTTGCAGGGCGATGTAACGTTCGTTCGGGCTCCACCAATAGCCGGTGTCGCGGTCCAGCTCTTCCTGAGCGATGAACTCGGCCGTCGCCCAGGTGATCAGATCCTTGCCGTCCGTGGTGATGGCCTGTTCGGCGCCCGTCTCCAGATTGACCAGGAACAGGTTCTGATCGCGCACGAAGCTGACGAAGCCCCCCTTGGGCGAGACCTTGGCGTCGATCTCATCGGCCGCCGTCTCGGTCAGACGCCGCACCGAGCCGTCGGCGCGATTGGCCAGAAAGACGTCGCCTTCCAGCGGGGCCAGGATGTAGCGGCCCTGTTCGTCCCACGAATATTCGACCACGCCGCGCTGGGAAATCCGCATCCGCTCGCGCCGCGCCTTCTCGGCCTCGGACAATTCGCCCGCATCGGGGACCAGGGCGCGGGCGTCGATCAGCTTGAACGGCTCGCCCCCCTTCACCGGCGCGGCCCACAGATCCAGCACGTCCACGTCGTCCTCGCGCGAGCGCAGGAAGGCGACCAGCTCGCCGTCGGGCGAAAGGCTGACCCCCTTGGCCACCGGCCCGGCCAGGGACGGATTGGCGAAGACCCGCTCGACCGTCAGGATCGAGGACGCGGGCGCCGTGGCGGCGGGCGGAGCCGCCGGGTGCGGCGAGGATTGGGCGAAGGCCGAGGTCGCAGCCATCAGGATCGTCGAAGCAAGAAGAAAAGTGCGCATGGCGGTGAAGCTAGAGACGGAATCTTCCGTCGTCATCCGCAATTCGTCCTTCTCCCCTTGTGGGAGAAGGTGGCAGGCGAAGCCTGACGGATGAGGGGTCTCGCGACCTGTCCGACCACGCGGCTTTCGCCACTGCCCGAGAAACCCCTCATCCGAGCCCTTTGGGCCCACCTTCTCCCACAAGGGGAGAAGGAAGAAAAACAGAGTCCAATTCGTCTGAATCGTCTGAAATTCCACGCGGTGCGCGATCGCTCACCCCTTGGATGGAACGCAGCCTAGCACAGGCCGAGAGGCAGGCTGGCTGATTGCGGTTCAGCCTGCCTTACGCCGCGAGGACGGAAGGATCGCCGCAGCACTCTTTCGCAACCGCCCGCGACGGCCTAGGTAGTCGCCATGTCTGACGCCTCCCTCTCCGCGCCGCCCGTCAAGGCCAGTCCGTTTCATGAGTTGGAAGTCCTGTGGGTCCGCCACTGGAACGACCAGTTGTTCAGCTTCGGCGTGAAGCGGCCCGAGGATTTCCGCTTCCGCTCGGGCGAATTCGTCATGATCGGCCTGCCGGGCGAGGACGGCGGCAAGCCCGTGCTGCGCGCCTATTCCATCGCCTCGCCCTTCTGGGCCGAGGAGCTGGAATTCTTCTCCATCAAGGTCGAGGACGGCCCCCTGACCTCGCGCCTTCAGAAGATCGTCGCGGGCGACAGCATCCTGATGGGCAAGAAGCCGACCGGCACCCTGGTGCTGGACGCCCTGACCGGCGGCGAGCGTCTGTGGCTGATCGGCACCGGTACCGGCCTGGCGCCGTGGCTGTCGGTGGCGCGCGATCCCGAGACCTATTCCCGCTTCAAGCAGGTCATCGTCTGCCACACGGTGCGCAACGTCGCCGACCTGGCCTACCGCGACTTCTTCAGCCACGGCATCCACGACGACCCGCTGATCGGCGACGAGGCCAAGGCCCAGCTGACCTATTATCCGACCGTGACCCGCGAGCGGTTCGAGACGCCGGGCCGCATCACCGACCGCATCAAGTCGGGCGACGTCTTCGCCGACCTGCAACTGCCCATCGGCTTCTCGCCCAACAGCGACCGCGTCATGCTGTGCGGCTCGATGGCCATGATCAAGGAGACTGGCGAGCTGCTGGAATCCTACGGCCTCAAAGAAGGCTCGAACGCCGAACCCGGCGACTATGTTCTGGAGCGCGCCTTTGTCGGCTGACCTGATGACCTCTCCCGCCGCTGTCGCCATCGACGCGCGCAAGGCCCCGGAAGACTGCGCCACCATGCTGGACGTGCGTCAGGGCGTGGACGCCCTTGACCGCGCTCTTGTGACCCTGCTGGCCGAGCGTCAGCGCTATATGGACGCCGCCGCCCGCATCAAGCCGAACCGCGACGCCGTCTTCGATCAGGCCCGCATCGACGACGTGGTGGCCAAGGTGCTGAAGGCGGCCGAACCCGCCGGCCTGTCGCCCGACATCGCCGAGCCGGTCTGGCGCCTGCTGATCGACCGCTGCATCGCCCACGAGTTCGGAACCTGGGACAAGACGCGGGTCTGACGACCTTTCAGCCCTTCAGGCTCTTCAACGCCAGTTCATGGCGATAGGCCGCCACATCGGCCAGGGCCGCATCCAGCGCCGTCTTCACCCGCTCCAGCCCGGCGGGCGCGGCGGATTGTTCGCCGAACTCCACCTCTTCGCAGACCTGGGCCAGGGCCTTGGCCCCGATGCCAGCCCCGGCGCCGCGGATGGTGTGAACCGCGTCGCGCCAGCCCTCGCTGGACGCGTCCAGCATGGCCGACCACATGCGGGCCTGTTCTGCGAACAGGCCCAGCACTTCTTCCGTCACATCATCCATGCCCGCCGTCATGGCTTCGAGGACGGTGAAATCCACCGCCCCCGACAGGTCGCGTCTCGCCATCAGGCCTCGGACTCCTCGCCCTTGGCCAGGCGCGAGTTGCGCGACGACCACAGCAGGTACAGAGCCAGACCGAACAGGTTCCACAGCAGGAAGTAGAGCTGCGTCGAGCTCTTCAGGCTGAAGAAGAACACGATGCAGCCGATGATGGCGATGCCGCCGACCAGCCACCACAGCGGCGCCTTGAACTTGCGCTCGCGGTTCGGTTCACGCACGCGCAGCACGATCAGGCTGACGCCCACGGCCATGAAGGCCATCAGGGTGCCGGCGTTGGCCAGCGAGGCCAGCTCGTCCAGACGCATGATGCCGGCCAGGAAGGCCACGACAATGGCGGTGAAGATCGTCACCACGGCCGGAACGCCGCGCTTGGAGATCTTGGCCAGGCGGTTGGGCAGCAGGCCGTCGCGCGCCATGCCCAGGAAGATGCGGCTCTGACCGAACAGGAAGGCCAGCAGCACGGTCGGCAGGGCGATCACGGCGGCGGCGGCGATCCATTGGGCGGCGACGCCCTGGCCCAGGCCGCGCATGATGTGCGCCAGCGGCTCGGGACTGTCGGCGAAGCTGGCGACCGGGGCGGCGCCGATCGCAGCGGCCGCGACGGCGATATAGAGCACGGTGCAGACCACCATCGAGCCGACGATGCCGATGGCCAGGTCGCGCTCGGGCTTCTTGGTCTCTTCCGCCGCCGTGGCGATGGCGTCGAAGCCGTAGAAGGCGAAGAAGATGATGGCGGCCGCGGCCATAACCCCTGTCTGCACGAAGGGCGCGCCGAAGCCGTGCGGCATGAAGGGGGTGAAGTTGGCCGTATCGAAGTGCGGCATGGCGATGGCCACGAACACCACCAGGGCGGCGATCTTCACGAACACCAGGATGGCGTTCAGCGTGGCGCTTTCCTTCGTGCCCAGCAGCAGCAGGCCGGTCACAATGGCGATGATGAAGATGGCCGGCAGGTTGATCAGCCCGCCCTCGACGTGCGGTCCCACGGTCAGGGCGAACGGCAGGTCGACGCCCAGCCCCGCCAGGAAGGGCACGGCGTAGCCGGACCAGCCGACGGCCACCGTCGACACCACCAGCGAATACTCCAGGATCAGGCTCCACCCCACGACCCAGGCGAAAATCTCGCCCAACGCGGCGTAGGAATAGGTATAGGCGCTGCCCGAAGCGGGCATGATCGTCGAAAGTTCGGCGTAGGCCAGGGCCGCGCAAGCGCACACCAGACCGGCCAGGGCGAAGCTGATCAGCACCGCCGGACCCGCCAGACCCGCCCCGACGCCGATCAGCGTCAGGATACCGGTTCCGACGATGGCGCCGACGCCCAGCGCCATAAGATGCGGCCAACCCAGGGTTTTCTTGAGCCCCGGCCCCGAATGCGGGGCCAGCATCGCGTCGATCGAGCGACGACGGTTCCAGAACGCCATAATCTTTACTCCCCCTCGCCGCGTCTTCTCGGCGGCTGATTCAAGGCGCGACCTTAGCGCGCGATGCAATCGCGATAAAAGACGCATTTGGCGCTTGCGTCGCCCCCCGGTCCTGAGTAATAGGAGCGCCCTTCGCCGAGGCCATCAACGCCGCCGCGAAGGACCGGCGCCACACCAAGGGCGCAGACGACGGTGCGGGTGATTAGCTCAGTTGGTAGAGCAGCTGACTCTTAATCAGCGGGTCCACAGTTCGAACCTGTGATCACCCACCATCGTCTCCTTCTTTTCATATGTTGGATGATCGTCGCGCCTCGGCGCGAGGCCATCCGGCTGCGCCCGGTTTCTGCTAGAAGGCGGACATGTCTGACACCGCCTCGATTCCCGCCGCCCCTTCCTCTTATGGCCCGCTTCACGGCGTGCGCGTGCTGGACCTGTCGCGGGTTCTGGCCGGGCCGTGGGCGACGCAGACGCTGGCGGACCTGGGGGCCGAGGTCATCAAGATCGAACGGCCGGGCGCGGGCGACGACACCCGCCACTGGGGGCCGCCCTTCACCACCACGGCTGAGGGAAAGCCCGGCGACGCCGCCTATTTCTTGTGCGCCAACCGGGGCAAGAAGTCGGTCGAGCTGGACATCGCCAGCCCTGAAGGCGCCGAAGCCGTGCGCCGTTTGGCGGCGACCTGCGACGTGGTGGTCGAGAACTTCAAGACCGGCGGGCTGAAGAAGTACGGACTCGACTACGCCTCGCTGGCGGCGGTCAATCCGAAGCTGGTCTATTGCTCCATCACCGGCTTCGGCCAGGACGGGCCGGACGCGCACCGGGCGGGCTACGACTATATGATCCAGGCCATGGGCGGGCTGATGTCCATCACCGGCCAGCCGGACGGCGCGCCAGGCGCCGAGCCGATGAAGGTCGGGGTGGCGGTCGTGGACCTGTTCACCGGCCTGTACGCCTCCAACGCCATCCTGGCGGCCTTGTGGCACGCGCGAGCGACGGGCGAAGGCCAGCACGTCGACATCGCCCTGTTCGACGTTCAGGCGGCCATGCAGGCGAACCAGGCGACCAACTACTTCGTATCGGGCAAGGCGCCGACGCGGATGGGCAACGCCCACCCCAATCTGGCCCCCTATCAGCCCTTCCCATGTTCGGACGGCATGGTGATCATCGCCGTAGGCAACGACGGCCAGTTCCGCGCCCTGTGCGGCGCCTTGAGGCTGCAAGTCGAGGATCGCTTCGCCACCAACGCCCTGCGAGTCGCCAACCGCGAGGCGCTAGGACCGTTGATCGCCGCGCAGACGCAAGGCTTCACCATGCAGGGGCTGATGCAGGCGCTTGAGGCGGCGGGCGTGCCCTGCGGCCCGGTCAACACCATCGATCAGGTGTTCGAGGAGCCCCAGGCCATCCATCGCGGCCTAACGGTCGAGCAGACGCGGCCCGACCTGGCCGATCCCGTCCGCACTGTCGCCTCGCCCATCCGCCTGTCGAAGACTCCGGTGCGATATGACGCCCCGCCGCCGAAGTTGGGACAGGATACGGAAGCCGTGTTGGGGGCGTTGAAGACGGAGAGGTGAGCCTTCCCTCTCTCTCTCAGTTCGTCATCCTCGGGACAAGCCCGAGGATGACGCCTGAATAGGGCAGGTCTCAGCTGACCTGCCGCTTCTCCAGTTTCCGCGCCAGGGTGCGGCGGTGCATGCCCAGGCGACGCGCGGTCTCGGAGATGTTGAAGTCGGTCTCGGCCAGCACCTCGTGGATGCGCTCCCACTCCAGCGTCTTGATCGAGGTCGAGCGCGCCGTCAGAGGCGCATCGGGATCGCCCGCCTCGCGGCCGAAGGCGGCCTCGATGGCGTCGGTGCCGGCGGGCTTGGCGAGGTAGTGCCGCGCGCCCAGCTTGATCGCCTCGACCGCCGTGGCGATGCTGGCGAAGCCGGTCAGCACCACGATCACCAGGTCGGGATCAAAGGCGTGCAGCGTCTGCACGCAGGTCAGGCCTGACGCGGTTCCCAGCTTCAGATCCACCACGGCGTAATCAGGATGGTGCGTCTTCAGCAGTTCGACCATTTGATCGTGGCTGTGCGCCGAGACGACCTGATAGCCGCGTCGTTCGAAAGATCGGCGCAGAGTGCGCGAAAAGGACTCGTCGTCCTCGACGATCAGAAGCTGGCGGGGCTCGTCGGTCATCTCATTCCCTCTTTCCAGGCCCCTCATTTCGGAGCCAGGGCGTCGATCGGCAAGGTCAGGCGCACCATGGCCCCCTGCCCGCCTTCCTGCTTTCTGGAACGGTTCACGGCCACCACCGTCCCGCCCAACTTGCGTATCACATTCACCAGCAGGAACAGGCCCAGGCCCGAGCCCGCCCGCGCCTTGGTCGACTGATAGGGCTGGCCCAGCTTCTCGAGGATCGCCGACGAGAAGCCCGGACCGTCGTCCTCGAAGGCGATGAACAACCCGCCCGCGTCGGCGGCGGCCCGCACTTCCAGGTTCCGCGCCCCAGCCTCGTGGGCGTTGTCCAAAAGCGCGCTGAACACCTGTTTCAACGCCGGGTCGGCGATGATCGACGGATTGCCAGGCGTCGGGCCGTCCAAGGTCACGCGCATGACCTCGCCCGCCTTGTCGGACCATTCCGCAATGATCTCCTGCAGGAAGGCTTTCAAGGTGGTGACGGTGGGCGCCTCGCCGCGCGCTTCGCCCGCCGACATCAGGATGTTGGTGACGATGGATTTGCAGCGCTCGACCTCGGCCTGCATCTGCTCGATGTCCTGCACCATATCCTCGTCGCGGTTCAGCGCGGGCATCCGTCGCCAGTCGCTGAGAATGACCGACAGCGAGGCGAGCGGCGTGCCCAGCTCATGCGCCGCGCCCGAAGCCAGCAGCCCCATGCGCACGATGTGGTCCTGTTCCGCCGCCTGCTGCCGCGCCTCGGCCAGATAGGCGTCGCGGGCGCGCACGTTCTGGCTGGTGCGGGTGACGAAGGCGACCAGCAGCACGGCGATCAGGATGAAGTTGATCAGGGCGCCCTGCTGGATCAGGCCCAGCCGCGCATCGGCTCCGGCAGGCAGGTCCAGCGGCTGCCGCCAGATCGCCAGGAAGGCCAGGCAAGCGCCCGTCGCCAGCACGAAGCCCCAGGCGTAGGCCGGGCGCAGCAGCACCGCCGCCAGCACCACCTGCATCAGGTACAGGGCCGCGAACGGATTGGTCGCCCCGCCGCTGAAGTAGAGCAGCCAGCTCAACGCCGCCACATCGACGCACAGGGCCAGCAGGATCTCCGGGTCGGTCACGACCTTGCGCCGCAGCGTCACCGGCGCGCTGACCAGGTTCATCACCGCCAGGGCCGTCGGTGCCAGCAGCAGCGGCCCCAGCGGCAGGCTGATGCCCAGGCCCCAGTGGACGATGACGATGGTCGCCACCTGACCGATCACCGCCAGCCAGCGCAACTGGATCAGCAGCAGCATGTTGCGGCGACCGGCCGCGCCCGGCGACACGGACGTCTCGGCATTGGCGTCCATGCCCATCAGGGTGCGGGCGAAGCGGCTCAGGGTCTGGGTCTGCATCATCGCCCCCCCAGCCTGCGGCGCCGCTCTTCGCGCAGCCACAGCACCGCCCCGCCCGCCGACATCAGCGCCAGGCCGAACCAGGTCAGGGCATAGACCAGATGGCTGTTGGCGAACCGCACCACCGTCAGCCCGCCGCGCGGCCAGCCGCCGGGATTGGGCGTCGCGTCCGCGTCGATGAAATAGGGCGCGACCGGGCCGCTCAACTGCTTGGCCTCAGCGATCGCGGCCACGTCGCGCGAGAACCAGCGGTCGCCCGCCGGATCGTTGTCGCGCAGAAAGCCGCCCTCGGGTTCGCTGATCCGCAACAGGCCGGTAACGGACACCGGCCCTTCCACCTGACCCTCAGCGCGGCTTTCGGGCGCGGCGCGCTCGGACGGAACGAAGCCCCGGTTGATCAGGACGGTGAAGCCGCGCGCGTCCGTCAGCGGCGTCACGACCCAGAAGCCAGGCCCCAGGTCCGTCACCGCCTTCACCCGCGTCTCGCGGTCATGCAGGAACCGGCCGCTGGCCGTGACGCGGCGGTACTGGTCCGCATCGCGCGTCACCGCATCGAAACCTGCAGGCCCCGGCGTAGGGACAGGGTCGGCGTGGATGCGGCTGTCGACCTGGCGGATCAGCTCCTGCTTCCACGCCAGGCGCTGGACCTGCCAGACGCCCAGCGCCGAAAAGCCCGCGATCAGTACGGCGAACGCCGCCAGTCCCGCGACCGTTCGACGGCGTGACGCCGGACGGGCGGCGGGTTCAGGGGCCGACGATGACGTCAAGCAGCGTCTCCGCGTGCGAGAGGGCTCAGCCCATCCCCTGCATGTCGTGGACGGGCATCATGTTGGTGTTCAGGTGATACATGACCCAGACCGAACCGGCGACGGCGATGACCACGATCACCAGGGTGAAGATCAGCGCCAGCATGTTCCACCCGCCCTCAGACTTATGGTTCATGTGCAGGAAGAAGATCATGTGGACCACGATCTGCACCACGGCGAAGGCGGTGATGATCAGGCCCGTCAACTGCGGCGCCAGCACCCCGGCCATGACCAGCCAGAACGGAATGGCGGTCAGCACGACCGACAGGGTGAACCCGATCAGATAGCCCTTGTAGGTGCCGTGATCATGGTCGTCGCCGTGGTGATCGTCGTGATGGTCCACGGCGTGCTCATTGTGGGCTTCAGCGCTCATCGCAGCATCCCGAACAGATAGACGAAGGTGAAGACGCCGATCCAGATGACGTCCAGGAAGTGCCAGAACAGGCTCAGGCACATGAGGCGGCGCTTGTTGGCCTGGATCAGGCCCTTCTGACCCACCTGGATCATCAGCGTGACCAGCCAGATGACGCCGAAGGTGACGTGCAGGCCGTGCGTGCCCACCAGGATGAAGAAGGCCGACAGGAAGCCGCTGCGCTGGGGCGTGGCGCCCAGGTGGATCATGTGGGCGAACTCATAGAACTCGATCCCCAGGAAGCACAGGCCAAACAGACCCGTGACCGCCAGCCAGACCTGCGTCTGCGCCACCTTGTTGCGGTACATCGCCAGCATGGCGAAGCCGTAGGTGATCGACGAGAACAGCAGCATCGACGTGTTCACCGCCACCAGCGGCAGGTCGAACAGATCCTTGGGCGCCGGGCCCGCCGCATAGTTGCCGCCCAGCACGGCGTAGACGGCGAACAGGATCGCAAAGATGAGGCAGTCGCTCATCAGATACATCCAGAAGCCCAGCATGGTGCTGTGGCCTTCCGGGTGGTGCGGCTCCTCTACCGGGTGGAAGATCGGCCGCCCGGCGTCGTCGACATAGTCGGGGTTGAGGGTTGGTGCGTGGCTCATCGGATCTTACCCTCGCGTCGCTGCTGCGGCCGCCAGGGCCTTGGTGCGCGCGTCTTCGGTCGCCTGAACCGTCTCGGCCGGGATGTAGTAGTCGCGCTTGTAGTTGAAGGTGTGGAAGATGGCGTAGCCGATCAGCGCCGCGAAGCTCGCCGCCGCCAACCACCAGATGTACCAGATCAGCGCAAAGCCCAGGATCAGCGACAGCGCCGACAGGATGAACCCGGCCCCCGTATTTGACGGCATGTGGATCGGCTTGAAGCCAGCGGTCGGGCGCTCATAGCCGCGCGCCTTCATGTCCCACCAGGCGTCGCCGTCGTGGATGATCGGCGTCTTGGCGAAGTTGTAGTCCGGCGGCGGCGACGAGGTGGCCCACTCCAGGGTGCGCCCGTGCCAGGGATCGCCCGTCTCGTCGCGCAGCTTGTCGCGGTTGATGATGCTGACGGCGAACTGGATCAGCATGGCCAGGATGCCGACGGCGATGATGGCCACGCCCACGCCCGCGATGATGAACCAGATCTGATAGGCCGGATCGTCGAAGACCCGCATCCGCCGCGTCACGCCCATGAAGCCCAGGACATACAGCGGCATGAAGGCCATCCAGAAGCCGACCACCCAGCACCAGAAGCTGACTAACCCCCACTTCTTCTCCAGCTTGAAGCCGAAGGCCTTGGGCCACCAGTAGTTGATGGCGGCGAACAGGCCGAACAGCACCCCGCCGATGATGACGTTGTGGAAGTGGGCGATCAGGAACAGGGAGTTGTGCAGCACGAAGTCCGCCGGCGGCACCGCCAGCATGACGCCCGTCATCCCGCCGATCACGAAGGTCAGCATGAAGGCGACCGTCCACATCATCGGCAGCTCGAAGCGGATGCGGCCGCGGTACATGGTGAACAGCCAGTTGAACAGCTTGGCCCCTGTCGGGATTGAGATGATCATCGTCGTGATCCCGAAGAAGGAGTTCACGGACGCGCCCGAGCCCATGGTGAAGAAGTGGTGCAGCCACACCAGGTAGGACAGGATGGTGATGACCACCGTCGCATAGACCATGGAGGTGTAGCCGAAGAGCTTCTTGCCCGAGAAGGTCGAGGTGACTTCGGAGAAGACGCCGAACAGCGGCAGGATCAGGATGTAGACCTCGGGGTGGCCCCAGATCCAGATCAGGTTCACGTACATCATCGGGTTGCCGCCGAAGTCGTTCGTGAAGAAGTTGGTGCCCACGTAGCGGTCCGCCGACAGCAGGACCAGCGTCGCCGTCAGGATCGGGAAGGACGCCACGATCAGGACGTTGGCGCACAGCGACGTCCAGGTGAAGACCGGCATCTTCATCAGGCCCATGCCCGGCGCGCGCATCTTCACGATGGTGGCGATCAGGTTGATGCCGGACAGGGTTGTCCCTACCCCCGCCACCTGTAGCGCCCAGATATAATAATCGACCCCGACGCCGGGGCTGTAGTCGATGCCCGACAGCGGCGGATAGGCCAGCCAGCCGGTGCGCGCGAACTCGCCGATAAACAGCGAGGCCATGACCAGCACGGCCCCCATCGTGGTCATCCAGAAGCTGAAGTTGTTCAGGAAGGGGAAGGAGACATCCCGCGCCCCGATCTGCAACGGCACCAGATAGTTCATCAGGCCGGTGATCATCGGCATGGCCACGAAGAAGATCATGATCACGCCGTGGGCGGTGAAGATCTGGTCATAGTGGTGGGCGTTCAGATAGCCCTCGGACCCGCCGAAGGCCATGGCCTGCTGAATCCGCATCATGATGGCGTCAGCAAAGCCGCGCAGGAACATGATCAGGCCCAGGATCATGTACATGATCCCGATCTTCTTGTGGTCCACGGTGGTGAACCACTCCTTCCAGAGATAGCCCCACAGCCTGTAGCGGGTGAGCAGGGCCAGCACCCCCAGCCCGCCGATGACGACGACGGCGAAGGTGGCGACCAGAATGGGCTCGTGGAACGGAAGCGAGTCCCAGTTCAACCGACCCAGAAGCGGCGATGAGGTTTGTTCGACAGTCATGATCGTTCAGGCGCTCAGGATTGCGACGCGGCGGGCGCGGACGCCGTGGATGGCGCGGAGAAGAGGGAGGCGAAACGCTCGTTCGGTTCGGATCGGCCGGGGCGTTGCAGCCCCTGCCCCATGACCCGGTTCAGCGGGGTGTCGCGGGCGACGTCCTCGCCGAAGGCCTGACGGCGGCGGGCGGCCTCGACGGCGGCGGCCTCGGCCTCCAGCGGGGTGCACAGCGTCATCACATAGGACTCGCCCGCGCCGAAGACGGCGTCGCCGCGACGGGCGTATTTGTCATAGACCAGCGGCAAGGTGTTCTTGACCGCCGTCAGACCCAGACCGCCCTTGCGATCGATGTCCATCATTTCGCCCATGCACATCTTGCCCGGCTCGACGCACATGTTGACCACGGCGTCGAACAGACGGTCGTCGACCGAGGCGTAGTGGATGACCGGCACCTTCTCGCTGGGCTTCTCCAGCTCCAGATAGGTGTCGCGATCCAGACCCTGACCGGCGGCGCGCACGCCCGCGACCCACTGATCGAAGCCGGCCTGATCCAGACCGTGGAAGGCGAAGCGCATGTTCGAGAAGCCGTCGCCGGAATAGTTGGCCGAGAAGCCGACGTATTCGCCCGGACGGTTGATGACGGCGTGCAGCTTCGTCTCCATGCCCGGCATGGCGTAGATCTGACCGGCCAGGGCGGGGATGTAGAAGGAGTTCATCACCCCGGTCGAGGTGATGTGGAAGCGGATCGGCCGATCAACCGGCGCGGCCAGCTCGTTCACCGTAGCGATGCCGTATTCGGGGTAGATGAACAGCCACTTCCAGTCCATCGCCACCACCTCGACCTGCAGCGGGCGATGATCTTCGGAGACGGCCTTGCCTTCAGCGATGCGGTCCAGCGGGCGATAGGGATCCAGCAGGTGCGTCCCGGCCCAGGTGATGGCGCCCAGGCAGATGATGATCAGCAGCGGCGCGGCCCAGATCACCAGCTCCAGATGGGTCGAGTGGTCCCAGTCCGGCTCGTACCGGGCTTCCCGGTTCGATTCCCGATATTTCCAGGCGAAGAAGACGATCATCGCCATCACCGGAATGACGATGATCAGCATCAGCGCCACCGACCATACCAGCAGATCGCGCTGCTGGGCGGCGATGTCGCCGGCGGGCGCCAGGACCACGGCCTCGCAGCCGGGCAGCAAGGCCAGAAGGGGCAACAGCAACAGGGGGCGCAGTCGGCGCACGGCGGCTCCAGTCGAGGTTCGAGGCAAGGGCACGGTCATCGTGCAGGCCCCGTAACCCCGCCCCCGAACAGGCGACATTGGACAATCTGCCCTATCCCCTGCTCCGACCATCGGGAGCAAAGGGGCTGTTTCAACATTCTATTGTCGCGGGCGCGCGTGCGCCCCGGTTCCTGGAGCCTCATCGGTCATGAACGCAGCCAGCGGCGCGCCTTCTTCAGAGCCCCTTGAACGGGACGCCAGCCGGATCAACGCGCGAGACGGCAAAATCGACGCGGGCGAAATCGCCATCGGCGTCATCATCGGCCGGACGTCGGAATTCTTCGACTTCTTCGTCTACGCCATCGCCTCGGTCGTGGTCTTCCCGCAGTTGGTCTTCCCCTATGCGGGGCCGCTGGGCGGGACGCTGCTGTCCTTCGCCGTCTTCGCCGTGGCCTTCATCGCCCGCCCCTTCGGCACCGCCCTGTTCATCGCCATCGACCGGCGCTTCGGGCGCGGGACCAAGCTGACCATCGCCCTGTTCTTGCTGGGCCTGTCGACCGTCTGCCTGGGCTTCCTGCCGGGACACGCGCAGGTCGGTCACTGGTCGGCCGCCGTGCTGATCGCCCTGCGGATCGGTCAGGGCGTGGCCCTGGGCGGCGCCTGGGACGGCATGGCCTCGCTTCTGGCCGTCGCCGCGCCCGAGAAGCGCCGCGGCTGGTACGCCATGGCGCCGCAACTGGGCGCGCCCTTCGGCCTGATCGTGGCCAGCGCCCTGTTCGCCTACTTCCTCAGCAAGCTGTCGGCCGCCGACTTCATGGACTGGGGCTGGCGCTACCCGTTCTTCGTGGCCTTCGCCATCAACGTGGTGGCCCTGTTCGCGCGCCTGCGCATCGTGGTGACGCCCACCTTCCAGGCCGCCTTCAAGACGCTGGAGCTGCATCCCACGCCCGTGACCAAGGCCGTGCGCGAAGAAGGCGGAAGCATCGTCATCGGCGCCTTCGCCCCCCTGGCCAGCTTCGCCATGTTCCACATGGTCACGGTGTTCCCGCTGTCGTGGGTCTTCCTCTACACGGACGAGGCGCCCAGCCGCTTCCTGATGATCGAACTGATCGGCGCCGTCTTCGGCCTGATCGCCATCATGGCCTCGGGTTGGCTGGCCGACCGCTACGGCCGACGCGCCCTGCTAGCCGTCACGGCGGCGGGCATCGCCGCCTTCTCGGGCTTCGCGCCCCAGCTTCTGGACGGCGGCCCGGCGGGCGAGCTGACCTATATGATCCTGGGCTTCATCCTGCTGGGCCTGTCGTTCGGCCAGGCCTCGGGTTCGATCGCCTCCAGCTTCAGCCTGACCAATCGCTATACCGCCTCGGCCCTGACGTCGGATCTGGCCTGGCTGTTCGGCGCGGGCTTCGCCCCGCTGGCGGCGCTGGCGCTGTCAGGCAAGTTCGGCCTGGTGGCGGGCGGCGCCTATCTGCTGTCAGGCGCCGTCTGCACCCTGCTGGCCCTGTGGCTGAACCGCGAACTGGCGAAGGGTAACGCGGGCGCCAAGGCGTAGAGCTACCCATCGTCCCATAAAGAAGGGGCGCGGCCGGCCGGTCGCGCCCCTTTTTGGTTGCGCTAGCGCTCGGCGCACGACGCCTCGCTGCTTGAGCGCATATTGATGTGGTGTTCAGCCCTGCGCCTTCGCCTTGCGGCGCCAGTGGGTCAGCAGGTGTTCGGTGTAGCCGTTCGGTTGCTCCCTGCCCTTGAACACCAAATCGCAGGCCGCCTGCCACGCCGGGCCGTCATACCCCGGCGACAAGGGGCGATAGTCCGCATCGCCCGCGTTCTGGCGATCCACCACCACGGCCATGCGCTTCAGCGCCTCCATGACCTCGTCCTCGGTCGTGACGCCGTGGCGCAGCCAGTTGGCCAGATGCTGGCTGGAGATGCGGAGCGTCGCCCGGTCCTCCATCAGGCCCACGTCGTGGACGTCCGGCACCTTGGAGCAGCCGACGCCCTGATCCACCCAGCGCACGACATAGCCGAGGATGCCCTGCGCATTGTTGTCCAGCTCCTGCCGGATCTCGTCGGCGCCCGGCGTTCCGGTCGCGAACGGCGGAGTCAGCAGAGACGTCAGCCCGGTCGGCGCGCGCTTAGCGATCTCGGCCTGACGCGCCCAGACGTCGACCTCGTGATAATGCAGGGCGTGCAGGGTCGCCGCCGTCGGCGAGGGCGTCCACGCCGTCGAGGCGCCCGCGCGCGGATGGCCCGCCTTGGCCGCCAGCATGTCGCCCATGCGGTCCGGCGCGGCCCACATCCCCTTGCCGATCTGGGCCCGGCCCGACAGGCCCGCCTTCAGGCCGATGTCGACGTTGCGGTCCTCATACGCCTTGATCCAGCCGGTCTCGCGCACCGCCTCCTTGCGGACGACGGGGCCGCCTTCCATCACCGTGTGGATCTCGTCGCCCGTGCGATCCAGGAAGCCGGTGTTGATGAAGACCACCCTGCCCTTCGCCGCCGCGATGCAGTTCATCAGATTGACGCTGGTGCGGCGCTCCTCATCCATGATGCCCATCTTCAGCGTCAGGGCGGGCAGGCCCAGCATGGTCTCGACCGCGCCGAACAGCTCGTCGGCGAAGGCTGTCTCGTCCGAGCCGTGCATCTTGGGCCGCACCACATAGACCGAGCCCGCCGGACTGTTGCGCGCCTCGGCCGGACGACGCAGGTCGTGCAGGCCGATCAGACCTGTCATGGCGATGTCCAGCAGATGCTCGGGCGTCTCGCGCCCGTGGGCGTCCAGCACGGCGTCGGTCGTCAGGTGCAGGCCGACGTTGCGCACCAGCATCAGGCTGCGCCCCTTGAGCGCCACCCGCGATCCATCCGGCGCCGTATAGACGCGATCGGGGTTCAGGCGCCGCTCGACCGTGCGGCCGTCCTTCTGGAAATCGGCCTGAAGATCGCCGCGCATCAGGCCCAGCCAGTTGGCGTAGATCAGCCGCTTGTCCGCCGCATCGACGGCGGCGACGCTGTCCTCAGCGTCGGCGATGGCCGACAGGGCCGCCTCGACCAGCACATCGGCGACGCCCGCTGAGTCGCTCTCGCCGATGCGGTGCGCGCGGTCGATCACGATCTCCAGATGCAGGCCGTTGTGGCGCAGCAGAACCCCCGACGGCGCGTCGGCCTTACCCGAATAGCCCGCGAACACATCCACGCCGGCCAGCCCCGTCTCCAGCCCGCCGTCCAGCGTCACGATCAACCGGCCATGCTCGACCCGATAGGCCACGGCCTGTGCGTGCGATCCGGTCGCCAGCGGCGCCGCCTGATCCAGAAGGGCGCGGGCGCGGGCGATGACCCTGGCGCCGCGTTCGACGTCATAGCCGCCCGCCTTCGGCGCCTCGCCCAGCGCATCGGTGCCGTAAAGCGCGTCGTACAGGCTGCCCCAACGCGCATTGGCGGCGTTCAGCAGATAACGGGCGTTGGTCAGGGGCACGACCAATTGCGGCCCGGCCAGGGTCGCGATCTCGGGGTCAACGTTCGCCGTCTCAGCCCGCACGCCGTCGCGCTCTGGCTCGATATAGCCGATCTCGCGCAGATAGGCCTGATAGGCCGCCTGATCCGGCTGGCCCGGATAGGCGCGGTGCCAGGCATCCAGCTTGCTCTGCAACTGGTCGCGGCGTTCCAAAAGGTCGCGGTTGCGGCGGCTAAACTGAGCCAGCAGCCCCTCGACACCGGCCCAGAAGGCGTCAGCGCTGACGCCCGAATCCGGCGCCGCCTGATCGCGAACGAAGGCGTCAAGCTCGGCGGCGACCTTCAGGCTGCCGTGGCGGACATAGGCATCGGCGGGGGTCTTGGGGGCGTCGAACATGGCGGTCTCCTTCAGGCTGAAGACTAGGCCGCGCGGCGCGCGCTATCCACGGCTAAGGAAGGCGTCTATCTTTGCCAAATATGCAATGATGAGACCCCGCCATGCTGGCCGAGTATGAAATCTTCGTCCGGGCGCTGGAGGAAGGCAGCCTGTCCGCCGCCGCGCGTCGGCTGGACCTGTCGCCCGCCGTGGCCTCGCGCAGGCTGGCGCGGCTGGAGGACCGGCTGGGCGTGCGGCTGATCGAGCGCACCTCGCGCCGTCTGGCCCCGACCGAGGCCGGGCGGCTGGTCTATGACCGCGCGGCGCAACTGCTGGAGGGGGTCGAGGATCTGGAGGCCGTGGTGTCGCGCCGCACGACGCAGGCGCGCGGTTTACTGCGCGTCTCGGCGCCGACCTCGTTCGGACGGCGGCGGCTGGCGCCGCTGCTGCAACCCTTCCTGGCGGCGCAACCCCGCCTGACGCTGGAGCTGAACCTGACCGACGCCTTCGTGGACCTGATGGCCGAGGACGTGGACGTGGCCGTGCGGATCGGCGGCTATGAGGCGGAAAACCCGCTGATGCATCGCCTGGCGCCGAACCGGCGAGTGCTGTGCGCCTCGCCCGACTATCTGGCCGAGCACGGCGCGCCGGGCGGTCTGGACGACCTGCGCCGCCATGCTCAGCTGGCGGCCGAGAACCAGTCGATCTGGCGATTGGAAGGCCCCGAAGGCCCCGTCGTCTTCCGCGCCCGCAGCCGGGTGCGCACCAACTCAAGCGAAGTGGCGCGCGAGCTGGCGCTGGCGGGCGGCGGCGTCGCCCTGCGCTCGACCTGGGACGTCGGCGACGAACTGCGCGACGGGCGGCTGAAGGTGGTGCTGCCGCAGTATGCCGGATCGTCGGACGTGGCGATCTTCGCCCTGACGGCCGGGCGGGCGCGGGCCGAAACCCGCGTCCGCGCCTTCATCGAATTCCTGTCCGGCCTCTACGGAGAGACGCCGGAGTGGGATCGCTGATCACTCCTGTCCAGCGATCGCCGTCGGCTTCATCCAGCGATCCAGCCAGGCGCCCATCTCGTACAGGGTGTGGCCGACCGATTCCCGCGCGCGATAGCCGTGATCCTCCTTGGGAAGAACGACATAGCGCGCCGTGGCGCCGTTGCCCTTCAGCGCGGCGTAGAAGCGTTCCGTCTGGATCGGGAAGGTGCCCGAGTTGGCGTCCGCCTCGCCGTGGATCAGCAGGATCGGCTCGTTCACCTTGTTGGCGTAGGTGAAGGGCGACATGGCGTTATAGGTCTCGGTCGCCTCCCAATAGGACCGTTGCTCCGCCTGGAAGCCGAAGGGCGTCAGGGTGCGGTTATAGGCGCCTGAACGCGCGATGCCGGTCTTGAACAGGTCGGTGTGCGCCAACAGGTTCGCCGTCATGAAGGCGCCGTAGCTGTGCCCGCCCACGGCGATGCGTTCGCGATCCGCCACGCCCAAGGCCACCACGGCGTCGACCGCCGCCTTGGCGCTTGCCGACAGTTGCTCGATGTAGGTGTCGTTCGGCTCGGCCCCGTCGCGGCCGATGATCGGCATCGTCGGGTTGTCCAGGATGGCGTAGCCCTGGGTCAGCAGGAACAGGTGGCTGGAGCCGCCGGGCCGCACGAAGCGGTTGTCGGTATCCACGACCTGCCCCGCCACGGCGGCATCCGTGAACTCGGCTGGATAGGCCCACATCAGCAACGGCAGCGGGCCGTCACGGCCCTTGTCGTAACCAGCCGGCAGATACAGCGTGCCTGACAGCTGCACGCCGTCTTCGCGGGTATAGGTGATCAGTTCTCGGCTGACACCGGCCAGTTGCGGCGCAGGGTCCGGGAAGGCGGTCAGGGCCGTCACGCCGCCATCCAGGTCGCGCACCCGCAGGTTGGCCGGATCAGTGCGGCTTTCGCGGTAGGTCACCAGCTTTCGGCCGTTCTCGTCCAGCACGCCGACCACGGTCTCATACTCGCCCTGCGCCGAGCGCCACAGACGCTCCGTTTCGCCGGTCTTCAGGTCCATCAAATCAAGAAAAGGATACTGACCCTGGCGCGTGGCGCCGTCGCCCTCGACGAAGACCTTTGAGCCGTCGGCGTTGAAGCGCATGACCGAGCGGCCGCGCGCGTTCGGTTCTGTCATCACCGAGCCCGGATCGTTGTAGCGGTCCTGATAGTTGCGATCGACCAGGACGCGACCCTGACCCGGATTCGACGGATCGACCAGGGTGCGGGTCTCGTGGCGGGTGTTGAACCAGCGGCTGTTGACGATGGCGACATCGTCGCGGCCCCAGGTGGTCCCGGCGTAGCGTTCTTTGAGGTCGAGCAGAGTCTGCGCCCGGTCGTTGAACGGCGCGCGCAGCATGAAGACGCGGTCGCGCACCTCGGCGGCGGTGCGCGGATCGCCGCCGTCCTGAGCCTCGGTCCAGACCAGGGTGGCGTCGGCGTCCGCTCGCCACTGGACCGAACGCGGCCCCGGCGCCACCGCGTCAAACGGCGTCGGCACATTGTCCCGCAACGGCAGGTCGGCGACGCGATGCGCCTCGCGGCCGTTCAGGTCGGTGACGATAATTTCAGACGGGAACAGACTGGCCGGCACGACATAGCTGTAGGGCTTCTTCACCCGCGTTTGCAGGATGTAGCGGCCATCCGGCGAGTTCGAGACGCCCAGGATGACGCCCGGCTGGCCCACAGTACGGGCGCGGCCGTTCAGCGACACCACGGTCGGCTGGCTGGTGAAATAATAGTCGAACAGGGCCTCGTCGCCCGCATTGGACAACAGATCCTGATAGGTGCGGACCGGGGCGGCGCGGCCGCCCGTCTCGGCCACGATGGGGCCCTCGGGCGGATGCTCGACGTTCGGCGCCACGCCGCGACCGGCTGGAACGGCCAGGACCAGCAGGCCAGACGAGTCCGGCAGCCACGAGAAGCCCGCGCCTGAGGCCGCGTTAACCATCGGTCCGTTCAATTTGCGCGCCTTGGCCTGGGCGACGTCAGCAACCCACAGATCCAGTCCGCCGGGCACGTTGACGAGGAAGGCGACCGTCTTGCCGTCCGGCGCCCAGCTGGTGTTCGTCAGGCGCGCATTGGCGGGCAGACCCGACACGGGCCGCGCGGGGCCGCCGTCGATCGACTGGAAGCTGAGCCCCGTCAGCCAGGAAACGCGGCTGTTGGCCGGGCCGTTGTTGCGAGGGTTGATACGATAACCGGCCAGTCGCAGCATCGGCTCAGACAGTTCTGCGATACTGGGCAGGTTTGAGCGGTCGGTCAGCAGCAGGGTCTTGCGGTCCGGGCTGACGCTGACGCCCGGGTTCGGCTTGGCGTCCAGGATTTGAGCGATCGGCTGCGGCGGCTGCTGGTAGGTCGGAGCCGCGTCCTGGGCGAGGGCGGCGGCGGGCAGAGCCAGGGCCGGCACGGCTGCGGCCAGCACCAGGGCGGGCAAGGCGGCCCGCATCAGTCGATTGCGCATGGAATTTCCCCAATGAGACGAGTCTTCTATGGCGATAGGTGTGTAGCCCTTGAGACGTGGGGTCAACCGCTCAGCCTCCGCCAGAGCTTCGCCATGCCTTCCCCTGCGTCGCGCTTGCCGCTTGCCCCTCTTCCCGGCCCGCTTTAAGGACGGAAGAGACCGCGATATTCATCAGACGGTGAAAAAGGGAGTCCGATGGGCAAGATTTACGCTGACGTGAAGTCCGCGCTGGAGGGGCTGACATTCGACGGCATGACCGTCATGTCCGGCGGCTTCGGCCTGTGCGGCATCCCCGAGAACCTGATCGCGGGCCTGCGCGACACGGGCGTCAAGGGTCTGACCGTCATCTCCAATAATGCGGGCGTGGACGGCTTCGGCCTGGGCCAGCTGCTGGAGACGCGTCAGATCGCCAAGATGATCTCGTCCTACGTCGGCGAGAACAAGGAGTTCGAGCGCCAGTATCTGGCCGGCGAGCTGCAGCTGGAATTCAACCCGCAGGGCACCCTGGCCGAGCGCATCCGCGCGGGCGGCGCAGGCATCCCCGCCTTCTTCACCGCCACCGGCGTCGGCACCCTGGTCGCCGAAGGCAAGGAAGTGCGCGACTTCGACGGGCGCAAGTACGTCATGGAGACGGGACTGGTCGCCGACCTGTCCATCGTCAAGGCGTGGAAGGCCGATGAGCGCGGCAATCTGGTGTTCCGCAAGACGGCGCGTAACTTCAACCCGATGATGGCCACGGCCGGCAAGATCACGCTGGTCGAGGTCGAGGAAATCGTCCCCGTCGGCTCGCTGGACCCCGACCACATCCATACGCCGGGCGTCTATGTCGACCGCCTGATCCAGACCGTGTCCGAAAAGCGCATCGAACAGCGCACTGTTCGTCAGCGGGAGGCTTAATCCAATGGCTCGTACTCGCGAACAACTGGCCGAGCGCGCCGCCAAGGAACTGCAGGACGGCTTCTATGTGAACCTGGGCATCGGCATTCCGACCCTGGTGGCCAACTACATCCCCGAGGGCATGGTCGTGACCCTGCAGTCGGAGAACGGCATGCTGGGCATGGGCCCCTTCCCCTATGAGGGCGAGGAAGACCCCGACCTGATCAACGCCGGCAAGCAGACCATCACCGAAATCCCCGAGAGCAGCTATTTCAGCTCCTCGGACAGCTTCGCCATGATCCGCGGCGGCCACATCAACCTGTCCATCCTTGGCGCCATGGAAGTGGCCCAGAACGGCGACATCGCCAACTGGATGATCCCCGGCAAGCTGGTGAAGGGCATGGGCGGCGCCATGGACCTGGTCGCGGGCGTGAAGCGCGTGGTCGTGGTCATGGATCACGCCAACAAACACGGCCAGTCCAAGGTGCTGAAGGCATGCACCCTGCCGCTGACCGGCACGGGCGTGGTCAGCCGCATCATCACCGATCTGGCCGTCTTTGACGTCAAGCCGGACGGTTCGGGGCTGGAGCTGATCGAACTGGCCGACGGCGTCACGCTGGACGAGGTCGCGGCCAAGACCGAGGCCGACTACACGGTGGCGGCGAACCTGGGCTGAACCGCCCGCCCCGCCTGAAACGCAAAACCCCGGCGACCGCGAGGCCGCCGGGGTTTTTCATGCTCACTTCGAAGGCAGAAGAAATTTAGTCCCGCGTCGCCTGGAAACCCTGCTGGTCGGTCCACAGGACGATCTGGCGGCTGGCCTCGGCCGTGGCGCGGTCGAAGGCGGCGACGATGGCCGACTGGCGGTTCTCGCCCGCGCTTTCGCGCACCGTGATGCGGTCCTCGACGACAAGGCTGCGGTCGCTCATGCGGAACAGACGCAGCAGCACCACGATGTTCGCATCCGGCACGGCGCCCGGCGCGGCGTAGGCCGCCTCGAAGCGGCGCACGTCCACGCTCAGCAGCAAGCCGTTGCGCGACAGCGGCCCGCTGCTCAGGACGGTGCACGTGCCGCCGTCCAGAAAGGCGTTGCGCAGAGCTTCCTCGAACAGGGTCTCGGCCGGCGACACCCAGCGCGCGCCCTTGATGTAGGCCGCCTCGGCCCCGGTGACGGCCAGGATGCGATCACCGCGCGCCGCCTCGGGGAAGTCCACCCGGCGCATGGAGACGTGAACGTCCGGACAGGCCGAGGTCGCGCCCGTCCCGGCATAGGCCGAGGCCCCGCCGAAGCGATACAGTTGAACCGGATCGGGCGACGACAACAAGGCGCACCCCGACAAGGCGACCGACGCCGCAGCGATCATGAAGGTAGAACGGATCACGGCTGCACCTCGATTTCCTTGGACGGCGCCTTGGCGATAAAGTCGCGCGGGCTTTCACGCACATTGTCGATCAACGACTGCAGCGACCGCGTCGCCTGATCCAATTGGCGGATGGTGTCGTTGAGCTGCGGCACGGTCTGGGTGCCGAAGTCGCCCAGCGGCCCTTCCAATCCTGTCGCCGAACGGTTGATCGAGGCGATGGCGGCCTGGGCCTCGCGCGTCGCGGCGTTGATGTTGGCGATGGCCTGCTTGCCGTCGGTGTCGACCATCTGGCGCGCGCTGGCGCCCAGGGCCTGATATTCGCCGACGGCGGCGTTGGCCTTGGTGATGGTCTCTTCAAGCTGTTGGAACATGCCCTTGCGGGCCTCCAGCTCGGCGGTCAGGGCCTCGACGTTCTTCACGCTGGTCGAGAAGCTGCGGATGTTGTCGTCCGACATCACGCGGTTGATGCGGTTCAGGGCGTCCACGGTCTGCGCCAGCACCGTGCCCGATCCGCTCAGCAGCTCGGCGATGGGGCTGGGCTGGCTCTGGATCACCGGCACGACATGGTCGGGATACTGATCCTTCAGAATGGGGCTGTCCGGCGAACCGGCAGTGATCTGAATATAGTTCAGGCCGGTGATGCCCTGCGGCTCCAGCTGGGCGCGCGAGGTCACGCGCACCGGCGTCGTGCCGTTCAGCCGCACGCGGGCGATGACCTGATCGCCCTTCTTCGGATCCAGATTCAGGTTGGTCACCTCGCCGACGCGGATGCCGTTGAAGTGCACCTCGCCGCCTTCCGACAGGCCGCGCACCGGGCCGTAGAAGACAATGTCATAGACGTCGAAGTCCTTGTTGAACTGCAACCGGGCCAGCCAGATGGTGAACACCGCCAGCGCCAGCATGAGGGCGACTGTGGCGATGCCGACGGCGGCGTAATGGGCGTCTCTTTCCATCGTTTCGCGCCCTCCTCAGGCCGCGCTCTTGTGGGCGGCGCGTCCGCGCGGCCCCAGGAAGTATTCCTTGATCCAAGGGTGGTCCGAGCGTTCCAGCTCGGCGACCGGCGCCTTGGCCACCACATGCTTGTCCGCCAGCACGGCCACCTGGTCGCAGATGGCGTAAAGGCTGTCGAGGTCGTGGGTGATCATGAAGACCGTCAGCCCCAGATCGTCCGACAGCTGACGGATCAAATCATCGAACGCCGCCGCCCCGATCGGGTCCAGCCCGGCCGTCGGCTCGTCGAGGAAGACCAGTTCGGGGTCCAGCGCCAGGGCGCGGGCCAGGCCGACGCGCTTCCGCATCCCGCCCGACAGCTCAGCCGGCTTCAGATAGAGGGCCTCGGGCTTGAGGCCCACCATGGCCACCTTCATCTCGGCCAGCTCGCGGATCGTCGACTTGGACAGCTTCGTATGCTCGACCAGCGGCGAGGCCACGTTCTCCAGCACCGTCAGGGACGAGAACAGCGCCCCCTGCTGGAACAGGACGCCGGTGCGCCGCTCGACGGCGGCCGCCTCGGCCTTGGACATGGCCGCGCGATCCTCGCCGAACAGACGGACCTCCCCGCCCTCCGGCTCCTTCAGGCCGATGATGGAGTTCAGCAGCACGGTCTTGCCGGTGCCCGACCCGCCGACAACGCCCAGCACTTCACCGCGCATCACGTCCAGGTCCAGATCCTGATGGATCACCCGCTCGCCGAACTGGCTGAGCAGGCCCCGCACCTGAATGACGGCCTCGCGGTCGTCCGATTTATGCGTCTCGTCCGTCATATCTTCAGCTCGATGAAGATCAGAGCGAAGACGGCGTCCAGAAGGATGATGGCGAAGATCGCCTGCACCACCGCCGCCGTCACCCGGCGCCCCAGGCTCTCGACGTCGCCCGCCACGGACATGCCCTGACGGCAGCCGATGGCCGCGACCACCAGGGCGAAGACCGGCGCCTTGATCAGGCCGACCATCATGTGCGTCGGCATATAGCCGTCCTCGACCAGCCGCTGAAAGAAGAAGGCCGGGCCCAGGTTCAGCTGGCTCCACGACACCAGCACCCCGCCCAGCAGGCCGCCCATCATGGCCAGGAAGGTCAGCAGCGGCAGCATGACCAGCAGCGCCGCCAGGCGTGGGATCACCAGGGCCTGGAAGGGATCGACGCCCATGACCTGCATGGCGTCCACCTCCTGCGTCATGCGCATGGAGCCGATCTCGGCGGCGAAGGACGAGGCCGAACGACCCGCCAGCAGCACGGCGGTGATGACCACGGCGAACTCGCGGAAGACGGCGACGCCGATCAGTTGCACGGCGAAGACCCCCGCCCCGAACTGGGTCAGCAGGTCCACGCCGATGAAGGCCACCACGGCGCCGATGAAGAAGTTGGTCACCACCACGATCGGGATGGCGTCCAGTCCCGTGCGCTCCGCCTGGCTGAACCAGGCGGCCCAGCGGATGCGGCCGGGATGCTTCAGCGTGGTCAGCACTGCGGCCATCAGACGGCCCAGGAAGGCCAGCGACAGCATGGCCTCGGCGCCGAAGTCATAGACCCCGCGCCCGACCTTGGCGAAGCCGCGCGTCATGGGAGCCGAGCGGCGCGGCGGCTCGGCCGTCATGCAGTCCAGCTTGGCCACCATGCGATACAGGCGCCCGGCTTCGGGGCGTGCGGACCAGGCGGATTCAGGGATAGGGCGGCTCATGGCCTGGGCCACGGCCAGGGCGCCGGCGGTGTCGAAACGACCCAGATCATCCAGGTCCAGCGCCGTCACGGCTCGACCGTCCAGCTCGGTCTTCAGCCGATCGCCCAGGCGGCCGACGGCGACGGTCGACCAGTCGCCGGCCAGCCGCAAGCGCGCCTGACCGTCCTGGTGTTCGTCAATCTGGAAGTCCGCCCGATTCATGAATCCGACACTGACACAGGCCCGCCTGCTCGCATACGCCGCTTAAAGCTCTGATTTTCGCGTCGCGTCAACGACTGATGACAAAACTCGATCTCTTCCGGCGTTGCTCGACGCAAGCCAAGGCCCTCCCGTCACGGCGCAGCTTTGTGAACGTCGTCGGGCGATTTTCGTTCAGCGTCCCGCGAATAACGGCGGCGTGAAAAGACCTAGCGCAGATAGTCGAGCAGGGAGACCTGGCGAAGCTGGCTGACCACCTGGGCCGACGCCTGCAGGGAGATCTGCGCCAGCTCCAGTTCGGTGACGGCTTCGGCCATGTTGGCGTCGGTCTTGCCGGACAGGATGGTGTCGATCGAAATCTTGCGCGCCTCCTGGGACTCCAGCAGACGGTCGACACGGTTCTGCATCCCGCCGTTGGCGGCCTGCAACTCGACCACCCCTTTCGCCGCCGCCTCGAAGCGGCCCATCTGCGTGGTCAGGAAGGTCTTCTGAGCGTCCGTCATCTGGCCGTCCAGCGGCGCCGCCTCATGGGCCAGCTGGATGTCGCGGAAGATGGCGAACAGCTCAGAGCCGATGGCGTCGGCCAGGAAGCCCGTGTCCATCGACACGTTCTCGTCCAGCCAGGACGACTGCTTCAGCTGGTCGTTGCGGAAGGCGGCGTTCTCGTCGGGCAAGGCCGCCAGCTTGGCCATCATGCTGGCCCCCGGCTGGCCGGGGATGTCGGGCAACTCCACCGCCGCGCGGTCTGTGACCCCGCCCCCGAACAGATACTTGCCCTGGTGCTTCATGTTCAACCCGTCCTGAGCCTCCACGAACAGGCTGTTCAACGTCCCCATCAGCGTGTCCATCCGCCCGGCGGCGATGGCGTCGGCGATGGCCTGACGCGCCGCCGTAGAAGCGTCCGCGACCCGGTCCATCGCCAGATCCTGGGTCTCCAGCCGCGCCGCGACGGTCTTGTTGGTGTCGATGAAGGTCTCGATGCGGGTCTGGCTGGACTTCAGCGCGCTGACCGTCTCTGAGCTCCGACCGAAACCGACCAGGTCCGTGGCGTTCTTCTTGGTGTTCACCTTCTGCTGGGCGTCCGCCATGCGCGACTGGGCCGACATCAGGTCAAGCAGGGCCGACTGATAGTTTCCGTAAGTCGAAACGCGGGTCATCGCACCATTCCCAGCAGGATGTCGTACATGTCCTTGGCGGCCTGAACCATGCGGGCCGAAGCGTTAAAGGCTTGCTGATAGGTGGTCATCAGCACCAGCTCCTCGTCCAGATTGACCCCTTCGACCGAGACGCGACGCGCCGTCGCCTCCTTGGCCAGAGCCGTGGCGCTGACGGCGTTGTTCTTTGCCATGGCGGCCCGGCTGCCGATCTCGCCCGACAGCTCCGACGCATAGCGCGCCAGCGACATGGAGCCGCCCGCCGCCCCGCCCGCCGCCGAGAAGGAAGCGGCGTTCTCGCCCGCGCTGGCCAGCAGACGCGCGCCGCGCGCATCGTTCTTGCTGACCACGGCCGTGCCCAGCCCGCCCGTCGCATCGGCCTTGGCGAAGGCCATCAGGGCCGGATCGCGGGCGATGTCAGCCCGGATCGAGAAGGCGTCGGCCCGCGAGGCGCGCGCCCCGCCCAGACCGAACAGTTCACTCATCGACACGTTCGAAGGAACCTGGGTCGTGCGGTCCTGAAGCACCGACAGGTTCGCGCCCGAACCGGGGCGCGGCGTGAACGTCATCTCGCCCGCCGGATTGAGACTGAACGTCCCCATCCGCCCCGCGCCCGTCATCGGGTCGTTCAGCGCCGCCAGCAGGCTGGTCATGTCGCCGCCGGGGGGGACCGCCACCTCGATGTCGCGCAGCTTGGCGCCCGCCGCGTCGCTGAAGCGGAAGGTGATGGTCTCGCCCGGCGTGAAGCCGTGCTGCGACGCCCCCGTCATGCCCGTTTCATAGATCGCCGGCTGCTCGCTGGTGATCAGATCGTTCAAGCCGAAGAAGTGCGAGAAGCCTCGCCCGCCCTTGTTCGAGGGCGCGGCCGGATCATCGACCACCACCACCCCCGTTCCGGGTGCGCCTTCTATCTTCAGACGCCCGTCGACGAAGCTGGCGCTGCCGTTGGTTCCTAGCTGGGCGTTCAGGTCGGCCAGGAAGGTCGCCGGATTCAGCGTCGCCAGGTCCAGGTCGATCTTCTGCAGGGCCACGCCCTGATCATTGGTGATGACGATGGAGGTGCGGCCGGTGAAGCCCTGCAAGGCGGTCTCGAGCGACTGTCCGACATTACGGCCGGTCAGGCTGTTGGGCGGCGGCGCGGCCGAGGAGGCGTTGTGCGCCCGGTTCAGTTCGTCGGCCATGCGCGACATTAGCTCAGCCAGCCGCTCGACCGTCGCCGGCGCCTCGCCGTCGCGCAACTCCAGCAGCCCCTTGATCTCGCCCGAGCTCAGACCTTCAGCCAGGGAGCGCGCCTTTCCGGCGGGGGGCTCGATGACCGTGATCTCGTTGAACACCGTCTCGGCCGAGACGGCGCCCGCCCGCACATAGTCCAGCTTGGCCGCCCCCTGCCCCGCCAGCAGGATGCCGGCGCCGGTGCGGATCTCGACCCCGCCGACCGCGCGGCCGGTGATGCGGACGTCCATCAGGCCGGACAGTTGGTCGATCAGGGCCGCCTGGGCCGTCTGCGCGCCCGAGGAGTCCGCATTGACCACCGCGGCCTTGGCGATCTCGACGTTCAGCTTCTCGATCTGCTCCAGCAGGCTGTTGGCCGTCTCGACCGCGCTCTTGATGCGGGCGTCGGCGTCTTCGCGCACCGACTGGATCTGGCTGTTGATGCGGGCGGCTTCGTCGAACAGGGCCTGCGTCTTCCAGACAGCCTCCTGGCGCCGCGGGCCAGAGGTCGCATCCTCGGCCGAAGCGGCGAAGGCGGCGAAGACGCTGTCGATCTGCGAAAAGAAGCCGCTGTTGGAGCCCGGATCGCCGAACATCGACTGGATGCGGTCGTAAAGCTCATAGCGCACCGTCTGACGGCCGGCGTCGGCGCTGGCGTTCAGACTGGCCGCCTGCAGGAAGCGGTCGGTGGCCAGACGGATGCGGGCGATCTCAACGCCCGCGCCGACGCCCTGGCTGGCCCAGGACTGCTGGTCGGCGATCTTGCGGACATAGCCGGGCGTGTTGACGTTGGAGACGTTGTCCGAGACCACCCGCAGCTGCGTCTGGGCCGCATTCATGCCCGAGGTGGCGATGTTCATGATCGAGTTGAGGGACATCAGACGTCTCCCACGCCGCAGCGCGCGCGCAGGCTGACGCCCGGCAAGCCTTGCAGGCGGCCGCGCAAATCTTGCCCGGCGGATTGAGCCGGCCTTCTAGCCATCTCTTTGATTTTATTCGACATCGGCATTCGGCCCCTGTGCATTCGTCAACAAGGGAGGCAAGCGACGGGCCAAGTCGAACGGCGCCGCCCGCGCCCGGCAAAAAGCGACGAACGCGGCAAGAAGCGCCCGGCGTCACGTCACGGCAACGGCGACCGAAAATCCATTAATATCGATAAATTTCAATACATTATATGAACTGCCTACACTTGGCCCAAGGCTTGCGGAGGCTCTGCCGAATGACCCAGGCGCAGCAGGCGCCGCTCCTCATCGACCGAAAGCGCCTGCCGCCCGCATGTCCGCCGTCAGCCTCATGTCCGTCCTGACGCCCGCCGCCCCCGGCGGCGCGAGCGCCGACGCCTCCGCCGAGGCGGCGACGGACAGCGCCGTCTTCGCGGACCTGATGCTGAAGGAAGAGGCGCAGGCCGCGCAGCCCGCCACCCCGGTCGCCGAGACTCCCGAAACCGTCGCTCCAGACGAACCCGCCAAAGAGGACGACGTCGTCGTCGCGGCCCCGCCCGCCTGGTTCGCGCCGCCCCCGCCGGTGCAACAGGCCGCCGTTCCGCAAGCCCCTGCCGATCCGGCGGCGCCGACGACAGAAGCGAAGCCTGCCTTCACCGCCGCAACGACGCCCGCACCGCAAGCCGTTTTCGAGGCCGCCCCCGAGACTATAGAGGCGGCTTCCGCCGCCCCTGCCGTCGAGCCCGCAGCTGCGGCTGCGCCGACCATGGCCGCACCGACCTCAGCCGCGACGATGCTCTCCGCCGCTGCGCCTGCCGCCCTCAAAGCCGCGTTTCCCGCCGCCTTTGCAGAATCGGACGCGGCGCTTGAAACCACGCCTGCCGAGAGCGACGAGCCGTCGGACGCGCCGCCGTCGTCGCGTCCTGGACCGGCGTCACTTTCTGCACACGACGCCGCCTTGCTGGGCGTGACCGGCTTTAGATCGGGCGCGGGCGAACGTCTGGCCTCAGCGCGAGAAGCGATACAGGCCGCCGCCGCGACGGGCGGCGCCGAAGCGGCCGCCAATCGTCCCGCCCAAGCCGACACCTCCGTCGACGCTGCCGTGTCAGCGCCAGCCGCGCGCCCGACCGCCGCGCCCACGCTCGTCCAAGCGCCTGCCGCAGCGACCGTCGCCGCGCCCCCGGTCGACGGCGAAGCCCCGGCCGCGCCGCAACAAGGCGCCGTCGAAGCCCCCTCTCAGGCGCCCGGCGCTCAACGCGATCTGGGCCTGTCCCAGCTGTCGCGCGCCACGGTCGAGACCACGGCCCAGATCGCCGCCCAGATCATCAAGAAGCTGGACGGCCGCTCGACCCGCTTCGACATGGCCCTGACGCCCGAAGGCCTGGGCCGCGTCGACGTCAGCCTTGAGATCGAGTCCGACGGCCAGGTCACGGCCCGCCTGGCCTTCGACAATCCTGCGGCGGCCGCCGACCTGCGCGCCCGCGCCGACGAACTGCGACGTCAACTTCTGGACGCGGGGCTGCAGCTTTCGCGCGATGACCTCAAGTTCGCAGAGCGTGATCCTTCATCCGGCTTCGGCGACGGCGCGTTCGAGCGCCAACCGGGCCGCCGCGCCTTCTCCGGCGCCGCTCGCCTGGCCGCCGAGGCCGATTCCGTCGTTCCGCCGCCCAGCGCCTGGACGTCCCTTTCCCTGACGCCTGACCGCGTCGATCTGAAGGTCTGATCGATGGTTGACGCCGTCTCTTCCAACAACGCCGCGGGCCGGGTGAACGCCGGGGGTCAGATGCTGGCCTCCAACTTCCAGACCTTCCTGTCGTTGCTGACCACGCAGTTGAAGAACCAGGATCCGCTGTCGCCGGTGGATTCCAACGAGTTCACCGCCCAGCTGACGCAGATGGCGGGCGTCGAGCAGCAATTGCTGACCAATGACCTCCTGACCGGCCTGCTGAAGGCGCAGCAGGGCGACGGCCTGACCGGCGCGGCGCAATATATCGGCAAGGACGCCACCGCAGTCTGGGCCGCGACCCGCTTCGAAGACGGCGAGGCCAACTGGAGCTATGAGCTGGCCGCCGACGCGACCGACGCCACGCTTCAGGTGCTGGACGCCTCGGGCAAGGTGGTCTGGAGCGGCCCGGCCCCCGACAAGACCAACGGCATGCATGACTTCAAGTGGGACGGAAAGACCACCGGAGGCGGCCAGGTCGACGACGGCGGCGTCTATACGCTGAAGGTCGTCGCCAAGGACGGCGCGGGCAAGGCCGTCGACAGCCAGGTGCTGATCCGCGGCCGCGTCACCGGCGTCGAGATGTACGACAACACGCCCTTCGTCATCATCGGCAACTCGATCATGCCGGTGTCCAGCCTGATCGCGCTGGAAGAACAGAAGGCCGCCGCCAAACCCGAGGACGACGCCGGCGCGGCCAGCGCCCTCGCCTCGAAACTCAACCCCTTCAATCTTCTCTCGTAAGGAACCCCAGACATGAGCATCAACGGCGCCATGATGGCCGGCGTGTCCGGTCTGACCGCCAACGCCGCGGCCCTTTCGACGATCTCGCAGAACATCGCCAACGTGAACACGGTCGGCTACAAGCGCGCGTCGACCGAGTTCGCGACCGTGGTCAACGCCCAGACGGCGGGCGTGAACTACTCCGCCGGCGGCGTTCAGGCCGCCGCCCGCCACTTCATCAGCCAGGCGGGCCAGCTTCAGCGCACGACGTCCGGCACCGACCTGGCCATCGCCGGCCAGGGCTTCTTCGTCGTCACCGAAAAGTCCGAGAACCTGACCCTGTCGGACGCGCGCCTGTTCACGCGCGCCGGGGCGTTCAAGATCGACGACCTGGGCTATCTGCAGAACACCTCGGGTCTGTATCTGCAGGGCTGGCCGGTCGACGCCGACGGCGTGGTCAACAGCGATCCGTCCGACATGAGCCGCCTGCGCACCATCAACGTCGGCTCCGTCGGCGGCGCGGCCGAGCCGACCACCCGCGTCGGCCTGAACGCCAACCTGAAGTCCAGCCAGCCGGTTAATGAGGCCGCCCAGACCCCGCCCCCGACCGGCGTCACGGCCTATGACCCGGCCACCCACTCCATGTCGATGTACGCCAACGACCCGGCGACGGGCGTGAAGCCGGACTTCGAGATCACCATTCCGGTGTCGGACTCCAAGGGCGGCCAACGCAACATCACCGTCTCCTTCCTGAAGAGCAGCGTCGCCAACGAATGGCACGCCGAAATCCGCGCCCCCGAAGGCACGGTGACCAACACGGACGGCTTGCTGAAGTCCGGCCGCATCGCCTTCACCCAGGACGGGCGTCTGGACGTGGCCAAGATGCAGGGCTGGACCGCGGGCACCGGCCTGTTCGACGACCCCACCAACGCCAGCCTGTCGCTGGGTTCGTCCGACGGGGCGACGCCGGGCGCCGACGGCGCCTGGGATCCGTCGCTGGGCATCGCGGCCCAGACCATCGCCTTCGACCTGAACGCCTCGGCGGGCGGCCTGACGCAGTACGACAGCACCTCCATCGTCCAGGCCACCTATACGAACGGCACGGCCTTCGGAAACCTGACCGAGGTGAAGATCGACGAGACCGGCTTCGTCACCGCCATCTTCGACAACGGCGTGATGCGCAAGATCGCCCAGGTCGCCCTGGCCACCTTCCCCAGCGCCGACAGCCTGACCGAAGTGTCGGGCAACGCCTTCCGCGTCAGCCAGAACTCCGGCACCTTCAACCTGAAGGCTCCCGGCACCGGCGGCGCGGGCCTGCTGGGCGCGCAGCAGCTGGAAGCCTCGACCGTCGACCTGTCGACCGAGTTCACCGGCCTGATCACCACCCAGCGCGCCTATTCGGCCTCGTCCAAGATCATCACCACCGCCGACGAGATGCTGGCGGAGCTGATCAACATCAAGCGCTGATCGGCCAACGGGAATCCATGAGCAAGGTCTCGTTAGACTCGATGAATCCTTCCTTTAGTCGGCGCAGAACGCGCCGGACCGGCCGGATGCGTCTTAGCCATTCCTTCACCACGACGCTTAAACGCCCCTTAGCGGGCGGGGGCCTAGCCTGCGCGTCTATGGTGGTGGTGAGAGAGGCTTAAGCCCATGCTGCAAGAGCGACGCCTTAACAGTAACGGCGAACAGTACGTGGTCGGCCCGACGGGCACGCCCCTGACCCTGCGGGATCTTCCCCCGTCGGACACGAACCGCTGGGTCATCCGCCGCAAGGCCGAGGTCGTGGCGGCCGTCCGCGGCGGTCTGATCAGCCTAGAGGACGCCCTGGCCAAATACCGTCTGACGGCCGAGGAGTTCCTGGCCTGGCAGAAGGCCATCGACAAATGGGGCATGCAGGGGCTGCGCACGACGCGCATCCAGAGCTACCGCGACTAGGCCTTCGCCTGGACGCATGATCATGGGCCGCTCCCTGATGGGGGGCGGTCTTTTTCATTGGCGCGCGCCTTCGTTTCGGGCCAGGCCTCGAAATCGCGCGCCTTAAGGCCTAAATGGCGGCGATGACCATGGACGCCCTGACCGACGACATCCTCTGCCCCGTTCCCGACATCGCCCCCATGTCGCAAGCCGACATGGAGGCTGCGATCGAGAGCGTGCGACAGGCCGTCGGCCTGCCGCAAGGCGCGCGCGTGGTCGCCGCCATGTCGGGCGGGGTGGATTCCACCGTCGTCGCCGCCTTGCTGCACAAGGCGGGCTATGACGTCGTGGGCGTGACCCTTCAGCTTTACGACCACGGCGAGGCGCTGAAGAAGAAGGGCGCCTGCTGCGCGGGTCAGGACATTCACGACGCCCGCCTGGCCGCCGATCTGATCGGCATCCCGCACTATGTCCTGGACTACGAAAGCCGCTTCAAGGACGCGGTGATCGACCAGTTCGCCGATTCCTACCTGAAGGGCCAGACGCCGGTCCCCTGCATTCGCTGTAATCAGACGGTGAAGTTCCGCGACCTGCTGGACGTCGCCCGCGACCTGGGAGCCGAGGCGATGGCGACCGGCCACTACGTCCGCCGCGCCACCCACGGCAACCGCTCGCAGATGAGGAAGGCGGTCGACCACTCGCGCGACCAGTCCTACTTCCTGTTCGCCACGACGCAGGATCAGTTGGACTATCTGCGCTTCCCCCTGGCCGATCTGGAAAAACCGCAGGTGCGCGGCGTCGCCGCCTCCCTGGGTCTGAGGATCGCCGCCAAGCCGGACAGCCAGGACATCTGCTTCGTGCCGACCGGCGACTATCGCACCCTGATCGACCGGCTGCGTCCGCAGGGGCGTGAGGCCGGCGACATCGTCCACATGGACGGCCGGGTTCTGGGCCGCCATTCAGGCATCACCGACTACACCATCGGCCAGCGCCGGGGGCTGAACGTCGCCGTGGGCGAGCCTCTGTTCGTAGTCAAGCTGGACCCTGACAACCGCCGCGTCATCGTCGGCCCGCGCGAGGCCCTGCTGACCGCGCGTCTGACGCTGGAGGAAATCAATTGGCTGGGCGACCAGGCCACGATCGAAGAGGCCGCCCGTGACGGCGCCCCGGTCCTGGCCCGCGTCCGCTCAACGCGCCAGCCCTCGCCCGCCCGCCTCGCCTTTATTGACGGCGCCGTGCAGGTCGTCTTCGATCAGGGCGAAGAAGGCGTCGCCCCCGGCCAAGCCTGCGTCCTCTACGATCCGGCCGACGACGAGCGCGTGATGGGCGGCGGCTTCATCCAGTCGACAGAGGCCGTGGCGGTCTAACCCCTATCGTCACCCTCGGGCTTGTCCCGAGGGCCCAGCGCGGCGACACGCTTTTCGCTGAATTCGCCAGCCGCACGGACAGCCGCTCAGGTCACGCACACGTCCGCCATGGGCCCTCGGGACAAGCCCGAGGGTGACGGTTCTGATGGGCCGCATAGACCCTCAGGCAGTTGCCGTCCGGGTCGCGCGCTACGAAACCGTGGCCGCAGTCCATGTCGCTGGGCGGCAGGACGATGCGCGCGCCCCGATCCCACCAGTCGATGTGCAGTTGGTCCACCACGGCGGGCGCCTCCATGCGCAGGTCCGCCTGCGCCCCGCCTCGCCCGCGCCACAAGCTGAGCGTCCGCCCCGGCGCCAGCAGGAAGACCGCATGGTCCGGCCCCGCCTCCACCGGCCGGCGGCCCAGCAATCCCGCATAGAAGCGTGCGCTCGCGCCCGGATCGGCCACGTTCAGCAGAATGTCGTCGCTCATGGCATGGCCCCTCCGCCTGTCTGAACAGAAGGAGAACCTAACCGCCGATACCGCCAATTTCTGTCAGCATCATCGCGGCGGCCCCTGACGGTCGCAGGCCTCGCGCCATCGCTTCAGCAACACCGCCTTGCGCGTGGGATAGCGGGCGTCCAGCACCTCGATCTCGACGATGCGGTCGGTGCGGAAGCTGCGGAAGTCGTCGCGCAGCTCGCACCATCCGATCAGCAGCCGCACCCGGTCGAAAAAGGCCAGGGCGAAGGGCCAGACCACCCGGTCCGACGCCGTCCCCGCCTCGTCGCGATAGTTCAGCCTCAGCTTGCGCTCGATGCGGATCGCCTTGCGCAAATGGGCCGGATCGACCGCATCGGCGGGGATCGGCGCGCCCGGCCCGATGAACAGGGCCGAGGCCTCCATCTCGTCGCGCAGATCCGGCGGCAGCACCGCCGCGATCCGCGCCTGGGCGCTCAAGGCCGCATCCCGCAGTCGCGCATCCGCCCGCTCGGCCACCCAGCGCGAGCCCAGGGCCAGGGCCTCGATCTCCTCCGGCGTGAACATCAGCGGCGGCAGCAGATAGCCGGGCTTCAGCACATAGCCCACGCCCGGCTCGCCCTCGATCGTCGCCCCCTGCGCCTGCAGGCTGGCGATGTCGCGATAAAGGGTGCGCAGGGAAACGCCCGTCTCGGCCGCCAGCGCACGTCCGCTGACCGGCCGACGATGCCGTCGCAGGGTGTTCAGCAGATCAAGCAGGCGTTCGGAGCGGGACACGCTCGAATCCTAACAGACTTGCTGCCAGAAAGCGGCAGCATGGATTTCAGCCAGGCTCTCAGGCGGCGACGTGAAGGACCACCCGGTTACGGCCTTCCCGCTTGGCGCGGTACAGCGCCGCGTCCGCCGCCTGCACCAGGGCGTCGCCGTCGCGGTCCATGCTCTTGGACCATGCGGCGACGCCGAAGGACATGGTGCTGCTGCCCAGCGGTTGTTCGCCCAGTCGAAGGGCGATGCCGGCAATGGCCTGGCGAACCGTATCGACTCGTTGCGACAGGGCCTCGGCCGTGGTGCCCGGCGCGATGATGATGAACTCTTCGCCGCCGTAGCGGCAGACGATGTCGCCGTCGCGGAACCGATGCCCCAGCTCGGCGGCGACGGCCTGCAGCACCACGTCGCCCGCGTCATGGCCGAACTCGTCGTTGAAGCGCTTGAAATGGTCCACGTCGCACATGACCACGCACAGGGGCGCGCCCGAACGCGCGGCGCGCGCCACCTCCAGCGCCAGCGCCTCCTCCATGTAGCGACGGTTGAACAGGCCGGTCAGCGGATCACGGATCGTCTGCTCCTTCAGGTCGCGCTGCAGCTTCTGATTGACCATGGCCGAGGCGATGTTCTCGGCGAGGACGTTGAGGCGGAACTGCGTCTCGGCCTCGACCAGCCCGTCCAGATGCAGGACGCCGATCACCTCGCCTGACGCCAGCAGCGGCTCGCAGTGATAAGGCGCCGCCATATGATCCACATGGCCGCAGACGACGTCCGCGCCCGGCTCGGACACGAAATGGCTCTGGCCCCGACGCAGGGCCCAGCACTGGTCCGGCGCAAAGCCGTCCTGCTCGCTCTCGTGCCCGCCCCAGCCCGACAGCGGGACCAGAAGATTGCGCGAGTTGTTGTAGGCGTAGAGCGCGCCCGGCAAGCCCGGCAGCACGCGCGGCACGAAGGCGTGGATGACCTGAGCCAGTTCGTCATCCGTCCGGGCCGCCTGCATCCGATGCGCCATGCCGCCCAGCAGTTCGATCACCTCGCCGCGCTCGCGCAGGGTCTGGGCGCTGGACAGCAGTTCCTCATGCACGCGCTTCAGTTCGCGCTCGCTGCGGCTCTGGTCGGTCGCCGCCGTCGCCAGACGGTCCGCCATGTCGTTATAGCCGCGCGCCAGGCGGTCGAACTCACGCGAGCCCATGCGGCCGTCAATCCTCTGGTTCAGGTCGCCCGCGCCCAGACCCGTCATGGCGCGTGTGATGACACGCACCGGCTGACGGATGCCGCGAATGACCATGAAGGACACCGACAGGGAGAAGAAGGCGATCAACGGCCCGCCGATCAGGGCCAGGCCTCGCACCCGCGCCAGCCGCTGTTCGGCGGCCTCGACGCGGCGCGTCTGCACCACCCGCTCCTCATCCAGCAGCGCTCGCGCCGCCAGCACGAAGGCGCTCATGGAATCGAATCCGCGTCCCTCGACGATGAAGGCTTCGGCCTGGGCGAAGTCCCCGCTCCGCGCCAGGATCAAAGGCTGACGCAACAGTTCGATACGGCCTGAAAGCTGCGCGCCCAGAGCCTGCACCCGCTCCTGTTGTGACGGGTTGTCCCGCGTCAGCTCCACCAATTCGCCGAACGCCCGCAAGGAGTCCGAAACCCGCGTGTCAAAGGACTGGGCGTAGGCCGGATTCCGCGTCAGCACATAGGCGCGCTGGCCCGACTCCGCGTCGCGCAGACCGGCCACGGTCTCTTCCATCGCCTGGATGACCTTGGCGGAGTGCGTCACCCAGCGGAAGCTCTCGCGGGTCTGCCGCGAAGCGTCGGCCAGGGCGGCTACAAGAACCAGTAAAGCGATCACCACCAGGGCGCTGACGGCGGCGATCCTGGACGTCAGGGACTGAAACATGCCCCACCGTTAACCTTCGACGGTTGACGGAGGTTGAATCGATCAGAGGGTTTTACGCCGCTTCGTCCTTGGCCGGCATGACCTCGCCGACGGTCGGGCGGTTCTCGGTGAAGACCACCTCCACCTCGCGCGGGCGAACCATCTCATTGCAGCAGCCGCAGGCGATGCGGGGCTTCAGATCGCGCCCGCAGGTCTTGTGACGCAGGACGATGCCCGACGGTTCGTCGCCATAGACATGCTTCTCGCCCCAGGCGTGCAGGGTGACGAGGACGCCGTACAGATCCTTGCCCTTGGCCGTCAGCACATATTCGTTGCGCGGCGGGCGCTGGGAATAGGGGCGCGGCTCCAGCACCCCATGATGCACCAAGGATTTCAGGCGTGCGGCCAGGACATTGCGCGCCACGCCCAGCCGCTCCTGCCATTGCTCGAAGCGGCTGACGCCGTTGAAGGCGTCGCGGATGACCAGCATGGTCCACGGATCGCCGATCACCTCGAGGGTGGCGGCGACCGAGCAGCTCTGGCGCGAATAGTCGGCGGTGCGTCCCATCAGCAGAAAGTGACCTCGCGTCAGGCTTTTGACAAGGGTTGCCAATCGCGACGGAGTAGGTCAGTTTCTATTTGCAACGGACGTGGCCGCTCCCCGGCCGTTTCCATCCCTCGACTCGGAGGCGGCGCCGTCGCAGGTTCCGCCTCCGCTTTTCGATGAGAGCCATGACCGAACCCGACCTGATCCACGCCGCCTTCCGCCTGACGCCCGAAGATGACGGCGTCCTGGCCGCCCATCTTTCCGGCGAGTTCTCGAACGGCCCGATCAGCGCCCCGCCCGAGGCGGGCTTCCCCTTCGGCGGCCTGCTGGCGGCCCTGTGCGCCGGGGCCATGCGCCAGGGGCTGGGGATCGAGGCGCCGTTGCGCAGTCTGACGGTCCAGTATCTGGCCGCCGCCCGTTACGGCCAGTCCCTGCACTTCCGGCCCCGGATGCTGCGCGGCGGCCGCAACGTCGCCTATGCCGTGGTCGAGGGCGGCCAAGGCTCGAAGCTGACCCACCACGCCAGCGCCACCTACGGCGCGGACGGCGCGACGCCTTCGCCGCTCACGCCGCTGCTGGCGCCGCCGCCGTCGCTGGACAGCCTGAAGGACGCGCCGGGCATCAGCGGCCCGATGGCGCCGCGCTTCTCGCAGCACGTCGACTATCGCTTCGAGAACGGCCCCAACATTCTGGGCGGCAACGAGGGCAAGCCGGTCGTCGAGCGGGTGTGGATGCGGGTGAAGGACGGCGCGCCGCTGGACGAACTGCGGATGTGCTACCTGCTGGACGCCCTCTATCCGCCCGCCTGGACGGCCTTCAAGGCGCCGCCGATGATGACGACGGTGGACCTGCGCTGCGACTTCCTGGCCGATCCGACGCCGGACAGCGCGCCCGACGGCTGGGTCTTCTTCGAATACCGCCTGCTGGACCACGGCCTGGGCTGGTCGGTGGACGAGGCGATCGCCTGGGGCGCGGACGGCCGCCCCCTCGCCCTGGCCCGCCAGCGCCGCAAGCTGCTGTGAAGCGCCGCTTGCCAGCGGGCCTTCGCCTCCCCTAATCCCCACGAAACGATTCACTTACGGAAACGCCTGTCATGACCGCCGCTGCTGATCCCGTCGTCATCTGCTCCTTCGCCCGCACCCCGATGGGCGGCTTCCAGGGCGCGCTGTCGCCGGTCAAGGCCACCGACCTGGGCGCCGCCGCCGTCAAGGCCGCCGTCGAGCGCGCCGGCGTCGCGCCGGAGAAGATCGAGCAGATCTTCATGGGCTGCGTTCTGCCTGCCGGTCTGGGTCAGGCCCCGGCCCGTCAGGCCGCCATCGGCGCAGGCCTCGGCAAACACGTCGAGGCGACGACGGTGAACAAGATGTGCGGCTCGGGCCTGCAGTCGGCCATGATGGCGCACGACGCCCTGCTGGCCGGCACGGCCGAGGTCATCGTCGCGGGCGGCATGGAGTCGATGACCGGCGCCCCCTATCTGATGAGCAAGCACCGCGGCGGCGCCCGCATCGGCCACGATGTCATCGTCGACTCCATGATGATGGACGGCCTTGAGGACGCCTATTCCCCCGGCAAGGCCATGGGCGTCTTCGCCGAGGATGCGGCGGCCCAGTATCAGTTCACCCGCGAGGCGATGGACGAATACGCCATCGAAAGCCTGACCCGCGCCCAGAACGCCATCGCCTCGGGCGCCTTCAAGGCCGAGATCGTCCCGGTCGAGGTCGCCACTCGCAAGGGCCCGGTGACGGTCAGTGAGGACGAACAGCCCGGCAAGGCCGATCCGGCCAAGATCCCGACGCTGAAGCCCGCCTTCGTCAAGGACGGCGCCGTCACCGCCGCCAACTCCAGCTCCATCTCCGACGGCGCGGCCGCCATGGTCATGACGCGCGAAAGCACGGCCAAGGCCCTGGGCCTGCCCATCGTCGCCCGCGTGGTCAGCCACGCCGCCCACGCCCATGAGCCGGCCCTGTTCACCACCGCCCCGGTCCCGGCCATGCAGAAGGCCCTGAAGAAGGCCGGCTGGTCCGTCGAGGACGTGGACCTGTGGGAGGTCAACGAGGCCTTCGCCGTCGTCGCCATGATCGCTCAGCAGGAGCTGGGCATCGACCGCGCCAAGCTGAACGTCAACGGCGGCGCCACGGCGCTGGGCCACCCGATCGGCGCCTCGGGCGCGCGCATCCTGTCCACCCTGCTGGCGGCGCTTCAGGCGCGCGGGGGCAAGAGGGGCGTGGCCTCGCTGTGCATCGGCGGCGGCGAGGCGGTGGCCATGGCGGTGGAACTGGTCTGAGCCTGCGGCGTTTTCGGCGGCCAAGCTTACCGACTGTGGAGACCTCCCCCTTGAAACTCCCTACCCTCTTCGCCGCCGGCGTCGCCGCCTTGAACCTGACCGCCTGCGCCACCGCTCAGGCTGAAGGCGTCATGACCCAGAACAACTCCGCGACCGCCCAGGCCGGGTCCGTCGACCTCAAGGCCTTCCCGGCCGCGACCGCAGGCCAGACGCGCCATGTCATCAACCTGCCGGCCCAGTCGGACGAGGACGCGCTGAAGGTCGAACTGATCCTCGGCAAGACCAAGACCGTCGACTGCAATCGCCAGTTCTTCGGCGGCAGCCTGGAGACCCGCACGGCTCAAGGCTGGGGCTACGACTACTATGTCCTGCCCGCGCTGGGCGCCGGGGCCGGCACCCTGATGGGTTGCCCGCCCGGTTCGGAGCGCGAAGCCTTCGTGACCACCCAGGAGCAGCCGCTGATCCGCTACAACTCGCGCCTGCCGGTGGTGGTCTACACGCCGTCGGACGTCGAGGTGCGCTATCGCGTGTGGCGCGCGGGCGAGACCCAGACGGCGCGCTGATCCGCGCCGTTCTTTGAAATCAGACGCGGGCGTCGGTCGGATTCGGTCGGCGCCCGTTCTGTATCAGACCCGCGTCGTCCGTCCGCATCCCGCTGCATCAGCGAGGCCAGTGAGGCGCATCCGGCGCTCAGGACGATCATGGGCCGACTCCTGCATCTGCGAACCATTTGCAGGTTTGCGCAGAGTCGGTCTTCGTGCAAGCGTCCGCCGCCATTTCTCTGGAGACTCGTCATGCGCGAAGACGGCAAGCTGGATTATCTCGAACTGCCCGCGACCGACCTGACGGCGCACAAAGCCTTCTACGCCCAGGCGTTCGGCTGGACCTTCCAGGACTACGGCCCGGCCTATGCGGCGTTCAGTGAAGGGCTGGACGGCGGCTTCACGCCCGACGCCATGACGCCCAAGCCCCTGCCCATCCTCTACGCCCACGATCTGGAGGCCATGCAGGCCAAGGTCGAGGCGGCAGGCGGCGCGATCACCCACGCCATCTTCGCCTTCCCCGGCGGGCGGCGCTTCCACTTCCGCGACCCTTCCGGCAACGAACTGGCCGTCTGGTCCGAGAAGTAAGACCCTACTTCGGGTCGACGGTCTGGGCGATGCGCTCGGCCTCGTCACGGTCGGCGCCGTCCTGGGCCATCACCCAGACGTGGATTTCGGCGGGCTTCGCCGAACGCTGGAACAGGTGCTCCATGGCGATGCGGCGCGCGCCCTCCGGTACGACGACCGAAATGCGCCCCCCCGCCGTCACCTGCTCCCCATCATAAATGGGAAACTGCGACGACGGCCCGGTGTAGATCATCAGATAGGTCTTGCCCGCCTTGCGCGCCGAATAGACGTGGGCGCCGGGGGCCGTGCGGCCCTCGATCAACAGGAAGCCTGGCGGCAGGTCGACGCTGAACGGCAAGGCCGCCTGCTGCGCCCCGCTCAAGCCTTGCGGATTCGGCGCGGACGGCGGAGCGGGTAGAACCGCCTGAGGCCGAGGGGTTCCGAGCGGCGCCTGACCGGCGATCTTCGGCGGTTGCGGGCGCGGGGCGGGGGTTGGCTGAGAACGCGGCTGCGGCGCAGCCTGAGCCGCAGCCGGAGGCGTCGCACGACGTGCTGTCTGGGGCACAGCCTGGGGCGCTGCTTGAGCAGGCGTCCGAGCGGTCTGCGGCGTGGTTGGCGGCGGCGTCTGCGGCGCGGGCATCGCCCCGTTCAGCCTGCGCGTCAGTTCCTCGATGCGGGCGCGTTCGGCAGGATCCTGCTGGGCGGCGGCGGAGGTCGCGAACAGCGCGGCAGGCGCGACGATCAACGACAGGGCGGCGACGGCGAATGCGGCTTTCATGCCCGCGACATTGGCTGCGCCCGCCCCGCCTGGTCAAGCGAAGGCGTTCAGACTCCGGGCAATTCGACCCAGAAGTTCGCCCCCTGGCCGACCGCTGAGATCACCCCGATGTCTCCGCCCTGAAGCTCGACCAAACGCTTGGCCAGGGTCAAGCCGACGCCATGCCCTTCGACGGTCGAGCGTTCCAGACCCAGACGGTTGAACGGCTCGAACAGTTGCGCCTGCTTTTCTTCGGACAGGCCCGCTCCCCTATCGATGACTTCAATGCGTATGCGATCCTCGATCCAGGCGGCGCGAAGGACGACCAGCCCGCCCGAAGCGCCGTACTTCATCGCGTTGTTGGCCAAATTGCCGATCACCTGGGTCAGTCGTTGGGAATCCGCCATCGCCACCAGGGCGTCGCCGTCGGCGACCACCTCGATCTTCAGACCCGCCGCTTCCGGCAACAGGATCATGGACCGACGCACGTCCTCCAACACCCCGCGCACGTCGGTCGGTCTCAGATCGACCTTCACCGCGCCGGCTTCGGCCCGGGCCACGTCCAGCAGATCATGCGTCAGCGCCTCGACCTGCCGCGCCGTCTTGACCAGCATCTGCGCCATCTCGACCTGGCTGTCGGTCGTCTGGCCCAAATGCCCCCCGGCCCAAAGTTCACCGATGCCGATGACCCCGCCGATCGGACTCTTGATCTCATGGGCCACATTGGCCAGCAGGCGCGACTTGGCGGCCGAGGCGCGCTCAGCGCGCAACCGGCCTTCCTTGGCCCTCAGCATCAACCGGTCTCGTTCTTCCAGCAAGGCGGCGACCATCAGGATCGGCATGTAACCCAGCAGTACGAGCAGTTGCGCCAGAAGAGCACGATCCTCGGCGCCGAACTGATGATAGGGGCCGTGCCCGGCCATGGTGCCGCCGATGGCGACCACCGACACGACCAGTAGCGCCCAGGCGGCGCCGATCACGCGAAACCGCACCGCCGCAATCACGATCAGCGGCAGCAGAAGAAAGCCGTAAGGCAGGCTCAGATGTGAGAAGATCGCATAACAGGCGCTGGCGAGCAGGACGCCCAGGCCGACGCCTTCGGCCAGTCGCGCCGGCTGCTTCAGAACTCTCAGATGGGCCTTGCGCAGGCTGAGACCGAACACCCCGATCACCGCGAAGCCCAGGGCGTGACCGCTCCACCAGATACGGAAGGCGTCCAGGAAGTCCTCCCCAAACATGCTGGACAGCGCCCCGGCGCTGATCAGAGCCGACGGCAGGGGCGCGATCGCGCATATGGTCAGGAAACGCGCCAACCCCTGCACGCTATCCACATGCAGCCCCGTAACCAGACGGCGCGTCAGCACCACCGCCAGAACGATCTCCAGCAGGTTGGTCAGGGTGAACAGAACCGAAAGCGACGGTCCGTTACCCGCCAGAATCTCCCCGGCGAAAACGCCCGCCACGACCAGAACGCCGAAACCGAGGTCATATTGCAGACCGCGGCCGCCGCGCAGCCAGGCGGCCATAGCCACGCCGCCTGCGCCCCACAGGGCGGCGACCAGACCATTGGCGCGGGCGAAACTGACAGCAAGAACCACCAGCACGGCCACGCCCAGCGCCGTCAGGATCGGCGCCAGGGGCTGGCGAAAGAAATCCGCGTTCGGGGGAGCCAGGGTTTCAGCCGGCGCGGCTCCCTTGCCCGTCGCATCCAATGCGACTTCTCCTCTTTGGAGCGCGCGGCTCATGCTCATCAATCCGGCCCAAAACTAGAGTCTTAGGCCCTGATCTTCGCGCGCGTTCCTAAACATCCCCTGAAGCGTGACCCTAGGATCAATACGAGGTTCGCAGCGCCTCGTCGAAAGCGCGCATCGCCGCCGCCGGGCCGTCGGGATGCGCCCAGACCCCGGCGCTGACGGCCACGAAGTCCGCGCCCGCCGCCGCCAGGCCGGCTGCGTTTTCGGCCGTAACGCCGCCGATGGCCACGCAGGGAACCTCCATCGTCTCCTGCCAGATGGTCAGGATGTCGGGCTCGGCGTGATGAACGACGTCCTTGGTTTCGGTCGGGAAGAAGGCGCCGAAGGCGACGTAGTCGGCCCCGCCCTCGGCCGCCTCCATCGCCAGGTGGCGGCTGTCGTGGCAGGTGACGCCGATCATGGCGTCCGGCCCCATGATGCGTCGCGCCTCGGCCAGGGAGGCGTCCTCCTGGCCCACATGCACCCCGTCGCAGCCCGTGGCGCGCGCCAGATCCGGCCGATCATTCAGGATCAGAGCCACGTCGTGCGCCTGGCAGATCGGCTTCAGCCGGGCGACCGCGGCGCGGATCGCCTCGTCCGAGGCCTCCTTCAGACGGATCTGCAAGGCGGCGCAGTCCCCGGCCGACAGGGCGGTCTCCAGCTCTGCGACGAAGGCCTCCAGGTCCGGGATGGCGACCGGCGTGATCAGGTACAGCCGGCAGGCCGGGCGGGCGGGAATTTGCGGTTGACGAGCCATGACCGAGCCCTGCCCGTCGTCGTCGCCGTCGTCAATGTCGCATGTGCATGCGAATGATTTGCACCCGCCTTAATAAATGCTATAGCGAGCCATTCTCAGTGTTCCGGGTGCCCCGCCTTGTACGTCTGCAACTGTAACGGTCTTCGCCAGCGTGACGTCGCCCTCGCCATCGAGGCGGGCGCCAACCGTCCGAAGGACATCTTCGCCAGCCACCAGTGCGCGCCCCAGTGCGCCAAATGCGTGTGCGAAATGCGTCAGATGATCCAGGAAACCCAGGCCGCCTTCGCCATCGCGGCCGAGTAGAGCCTAGCGCAAGAGCCGCCGCTTTTTGAAAGCGGATTTCACTCGCATTATCAATGCAGTGATAAAAACTCGCAAATAATCCACGGCGTTTCAGCCGTGCTATGAAATCCTTACGGGCGGCCGAGAGGCCCTGTCGTCGCGCCGACGTCGCTTTCGCCGCCGCTGAACAAGGACGACGACCATGAAGGGCGATCCCGCGATCATCCGCACCCTCAATGCGGTGCTGACCAACGAACTGACGGCGGTGAACCAGTACTTCCTGCACGCCCGCATGTTCGAGAGCTGGGGTCTGACCCATCTCGGCAACGTCATCTACGAAGAATCGATCGGCGAGATGAAGCACGCCGACATGCTGATCAAGCGCATCCTCTTCCTGGACGGCCTGCCCAACCTGCAGGATCTGCACAAGCTGAAGGTCGGCGAAGACCCCATCGAATGCCTGGGCGCCGACCTGCAGCTGGAAATCGACAGCCGCGCCGCCACCCGCGACGCCCTGACCCAGTGCGAGGAAGCCCGCGACTACGTCAGCCGCGACCTGCTGCTGAAAATCCTGGCCGACACCGAGGAGCACATCGACTTCCTCGAGAACCAACACAGCCTGATCAAGCTGATGGGCGCGCAGAACTATCTGCAGTCGGCCATGAAGGAAATCACCACCGACGGCGCCGCCACCGGGAACTGATCCGAAGACCGGGCGCGGCGTCGGAGGGCGGGAACGTCCGCCGCGCCCGGTTGTTCTTGGCTGCATGAGCAGCATGGACGACGCCCTCGACGCCGCCCGCGACCACGCAGCGGATTTTCTCAACGCCGAAGGCCGCGACTGGCGGCACGTCGCCCTGGGCGCCGCGCTGACCGTCGGCTTCGCCCTGGCGGCGACGGCTGTGGCGACCCGCGCCGTTCCCCCGCAGACACGCGGCCTGACCGGCGCCCGAAAACGCGAGGGTCCGATCACCGAGCGGCCGCGCGGACCGTTCAGTCTGATCCTGCCCGCCGTCTTCTCGGCCACCACCCTGTCGGCCCTGCGCGTGTGGAACGCCCCCGCCCGTCCCGGCCGCAACACTGCAATGGGTCTGTGGGCTGTCGCCCAGGCGGTCAACGCCGTCTGGCTGGCGGCGCGGCCTACTGGACGCTGGACCCAGATTCTGGCCGCCATGTCCTCAGCCGGTCTGGCCGCCGCCTTCGCCCATGAGGCGCGCAAGCTGGATCCCGGCGCAGGCAAGCTGGCAGCCCCAACGGGCATGGGGGTGCGCCTGGCTAATCAGGCGGAACGCGGCCTGGACGACGCCGCCTGAATCCGCGGGTCGCCGAGCAGCGCCATTGCCCTTTTTCGCTTGATCCTCTAGGGCTCGCCGCGATTTGGCGCGCCACGCCCTGGCGGTCGGCGCCTGCCGCCCCCCAGCAACGAGCCCTACGGTTCTCATGAAAATCAACGCCAACACCATCAAGCCCGGCATGGTCCTGCAACACAACGGCGGCCTGTGGGTCGTCACCAAGGCCAGCCACGTCAAGCCCGGCAAGGGCGGCGCCTTCGCCAACGTCGAGGCCAAGAACCTCGAAACCGGCAACAAGCTGAACGAACGCTTCCGCTCGGAAGACAAGGTCGAGCGCGTCACGCTGGAACAGCGCGACTACTCCTATCTGTTCGACAACGGCGAAACCCTCGTCTTCATGGACGACGAGTCCTATGAGCAGATCGAACTGCAAAAGGGCTGGGTCGGCGAAGACCGCATCCCCTACCTGCAGGAAGGCATGAAGGTCGTTATTGAATCGCACGAAGAGCGTCCGATCGGCCTGGAACTGCCGGAACAGGTCGTTCTGGAAGTCGTCGAGACCGAGCCGACCGTGAAGGGCCAGACCGCCTCGTCGTCCTACAAGCCCGCCAAGGCCTCGAACGGCATCCGCGTCATGATCCCCCCCTTCATGTCGACGGGCGAGAAGATTATCGTCGACACCTCGACCGGCGAATACGTCCGCCGCGCGGACTAACAAACGCCGTCATTCCCGGCCAAGGCCGGGCGCTGTAAAGACTACAGGGGCGCGGATGGTCCGCGCCCCTTTTGCTTCTCCGTCCATCCGGGCCGCAGGCTTTTGAGGATCGACGGATCAGGAGAACCGCCTATGGCCCTCGCTTCCGCCCTGCTCCAGGTCATGATGGACGCCGTCCGCAAGACCGCCCGCCCGATGCTCCGGGATTTCGGCGAGGTGTCCCAGTTGCAGGTGTCCCGCAAGGGCCCCGGGGACTTCGTCACCGCCGCCGACGTCAAGGCCGAGCAGACCCTGTTCGAACTGCTGCTGAAGGCCCGCCCCGGCTACGGCTTCCTGGGCGAAGAGCGCGGCATGGTCGAGGGCACCGACAAGACCCACACCTGGATCGTCGATCCGATCGACGGCACCACCAACTTCATGCACGCCATGCCCCACTTCGCCATCACGGTGGGCCTGGAGCGCAAGCATCCCGACGGCACGTCCGAGATCGTGGCCTGCGTCACCTACAACCCGGTCATGAACGAGATGTTCTGGGCCGAAAAGGGCAAGGGCTGCTACCTGAACGACACCCGCATCCGCATCGCCGGACGCGCCGACATGGCCGAGTGCCTGATCGCCACGGGCCTGCCCTTCATCGGCAAGACCGGCCACGGCCAGGCCATCAAGGACATCCACGCCGTCGGCCAGCGGGTCGCAGGCATCCGTCGCCTGGGCGCGGCCTCGCTGGACTTCGCCTGGGTCGCCGCAGGCCGCTACGACGCCTATTTCGAGCGCAACCTGCAACCGTGGGACGTGGCGGCAGGCATCCTGCTGGTCACCGAGGCCGGCGGCGTCGTCACCACCATCGATCAGGACGGCGACCCCATGAGCGGCAAGCAGATCGTCGCCGGCAACCCGGAAATCCAGGCCAAGCTGCGCAAGATCCTGCGCGAGGCGTAAGACATACAACCCTCTCCCGATGGGAGAGGGTCGCGTGATCACGCGCCTGTCACGTCCGCCCCCTACCCTTCGCGCATGATCGCCGCCATCCTGACCGCAGTCCTCCTGTCGTCGAGCCAACCGGCCATGCCCGCTCCCTCCGCCAAGCCGACCGTCATCGCCCATCGCGGCGCCTCGGGCGAGCGCCCTGAGCACACCCGCGCCGCCTATGATCTGGCCATCGAACAGGGCGCGGACTTCATCGAACCGGATCTGGTCATGACCCGCGACGGCCATCTGGTCGTCCGCCACGAGAACGAGATCAGCGAGACCACCAACGTCGCCGACCGTCCGGAGTTCGCTGCGCGCCGCACCACCCGCGACGTGGACGGCGTTCCCATCACCGGCTGGTTCACCGAAGACTTCACCCTGGCCGAGTTAAAGACCCTGCGCGCCCGCGAGCGCCTGCCCGCCCTGCGCCCCGCCTCGGCCGCCTATGACGGTCAGGAGCCGATCCTGACCTTCGACGACGTGGTCGAGATCGCGCGTGAGGCCAGCGCCCGCACCGGCCGCGTCATCGGCGTCGCGCCCGAACTGAAACACCCCAGCCATTTCGCCGCCCTCGGCCTGCCGATGGAGGACGCCTTCGTCGCCGCGCTGGAGCGCCACGACCTGACCGGCGCCGACGCCCCCATCCTGATTCAGTGCTTCGAGGTCGGGACGCTGGAGCGGTTGAAGGCGCGCATCGACGCGCCGCTGCTGCAACTGATGCAGGCGGGCGGCGGCCCCGCCGACCGGCCCGGCGCGACCTATGCCGAAATGGCGACGGCACAGGGCCTCGCGGAGATCGCCCGCTACGCCGAGGCGGTCGGGGTGCAGGATTTGATGGTCGTTCCCCGCGACGATGCGGGCCGTGCGCTGGAGGTGTCGCCCCTGACGAAGGACGCCCATGCGGCCGGCTTGAAGGTCGTGGTCTGGACCTTCCGAGCGGAGAACCTTTTCCTGCCCGCCCAATACCGTATCGGCGAAGCACCGGCCGACCACGGCGATCTGGCAGGCTGGCTGAAAGCCGTCTACGCGCTGGGCGTCGACGCCGTGTTCAGCGATTTTCCCGCCAGCGCCGTCAACGCACGCTAGCCCCTCTCCCGATGGGAGAGGGTTGGCGTCACGTCCCCTGAAACTGCAGCTTCGCCAGACGCGCATACAGCCCGCCCTTGGCCGAGAGTTCGGCGTGCGTGCCTTCCTCGACCACCTGGCCGCCGTCCATCACCACGATGCGGTCGGCGCGCAGCACGGTCGCCAGGCGGTGGGCGATGACCAGGGTGGTGCGCGCCTCCATCGCCTGATCCAGCGCGGCCTGCACCAGACGCTCGTTCTCGGCGTCGAGCGCGCTGGTCGCCTCGTCCAGCAGCAGGATCGGCGCCTCGCGCACCAAGGCCCGCGCGATGGCCAGACGCTGACGCTGGCCGCCCGACAGGCTCTTGCCGCGCTCGCCCAGAGGCGTGTCGAAACCTTCCGGCAGGGCGTCGATGAAGCCCAGCGCCTGCGCCTCGGCGGCGACCGCGCGGGCTTCGTCCAGCGTCGCGGCCTCGCGGCCGAAGCGGATATTCTCCAGCGCCGAGCCCGAGAACAGCGGCGCCTCCTGCGACACCCAGGCGAAGCGGTTGCGCACATCGACCGGATCGGCCGCGCGCACGTCCACGCCGTCCACCGACACCAGGCCCGACTGCGGGTCATAGAAGCGCAGCAGCAAGCGGAAGACCGTCGACTTGCCCGCCCCCGACGGCCCGACCAGAGCCACCGTCTCGCCCGGCCGCACGGTCAGGCTGAAGCCCTTCAGCGCCGGCAGGTCGGGGCGGCCCGGATAGGCGAAGTCCACCGCCGACATCGACACCTCGCCGCGCGGCGGCTGAGGCAGGGCGACCGGGCTGGCGGGCGGGGCGATGGCGGGGGTCGCCCGCATCAGTTCGTCGATCCGCTCCATGGCCCCGGCGGCCTTCTGGACGTCGCCCCAGCTTTCGCCCAAGGCGCCGACCGCGCCCGCCGCGAACACCGACAGCAGCACGAATTGCAGCAGGGCGCCCGGCGTCATGGTCCCGGCGATCACGTCCTGCGCCCCCAGCCACAGCACCAGGGTCACGCCGCCGAACATCACCATGATGATCATGGCCGTCATCACGCCGCGCGCCCGCATCCGCTTCAGCGAGACGCCGAACGCCTCCTCCACCGCCGCGCCGAAGCGGCCGATGGCGCTCTTTTCACGACCGAAGGCCTGCACCGTCTCGATGGCGTCGACGCTTTCGCCCGCAAAGCCCACTGCCCCGGCGAATGTGTCCTGCGACTGCACCGTCAGGCGGCGCACCACCCGGCCGAACAGGAACAGGGGCACGATCAGCACCGGCACGATCAGCAGCACAAACCCCGTCAACTTGGGACTGACGAAGAACAGCAGGATCACCCCGCCGATCAGGGTCAGGAAGTTGCGCAGCGCATAGCTGATAGAAGTGGTCAGCAGCGTATCCACCAACTGGATGTCCGTGGTCAGGCGCGACAGCACCTCGCCCGTGCGCATATGGGCGAAGAAGACCGGGTCCAGCGTCAGGATGCGCTGGAACAGCGCCGTGCGCAGATCGGCGATCATCCGCTCGCCCGTCTTGGTGACGTAGAAATAGCGCAGCGCCGTAGCCAGCCCCAGGATCACGGCGTTGAGGCCCAGGATCAGGAACCACTTGTCGATATTGGCGCCGCCGTTCTCGAACCCCTGGTCGATGGCGCCGCGCGCCGTCGCCGTCAGCGCCAAGGAGGCGACCGTCGATCCGATCAGCCAGACCGTGGCAATGGCCGCGTCCATCTTGTGCCGCCCCAGGAAGGGCAGCAGCCGTCCCAGGGGGCGGATGTTGCGGCTCTTGGCGCGCTTGCCGCCCGCCTCGTCCATCTGTTCGGCCAGAACGGCGCCGGCGCCGGGGCGGCCGGTCGGCTGGGAATGACGTTGAGGTTCAGCTTGGGTCATGGTCGCGCTCTTGCCCCGGAACGCCCCCCGGTGTAAACGCCGCCCCTCGCTCCCGTCGCGCTCTGCGGCGGGATTCTCTATTTACGCGCAGTGACGGTCGGCATCGTCGTCGCGCAGAGACGGACAAGATCGATGAAAGCGGACACGCACCCCGACTACCACTTCATCACTGTTGTGATGACCGACGGCACCACCTACCAGACCCGTTCGACCTACGGGAAGGAAGGCGCCACGCTGAACCTGGACATCGATCCGACGTCTCACCCGGCCTGGACCGGCGGCAACCAGCACCTGATGGACCGCGGCGGCCGCGTCTCGCGCTTCAACAACAAGTTCGGCGGCTTCATCAAGAAGTAAGTCACGCTTGGTGCGACAAGTTCGCCACAAAAGCGCCGGTCCCAGGACCGGCGCTTTTTTGTTGCCCGGAACACCGTTAACATGGGCGCGTTCGATTACTCGGGGCGTGGACGTTGGGTCCGGGCCGATATCGGACCACAAGAGTTACAGACGATGAACCGACGGGAATTGGGCCTTGGCGTCGCCACGACGAGCCTGACGCTGGCAGCCGCGAACGGGGCGCTGGCCCAGACGCGCACCACGGACCCTCAGATCTTCATCGCCGGCTTCGACGCCCAGGCCGGTCGCCTGCCCGCGGCCCAGCAGGCCGATGTCCGCGCCGTCTATCAACTGACCGGCGGCAAGCCGATCTGGACCGCTGACCGCCTTCGCCTGCTGCAGGAGGTCGCCGCCGGGGCCGAGCGCCACGGCCTGCCCGCCGGGGACTTCTTCGACTTCGTCGGCCTGGCCGCCGACCGCGAGACGGCTGAAATCCGCACCACCGCCGCCGCCCTGGCCTACGCCAGGGTGCTGAGCGAGGGCCGCGTCCGGCCCGAGACGGTCGAAGAGCTGTGGGAGATGCAGAAGAACAGCGTCGACCTGCCGCGCGGCCTGGTCGACGCCGTGGCCGCCAACAAGCTGAGCCAGTGGTTCGACGCCCTGCCCCCGACGGACCTGGGCTACACCAATCTGTCGGCCGGTTACGCCCGCTATCGCCGCATCGCCCGCCAGGGCGGCTGGCCCGCCTTCCGTATCGGCGGCACCATCGAGCCGGGGACCAGCGACCCGCGCATCCCGGCCCTGACCGCCCGCCTGGCCGCTGAAGGCGACCTGAGCGCCGCCGCCGCCGAACGACTGAAGGGCAACCTGTCCTACGGCCCGGACCTCGAGCAGGCGGTCCGCAGCTTCCAGACCCGCCACGGCCTGGGCGCCGACGGCCGCATCGGCGGCGCCACCCAGCGCTCGCTGACCGCCACCGCCGAGGATCGCGCCCGTCAGATCGCCCTGAACCTGGAGCGCCGTCGCTGGCTGAAGCGCGACCTGAATCCCGAGCGGATCGAGGTCAATACCGCCGCCGCCATCATGGTCTACTGGAAGGACGGCAAGCCTGTTCACTCCAACCGCGTGGTCGTCGGCACCGCCGCCAACCAGACCCCCAGCCTTGAAAAGCCCTTCGCCTCGGTCGTGGCCAACCCGCCGTGGACCGTGCCCATGGGCATCGCGCGTCGCGAAATCCTGCCCAAGGGCCCCGGCTACCTGGCCGCGAACGACATGTACGTCAACGCCGACGGCTGGGTGGTGCAACGCGCCGGTCCGAAGTCATCGCTGGGCAATGTGAAGTTCGAGCTGCAGGACAGCTACGCCATCTTCCTGCACGACACCCCGGCCAAGCACGCCTTCAACCTGTCGGTGCGCCAGCGCAGCCACGGCTGCGTGCGGGTGCAGGACGCCATCGGCTTCGCCCGTCTGCTGCTGTCGCCCGATCCCGAGCGTCTGGCCCTGTTCGACACGGCCCAGGCCAGCGGCGAGACCAAGCGCGTGACCACCGGTCGCAACATCGGCGTGCGCCTGCTGTACTGGACCGCCTTCGTCGACGGTCAGGGCCGCGTCGCCTTCCGTGAGGACGTCTATAAGCGCGACGCCAAGCTGGCCGACGCCCTGGGCATCGCCGTCAACCTGCCCCAGGTCATCGCCGACGCGCCGATCGATCCGGATGAAGTGACGCCGTAAGACGCCCTGCCTTCTCCTCCCCGCTTTCATGGGGAGGAGAAACTCAGCCGAAAGCGGCGCGCAGCAGGTCCATCTGGTTCAGGACGGGGTTGGCGGGCGCCTCGGCGGGCTCGACATACATCTGGCGGTCCAGATGCAGCACACGGTCGTACAGCTTCTCCGCCCGCACGGCGTATTCGATCAGGGCGATCGGCAGGTCGCCGCGACGCGGCTCGGCGTCCATGCGGCGATCGGCCAGGCGATAGCGGGGGTCGCCCGCCGCCTCGGCGCTCATGTCCTGCTCGCGCACGGCGCGCTGGACCAGCAGCCACGAGGCGATCTGCATCAGCCGCGTGGTCAGCTTCATACTCTCGCCCGCATAGGACAGGGCGGCTGCGCGCGACAGCAGGCGGGAATCCTGCCGTCCGTCGCCATCCAGATAGGCGGCGGTCTCCTCGACCAGTTCCATGCCTTCGCGGAAGGTGCGCTCGAACAGCTCCGAGCGTGCGAAGTCCAGCACTTCGGCGCCGGCGAGGCGCGCCGGGGTCAGATCGGCTTCGATGGCTGTCACGGGCGTCTATCCATGCATCTCATGCATCCGCTGGGTGCAATCGTCATGCCACGGAAGCTGATTCTGCGGGAGAGGGCCGTCGAAACCGTCCCCAACCGTCCGCCCCTCAGCGGAAGTTGAACAGCGCGTCGGCCGCGCTGCGCTGCGAGGACTTGCCGTCGATCGCCGCGCGGGATCGCGCGATCTCGGCCTCCAGGGCGGCGATCCGCTCCTGCAGTTCGTCCACGGCGTAGAGGTCCAGGTCTTCGCGCCCCAGAGCGGAGAGGGCCTCGCCGCGCTGCGGCCGGGGCTCCAGATCTTCGAAACTCATCCTCGCCTCCTTAGCCATTCCGAGCATGACCTCCTATGTGAACGCCGCATTGAACCGGAATGCAAGCCAAGGGAGCGCCGCCATGTCCGTCGCCATGAAGGCCATAGAGATCGAGAACGGACGCGGCCCCGCCGACGCCCTGCGCCTGGCGACACGCCCCCTGCCCGCGCCTGGGCCCGGCGAGATCCGTATCCGCGTGCGGGCGGCCGGCGTGAACCGCCCCGACATCGTTCAGCGCGAGGGGCGCTATCCGCCGCCGCCGGGCGCCTCGGACATTCTGGGACTGGAGGTCGCGGGCGAAGTCGACGTCGTGGGCGAAGGCGTGACGCGCTGGGCCGTCGGCGACCGGGTCTGCGCCCTGCTGGGCGGCGGCGGCTACGCAGAGTACGCCGTGGTCGACGCCCGCCACGCCCTGCCGATTCCCGACGGCCTCGACTTCACCCAGGCCGCCGCCCTGCCCGAGACCGCCTTCACGGTCTTCGCCAACGTCTTCGAGGGCGGCGGGCTGAAGGCGGGCGAGACCCTGCTGATCCACGGCGCCACCAGCGGCATCGGCGTCATGGCCATACAGATGGCCAAGGCGGCCGGCGCCCGCGTCATCGCCACCTCGCGCGGCGCCGCCAAGGCCGAGGCCGCCCGCGTCCTGGGCGCCGACGTCAGCCTGAACGCGACCGAACACGATCTGGCCGCCGCCATCCAGGAGGCGGGCGGCGCCGACGTGGTGCTGGACATGGTCGGCGCGGCCTATGCCGAGCTGAACCTCAACGCCCTGAAGCCCGGCGGACGCTGGGTGGTGATCGCCACCCTGACCGGAGCCAAGGCCGAGGTCGATCTGATGCGGATCATGCTGAAGCGGATCATCCTGACCGGCTCGACCCTGCGCAGCCGCCCGGCCGACGAAAAGGCCCGCCTGGCCGCCGCCGTCGAGGCGACGGCCTGGCCTTGGGTCAGGTCCGGCGCCGTCAAGGCTCAGGTCGAGGCGACCTTCCCCCTGGCCGAAGCCGCCGCCGCCCATGCGCACCTGGAAGCGGGCGCCCACGTCGGCAAAGTCGTGCTGCTGCCCTAAAAGAAAAGGGCGGGAAGCCGCAGCCTCCCGCCCTCGCCTTCCGAACAGGCCGGCGCTTTACCAGCGACCGCCGCCGCGCGCCGGGCGCAGAGACGAAATCCGGTCGTTCATGCCCGTATTCCCCAGGTTACGCATGTCGCCGCTGACAATCTCGCAACGGCCGCGATAGTTGGCGTCCTCGCAGACTTCCCAGGTTCCGCGCGACAGGCGGATCGAGCTGATCGCGTCATTCATGCCGACGCTGCGCAGGTTCGGCACCTCGCTACGGAAACTCATCGACTGACCGCGGTAATCGGCGTCGCGATAAACGGTGATCGAAGACCGGCTCCAGCCGCCGTTGCCGGGACGGCCATCATCCCAACCGCCGCCGGGACGCCCCGGACGACCGTCATCCCAGCCGCCGCCCGGACGGCCGGGACGGCCGCCGTTCTCGAAATCGCCCTGGAAGCGGCCGCAGACCAGACGCCCGTCGCGGTTGATGATTTCCTCGCTGGAGCAGCGCGCCAGCTCAATCGAGGTCTCACGCATATTGCCCCGCATATCGCGGCAATCGGCGTAGAGGCGCCCCTGATTGACATACGACCCGGAGCAGCTCTGCGCATACGACCCACGCGGCGCGCCACGCTGCATCACCTGCGCCTCCGCCGTGCTCACGTTTATGGCGGAGAAGCCCCCCGCCGTCATGGCCAATCCCGCCGCTGCAATCACGAACTTCTTCATGACACGGTCTCCTTCGAGGTTTCTCTCGGCGCACAACGCGCCCTGGCCCCCTATGTTCATCACGACAGATGAACCTTCGCTGTATGACAACGACAGACGACGTTTTCATTTCGACCGAGATCACCTATAAAGGCCTTCTCGCGCCCGGCCGAAAAGGTCGGGCGCCGTCGATTCAAACGCCCGTTTTTCGGGCCGCAACCGCCGGGATCCATGCCCATGACCGACATCCTGATGCCCAAGGCCACCGCGGTCTGGCTGGTGGACAACACCTCGCTCTCGTTCGAGCAGATCGCCGACTTCTGCGGCCTGCACCCGCTTGAGGTGCGCGGCATCGCCGACGGCGACGTGGCGCGCGACATCCGCGGCGCCGACCCCATCGTCAACGGCCAACTGACCCGCGAAGAGCTGGACAAGGCCCAGAACGACGAGAACTACCGCATGAAGGCCGTGGTCAGCCGCCACGCCGAACTGCTGAAGCCCGCCAAGTCGGGCCCGAAATACACGCCGGTCTCGCGTCGTCAGGACCGCCCGGACGCCATCATGTGGTTCGTCCGCAACCACCCGGAAGTGACCGACGCCCAGATCGCCAAGCTGCTGGGCACCACCAAGGCCACCATCGAGAGCGTGCGCAACCGCACCCACTGGAACTCGGCCAACATCAAGCCCGTCGACCCGGTGACGCTGGGCCTGACCGGCCAGCTGCAGCTGGACGAAGTGGTGCGCAAGGCCGCCGACAAGAAGGCCAAGGACGACGCCAAGAACGGCGTCCTGCAACCCATCGAGCCCGAGGCGGAACCGGAAGTCGCCGTGGAAGAGCCCGAGGAAGAATACGGCCTGGGCGCCGAACCCACCGCCGAGTCGGTGTTCGGCTCGCGCGACTGATCCCAGACAGCGGCTAGAGACAAAACGGCCCCGGAAGATCGCTCTTCCGGGGCCGTCGTCATTTCAGGTGGGAAACCGTCAGTGGCTTCGGGCTTCCAGACTGTTGATCTCTTCCTTAAGTCGCAGTTTTCGCTGCTTCAGCTCCCTGAGGTGTGTCGGGTCCGCGGTGGGGCGTCGCATCTCCTGCTGGATAGTGTCATCCAGCGACCGATGCCGATTACCCAGTTCGCGAATACGAGCCTCGATGGTCATGGCTTGCGCCTCCATGTCTAAGGGACCACTACACTGAGCGCCCGGTTCGACGGGGTGTGGAATCACATTGCAGTGACCCCGCGCCGTTCCGGACACGGACAGGTTGGAGGCGAATTTGGCCGATGTTGTGAACACGACCGTTCGGGCGCCGGCGCCCCTTCGGCTAGTCGTTGGAATCTCTGGCGCTTCGGGCGTCGTCTATGGCGCGCGCGTGCTGGACGCCCTGCGCGAACTGGGGGTCGAGAGCCACCTGGTCGTCACCCGCGCCGCCCTGCTCACGTTGTCGCAGGAGACCGATCTCAGCCCTGACGACCTGACGGCCAAGGCGGATGTGGTGCATCGGCTGAACGATGTCGGGGCCACCATCTCCTCCGGCTCCTTCCGCACGCTCGGCATGATTGTCGCCCCCTGTTCGGTGCGGACGATGAGCGAGATCGCCACCGGCGTGACCTCGACCCTGCTGACCCGCGCCGCCGATGTAACGCTGAAGGAGCGCCGCCCCCTGGTGCTGATGGTGCGCGAAACGCCGCTGCACCTGGGCCACCTGCGCACCATGACCGCCCTGGCCGAGATGGGCGCCGTCATCGCCCCGCCCCTGCCCGCCTTCTACGCCAGGCCCGACAGCCTGGAGCAGATGATCGACCAATCGGTCGGGCGGGCGCTGGACGTCTTCGGCCTGGACTGGTCCGCCGTGCGCCGCTGGGAAGGCCTGAAGGGCGGAGCCGAGGCATGAGCGACGATCTGTGGACCTGGGCCTGCGCCGCCTACGCCGCGCCGGGCGTGGCTGACGCCTGCCTGTCGCTGCAGGACTATCACGAGCAGAACGCGCCCCTGCTGCTGTGGGCCGCCTGGACCGCCGCCACGGGCCGCCGCCCGGACGAAGAAACCATCGAGGCCGCCTGCGACACCGCTCGCGCCTGGCAATCCACGACCATCGCCCCCCTGCGCGCCGTGCGCCGCACGCTGAAGACGCCCGTGCCAGACCTTGAGACCGACGCCCGCCTGGCCGTGCGCGACCAGGTGAAGGCCATCGAACTGGCCGCCGAGCGCTATCTTCTGGAGAGCCTGCAGGCCCTGTCTCCGGAACCTGCCGGGACGCCGCACCCGCCCATCGACGCCATGGCCGCCGCCGCCCGCCTGTGGGACCGCGTGGTGCCTCGCCCAGCGCTGCGAACCCTGGCCGACCTGCTTCCGGCCTGACGCCAGCTCGGCTATAACGTCACCGCTGCGGGGCCTGACGATGAACGACGACGAACCTTACCTGTCCGAAGAAGACAAGGCGCTGCGCGCGCAGCTCTCCCTGCTGTTGCAGGAGCACGCGGACCTGGACGCCTCCATCGAGGCCCTGGCGCTTCTGCCCGCGCCCGACCAACTCATGATCGCTCGCCTGAAGCGCAAGAAACTGGCTCTGCGCGACGACATCGTGAAGCTGCAGGATCAGATCCTGCCCGACATCATCGCATAACGTCGGTCATTGACTCTTGTGTCGTTAACGGTGGAGATGACATCGCCACCCACTGGCAGGAGAGAACCGATGCGTTTGCGTAAGATTCGTAGAGCCGTGCTTCTGGCGACCGTCGCAGCGGCGACGTCATTACTGTCCGCCGGAGCCGGGGCGCAGTCCCCCGGCATCATGTACCATCGCACCTTCTACAGCGACGCCACGCTGACAGTTCAGGTGGGCTGGTATATCGACCGCTGCTCCAACGGGCGCGTCGTTGCGGCGCCGGTTCACGGGACCACCTCGGCCTATTACACGCTAGAGGCGGTCGGCAGTTGCCCCGGCGGTTACTGGTGAATCTGTTGCGGAGGCGGTTCAGCGCCGCCTCCGCCAATCCTTGCTTACAACGGCAGGACCGAAGTGTCCTTCACCTCTTCCATCACCGCATAGGTGCGGGTTTCGCGCACGCCCGGCATGGTGATCAGGGTATCGGCCAGGAAGACGCGATAGGCGGCCATGTCCTTCATCCGCACCTTGACCAGATAGTCGAAACCGCCAGCCACCATATGGCACTCCAGCACCTCGGGCGAGCGGCGGATGCGATCGGCGAACTGATCGAAAATGTCCGAGGTCGTGCGGTCAAGCAGCACCTCGATGAAGATCAACAGTTCCCGCTCGGCGAACTTCGGGTCAATCAACGCCGTATAGCCGATGATCACCCCTCGTTCGCGCAGGCGCCGCACCCGCTCGAAGCAGGATGACGCCGACATATTGCATGCCGACGCCAGATCCTGATTGGTGATCCGCCCGTCCTGTTGCAGCACCCTCAGAATGCGGCGATCCGCATCGTCCAACTTGTAATCCGCTGCGCTCATGCGCGGCTCCCCCTTACGCATTTACCTACTCCGAACTGTGTCAAACCGCCTGCCGATCCGCAATGGATCAGCAGGCGGCGGGACCGGCGACCTGGGAGGAAAACCACCGGTCGAAAACAACGCCTCTTGCGCGTCCTCGCGCCTTACTCTGCTCGGCGAGCGGCGGCGGCGGCCTGCTTGCTCTCGGCGATGAAGGCTTCCATCTCGGCGGTCATGGCCGGAATGGTGGCGACGCCCAGGGCCAACAGGTGATCATGGAAGGCCTTGATGTCGAAATCCGCCCCCAGCTCCGCCTCCGCCTGACGACGCAGACGCACGATCTCGATCTCGCCCAGCTTGTAAGCCAAAGCCTGCCCCGGCCAGGTGATGTAGCGGTCGATCTCCGTCCCGACTTCATGATCAGACAGGGCCGTATTCTCGCTCAGGAAAGCAATCGCCTGATCGCGGGTCCAGCCCTTGGAATGCAGGCCGGTGTCGATCACCAGCCGCGCCGCTCGCCACATCTCGTAATTCAGGCGGCCGAAGTCCTCATAGGCGTCTTCGTAGATGCCCATCTCGACAGCCAGCTTTTCAGTGTACAGGGCCCACCCCTCGCCAAAGGCCGAGATGCCCGCCTGCGAGCGCCACTCCGGCAGCTTGGCGTGCTCGCGACGCAGGACGCCATGCCAGGCGTGGCCGGGATTGCACTCGTGCACCGTCAACGCCGGGATATTGTAGCGCGGTCGCGACGGCAGGTCATAGGTGTTCAGCAGACACGTCCCGTTACCGCCCCGCCCAGCAGTATAGAAGGGTGCGATGGCGTCCGGCACCGGCACCAGACTGAAGGTGTCGCGGGGCTTCAGGTTGAAGTACTGCCCCATCTTGCCGTCGACCTTCTTGATCACCCAGGCGCCGTGCCACAGCAAATGCTCGGGCTTTTCATACTGGAATTGAGGATCGGTCTTCAGGAAGGTGATGAACTGCGCAAAATCACCCGTGTAGCCCGTGCTGCGCATCACCGCTTCCATCTCGGCGCGGATGCGCGCGACTTCGGCGCGGCCAATCTGATGGATCTGATCCGGCGTCAGGTTGACGCTCGTGTATTGGCGGATTTGCGTCTGATAGAAGTCGTCGCCGTTCGGCAGGCGGTTGGCTCCCAGGGTATCTCGCGCGCCCGGCACATATTCATCGCGGATGAAGCTCAGCAAGGTGCGGTGCGCCGGCACGACCTGCTGCTGGATCACCTGGACGGCGGCGGCGCGAAGACGCTGCCGCTCCGCCTCAGAGACCGACTGCGGCATGTCGATGAAGGGCTTGTAGAAGGGATTGGCCTGCGGATCGGCCGGTTCCGTCACCGCCAGGATCGACACGTCCCGCCCGACCAGGGAGGCCTTGGGCTGGGTGAAGCCGCGCGCCAGACCAGCCCGCATGTTGACGATCTGCTGATCGAAGTAGCGCGGCGTGTCGCGCAGTTGCGACAGATAGCGTTCATAGTCCTCCACCGAAGTGAAGGTCTGGTTGGCCATGCCCGAGATCGACGACCAGAAGGAACTGTCAGAATTGAAGGGCATCTCGTACAGGCGATGCCGCCCGTCATCGACGTAGTTGTCGATCTGATGCCTATAGACCGCGTAGTTGGTGCGCTCGGACGGCGACAGTTGATCCAGGGAGATGGCGTTCAGGCGGTTCTGGATATCGGTCCAATAGGCCAGGCGACGCTGCTGGGTCGCGGCGCTGACGTCCGGCAGGTTGGACGGCTTGGAGGCGCGCGACGGCATCTCCTTCTGACGCCAGGCGTATTCCTCTTCAGCGATGGCGCGGAACTGGGCGTCCACGGCGGCGGCGCTCGTCGCCGAAGCCGACGCGGGCGCCGAGGCGACGGCCGTCGTCGGCAGGGCGGCGAAAGCCATCACGCCCACGGCGGCGGCGATGGCGCTGTACGCGGTCAGGGTCTTCAACTGCATTCTCCCCCAATAGATCATGCGGACGCCCGCAGGCCGCCCAGAGCGAGAAGCCGCCCGTGACCGGACGGCTTCCCTATTCGGATCAGAACCGGGCGTTCACGCCAATGTAGGCATAGCGGCCCAGGTTGTTGTAGATGCTTCCGTTGAATCCGGTGTTCAGTGAGGTGCCGGTCCAGGTAAACGGCGTCTGCGGCGGTTCTTCATTGGTGAAGTTGTTCACCCCCGCGAAGATCGAATACTTGTCGAAGCGATATTCAGCGCGCAGGTCATGAGTGATCCACGACGGCGCCTTGTAGGGCTCATAGGCGCCCGCCGGATCCTGGTTGCTGCGGACCATGCTGCCCAGATACTGGTTGGCGTAAGACAGCGCGACCCGATCATAGTCCCAGGTGACGCGGAAGTTCATGCGACGCTTGGGATTGGGCAGTTCGCCCGCCTGCTCGTCCCGCACGCTGGCGTCGCCCGGAACCGGGTCGTAGGTCAGCTCGTCCAGGAAGCCGGCCGCCGCATTGAATGACAGCGAGCCATAGTCCGGCAGCCCCAGCTTAGCCAGGTCGGTGCGATAGGACGCGGTCACGTCCCAGCCCGAGTTGGTGTACTCGGCCACATTCAGAACCTGGTTCAGAACGCGGGTGATGTTGCCGTCCGAACCCCGCGATACGCTAGCGCAGAACGGGTTGCTCAGGCTCGGGCTGTCGACACAGTTGTTGATGATGTTGCGCCAGCCCAGCGAGGCGATCACGTCGCTGATCTCGATCTCATAGCGGTCGATCGTCAGGGCCAAGCCCGGCAGGAACGACGGCGTCAGCACCACGCCCATCGTCAGGGTCTCGCCCTCTTCCGGGTTCAGATCGGGGTTGCCTTGACTGACCACAGGCCGTGTCGCGGTCGACTGTACGAAGTTCGGGCTCAGCCCCAGCGCCGCGCAGTTCGCCTTGCGATTGGCCGACGCGTTGCCCAGGTTCAGTCGCGTCGCGTCGCAGGGATCCTCGATTTGGCTGTAGCCTTCGCTGCCGCCGCCGAACAGTTCGTTGATGTTGGGCGAGCGCACCGCCTTGGCGTAGTTGCCGCGGAAGCGGATGTCGCGGTTGACCGTCCATTCCAGACCCAGGCCATAGCTGCTGTCGCCGCCCGTGGTGGTGTAGTCCTGGTAGCGATAGGCCGCCGTCAGATCCAGGTACTGCACGAACGGGACATCGGCCAGCAGCGGCAGGTTGATCTCGCCGAAGATCTCCTTGGACTCATAGCGCCCTTCAGTGATCTGCTGGGCGTTCTGGAAGATCAGCCCCTTCTGCGAACGTTCGTCCGGCACTGAACGAGCGTATTCCTTGCGCCACTCGACGCCCGCCGCAAAGGCGACCGGCAGGCTGGTCCCGCTGAACAGCGACGGATAGGAGAACAGCTCCCCGTTGACGCTGGCCACCGCGTTCCACTGGCGCGTCACGTCGTCCCGGACGGTGTAGATATAGGAGTAGTCGATCGCCTCCTGCGAGGCGATTCCGGCCCCGAACAGGTTCAGCGGCTGACAGCCCCGGGCCCGCGCATCTTCGCTGCGACAGACGATCTGACCGTTCAGATTGATCGCATCGATCGACTCGTAGAACTCCTTTTGCAGTCGATCGAAGTTGGTGAACTGCGACTCGGTCTGGCCGTAGTTGACGTAGGCTTCGAACCGCCAGCCATTGCTGAAGGCTCCGTCGATCCCGGTCACGAAGCGGGTGGTGTCGTACACGCTCTCATAGGTGCGGATGCCGAAGTCGCGGTCGTTGCGGGTAATGTCAAAGCGCGCGACCCCGGCGGCGGTCAGCATGGCCCTCAGATCGCTGGGCAGGAAGGCGTTGTCAGCCTCAATGCGATAGGCGTTGCCCGTCACCAACTTGCTGCCGTCCACGTCGCCGGCGAAGGTGCCGTTCTCGCGCTGGCTGGTCGCCTCGGTGTGGAAATACTTGCCCTCGGCGAACAGGTTCAGCTCGCTGATGAAATCGCCCGACGGCTGGAACTGGTGGCGCAGCTGCAGCTCGCCGCCGTAGCGCTCGACCGGAGTACGCAGGGCGTCTTCGCGGAACTTGAATCCGTCGCCGCCGATCGAGACCTTCTGCGGGCGCCCCGCGCCATCGACCACCACCTGGCCGCGATCGAAGGGAACCAGCTTGCCATCGGGCGTGAAGGTCAGGCTGTAGGCCGCATTGCCGCCGATCGGAGTGACGATCACCGGCGTGAAGCTGTCGTTGGTGATGTTGGTATAAACGTCCCGCGCCATGATGAAGGACGGCAAGCCGTCGTCCGGGCTCTTCTTGTTCGGGTTCGGGATGTAGGCCAGGCCGCTCATCGCGTAATCGCGTTCGTGGCGGTACAGACCCTCAGTCTGGTCGTAGGTGGCGGCGGCCATGATGTTGGTGCGGCCGTCGTTGAAGTTCCGCCCCACTGCGATCGAGCCGTAATAGGTGTTCGGGCCGTCGGCCGAACCGTACTGGGCCTGCGCGGCGATACCGTCGAAGTCCTGCTTGGTGATGAAGTTGACCACCCCGGCCACGGCGTCGGCGCCGTACACCGCCGACGAGCCCCCCGTCACCGTATCGACGCGGGCGATGGTGGTCTTGGAGATGGTGTTGACGTCCACGGCGCTGGTGCCGCTGGACCCGGCCACGTGACGACGGCCGTTGACCAGGACCAGCGTTCGGCTGGAGCCCAGATTGCGCAGGTTCAGCGTCGCCAGGCCCTGGCCCGCGACCGTATTGGTCGTGCTGGACGCCGAACTGCCGAGGCCGACCTGCGGCTGGCGGGCCATGGCGTCGATCAGGTTGGTGACGCCGATGTTCTCGATTTCCTGAGCGTCGACGACGTTGACCGGGGTCGACGCCTCGACGTTCGGACGCCGGATGCGCGAGCCGGTCACCACGATGTCGGCGACGGCGCTGGCTTCCGGTTCCGGGGCCGGGACTTCGGATTGCGCCCGGGCGGGCTGGGCGGCGGCGGCCGTGACGGCCAGACCGGCGATCATCGTGCCGGTCTTCAGGTACGCAGACAGTCTCATTGGATCACCCCTCGTTTTTCTGATCTGAATCACAGGCGCGCCGTCCCCATTCGACCTCGCCTGCGTCGTCTGTTGCGGATCAGCGCCCTCCTTGCGCCTCCCCTCGTTCGGCTTTTTGCCGATCGACCATCGCCCGCACGTCGGCCAACAAGGCCGGCGCGTCGTAGGCGACCCCACGCGCCACCGTCCAACGCACGCCGCCGACCGTCTCGATGCGGTTCTCGGGGCTCAGGCGCTCATGTCCGGTGCCGTACAAGGTCTTGAAATTCGCCAGCGGATTTTCGGTCGTGATGACCAGATCCGCGCTCATGCCCGGCCGCACGACGCCGAAGGTCGGCGCCTTTCCGGTCGGCTCGGCCAGGGTCGTCGCCCCGTCCATCGTCGCGGCGCGCACGATCTCCAGCGGGTGGAAGCCCGCCTCCTGCAGCAGCTCCAACTCCTCGATGTAGCCGAAGCCGTACAGCTTCCAGATGAAGCCCGAGTCCGAGCCCACCGTCACCCGGCCGCCGACCTTCTTGTAGTCGTTCACCAGCCGCATGAACCGTTCGTAGAAGCGGCGCCACGCCACCTCGTTCGACGTCGTCCAGTCGAAGAAATAGCTGCCGTGGTTATCGCGCGTGGACTGGAAATAGTCCGCCAGCGCCGGAAGCGTATAGGTCTGGTGCCAGGGCGCATTGCGCGCCCGCATCAGATCGCGCGACGCTGCATAGATGGTCATCGTCGGATCGAAGACGACCCCCGCCTTCTTCTGCGCTTCCAGATAGGCGTACCATTGCGCCGAACCCGGCTCGACCTCGTCCCAGATTTCGGCCGCCTCGCCGAAGCGCTTCTGCTCGTCGTAGAAGTTGTAGTCGGTCGGATAGTCCTGGATCGTCCGCCCGCCCAACAGCGACTCGAAGTGGCCGTAAAAGTGGGTGATGGTCCCCAGACCCGCCGCCGCCAGTTGCTCGGCGTTCAACTGGGCCACGCCCGGCTGGGCGATGTGGGCGACCGTGCCCATGTGGTTCTTCTTCGCCTCGTCGATGGCGGCCAGGACCACCTCGGGCGTCTCGTCGCCGCGCAGGAAGAATTTGATCCCGTCCACGCCGTTGGCCGCGCCCCAGCGCACCCACTCGCGCGCCATTTCCGGGTTGCGGATACGGCCGCGCGACCAGCCCGAGCCCAGGGTCTGGTAGTTGTAGATACGCGGCGCGACGATCTCGCCGCGCGCCGAACGGGCCTTTTCCGACACGGCGATGTCGTGCGGCGCCAGGCTGACGCCGCGCACGGTCGTCACGCCGTGCGCCAGCCACAGCTTGTACACGTACTCCAGATCCGGCGCCTTCTGCGGGCTGCCGCCATGGGCATGGGCGTCGACGAAGCCGGGCATGACGTACATGCCGCGCGCGTCGATCTCATGCGCGGCGTTCAGCGGCGGGCGGCCCTCACGCTCGGGCAGGCCCGGCCAGCCCGCCTGGATAATGTCGGTGATCTTGTCGTTCTCGATGACGATGTCGACCGGCCCCATGGGCGGGGCGCCCGTGCCGTCGATCAGCATGGCGCCGCGCACCACCATCAGCGGATAGGGACCATAGCCCTCGTCGGCGCGTCTCGGCGGAGCCGGGTTCAGCGTGGCCCGCGCCGACGCCGCCTGCGCTTGAGCCTGAGCCGACACCGCGTTCGGCGTCCCCGTCGCAAGCAGCAGCGCAACCGCACACGCCGCGCCGGCGCCCTTGAAGACAGACTTTTCCCCAAACATCGTCCGCAAGCCGCAATCCCTCCCAAGATCGAGGGCCATCGGCCCTGCAAGCGTTTGCCCGGCCCCTCAGCCGCTCCCCAATTCGCTAGCACTGCATCGAAGACAGAAGTTTCGGATATTATCCAAACGACGGAATAAAATTCACACCAATCACCAAAACCGATCACCATCTTCGAAATGTAGAAATTCGGCCCAGCCCTACAACAGAAGCGTTGTTTATGCGGCAAATCTGAATTTATGATCCAGTGATAGGGATTGAATACGGCCCAATCGGGTCGTTTTTTCTGTTGCGGCTCAGCTTGCCAAGGCAGGTTGTGCGCCAAAAATGCTACGGAAAAACGCCGTTATACCGAATATTTTTACTTTGCCATCGAAGACTACCGGGGGAGACGCATGAGTTTCGTGACACGCCGCAAGGCCCTGCCTGTGCTGGGAGGCGCGCCCAAGGCGAACGGGCTCAAGCCCACCCTGTCCTGGCCGCACCTGGTCGCCCTGGGCGTCGGCGCCATTGTCGGCACCGGCATCTACACCCTGATCGGCGTCGGGGCTGAGCGGGCCGGACCGGCGGTCATGCTGGCCTTCGTCATCGCCGGGATCGTTTGCGTCTGCGCCGCCCTGGCCTATGCCGAGCTGGCGACCATGATCCCGGAGTCGGGCTCGGCCTACACCTACTCCTACACCACCCTGGGCGAGGGCGCGGCCTGGATGGTCGGCTGGAGCCTGATCCTGGAATACACCGTCGTCTGTTCGGCCGTGGCCGTGGGCTGGGCGGGCTATTTCTCGGGCATGATGGAGGGCATCGGCATGGGCCTGCCCGCCATGCTGACCTCGGCCCCGTCGCAGGGCGGCATCGTCAACCTGCCCGCCGTCATCATCGTCGCCGCCGTGGCGGGTCTTCTGGTCGCCGGCACCAAGGAGAGCGCCTCAATCAACGCCGTACTGGTGGTGGTCAAGATCGCCGCCCTGATCGCCTTCGTGGCGATCGCCCTGCCCCACTTCAATCCGGCCAACCTCAAGCCCTTCATGCCCTACGGCTTCTCGCACGGCATCGGCGCCGAGATGGGCGTCATGGCGGCGGCGGCCATCATCTTCTTCGCCTTCTACGGCTTCGACGCCGTAGCCACGGCGGCGGAAGAGACCCGCAATCCCGCCCGCGACCTGACCATCGGCATCATCGGTTCGATGGTGGCCTGCGTCGCCATCTACATGGCAGTGGCCATCGCCGCCCTGGGCGCCATGCCCTTCACCGACTTCATGAAGTCGCCCGAGCCCCTGTCCCACATCATCCGCACCGTCGGGTCCGACCTGTGGGCCACCCTGATCGCGGGCGCGGCGGTCGTCGCCCTGCCCACCGTCATCCTGGCCTTCATGTTCGGCCAGAGCCGCATCTTCTTCGTCATGGCCCGCGACGGCCTGCTGCCGCGCAGCCTGGCCCATGTGTCCGAGCGTTCGGGCGGGCCGGTGCGCGTGACGGCGGGTACGGCGGTGCTGATGGCGATCATCGCCGGCTTCATTCCGCTGGGCGACCTGGCCGCCCTGGCCAACGCCGGGACGCTGGTGGCCTTCGCCTCGGTCGGCCTGTGCCTGATCGTGCTGCGCCGCCGTGAGCCGGGCCGTCCGCGCGTCTTCCGCGCCCCGGTGTGGTGGCTGGTGGGGCCGGTGGCCATCGCCGGCTGCGTCTATCTGTTCTTCAGCCTGCCGGCCTCGACCCAGATCAACTTCGTCATCTGGAACGTGATCGGGGTGGCGGTCTATCTGCTGTACAGCCGCCGTAACAGCCTGCTGAACGGCTAAAGCTAAGGGCGCCGAGGCTGACCTCGGCGCCCTTTTCAATTCTTCAGCGCGTCGCCTCCGGCCGCGCCTTCTTCCGCAGCCACATGGCCGCATCGGCTTCGGACAGCCAGACCTCCGCATCCGTCTGACCGGCGAATGCGCGCACGCCGAACGAGCCGCCCAGCACCAACCGCGTCTCATCCCAGATGAAGCCTTCGCTCTGCAGCGCCTCGCTCAGCCGCCGCGCCTTCTCGCGCCCTTCCTCGGCGCCGGCGTTCATCAGCAACACGGTGAACTCGTCCCCGCCCATGCGGCCGACGGCGTCGGATTCGCGCACGTTCGCCAGCAACAGCTCGGCCACGGCGATCAGGGCTGCGTCCCCCGCCGCATGGCCCAGGCCGTCGTTGATTCCCTTGAACCCATCCAGATCGAGATACAGCAGCGCCGCCTCGACTCCGTAGCGGCGGCAATAGGCCAGGTTGCGCGTCAGCACCGTCATGAAGCCGCGCCGATTCAGCACCGGCGTCAGCACGTCGTGATCGGCCAAGGCCTCGGCCCGTTCAGCCCGCTCGGTCAGGGCCGCTATCTCGGCGTGCAGACGCGTGATCTCGGCCTGCAAGTCCGCCTTCGCGTCCGCAGCGGTCGTCTGTTCGGCCAGGTGGTTCAAGGCAGGCTCCGACGCCGCATTTCCGGCCGACTCACGGCCCCGCGACGCAGCTGAGTCTAGCGTCCTCGGTTGCGGGCGCAACGCGGGTGCTGTAACGGGCCGCTTTCCGCATGGGGAGCCTTTGCGCATGACCGCCTCCACGCTGCCGGCCACGACGCCTCCTGTCGCCATCATCATGGGCAGCCGCTCCGACTGGCCCACGATGAAGCTGGCCGCCGACCGCCTGGACCAGTTGGGCGTCGCCTGGGAGGCCAAGGTCGTCAGCGCCCACCGCACGCCCCAGCGTCTCTATGACTTCGCCACCACGGCCAAGGACAAGGGCTTCAAGGTCGTCATCGCGGGCGCAGGCGGCGCGGCCCACCTGCCCGGCATGGCCGCGTCGATGACCGATCTGCCGGTGCTGGGCGTGCCGGTCCAGTCCAAGGCGCTGAAGGGCCTCGATTCCCTGCTGTCCATCGTCCAGATGCCCGGCGGCGTGCCCGTCGCGACCCTGGCTATCGGCGAGGCGGGCGCCGCCAACGCCGGCATCCTGGCGGCGCAGATCCTGGCCTTGTCCGATCCCGCCCTGGCCGAGCGCCTGTCGGCCTTCCGCGCCGCCCAGACCGAATCCGTCGCCGAAAGCGTCGAAGACTGATGCCCAATCTTCCCCTGCCTCCCGGCTCGACCCTCGGCATTCTCGGCGGGGGCCAGTTGGGCCGGATGCTGAGCCAGGCCGCCTCACGCCTGGGCTTCGACGTGGTGATCCTCGATCCCCAGCCCGACAGCCCCGCCGCCCGCGTCTCGCGCGCCCAGATCACCGCCCCCTATGACGATCCTGACGCCCTACAGGCGCTGGGCCGCCTGTGCGACGTCGTCACCTTCGAGTTCGAGAACGTCCCCGCCGCCTCGGTCGAGACCCTGGCCGAAGCGGGCGCCCTGGTCGCGCCGGGACCGACGGCGTTGGCCGTGGCTCAGGACCGGGTGGACGAGAAGACCTATCTGAACGCCGTCGGCGCCCCGACCGTGGCCTTCGCCGCCGTGACGACGCTGGATGACCTCACCAACGCCATCGACGCGCTTGGCCTGCCCGCCCTGCTGAAGACCCGGCGCGAGGGCTATGACGGCAAGGGCCAGGCGTGGATCCGCGACGCCGCAGAGGCCGAGGCCGCCTTCGACGCCATCGGCCGCCGCCCCGCCGTGCTGGAAGCCGCCGCCGTCTTCCAGCGCGAGCTGTCGGTCATCGCCGCGCGTGGCCGCGACGGCGCGGTCGCCGTCTATCCCCTGGGCGAGAATGTCCACAAGAACGGCGTGCTGAAGACGACCACCGCCCCCGCCGCCGTCGACCCGGCCACGCAAGCGCGCGCCGAACAGATCGCAGCCGCCGTTCTGGACGGCCTCGACTACATCGGCGTCATGGGCATCGAACTGTTCGACATGGGCGACGGCGAACTGCTGGTGAACGAGGTCGCCCCGCGCGTCCACAACACCGGCCACTGGACCCAGGACGGCTGCGTCTGCGACCAGTTCGAGCAGCACGTCCGCGCTGTCGTCGGCTGGCCTCTAGGCCCGACGAATGCCCACGCTCGCGTCGAGATGACCAATCTGCTGGGCGACGAGGTCGAGCAATGGCGCGCACTGGCCGCCGAGCCGAACGCCCGCCTGCATCTCTACGGCAAGCATGACGCCCGGCCGGGCCGCAAGATGGCCCACATCAACCGCATCCTTTAACCCTCTCCCCGCCTTCCTTCTCCCATCGGGAGAGGGAAGTCAGGCCTTGGCGCCGTAGCGCAAGCGACCCAGCACGTCGGTGATCGTCCGCACCGGCGCGTCAAAGTCCTTGCCCGCCTTCCACTTCTCGAAGGCCATGACGTTTTCGATGCGGCGGGCGACGAAGCCCTCCGCCGCCTCGCGCCCGTCAAACCAGCGCATCGTCAGGGCGGGAATCAGGATGCCGCCCAGAATCGCCCGCTTGGAGTAGTGATTCTGGTCCGTCGCCGTGTCCCCGGCCCAGCGCCACAGATGATCCGCCGTCTCCCACGCCAGCTTGAAGCCCAGGTCGACGTTGGTCGGCAGGCTGAGGAAGCCCGCGCACCGCTTGGCCGCCTCGATGTCCTGCGCTCCCGCCTCCATCCGCGCCGAGACGGCGGCGGCGATTCGTTCGCGAATCTTCATCGTGGACGCGGGCGTGGCTTCCAGCGCCTTCAAAGCGCGTGCGTCGTGGCGACGCGACAGCAGGACCGCCAGATCGCGCGGGCCGTTCGGCAGCAGCAACTCCTGGTCGCCCAGCGACAGGCCGCACGCCTCGCACGCGGCGCGCGTCAGGCGCGCGTTCCAGCCCAGCGCGGGCGCGCGTTCTATGGCCGCGTCCAGAACGGCCTGTTCTGTGCGGTCGGCCCAATCGCCTTTCGGAGCGGTCTCGGCTGTCTCGATCATGGGCGGCACGATACGCCCATCCGGCGGGCGTTTCGAGCCATCACGATTAGGCGCGACGATCTGGACACGCACCCCCCGATCATGTATCAGCGCGCCTTCACTTGAGAGGCCCTCCTCTCGAGCGTGGTTTTGTTTTGTCTGCCCGTCTCCCTTGGAAAGGACGCGGCGGGCGGCCAAAGGAGAGAGACCCCTGGTTCAGATTTTTGTCCGCGACAACAATGTCGATCAGGCGCTGAAAGCCCTGAAGAAGAAGATGCAGCGCGAAGGCAGCTTCCGCGAAATGAAGCGTCACGTGCACTTTGAAAAGCCGTCGGAAAAGCGCGCTCGCCAGAAGGCTGAAGCCGTCCGTCGCGCCCGCAAGCTGGCCCGCAAGCGCGCCCAGCGCGAAGGCCTGCTGCCGGCTCCGAAGGGGCGCGGTCGCTAAGACCCGCTGACGCCTGAAAGATCAAAGGCCGCCCCGGATCGCCGGGGCGGCCTTTTTCTTTGTGCATTTTGTCTCCGCTCACCCCGGCGGAAGCCTGGGCCCAGTGAGAGCGCCTGTCTGAGGCCTATTCATTGATCGCAGCGCGTTGAAGCCAAAGCACTGGATCCCGGCTTCCGCCGGGGTGAGCGGGAGAGAGGCAAGCCTCCCTCCCCTTAGACTCACCGGCCCGTGACGGCGCCCATGAAGCTCTTCCAGCTCAGCTTCACATCCGACAGGGCGCCGGCGCGGAAGGCGCGGCCCGCCGCCCAGATCATCAGGGCCGCGAACAGGAACATGCCGATCAGGCCGCCGATGATCTCGATCAGGGGCGGCCCGCTGGGCGCGCGCGCGGCCATGACGAAGGGGGTGAAAGGCGGGATCAGGCTGATCACCTTCACCACCATGGCGTCGGGGGTGCGGATGGCCATCTGCATGACCAGGATCGGCACGACCAGCACCATCATGATCGGCCCCATCAGGGTCTGGGCGTCGCGCGGCGTGTCGCAGAAGGCGCCGATGGCCGCGAACAGCACCGCGTACATCAGATAGCCGCCGACCAGGAACAGCAGGAAGTAGACGAACAGACCGTCGGTCAGCAGCACCGAGCCGATGTCCCGCGCCACGTCAGGTACGCTCGCCATCAGGCCGATAGCGCCTATGCCGCCCCAGGCGCCCAGCACGGCCAGCGTCAGCAGGGCCACGCCCAGCACCTTGCCCGCCAGGATCTCGGTCGCCGAGGCCGAGGACAGCAGCACCTCCAGGATCTTGTTCGACTTCTCCTCCATCACGCTGTTCAGCAGGATGGAGGCGCCGGTGATGATCAGCGACCACAGGATGAAGCCCACCGCCATGCCGACGATGACCGGCAGCTTGTCGCGGAACGACACCTCGCCCCCCGACGCGGCGCGCGGCGAGAAGACCGAAACCTCGGGCCGGAAGCGCTCGGTCTGCGCCACCACAGAGGGGTCGATGCCGCTGGACACGAAGACACGGCTGCGGTTGGCGGACTTCAGGGCGTCGCGTACGGCGTCTTCCACGACGTCGTCGGTGGCGCGGCCGGTCCAGACGCGCGCACCGGGCTGGCCGTCCTTTTCGGTCAGAAAGACCACGGCGTTCAGACGCTCGCTCTCGGGCGCATCCTTGTCGACATAGCGGCGGGCCAGGGCGTCGCGCGCCTCGCCCGGAGCGGCGGCCGTCAGCTCAGCGGGCGCCTCGACCAGTTCAAAGGAGCGCTTGGGCGTCTTGAAGCCCGCGGCCGCGCGCGGGGCCTCCTTCTTCAGCGCCTCAAGCCCGGCGTCGAAACCGCCCTTCTCGGCGGCCTCGCGCACCCGGTCGCCCCCCGCCGTCCCCGACTCGGGCACGGCGGCCATACGCAGGGCGGCGATATCGGCGCGTCCGCGTTCGGTCTCCAGCGCCTGGCGCACGGCGGCGGCTAGGCCGGACCCGGCCGGGGTTTCATCGACGATGACGGCCTCGCGCACCGGCTCCGCATGCTTCATCAGCACCGGAATGGCGCCGCCCAGTACAGCGAACAGCGGAAACGCCAGCAGCGACAGCCAGAAGCCGACCGTCTTGGCGTAGGCCAGAAACTCGCGGCGCGCGATCAGAAGAATCCGGTTCATCAGGCGGCTCCCGCTTTATCGGTCTTGGAGACGGACTGGTCTTCGTCCGGATGATCCCCAGTCAGGGCGATGAAGGCGTCGTGCAGGGTCGGCTCCTTCATCTGGAACCGCCGCACGTCCAGCCCGCTCAGGAAGGCGGCGCGAAGGGCGCTTTGCGCCTCGGCTCCCGGCGTCAGGCCGACGCGCAGGGTGCTGACGGCACCGTCCTCAGCCAAAACCTCGATGCCGCCGACGCCTGGCAGAGCGGCGACCGCGTTGCGGTCCAGCGCCCCTTCCAGTTCCAGGAAGCGCGGCGAGGTCGCCCGCGCCTCGTCCACCGTGCCCTCGAACGCCTTACGGCCGCGGGCCAACAGCACCACCTTGTCGCACAGGCGCTCGGCGTGCTGCATGACGTGGGTCGAGAACAGCACCGTCGCCCCATTGTCGGCCAGGGCGCGGATCATGGCCTCCAGCCCCTGCTGGTTCATCGGATCGAGACCCGAGAACGGCTCGTCCAGGATCACGAACTCCGGCTGATGCACCACCGAGGCGATCAGCTGGACCTTCTGGGCCATCCCCTTGGACAGCTCCTTCATCTTTTTCTTGCTGGCCTCGCCCAGCCCCATCTGGTCCAACATCTCGCGGCCGCGACGGCGGCCTTCGGGCAGGGGCAGGCCCTTCAGCCCGCCGAAGAAGGCGATGGCGTCCACCGGCGTCATCTTCTTGTAGAGGCCCCGCTCCTCGGGCAGGAAGCCGATCCGGTCGCGCACCTTGCGCCCGTCGTCCGCGCCCAGGATGTCGATGCGGCCGCTGGTGGCCGGTTGCAGCCCCAGAATCATCCGCAGGGTCGAGGTCTTGCCCGCCCCGTTCGGCCCCAGGAAGCCGCAGATCGAGCCCTTCTCTACCTGAAAACTCAGGTCGGAGACGGCCTGAAAGCCGCCGTATCTCTTACTGATTCCGTCCAGCGTCAGCGCCGCGACCATTCGGTCCCCCTGCAAAAAGCCCAAGGATCGAATCTAACGACAGCGCGCAGATAATGGAAAGGGTATTTTACATTACGGTTTGGTCATGAAACGACAATCCGCTTTTTCGTCATCCCCGGGCTTGTCCCGGGGATCCATAAGCTCAGGCTTTAGCGAGTTGCCGCCGAGTCACGACGACACCGGGCGAGGCTATGGATTCCCGGGACAAGCCCGGGAATGACGTGAAATGGGAAACCTTGGAGCGGAAATGACGCGAAAATGCGAAAGCACGCCCCGCCCATCTCAGGCCGGGGCCTTCACGCGGATGTCGAAGCTCTGGCCGACGATCTTGGCGGGGTCGATCTGGCCGCCGTTGCGGCGCACCTCGAAATGCAGGTGGGGGCCGGTCGAATAGCCGGTCGAGCCGACCAGGCCGATGCGCTCGCCCGCCGTCACCGTCTTGCCGGAGTGAACGTCGATGCGGCTGAGGTGGGCGTACAGGCTGGTCATGCCGTTGGGGTGCTGCATCTCGATGAAGTTGCCGTAGCCGCCCGCCTGATAACCCGCGCGCAGCACCTTGCCCTCGGTCGTGGCGAAGACGCCGGTGCCGGTCGGGGCGGCGATGTCCACGCCCTTGTGCGCCCGCGCCTTGGCCTCAATCGCCAGCTTGCGCAGGCCGAAGGGCGAGTTGATGCGATAGCCCTTCAACGGGGCCTCGAAGACGATCTTGCGGGTGACCGGACCGGCGGGTTCAGCCACCGCCTTCACCGGCGGGGCGATAGGGGCCGAAATATCGACGACCTTCTCGGGCGCGCCGGAAATCATGCCGACGGGCGCGGCAGCCATGGCCAGAACCGCCAGACCGGCCAGGACGCCCGTCTGGCCGAAACGGATCACATGCGGCCGCACGGCCGGAGGAACTAAACGCATACTCTAACGACTCATTCTGAGCGCTTGGTCAGCGCGGAGGAGCCGTCAGAAAGGCGCGAAACACGCGCGCGGATGGCGAAAATTCAACGTCGCCGACGGCCGGAATTGACCGTCTTTTGCAATTTCACCGGGACATGAATGGGGCGCTCCGAGGGCGACACGGGGTCGCACCTCGGAAACCTTCGTTTCAAGATCTACAGCGGCAGGCTCAGTTTCACCGCCGCCATATGGCTGTCGGCATGGTCGCCGAAGCGGCCCTTGTAGCCGATCGACACCTTCAGCCGCTCCATGACCGTGCCCTCGATCCCGGCGGCGGCCAGCACCTGCCCGCCGAACGGCAGATCCACGTCGCGGGCCAGAATCTGGGCCGGGTTGCCCAGGATGCCCGTGCGCACGGCGTCGCTGTCATCGCTCAGCGTGTCGCGGTAACCGCCTTCGGCGTAGAAGCGGACCCGCTCGGTCCCGCCCTCCGCGCGCAGGGCGATCTCAGCCGTCGTCGCCTGCACCGAACGGTCGGCATAGGCGTACTGCGCCGCCGGTCCCTGCTCGCTGAAGCCGTCCACGTCGGCGTTGATCCAGGCCACCGCCGCGCGCGGCGACAGGGCGAAACCGCCCAAATCGAACCACATGCCGCCCTGCAGCCGCGCGCCCGTCGAGACGCCGCGCGTCGAACCGCTGTGGACGACCGGCGCCAGGCTGGTCAGGCGGTTGATGTCGTTGAAATCGTCCTGGGCCACGCCCGCCGCCGCATTGACGAACAGGTCGCCCGAGCGCCAGCCGCCGTAGACATCCAGCCCGAAGCTGTCGACGTCGGCGCGCAGGGCGCCCGCGTCCACATCGGCGTTGCGGTAAGAGCCGGCCAGGCCGAAGCGCAAGGCTTCGGTCCCCGACTCCAGGGCGATGCGCACGCCATAGCCGTCGGAAGTCGCTTCGCCGATGGCGCCGCGGGCGTCGGTCTCGGTCTTGTCCGCCAGCCCCTCGACCGAGATCGAGGTTCCCCCTGTCCACGCCTCACGTCCCGACAGGGCGGCGGTCGAGCCATCCAGCGCGTCCTCGCGGTGACGCCAGGCCGTCTCGCCCAGCACCGCCGTCTGGCTGCCCAGATCGCCGTAGTAGAGGTAGTCGTTCGCCAGACGCGCGATCACCGCATGCCCCTTGGCCGTCGGGTGAACCCCGTCGAAATAGAAGTAGTCGTCCGGGTTGGAGCACAGCGTCACGCCGTTGAAGCAGGCCTGGGTCACGTTCGACACGCCGAAGGCGCTTGGGTTGTTGGCGATCACGTCCCCGACCTTGAACAGGTCCATCAGGATGATGTTCGTCCCTGGCCGCGCCGCCGCCGTCGTGTTCAGCCCGGTCAACAGGGCGCCGTTGAAGGTGGTGACGGCGAAGTCGGCCAGCGGCGCGGCCGCTGTGCCGCGGAACTGCGGCGTCAGGCTCAGCTTCGGCAGGTTCGTGACCAGCACTGTACCCGCACCTGCCTGGGCGATGCCGTTGACGATGAAGTTGATGTCGGCTGCGGCGCTCTGCGCCACCGGCGTGATGCTCGCCGTGGGATTGGTCGAGACCCCCGCCGCCGGCAGTCCCTGAAAGATGTTGTTCGCCCCGCCCAGCACGCTGACCAGGTCATTGGCGCCGAAAGTTCCGCCGCGCTGCTGGTACTGGGCCAGTTGCAGCCGCATCCCCAGCGGCTGGGCCTGGCTATCGGTGCGCGCGCCGCCGAAAGCGTAGTTGATGCTGCCCGTCACCGGCCCCATGAAGTTGGCGGCGGTGAAGCCCAGCCTCTCAGTGAACACAGGCCCGTTGGAGAATCGCCCCGCGCCATAGGGCGGCGAGGTCGGGGTCGATCCGCCCGTCGCCAGATACAGGTTGCCGTTGTCCGACAGGCTGTCGCCGAACACCACCAGACGGTTGTAGCTCTGGGCCGACGCGGCCCCGGCGGCGGATACGGCGGCCAGACTCAGAGCGGCCAGCGCCGCTCCGCGAAGAAGACGAGACATCGATTTCCCTCCCATCGACCGTCCGTATGCGGTCGTTACCCGCCACTCTGCGCCGCTTTTCTCAGGACGCAAGATGACGTGACGGAAGGTGATCGACGATCAGTGCAGCCGGCGGAAGCGGATCGTGCCGGGAAGCTGCTTCAGCGCCGTCAGCGCCTCGCGGTCATAGTCGCGGTCCACGTCGGTGATGACATAGCCGGTCCGCTCGTCCGTCTTCAGGTGCTGGCCCAGAATGTTCAGCCCCGCATCCGACAGGGCGCGGTTCAGTTCGGCCAGCACGCCCGGCTGGTTGCGGTGGATGTGCAGCAGTCGGTGCGCGCGCGTCACCTCGGCCAGCTGCACGTTGGGCAGGTTGACGCAGAAGGTGGTGTCGCCCCGGTTCAGATAGCCCAGCAGCCGCTCCGCCGCGAACTCGGCGATGGCTTCCTGCGCCTCTTCGGTCGAGCCGCCGATGTGCGGGGTCAGGATGGTCTTGTCCAGGCCGACCAGAGGGCTGTCGAACGGGTCGGCGTTGGTGCGCGGCTCCTCGGGGAAGACGTCGACCGCCGCCCCGCCCAGACGGCCAGATTTCAGCGCCGCCGCCATCGCGTTCACATCGACCACATGGCCACGCGACAGGTTCAGGAACAGGGCGCCCGGCTTCATCCTGGCGAACTGGTCAGCGCCGATGATGGCGGTGTTTTCCTTGCGGCCGTCGACGTGCAGCGTCACCACGTCCGCCTCGGCCAGCAGGGCGTCCAACGAGCGCATCCGCCGCGCATTACCCAGCGCCAACCGCTCGGACAGGTCGTAGAACAGTACCCGCATGCCCAGGTTTTCGGCCAGCACCGACAGCTGGCTGCCGATGGCGCCGTAGCCGACGATGCCCAGCGTCTTGCCGCGCACCTCGCGCGATCCCGTGGCCGACTTGTTCCACACGCCCTTGTGCATTTCGCGCGACTTGTCCGCCACGTCGCGCATCAGGACGATCATCATGCCTATGGCCAGTTCGACCACCGAGCGGGTGTTGGAATAGGGGGCGTTGAACACCGCCACGCCCTTGTCCGCCGCCGCGTCCAGATCGACCTGATTGGTGCCGATGCAGAAGGCCGCCACGGCCATCAGCCGGTCCGCCGCGTCCAGCACCTTGCGGCTGACGTTGGTCTTGGAGCGGATGCCCAGCACGTGCACGCCCTTGATCGCCTCGATCAGGTCGGCCTCGTCCAGCGCGCCCTTCATGGTCTCGACGGTATAGCCCGCCTCCTCCAGCCGCTCGACCGCGGCGGGGTGGACGTTCTCCAGCAGCAGCATGCGGATGCGGTTGCGCGGATAGGACCAGCGTCCGGCCACGCCCTCGGCGTACAGCACCTCGTCCAGAGAGGCGGCGACGGCGTCGGCGGCCTCAATCACCTTGGCGCGGCTGACGATCTCGGTGAAGGCGTAGAAGCGGTCGGCCGCGCCCTGAATCTTGACCTCGGCGTCGGTCCAGCCGTCGCCGACCATGACTACCGGCCCTTCCAGGTTCAGCGCCCGGATGACCTCAGGCTTGCCGTTCTCGCGCGACAGCGGGTTGGCTGTGTCCACGCCCGTCACGCGGCCTTCATCGTCATAGATCAGGTCGTTGGCCAGCACATGATCGGACGCCACGCCCAGCCGCTCGGCCAGGGGGGCGATCACCTCGCGGAAGCCGCCCGACAGGATGTAGATGCGCTCGGCGTTGCGCTGGAAGAAGTCGACGTTGCGGCGAATGGAGACCGTCGCCTCGTCCAGGATGCGATCGGTCAGAGTCTCGACGTGTTCACGGCGCAGAGCCAGCAGGTCCAGCCGCTGCTTCAGCGCCTCGCCGAAGCCGATGCGGCCGTTCATGGCGTCGTCGGTCAGGGCCGCGATCCGGGCCTTGCGCTCGGCGGCGTCCGGCGCGTCCTTCAGCGCCAGATCGGCCAGCGCCTCCAGCGTTTCGATGCGAACCAGGGTGGAATCGAAGTCGAAGATGAAGACGGGCGAGATCATGCGCGGGCTCTAGACCTTCTTCGCACCCGCAGCAATAAAAAGGGGCGCCTCAGCACCCCTTTCCGCATGATTTTTCTATTTGCCGCTGAAAACCGGCTCAGCGGCCGCCGTTTCCGCCCCGGCGGCGGCTTTCCAGGGCCGCCGCGCCGATCATTGCGGCGATGGTGGCCACGGCCAGAAGGGCGCCGCCTTCCTTGGCGTGATCGCGGGCGAAGTCGCCGGCGTCCTCGGCATAGCGGCGCGCCTGCTTGGTGTAGCGGCGCATCGGACGGCGCGATTCCTTCCTGGCCCGGCGATACCATTGGTCGGCCCGATCGCGGGCGTCGGCGCCGAAACGTCCGGCCCGTTCATGAGCGTAGTCGCCCAGGTCGGCCGCGCGATGGGTCAGGTCGTCCGCCCCATGACGCACGCCGCGCGCAATGTCGTCAAAGCGGTGACGCAAGGCCTCGGCGTCGAACCAGCCGCGCGGGTCAATGCGCGTCTTGATCCGCTCATAGCGGGTCGGGCCGGAGCGCTGGTTCAGCAGGATGGTCGCCATGCCCACGCCCGCCAGGACGGCCACGACGCCCGCCACGACGCCTGGGTGCTTGCGGACCTCGTCCACGACGTTGAACTCACGATCCATCATGTCAGACCTCTTGTAAGCGGATGGGGAAGGAAGCGGATTTCAGCTAAGGGAGCGAGCTTCAGCACAAAGGGTTCCCTTGTCCCGGTCAAGCCTGTCGAACCGCGCTCGCTCGTGGCGCGGGCGACACGCCCTCCCCTTACCAAGCGGGCTTCGGCTCCCTATGTTGCGCCGCTTCCGACAGTTTTCAGGATTTCACGCCGTGACCGATCACGCGCCCGACGCCCCCATCGCCGCTCCGACGGACGACTTCGCCGCCGCCTTCCAGATCGAAGGCTGGCCGGTGCGCGGCCGCCTGGTCCGCCTGGGCGAAGCGGTCGACAAGATCCTGTCGGCCCACGCCTATCCCGAACCGGTCGCCGCCCTGCTGGGCGAGGCCTGCGTGCTGGCCGCCATCGTCGGCTCGGCGCTGAAGTTCGACGGCCGCCTGATCGTTCAGGCCCAGGGCGACGGCCCGGTGCGCTACGTCGTCGCCGACTACGGCACGGACGGCCATCTGCGCGGCTTTTGCCGGTTCGACCCGGAAGAAGTGGCCAAGGCGTCCGAAGGCTTCGCCCGTCCGGGGGCCAAGACCCTTCTGGGCGGCGGCGTCTTCATCATGACGGTGGATCGCGGCGCCGACTTCGAACGCACCCAGGGCGTGACCCCCATCGAGGGCGAGAGCCTGTCGCTGTGCGCCGAACACTACTTCTCCCAGTCCGAACAGGTGCCGACCAAGGTGCGCCTGGCCGTCGGCGAGGTCGAAACCGACGCGGGCCGCACATGGCGCGCGGGCGGGGCGATGATCCAGGTCATCGCCGGCGACGAGTCGCGCGGCTCGACCGAAGAAGTGTGGGAGCGCACCCGCGCCCTGTTCGCCACCCTGGGCGACGACGAGCTGATCGACCCGACCATCAGCGCCGAGACCCTGCTGTATCGCCTGTTCCACGAGGACGGCGTGCGGCTGGAAGGCGCCAAGACCCTGGCCGCTGTCTGCCGCTGCTCGAAGGACCGCATCGCCGGCGTGCTGCAGTCCTTCCCGGCGGAAGAACGCGCCGAAATGGTCGAGGACGACGGCAAGATCCGCGTGACATGCGAATACTGCTCGACCGCCTATGAGATCGACCCGACCGAGCTGGAAACGGCCGAGGCCTGATCCCTCAGATCAGCATGAAGACGGCGTTGCCGTAGTTATGCAGCAGGACCGGCAGCAGTACGCTGCCGGTCTTTTCACGCAGCCAGACCAGCAACAGGCCCGCCAGCCCCGTCGTCGCCATCGGCGCCCAGTCGAAGGTGAAGCCGCCGTCCTGATAGCCCAGGGCGTGGGTCAGGCCGAACGCCAGCGCGGTCAGCACGGTGCCCCAACCCATTGGCGCCCCCAGCACGCGGACCGGCCGCCCGAACGCCTCGTTCAAGATCAGCAGCAGCACGCCGCGATAGAATATCTCCTCGTCCAGCCCCGGCATGGTCAGTTGGAAGGCCAGGCTGTCGGCGTCGAACGCTTCACCCGGCGCCCAGATCGCCAAGCCGAGGAACAGCAGGACCAGCAGGCCCGATAGGATCAGCGCCCCCTTCAGCCCCTGCCGGTCCTGATGCAGGGTCAGGCCGCTGCGCCGCCATCCGACGACGGGCAGGCTGGCGACCGCCAGCGACAGCAGCACGGCCAGCGTCTTGCCCTCCCAGTTCCAGCGCGAGGATCCGAAATCCAGCGGGATATGACCATAGCCGCGCGTCAGCACGGCGTCATAGACCGCCATCAGCAATAGGCCCGCCGCCAGCCAGCCCCAGCGCACCTTGCCGCGCGACAGCACGGCCGCCGCCCCAGCCGCCAGCGCGACAGCGCCGAGCCAGCCCCACATGGCGATCACTGCGTCCGGCATGACTTCCCTCCCCCGATGCGACGTCGTCGTTCAGAGGCGGCGGCAGGGGCGAGCGGATGCAGATGAAGAAAACTTAAGCTTCCTTCTCCCCGCCCCACACGCCCGGGCTTCGCCCCATACGCGCCGTTTCCCGCCTCTACACGCCGTCATCCTCGGGCTTGACCCGAGGATCCAAGGCGACGGCGCGCTCACCCGTTCAACGCCGTGCAGGCGGACGGCTGGATCCTCGGGTCAAGCCCGAGGATGACGGCAGGGGATGGGGAGCCGTGGCGCGTCGTAGAGCGGCGTGGCCCGCGCTGCAGGAGTCACCGCCTAGTTATTCAAATCCAGCGAATAGCCCGCCGAGCGCACGGTGCGGATAGGGTTGACCGTGCCTTCGACGTTCAGCGCCTTGCGCAGGCGGCCGACGTGGACGTCCACCGTGCGGGCCTCGACGTAGACGTCCGAGCCCCAGACCGCGTCCAGCAACTGCTCGCGGCTGAACACCCGGCCCGGATGCTTGAGGAAGTGGTCCAGCAGGCGGAACTCCGTCGGCCCCAGATGCACCTCGCGGCCCGCGCGGCTGACGCGGTGGGCGACGCGGTCCATGATGATGTCGGCGTGGTTGACCCGGTCGTCGGCCAAACCCGGACGGATGCGGCGCAGCACGGCGCGGATGCGCGCGGTCAGCTCCGTCATCGAGAAGGGCTTGGTCATATAGTCGTCGGCGCCGGTGTCCAGGCCGCGCACGCGGTCCGTCTCCTCGCCGCGCGCGGTCAGCATGATGATCGGCAGGTTGCGGGTCTCGGCCCGGCCGCGCACGCGACGGCAGACCTCGATGCCCGACAGCTTGGGCAGCATCCAGTCCAGCAGGATCAGGTCGGGGGTGCGCTCGTCGATCTGCAGCATCCCCTCCTCGCCGTCGGCGGCGACGGCCACGTCATAGCCTTCCTTCTCCAGATTGTACTGGAGCAGGGTGGCCAGGGCGTCCTCGTCTTCCATCACCAGGATATAGGGTTGCACGTCAGCCTCTCCGGTTCGTCGAAGTCGTCAGCGATGTAGGGGTGTCAGTCGTCCGCCGCGTCGGGGGACGCAGACAGATGGGGGGTCGGCGTCGGCTCTTCGCCGGGACCGGGCACGGCCTTCGGCCGCTCGCCCAGCATCTCCTCGCCCGTGATCTCATAGTGGACCGTCTCGGCGATATTGGTCGCGTGGTCGCCGATCCGCTCCAGGTTCTTGGCCATGAACAGCAGGTGGGTGCAGGCCGTGATCGTGCGCGGGTCGCCCATCATATAGGTGAGCAGTTCGCGGAACAGAGCGTTGTAGTGCTCATCCACCTCGTCGTCGGTCTGCCAGACCGACAGGGCGCGCTCGATCTCCGAGGCCGTATAGGCGTCCAGCACGTCGCGCAGGCGGTTCGACACCAGCCGTCCCATCCGCTCGATCGAGCGGGTCAGGGGCTGCATCGGCTCGGCCTCGGCCAGGATCAGCGCCCGCTTGGCGATGTTCTTGGCCAGGTCGCCGGTCCGTTCCAGGTCCGAGGCCAGCTTCATCGCCCCCAGCGTCCGGCGCAGGTCGCTGGCGACCGGCTGGCGCAGGGCGATCAGGCGGATCGCCTTCTTTTCGATGTCGCGATGCAGGGCGTCCAGGCGGTTGTCACGCTCGACCACCGCCTTGGCCAGCGCCACGTCGCGGCGGGCGACGGATTCGATGGCGTCCGCCACCTGGGCTTCGGCCAGGCCGCCCATGCGGACCACCTCGGCCGTCAACTGGTTCAGCTCGTCGCCGTAAGCCTTGACCGTATGCTGGTTCATCGTCGCGTCCTCAGCCGAAGCGGCCGGTGATGTAATCGAGCGTGCGCTTTTCGCGCGGGTTGGTGAATATCTCTTCGGTGTCGCCGGTCTCGACCAGCTTGCCCATGTGGAAGAAGGCCGTGCGCTGCGACACGCGGGCCGCCTGGGCCATCGAGTGGGTGACGATGACGATGCAGTAACGCTCGCGCAGTTCGTCGATCAGCTCCTCGATCTTGGCCGTGGCGATCGGATCCAGCGCCGAGCAAGGCTCGTCCATCAGGATGACTTCGGGTTCGACCGCGATGGCGCGAGCGATGACCAGACGCTGCTGCTGGCCGCCCGACAGGCCGGTGCCCGGCGAGTGCAGGCGGTCGGCGACCTCGTCCCACAGACCGGCGCGCTTCAGCGACTTCTGGACGATCTCGTCCATCTCGCCCTTGGTCGAGGCCAGGCCGTGGATCTTGGGCCCATAGGCCACGTTCTCATAGATCGACTTGGGGAAGGGGTTCGGCTTCTGGAACACCATGCCGACCTGGGCGCGCAGCAGCACCGGGTCGATCTTGCGATCGTTGATGTCCTCGCCGTCCATGTCGATCCGGCCGGTCACGCGGGTGCCGGGGATGGTGTCGTTCATGCGGTTCATGGTCCGCAGGAAGGTCGACTTGCCGCAACCCGACGGGCCGATCAGCGCCGTCACCGTCTTGTCCGGAATCTCCAGCGAGACGTCGAACAGGGCCTGCTTCTCGCCATAGAAGACGCAGACGTCGCGCGCGGCGATCTTGATCGGACCCAGCGGCGCCGAGGCGTGGGCGCCGACGGCCGGGGCGGTCGACAGGGTGGCGGCTTCAGAGGAGGCGGCGCCGGTCGACGAGCCGTCGGGAGCGCGGAAGATGCGGGACTTCATAAGATTTACCACCGGCGTTCGAAGCGACGGCGCAGCAGGACTGCGGCGGCGTTCATGACGATCATGAAGGCGAGAAGGACAAGGATGGCGGCCGCCGTCCGTTCGTGGAAGGCGCGCTCAGAGGCGTTCTCCCAGATGTAGATCAGCGACGGCAGGGCGCCGACGGGCTCGTCGATGGCGTGCGGCACGCCAGGCACGAAGCTGATCATGCCGATCAGCAGCAGCGGCGCCGTCTCGCCCAGGGCATGGGCCATGGAGATGATGGCGCCGGTCATCACGCCGGGCATGGCCAGCGGCAGGACGTGGCCGAACACCGTCTGGGTGCGGCTGGCGCCCATGGCCAGGGCCGCCTCGCGGATCGAGGGCGGCACCGCCTTCAGCGACGAGCGGGTGGCGATGATGATGGTCGGCAGGGCCATCAGCGCCAGCACCAGGCCCCCGACCAGCGGGCTGGCGCGCGGCAGGTGCATGAAGTTGATGAACAGCGCCAAGCCCAGAAGGCCGTAGACGATGGACGGCACGGCGGCCAGGTTGTTGATATTGACCTCGATGATCGCCGTGATGCGGTTACGCGGCGAATATTCCTCCAGCCACACCGCAGCGCCGACGCCGACCGGAATGGCGATCAGGGCCGTCACCATCAGCATCAGGGCCGAACCGACCACGGCGCCCAGCAGGCCCGCCAGCTCCGGCTGGGTCGAGTCGCCCTTGGTGAACAGGGCGGCGTTGAAGTGGGCGCGCACCGCGCCCGAGGCCTTCATCCGGTCCAGCCAGTCCATCTGCTCATTGGTGACGCGGCGCTGGTCCTCGGGCTGATCGCGGGTGATCTTGCCCTTCAGATACATCTCGGCGTCGTCCGACAGCGGCGCGCCGACCGGCACGGTCTGGCCCAGCAGGCCGGGCTGGCGCGCGATCATCTTGGCGGCCTGGAACTTCAGCTCCGAGGACAGCAGGGCCTTCATGGCCGAGGCCTTGGTTCCCTGTTCGTCGTCCTGGATTCCCAGGCGGCGGATCTGCTGCTCGGCGACGATCTGCTCGAAATTGGCGCCCTGCGGATAGGAACGGTCGATCCGCGCCGGGTCCATATAGACCGGCAGGGTCACGGTATGGGCGTAGAAGGCGGTGTAGCCCTGGGTGACGATGCTGCCGAGCAGGATCACCAGGAAGGTCAGGGCCACGCCGATGGCCGCACGGCCGTACCAGCGGAAACGGGTCTCACGCGCATAGCGGGCGCGCAGGCGGCTTTTCAGACGCTGGGTGCGCGGGCTGACGCCGGTCGAGGGAGAGGCGGCGTCAGTCATACTGTTCCCGATAGGCTTGCACGATGCGCATGGCGACGATGTTGAGCAGCAGGGTGACGACGAACAGGGTCAGGCCCAGGCCGAAGGCGGCCAGGGTTTTGGGACTGTTGAACTCCTGGTCGCCGGTCAGCAGGGTGACGATCTGGACGGTGACGGTCGTGACCGTCTCCAGCGGGTTCAGGGTCAGCTTGGCGGCCAGACCGGCGGCCATGGTCACGATCATGGTCTCGCCGATGGCGCGCGACACGGCCAGCAGCAGGGCCCCGGCCACGCCCGGCAGGGCGGCGGGCAGCAGCACCTTCTTGATCGTCTCGGACTTGGTGGCGCCCATGGCGTAGGAGCCGTCGCGCAGGGACTGCGGCACCGCGTTCAGAATGTCGTCCGACAGGGAGCTGACGAAGGGGATCAGCATGATCCCCATGACCGCGCCCGCGACCAGGGCCATCTGGTTCTGGACCAGCGACAGATAGAGGCCCAGCTCATTGAACGGCCCGCCGATCAGCATCTCGCCGATGCCGTTGAAGAAGACGCGCAGCGCCGGCCCCACCGTCAGGGCGGCGAAGAAGCCGTAGACCACGGTCGGCACCCCGGCCAGAACCTCCAGCGCAGGTTTGACCAGGGCGCGGGTCTTCTTGCCCGAATATTCCGACAGATAGACGGCCGAGAACAGGCCGATCGGGGCGGCCACCGCCATGGCGATGGCCATGATCAGGAAGGTGCCCGCGAACAGCGGCACGGCCCCGAAGGCGCCCGACGACCCGACCTGATCGGCGCGGATGGCGATCTGCGGGCTCCACTTGGTCCCGAACAGGAACTCGGTGATCGGCACCATGCTGAAGAAGCGCAAGGAATCGATCACCAGCGAGAAGATGATGCCGACCGTGGTCAGCACCGCCACCGCCGAACAGGCGAACAGGACGCCGGTGATCCAGCCTTCGACCTTGTTGCGCGCGCGCAGGTCGGGACGGATGCGGGTGAAGACGAACAAGCCGCCCAGCACGGCGGCGATCAGGGCGGCGACGCCCCCGCCCCAGTTCAAGGCCGCAGCGATGCGATGGGCGCGGCGGCCCTCGGCCGGCAGCTCTTCGGCATAGGGCGCGGGCCAGATCTGGCGCGCCTCCTGCCCCGCTCCGACCAGACGGGCGTCGGCGAAGAAGGCTTCGCGGCGGAACGGCTCCAGCTGGGTGACGCTGTCAGGCGCGCCCGCCCGCATCATCTGCTGCTCGATGGAGGTCGAGAAGACCGAGGCGGCGATCAGCATCGCCAGCGCCGGAACCCCGACCCAAATCAGGGCGTAAAGCCCGTGTTGGCCAGGACGCGAATGCGACTTCGCCCCCTGGCTCCGACGAACGGCCAAGGCCCGCCCGGCCACATAGGCCAGGACGGCGAAGGCGATCAGCAGCAGCAGGAAAATCCAGATCATCCGGTCCGATCAGCGCAGGAATCAGGAACGCGCCGGGTTCGGTGCGTTTCGGCCGGGAAACTGCCTGCGATACGTCAGCGGATTAAGACGGCTGGATGACAGTTCTGTTACGACGCCCAGCCGCAATGTCGCAGGTCCATGACGATCGGTCCGAACCCGGACTTCACGCCTCGGATGGCGGAGCCAGGGGGAAACAGGCCGCGAAGATCGCCCCATGCCCGGGCGCGCTGTCCACGGACAGGCCGCCCCGGTGGCGAATGATGATGTGCCGCACGATGGCCAGGCCCAGGCCCGTGCCCTGTCGATCGCCGCTCTTCTGGCCCTCGACGCGATAGAATCGCTCCGTCAGGCGCGGCAGGTGCTCGCGCGCCATGCCCGGCCCGTGGTCGCGCACGGTGACGACGGCGTAGCGCTGACCCGTCTCGCGATCGGGGGTCGCCAGCGACAGACGGTTGCCCTCGGCCATCCGCGCCGCCATGGCCTCGTCCAGGGTGCGGTCGATCTCGATGCCGACCTCTATGGTCCCGCCTGCGCTGGAATATTTCAGAGCGTTGTCGATCAGGTTCTGCACCACCTGGGCGATCTCGTCCCGGTCGCCGGTCACGGCCGCGCCGCCGTGCGGCAGCTCCGCATGGATCGTCACCTGCCGCTCGCTGGAGATGACGCTGACCGCATCGACCACATCGGCCGTCGCCCGCGCCAGGTTGACCCGGCCCAGGGGCGCGATGTGTTCGTTCAGCTCGATCCGGCTCAGCGACAGCAGATCGGCGACCAGCCGCCGCATCCGGTCGGCCTGCACCGCCATGATGTCGAGAAATTTGTCGCGCGCCTTGGGGTCGTCCTTGGCGTGGCCCTTCAGCGTCTCGATGAACCCCGACAGCGAGGCCAGCGGCGTGCGCAGTTCGTGGCTGGCGTTGGCCAGGAAATCGACGCGCATCTTCTCCATGCGGCGCACGTCCGTCTCGTCGCGGAGCGCCAGCAACGTCAGCGCCCCGCCGCCCCAGGCCGAAGCCTCGCGCGTCGGCAGAGGACGCACGAAGGCTCGCCAGTGCCGCTCCTGAACGCCGCCGCCGACATAATCGACCTCGGCGCCGACGCCTTCGAACAGAGCCTCGTCCACCGCCTCCAGCACGCGCGGCTCGCGCAGCACCGAGACCAGCAGCCCCCCACCCGTCCCGTTCAGCTTGAACAGCTCGCGCGCCGCCGCATTGGCCAGGGCGATGCGGCGTCCGGCGATGTCGTCGGCCTCGCCGCCGCTGATGATCAGCAAGGGATCGTCCAGCGCCTCGAACACATCGCCCAGCAGGGCCGCATCAGGCCCCAGGTCGACGGCGCCGGGCTCGAATTCCATCTCATCGGCGGCCGCCGGCGGATTGCGGTTCACCAGCCAGGTCGCCAGCGCGACCGCGACGGCCCCCGCCGCCAGCCAGCCCGCCAGCTCAGGCTTCATCACCGCCAGGACCGCCATCACCAGGATAGCGACGCCTCCGCTGGCGCCGGCGGTCCACAACCGGGACGACGCCGTAGGCGCGACAGGTGACGGAGAGTGATCGTAAGGCATCTAGACCGACGTTATCTCATTATTCAGCAGCACGACCTATGGTTCGTCGGCAGCCCGCTGAGTCGGCCGGATCGACGCACGGGATGTGTAGCTTGGTTTCTTCACGGATTTACGGCGGAACGGCTAGGGGCTGAGGGAGCATCATGATGGGCGGCGTCTTGGGCTGTCTGGTTGAACGCCACGACTGGCGAATCGCCTCCCTGGCCATCCTGGCTTGCGTCTTCAGCATCGGCATCGCCCTGCTTCTGTCCGAACGCGCCCGTCGCCTGTCGCCCCGCGCGCGTCGTCCCTACACCCTGTCGGCGCCGCTGGTCGCCGGACTGGGCGTGTGGACGACCCACTTCATCGCCATGCTGGCCTACGACGTCGGGGTGGATATCCGCTACGATCCTTTACAAACCTTCCTGTCGCTGGTGATCGTCACGGCCGCCTTCTGGGTCGCCATGCAGTTGCATCTGGTCGGCGCGACCGAGGCCGGCTGGCGGCGCCGCTCCACCCTGTCCGCCGGCGCCGTCATCACGGCCGGAGTCGCGGCCATGCACTTCGTCGGCATGGATGCGATGCACCTGTCCGGGGCGGTCCTGACCTGGAACGCGCCGCGGGTCGTTCTGGCCGTGGCGGGCGCGCTTGTCCTTTTCAGCGCGGTCGCCTGGCTGCCTGCGATGAACAAATGGCGCGGTCTGGCCGCCGCCACGGTCCTGTCTTCCGGCGGCGTCGCCTGGCTGCACTTCATCGCCATGACGGCGGTAAGCCTGACCCCCGCGCCGGGCGTGCTTCTCAGCCAAGGGGCGAGCGCCGCCGTCGTCACCTTGTGGATCGCGCTCGGCGTGGCTCTGACCCTCAGCGTGGCCGCCTTCTTCACCGGCATGATCTGGTGGTCGCGACGCAGCGTCCTGGGGCAGCTTCTGGAAGCCGTCCAAGCCATGCCGGACGGCGTCGGCGTCTATGACGCCGATGATCGCCTCGTCATGTGGAATCAGCGCTACAGCGAGTTTCACCCGCATCTGGCCCCCGTACTGCGGCCCGGCGTCTCCTTCCGCAAAGTGCTAGAAGTCGGCATCAGGGCCGGCGTCTACGCCGACGCCATCGGTCGCGAAGAGGCCTGGATCTCGGAGCGCTTGACCAGCCGCCGAACGCTCCTCGCCCCGCGCGAAATGCAAGTCGCCGGCCGCTGGTTGCGCGTCCAGGACCGCCCCACCGTCGGCGGCGGCGCCGTCACCGTCTGCTCGGACATCAGCGACCTGAAGCGCAACGCCGACGCCCTGGCCGAGGCGCGCGACGCCGCCGACGCCGCCGACGCCGCCAATCGCGCCAAGAGCCGCTTCCTGGCCAATATGAGCCATGAAATCCGCACTCCCTTGAACGGCGTGATCGGCGTGGCCCAGGCGCTGACGCGCACCGAACTGTCGCAGCACCAGCAGGAAATGCTCGAGCTGATCCAGTCCTCCAGCCGCACCCTCCAGACCCTGCTCAGCGACATCCTGGACCTGGCCCGCGTCGAATCCGGTCGCCTGGAGCTGAAGGAGGAACCGCTCGACCTGGCCCGCACGGTGGAGGAAGCCGCCCTCCTCTACGCCGCCGCCGCCAGGGACAAGGGGCTGCAGTTCATTGTCGAGGTCGCGCCCGGGGCCCAGGTGTGGACCTATGGCGATCCGGTACGCCTGAAGCAGGTGCTGACCAACCTCGTCTCCAACGCCGTCAAGTTCACCGCCTCGGGCTTCGTCAGCCTGACCGTCGACGCCGTCCCGGCCGAGGCGCCCCAGACCCTGCGCTTCATGGTTCAGGACACCGGCATCGGCTTCGACGCCCAGACGCAAGCGCGCCTGTTCAACCGCTTTGAACAGGCCGACGGCGACATTACCCGCCACTACGGCGGCTCTGGCCTGGGCCTGGCGATCTGCCGCGAGCTGGCGGCCATGATGGGCGGCGACCTGGGTTGCGAGAGCGAGCCGGGCGCAGGCGCCGCCTTCATTCTCAGCCTGCCGCTCAAGCCGGCCCAGGCGCCGCCCGTACCGCTGCGTCCCGCCCTGAAGGACGCCGTCGCGTCGGCCGCAGAAGCCGCGCCGCGCCGCCTGCGCATCCTGGCCGCCGACGATCATCCGACCAATCGCCGCGTCGTCGAGCTGATCCTGGACAGCGCCGCTTTCGATCTCGTCTCGGTCGAGAACGGCGCCCAGGCGGTGGAGGCCTATCGCGCCCAGGCCTTCGACCTGGTGCTGATGGACATGCAGATGCCGGTCATGGACGGCCTGTCCGCCGTGCGGGAAATCCGCCTGCACGAGGCAGTCATGGGCCTGCCGCACGTTCCCGTGGTCATGCTGACCGCCAACGCCCTGGCCCAACATCTGGACGAGGCCCTGGCCGCCGGCGCCGACCGCCATATGGCCAAGCCCTTCAGCGTCGAAGACCTGCTGGCCATGGTCTCGGACCTGACGGCACAGACGCCTCAGGCCGCGGAATTCGCGGCCTGAGGTCTCCTTCTTTCAATGCCGACGCGGCTCACTCGTAGCCGTGCGCCGCCTCGTTGATGACCTGGCTGGGCATGGTCGAGAAATCCACGCTCAGCGGACGGACCGCCTTGGCCTCGAAGGTCTTGAGCACGTGCTCCAGACGGCGGCGCACCTCGCGCTCGGCCTCGGTCGATCCGTCCAGCGCCAGCGGCGCCAGGCAAAAGTCGATGATGGCTTGCGGACGGGTCATGGGCTCCATGTCTTTTCCTTTCCTGTGAGGCGTGGAACTCAGGCGGCGTGGAACTGGGCGGTTTCGGTCGAGTCCTTCAGGGCTGTGGTCGAGGACTGGCCTGAAGAGATGACCGTGGCGACGTCGTCGAAATAGCCGGTGCCGACCTCGCGCTGGTGGCGCGTGGCGGTGTAGCCGGTCGCTTCGTTGGCGAACTCGCGCTGCTGCAGCTCGGAATAGGCCGCCATGCCGCGATCGCGATAGCCGCTGGCCAGCTCGAACATGCCGTTGTTCAGGCTGTGGAAGCCCGCCAGGGTGACGAACTGGAACTTGTAGCCCATGGCCCCCAGCTCGCGCTGAAACTTGGCGATGGTGGCCTTGTCCAGCTTGGCTTCCCAGTTGAACGAGGGCGAGCAGTTGTAGGCCATCAGCTTGCCCGGATGCTCTTTCTGGACCGCCTCGGCGAACTTCTTCGCATCGTCCAGATCGGGGTGCGAGGTCTCCCACCACAGCAGGTCGGCGTATTTGGCGTAAGACAGGCCGCGCGCGATGCAGTGGTCCAGACCCGTGCCCGGCTTCAGGCGATAGAAGCCCTCCGGCGTGCGGTTCTCGCGGTCGATGAAGGGGTGGTCCCGCTCGTCGATGTCCGAGGTGATCAGTTGCGCCGACTCGGCGTCCGTGCGCGCCACCGTCAGGGTCGGCGTGCCGCAGACGTCGGCCGCAAGACGCGCCGCGATCAGGTTGCGCTCATGCGCCTGGGTCGGGATCAGAACCTTGCCGCCCAGGTGGCCGCACTTCTTCTCGGACGCCAGCTGGTCCTCGAAGTGGACGCCCGCGGCGCCCGCCTCGATGAAGGCCTTCATGATCTCGAAGCTGTTCAGCGGTCCGCCGAAGCCGGCCTCGGCGTCGGCGACGATGGGGGCGAACCAATCCCGTTTCGCCCCGCCTTCCGCGTGCTCGATCTGGTCGGCGCGCTGCAGGGTGCGGTTGATGCGGCGGCACAGTTCCGGCGCGGCGTTGGCCGGATACAGCGACTGGTCCGGGTACATGGCGCTGGCCGTATTGGCGTCGGCCGCGACCTGCCAGCCCGACAGATAGACGGCCTTCAGGCCCGCGCGGACCATCTGCATCGCCTGATTGCCGGTCACGGCGCCCAGGGCGTTGATGTAGGGCTCGCTGTGCAGCAGCTCCCACAGACGGTTGGCGCCGCGCTCGGCCAGCGTATGGGTGATCGGCACCGAGCCACGCAGACGCAGGATGTCTTCAGGCGAATAAGGGCGCTCGATGCCGTCGAAACGGCCGGCGGGCGAAGGAACCAGATCGGCGAAGGTCGTCATGTTCGTCTCGGTCTCGATAAGGCGCGGCCGAAACCGCTGTCTCAGAGACCTGAACACGCAAGCGTCATGATTGACACACTCGAAGAGCCATCATTTAAGTCAAACAGTCACATCATGACACTTGCCATGAAGTCATGATGTGACATGATCGCGCCATGAACGCCGCCGCCGATCGCAAGCTGTTCCTGGGCGGCCGCCTCAAGCGGCTGCGGCGCGACCTTGACCTGTCGCAGACGGCGATGGCGGCGGATCTGGGCGTTTCGCCCTCCTATCTGAACCATATCGAGCGCAACCAGCGCCCCGTCTCGGCCCAACTGCTGCTGCGTCTGGCCGAGACCTATGACGTCGACCTGCGCAATCTCGGCCAGTCCGGCGGCCCGGCGTCGGAGGCCGAACTGTCAGAGGTCTTCGCCGATCCCCTGTTTCAGGGTCTGGCCGTGCCGCGCCACGAGATCATGCAGCTGGCCGAGGATCAGCCCGCCGCCGCCGACGCCGTGCTGCGCCTCTATCGCGCCTTCACCGACCGCCGCGTGCGCGACCGGGCCGAGATCGAGGCGGGCGGCGGCGCCGCGCCGACCGACAGTCCGTCCGAATGGGTGCGCGAATACGTCCAGTCCCGCCACAACCACTTCCCCGACCTTGATGCGCTGGGCGAAGCCCTGCACGACGCCCTGCGCGCCGAAGCCCCCGCCCCCGACGAAGGCTTCGAGGCCCTGGCCCGCGCGCGCCTGTTCGCCCGTCACGGCCTGACCGTCCGCACCCTGCCCGCCGAGGTCATGGTCGAGTGGACCCGCCGTTTCGACCCGCACCGGGGGCGGCTGCTGCTGTCCGATGCGCTAGGCCCGTCGTCGCGCGCCTTCGCCGTCGCCAATCAGCTGGCCCTGATGGAGCACGGGCCTGAGCTTCAGGCCCTGACCGAGGCGGCGAACGCTCCCGACGCACCGACGCGCAACCTGCTGAAGACCTCGCTGACCAACACCCTGGCCGCCGCCGTGCTGATGCCCTACGCCGCCTTCCAGCGCACCGCCGAGGAAGCCGGCTACGACTTGGCCCGGCTCCAGGCCCGGTTCGGCGTCGGTTTCGAGCAGATCGCCCACCGGCTGACCACCCTGTCGCGGCCGACGGCGCGCGGCGTGCCCTTCTTCCTAATGCGGGTGGATCAGGCGGGTAACGTGTCCAAGCGTTACGCCTCGGGCGCCTTCCCCTTCTCGCGTTTCGGCGGGGCCTGCCCGCGCTGGCGGCTGCACTCGGCCTTCCGCACGCCGGGCCGCATCATCACCCAGATCATCGAGACGCCGGACGGATCGCGTTGGTTCACCCTGGCCCGCACCGTGGACCGTCAGGGCCAGGACGCCTTCACCGAGGGGCATGACCTCGCCATCGGCCTGGGCTGCGAACTAAAGCACGCCCACCGCCTGATCTATGCGCGCGGCCTGGACCTTCAGAAGCCCGAGGTCACGCCCATCGGCCCCGCCTGCCGGTTGTGCGAACGCCACCCCTGCGCCGAACGCGCCGCCCCGCCGGTCGGCCGCGCCCTGACGGTGGACGACTGGTCGAAATCCGTCAGCCCCTATCCGTTCGCCTAATTTCCCCTTCTCACACAAAGGGAGAAGGAAAGTCAGTGCGCCAGCATCAGCGCCACGGGCGCTTCGTTCAGCAGGGTCTGCGTCACCCCGCCGAAGATCCACTGCCGCATCCGCGCATGCCCCCAGGCGCCGGAGACCATGAGCCCCGCCCCCATCTCCTCGGCGCAGTCGATCAGGCGACGGCCGTGCGTGCGGTCGTCGTGAGCGCGAGCGTCCGGCTCGGCGGCGACGCCGTGCCCCGCCAGCCAGCGCGCGACATCCTGTGTCCGCAAGCGGGCGCCGTCGGTATCGTCCGGGTCGCACAACTCGACCACCCGCACCCCGTCGGCGCGTTTCAACAGGGGCAGAGCCGCCTGAGCCGCCAAACGGCTCTCGCGCGTGTCGGTCCAGGCCAGCAGCACCGGCGCATCCACCATCGAACGGATCGGGCTGGGCGGCAGAACCACCACCGGCCGCCCCGAGCGCATGGCCAGATCCGCCGGGTGCGGCGCGCGCCAGGCGCTGGCCCCGCCCGCGTCGCGCCCGACCAGGACAGCATCCGCCGCCCGCAGGCAGCGCAGCGTCAGGCCCGTCGGATCGCCGACGTCGCCGCGCCACTCGCCCTCGACGCCCGCCGCCTCGATCGCGCCGCGGAACCGCTGCTCGGCGGACTTCAGCGTGGTTTCGTTGCGCGCCTGCTGGGCCGCCATCACCTCGCCCAGCAATATGCCCGCCCCATAGGCGTCGGCCACCGGCGTCTCGGGCGCGCAGCCCGACACCCCGATCAGCCGCGCCCCATGCGCGCTTGCCAAGGCGCAGGCTTCGGTCAGGCGGGCGGGGTTGTCGGCTTCATCGTCGACATAGACGATCAGACTGGTCCAGGGCATGGCGGCCTCCTGTTTCAGGACACGCCCCATCAACGCGCCAAACGCCGTTCCGCGCCTTGAGCAGGATCAATTCGCCGGATCAGTTCATCAGAATGACGCGACCGCCCTCGACCCGGTGCGGCACGCCCGCGCGGCGGAACAGGCCGGCGATCTCGGCGGCGGGATCGGCCGCGCCCTGGTCCAGCATCCGCCCGATGTCGGCCGCCAGCGTCGGATCGCCCGACACGCGCGTCAGGGCGTTCAGCCATTCGGCGCGGCTCAACACCCCGTCCCGGCGGTTGGCGTCCAGCAGAGGCCGCAGGAAGCCGAACCAGTCGCCGCCGTCGCGCCGCTTCTGCGCCCCCTCGGCCGTCATGGCGAAGACGGCGCCGCAGGCGTAATAGGCGCGGTGCTCGCCGCGTTCGCCCGCCTCGGCCACGCCGCGCCCCTGGCTCAGGGTCACGCAGTCGTCGACCTCTTCCTGCAGGGCCTTGCGGTCGTCATAGGCCGGGTCCAGCGCCTTCAGCGCCCGCACCGCCATCAGATCGGCCCCGCCCTCGGTGATCCAGGCGTCGCGCGCGAACTCGTAGCGTACGGTCTGGCCCAGCCAGAAGTGGGCGCTCTCATGGCCGATGAACCAGCGGGATACCCGCTCCATCTCCGCCGTCGGCCGGGTCACGCCGGTCCCCTCGAACGACATGACGATCAGACCGGGCAGAACGCTGCCGCCCATGCTGGTCATCCGCTCGGTCGGGCCGTTCCACGACACCATGACCACCGGCTTGTCGCCGCCCGAGCCGGGCCGCCCCAGGCGTTGCAGGTAGAACTGGCCCACGCGCGGGGCGAAGTCGCGGATCTTCTCGCCGATCCAGGGCGGCAGATTGGGGTCCATGACCGTGGTCAGCCCCTCGCCCGGCGTCACCCGCGCCTGTCCCAGCAGGACATAGGACCGCTCGCCCGTCGTCGTCAGTTCCGCGTGGCGCACGCCGTTGAACAGCACCGGCCCGTCCAGGTCGCGCCAGGTCACGCGCGACGCCCCGCCGTCCAGATTGACGCCGTTGAGGTCCGCCGGCATCGCCTCCGCCGCCTCGGGCGAGCCCAGGGCGAAGACGTCCATCTGCCGCGTCGGCAGGGCCACGGCCCCGTCCGAGAAGACCAGGGTCTTGTATTCCGCCTCCAGCTCGACCGCCTGAGGCGTCACGCTGAAACGGACGTGGCGCGGCACCGGGCCGCCATCCGTGCTGCGGATGATGTCGTAGTGGCCGCGTCGCTCCATCACCACGCCGGGCGTCTCGACCGTCCACTGACGCGGCCGCCACGGCTCGCGCACCTCCGAAATCAGCGCCGAGTCCATGAAGGCCCAGACCACGGCGTCGCGGTTGAAGACATAGTCGACGGTCAACCGCCCGTCCTTGCGCGTTACCGTCACCTGCGGCGCCGCCTCAACGTTCCAGGGGCCAGGCGCAGGGCTGGCGGCGCAGGCGGTCAGCAGGATGGCGGCCGCGACGGCCGCCGTGGACAGGACTTTCAGACGCACGAAAAGCAGTCTCCCATGAGGAATGGCACAGCTTAGGGCTCGCAAACGCCGCCCGTCACCTTACGGTTTCCTCAGCTTTACGCCTGTTCGAGGGCGCGGCCCGCCGCAGCAAGCTCCTCGGCCATCACAGCCTTCAGCCGCTCGGGCCCCAGGATGGTCGCCCGCTCGCCCCAGGTGAACAGGTGCCAGGCCAGTTCACGCATGCCCGAGGCGCGGAATCGCACCACGACCGAGCCGTCGGCCTGATCCTCGATCGTCTGGGTCGGGTGCCAGCGCCAGCCGCGCGCCTCGTCCGCCCCCTCGGGCGCGATACGGACGGCGACCTCCTCGATCTCGTCCTGATAGATGCCGAAGGACTGGCTGGCGAAGGCGCCCAGGTCGAAGTCTTCGGGCGGACGCGCCGTGCCTTCGCCCGCCTCGACCGCGCTCATCCGGTCCAGACGGAAGGTCTGGATGCGCCCGCTCTCGCGGTCGGCGGCCACCAGATAGTTGGCCCGCCCGAACATCAGGCCGCACGGCGTCATGGTGCGGGTGCGCGCCTCGGCGCCGGGCCGGGCGTAGATGAAGTTCAGCGGCCGCTCGGCCAGCACCGCCCCGCGAATCTCGGCCAGCACCGTCTCATCGGCGCTGGGGCGCGGCCCGGCCTGGACGGCGATGGTCTCGGCCCGGACCAAGGCCTCCAGATCCGGCGCCATGCGGTTCAGGGTAGTCGAGCGCATCGCCGCCTTCACCTTGCGCTCAAGGCTTTCCAGCGCCGTCGCCCGCGCCGGTTCGCCCGCCGCGCGCAGGGCGGCCGCCGCCTTGGTCAGCTCCAGCATCTCGGTCGCCGTCGGCGCCTGCTCGAAGGCCGACAGCCCGCCCCGGATGCGCCAGCGTTTGGTCGGCGGGTCCGACACCTCCTCGACCTGCGGGAACAGCATCAGCACGGCGTCGCGCATCCGCTCGGCCGTGCGGCGCCCGACGTTCATCTGGGCCGCCATCTCGTTCAGCGTCAGCCCCTCGGCGCTGGCCGCCATGCCTCGCGCCAGATCGATGACCAGGGCCGCCTTATCGTGCCGCAAATAACTTCTCCACAGAGATACGTCCGAAACTGGCGTAATGCTGTCGCATCCTCTCATCATCAGCAAGAGGCAATCGCTTCAGGAGATCACGACATGGCCTTCGCCCGCACCCCCACCGCCCAGAAGCCCGCCCGCAAGACCTTCGCCGACCGCTACATGATCGTGCCGTGCGAAACCGAGAGCGATCTGGCCGTCATCTGGGACCGTCAGGAGGAACAGGTCGTGGACGTCATCAGCGCCTCGACCAGCCGCTACACCAACGAAGACGCCCTGTGGGACGAGTTCCACACCCCGCCGTTCAACGCCCGCTCCGACTGGCGCGCGGCGGCCTGAGCGGGAAAGCAGGTTGAGGAACCCTCCCCCACGCGCCCGCGTTGGCCCAGCGTGGCCGTATGCCGCCACGCCCAAGGGGAGCTGAACTCATGACCTCTTCCAACGCCGCGCCTTCGCTGGAAGGCTTCGTCAGATCCGCCCTGCATCGGTCGTGGTGGCTGCTGTTGTTGCGCGGGATCGCCGCCGTGGCGTTCGGCGTGCTGACCTTCGTCTGGCCGCAAATCAGCCTGCTGACCCTCATCATGCTCTATGGGATCTACGCCCTGGCAGACGGGATTCTGGCCTTGATCGCGGCGATCCGCGGCGGCGGCATGGTCCCCCGCTGGTGGCTGGCCCTGGGCGGCGCGGTCAGTATCCTGACCGCCGTCATCGTCTTCGCCTGGCCGGGCCTGACGGCCCTGGTCCTGGTCTATCTGATCGGCTTCTGGTCGATCCTGCGCGGCGTGCTCGAGATCATCGGCGCCGTCCGCCTGCGTAACGAGATCGCCAATGAGTGGACGCTGGGCGCCGCCGGCGCCCTGTCGGTGATCTTCGGCCTGATCCTGGTCTTCATGCCCGGCGCCGGGGCCATCGGCCTGCTGTGGTTGATCGCGACCTGGGCCGTGCTGTTCGGCCTGCTGCTGATCTGGGTCGCCTTCAAGGTCAGGACGCTGGCGAAGGCTTGAAGACCGCGTTGCGCGCCGCGACCCGCGCGCGGATCTCGGCGCGCATCCGCTCCAACTCGGCCGCGTCGATCAGTCGGCCACGCAGCACCACGGTCTCGGCGTCGCGCGTGGCGCTGACGTCGGCCAGCGGGTTCGCCTCCAGCACCAGCAGATCCGCCGACTTGCCCGCCGCCACCGCGCCGTAACGCTCGCCCTGGCTCAGGAAGCGCGGCCCGTCCACGACCGAGCCCGCCAAGGCCTCGCGCGGCGTCAGGCCCAGCGACACATAGAGCTCCAACTCGTCGTGCAGCGAAAGGCCCGGATAGTTGAACGAGTTGAGGAAGCCCGCGTCAGTCCCGGTCAGGATCGTCACGCCCGCGTCGCGCAGCATGGGCAGGGTGCGCGCGGTGACGTCCTTGACGAAGTGGCGGTCCTCGACCTGCTGCGGCGTAGCCTGGGCCGCGCGCTGGACGCGCCAGTCATAGGTCGCCCGGATGCCCGGCCCGACATAGGCCAGTCCGTCGTCGTGCGTATGGTCGTCTTTGTCCAGATTGGCCAGGGTGGTCGAACCGTAGAGGGTCGGCGACACCGCCGTGCCCAGCTCCGCCAACCGCGCATAGACCCGGCGCGCCGTCTCCACGTCGAAGGTGTCGGCATAACGCCGCATGGTCTGGGCGTAGGTGTATTTGCCCGCCAGATAGTCGGCCGAAATGGCGGCCTCATCGCGCGAACCCGCCTTCATGGCGTAGTCGAGGTGTTCGATCGACGACAGGCCCGCCTCCGCCGCCGTCAGCACAGTGATGCTGGCCGGAATGTGGGCCGAGGTCTTCATGCCCCGCTTCTTCGCCTCGCGCACGGCGTAGAGGAAAAGCTCGGGCGTCAGGGTGTTGTCGGTGATCTTGACGAAGTCGACGCGCAGGGCCTGAAGCCGGTCCAGGGCCGCGTCCACGTCGGCCTCGCTGCCGGTCTCGATCACGCCCTTCCAGACGGGGGCGATGCCCTCGATCTTGGGGCCGGAGGTGAAGATGCGTGGCGCATCGGCGGTCGGCGGCGACGCGCGCCAGTCCAGCACCTGCTGCGCCAGATCGCCCGCCGCGTCGCGCACCGCCACCACGCCGTTGACCACGTAAAGCGGCATCAGCTCGGCGTTCTCCTCGATCAGGGTCTCGCCCCCGCCGAAGTGGACGTGCATGTCCCACAGCCCCGGCATGACGTAGCGGTCGCCCAGATCCAGCGTCCGCACGGCCCGATAGCGGCCCGCCTCGCCCTCGGGGCCTACGGCCACGATGTCGCCGCCGCGCACGGCGACCAGCTGATCCGGCGTCGTCGTCCCCTTCTCGACATCGACCACCGTGGCCGAGGTCAGCAGCAGGTCGACCGGCTGGACCGGCGTTTCGGCGGCGGCCAGCGGCGCCAGGGCGCAGGCGGACAGCAGGGCGGCGGCGGCGATCAGAAAGGTGCGCATGAATCCGCTATAATCCGTTCGCCGCCCTCGGCAAGCCAATCAGGGATAGCGGCGTTTCATCTCGTCCCAACTGGCGACGCAGAGCGCTCGCAGCACGTCCATGTCCGCCTGATCCAGCCGCTTGATGTAGAGGCAGGCCGTGCTGGTCGTATGCGGACCCAACCGCGCCAGCAGCGCCTCCGTCTGCGGCGTCGAGGCGAGATACAGGGTCAGCGCCGCCTTGCGCGGCGAGAAGCCCATGCGCGGCCAGTCGGCGCTCTTGCCGTTCGCGGTGACGTTGGCGTAGCGGCCGAAGCCGACGATGGACGGCCCCCACATCACCGGCGCCTCGCCCGACACCGCCTGCATCAGGGCGCACAGCGTCCGCCCCTCCTCGCGCCGTCGCGTCGGTTCGACCGCCGCCAGAAAGTTCTCGACCGAGGCGTCGGTGGGCTTGGTCTTCGGCTCGCTCATTCCCGGCCTCCCGCTCAGGACAGGCCGTCACCTTGCGCCTGTCCGATCCGCCCCGCCAGACACCATCCGCCGAGCGCGCGCGTTCTCAGCCAGCCGCCCGCGGGAACCGTGACCCACTGACCCGATCCGGCCGCCAGGGTCTCGCGCCGCACGCCCGTCTCCGTGGCCAGTTCGACCTGAAGCGCCGCGCCCATATAGGCGGTCCACAGCTCCTCGGCTTCGGTGGCGCGCCAGTCGTCCGGCGCCTCGGGCGTCAACAGGCGATAGGCGCCGACCGCCTCTCCGCGCGCGGCGGCGTCCGCCCCCGCCATGGGTCGCCCCCAGCCGCCCTCGACCAGCGGCCGCAGCCCCAGGTTCTCGACGACCTCATCCACAGTGAATTCCACTTCCCCTCGCCAGCCACTGAGTTTCAACACGAACGCCACACGCTTGATGGCGCGCTTCGCCTGTCAGCCCAATGCCCCTTGCGATACAGCCACATTCCAGACACAGAACGTCGTTCTCATGGCCAGACATTCAGGGGGCTCAGAATGCTGATCGTTCTTATGTCGCTGGCTATCGCGCAGGCCACGCCTTCTTCCGTCAGTGAGACCTGCTCTCACGACCGGGTGGCGCTTCTCGCGTTGCCGCCCGCCGCCTTTGACCAGGATCTTCAGGGCGGCTGGCGCCCCTTGGCTGAAAAGCCCGAATGCGCTGCCGTCGCCGCTGACCTGCTGGCCGACTGTCGCAAGGCGCGTTGGAGCGACCTGACGCCGAGCGAACTCCACACCAACTACTGGCATGAGGGCCAGCTCCGTGCGGGGCTGGGCCAGACGCAGGCGGCGACGCGGCTGATGATGGCCGGGGTGAATCCTGACATGTCTCGCAGTGGCTTTTCCGATTATGCGCTTGGGACCATCGCCTTCCTTCACCAGGACCGCGTAGGCCTGATCGCCGCAAGAGAGCGGCTGGCCGCCCTGCCCAAGCCGCCCGATTTTGATCAGGCGGCCGCGCGTTTCAAGGCCCAGTACGGCTTCGATCTGGAATGGCCGGTCAACCTCAAGGTTCTCGACGGCTTCATCGCCTGCTTCGATCGACCGTATAGTGAGGCCTACGGCTCCTGCCCGACAGCAGCGGACCCGCCTGCCGGACGCCACTGACCATTCTCGAACACCACCTCATCCCCGCCGCGCCAGGGCACGCGGCTCAACGGGCCGCCGGTCATGCCGTAGCCAAAGACGCTGTATCGCACGCCCGGTTTCAGCGCCGCCGCCTCTACTGTCGTTTCGAACCCCTCGGGCGTCTCGCCATAGACCACCTGCCTCAGGCCCCGGCAGTCGCGGCCGCGCGCCTCGATCGACCAGACCGGCCGCATCATGGCGTTCGACCGCTCATGCACGGCGATGCCGCCCAGACAGGCCTTCTCGGGCTTGGCGGGATCGGCGCCGAAGGTCGCGACCGGCCGCTCCAACCCGCCGCTGATGTTGACCGGGATCATCGCCGAGCACGCCGCCAGCACGACGGTCGCCGTCGCCAGCGCCGCACCGATGCGCAGAACCGCGCCGCGCTTCATCGCCCTCGCCCTCAGCAGCGGCCGTAGGGGACGTAGCCGACCTCGATCTCGTCGATGCGGACGGCCTTCAACTCGCGCACCGCCATCTGGTCGAAGTCCGCGCTGCAGTTGAAGGCGGCGTCGATCACATAATCCTCCCCCTTGGCCGCCTTGATGGCGTCGCGGACGCGGAAGGAGGCGTCGATCGTGGCATCGCTGACCATCACGGCCGAGGCGCGAATGCCCGGCGAGACGCGCGGGCCGGCGCTTTCTAGATAGACCCACGGGTCGGCCGCATTGCCGCAAAGCATCAGGCAGTCGGCCTTGAAATCGGCGTTGCCGCGCGCGGCGGCGAACTCGCCCATGGTCAGGTCGATCTTCTGCGGCAGATCATAGTCCTTCAGCGCCGCCAGGGCCTGGGTCGAGCAGGCCGGCGTCATCGGCACGGCGTAGCCGACGACCTCCTCGCCCTCGGCGCGGACGCGGACCGTGCAGCCGCCGATCTCATAGGTGCGTTCCTTGTCCTGAATCGTGCGGGCCGGACCCAGCTTGGATTCCAGATAGGCCACCTGCACGCCCATCATCTGGTCGATGGTCGGCGCGCCGCTCGCTGCAGGCGCGGCTTCAGGCGCCGCCTGGGTCGCCTCGGCCGGAGCGTCAGCCTTGTCGGCCGTCTTCTCCGCCTGACCGCAAGCGGCCAGTCCGGCCAGGACGCCCAGCACGGCGACGGTTTTCAGTCCTTGGAATGCGGTCATGATGTCTCCACGGCTCAGGTTGGGCGTCGCAAGCCAACGCACCGCCGCGCGAAGGGTTCTCGCGCACGACCGTCAAAGGGCCTTCACGATCCCTTCAACCATCTTCTTGGCGTCGGCGAACAGCATCATGGTGTTGTCGCGGAAGAAGAGCTCGTTCTCGACCCCGGCGTAGCCGCTGCCCATCGACCGCTTGATGAACAGGACGGTCCCCGCCTTCTCCACGTCCAGCACCGGCATGCCGTAGATGGGCGACTGCGGGTCGGTCTTGGCCGCCGGGTTGGTCACGTCGTTGGCGCCGATGACGAAGGCCACATCGGCCGAGGCGAACTCGCTGTTGATGTCCTCCAGTTCGAACACCTCGTCATAGGGGACGTTGGCCTCGGCCAGCAGGACGTTCATATGCCCCGGCATCCGACCCGCGACGGGGTGGATGGCGTATTTCACCTCAACGCCTTCTTCCTTCAGCGTGTCGGCCATTTCGCGCAGGGCGTGCTGAGCCTGGGCCACCGCCATGCCGTAGCCGGGCACGATGATGACCTTGGAGGCGTTCTTCATGATGAAGGCGGCGTCCTCGGCCGAGCCCTGCTTGACCGGCCGCGTCTCGACCGCCCCGCCGCCCGCCGCCGCGCCCGCCTCGGCGCCGAAACCGCCCAGGATGACGCTGATGAAGCTGCGGTTCATGCCCTTGCACATGATGTAGCTGAGGATCGCGCCCGACGACCCGACCAGGGCCCCGGTGATGATCAGGGCGATGTTCTCCAGCGTGAACCCCAGCGCCGCCGCCGCCCACCCGGAATAGGAGTTCAGCATGGACACCACGACGGGCATGTCCGCCCCTCCGATGGGGATGATCAGGGTCGCGCCCAGGATCAGGGCGATGGCGAACACGCCCCAGAAGGCCCAGATCGCCGTCCCGCCCGTCCCGATCAGGATGCCGATCAGGAAGACGAGAGCCAGCGCCAGAGCGATGTTGATGAGGTGCCGCGCCGGCAGGATGATCGGCGCCCCGCTCATCCGCCCGTCCAGCTTGGCGAAGGCGATGACCGAGCCGGTGAAGGTGACGGCGCCGATGGCCACGCCCAGGCTCAGTTCGACGATGGACAGGGTCTTGATCCCGCCCGTCGCCGTGACGATGCCGAAGGCGTCGGGCGCATAGACCGCCCCCACCGCCACCAGACAGGCCGCCAGGCCGACCAGGGAGTGAAAAGCCGCGACCAGTTGCGGCATGGCCGTCATCGGTACGCGGTTGGCGATGACCGCGCCCGCGCCGCCGCCGACCACGACCCCGCCCGCGATCAGGGCCAGGGTCAGGGGATCCAGCGCCCCGCTGGTCCCCAGCGTCAGCAGGGTGACGCCGACGGCCAGGGCCATGCCGACCATGCCCAGGGTGTTGCCTTTACGGCTGGTCTCAGGGCTGGACAGCCCTCGAAGCGAGAGGATGAACAGAACCCCCGCCGCCAGATAGGCCAGCGCCGCGATCGATGCGTTCATCCCCTCCCCCTCTTCAGTCCTGAATCAGAAAACGTTGACGATGGCGGGCGCGCCGCCGTTGGTGCCCGCCGCCGTGGCCTGGCCGTTCTTGACCACCGCCAGACCGACCGTTCCCTGGCCGCCCGTCTTGATCACCTGGCAGCGGCCGTCCGCGCCCGGCAAACGCCCGGTCATCCGGCCCGAGCCCGTGTGCTTGATGCGATTCATGTGAACGCCGCGCACCGTCACGGGCGCGAAACCGCATTCCAGCGCCCAGCTGGCGCCCTGCGGCGCGACAACCGACCAGTGCAGGCCGCCGTAGGGATTCTTGCCCACTTCGCGGGTCGATTGCGCAGAGGCAGCCCCGGCCAGGGCGACAACAGCCGACACGGCTGCGACGGAAATCAAGACAGTCTTCATCACGCGATACTCTTCGAGGTTTAACGTTTGACGGATTGAGTGCGCGACAGACGCCACAGCGCCGCCGCGATGAACAGAGGCCCCAGCAGGATCATCGCCCAGTCGAAGACCGTCATCTGACGATCCTGGATGATGATGCGCGTCAGGACGGCGGCGAAAACCAGCACGACCCCGCAGTCCTGGAACCGCAGGCGCCCGATGGGGTCTTTCACCCGCACCCAGCTCCAGATCCACAGGGCCACGCCCAGACCCGTGACGGCCCAGGAGGCATAGAAGGCCAGCAGGATAGGCGACAGGGTCACGAAGCCTTGGGCCTTTCCTTCTTGCGATACATGGCCAGCATCCGGCGCGTGACCATGAAGCCCCCGAAGATGTTGACGCTGGCCAGGGTGACTGCGGCCACGCCCGCGCCCTTGGCGATCCAGGCGTTCGGCCCGCCCGCCTGCGCGCTCATCGCCGCCGCCGCGATCAGGCCGCCGACGATGATGACGCTGGAAATTGCGTTGGTCACGGCCATCAGCGGCGTATGCAGCGCCGGCGTCACGCTCCAGACGACATAGTAGCCGACGAAGATCGACAGGACGAAGATCGCCAGGCGAAAGACGGTGGGATCAACGTGTTCCATCAGCCTCTCACTCCTTCATGCACCACGGCGCCGCCGTGGGTGACGACGGCGGCCTTGAGGATTTCCTCCTCCAGATCGACCGCCAGGGCGCCGTCCTTGATCATCAACCCCAGGAAGGCGACCAGGTTGCGCGCATAAAGGGCGCTGGCGTCCGCGGCGATGCGGCCGGGCATGTTGCTCCAGCCGACGATCTTCACCCCATTGGCCGTGGTCACGACCTCATTCGGCTTGGAGCCTTCGACGTTGCCGCCCGCCTCGACCGCCAGGTCGATGATGACCGAGCCCGGCTTCATCGAGGCGACGTGCGCCGCCGTCACCAGCTTCGGCGCCGGGCGGCCGGGGATCAGGGCGGTGGTGATCACCACGTCCTGCTTGATGATGTGGGCGGCGGTCAGGTCGGCCTGCTTGGCCTGATACTCGGCTGACATGGCCTTGGCGTAGCCGCCCGCCGTCTCGGCCGCCTTGAACTCTTCATCCTCGACCGCGACGAATTTGGCGCCCAGGCTCTCGACCTGCTCTTTGGCGGCAGGGCGCACGTCGGTGGCTGTAACGACCGCGCCCAGACGCCGCGCCGTGGCGATGGCCTGAAGCCCCGCAACGCCCGCGCCCATGACGAAGGTCTTGGCGGCGGCCACCGTCCCGGCGGCCGTCATCATCATGGGGAAGCCCTTTCCATAGGCATAGGCCGCCTCGATCACCGCCCGATATCCGGCCAGATTGGCCTGGGACGACAGCACGTCCATCACCTGGGCGCGCGTGATGCGCGGCACGAACTCCATGGCGAAGGCGGTGGCGTTGGCGCCCCTCAACGCCTCAAGCGTGGCCTTGTCGCGCCAGGCGTCCAGCAGGCTGACCACCACCGCGCCGGGCTTCAGGGCGCTGATCTCCGACGCCGTCGGGCCGCGCACCTTCAGCAGGATGTCAGCTCCCGCCAACGCCGCCGCCAGATCGGGCCGCACGCTGGCCCCCGCCACGACGTAATCGTCATCCGGAATGGACGAGCCCAGACCTGTTCCCGCCTCGACCGTCACGGTCGCGCCGAGATCGGCCAGCTTCCTGACCGTTTCCGGGGTTACGGCGCAGCGCGTCTCGCCTTCATGGCGTTCACGGGTCACGGCGATGGCGACGGCCAAGCGAATCCTCCCAATCCCCAGGGTCCGAAAGCGACGTTAGGCCGAAGCTGGAAGCGGCGTCAAAGCCCCACAAGCAAAAGGCCCGCCGGACGAACCGGCGGGCCTTCAGGACACCTCTGTTTCCAGAGAGCCGAAACTCAGTGCGACGACTTGGAACGCAGCATGAAGAAACCCGCGACCGACAGCACGACACCGCTAATGAAGGCGGGAATGAAACCGGCGCCGACGGCGAACCACACCGTCAGGAAAAGAATCAGCACGGCCGTGGCCAACGACAACCACTTGGTCAGGCCCATGAACAGCGTCCAGGTGCCCGCTTGCTCCGTGATGTTCATTTCCCCGTGGACGTGGGGGGCGGTCGCTTCAGCGTGCTGGTCGGCCATGGGGCATCCAAAAAAGAGTCGAGATTTCGACGGCCCTTATAGCGAGGCCTGCGCACGGCTCAAGCCCGCGCCTCATCCCAGCGCCTCGAACCGATCGATCAGGCCTTCCAGCCGCTTGGTGCCGATGGTCCAGAAGGCCGGGTCGCGCGGGTTCAGGCCGAACGGCTTCAGCGCCTCGACATAGGTCCGCGCCCCGCCGCCCGACAGCAGGTCGCGATACAGGGGCGTAAAGGCCGCCGGATCCTTGGCCCGCGTCTCCATCAGCGCCGCGACCAGCAGATCGCCGAACGCATAGGCGTAAACATAGAAAGGCGCGTGGACGAAGTGGCTGACATAGGCCCACCAGTCCTCATAGCCGGTCAGGTCGACGGACGGGCCGAGGCTGGCGCCCAACTCCTCCATCCAGATTTCGCGGATGCGCTCGACCGGCACCTCGCCCGCCGCCCGCTCGTCATGGAAGCGCGTCTCGAAGCGGTGGAAGGCGATCTGGCGGACCACCGTGTTCAGCCCGTCCTCGATCCGGCCCGCCAGCAGGGCGCGCTGTTCGTCCGGCGTCGCCTCGGCCAGCAAGCGGTCGAAGGTCAGCCCCTCGGCGAAGATCGACGCCGTCTCGGCCAGCGTCAGCGGCGTGTCGGCCAGCAGCGATCCCTGCCCCGCCGCCAGCGTCTGGTGCACCCCGTGGCCCAGTTCATGCGCCAGGGTCAGCACGTCGCGCCGCTCGCCCATCCAGTTCAGGAAGACATAGGGGTGCCGATCCGCCGTCACCGGGTGCGCATAGGCGCCGGACTGCTTGCCCGCCCGCGCCCGCGCGTCGATCCACGGCCGGTCGAAGAACCAGCCCGCCCGCTCGGCGAAGTCTCCGCCCAGATCAGCGAAGCTGGACAGCACCACCGCGCGTCCGCCCGCCCAGTCATAGGCGCGCGACGCCGCCGCCTCGATCGGCGCGTTGCGGTCCCAGTGGGCCAGCCGATCCTTGCCCATCGCCTTGGCCTTCAGCGCGTAGTAGCGGTGCGCCAGACGCGGATAGGCTTCGGCTACCGCCTCGGCCATGGCGTCCACGCTCTCGCCGTCGACTTCATTGCCCAGGTGGCGGCTGTCGGCGGGGCGTTTGAAACCGCGCTTGCGATCCTCCAGCGCCTTTTCGGCGGCCACGGTGTTCAGCACCATGGCCATGGTCCGGGCGATACCGGAAAAGGCCGTCGACAGGCCCTCGCCCGCCGCCTGACGTTTGGCGCCGTCCGCGTCGCTGAGACGGTTCAGCCCCTCGGCCAGGGTCAGCTCCTCATCCCCCACGGGTGCGCGCAGCACGGCCAGGGTCTCGTCGAACAGGCGCGGCCACTGGGCTTGAATCGGGCCGCGCTCGGCGATGAAGGTTTCAAGCTCGGCCGACAGTTCATGCGGCTTCATCGCCCGCACCCGGCGCAGCCACGGCGCCCAGCGCGCGGCGGGCGCATGGGCCGCCAGCGCCGCCTCCACCGCCGCCTCGTCCAGCGCATTGATCTCCAGCGTCAGCCAGACGGTCGGGGTGGCGATGACGGTCAGCTTCTCGCGCACATCGGCCTCGAACCCCTGCGCCGCCGCGTCCTCGCGGTTGGTCGAGGCGGCGAGGAAGGCGTAGGCGCCCAGCGCCCCCATCACGTCCGCCGCCTGCTCATAAAGCCCGATCGCCTCATCCAGCGCCCGGCCCAGTTCGGCGCCCGACAGCGCGGCCAACCGCCCCTGAAACCCGTTCATCCGCTCCACCAGCCCCCTGGCCCGCTCCAGATCGGCGGCGATGCGCGCATCCTCGCGCGAGGCGTAGAGGTCGGACAGATCCCACAGCGGGGCGTCGGCGAATTCGGTCGTTTTGACGGGCGCGTTCATGCCCTTGGTTGTGGGGAGGCAAACGGCGCGATGCAAGCCGCCCTTCTTTCAGCAGGTCAGCCTCAAGCCAGGACGATGAAAAGCGCCTTCCCTTCGCCCGCAAAATCGAGCACTGTTCAAATATGACCCATACCGCCCTCGACCCCACCGGCCGCGCCTCGCTGGAAGGCGCGCGCGGGCTCGCCGCCATCCGCATCGGGATCGGCCTGATCCAGGGGCTGGTTCTCTATCTGCTGTATCGGTCGGCGTCGGACGCCACGGCCCTGGCCTGGCCCGCGACCCAGCCTTCGCTGTTCGCCGCCCTGGTGCTGGCGGCGACGTTCGCGCCGATCATGCTGCTGGCGGGCGTCGGGCGGATGGGATGGAAGACGCTGGCGCTGTGGGGCGCGGTGGCGGCGGCGGTTCTGGCGCTGCTGGGTTGGCACGACGCGGCCCAGCAGGCGAGCGACTACTTCCGCCCGCCCTATCTGCGCTTCCCGGTCGTGGCCTTCGCGGCGGCGGCTCTGTTCATCGCCCATCACCTGATTGTCCCTGCGGTCGAAGGGCGACGCTGGATCGCCGACTACGACGACTATTTCGACACCGCGTGGAAGGCGGGCGTGCAGTTGGTGCTGTCGCTGGGCTTCACCGGCGCCTTCTGGCTGCTGCTGTTCCTGGGCGCGGCCCTGTTCCGCGTCATCGGCCTCAACTTCCTGAGCGAGCTGCTGGGCAAGGAGTGGTTCTCCATCCCCGTCACCTGCCTGGTCTTCGCCGTGGCGGTGCAGCTGACCGACGTGCGCGGCGGCCTGATCCGGGGCGTGCGGACGGTGGCGCTGATGCTGCTGTCGTGGCTGCTGCTGGTCATCACCGTCCTGGTGGCGGGCTTCCTGGCCGCCCTGCCCTTCACCGGACTGGACGGGCTGTGGAAGACGGGCAGCGCCACGGCCCTGGTGCTGTCGGCCACCGCCGCCCTGATCGTGCTGATCAACACGGCCTACCAGGACGGGCGCGAGGACAATTTGCCGCCCGCCGCCCTGCGCGCGGCGGTGCGGATCGCCTCGGTGCTGCTGACGCCGCTGATCCTGATCGCGCTCTGGGGTCTGTCCTTGCGCATCGGCCAGCACGGCCTGACGCCCGACCGCATCATCGCCGCGGCCTGCGCCCTGGTCGGCGTTCTGTACGCCGCCGGATACGGCTGGGCCGCCCTGTCGCCCCTGTGGCGCAAGACCGCCTGGATGAAGCCGCTGGAGCGCACCAACGTCCTGGCCGCAGTCCTGACGGTGCTGGTCATCCTCGCCCTGTTCAGCCCCCTAGCCGATCCAGCCCGCCTGTCCGTCAACGACCAGATGGCCCGGCTGAAGCGCGGCGCCGTCAGCGCGGCCCAGTTCGACTACGCCTTCCTGCGCTTCGGCGCGGGCAAGACGGGACGCGCGGCCCTGGCCGAGCTGGCGAAATCCTCCGACGCCGAGATCGCCCGTCGCGCCAAGGCGGCCCAGGCCGTGACCTCGCGCTATGACATAGAGGAAGCCGTCCTGCCCCCGCGTGCGCCGAACATCGCCCCATGGCCGGCGGACAAGCCCCTGCCCGCCGCCTTCCTGGCCCCGGCGCCGTCCGGCGATCCGCGCTACGCCTGCAACAGCGATTACAACTGCCTCGCCGCACAGCGCGACCTGAACGGCGACGGCCGCGACGAAATCCTGTTGGCGACCACTTACAGGATCGCCCTGTTCGCTCAGGGCGCCGACGGCCGCTGGGTCCATCAGGGCGACTATCAGGTTCCGCATTGTCCCGGTCCCGGCGGCCGCGATCTGCGCGAGGCGCTCAAGCATCCCGATCTCAAGGCCGTCGCTTCGCCCTGGCCGAACTTGAGCATGGGCGCCGTGACCGGGCAGTTGCAACCGGAAGCCGTCTGCCCACCACCCGTCGCCGTTAACCCCTGACTCAGGTCTCCGAAACCCGATCTTCATTCCCTCCGTTCTAGGGTTGTGTCGAAACGAGCCAGTCCCGAACCAATGAGGACGGCCGTTCGATGGTGATGTTGAAGGGTGTGCTCCAATGGCCAAGACCGTTCTGGTCGTCGACGATGATCCCACGCAGCGCCGCCTGATTCAGGCGGTTCTGGACCGTGAAGGCTATGCGGTCGTCCACGCCGGAAGCGGGGGCGAGGCCATCGACCGTCTGACCAAGGGCGGCGGCGCCGACGTGGTTCTGCTGGACCTCGTCATGCCGGGTCTGTCGGGCATGGAGGCCCTGGCCGAGATACGCACGGCGGGCGTGGCCACGCCGGTCATCGTGCTGACGGCCAACGGCGGCATAGAGACGGTGGTCAAGGCCATGCAGGCCGGAGCCCAGGACTTCTTCGTCAAGCCTGTCGGGCCCGACCGCCTTCTGGTCGGCGTCCGCAACGCCCTGCAGATGACCCAGCTGACCGCCGAGATCGGCCGCCTGAAGAAACGCGCTGCGGGCCGCTCCTCGTTCGACGACATGGTCGGCGACAGCGAGCCCATGCGCATGGTCAAGGCCCTGGGCCAGCGCGCGGCCAAGTCCTCCATCCCCGTGCTGATCACCGGCGAAAGCGGCGTCGGCAAGGAAGTGATCGCCCGCGCCCTGCACGGCGCCTCGGACCGGGCGGGCAAGCCCTTCGTCGCCGTCAACTGCGGCGCCCTGCCCGCCAATCTGGTCGAATCCATCCTGTTCGGCCACGAGAAGGGCGCCTTCACCGGCGCGCACGAAAAACACGCAGGCAAGTTCGTCGAGGCGAACGGCGGCACCCTGTTCCTGGACGAGATCGGCGAACTGCCGCTGGACATGCAGGTCAAGCTGCTGCGCGCCCTTCAGGAAGGCGAGGTCGATCCGGTCGGCGGCAAACGCCCGGTCAAGGTCGACGTCCGCATCGTCTCGGCCACCAACCGCGACCCGGCCCAGCAGGTCAAGGAAGGCGCCTTCCGCGAAGACCTCTTCTACCGCCTGAACGTCTTCCCGATCGAGGCCCCGGCCCTGCGCGAACGGCGCGAGGACATCCCGGCCCTGGTCGAGCACTTCATCGCCCGCTTCAACCTTGAGGAAGGCAAGCGCGTCATCGGCTGCTCGCCCGAGACCTTGGCCCTGCTGCAGGGCCACGACTGGCCCGGCAACGTCCGCCAGCTGGAGAACGCCGTCTATCGCGCCCTGGTCCTGGCCGACTCGCCCCTGTTGCAGCCGCACGACTTCCCGGCCATCTCGGGCGTCGCCGTGCCGCTGGACGCCGTGGCCGCCGCGCCGAGCGGCCCGGACGCCCCCGCCTCGGCTTCCGCGTCCGTCTCGACCGACGACGACGGCCAGCACGACAGCCCCGTCCGCATCACCGATGACCGCGGCCACGTCCGCACGCTGGAACAGATCGAACGCGACCTGATCCAGCACGCGATCGAGGTCTATTCCGGCCATATGTCGGAAATCGCCCGCCGCCTGGGCATCGGCCGCTCCACCCTCTACCGCAAGGTTCGCGAACAGGGCCTGGAGGAACAGCTCAAGGAAGCCGGCTGAAGAAGGCCCGGACGCGGCCCGAAACAGGGCCCGTCGTTTCCGTTCGGGGTTTCAAAGGCGAACTTTACGGGCCACACCCTCCCTGCGTTCTGTTCACGAAAGGGAGCCGTCCCTCTTGTTTCGCTACCTCGCCGTCGCCTTGACCCTGGCGTCCGTCGCCGCCCTGACCGCCGCCTGCTCCAACCCTGAGGCCCCGACCAAGGCCGAAGCCGCCGCGTTCAAGGTCGCCCTGCCGCCCGAGTGCGAGAACCATCCCCTGCTGGCCGCCATGCCGACGGCCCAGACCATCGCCGGCAAGCCGCTGACCGAGATCGACTGCCAGGCCTTCTCGGTCTCCATGACCTATGGGGAGCCGGGGACCAGCACAGAAATCCTGCTGATCGATTCCAAGGCGTCGGTTCCCGAGGAAAGCGGTCCCCTGTCCGGCCTCATCGCCGGCGCTCAGGAGACCGCCTACAAGAGCGCCGTCGCCGCCGTCGAGATAACCAGGGGCGGACGCGAGCTGGCCCTGTCCTCCCCGACAGCCCTCGCCTCGATCGGCGGCGAGAACTACCTGTCCGTCGTCATGGACGGCCCGACCGGCGAAGTCGCCGTCATCGGCATCGAGTCCATGGATTCAGGCGGCGACGTCGATTCTCTGATCAGCGTGTTGAAGGACCGCTACGGCCTGACCATCCACATCGAACAGGACCACCTGTCCGGCGCGGCGGCCGCTCGCGCGGCCTATCAGCCCTATCTGTCGGCCATGCGCCTGAACGCCCTGCCCTAGCCAGCGAAAAGAGCGGCGGAGTTCGCCTCCGCCGCCCTTCATCTTCATGCCCTGGCTCAGTTCCGGCTGACCGTCAGGCTGTAGCCGCCTTCCGATCCCCGACGCGCGGTGGCGCGAGGCTGGAACGGGGTGATGACGTAGGTCGTGTCCTTGGAGGCCTTCAGCTCAGCCGTCTGACCGTCGACCTCGCCCCGGAATACGGCCGCGCCGCCCTGGTCGGCTGCGTCGCTGATGTTGAAATACAGGTTGGCGTTCGACGGCTTGAAGGCGACCTTCAGCGTCTGGCCCGACGCCACGGGCACGGCGTACACCGGCGCCGCATAGCCCTTCACCGTCCCCTCCTTCGTCACCGAGCCGACCCGGTCGAATGTCAGCACCTCCAGCGCCGAGCCTTCCTCGCGGACGAAGGCGCGCGCCGCCGCTTCATCAACGGCGGGCAGCGCCTGGGCGGCGTCCGGCGCCGGGCTGACCGCCTGGGGCGCCGCCGCGGGGCCGCCGCTGAGATCCGGCGTCGCGTCCGAAGCCGCCTCGGGCGCCGCGCCCGGCCGGTCTCCGCACGCAGCCAGCGCCAGGCTCAAGCTCAGAAGGCCGCCGGTCAGGGCGGCGGAGACGAAGCGTTTCATCAGTCTTCCCTCTCAAAGGGTTTGGAAATCCGCAGGCGCAACGCTCGGCCAAGCTGGACGGTTGCAGGCCTCATTCGCCCTCATCGGGCGCGGCCTCTCCACGACGCCGTCCGAATCGACGCAGCTCGCCCTTGGCCTTGGCCGTGATCTCTTTCAGCTTGCGGCCCTGCATGGCCGACAGGGCCTGACCCGGCGCGCCCTTTTCCGGGTCGGCGAAGGCGCGGCCGTGTTCGCGAATCCGCTCCCCGACCGAATCGAGAAACTCCCCTTCCCATTCGGACAGGGAAACGCCCGCCTTCTCTGCCGAGCGGCGGGCGCGTTTCAGAGCGTTGAGCGCGGATCGTTTCGCCGCCTCCTTCTGCTGCTCCCAGGGGCTCAGAGAAGGTTTGGTTTTAAGGGCGCCGCCCCCCTTCAGCCTGTTGGAGCGTGAAGGGCCGTCGCCGGAGGGCTTGAAGGGCGTGCGCTTCAGGCCCGCCTCCCTCAGATCTCGCCGAGAGCAGAGAGGTAGAGGTCCAGAATCGCTTCTTCTTCCTGACGCTTGGCCTTGTCCTGCTTGCGCAGGCGCAAAACCTTGCGCAGCACCTTGACGTCATAGCCTTCGCCCTTGGCCTCGGCGAAGACCTCCTTCATGTCGACCATGACGGCCTGCTTGTCCTCTTCGAGGCGCTCCAGGCGCTCGATGATCGAGCGAAGGCGGCCCTGGGCCGTGGCGGTCAGGACGTCGGGGCTGGCGTCGAAGGAAGCGTCGTCCATGACTGAACTCCAGAACTCAAAATCAGGCTGCGCCCTCAAACAGGCCGAAGGCCGTCAGGGCAAGAGAAAACCACGCCTTCAAGCAGGCCGAAGGCCGTTAGGGCGAAGAAGTAGAATCACTAATCACGCACAGGCGCCCGGCTCAACGCCGGACGCGAAAAAGCCGCGGACAACGCCCGCGGCCCTGTGGATAGTCATCCCATCCACCGACGCTCGGCGCGCGCCTGACCTATCGACAGGCCGGGCGCGCCGATCGCGCGTGATCAGCCTTGCTTGGCTTTGAAGCGCGGGTCGGTCTTGTTGATGACATACAGAACGCCCTTGCGACGAACGATCTTGCAGTCGCGGTGGCGACCCTTCAGCGACTTCAGCGAGCTACGGACCTTCATGGTCGGATGTCCCGGTTGGAGGCCCGTGAGGGCGAGTAAAACAAAAGAGCCGCGGGCGAACCTGCGGCGGAGGCGGTCGTATAGAGAGGCCTTCGCCTTTCGTCAACATTCCGCGCGGGGAATCCGCTGGAGGCCTGGCCTCCGAGTCGAACGGAGGATCTCCGGACTTGCACGTCCGGCGCGTCGCCCCTCCGCCACCAGGCCCTACTCAGGGAACGCTGCAATGTAAATTCGGCGGATTAACCGCCTGCTTTCAAGAATGGTTAACGCCGTTTTCACCCTTATCACGGAAACTGATCCAGCCTTCGCGCGCTTGTGATTGGTCGTGGAATTCGGGGGCGTTAGCCTGTGACTATGCGTATCGCTTATCGTCTTCTGTTGTTGGGTTCGGTCGCCGCCTGCACCCCCATGGTTCCCACGCCGCCGCAGCCCCAGCCTGCGCCACCGCCCGTGGTCGAGCCTGCCCCCGCCACGCCGGCCCCCACGCCCCCGCCCGCCCAGACGGACCTCAGCGAGGCCTATGACCACGCCAGCTTCGACGCCTGGAAGCAGAGCTTCCTGGAGCGCCACGGCGGCGCCCGCAAATGGGAGTACGCCCGCGAGCTGGAGAGCGTGACGCCGAACCCCAGCATCATCCGCCTGGACCGCAACCAGCCGGAATTCTCGCGCCCCGCCGGGGTCTATATCCAGAACGCCACCACGCCCGCGCGAATCGCCATGGCGCGCCAGCGCGTCGACCGCGTGCCGTGGGACGTGACCCAGAAGTACGGCGTGCCGACCGAAATCCTGCTGGGCGTCTGGGCGCAGGAAAGCGCTTTCGGTCAGGTTCAGGGCGACTTCGACGTCATCCGCTCGCTGGCGACCCTGGCCTATGACGGCCGCCGCCGCGACTGGGCCGAGGAACAGCTGAAGCACGCCCTCGACATCGTCGTGACGGGCAAGCGCGACCGCGCGGGGCTGAAAGGCAGTTGGGCCGGGGCCATGGGCCAGACCCAGTTCATGCCGGATAACTATCTGCGGTTGGGCGTCGATCAGAACGGCGACGGCAAGGTCGACATCTGGGGCTCGGACGCCGACGCCCTGGCTTCGGCGGCGAATCTGCTGGCCCAGGCGGGCTGGAAGCGCGGCCAGGGCTGGGCCTATGAAGTCACCCTGCCCTCCAACTTCGACTACAGCCAGGCCGAGGGGCCGAAGCACCCCTGGTCCTACTGGGCCTCGCGCGGCGTGCGCCTGGCCGACGGCTCGTCCCCCAACAGCGCCGAGGCGGCCGAGGGCGCGGCCATCCTGTTGCCGCAGGGCGCCAAGGGCCCGGCCTTCCTGGCCCTGCCCAACCACTACGTCATCCGCCGCTACAACAACTCGGTCAGCTATGCGCTGGCCATCGGCATGATCGCCGACGGCGTATCGGGCAAGCCCCCGCTGAAGGCCTCCTGGCCCAACGACGGCCCCCTGACGCGGGACCAGCGCGTCGGCGCCCAGCAGGCCCTGACGCGCATGGGCTTCGACACCCAGGGCGTCGACGGCGTCATCGGCTCCAACACCCGCGCCGCCCTGCGCCGCTGGCAGCAGGCCAACGGGCGGACGGCGGACGGCTATCTGACGGACGTGCTGGCGGAAGAGCTGATCCGTCGGGCGCGCTGAGCTTTTCCCTCTCCTGTTGGGAGAGGGCTTGAGCCTCCAAGAGCGTAGCGATTGGTGAAGGCGACCCGTAGGGCGGCGCGAAGCAGCCAAAGGGTGAGGGTTCGCGGGTGAAGTCGGCCGCAAGGCCGTTGTGCGACGGCTTACGCCGACGGACAGGACAAACCCCTCACCCTTTCGCGCCAGAACGACGGCTGCGCCGCCGTGCGCTCAAGCCCTCTCCCGCCGGGAGAGGGTTTCCTACCCCTTCATCCGCCAGGTCGCGCCCTGCGGGCCGTCCATGACGACGACGTTCAGTTCATTCAGCCGGTCGCGGATGCGGTCGGCCTCGGCCCAGTTCTTGGCCGTGCGGGCGGCGGCGCGCTGTTCCAGCAGGCCCTCGACCTCGGCCTTCAGGCCTTCATCGACGCCCGAGAACCATTCCGCCGGATCGGCCTGAAGCACGCCCAGGATCGAGGCCGCCGCGATCAGCCGCCCCTTGGCCTCGGCCACCGCCGCCTCATCGCCCGCCGTCATGCCGCGCTCGATGTCGCTGGACAGGGCGAACAGGACCGCCATGGCGCCCGGCGTGTTCAGGTCGTCCTCGATGGACTTCATGAACTCCACCGGCGGCTCCACGTCCGCCGCCTCGACCCCGGCCGCGCGATGCAGGGCGCCGTAGAGGCGGTCCAGGTTCTTGCGGCTCTGCTCCAGCAGGGTCTGGTTCCAGTCAAGCGGCTGACGATAGTGGGCGCTCAGCAGGGCCCACCGCACCACCTCGCCCGGCATGGCCTGCACCAGATCGTGCAGCAGTAGGACGTTGCCGATCGACTTGGACATCTTCTCGGCGTCCACGGTCAGGAAGCCGTTGTGCATCCAGTAGCGGGCGTACTCGTCATGCGCGTCATCGCCATGGGCGTGGCCGTGGGCGCAGACGCCCTGCGCGATTTCATTCTCATGGTGCGGGAAGACCAGATCGATGCCGCCGCCGTGGATGTCGATGGGCAGACCCAGCGTCTCCTCGATCATGGCCGAGCATTCGATGTGCCAGCCGGGACGCCCTTCGCCCCATGGCGACGGCCATGACGGCTCGTCCGCCTTGGACGGCTTCCACAGGACGAAGTCGTGCGGGTTCTTCTTGTAGGGGGCCACCTCGACGCGGGCGCCGGCGATCATGTCGTCCAGATTGCGCCCCGACAGCGCGCCGTAGGACGGATAGGACGACACGTCGAACAGCACATGACCCTCGGCGGCATAGGCGCAGCCAGCGTCGATGATGGCCTGAATCTGCTTGGTGATCGCCTCGATATAGTCGGTGACGTGCGGCGCGATGTCGGGCGGCGAGACGTTCAACAGGCCCATGTCGGCCAGATAGGCGGCCTCATAGCGCGCGGTGATCTCGCCGATGGCGACGCCTTCTTTGGCCGCCTTGGCGTTGATCTTGTCGTCCACGTCGGTGACGTTGCGGGCGTAGACCACCTTGTCCGCGCCATAGGTGCGGCGCAGCAGGCGCACCAGCACGTCGAACACCACCGGCGGACGGGCGTTGCCGATATGGGCGTAGTCATAGACCGTCGGGCCGCAGACATAGAGGCTCACCCGGTTCGGATCGCGCGGCTCGAACAGGCGCTTTTCACGGCGCAGGGTGTCATGGATATGCAGGGCCATAGATCAGGTCTTTTGCGAGTTTTCTTGCGGGACGGACGACGTGTCCCATATAGCGGCCTGATAGACAGTCAGGGCCGCGCGCCCAAGTCCATATAAATTAGTATTCTGAACAGGCGCTCTCGCCGCCGCCGGATCGTTTCATGAGCACCACCCCCGCCAAGCCCGTCCTCGTCGCCAATGAGGCGCCGCAGCGTCCCAGCCGCGAACAGGCTCTGGAGGCCGTGCGCACCCTGATCGCCTGGGCCGGCGACAACCCCGACCGCCCAGGCCTGCTGGACACGCCCAAGCGCGTGGTCGACGCCTATGGCGAATGGTTCGACGGCTATGACGCCGATGCGGGCAAGGAGCTGTCGCGCACCTTCGAGGACGTGACCGGCTACGACGACATGGTCATCCTGCGCGACATCGAGGTCGAGAGCCACTGCGAGCACCACCTGGCGCCCTTCCTGGGCAAGGCCTACGTCGCCTATCTGCCGGGCGAGAAGGTGGTGGGCATCTCCAAGCTGGCGCGCGTGGTCGAAATCTTCGCCCGCCGTCTCCAGAACCAGGAGACGCTGACCAACGACATCATCGACGCCATCGAATCGCACCTGCAGCCCAGGGGCGTGGCCGTGCTGGTCGATGCGGCGCACCAGTGCATGACGACGCGCGGCGTGCATCACCGCCACGTCTCGACCATCACCACCCGCTTCACCGGCGCCTTCAAGGACGACCCGGCCCTGGCCGAACGATTCCTCAAGCTGGCCAAGGGTTGAGCCGAAGAACGCTGGCGTTGGTCGTCAGGGATTGAATTGATCGCGGAGAAGGCGGCCTCTGACCGAATTCGCAATCTTATTCCCCTGCATGGTCATTTCCTCGCATTCGACGGCTTTACAAGGCCGCCCTGGGACGCCAAGAGACGAGTCTGAATTTCAGTGCGGTCCGCCGGAGGGTGCGGGCCTTGATGGAGACGACTGCGTATGGGCGCGAAACTTTCCTCGAGCGGCGGCGGCGGCGGCGGCAGACTTGCCCAACAGAACGCGGACATCAACGTCACGCCGTTCGTGGACATCATGCTGGTTCTGCTGATCATCTTCATGGTCGCGGCGCCGATGGCCACCGTCTCGATCAAGCTGGACCTGCCGCCGGCCACGCCGCCGGCGCCGGACGCCGAGAAGCCGAAGGAGCCGGTGTACATCACCATCCAGGAATCCGGCTCGCTCTACATCGCCGAGAAGGAAACCTCGATCGCCACCCTGCCGGCTGACGTCTGCTCCGCCCAGGGCGCCGTGGCCAACTGCCGCGACGAGCGCGTTTTCGTCCGCGCCCAGCCGGAAGTGAAATACAATCAGTTCATGGAAGTCATGAACAAGCTTCAGGAGAACGGCTTCTTCAAGGTCGGCCTGCTGAACGAAGACATCGAATAGGATCGTTTCGATCCCATCGGATCAAGGGTCGCCTCGGCGGCCCTTTTTCTTTGCCCGGCAGTCATTCGACCGCTTGCATCGCCCTCCCGTTCTCGCCTCAATGCGGACCTCGAAAGAGGGGGAGTTTATCGCCATGCGTCGCCGCACGTTCCTGTCCGCCTTGCCCGCGGGCGCTCTGATGGCGGGAACCGCCAGCGCACAACAAGCGACCGGAGCCCCGGCCCCACACGCGGCGCCTCCCGCCCGCTCCACGCCCCGGCCGGATCCTTACGCCGGCGTCGGCATCGGCGACCGCATCACCGGGCCGAAGTTCGTGGGCCGTTCAACCGTCTGGGGCGCGAACGGCGCCGCCGCCACGGCCCACCCCGCCGCCACGATGATCGGTCTGGACACCCTGCGGCGCGGCGGCTCGGCTATCGACGCCGCCATCGCCATCAACGCCGCCCTGGGCTTCCTGGAGCCGACCGCCAACGGCATAGGCGGCGACGCCTTCGGCCTGATGTGGGATCCGGCGCAGAAGAAGGTCGTCGGCTTCAACGGCTCGGGGAACAGCCCGCGCGGCCTGTCGCTGGCCACCGCCCGTTCAAAGGCCGGGGCTGACGGCTATCTGCCCCGCTACGGCGCGGTGACGGTCAACGTTCCCGGCGCGGTCGACGCCTGGTGGAGCGCACACCAGCGCTACGGCAAACTGCCGTGGAAGGATGTCCTGCTGCCCGTCGCCGAACTGTGCGAACAGGGCGTGCCCGTGCCGCAGGTCGTGGCCTACTACCTCGAACGCAACATGGCCGGCTTCGACCGCAGCGCCGCAACGATCGAGGAAAACGACAACCGAAAGAAGGTCTGGCTGACCCGCGGCCGGACGCCGAAGACGGGCGAAATCTTCGCCAATCCGGACCTAGGCCGCACCTACCGCCTGATCGCCGAGGGCGGCCGCGACGCCTTCTATGACGGGATGATCGCCGATCATATCGAACGCTACTTCAAGCGCATCGGCGGCTGGATGACCCGCGCCGATCTGGCCGCCCACCGCACCGAATGGGTCGAGCCGCTGATGACCACCTATCGCGGGGTCGAGGTCTATTCGCTGGGGCCGAACACGCAAGGCCTGTCGACCAACCAGATCCTCAACATCTGCGAACAGTTCGATCTGAAGGCCATGGGCTTCCAGTCCGCCGCCTCGATCCACGTCCAGGCCGAGGCCAAGCGGCTGGCGTTCGAGGACCGCGCCCGCTACTTCGCCGACGAGCGCTTCGCCAAGGCCCCGACCGCCTGGCTGAACTCCAAGGAATACGCCGCCAAACGGGCCAAGCTGATCAACCCGAGCCGCGTCATGGACCGCGTCTTCCCCGGCGATGCGCCGACGCAGGGCGACACCACCTACTTCAGCGTCGCCGACAGCGACGGCATGATGGTCAGCTGGATCCAGTCCAACTATCGCGGCATGGGCGGGGGTCTGGTGGCCGACGGCCCGGACGGCCGGACGCTGGGCTTCATGTTCCAGAACCGCGGCGAGCTGTTCGCCCTGAGCGACGGCCACCCCAACGTCTATGCGCCGGGCAAGCGCCCCTTCCACACCATCATCCCCGGCTTCGCCTGCAAGGACGGCGAGCCGTGGCTGGCCTATGGCGTCATGGGCGGCGGGATGCAGCCGCAGGGACAGGCCCAGATCATCATCAACATGGTCGACTACGGCCTCGACCCGCAGGAAGCCGGCGACAGCCCGCGCTGGCAGCACTACGGCTCGTCCGAACCGACCGGCCAACCGGCCGAGGGCGTGGGCAAGCTGCACCTCGAATCCGGCGTGCCCGAAGCGACCAAGCAGCAACTGACGGCCATGGGCTGGGATCTGGGGCCGCCCGACGGCGGCTTCGGCGGCTATCAGAACGTGATGAAGCAGATCAACGAACAGGGCCGCTGGACCTACGGCGCCGCCACCGAAATGCGCAAGGACGGCAACGCCCTCGCCTATTGATCCGGCGCACATCGTTACCCCCGCTCATCCCGGCGTCCGCCGGGATGAACGGGGTGAGGGAAGCGACCAACCTCTGATGTGAATTCACCCCCTCTGACCGCCCCCGCAAAGCCTTGACCTGACGCGGCGTCAACCGGCTAGAGTTCGTTTCCAAACAGGACGGACCTATGACCGATTTCGTGACTCGCGACTTCACCGCCCCGGCCGCCGACGGCTATCCGCTGTCGATGCGGCTGGTGTCGGCCGCCCAGCCTCGGATCGCCGTGCTGGTTTCGTCCGGCACGGGCTTTCCCAAGGGTTTTTACGAGCGGTTCGCCCGCCATCTGGCGGGCCGAGGCGCGGCGGTGCTGACCTATGACTTCCGGGGCATCGCCGGGTCGCGGCCGGATGAGCTGAAGGGCTCGACCATCGACTATCCCGACTGGGGACGGCTGGACATGCCCGCCGCCCTGGACGCCCTGATCGAAGCGGCGCCGGGCCTGCGCGTCGTCCATGTCGGCCACAGCGTCGGCGGCCATTTCCTCGGCTTCATGCCCAATCACCACCGGATCGAGCGGCACGCCTTCGTCTCGGTCGGGACCGGCTGGTGGGGCGGGCACCACCGCAGCTACAATCCGATGGAGCTGTTTTTCTGGCTGGGCTTCGGGCCGTTCAGCCTGATGCGCCACGGCTATATCAAGGGCGGCGGCCTGTGGGCCGGGACCGACCTGCCGCGCGGCGTCTTCACCACCTGGCGGCGCTGGTGCATGAAGCGCGCGTACTTCTCCAAGGAGTTGGAGACCAGCCTGCGGCCGCATCATTATGAGGCCGTGACCGCGCCGATTCTGTCCTGGATTTTCACTGACGATCCCATCGCCACGCCCAGCACGGCGCGCGATCTGTTGAGCGTCTATCCCAACGCCCGCTCGAACATGAGCGTCCATGCGCCCGGCGACTTTGGGGCGCGGCGCATCGGCCACGAAGGCGCCTTCCGCAAGGGGATGGAGCCGTTGTGGGATCGGATTTTCCACTGGTTGGACAATGGCGACGCCTGAGCGGGCGCCTATATCCCAGGCTCATCGTCCCTCCGGAGCCTCCCCCATGCCCTATTCCGATCAGCCGACCGTGACCGCCTCGGGCGTTGAGATTCCCCGGCTCGGTTTCGGCACCTGGCAACTGGAGGCCGACGACGCCCGCCGCATGGTGCGCGAAGCCCTGCGCATCGGCTATCGCCACATCGACACCGCCTGGATCTACAAGAACGAAAAGGCGGTCGGCGACGGCATCGCCGACGCCGTGGCCGAGGGGATCGTCACGCGCGACGACATCTTCGTCACCACCAAGATCTGGGTCGATCACTTCCATCACGACGCCCTGCTGCGTCAGGCCGAAGAGTCCGCGCTCAGCCTGGGCCTGACGCCGGACCTGCTGCTGCTGCACTGGCCCAAGCCGACGCCGGCGCTGGCGGAAACCATCGGCGCCCTGAACGAGGCGCGCGATCAGGGCTTCACCAAGAACATCGGCCTGTCCAACTTCCCCTCGGCCCTGTTCCGCGAGGCCGCCGCCCTGTCGCGCGCGCCCCTGATCACCAATCAGGTCGAATACCACCCCTATCTGTCGCAAAAGACGCTGATCGAGACGGCGCGCGAACTGGGCTCGTCCATCACCGCCTGGTCGCCGCTGGCCCAGGGCAAGATCGCCGACGACGCCGTGATCGGCGAGATCGCCAAGGCCCACGGCAAGACCAACGGCCAGATCACCCTGCGCTGGATCATCCAGCAGGGCGTCATCGCCATTCCGCGCACGGCCAAAGAAAGCCGCGCGGCCGAGAACTTCGACATCTTCGACTTTGAGCTGTCGGCCGACGAAATGGCGCGGATCAGCGCCCTGGCCCGCCCCGACGGCCGCATCGGCGACTGGCTGGACGAGGCCTTCCAATGGGATCAGGATGCCTGATCCGACACGGTTCTAGGGCGCATGCGCCGAGGAGGACGCCATGGGTTCGGTTCTGGGCTTTCCGGGGATTGATCCGATGGACGCCGTCGTCGGCGCGCGCATCCGCCGCTGGCGCGACCAGCGCGGCGTGGCCTTCGACGACCTGGCCGCCGCCATCGACCTGACGCCCGAGGCTCTGCGCCGGGTCGAGGCGGGACGCGAGCACTTGGACGCCGCCCAGTTGGACGCCGCCACCCGCGCCCTGCGCCTGCCGGTGTGGGCGCTGGTGTCCGACGCTCCGGCCTATTGATGACGGCGCGGCTCTATCGCGGACTGTTCGCCGTGGTCGGCTGGGGCGCCCTGGCCCTGCAATACGGCCTGCTGCTGCGGAACAATCCCGGCTCCGGCGCAGGCGAGCTGACGCTGAACTTCTTCAGCTTCTTCACCATCCTGACCAATCTGCTGGCGGCGCTGGCCCTGACGGGGCCGGCGCTGGCGCCCGACAGTCCTCTGGGCCGATGGAGCCGCAGCGAGGGCGTGCGGGCCGCCGTCGCTATGTACATCGTCGTGGTCGGCGTCGTTTATCATCTGCTGCTGGCCCAGACCTGGAACCCTCAGGGCTGGCAGAAGGTCGCAGACACTCTGCTGCACACCGTCATGCCCCTGGCCTTCGTCGGCGACTGGCTGCTGTTCACGGCCAAGGGGCGGCTGCGCTGGATCGACGCGGTCAAATGGCTGGCCTTTCCGCTGCTCTACGGCGGCTGGACCCTGGCGCACGGGGCGATGACGGGCTGGTGGCCCTATTGGTTCGTCAATGTCAGCGAACTGGGCCTGGCGCGGGCGGCGGCGAACTTCGCGGGCCTGCTGGTCTTCTTCCTGCTGCTGGGGCTGGTCGTCGTGGCGATCGATCGCGCGTTCGGACGGCGTGACAGACGGCTCGCGTCCGCCTAAGCGTCAGCGCATGGCCTACAAGTCCCTGCGCGATTTCATTGCGACCCTCGAAGCCGACGGCGAACTGGTTCGCGTGTCCGAGCCCGTCTCCACCCATCTGGAGATGACCGAGATCCAGACCCGGCTGCTGAGGAACGGCGGCCCGGCGGTCCTGTTCGAAAAGCCGGTCATGCCGGACGGCTCGATCAGCCCCATCCCTTGCCTCGCCAACCTGTTCGGCACGGTGAAGCGGGTCGCCATGGGCGTGACGCTGGAGGGCAAGCAACGCACCACGGCGGGCGAGCTGCGCGAGGTCGGCGAACTGTTGGCCTTCCTGCGCAATCCGACGCCGCCGCGCGGGCTCGGCGACGCCATGGAGATGCTGCCTCTGGCCCAGACCGTCATGTCCATGCGGCCCAAGACGGTGAAGAAGGCCCCGGTGCAGGAGGTGGTGCTGAAGGGCGATCAGATCGACCTGACCGCCCTGCCCATTCAGGGCTGCTGGCCCGGCGAGCCCGCGCCCCTGATCACCTGGGGTCTGGTCGTGACCAAGGGGCCGTCGGACGACCGCGAGGACGACTTCAACCTCGGCATCTACCGGATGCAGGTGCTGGGCAAGGACAAGGCCATCATGCGCTGGCTGGCCCATCGCGGCGGCGCCCAGCACTACGCCCGGCACAAGAAGGCGGGCAAGCGCGAGCCCCTGCCCTGCGCCGTCGTTCTGGGCGCCGATCCGGGGACCATCCTCGCCGCCGTGACCCCGGTGCCGGAAACCCTGTCGGAATATCAGTTCGCCGGCCTGATGCGCGGCTCCAAGGCCGAACTGGTCCCGTGCAAGACCGTGCCGCTGATGGCGCCGGCCAACGCCGAGATCGTGCTGGAAGGCCACGTCCTGCTGGACGAGTTCGAGGACGAAGGCCCCTACGGCGACCACACCGGCTACTACAACTCGGTCGAGAAGTTCCCGGTCTTTCAGGTCAGCGCCATCACCATGCGCAAAGACCCCATCTATCTGACCACCTTCACCGGCCGTCCGCCGGATGAGCCGTCGGTTCTGGGCGAGGCCCTGAACGAGGTCTTCATCCCCCTGATCCGCCAGCAGTTTCCCGAGATCACCGACTTCTGGCTGCCGCCCGAGGGGTGCAGCTACCGCATCGCCGTGGTGTCGATGAAGAAGGCCTATCCCGGCCACGCCAAGCGCGTGATGATGGGCTGCTGGAGCTATCTGCGCCAGTTCATGTACACCAAGTGGATCATCGTCGTGGACGACGACATCAACGCCCGCGACTGGAAGGACGTCATGTGGGCCGTCTCGACCAAGATGGACCCGGCGCGCGACATCACCGTCATCGAGAACACCCCTATCGACTATCTGGACTTCGCCTCGCCCGAAAGCGGCCTGGGCTCCAAGATCGGTCTGGACGCCACCGACAAGTGGGAGCCCGAGACCAAGCGCGAATGGGGTGAGGAAATCCGCATGGAGCAGGACGTCATCGACCGTGTTTCCGAGAAGTGGGCCTCGCTGGGCCTGCCGGGCGACGGGGCGCCGATCTGGAAGGCCTGACGCGGTTCCTGTGAGCAGTTTGCAAAAACTCGTCTCGCGAGAGAACCCAAATGGCTGATCGGCGTTCAGTTTCCCGGCCGAAGGAACGGCGACGCTTGAGGCGCGCTGATCGGCTTAGGGGAATCCATATGATTTCACGCACCAGCGCCGGCGTCGCCACGCTCGCACTCGCCGCCGCGCTCAGCCTTTCGGCGTGCGGCGACAGCAAGGGCAACGCCGAGAATCCGGCGCCTAAATCGGTCGCCCAGGCGGCGGGCAACGAGGCCACCCAGGAGAAGATGAACCTCTACATCGACGCCTTCAACGCGCTGATCGACGACCACTGGGGCGTGTCGAAATACTTCGGCGACTATCAGAAGCTGGACATCCCGAACGCCTCGGCCACGGCGAATCTCTACTTCCCCGAGAACATCTCCCACCTGGAGCGAGCGATCGCGAAGCTGAAGGAAGGCCGGGCGCTGAACGGCGGCAATCAGGGCAAGAAGGCCGATGAGGCGGCCGACAAGCTGATCCCGCAACTGGAGGCCCTGCTGGCCCAGTGGCAGGCGCTCGACCCCTATTTCGAATCCCGCGCCTATCGCGACGACGGCCTGGCCAAGGCCAAGGCGGCCCACGCCGCCCAGACCCAGGCCTATCAGGGCAGCGTCGCCAGCATCGAACAACTGGACGTCGCCCTGACCGAATACCAGCGCGCCAGCAACGCCGCCAAGATGGAGGCCATGCGCAAGGGAGGCCACGCCGCCGAGGCCAGCCTGCTGGACGCCATGCAGAAGGCGGACCTGTTCACCAATGCGGTGATGGAGGACAACAAGGCCGAAGCGGACGCCCAGCTGCCGGCGATGGAAGCGGCCATCGCCAAGCTGCGCGAGGAACAGGCCAAGATGCCGGCGGACAACAGCAACAAGTCCTACCTGTCCAGCATCGCCGACAATCTCAGCGGCATGGTCGGCGCCTATCGCGACTTCAAGCAGTCCAACTCGGACAGCTACCGCGAGTCCGTCGTGGATCGCTACAACAGCGCCATCGGCAACATGAACCGCGTGGAACTGCCCGCGTGATCCTGGCCCCGGCGCTTCGGCGCCGGGGTCTCTCCGCGCCGGCTGGCTCTGGCGATCAGCGCCTGATCCGTCTAGCTTCGCCGTTCGATGCGAAGCTAGGGGGCGACGTTGAGCGCATTCGAATTCTTCTTCAGCTTTTACGGCCTCTTGCTCGGCCTATCGGTGGCGGAGCTGGTCGGCGGCTTCGCGCGGGTGCTGCATGAACGCGAGCGCATCCGTTTCGGCTGGCTGACGCCGGCGCTTGCCCTGTTCGTGGCCATCGACATCGCCACCTTCTGGAACCAGGCCTGGGTTATCTTTCGTGGGGCGCCGTTCAACACCTTCCTGCTGCTGGTCAGTCTGAGCATCGCCGCGACCTTCTATGTGGCCGCCAGCGTCACCTTCCCCCGCATCTCGGCCGAAGGGGCGCATGAGCGGGTCGATCTGGACGACCACTTCTGGGCGCATCGCAAGCTGGTGTTCGGCTGCATCCTGGGCGCCAACCTGATCGTGGCGGTCATGGTCGTCATCCTGAGTCAGGCGGATGCCGGTTTCGCCAAGATCGCCAGTTCGGCCTCCCTGTGGACTGGGGTCGCCGTCTTCGTGGTCGGGACGGCGACCGCGGCCTTTGCGCCCTGGCGTCGCGTGGCGGTGGGCGCCCTGATCGTGGTCCTGCTCTACAGCCTGTGGCAGATGTTCCGGTCGGCGGCGGCCCTGGCGGCGGCGGGCGGCTGGTCGCTCGTGACCGGCGCGGGCTAAGGCTTGCCAGACGATGACGATGCGCCCACGAAGAGCCATGCGCCCTGATTATCTTGTTGCGGCGGCCGTAGCCGCCCTTGTCGCCTGCGTGAGCCCCGCCATGTCCCAGACCCCGACCTCAGTCTCCAATGTCGCCCCCTGGGATCAGGCCTTCCTGCCGCCCGCGCCCACGTGGAACGGCGCGTCCAGGGCCCTGCTACGAGGCGCCGCCGATCCCTGGGTCACGGCGTTCGAGGCCGATGCGGCGCATGACTTCTCGCCCAACTACGCCGACACGCGCGCCTGGTTCGACCGGCTGGACGCCGCCAGCGACCTGATCCGCATCGAACAGTTCGGCACCTCGCCGGAAGGCCGCCCGATCTACGCCGTGATCGCGTCAAAGGACGGCGCGACCTTCGATCCGTCCAAGCCCGTCCTGCTGGCCCAAGCCGGCATCCACCCGGGCGAGATCGACGGCAAGGACGCGGGCATGATGCTGCTGCGCGACATGGCCTTCTACGGCAAGGACGGCCTGCTGGACCGCGCCAACCTGATCCTGATCCCGATCCTCAGCGTCGACGGACACGAGCGCGCGGGCGCCTATTCGCGCCCCAACCAGCGCGGGCCGCGCATCCAGGGCTGGCGCCACACGGCGACCAACCAGAACCTGAACCGCGATTTCATGAAGCTGGATCAGGCCGAAATGCAGGCCGTCATGGGCCTGATCCACAAATACCAGCCGGACCTCTACGTCGACATCCACGTCACCGACGGCATCGATTATCAATACGACGTCACCTTCGGCTACAACGGCGAGGACGGCGTCTGGAGCCGCAGCCCGGCCATCGCCTCATGGCTGGACGCCGCCTTCAAGCCCGCCATGTATGAGGCGCTGGAGGCTCAAGGCCACATCCCCGGAGAACTGGTCTTCGCCATCGACGACCGCGATCCGAAGAAGGGGCTGAACGACGGCGGTCTGGGCGAGCGCTTCTCCAACGGCTGGGGCTCGGCGGCCCACGTCCCGACCATACTGATCGAGAACCACAGCCTGAAGCCGCACGAACAGCGGGTGCTGGGAACCTATGTCTTCCTCGAACAGGCGCTAAAGCTGCTGGCCGAAAAGTCCGGCGACCTGCGCGCCGCCATCGCCGCCGACCGCGCCCTGCGTCCCGCCGAACTGCCCGCCAATTTCGACAGCGACGAGACGCCCTCGCACACCCGCCCCTTCAAGGGCATCCGCTATGAGACGTTCGACAGCATCGCGTCGGGCCGCCCTGAAATTCGCTGGCTGGGTCAGCCGGACGCCGAACTGTGGCCCATGCCCTTCTACGGCTCGCACCCGACGCTGACGCTGAAGCGGCCGACCGCCTATTGGGTGCCGTCCTATCGTCATGACGTGATCGAGCGCCTGCGCATCCACGGCGTGCGGATGGAGACGCTGGACGCCCCGCGCACCGTCGCCGTCGACATGCTGCGCCTCCTTGATCCCAAGGTGTCGGGCCGCACCAACGAAGGCCATGTGCCGATCTCGGTCAGCGACGTCCGGCCCGAAGCCCACGACTGGACCTTCCCCATCGGCTCCGTCCGCGTGCCGACCGATCAGCCGATGGGCGACGTCGCCATCCTGCTGCTGGAACCGCAGTCGAACGAGAGCTTCTTCGCCTGGGGGATGTTCCCCGAGGTGCTGAACCGCGTCGAATACATCGAGGCCTACGCCATCGCCCCGCTGGCCGAAAAGATGCTGGCCGCCGATCCGGCCCTGAAGGCCGCGTTCGAAGCCAAGCTGGCCGCCGACCCCGCCTTCGCCGCCGACGGCGACGCGCGTCTGGCCTGGTTCTATGAGCGCACGCCCTTCTACGACCAGCGCTATCGCCTCTATCCCGTGGGGCGCGAGAATTGAGCCTGATCCCGACCATTCAGGCCGCCGCCCTGTGGGGCGGTCTGCTGATCCTGCTGCTGTTCGTCCTGTCGGGCGTGGTGGTGCGGCGGCGGCGTCAGCATCTGGTCGAGTTCGGCGACGGCGGCGTGCGCGAGCTGGTCTGCGCCACCCGCGCCTTCTCCAATGCCGCCGAATACATCCCGGCCGGAATGTGCGGCCTGATCCTGCTGGCCTTCCTCGGCGCCCCGGCCCTGCTGATCCATGCCGTCGGCGGGATGCTGTTCGCCGGACGGGTGATCCATGCGCTGGGCCTGCTGTTCCAGGAGGGGCCGTCGCTGGGCCGCTCGGTCGGCATGATCCTGACCTGGCTGGCGCTGCTGGTGGCGGCGCTGAGCCTAATCGCCTGGTCCATCCTATAGGCAAAAACCCAACCCTCTCCCGGCGGGAGAGGGCTTGAGCTTCGGAGAGCCGAGGGCGATCCACCAAGCGAAAGGGTGAGGGGCTTGTCCCGTCAGTCGGCGTAAGCCGCCGCGCCACGGCCTTGCGGCCGACCTCACCCGCGAACCCTCACCCTTTGGCTGCTACGCGCCGCCCTTCGGGTCGCCTTAGCCAATCGCTACGCTCTTGGAGGCTCAAGCCCTCTCCCATCAGGAGAGGGTGACAACGGTTGCGCGCCCTGTTTCCCTCCGCCATATCGGGGCATGTCCGATAAGACGCCCTCCCCCGACATCCTGAACGATCTGATCTCCGCCGCGCTGAAGGCCGGCGCCGATGCGGCCGAGGCCGTGTCCGCCCATCGCGCTTCCCTGTCCGTCGGCGTGCGCAACGGCGCGCTGGAAGACGTCGAGCGCGAAGAGGCTCGCGATCTGGGCCTGCGCGTCTTCATCGGGCGGCGTCAGGCGACGGTGTCCGCCTCCGACCTGTCCGACGCCACCCGCGCCCGTCTGGTCGAGCGCGCCGTGGCGATGGCGAAGCTGGCGCCGGAAGACCCCTATGCCTCGCTTGCGCCGCAGGACCGTCTGGCCGCCGCGCCGCACGCGGACCTCGATCTGTACGATCCCGCCGAACGCTCGGCCGAGGCGCTTGAAGCCGCCGCCGCCGAGGCCGAGGCCGCCGCCCTCGCCGTATCGGGCGTGTCCAAATCCGAGGGCGGCCACGCCTCCTGGTCGGCCAGCGAATGGCGCCTCGTCACCTCGCACGGCTTCGACGGGCGCCATCGCGGCAGCGCCTTCTCGCTGGGCGTCGGCGTCATCGCCGAGAAGGACGGCGCCATGGAGCGCGGCGGCGAAAGCCGCGCCGTGCGCCACCTGTCCGACCTGCCGGACGCCGCCTCCATCGGCCTGAAGGCGGGCGAGCGCGCCGTCGCCCGCGTCGGCCCGCGCAAGATCGCCTCGACCACCGCCCCCGTCATCTTCGAGAACCGCGTGGCGACACAGGTGCTGTCGCCGCTGCTAGGCGCCATTTCCGGCCCGTCGATCGCGCGCGGCAGCTCCTTCCTAAAGGACAAGCTGAACCAGGCCGTCCTGCCGACCGGCGTCGACCTGATCGACGACCCGTTCCGCCCGCGCAGCCTCGGCTCCACCCCCTTCGATGACGAGGGCGTGGCCGTCGAACGGCGCGAGATCGTCAGCAACGGCGTCCTGACCAACTGGCTGCTGAACACGGCCTCGGCGGCCCAGTTGGGCCTGCAGACCACCGGCCATGCCTCACGCGGGCTGGCGGGACCGTCCGGCGTCTCGACCCACAACCTGCACCTGACGCCGGGCGAAGGCGATCTGGAGGCCCTGATGGCCCAGGCCGGGACGGGCCTTTTGATCACCTCCATGTTCGGCCCCTCGCTGAACGGCAACACCGGCGACTGGTCGGCCGGGGTGTCGGGCTTCTGGTTCGAGAACGGCCAGCGCGCCTATCCGGTCAGCGAAGTCACCGTGGCGGGCAATCTGATCGACCTCTACGCCCGCCTGCAGCGCGCCGGGGATCTGGAGTTCCGCGGCGCGTTCAACAGCCCCTCCCTGCTGTTCGACAAGGTGGCGATCGCGGGCAAATGAGCGACTACCGCGCCGACCTCGCCCTGATCCGCGACGCGGCGCTGGCCGCCGGTCGGCTGGCGCTCGAACACCGCGAGGCCGGGCTGAAGGTCTGGTCCAAGGACGGCGGCTCGCCCGTCACCAGCGCCGATCTGGCGGTGGACCAGCTGCTGCGCGATGCGCTGCTGACCGCCCGGCCCGACTACGGCTGGCTGTCCGAGGAGACGGCCGACAGCACGGAACGCCTGTCGAAGAAACGCATCTTCGTCGTCGATCCGATCGACGGCACCGTCGCCTTCATGAAGAACAAGCCGTGGTGGTGCGTGCCCATCGCCGTGGTCGAGGACGGCCGCCCCGTCGCCGCCGTCATCCACGCCCCGATGATGGACGAGATGTTCGAGGCCACGCTGGGCGGCGGCGCCCGCCTGCAGGGACGGCCCATCAGCGCCTCCGACACCGACGACCTGGAAGACGCCGAGCTTCTGGCCGACGCCCGGCTGATGGAGGCGCGCGAATGGGACGAGCCCTGGCCGCCGATGCGCTTTTCCAAGCGCAACGCCCTGGCCTATCGCATGGCGCTTGTGGCGGCGGGGGCCTTCGATGCGGCCATCGCCATCAGCCCCAAATGGGACTGGGACGTCTGCGCCGGCGCCCTGATCGCCGAAGAGGCCGGGGCCAGGGTCAGCGACCATATGGGCCGCGCTTGGCGCTTTAATCGCCCCGATCCGCGCCAAACCAGCCTGATATGCGCCGCGCCGGCCCTTCACCCGTTGATCGTGAGGCGCACAGCGCCTATCCCGCTGGCCATCTGACATTCCTCCCGCAATGGACCCCCTCTCCATGGCCGACTCTCACGACCCCCAACTGCTTCACCTCGTCATCGGCGGCGAAATGCGCCACCCGGCCGAGCCCGTCTTTCGCGACCTGTCCCAGGTCGAGTTCGTCGGCGCCTTCGGCAACTACGAAGAAGCCAAGAAGGCCTGGAAGGCCCGCGCCCAGGCGACCGTCGACAACGCCCACATGCGCTACTTCATCCTGCACGCGCACAAGCTGATCGATCCGCGCACCGACGCCTGACCCACCGTTCACGGCGCAGTTACGCCGCTGTTCAGGAACCGCAGGGGCGGCTGATGCGCTTTCTCATCAGTCGCCTTTGTCATGAACAGGATTCGCCATGCTGCCGACCCTCATCGTCCTGCTTCTGGTGGTCGTCGCCGTGGCGGCGATCGTGTGGGTCGTGCGCAAGGGGCCGCCGCACGTCGCCCGCCCCGGCGAGGATCAGGACACCGCCTGGAACGACCCCTTCACCCCTTCTGATCGGGACCGCAGACCTTGACGCTATTCGGCCAGACGCTGGACGGCCAGCAGATCTTCGGCGTGGTCTCCCTGATCGCCGTCCTGGCGCTATGGCTGATCGTCCTGGCCCGCCAACGCGATCACGTGCGTCAGATCAAGCGATGGAAGAAGGAACAGGCGGCGCGCAACGCCCCGCCGCCCGCCGCCGGACGCGGCCCCTGGGGCTGACCCCTATTCGCGCTTCAACAGGCGGTCGACGACCAGCTTGCCCCACCATCCGGCCTTGAACTCGGCGCGGATCGCCTTGGGGTCATAGGCGTCGCTTTCGACCCAGTCCTCGAAGCTGACGCCCGTGGGTTCGACCTCGGCGACGTATTTCTCCAGCGTATAGTCCAGCACGCCGGTCAGCCCCTCGCGGCTGTGCAGGGTGCGCTTGCCCAGTTCCTCCATCGCCGCCGAGATCGGCTCGCCCAGGTGGAAGTGGCGATAGAAGACCGCCATCATCCCCGCCCGGTCCGCGCCCGACTTGCAGTGGATCAGGGCCGGATACTCCATCGTCTGGAACAGCGCCTTGGCCCGGCGCACACGGTCCTTGCCCGGCGGATCGCGCGAATCCAGCGGCGCGTCGATCAGCGTCAGGCCCAGCCGTTCGCAGGCGTCCTTCTCCAGCCAGTAATAGGCTTCGTCCCTCTGGCCGCGCAGATTGACGACGGTGCGGACGCCCTGCCGCTTCCACCAGGCCAGCTGGCGCGGCGACGGCTGATTGGTCCGCACCAGGTCCGGTCCCAGCCAGTGGGCGTTGGTGAACGCCGTGCGCAGAAAGGCGTGATCCTTCCAGAAATAGGACCAGCGCGCCTTGAAACGGCCGAACGGCGTAGTCAGATCGTAGCGCCCCATGACGGCGAGATAGCGCCGTTTGCATCCGGCGTCACCCGTCCCAAGGCCGTCTCTCTCGCGCGCGGCCGCTTGACTTGACGCCTCAGCCGTTCGACCGAAGGCCGATGACCGTTCCCGCCCCTCATGACGACGCCCGCGAGCCGCTGCGGCCCCTGCTCGCCCGCATCTGGCGCGAGTATCTGTCGCGGCACAAGCCGGCCTTCTTCGCCTCCATGCTGCTGGCGGGCGTGTCAGGCGGCCTGACGGCCCTGCTGCTGAAGTTCCTGGAACCGGCCATCGACCTGCTGTTCGGCCAGCATCAGGGGCCCGTGACCATCTGGAAGACCGTCACCATCCCGGCGGACAAGGTGCTGATCGCCATTCCCCTGTTCATCATCGTCGTGGCGGTGATCCGTTCGCTGAGCATGGCGGGCCAGGCGGCGCTGGTGAACCGGCTGGGCCACGGCATCGTCGGCGACATCCAGAAGCAGCTGTTCTCGGGCATGATCCGGGCCGACCTGTCGCGCCTGCGCAGCCAGCATTCGGGGACGTTCGTCTCCTCCGTCCTGTTCGACGCCAACCTGGTGCGCGAGGCCTTCACCTCGGGCGTGGTCAACTACACCCAGAACGCCCTGATGCTGCTGGGCGTCATCGTCGCCATGGGCTTCATCGACCTGCCGCTGACGCTGATCGTCCTGCTGGGCGTGCCGGTCGTCAGCTGGATCATCCGCCGCTTCGGCAAGAAGTCGCGCAAAGCCGCGCGCGGCGCCATGGTCGAGACCGAGGCCCTGTCCAGCGCCCTGATGGAGAATCTGGACGGCGTCCGCGTCATCAAGATCGAAAACCGCGAGGCGGCCGAAGAGGCCCGCGTCTCCACCGTCATCGACCGCCGCCAGCGCCACGTCATCAAGGGCGCCGACAGCCGCGCCTTCTCCGGCCCGGCCAGCGACATCGTCGCCTACGGCGTCGTCGCCGCCGTCATGGCCTATGCCGGATGGAGCGCCAGCCAGGGCGAGATGACGGTCGGTGCCTTCGCCTCTTTCATCGGCATGTTGCTGCTGGCCGGTCAGGCCCTGCGCCAGGTGACGAACCTGACGACGGTGTTGAGCGAGGGCTTCACCGCCGCCCGCCGCCTGTTCGCCGCCCTGGACATCGAGCCCGAGATCCGCGAGGCCAGCGACGCCGCCCAGGTCGCGCCCGGCCCCGTCACCGTCGCCCTGGAGCAGGTCTCCTTCGCCTATCGCGCCGACGAGGACGGGTCCGCCCCGACCCTGTCGGACGTCAGCCTGCACGTCGCGCCGGGCGAGACCATCGCCCTGGTCGGCCCCTCGGGCGGCGGCAAGTCGACCATCCTCAGCCTGTTGCCGCGCTTCTACGACGTGACGGCGGGCCAGGTGACGCTGAACGGCCGCGACATCCGCGAGCTGAGCCTGTCGTCCTTGCGCGACCACATCGCCCTGGTGACGCAGGAGCCCTTCCTGTTCGACGACACCATCGCCGCCAACATCGCCTATGGCCGCCCCGGCGCGACCGCCAAGGACATCGTCGAGGCCGCCCGCGCCGCCGCCGCCCACGACTTCGTCGCCGCCCTGCCCGACGGCTACGCCACCCGCGTGGGCGAGGCCGGCGCCCGCCTGTCCGGCGGCCAGCGCCAGCGCCTCGCCATCGCCCGCGCCTTCCTGAAGGACGCGCCCATCCTGCTGCTGGACGAAGCGACCAGCGCGCTGGACACCGAGAGCGAGGCCCTGGTTCAGGCCGCGCTGGAGCGGCTGATGGACGGCCGCGCCACCCTGATGATCGCCCACCGCCTGTCGACGGTGAAGAACGCCGACCGCATCTACGTCATCGACGGCGGCCGCGTCGTCGAGGAAGGAACCCACGACGCCCTGGTGGCGCGCGGCGGCCTCTATGCCCGCCTGGCCCGTCAGCAGTCGCTGGACAGCGATCCGATCGCCTTGTCCCCGCTGGCTGAACTGCCCGACGAGACCGGCGCATGAGACCCCTACGCAATCCGATCATCCAGAACACCGCCGCCTGGCTTTTGTCCGAGTGGATGCGGTTCTGTTACGCCACCACCCGCTGGACGCATGAGAACGAACAGGCGGCCGAAGAGGTCTGGGCCGACGGCGGCGGCGTCCTGTGCGCTTTCTGGCACTCGCGCCTCGCCCTGGCGCCGGTCTGCTGGCCGATGACGCGGGCACAGCCGGTCAAGGGTCTGGTCTCCCTCAGCCCTGACGGTGAATTTTTCACCAAGGCCGTCGGCCGCCTGGGCATTCCCGCCGTGCGCGGCTCCTCGGCCAACAAGGACAAGGCCAAACAGTCCAAGGGCGGCGCACAGGCCCTGCGCGACGGCCTGAAGCAGCTGAAGGTCGGCGGTCTGGCCATCACGCCGGACGGCCCGCGCGGCCCGGCGCGCCAGATGGCCGAGGGCCTGCCGCTGATGGCCAAGATGTCCGGCGCGCCGGTTCTGTTCATCGGCCTGTCGTGCAAACCCGCGATCCGGTTGAACAGCTGGGACAGAGCGATCCTGCCCCTGCCGTTCGGGAAAGGCGCCATCGTCTGGGACAAGGCCTGGTATCCTGAAGACGTCGACCTGGCCGAGGTCGCCGCCGACTGGACCGCGCGCCTGACCGCCGTCGAGGCGCGGGCCGACGCCCTCACCGGGCTGGAGCGCGTCTGACCGTGGCCTTCAGCCCCGCCCTGATCGCCTATCAGTTGCTGACCCGCCTGCTGGAGCCGCTGGCCCCGCGCCTGCTGGACGCCCGCGTCAACAAGGGCAAGGAAGACCCCGCCCGCGTCGACGAACGGCTGGGCCTGCCCGGCATGGCGCGCCCCGACGGGCCTCTGGTCTGGATCCACGGCGTCAGCGTCGGCGAGGCCCTGTCCATCCTTCCGCTGGCCGAGCGCATCCGCAAGGACCGCCCCGACGTGACGGTGCTGGTCACTACCGGCACCCTGACCTCGGCCCAGGTGCTGGCGACGCGCCTGCCGCGCGGCGTGATCCATCAATTCGCCCCTGTGGACGCCCCCTCGGCGGTCGCGGCCTTCCTCGACCACTGGCGGCCCAATGTCGGCGTCTTCGTCGAGAGCGAGCTGTGGCCCAACCTCCTGACCACCGCCCGCAAACGCGGCGTGCCGCTGGCTCTGGTCAGCGCCCGCATCACCGACAAGACGGCGCAAGGGTGGAAGAAGGCCCCCGGCATGGCCCGCGCCCTGATGAACGGCTTCCAGCACGTCTGGCCTCAGGATCAGGACAGCGCCGACCGGCTGAGCGCGCTGGGCGCCCGCGTCGACGGTCAGGTGAATCTGAAGCTGTCCGGCGAGCCCCTGCCCTATGACAAGGGCGAGTTCGCCCGCCTGTCGGCCCTGATCGACGACCGCCCCGTCGTCGTCGCCGCCAGCACCCATGAGCATGAGGAAATGGCCATCGTCGGCGCGCTGGATCATCTGGCCGACCGCCTGTTCCTGATCGTCGTGCCGCGCCATCCGGAACGGGCCGACGCCATCGCCGAAGCCCTGAGCCACGACGGCTACGGCTTCGCGCGCCGCAGCCAGGGCCAGCCGATCTGCGACCAGACCGACATCTACCTGGCCGACACCCTGGGCGAGCTGGGCCTGTTCCTGCGGCTGGCCGATGTGGTGGTCATGGGCGGCTCCTTCGCCCCGGCGCTGGGCGGCGGCGCCGTCGGCGGCCACAACCCGCTGGAGCCCGCGCGCCTGGCCAAGCCCATCGTCACCGGCCCGGACGCCAGCAACTGGCAGGCCGTGACCCGGATGCTGAAACAGGCGGGCGGCCTCGTCTCCGTCCTGTCGCCCGCCGAACTGCCCTCGGTCGTCGGCCCCATGCTGGCCGATCCCGAGGCCGCCCGCGACATGGGCGAACGCGCCCGCCGCTCTGCAGAGGCCGCCGCCGCCGGGCTGGACCGCCTGTGGCTGGCGCTTCAGACCCACCTGCCCGCCGCCCCTTCGCGCAGGCGCCCATGAAACTGAACACCCCCCGCTGGTGGTATAGCCGCGACCGCCGCCACGCCCCGATGACGCGGATGATGCTGAAGCCCGCCTCATGGCTGTGGGCGGGCGTCACGGCGCGCAAGATCGCCCGCGCCACGCCGGTCGATCCGGGCGCGGCGGTCATCTCCATCGGCAATCTGACCGTCGGCGGCTCGGGCAAGACCCCTGTCGCGCGCGAGACGCTGCGCCTGCTGCGCGCCCAAGGCGTAGAGGCCGCCGCCCTGTCGCGCGGCTATGGCGGCAGGCTGGAAGGCCCCGTCCGCGTCGACCTGAACCAACACGCCGCCGCCGACGTCGGCGACGAACCCTTGATGCTGGCGCAGGACGCCCCCGCCTGGATCGCCCGCGACCGCGTGGCGGGGGCCCGCGCCGCCGCAGCTGACGGCGTCTCCGCCCTCGTTCTGGACGACGGCCACCAGAACCCGGCGCTGAAGAAGACCCTCAGCCTGATCGTGGTCGACGGCGAGACACGCGGCGACGAATGGCCCTTCGGCGACAGCTCGGTCTTCCCCTCCGGCCCGATGCGCGAGCCGCTGGAGGCCGGGCTGGCGCGCGCTGACGCCGTGGTCGTCATGCTGCCGACCGATCTGGACGCCGCCGATCCCGAACTGCTGGCGGTCTTCGGCGACCTGCCCGTCTTCATCGCCCGGCTGGAAGCCGCCACCCCGCCGCCGCCGGGGCCGCAGGTCGGCTTCGCGGGCATCGCCAAGCCGTGGAAGGTGGAGCGGTCGCTGATCGCCGCCGGGTGCGACCTGAAGGATTTCGTCCCCTTCCCCGACCACGCCGAACTGTCGGATCGCGACTTCGCCTTCCTGACCGACCGCGCCGCCATTTACGACGCAGGACTGGTGACGACGGAAAAGGACTGGGTGCGCCTCACCCCGGAAAGAAGGGCCAGGGTATCGCCCTGGCCCGTGGTCGCGCGTTTCGAGGATGAGGCGGCTTTCGCCGCCTTCCTGCTGGATCCACTGAAACCTCAGTCCTGACGGAAGACCTGGCCGCTCTTCATAACGAAGCGGACGCGCTCAAGCTCAGTCACATCGGTCAAAGGATCGCCCGTGACCGCGATCAGGTCGGCGGGCATGCCCGGCGCGATGCGGCCCGCCTCTCCCGAGATCTTCAGGTGCTCGGCCGCGCCGACGGTGGCCGACTGAATGGCCTCCAGCGGGGTCAGACCCGCCCGAACCAGCAGGGCGAACTCCTGGGCGTTGTCGCCATGGGCCGAGACGCCGGAATCGGTGCCGAAGGCGATCCGGACCCCGCCGCGATGCGCGCGCGCGGCCATGTCCAGCATCTTGGGTCCGGCTTCCAACGCCTTGGCCGTCTGGGCCGGGGTGAAGAAGTTGTCGGGGCTCGACGCGACCCGCGCCACGAAATCTCCCGCCAGCAGCGTCGGCACCAGCCAGGCCCCGTTCGCCTTGAACAGACGCATGGATTCGTCGTCCAGATAGGTGCCGTGCTCAATGGAGTCGCCGCCAGCCTGCAGGAAGGCGTTGATGCCGTCGACGCCGTGGGCGTGGGCCGTCACCTGCCGCCCCATGCGGTGCGCGACCTCGACGATGGAGGCCAGCTCGTCCTGGGTGAACTGCTGGTTCAGACCAGCGGCGGTGTTCGACAGCACCCCGCCCGTAGCAGTGATCTTGATAATGTCGGCGCCGGCGCGCACCTGGGTCCGCACCGCGCGACGGCAGTCCTCGGCCCCCGAGCAGACGCTCTCGTTCGACATCACGTGCAGGATGTCCTCGCGATAGCCGTTGGCGTCGCCGTGACCACCGTGCACCGAGACGGACGAACCGGCCGCGATGATGCGCGGCCCCGGCACGTCGCCGCGCCGCACGGCGTCGCGCAGGGCGAAGATCGACTCATTGGCGCCGCCCAGGTCGGCCACCGTGGTGAAGCCCGCGTTCAGGGTACGCCGGGCATGACGCGCGCCGACCATGGCCTGGTCGGCGTTCGACATCGTCACCCGGTCCAGGCGGCTGTTCGGGCTCTGCTCGCTGCCCAGATGGACATGGCTGTCGATCAGGCCGGGCAAGACGAAAGCCGAACGCAGGTCGACGATATTCCCCTCGCCTACGAAGCCGTCGCGGATCTCGACGACTTGGTTCCCTCTGATCACGAGAGTTTTATCACGCAGCACCCGGCCGCTGGCCGGATCGGCCAAAAGCCGCCCCACTTGAACGAACTTCGTCGGCTGTTCAGCGGAAACCGACGCAGGCGTCGGGCTTTGACGCGCTTCAGCTCCGGTAGCGGCCAAAACGGCCGCGGTCACAATCAGGGCAAGCTTTTTCATGAATCCCTCCCGTTACTAGAGCGGGCAACATAACCGTTCCAATCTTTGCGCCAAGGCCAAGGTTGCCTTGCACAGACGGTTCATGAAACAAGCCGATACAGTTGTTTAACGTGCGAGGGGCGTCGCATGCGGCTTTCCAGACGTGGCTTGATCCTGGGCGGTTCGGCCCTGTTGGCGGGATGTTCCTCCGCCGCCTCCACCACCAGCCTTCAGCTCGCCGGAGCCGTCGCGCCTACGCTTCCGACCCTGCCTGAGCGGGCGGCGGCGGCTCATGTTCAGGTCGCAGAGGCCGGAACGACGATCGATCCCCACGGCGTCGTCCGCAAGGATCTGCTCGAACGCGCCCGCGCCGCCATGGACGTGCACGGCCATAAGATCAGCCGGCGAGACCGCATGTATCTGGTCGATTTCCAGAAATTCTCGGGCGAGGACCGCTTCTACGAGGTCGATCTGGAAGGCGGCTGGGTCACGGCCTATCGCACCAGCCACGGGCGCGGCTCGGACCCGGCGCATTCAGGCTATGCGCAGCAGTTCTCGAACCGCCCGGACAGCCATATGTCGTCCATCGGCGCCTACGCCACGGCGGGCGCCAGCTGGGGCAGCCAGCAGGGGCCGAACGTCCTGCTGGACGGGCTGGAGTATTCCAACAATCTGGCGCGCGAACGGGCCATCATCATCCACGGCGCCGACTACGCCGACCCGGCCTTCCTGGCGCGCCAGGGCAAGCTGGGCCGATCCTACGGCTGCTTCTCGGTGTCCCACGCCGACCTGATCCCCTTGCGCGAACGCATGGGCGAAGGCCGGCTGTTGTTCGCCATGACCTAAAGCACGGCGGAGCCGCCTAGCGCGGCTCCAGCGCCCGCCAGCCGATGTCGGTGCGGTGGAAACCGCCCGGCCAGTCGATCTTGGCGATGGCCTCATAGGCGCGCTCGCGCGCCTGGGCCACGTCGTCGCCATAGGCGCAGACGTTCAGCACCCGACCGCCCGCCGCCGCCAGGGCGCCGTCGTCGCGCAGCTTGGTCCCCGCATGGAAGACCTGGACGTGCGGTCCGAAGTCCTGATCCGCGCCGCGAATGACCGAGCCTTCCAGCGGACTGTCGGGATAGCCCTTGGCCGCCAGCACCACGCAGATCACCACGCCCGGCTTGAAGGCCGGCGCCGGCGCCTGGGTCAGGTCGCCGCGCGCGCAGGCCAGCAGCAGCGGCACGACGTCGCCGTCGAACCGCATCATCAGCACCTGGCATTCCGGGTCGCCGAAACGGGCGTTGAACTCGACCACCTTGGGGCCTTCGGCCGTCGCCATCAGCCCGACATAGAGGACGCCGCGATAGGGGGCGCCTTCCTCGGCCATCTTCTGAATGGTCGGAACGACCACGCGGTCGTTGGCCGCCTGGGTGAAAGCCGCCGTGAAGACGGGCGCGGGCGAATAGGCGCCCATGCCGCCGGTGTTCGGGCCCAGATCGCCGTCGAAGGCGCGCTTGTGGTCCTGGGCGCCGCCGAACAGCACGGCCCGCGTTCCGTCCGACAGGGCGAAGAGGGAGCCCTCCTCCCCGTCCATGAATTCCTCGATCACCACGCGCGACCCGGCCGAGCCGAAGCGGCCGCCCAGCATCCGCTCGATCTCGGCCTCGGCGTCGGCGCGATCGGGGCTGATGGCCACGCCCTTGCCCGCCGCCAGGCCGTCGGCCTTGATGACATAGGGAGCCGAATACTGATCCAGCGCCGCCTTGGCCGAGGCGACGTCCTCATAGACGCCATAGCCCGCCGTCGGGATGCCGTGGCGTTGCAGGAAGGCCTTGGAGAAGGCCTTCGACGTCTCCAACTGCGCCGCCGCCTGCGTCGGGCCGAAGCAGGGAATGCCCGCCGCGTTCAGCCGGTCGGCCAGACCCTCGGCCAGGGCCGATTCCGGACCGACCACGACCAGGTCCGCCTTCATCTCGCGCGCCAGGGCCGCCAGGCCTTCGGCGTCGGTCGCCTTCAGGTCCGGGCGCATCTCGCCCAGCCTGGCCATGCCCGGACTACCGGGCGCGACGACGAGCCGCGTCACCAGCGGCGACTGGGCGATCTTCCAGGCCAGGGCGTGTTCGCGCCCCCCTGATCCGACGAGCAGAATGTTCATGGGGGCGGAATGGCCGCACGCGCCGTCCCGGTCAAGCGCCGGAAAGGGTTAGCGGCCCCTTGGGTCACGCAAATCAAGGAACCCAGGCGGGCAAGGCCTTCAACTGCGCCAGCGTCATGGTCGACACCAGGTCGTAGTCGTCGCCTTCCTTGCGGGTGGTCAGACCATCCAGCGGAATACGAACCCAGCGCGGCCCGCCCTCGCCTGCCGGCTCGATGATCAGACCGGAGACGGCGCCCGAGGCGTCCACATCGACCCGCTGGACATCGCCCAGATCGACGCCCGCCGGCGTGATGATGTCGGCGTCCTCCAACTGAGCCACGGTCAGGCCCAGCGCCATGGCCCCGGCCCCAGCGGCGGGCGCGCCAGCCATGATCGGCGCCGAGGCGGCGTCGGGCGAGGCCTCGGGCGTCCTATCCGGCTTGGCCGGCGGCTGCGAACAAGCCGCCAGCAGAGCCGCGGCCGAGGCGGCCGCGAACACGGTCTTCATCATCGAACCCTCCTGTCTCTAGATCAGGGCCGAGACCACATAGACGCCGGCGCCGGCCAGAAGAATCAGCCCCAGAACCAGCCACGGGCTCAGCGTCGGATTATGACTGCGACGCGCCAGTTCGCGCTCGCGCGCCTGGTCGGGCGGCAGGTCGTCGGCCGTCGGCTCTTCCGGAAACGGGTCTGGAGACTGCACCATGACCGGCGAACGCGCGCGGGGACGCGCCCGTTCCGCCACGCTTGCCGACCATGTCTTTGCGGGCGCGGCGGCGACGGCTAGGGTGCGCGCCATGACCTCCGACGACGACTACGCCTTCGAGGGCGCGGCACCGCAGCCCGCGCGCGACAACAATCCGCCGCTATCCATCTCGGAGCTGAGCTTCGCGCTGAAGCGAACCCTGGAGGAACGCTTCGGCCATGTGCGGCTGCGCGGCGAAATCTCCAAGGTGAACCGCCACGCCTCGGGCCACGTCTATCTGACGCTGAAGGACGACAAATCGGCCATCGACGGCGTGATCTGGAAGGGCGTGGTGCGCGGCCTGGGCGTCCAGCCCGAGACGGGGCTGGAGGTCATCGTCACCGGCAAGATCACCTCCTATCCGGCGCGCTCCTCCTATCAGATCGTGATCGAGAGCATGGAGGCGGCGGGCGCGGGCGCCCTGCTGGCCCAGCTGGAGCGGCTGAAGGTCAAACTGCGCGACGAGGGCCTGTTCGACCCGGCGAAGAAGAAGGCCCTGCCGACCTTCCCCGCCACCATCGGCGTCATCACCAGCCCCACCGGCGCCGTCATCCGCGACATCCTGCACCGCATTGCCGAGCGCTGGCCCTGCCGTGTCATAGTCTGGCCCGTTGTGGTTCAGGGCGACGCCGCCAGCGGCCAGGTCGCCAACGCCATCCGCGGCTTCGACGCCATGACGCCGGACGGGCCGATCCCCCGCCCCGACCTGTTGATCGTCGCGCGCGGCGGCGGCTCGGTCGAGGATCTGTGGTGCTTCAACGACGAGGCTTTGGCGCGCACGGTCGCGGCCGCCCGCATCCCCATCATCTCGGCCGTGGGGCACGAGACCGACACCACCCTGATCGACTTCGTGTCGGACCGCCGCGCCCCGACCCCGACCGGGGCGGCCGAGATTGCGACGCCGGTGCTGGCCGATCTACGCTGGGCGCTCAGCGATCTGGAGGGTCGCCTGTCGCGCGCCGGGGCGCGGATGCTGGAGGATCGCCGCACCCGCCTGCGCGCCGCCGCGCGCGGCCTGCCCGCCCGGCCCGAAGACCTGCTGGCCCTGCCGCAGCAGCGGCTGGACCTCGCCGCCAGCCGCCTCGGCTCAGGGCTTCACCGCAACGTCGCCGTGCATGAGCGCCAGCTGGCGGTCGCGGCCGGTCGGCTGACGCCCGGTCTGCTGCGCGCCCGCGTCGAGCGCGGTCAGGACCGCCTGCGCGGCGCCGCCGACCGTCTGGGCTCTGCGGTTCAGGCGGGCGTCGCCCGCAACGAGCGCCGCCTGCTGCAGACGGTGGGACGCCTCAGCCCCGCGCCCCTGCATCGCCGCCTCGATCAGCGGCAGGCGCGGCTGGAAGCGCTGAGCGTGCGTCTGGACAGCGTCATGCCGCGTCGGCTGGAGCGCGCCGAGGACCGCCTCGCCGCCCTGTCCCGCGCCCTGACCACGCTGAACCCCAAGACGCCCAAACCCGGCTTCGCCCGCATCGAAGACGCCGACGGCGCCATGATCGCCTCAGCCGCCGCCCTATCGCCGGGGCAGGCGGTGCAGATCGTCTTCGGCGACGGCGCCAGAGGCGCGACCATCGACGGCGAGGGCGCGACGCCGCGTCCGACGCTTGCGCCCAAGCCTGCCCCTCGTTCGAAGCCATCGCCTGCGGGACAGGGCGACCTGTTCTGAGCCAACACCCGCTCATCCCGGCGGACGCCGGGATCCAACGCTTTGGCTTCAACCTCAGCACCTGGAAACTCGGCGCCAGTCTTCAGAAGAACCGAGCGCGTTGCTCACACTGGATCCCGGCGTCCGCCGGGATGAGCGGATTAGAAGGGGCGGCGCCCTAACGGCTGGCGGTCTCAGCCAGCACCGCCTTCACCGCCTCAATACCCAGCGCCTCGATCATCACCGGCTTGCCGTCGATCACCGAGGTCGTCGTCTGCGCCTTCAGCAGGGAATTGAGGATGGCCTCCTCCGTGGCCTCGGCGACCGCGACGAACAGGGGCGACATGCGGTCGTTCGGCCAGTCCGCGACCATCGCCTGTCCCGCCCGCCGCTCTGGCGTCCGCCGCACGTCCTCCGCCGTCGAAAACGCGATCGCATAGTCCCCCGAGCCGTTCGAAAAGGCCGCCCCCGTCCGCGCCAGACCGGCGAAGGCGCGGTTCGCCAGTCGCTCCAGATTGCGGTCCGACAGCGGCGCGTTCGTCGCCACCACGATCATGATCGAACCGTCGGCGCGCTCATTCTCCACCTCCTCGCGCAGGTAGTAGCGGCCCAGCCGCATCCCGACCGGCGCCCCGTCGATGCTCAGCACGCCGCCATAGTTCGACTGCACCAGCACCCCCACGGTGAAGCCGCCCAGACTGTCGGGCAGCTTGCGCGAGCTGGTGCCGATGCCGCCCTTGAAGCCGAAAGCGATGGTCCCTGTCCCGGCGCCGACCGCGCCCTGCTCGACCGGCCCCGGCGTCGCCGTCTCGATGGCCCGCACCACATCGGCGGCCGTGACGACGCGCGCGCGGATGTCGTTCAGCCCGCCGTCGTTCGTCTCGCCCACCACGGCGTTGACCGATCGGACGTCCTCATGCCCCGGCTGTTTCAGCGTCCAGTCCAGAACGCCGTCGATCCCCCGCGCCACGGACAGGGTGTTGGTCAGGACGATGGGCGTCTCGACCTCGCCCAGTTCCATGATCTGCGTCGCGCCCGCCAGCTTGCCGAAGCCGTTGGCCACCGACAGTCCGGCCGGAACCTTGTCGCGGAACAGGGAACCGCCGTGCGGCACGATGGCGGTGACGCCGGTGCGGATGCTGTCGCCAGAATGCAGCGTCACCTGCCCCACCTTCACCCCGGCCACGTCGGTGATGGCGTTCAACGGCCCCGGCGACAGTATGCCCGGCGCCCGGCCCAGATCGCGGATCGTCGGGCGCTCGGCCGCATCGTCGTGAGCGATCGCGCCGGGCGCGGCGGCCAGGACAGCGGCGGAAACGGCGGCGGCCAGGATGTCGGCGGGCGAGCGGGACATGGAACATCCGAAATTGTGAACGACAGGCGGCCAGATGACGGCGATTCGGCTCTCGTCCCGCACAAGCTTCACGCTATGATGGCGGCATGAGCACCCAGCCCCCCTCTTCCGTCTCCAGCGAGGCCTGCCTTCATTACGGCGACGGCGAGTTCGCGGTCCTGTCCGCTGGGGCCTATGTGCGGTGCGCTGTCAGCGGCGCGGCCATTCCCCTGACCGCCCTGCGCTACTGGTCGGTCGAAAAGCAGGAAGCCTACGCCGGACCGCACGAGTATCTGGCGGCCGCCGGGCGCTGAGCCCTTTCTGAATGTCATGGCCGGATCGCCTCCGGCGCCCCTGTTCGTCGGTGTCCCGCAGATGTCCGCCCTGAGTTCGATCCACGTCCTGCTGGTCGACGACAATCCCAATATGCGCGCCATCGTCGCCGCCATGCTGAAGTCCGTCGGCGTGGGCCGCCTGACCGAGGCGGAGGACGGGGCGGCGGCGCTGAACCTGTTGCGTCAGGAGGCGGTCGATATCGCCATCGTCGACTTCCGCATGAAGCCGATGGACGGCGCCGCCTTCACCCGCGCAGTCCGCAACGAGGGCGACAGCCCGAACCCCTATCTGCCGGTCATCATGATGACGGGCCATTCCGAGAAGAGCCGTGTCACCGAGGCCCGTGACGCGGGCGTGACCGAGTTCGTGGCCAAGCCGGTGAAGGCCCAGACCCTGCTGACGCGGATCGAGGCGGTGATCCTGCGCCCCCGCCCCTTCGTGCGCTCGCCCAGCTATTTCGGACCGGATCGCCGCCGCACAGGGACGACAGGCTTCACCGGTCCCTTCCGCCGGGCCGACGACGGCGTGGTGGATTAGGCGTCGACTTTCTCCCTACCGCCGTCATCACGGCGTTATGCTGAGGAGCACTATGATCGCTCCGACGCCCGCAGCGCCTCATAGACCTGGGGCGGCCAGCGCTTGTGGACCCAGAACCAGTCGACCGGATGCTCGCGCACCCGATCCTCGACGAAGCGGTTGGCCGCCTGCACGCCCCCCAGCACATCAGCCGCCTTGTCGTCGGTATCGGGCACGGCGATCGGCTCATGCGCGGTGACGCGGAAGCGTACGCCGGGCAGGCGCACCACCGACAGCGGCTGCATCACCGTGCCGAACTTCAGCGCCATGCGCGCCGCGCCGGGCGAGGCGTTGACCGGCTGGCCGAAGAACTCGACCTCCGGCCCCTGGCTGTATTTCTGATCGACCAGCAGGGCGATGGATTCGCCGCGCTTCATCCCCGCCATCAGTTCGCGCGTGCCATCGCCCTTGGGCGCGAACAGCTTGATGCCGTAACGCTCGCGACTCTGGCGGATCAGGGCGTCGACATAGGGGTTGTTGGCCGCGCGATAGGTCACCTGACACGGTACGCCCGCCGACATAATGACCGCCGCCATGACCTCGAAATTGGCCAGATGGCCCGAGATCAGAACCACCGGCTTGCCGCTGTCGCGCACCGCATGCAGCCGCTCCAGCCCGACGATGTCGATCCGCCCGCTTTCCGGCGTCAACCGGTCCATGACGGCCAGTTCGGCGAAGGTGCGGCCCGTCTGCTCCCACTGCTCCACGGCCAGGCGGTCGCGCTCGGCGGCGTCCATGTCGGGGAAGGCGATGCGCAGGTTTCGCGTCACCGTCTTGTGCGTGCCGGTCAGCGGACCCAGCGTCCGCAGCAGCTTACCCCCGAAGCCCGAGGCCCGCTCGACGCCCAGCAGGCGCAGGAAGCCGAACAGCCCCTGGAACGCCGCAGCCTCCAACCGCCAGACTAATTCCTGGCCCAGTTTAGCGGCGCCATCGCCCTTCGGGCTGCTTGGGCGCGGTTTGTTGTTCTCACCAGGCAATCGTCAGTCCGCCGTCCACCACCAGGGTCTGGCCGGTCACATAGGCCGACGCAGGGCTGCACAGATAGACCGCCGTGCCCGCGATTTCATCCGGCTGGCCTATCCTTTTCAGCGGCGCGGGGTCGGTGACGGTCTTCAGCAGCTCCGGGTTCTCCCACAGGTATTTGGCGAAATCGGTCTGGACCAGGCCCGGCGCGATGCAATTCACCCGCACGTTCGACGGCCCGAATTCCACCGCCAGATTGCGCGCCAGCTGCATGTCCGCCGCCTTGGAGATGTTGTAGGCGCCGATCAGGGCGTTGCCGCGAAGACCCCCGATGGAGGAGATCAGCAGGATCGCCCCGTCCTTCCGCTCCACCATCTCGGGCGCGACCATCTGGATCAGCCAGTGGTTGGAGATGACGTTGTTCTGAAGGATCTTTTCGAACTGCTCGTCGGCGATGCCGGCCATCGGCCCGGCGTAGGGATTGCTCGCCGCATTGCAGACCAGAATGTCGATCTGACCGAAAGCCGTGCGGGTATCGTCCACCAGCCGCTGCAGGTCTTCCTTGGAGGCGATGTTGGCGGGAATGGCGATGGCGCGGCCCTCGCCGTGCTTCTCATTGATGGCGACGGCGACCTCTTCGCACGGCCCGGCCTTGCGCGAGGAGATGACGACGCGGGCCCCGTGTTCGGCCAGACGCTCGGCGATGGCCTTGCCGATGCCCTTGGAGGAGCCGGTGATGACGGCCACCTTGCCGCTCAGATCGAACAATTCCATGCGTTAACCTCCTTTTACCGCCCGTTTGTCCGCGCGGACCCTAGCCGTTAGGCTTCGTTAACGTGATACTTGATCGATTCTATAGGGAAAGGCGGTTCTGACCGGCCCCATGCGAAAGATCACCGGCGGCTTCCTGTTCTTCGGCTACCTTTTCCTCGCCCTGACCATCGGGGCGGCGATCTGGCGCGCCGGTCTGGGCGGCGGCGCGGGCGCGGCCGGGGTGCTGGGCGCGCTGGGGATCATGGCCGGCCTCCACGCCCTCGTCACGGGCATGGCCGACCGTCGCGCCCTGCGTCTGGAGATCGCCAAGGTGCGCGAGGCCCATCGCCTGCTGGCCGATGCGATGGAGTCGACCCAAGGCGCCCTGACCGAACTGGCGCAGGCCATCGAGACCGGCGCCCTGTCGCGCACCGACGCCCTGACCGGCGAGGTGCGGATGCTGGAAGGCCTGGTCCAGCAGATGAGCGAATCCATCGAGGAGCGGCTGGCCGCCTCCACCCTGACCGCCGACACCTTCGAGGGCCGCCGTCAGGTTCAGTCGAACACCCTGCTGAAGACCGTCCACGACGCCCTCAGCGAGAACCGCATCGACCTGTATCTTCAGCCCGTCGTGACCCTGCCCCAGCGGCGGACGGTCTATTATGAGAGCTTCACCCGCCTGCGCGACCCGTCCAACCGGGTGATGATGCCCGCCGAATACCTGTCGGTGGCCGAGGGCGAGGGCCTGCTGCCCGCCATCGACAACCTGCTGCTGTTTCGCTGCGCCCAGATCGTGCGCCGTCTGGCCGGACAGGACCGCAAGGTCGGGGTCTTCTGCAACATCTCGCTGGCGTCTCTGGGCGACGAGACCTTCTTCCCCCAATTCCTCGACTTCCTGAGCCAGAACCGCGACCTGAAGGACGCCCTGATCTTCGAACTGGGCCAGGCGACCTTCGACGCGCGCGGCGCCATCGAGGCGCGCAACATGGCCAAGCTGGCCGACCTGGGCTTCCGCTTCTCCATCGACAAGGTGCAGACGCTGGATCTGGACTTCGCCGATCTGCAACGCTCGGACGTGCGCTTCATCAAGGTGGCCGCCGACCTGCTGATCGAGCAACTGCTGGATCTGGACGGCGCCGCCCCCCTTCCCAGCCAGCCGGACATCCGCGCCGGAGACTTCGCCCCCCTGACCCGCCGTCACGGCCTCGAACTGATCGCCGAAAAGGTCGAGAGCGAGAAACAGGTCGTCGACATCCTCGAACTGGATATCGCCATGGGTCAGGGCCACCTCTTCGGCGAGCCGCGCGCCATCAAGGAAGCCGTCCTGGCCGAAACCGACCCGCCCGCCGACTTCGTCCGCTCGACGCTGAAATCGGCCGAGCAGAGGGTGCGCTTCTAAGCCCACGGCCGAAAGCCGCCAGACAAAACGGGCCGCCGCGCGCTCTGATAGCGGCATGACCGACGCCGCCCTCGACTGGCCCCGCATCGCCGCCGACCTGAACGCCCAGGGCTGGGCTCTGACCGGCCCCCTGCTGACTCCCGCGACCTGCGAGGCCCTGCAGACCCTCTATGACCAGCCCGAGCGGTTCCGCAGCCGCATCGTCATGCAGCGCCACGGCTTCGGTCAGGGCGAGTATCAGTATTTCGTCGATCCCCTGCCCGATCCCCTGCCCCGGCTGCGGGCGCATCTCTACGAAGGTCTGGCGCCGATCGCCGACGACTGGGCGAGGCGGATGGGGCGACCGGGCTTTCCGGCCCAACTGGATGAACTGACCGCCCGCTGCCGCGCAGCGGGGCAGACGCGGCCGACGTCGCTGATGCTGCGCTACGGCCCCGGCGACTACAACCGATTGCATCAGGATCTGTACGGCGATCTGGTCTTCCCGCTGCAGGCCGCCATCCTGTTGAGCGATCCAGCCGAGTTCGAGGGCGGCGAATTCGTCCTGGTCGAGCAGAAGCCCCGTTCGCAGTCGCAGGCCCATGTCGTGCCGCTGAAACAGGGGCAGGCGGTCATTTTCGCCGTGCGCGAACGTCCCGTCGCCGGCACGCGCGGCGACTACCGCGTCCAGATGCGCCACGGCGTCAGCACGGTGCGCGCGGGCAAGCGGATGACGCTGGGCCTGATCTTCCACGACGCCGTCTGATCTCTTCTCTCCTTGTGGGAGAAGGAAGAAAAAGGCCCCTGCGCCGGAGCGGAGGGGCCTGATCCTTTAGGCTTTCTGCGCGTCCAGCCAGCGCACTGCGTCAGCGTCGCGGGCCGACAGGTCGGGATAGTCGGCGTCGGAGCCGACGTCCGGCACACGGCGCCAGGAGCGGGCGCATTTGGGATAGTCCGCCGTGTTCACTTCGACAGTCACGGCCTCGCCGCCCGCAATCAGTTCAGCCCCCGAGGTGCGGAACACCTCGGCGGCGTCCAGTCCCTCGAACGGGGCCAGCAGTTCAGCCGGGGCCGTCACTACCGGCCAGGCGTCCAGCGCCCCGCCGATGACCTTGTCGCGACGCGCGGCTTCCAGCGCCTCGTTGACCACTTCCAGCACCGTCTCGACATTGGTCCAGCGCTGGGCCTCGGCCGTGTTGCGCCACTGGCCCGGCGTCTCCGGGATCACCCGCGCGCAGTTGGTGCCGGCTTCGGGGAAGCGCGTCGTCCACGCCTCATCCATCGTGAAGGGCGTCAGCGGGGCCAGCCAGGCGGTCAGGCGGCTGAACACCTCGTCCATCACCGTGCGGACGGCGCGGCGCTTGATGCTGTCGGGACGGTCGCAATAGAGGCTGTCCTTGCGCACGTCGAAATACAGCGCCGACAGGTCGCCCGAGCAGAACTCCAGCACCGGCCGCACCACGTCCTGGAAGCGGTATTCCTCGTAGGCCTGACGCACCTGGCCATCCAGCTCCCACAGGCGGTGCAGGATGAACTTCTCCAGCGGCGGGAACTGATCATAGTCCGTCAGGCGCTCGACCTCGTCGAAGCCGTTCAGCGCGCCCAGCAGATAGCGGACGGTGTTCCTCAGCTTGCGATAGGCGTCGACCGTGGTTTGCAGGATCTGCTTGCCGATGCGCTGGTCGTCCGAATAGTCGACCAGGGCCACCCACAGACGCAGGATGTCGGCGCCCGACTCCTTGATGATGGTCAGGGGGTCGGTGGTGTTGCCCCGCGACTTCGACATCTTCTCCCCGTTCTCGTCCAGGGTGAAGCCGTGGGTCAGGACGGCGTTGAACGGCGCCCGGCCGCGTGTGCCGCAGCCCTCCAGCAGCGACGACTGGAACCAGCCGCGATGCTGGTCCGAGCCTTCCAGGTAGAGATCGGCGGGCCAGTGCGACGGGCGGTCGCCCGTATAGCCGCTCTCGGCCGTGCGCGGGTCCAGCGTAAAGGCGTGGGTCGAGCCGGAGTCGAACCAGACGTCGAGGATGTCGGTGACCTTCTCGAACCGCTCCGGGTCGTGCGCGCCCAGGAAGTCGGCGTCGGGCGCCGAGAACCAGACATCGGCGCCGCCCTCGGCCACGGCCTTGACGATGCGGGCGTCGACCTCGGGGTCGTGCAGGGGCTGGCCCGTCTGCTTGTCCACAAACATGGCCAGGGGCGTGCCCCAGGCGCGCTGACGGCTGATCAGCCAGTCGGGGCGGCCCTCGACCATCGAACGGATGCGGTTCTTGCCCGCCGCCGGGTGGAAGGCGGTGGCGTCGATGGCGTTCAGAGCGCTGTCGCGCAGGGTCGCGCCGTCTTCCAGTTCCTCATCCATGCGGATGAACCACTGGGGCGTGTTGCGGAAGATGATCGGCGCCTTGGAGCGCCAGCTGTGCGGATAGGAGTGCTCCATCCGGCCGCGCGCCAGCAGGTTGCCCGCCTCGATCAGCTTTTCCATCACCGCGCCGTTGGCGGGGCCGAACTTGCCGGTCTTCTTGCCCTCGGTCTCCAGCACCTTGAGGCCCGCGAACAGGGGCACGTGGTCGTAGTAGGCGCCGTCGGGATCGACCGTGTCCGGCACCTCGCGATGGCCGTGGGCCAGCCAGACATTGTAGTCGTCCGCGCCGTGGCCCGGCGCCGTGTGGACGAAGCCGGTGCCAGCGTCGTCGGTGACGTGATCGCCCGCCAGCAGCGGCACGGAGAAGCCATAGCCGCTGTCCAGGGCGGCCAGCGGGTGGGCGCACTCCAGGCCCGACGGGTCGATGTCGTAGACGCGCGTCCAGGCGGCGATCTTGGCGGCCTTGAACACCTCTTCGGCCAGCTTGTCGGCGAGGATGAAGCGGTCGCCCGGCTTGGCCCAGGGCTCATAGTCCAGCCCTTCCTCAAGGGCCGTGACCTCATACAGGCCGTAGTTGATCTCGGGGCCGTAGCTGATGGCGCGGTTGGCCGGGATGGTCCACGGCGTGGTCGTCCAGATCACGATCGAGGGCGTCGCCGCGCGGAAGGTCAGCAGGTCGTCCGGGTGGCTGTCGGTCGCGCCGACCACCGGGAACTTGACCCAGATCGTGGGCGAGACGTGGTCGTGATACTCGACCTCGGCGTCGGCCAGGGCCGTGCGCTCGACCGGCGACCACATCACCGGCTTGGAGCCGCGATACAGCTGGCCCGAGTTCTTGAACTTGTGGAACTCCGCGACGATGGCCGCTTCGGACGTGAAGTCCATGGTGGCGTAGCGGTTGGCGAAGTCGCCGGTGATGCCCAGACGCAGGAACTGGTCGCGCTGCAGGTCGATGTATTTGCCGGCGTATTCGCGACAGGCGGTGCGGAACTCTTCCTTCGACACCTCGTCCTTGCGGCGGCCCTTGGCGCGGAACTGCTCCTCGATCTTCCACTCGATCGGCAGGCCGTGGCAGTCCCAGCCGGGAACGTAGTCGACGTCATAGCCCAGCAGGAAGCGCGAGCGGACCACGAAGTCCTTCAGCGTCTTGTTCAGGGCATGGCCGATGTGGATGTCGCCGTTGGCGTAGGGCGGGCCGTCGTGCAGCACATACAGCGGCGCCTTCTGCGACTGACGCAGGGCGCGCAAGGTTCCGTACAGGTCGCCCCACTGGGCCAGGATTTCCGGCTCCTTCTTGGGCAGGCCGCCGCGCATCGGGAACGGCGTCTCGGGCAGGAAGACGGTGTCGCGATAGTCGCGGCCGGAAGGGGTCTGGGTGTCGGCGTCGGCCATGGAATGTCTTTTCGTCTTTGCGCGCGCGGCCGTTTGGAAACGGCGTCGGGCGTCAGTCTAGCGTGAAGGCGCCGGACGGCCCATGCCCTGATGGCTCAAGGCGGCGTCGTCTCGGCGGAATGTTTCGAGAAATCCCGACGTGCGCGGGGCTGTCAGCCCTGCGGCGCTACGCCGGGCGGCTAATCGAAATCGGACGGATCACGCGAACGGTCATGATGGGAAAGCTCTAGCAGACCGCACGCCCCCTGCGCCATAGTCCAGGCGAACAGACGGGAGACGGATCGGATGCGTATTCAGGCCTTGGCGACGGCGGCGGTGCTGGCCCTGACGGCGGCCGCCTGCTCGGCGGAAAAGGAGGCGCCCGCTCCGGCTGAGGCCGCCGCGTCGGCCCTGACCGGCCGCGCCGCCGTCTATGCGGCAGGCGAAAAAGACGCCGAAGCCTTCGTGCGCGCCCTCTACGCCCGCGCGGCGGAGCCTCGTGATGCGCCCGACCCGGCCGAGGCGGCGATCACCCCCGGCCGCGACCCCCTCTATTCACGCACCCTGAACGCCCTGATCGGCGTCGACTTCCGCGAGGCTCAGTCCCGCGACGAAGTCCCCTATCTGAACTACGACCCCATCTGCGCCTGCCAGGACATCGACGGCTTCGCCCTGAAGGCGGTGACGATGACGCCCGACGGCCCCCAAGCCGCGACCGCCGAGGTCGTCTTCACCAACCACGGCCGCGAGCGTCGCCAGACGCTGAAGCTGGTGAAGGAAGGCCCGATGTGGCGCATCGCCGACATCATCGACGACAAGGGCAAGTCGCTGCACGACGACCTGATGGCCATCGCCGAGAAGGCGGAGAGCTAAAGCCTCAAGCGAAGGCCCAGACGCCCTCCGTTCCGTCGGCGTCGCTGGAAGACGGCGGCGTCTTCGGCCGGATACGGCGCGCCCGACTTCTGAGTTTCAAGCGGCGCAGCGGCTGCATGAGCGCCGTCACGCGCCGCGTCATCGCCGCCCTGACCGGCGCCAACCGCGCCTGTGCGGTCATCAGGCTGACCGCCGTCAGGACTTCGAGATAGGCCAGCACGTCACCGGCGGCGAACAGAGCCAGTTCCAGGCCGACGGTCTGCCACAGCATCATCACGCCGATCATCACCAGAACGAGCCGCAACGCCGAGCCGGACAAGGCCCACGACAGCTTGCCTGTCGTCCAGCGCCGGGCGTCGGCGTTGACGCCGCAAATCAGCGCCAAGGCTCCGATCAGCAGCGGCGCCGACACGCCCGCCCCGCTGAACGCCGACGCGACGGCCCACAGGGCGCAGACGCCCGCGATCGCTCGCCAGGCCATTGGGTTATCACTCTGCATTCGCCCCTCCCCTGAACGCCGTTCTGCACCTGGCCGCGCAGGGCGCGGCGCGCAAGCGGCCCGCTATGGCTTTGATCCATACCCGTGCGCGACCAGGAAGGCGTCCAGCCGCGCTTCGCCGTCGGCGCGGGCGACGGGATCGGGGTCGAAGTCGCTTTCCTGATTGTCGAGGTTGCGGGTCAGCAGATGCCCCAGGCTCGGATAGAGATGCAGGTCGCAAGCGCCATTCGCCTGGACTAGCGCAGCGCAGAAGGCCTGAGCGCCGCGCGCGGGGGTCAGAGTGTCGGCCGCGCCTTGCACGATGACGGCGGGCGGACCGCCTCGCGCCGCCAAGCTCAACGGCGAGATCGTCGCCGGGTCAGCTCCGCCCAGCAGCCGCCGCACCCAGCCGTCCTGGGCCAGATCCAGCGCCGGCGACCAGAGCAGCAGCAGGTCCGGCCCCTTGATCCCTTCCGCACAGCCGCCCAGTCCGGCGGCGGCGACCAGATGCCCGCCCGCGCTGACGCCGTAGCCCGCCACTCGCTGCGGATCGACGCCCAGCTCCGCCGCATGGGCGCGCAGCCAGGCGAAGGCGTCGCAGGCGTCGGACAAGGCGTCGGCGGGCGTCGCCGTCTCGCCTGACAGGCGATACTCGATGGGGATGGCGACCAGGCCCTGCGCCTGCATCCGCCGCGCCGCCGGATAGGTCCAGGCGGGTTCGCCCGCCACCCAGCCGCCGCCGTGGAACATCAGGATCGCCGGTCGCGGCCTCGCAGCGACATCGCTCGGCGCGAACAGATGGGCGGACAGGGCCTGCTCGCCCGCCGTCTTATAGGTGACGACCTGCGGCGCCTGGGCCGCCGCCGATCCGGCCGCGACGGCCAGAACCACCGCCAGAACTACACGCGAAAACCCCTGCCCCATGGCGAGCCTCTTCCGCTTTTAAACGCAGAGACTAACTCAGGCCGAACGCCGTTCCGACTTACAAATGAGTCACGCCGCAGGGGCGCCCAGGCCTCAGCCCAGAAGCGCGCGGGCGGCGGCGGCGTCGGCGTCGATCTGGACCTTGAGCGCATCGAGGCCGTCGAACTTCATCTCGCCGCGCAGGAAGGCGATCAGCTCGGTCTCCAGCACCTGACCGTAGAGGCTCTCGTCGAAGTCCAGCAGCCAGACTTCGAGCAGGGGCTCTTCGACCTCGAACATCGGACGGACGCCCAGGTTGGCGACGCCCTTGACCACCCGCCCATCGGGCAGGCGGGTGCGGGTCGCATAGACCCCATAGGCCGGGCGCATATAGTCGCCCATGGCGATGTTGGCGGTCGGCACGCCGATGGTGCGGCCGCGCTTGTCGCCGTGGATCACCTCGCCCTGGATGGCGAAGGGGCGGCCCAGGATGGCGGCGGCGCGGTCCATGTCGCCGGCTTTCAACGCCTCGCGCACGGCGCTGGACGACAGCTTCAGGCCCGAGGCGTCGTCGATGCGGTCGGTGACGGAGACGCTGAAGCCCAGCGTCTCGCCATAGGCTTGCAGCAGAGCCGGCGAGCCGGAGCGGCCCTTGCCGAAGGTGAAGTCGAAGCCGACGGCGGCGTGTCTGATCCCCAGGCCCTCGGACAGGACGCGGCGGGCGAATTCCTCGTCCGACATGCCCGCCATCTCGCGATCGAACGGCAACAGATACAGGCGGTCGACGCCCAGCGGCGCCAGGGCGCGCGCCATCTGGTCCGGCGTCATCAGGCGGAAGGGCGCGGCCTCGGGCTGGAACAGGCGGCGCGGATGAGGATCGAAGCTGACCACGGCCAGGGGGACGCCCAGGTGATCCGCCGCCTCGCGCGCCGAGGCGATGACCGCCTGATGGCCGCGATGCACGCCGTCGAAGGCGCCGACGGCCACGGCCGCCCCCTGCTGCGCGGCGGTCAGACCGCGCCAGTCGCGAATGACCTCGACCATGCGGACGGCTCTCAGCGCGCCGAAGGCTTGCGGCGGCGCGGCACGCGCACGACGGCCACGCCGTCCATGATCAGCTTGTCCTCGACGAAGCCCTCGCAGCGCAGCTCGCCGCGCGCGCTGTCGTGGTCCAGGGCGATGACGGTGATGACGATCCGCACCGTGTCGCCGATCCGCACCGGGAAATGGAAGGCCAGCGTCTGGGAGATGTAGATCGAGCCCGCGCCCGGCAGGATGGTCCCCACCACCGCCGAGCCGAAAGCCGCCGACAGCAGGCCGTGGGCGATGCGGCCGCGATAGGCCGTCTTGGCGGCGAAGGCCTCATCCAGGTGCACCGGATTGAAGTCGTCGGACGCCTCGGCGAACAGACGAATCCGCTCTTCGGTGACGTGAACCGTCTTCTCTGCGGCCATGCCGACATGGAGTTCGTCGAGGATGTAACCGCCCGACGGGTGCGCTTGGACCAGATCAACCATGAGCGGCCCTTTAAGGCAGGTGCGACGAAATGGCGAGACTCACCACGTGAGTTCCAGAGCGGCGTAGCGGGCGAAGGTCGTCTCGGCACGGAGCAATTCGGCCGCGCGGGCGGGATCGAGCGTTCCGTCCGGCCCCTTGGCGGCGTCGCCGTGAATACCCTGGGCGATGAACAGGCAGTCCAGCGCCTGCTCGGCGGCGCCCAGAACGTCCGTGACCACGCCGTCGCCGATGCACAGGACGCGCGAACGATCGACCGGCCGCCCCATCAGCCCCTCGGCCTCCTTCAGCGCCAGGGCGTAGATGGGCGCGAACGGCTTGCCCGCCATGACCACGCGGCCGCCCATGGACTCATACAGATCGGCGATGGCGCCGCCGCAGTAGATGATGGAATCGCCGCGCTGGACGATGCGGTCGGGGTTGGCGCAGATCAGCTCCAGCCCACGCTCGACGGCGGGCGTCAGGCGCTCGCGATAGTCCTCGGGCGTCTCGGTCGTGTCGTCATAGGGGCCGGTGACGGAGATGAATGCGGCGTCGCCCGCGTCGTGAGCGCTGGTCAGGTCCAGACCTTCATAGAGGACGAAGTCGCGGTCCGGCCCGATGATCCAGGCCGGTCCGGGCGCGCGGCGCGCCAGTTCCATGCGGGTGGCGTCGCCCGAGGTGACGAAGGCCTTCCAGGCGCTGCGCGGCACGCCCAGGGCGTCCAGCTGCGCCACCACGTCCGGCGAGGGGCGCGGCGAGTTGGAGATCAGGACGACATGGCCGCCCTTCTCATTGAACTTGGTCAGGGCCTCGCAGGCCGCGGGCCAGCTTTCGCGGCCGTTGTGGATCACACCCCAGACGTCGCAGAGCAGGATGTCGTAGTCGTCGGCGACGGCGGACAGGCGGGGCAGCGGATGAGGCAGGGTCATGCCCTGCTTATAGCGAGGGAAAACCGGGGGGAAAGGCCGTGCGGACGATCCGCGCCTCTTCGATTTCCCTCTTCGCCGCCGAACGTCTTCCTGCTAACCCGCTCGGCATGAAGATTTCCCGTCTCGCCCTGGGCGCCTATTTGATCGCCCTCGCCGTCATCGTGCTGGACCAGCTGACCAAGGCCTGGGTGCTGAGCGCCATCGGCGCTGAACACATCACCCACATTCCCGACGGCTTCCGCATCGCCGAGGTGGCGCCGCCGGTGTTCAACCTGACCTATGTGCTGAACACCGGGGTCAGCTTCGGCCTGTTCGGCGGCGGCGCAGGGCGTTGGATCCTGAGCGTCTTCTCCGTCGTGGTGGCGGGCCTGCTGGCCTGGTGGGCGACGCGGGCGGACCGCCGTCTGCTGGTCGCGGCCATCGGCCTGGTCATGGGCGGCGCCATCGGCAACGTCATCGACCGCATTCGCTTCGGCGGCGTGGTCGACTTCCTCGACTTTTCCGGCACGGGCCTGTTCCCCTGGATCTTCAACATCGCCGACAGCGGCATCACCGTCGGCGTCGTCCTGCTGATCCTGGACAGCTTCCTGTCCGAGCGCCGTTCGACAGTTGGCGCGGCCCACGAAAAGTCGTAATCACACCCTCTTAACTTATCGACCCGAGCCTGCGCCCGTGCGGCGCGCCTCCCGGAGCCGAACGACCCATGCGTAACCGTCCTGTCCTGATCGTGACCCTGGCCGCCGGCGCGGCCCTCAGCCTGAGCGCCTGCGGATCGATGAAGCAGAGCGTCGGCCTGTCCAAGGTCGTGCCGGACGAATTCGTCACCGTGGCCAGCGCCCCGCTGGTGGTGCCGCCGGAATACGGCCTGACCCCGCCTTCGCCCGGCGCCCCGCGCCCGCAGGAGCTGGCCCCGGAAAGCGCCGCGCGCCAGATTCTGCTGGGCCAGCGCCAAGCCGTGACCCGCACCGCCGGCGAGCAGGCGTTGACCGCCCAGGCCGGCGCCGATCGCGCCGACCCCCTAGCCCGCTATGTTGTCGATGACGAGTTCGGCAACATCGCCCACAAGGAAGAAAGCTGGGCCAATCGAATCATGTTCTGGCGCAAGGACGACGCCGCCAGCCAGGTTGCGACCGTGGCCCAGACCGGCGAAGGCGCCCGGACCATCGACGCCTCGACCGAATATGAGCGTCTGCAGGCTCTGACAGGCGGCCGCGAAGGCATCACCATCGCGCCGCGCCGCGACACCCGCTTCAAGCTGCCAGGCCTGTAAGGCTACCGAACATTCCGCATGTTCAAGGGCGCGTTCGTTTCGACGGACGCGCCCTTTTTCTGTGCCCGGATCAGGTCGTCAAGACGCGAGGCAGCTTGAAGGTCACGGTCTCGCGGGCGCCGTCGTCTTCCGTCACGGTCACGTCGAATCGCTGTTCAAGCGCGGCGATAACGCCTTGCACCAGCGGTTCGGGCGCCGAGGCTCCCGCCGTCAGTCCCACGTCCGCGACTCCTTCGAACCAGGCCCAGTCCAGATCGCCGGCGTCATCCACCAGACGCGCGTCCCTGGCGCCGGCGCGCAGAGCCACATCAACCAGCCGCGCCGAGTTGGACGAGTTCTTGGACCCCACCACCAGCACCAGATCGCATCCCTCGCCCAGGCGCTTCACCGCTTCCTGCCGATTGGTGGTGGCGTAGCAGATATCTTCCTTGTGCGGGTCGGGCAGTTCGGGGAAGCGCCGCTTCAGCGCCGCCAGGATCTCGGCCGTGTCGTCCACCGACAGAGTGGTCTGGGTGGCGTAGGCCAGCGGCTGGTCGCCAGGACGCTGGAAGCTTTCGGCGTCCTCGACCGTCTCGACCAGACTGATGGCGCCGGCGGGCAACTGGCCCATGGTGCCGACGACCTCGGGATGGCCCGCGTGGCCGATCAGGATGACGTGGCGACCCGCTGCGAAATTGCGCTCGGCTTCGACGTGAACCTTGGAAACCAGCGGGCAGGTGGCGTCCAGATAGAGCATCTCGCGGGCTCGTGCGGTGGCGGGCACCGACTTGGGCACGCCGTGGGCCGAAAAGACGACCGGTCGGTCGTCCGGGCACTCGTCCAGATCCTTGACGAAGACAGCCCCCAGCCCCTTCAATCGGTCGACGACGTGGCGGTTGTGGACGATCTCGTGGCGCACATAGACGGGCGCGCCGTATTTCTCGATCGCGCGTTCGACGATCTGGATGGCCCGGTCCACCCCGGCGCAGAAGCCGCGCGGCGTCGCCATGCGAATGGACAGGGGGCGGCGTTGAAAATCGGAAGTCGGCACGGGCGCGTTCATGAGCCGGAACCTAGTCCTTCGCAGGCGTCGTCGCCACCTTCATCACCCAAGGATGCGCAGGCCGTTTGCCGCGCCTCGCTTTAGCCGCTATCACCACCCAGCGTGGTTCGATCGGATGTTTGATCGTCCGCGCCCCCATCGACTGCCGGAAAGCTCCTGATGCGTCGCGTCCTGACCGCCCTCGCCGCCTTCTCTGTCACGGCCGCGCTGATCCCCCAAGCCGCTGAGGCGCAAAGCGGACGCCCGCAACAAGGCCAGCAGGCCGAAAAGGCCCCCGCCCGTCCCGCGCGCATCGCACCGCTGAGCCGTCGCGCCAACGCCGGCCCCTGCCCCTTCGTGAAGATTCTCTACGATGCGGCCCGCTACGTCGAACTGTCGGACTATGAGCGCCCCTCGGCCAACGGCGTGGGCTTTACCGGCGAGATCGAGGGCGTCAGTTCCGACTGCGTCTATCGTGAAGACGACCCCATCCGCCTGGACATGAACCTGCTGTTCAGCCTGGGCAAGGGTCCGCAGGCCGAGGGCGACGCCCGCACCTATCGTTACTGGATCGCCGTGACCGAGCGGAACTCGGCGGTCCTGGCCAAGGAATATTTCGACCTGCCCGTGACCTTCGGCGGCGCCGATCGCACCCAGGCCGAAGCCAGCCAGACCATCGTCATCCCGCGCGCCGAATCCACCACCAGCGGCGGTAATTTCGAAGTCCTGATCGGCTTCGACGTCACGCCGCAGATGGCCGAGTTCAACCGATCCGGCAGCCGATTCCGCCCGACTTCGGGCCAGCAGACCAACTAAGACATGACCGACCTCAAGACTTCTCTCAGCGAAGCGGTCGGAGCCGCCTTCGCCGCCGAAGGCGTGGACAAGGCCCTGGCCCGCGTCACCGCGTCCGACCGTCCCGATCTGGCCGACTTCCAGTCGAACGGCGCCCTGGCCGCGGCCAAGGCGTTGAAGGCCAATCCGCGCGAACTGGCCGCCAAGGTGGCCGAGCGTCTGGCCGCCGATCCGCGTCTGTCATCGGTCGAGGTCGCCGGTCCCGGCTTCATCAACATGAAGCTGTCGAATGCGGCCCTGGCCCAGCGCGCAGCCGAGGTCGCGGCGGACAAGGAACTGGCCGGCGCCTCGCGCGTCGAACCGCGCAAGGTGGTCATCGACTACGGCGGCCCGAACGTGGCCAAGCCGATGCACGTCGGCCATTTGCGCAGCGCCATCATCGGCGAGAGCCTGAAGCGGCTGTTCCGCCTGCGCGGCGACCACGTGACCGGCGACGCGCACTTCGGCGACTGGGGTTTCCAAATGGGCCTGCTGATCACCGCCTGCGGCGACGAAGGGCTCGCGGACGCCTTCATGGTCGAGGGCGACGGCCCCTTCCCGGCCGAGACGCCGGTGACTCTGGCTGATCTGGACCGCCTCTATCCGCTGGCGGCGGGCAAGGCCAAGGAAGACCCCGCCTTCCGCGACCGCGCCCGCAAGGCGACCGCCGAACTGCAGGGCGGCCGCCCCGGCTATCGCGCGCTGTGGTCGCACTTCGTCGCCGTCAGCCGCGAGGCGCTGAAGCGCGAATATGACGACCTGTCGGTCGACTTCGACCTGTGGAACGGCGAAAGCGACGCCGATCCGCTGATGGACGAGATGATCGCCGACCTGAAGGCCAAGGGCCTGCTGGTCGAGGACGACGGCGCCCAGGTGGTCCACGTCGCCCGCGACGGCGAGACGCGCAAGAAGAAGCTGGCCGACGGCTCGGTGATCGAGGCGCCCTCGCCCCCGCCCCTGCTGGTCATCAGCTCCGAAGGCTCGGCCATGTACGGCACGACCGACCTGGCGACGATCCTGGACCGCAAGAAGTCGATTGCGCCCGACCTGATCCTCTACGTCGTCGACGAGCGTCAGGCCGAGCATTTCGAACAGGTCTTCCGCGCCGCCTATCTGGCCGGATACGCGCCCGAGAAGTCGCTGGAGCACCTCGGCTTCGGCACCATGAACGGCGCCGACGGCAAGCCGTTCAAGACCCGCGCGGGCGGCGTCCTGAAACTGCGCGACCTGATCGATCAGGCGACGGAAAAGGCGCGCGAGCGTCTGCATGAAGCCAAGCTGGGCGACGACCTGCCCGCCGAGGAGTTCGAGGACATCGCCCATAAGGTGGCGATCGCCGCGCTGAAGTTCTCGGACCTGTCGAACAACCGCACGACCAGCTACGTCTTCGACCTCGACCGCTTCATGAGCTTCGAAGGCAAGACCGGCCCCTATCTGCTATATCAGGCCGTGCGGGTGAAATCCTTGCTGCGCAAGGCGGCGGAACAGGGCGTGGCCCTGGCCCCCATCGTCATCGAGGAAGCCGCCGAACGCGATCTGGCCCTGACGCTGGACGCCTTCGACGCGGCCACGGCCGACGCCTATGACAAGCGTTCGCCCAATCTGATCGCCGAGCACGCCTATCGCCTGGCGCAGAGCTTCTCGAAATTCTACGCCGCCTGCCCGATCCTGGTCGCGCCGGACGCAGCGGCCAAGGGCTCGCGCCTGGCCCTGGCCGCCGCGACCCTGCACCAGCTGGAGACGGCGCTGCGCCTGCTGGGCATAGAGACGCCCGAGCGGATGTAGGAACAGCTTCCTTCTCCCGATGGGAGAAGGTGGCCCGAAGGGCCGGATGAGGGTTCCCGGCTGAAGTCGGCGCAAGCCGTCGTGCGCCCTTGCCAACGTCTCCGTCATCCTCGGGCTTGTCCCGAGGATCCAGACGCTCAGACCTTGCCGCTGTGCATGCTGAGCTTCGACTTCAGACGTTGTGTTTATGGATCCTCGGGACAAGCCCGAGGATGACGGCGACTTAAAAACCCGGCATGGATGACGGCAAAGGTCGGGACCGCTAGGCTGCACGCCACGCTACCGGAGCCCTCCATGTCCCTCGACGCCTTCATCGCCGGCCTGCCCAAGGCGGAACTGCACCTGCACATCGAGGGCTCGCTTGAGCCCGAACTGATGTTCGAACTGGCCCAGCGCAACGGCGTCGCCATCCCCTATGACAGCGTCGAGGCCGTGCGCGCGGCCTATGACTTCTCGAACCTGCAGGACTTCCTCGACATCTATTACGCGGGCGCGGCCGTGCTGCTGACCCGTCAGGATTTCGAGGATCTGGCCTTCGCCTATTTCCAGCGCGCCGCGGCCGACAACGTGCGCCACGCCGAGATCTTCTTCGACCCCCAGACCCACACCGACCGGGGCGTCTCCTTCGCCGTCGTGGTCGAGGGCCTGATCGCGGGGATGGATCGCGCCAAGGCGGAACTCGGCGTCACCAGCGGCCTGATCCTCAGCTTCCTGCGTCACCTCAGCGAGGACGAAGCCTTCGCCACGCTGGAGGCCGCCAAGCCCTATCTGCACCACTTCATCGGCGTCGGACTGGATTCCTCCGAGGTCGGCCACCCGCCGTCGAAGTTCCAGCGCGTCTTCGCCGCCGCCCGCGACTTAGGCCTTAAGCTGTGCGCCCACGCCGGCGAGGAAGGCCCGCCCGAATATGTGCGCGAGGCGCTGGACCTGCTGCACATCGACCGCATGGACCACGGCAACCGCTCAATGGAGGACGAGGCCCTGATCGCCCGTCTGGCCGCCGAACAGATGACGCTGACGGTCTGCCCCCTGTCGAACCTAAAGCTGTGCGTGGTCAAGGATCTGAAGGACCACCCGGTCCCCGAGATGCTGCGCCGGGGTCTGCACGTCACCCTGAACTCGGACGACCCGTCCTATTTCGGCGGCTATGTGAACGCCAACTACAGCCAGTTGGCCGAGGCGGTCGGTCTGACGCGCGAACAGGTGGTGCAACTGGCGAAGAACAGCTTCGAGGGCAGCTTCCTCAGCGACGCCGACAAGGCCGCGCGGATCGCCGAGGTGGAGGCCTACGCGGCGGCGAACTGAGCCGCCCTCCCCCTCTTCGCCGTCATCCTCGGGCTTGACCCGAGGATCCAGAACCGCTCCGGCCGGATGCGTGCAGACGCCAGTGTTTCATGCCGTGGCTGTCGGCCAGGCTGGATCCTCGGGTCAAGCCCGAGGATGACGGCAGTGGGGAACAGGCCGGTCATCCGACATCCGACTCCCACACGCACAATGTTCCTGATATGTTCACGTCATGGAGCATCCCGGCCGACAGCTTGATGAAGACGCCGCAGGCCTACGCTGGCTGTTCATCGACCTGAACGCCTTCTTCGCCAGCGTCGAGCAGCAGCGGAACCCCGACTGGCGCGGCAAGCCCGTCATCGTCCGCCCGGCGATCAGCGAATACTCCGGCGCCATCGCCGCCAGCTATGAGAGCAAGGCCTTCGGCGTCCGCACCGGGATGCAGGTGGCCGAGGCGCGCCGCCTGTGCCCCGACCTGATCGTCGCCGAGGCCCGGCCCGACCTCTACGTTCAGGTACACAAGCAGATCATGCATGAGATCGACCGGCACGTGCCGGTGTGGAAGGTCGGCTCCATCGACGAATGCTCGTGCCAGCTGATCGGGCCGGAGCGGCGCGAGACGAACGCCGTCGCCCTGGCACAGCGCATTCAGGCGGGCATCCTTGAGAACGTCGGCGAGTGCCTGCGGTCCTCCATCGGGCTGGCGCCTTCACGGTTTCTAGCCAAGACGGCCTGCGGCATGAAGAAGCCCGCCGGGCTGACCATATTGCGCGCCCATGAACTGCCCGGCGCCATCCTGCACCTGCCGCTGTCGCAGTATCCGGGTGTCGGCTCGCGCATGCAGCAAAGGCTGGCCGCAGCGGGCGTCACGGACACGGCGGGTCTGTGGAACATGACCGCCAAGGAAGCGCGGGCGGTCTGGAACAGCATCGAGGGCGAGCGTATCTGGCGTGGCCTGCACGGCCTCGACAGCGAGCCGGCGCCGGAAAAGCCCCCCGCCTCAATCAGCCACAGCCACGTCCTGGCCCAGGCGATGCGCAACCCGGACAAGGCGCGGGCCGTCGCGCGGCGGCTGATGGTCAAGTGCGGGGCGCGGCTGCGTCGGATGGGGCTGACGGGCGCCGGGATCAGCCTGCATCTCGACATGGGGCCGAAAGGCGCCAAACGCGGCTGGGACACGACGGGGCTGACCCGCGCCGTCGCCCCGACGCAGGACACCTTCGCCTTGCTGGCCGCGCTGGACGCGCTGTGGCGCCGGGTCGAGCCGGAGCTGGAGGCCGGGCGGCTGAGCTATGTCGGCGTCGGCGTCCACGGCCTGAAGGCGCGCGGCGCCTTCGAGGCCGATCTGTTCGACATCGGCCCGGATCAGGGCGGCGACGCGCCTTCCTTACGCCTGTCGCAGGCGCTGGACGCGCTGAACAAACGCTATGGCAAGGACACGGTCAGCATCGGCCCCAAGGCGGGCCTGCCCGACTACATCGGCGCCAAGATCGCCTTCACCCGCATCCCCGACGAGGCGGACTTCTATGAGTGAGGGATCAGGTCTGCGGCCGCGATCTCGGCGATCTTCAGCGCGCTGAAGCTGGCCTTGGCGGCGGCCGCCGTGTCCGGGGCGATGGCGCGGCAGGCGTCCGCGATGACTACGGCCTCGAAGCCCTCGCGCACCGCGTCCTCGGCGGTGAAGCGGACGCAGTAGTCATAGGCCAGACCGCACAGGAAGACGCGCTTCACGCCCAGATCGCGCAGCAGCCCCGCCAGACCTGTCGCCGTCCTGTGGTCGTTCTCATAAAAGCCGGAGTAGCTGTCGACCGCCGGATTATAGCCCTTGCGGACCACGGCCAGCGCCTTGGTCACGGCAGACGCCGCGTCGGGGTGGAAGTCCGCCCCCGGCGTCCCCTGCACGCAGTGATCCGGCCACAGCATCTGGGGGCCATAGGCGACCTCGATCTGCGTGAAGGGCGCCGCGCCCGCGTGGTTGGAGGCGAAGCTGATCTGGTCCGGCGTGTGCCAGTCCTGGGTGGCGATGACGGTCGTGAACCGCTCCGCCAGTCGGTTGATCAGGGGCATGATCGCCGCCCCGCCCTGCACCGCCAGGGCGCCGCCCTCGCAGAAGTCGTTCTGGACGTCGATGACCAGAAGGGCGTCAGAAGCGGCGATCTGCATGGCGTCAGGCCGCCGCGATCTGGTCGACTTCGGCGGCCGAGCCGAGGACGACCGGCACCCGCTGGTGCAGCTCGGTCGGCGTCACGTCCATGATGGCCTGCTTGCCGTCGGTGGTGGACTTGCCGCCCGCCTGCTCGACCAGGAAGGACATGGGGTTGCCCTCATACATCAGGCGCAGCTTGCCCGGCTTGTTCGGCTCGCGCTTATCCCACGGATAGAGGAAGACGCCGCCGCGCATCAGGATGCGGTGCACGTCGGCCACCATGGCGGCGACCCAGCGCATGTTGAAATTCTTGCCGCGCGGGCCGTCGGCGCCCTTCAGGCAGCCGTCGACGTAGCGCTGGACGCTCTCAGCCCAGTGGCGCTGGTTCGACATGTTGATGGCGAACTCTTTCGTATCGGCAGGAATGCGCACGTCCTCATGCGTCATCAGCCAGCGGCCGTCGGGCGCCAGGGTGAAGCCCGCCACTCCCTTGCCCGTCGTCAGCACCAGCATGGCTTGACCGGCGTAAACGGCGTAGAGCGCCGCGACCTGCTGACGGCCCGATTGCAGGAAGTCGGCCTCGGTCGGCTGGGCCGACGGCGCCTTCAGCACCGAGACGATGGTGCCGACCGGCGCATTGATGTCGATGTTGGACGAGCCGTCCAGCGGATCGAACAGCACCAGATACTCGCCCGCCGGGTTGGTGGAGGGCTGCACCGTGTCCATTTCCTCGGACGCCACGCCCGCCACCGCCGGATTGGCCAGCAACGCCTCGGTCAGGATGTCGTTGGCGATGACGTCGAGCTTCTTCTGCTCCTCGTCCTGCACATTGACGGCGCCCGATGCGCCCAGGGCGCCGACCAGGGCGCCGCCCGCCACCACCTGGCGGATCTCGACACAGGCGGCGGCCGCCGTCGTCAGCGTCTCGACCAGTCCCTGCGGCAGGTCGAGGGAGGCGAGGTGGGCGGCGAGATCGGTGCGGGCGGTCATGACGTCCTTGAAATCCTGTGGGCGAAGCGCGGTTCCACCCCCTCATGGCCGTTCGGATCGATCGCGGCAAGTCCGGCGCCGCTTGACTTCGCGCCGGAGTCGGGGCCTTAGGTCGAACGCTCTCGCGGGAGAGATCGGGTCCGTTCGCGGCGCCCGGAGCCGAAGGCGCAACCGCCCCGGAAACGCTCAGGCAAAAGGACCGCGAAAGCGCACGGACGCTGGAAAGTCGCCGAAGGATCGTCAAGAATCCGAGGGCGCGCCGACGGAGCAAGGCCGCCCCTTGGGAGGGAACGGTCGGAATCTCTCAGGCTTCAGGACAGCGGGGGCGCGACGACGGCGGAGCTATCGCCGCAACCCGCGACCCGGAGGCGACGCCATGAGCGATCAGGCCCTTAAGACTACCCCACTCAACGCCGCGCATCGCGCGCTGGGCGCCCGCATGGTCGGCTTCGGCGGCTATGACATGCCGGTCCAGTATGAAGGCGTGCTGGCCGAGCACCGCTGGACCCGCGAGCACGCCGGCCTGTTCGACGTCTCCCACATGGGTCAGGCGCGCATCACCGGCGCCGACGCCATCGCCCAGTTCGAGCGCTTCGTGCCCGGCGACTATGCGATCGTGAAGCCCGGCAAGCAGAAATACTCCCTGCTGCTGAACGGCCAGGGCGGGATCATGGACGACCTGATGGCGGGCAAGCCGTTCGAGGACGGCCTCTACGTCGTCGTCAACGCGGGCAACAAGGACGCCGACTTCGCCTTCCTGAACGCCCATCTGTCGGGCGATGCCAAGCTGGAGGTGCTGGACCGCGCCCTGCTGGCCATCCAGGGGCCGGAAGCCGCCGAAGTCATGGCCAAGCACGAACCGGCGCTGGGCGACATGGGCTTCATGGACTGCCGCACCATCAGCCTGTTCGACGAGGACTGCATCGTCTCGCGCTCGGGCTACACCGGCGAGGACGGCTATGAAATTTCGGTTCCGGCCGCCGCCGCAGAGCGCGTGTGGAACCTGCTGCTGACCGACGCCCGCGTGAAGCCGGTCGGCCTGGGCGCGCGCGACAGCTTGCGTCTGGAAGCCGGTCTGCCGCTGCACGGCCACGACATCGACGCCGAGACCACCCCGGTCGAGGCCGCACTGACCTTCGCCCTGTCCAAGTCGCGCAAGGAACGCGCCGACTTCGCCGGGGCTGACGTCATCCTGAAACAACTGGCCGAAAGCCCGGCTCGCGTCCGCGTCGGCCTGCACGTCAAGGAAGGCGCCCCCGCCCGCGAAGGCGCCGAGATCGCCGACGCCGACGGCGTCGTGATCGGCAAGATCACCTCGGGCGGCCCCTCGCCGACGCTGGGTCACAACATCGCCATGGGCTATGTGCCGCCGGCCTTCGCCGAGCTGGGCACGGTCCTGAAAGTCCTGGTGCGCGGCCGTCCCGCCGCCGCCGAAGTCATCGCCACGCCTTTCGTGGCGACCCGCTATTATCGCAAACCCAAGGCCTGAAGAGGGGTCAGTACATGAAGTTCACCAAGGATCACGAGTGGGTTCGCCTGGACGGCGACGTCGCCACAGTCGGCATCTCCAAGCACGCCGCTGACGCGCTGGGCGACGTAGTGTTCGTCGAGACGCCGGAAGCCGGCAAGACCGTCTCGGTCGGCGACAGCTTCGCCGTCGTGGAATCGGTCAAGGCCGCCTCGGACGTCTACGCCCCCATCGCGGGCGAAGTGATCGAGGGCAACGCCGCCCTGGCCGACGCCCCGGAAACCGTCAACGCCGATCCCGAAGGCGAAGGCTGGTTCGCCAAGATCAAGGTGTCCGACGCCTCGGTGCTGGACGGCCTGATGGATCAGGCCGCCTACGACGCCTATCTGACCACCCTCTAAGACCCGCCGTCGTCCCCGGACGGCGCGGCGCGCCGATCCGGGATCGCCGGATTCCCCGCCGCTTGAAGCGCTCCCGGAGCGTCGCCCCGCGCGACCTCCGGGATGCCGCCGAGGACTCGTAATGCGCTACCTCCCCCTGACGCCCGACGACCGTGAGGCCATGCTGGCCGCCATCGGCACCAAATCCATCGACGACCTGTTCATCGACGTGCCGCAGGCCGCGCGCCGCGACGGCTTCGTCGACCTGCCCCGCGTGGCGGGCGAACTGGAGGTCGAACGCGCCCTCTCGGCCATGGCGAGCAAGAACGCCACGGCGGGAACCGCGCCCTTCTTCTGCGGCGCTGGCGCCTATAAGCACCACATCCCGGCCACGGTGGACCATGTGATCCAGCGGTCGGAGTTTCTGACCAGCTACACCCCCTACCAGCCGGAAATCGCCCAGGGCACACTGCAGTACCTGTATGAGTTCCAGACCCAGGTCGCGAACCTGACCGGCATGGAAGTCGCCAACGCCTCCCTCTATGACGGCTCGACCGCCATGGCCGAGGGCGTGCTGATGGCCACCCGCGTGACCCGCCGCAACAAGGCCGTCATCTCGGGCGGCGTGCATCCCCACTACGTCAAGGCGACCGAGACCGTGGTCCACGCCGTCGGCGTCGAGACCCAGGCCCTGACCGCCGCCGTTGACGCCGAAGACGCCGTCATCGCCGCCATCGACAAGGACACGGCCTGCGTCGTGGTCCAGACCCCCAACGTCTTCGGCACGGCCACCGACGTGACCAAGATCGCCGAAGCCGCCCACGCCGCGGGCGCCCTGCTGATCGTCGTGGTGACGGAAGCCGTGTCGATGGGCCTGCTGAAGTCCCCCGGCGAAATGGGCGCCGACATCGTCGCGGCCGAAGGCCAGTCGATCGGCAACGCCCTGAACTTCGGCGGCCCCTACATCGGCCTGTTCGCCACCCGTGAGAAGCTGCTGCGCCAGACGCCCGGCCGCTACTGCGGCGAGACGGTGGACGCCGAGGGCAAGCGCGGCTTCGTCCTGACCCTGTCGACGCGCGAGCAGCACATCCGCCGCGACAAGGCCACGTCGAACATCTGCACCAACTCCGGCCTGTGCTGCCTGGCGTTCAGCATCCACATGAGCCTGCTGGGCGAGACAGGCCTGCGCCAGCTGGCCCTGCTGAACCACGAGAAGGCGCTCGCCACCCGCGACGCGCTGGCCGCCATTCCGGGCGTCGAAATCCTAACCCCGCGCTTCTTCAACGAGTTCGCGGTCAAGCTGTCGAAGAACGCGGCCGAGGTCGTGCAGACCATGGCCGACAACGGCATCCTGTGCGGCGTGCCCTACAGCCGTCTGGCCCCGGACGCGGGCCTCGACGACGTCCTGCTGGTCGCCGCCACCGAGACGACGCTGGACGCCGACATCAAGATCCTGGCGGGTGCGCTCGCCAAGGTTCTGGCCGCCTAAGGGGAGATTGGAACCATGAGCACGATGAACACTGTCGGCCGCCCGACCGCCCCGAACGCCGCCTCGGACGCGTCCTACAAGCCCGCCACCCTGACCGGCGGGCGCGGCCTGCTGCAGGACGAGCCGCTGATCTTCGAAGGCGAAGGCTGGGGCAAGACCGGCGTCGACCTGCCGAAACCCGCGACCAACGGCTCGGACCTGGGCGATCTGGTTCGCAAGGATCCGATCGGCCTGCCCGGCCTCAGCGAGCCCGAGGCCATGCGCCACTATGTGCGCCTGAGCCAGAAGAACCACGCCATCGATCTGGCGCTGTATCCGCTGGGCTCGTGCACGATGAAGCACAACCCGCGCCTGAACGAGAAGATGGCGCGCCTGCCGGGCTTCTCGGACATCCACCCGCTGCAGCCGCAGTCGACGGTGCAGGGCGCGCTGGAGCTGATGGACCAGCTGGCCCACTGGCTGACAACGCTGACGGGCATGCCCGCCGTCGCCCTGTCGCCCAAGGCGGGCGCGCACGGCGAGCTGTGCGGCCTGATGGCCATCCGCGCCGCCCACGAAGCCAAGGGCGAGCATGAGCAGCGCCGCAAGGTGCTGGTCCCGACCTCGGCCCACGGCACCAATCCGGCCACGGCCGCCTTCGTCGGCTATTCGGTGGTCGAAGTGGCCCAGACCGACGACGGCCGCGTCGACGTGGCCGATCTGGCGTCCAAGCTGGGCCCGGACGTGGCGGCCATCATGGTCACCAACCCGAACACCTGCGGCCTGTTCGAACGCGACATTCTGGAAATCAGCCGCCTGACGCACGAAGCAGGCGCCTACTTCTATTGCGACGGCGCCAACTTCAACGCCATCGTCGGTCGGGTGCGCCCCGGCGACCTGGGCGTCGACGCCATGCACATCAACCTGCACAAGACCTTCTCGACGCCGCACGGCGGCGGCGGTCCGGGCGCCGGTCCGGTCGTGCTGTCGGAGGCCCTGGCCCCCTTCGCCCCCGCTCCCTGGGTCGTGAACACCGGCGACGGCTACAAGCTGATCGAACGCGAGGAAGACGAGGCCGAGCAGGCCTTCGGCCGCCTGTGCGCCTTCCAGGGCCAGATGGGCATGTATGTGCGCGCCCTCAGCTACATGATGTCCCACGGCTCCGACGGCCTGCGTCAGGTCGCCGAGGACGCCGTGCTGAACGCCAACTACATCAAGGCCCGTCTGGAAGACCTGATGAGCCCGGCCTTCCCCGACGGCCCCTGCATGCACGAAGCCCTGTTCGACGACGAATGGCTGAAGGGCACGGATATCACCACGCTCGACTTCGCCAAGGCGATGATCGACGAGGGCTTCCACCCGATGACCATGTATTTCCCGCTGGTCGTCCACGGGGCCATGCTGATCGAGCCGACCGAGACGGAGTCCAAGGCCGAACTGGATCGCTTCATCGAGGCCATGCGCCTGCTGGCGGGCGCCGCCAAGGCCGGCGACGTCGAACGCTTCAAGGGCGCGCCCTTCCATGCGCCCCTGCGGCGTCTGGACGAGACCCGCGCCGCGCGCTCGCCGCGCCTGCGCTGGGCCGCGCCGGAAGGCTCCAACCGCGCCGGCTGATCCGGTCGGAACAGGCCTGAACACCGGGAACGCCGTGTCTTTCGGGACACGGCGTTCTGCATTTCTGGACCGACTTACGAAAGCGTCATGGCGACGCCGCCTTTCGGCCTTGTCTCGTGCGTTTACTGATTGTCGGCCCTCCCTGGCCGAACCCTTGTTCGAGACGCCGCCCCCGTGACCCTGGTCCTGCCCTCGCTGCGCCCGCCTCCGCCGCCCCGTCCGGGGCTGGCGCGGCGTCTGCGTCGCCTGGCGCTGATGGCGGTCGGTTTCCTCATCATCGTGCTGGGCATATTGATCGCCCCCCTGCCCGGCCCCGGCGGCGTGCCGGTCATCGCCCTGGGCCTCGTCATCGTCCTGCGCAACTCATGGTGGGCCAAGCGGCAGTTCATCCGCGCCCAGCGCGCACGGCCGAAGTGGATCTATCCCTTCCGCCGTCTGATGCGCAAAAAACCCGAGATCGCCCCGGTCTTCTGGCAGCAGACCCTGCGCGCCGAAAAGATGGTGCTGCGCCGCCGCCGTCGCCCCCTGGCGCGCTTCCGCCGGCGTCTGCGTCGCGCCTGGCGCGCCTTCCGGCGATAAAGGCCAAGCTAAGGCAAACACAGGAATGTGAACGACGTTCACGCCGTTTCCGCCTGGAACGGCGTATGCTCCTCCCTGCGTAGTCTCGAAGTTGATAGCGTTGGGAGGCGCTGTTCACATGATGTCACGCGTAAAAAAGGGAATCATCGCCGGCTTCGTCGCTACCGTCGCGGTTTCCGTGCTTGAGCTCGTCAATCTGTTCCTCAACCACATGTTCGATCCCTTTCCGGGGATCGTCGCCCAGATGTTCGGCATGCCGGGCAATATGGCGGCCGGATGGGCGCTTCACCTGATCATGGGCACCTTCGTCCTGGGGTCGCTCTTCGGCATCGCCTATCCGCGACTGCCGACCGCCACGCCGATCACTAAGGGCATCGTCTTCGCCGTCGGCGCGTGGGTGGCGATGATGCTGTTCCTCACCATGGTGGGCGACTACCGGACCTTCACCGGCTCGTCCGGCTTCGGCACCATCGGCTGGCTGCTGGCGCTTCACATGGTCTTCGGCGCCGTCCTGGGCAATGTCTACGCCCGCCTGGTCGAGCGTGAGAAGCGGGGCGCAGCCCCGATCGGAGCAGCCCCCGCCCACTGACCGTCCTCCATCCCGACAACAGGATATCGGACAAGCAAAAGGCCCCGCCGTCGCCGGCGGGGCCTGATGTTTTTTCAGGGCTGAGGTCGAGCGCGAAAGCGATCAGTTCAGCTTGTCGCCGATCTGGGCGATGGCCTGGTCGATCAGGGCGTCCGTCTTGGCGCCGGCGATGCGGGCGGCCAGGATCTGCTGCGCGGCCTTGGCGGCCAGGTCGGCGGCCGCGGCCTTGACCTCTTGCGTGGCCTCGGCCTCGGCCTGGGCGATGCGACGCTCGGCCAGGGCCTGACGGCGGGCGGTCGATTCCTCGATACGCGCCTTGGCGTCGGCTTCCAGACGCTTGGCGTCCGCTTCGGCCGTGGCCAGCAGGTCGGCGGCCTGAGCCTCGGCCTCGGCCTTCTCCTGACGGATCTGGGCCAGCATGGCTTCGGCTTCGGCGCGCAGGCGCGCGGCCTCGTCCAGTTCGGATTGGATCTTGGCGGCCTTGCCGTCCAGGGCGCCCGCGACCATGCGCGGAACCTTGGCCAGGACCAGGATGCCGAAGAAGATCAGCAGGCCGACGCCGACCCAGAGTTCGGCGTTGGACAGGTCGTAGAAACTGCCGTGCAGGAAGGCGGGCATGGTCAGGCGGCTCCCTTGACGGCGGCGGCGGCTTCATCGGCGCTGGGGGCCTGGCCCGTCAGACGCTCGACGATAGCGCGAGTGGTGTCGGCGGCGATGGCGCCGGCGTGGGCCAGCGCAGCGTCGCGAGTGGCGGCGATGCCGGCTTCGGCCGTGGCGATGCGGGCGGCGACGGCGGCTTCGTCCTCGGCCTGACGGGCCTGGATTTCAGCGGTCACGCGAGCCTTGGCGGCGATCGAGGCGGCGCGGGCGTCGGCGCGGGCCTTCTCGACCTCGGCGCGGGCGGCGTCGGCCTGGGCGGCGGCCTCGGTCTGGACCGAGCGCGCCGTGGCGACGGCCGTAGAAATGGTGTCGGCCCGCTCGTCGATCACGCGGCGCAGACGCGGCGCGAAGACCTTGGCGATGAGCAGGTACAGGATGACGAACAGGATCAGCAGGTAAACGACCTGCCCGGCCCAGTGCTGGAACTCGAACTGCGGCAGTCCGCCAGCGTCATGCTCGGCGGCGGCGGCAGCCGCGTTGGCGGGCACGTGCCCGGTTTCGGCCGCGTATTCAACGGCCTGTTCCACCGGCAAGACCGGCGGCGGAGCTGAGGGAGTGGCTGCCATAATGATCCGTCGTGAAAGCAAATGCGGCGGCGCAGCCGCTGATGGGCGCGCCGCCGCAGATCAGGGGTTCGGTATTAGCCGAGCCAGATCAGGATGCCGAGCACGAAGGCCAGGATGCCCAGGGCTTCGGCGAGGGCGGCGCCCACGAACAGGTTGCCGACTTGCGAAGCGGCGGCAGCCGGGTTGCGCAGGGCGCCGGCCAGGAACTGGCCGAAGATGTTGCCGACGGCCAGAGCCGAACCGACCATACCGATGGTGGCGATACCGGCGCCGATGAACTTGGCGGCTTCAGCTTCCATGATGATATTCCTAATTCTTGGAGCGTTTGGAGGGTGGGCTTACTTACTGGTCCGCAGCCTTAGTGGCCATGGCCCAGGTTGACCACATCATTGAGGTAGATGCAGGTCAGAACGGCGAAGACGAACGCCTGGAGGAAGGCCACCAGGAACTCGAAAGCGGTCAGGGCGATCACCATGCCCAGCGACAGGGCGGCGACCGGAAGAGCGAACAGGCCCACGCCGCCGGCGACGGCCAGGGCGCCCAGGGACACCACGAAGCCGGCGAAGATCTTCAGCGCCAGGTGGCCGCCCAGCAGGTTGCCGAACAGACGCAGGGCCAGGGTGAAGGGGCGCAGCAGGAAGGAGAAGAACTCGATCAGGCCCACGACCGGGCGCAGCACCAGCGGCGCGCTGGTCGGCCAGAACAGGCCGAAGAAGCCCAGGCCGTTCTTGGCGATGCCGACGCCGACCACGACCAGGAAGGTCAGCACGCCCAGGGTGGCCGTCACGGCCAGCTGCGAGGTGGCGGTGAAGGTCAGGAACATGCCCAGCAGGTTCATCATCAGGATGAACATGAACAGGGTGAAGACGAAGGGGAAATACTTGCGCGACTCATGGCCGATCGTGGACGCGGCCAGGTTGTCGATCATGCCGAACAGGGTCTCGCCCGCCGCCTGCATCCGGCCCGGCACCACCTTGGCGCCCGAGGTGGCCACGGTCAGGAACAGCACGGCCATGCCGAAGGCGATGGTCATCGCCAGGTGCGAATTGGTGAAGGCCAGGCTGACCTCGCCGACCAACGGAAGCGTGACGCTGCCGAAATCCGCCAGAGGCGTAACCTGAAACTGGTGAATCGGATCGGCCACGGGCCTCTCGCTCCTTAGTCTTCTTTTTCGCCGGCCTCGACGTAGGGAACGGCTTCACCCGTCACACCCGCCGCCTTGGCCTGCGCCATCAGCCGGTTGGCTGTGCGGCGCGCCATGTAGATCGCCAGGGCGAAGCCCAGAAGGACTCCCACCAGCAGGCCCCAGGGCGTCGTTCCTAAGAACCGATCCACCCCGAAACCGATAGCCAAACCAACGAAAACACCGCCGAGAAGCTCGGCGATGATCTTATAGGCCTGGCCCGTGACCGCATGCGCGGCGAAATCGGCCGATTGCCCGGCCTGGACCTTCGCCTCCAGTGCGGATGCGCTTTCGTGGAGGCGTTTGATCGCCTCTTCGCGCGATTCCTTCGTCGGGGACATGGGCCTGTTCGCTCAGCGCCCGGCGCAGGGCCGGAACGGGTCTGAATTTCGGCGCGGAACCTATAGGCGAGACGGCCTCAGGTCAAGGCGGCGCGCCTTGGACTTAAGTCCATGACTTTCCGACGCTTCTTGGGGGCGCGACGATCCGTCCCCATCAAGGTTGCGACTCTTCGTCCTCGCTGACGAAATCCTGGGCGAACTCGGGCGCCGCGTCGTCCAGCCCTGTCAGCAGATCCTCGCCTTCGTCGTCGCCTGCACGCGAGGGATCGGGCACCTCGAAACCGACCGGCATGGACAGATCCAGCAGGCCCGCCGCCTTCATCTCCTGCACGCCCGGAAGATCGTAGAGGCTGGCCAGGCTGAAATGCTCCAAAAAGCGGTCGGTCGTGGCGTAGGTGACGGGCCGGCCCGGCGTACGACGACGCCCGCGCAAGCGCACGAAGTCCATCTCCAGCAGCAGGTCCAGCGTGCCCTTGGACAAGGAGACGCCGCGCACGCTCTCGATCTCGGCGCGGGTGCAGGGCTGGTGGTAGGCGATGATGGCCAGGGTCTCGAGCGCGGCCTTGGACAGGCGGCGCGGCTCCTCGCGCTCTTCGGTCATCAGGAAGCCGAGGTCAGGCGCGGTACGGAACCGCCAGCGTTCGGCCACGCAGTCCAGTTCGACCCCGCGTCCCTGATAGCGCGCCTGAAGCGCGGTCAGCGCCCCGCCGACGTCGGCGCCCTCGGGCAGACGACGCGCGATCTCGGCCAGCGACAGCGGCGCGGCGGCGGCGAACAGCAGGGCCTCGACCCGACGTTCAATCTCGACGTGGTCGGGGGTGAAGTCGAGACTCACGGCGTCAGCTTCAACGGCTGACCCACCCCTCTGCGTTTCAGCCACACCGCGTCGAATGGCCGCTCCTGGCGGATGTCCATGCCGCCCTCCTTCACCAGCTCCAGACTGGCCGACAGGGTAGAGGCGGTATAGCTGGCCTGGCTGGGGCCTTCCTGCCCGTCCGGCTTCTGGGGCGCCACGCGCTCCAGCGGCGTCCATTCGGCCAGGCGCGGCATGATCTCGCGCAGCCAGTCGCGGGCGGCCTCCAGCTGGAAGGCCTCGACCCGCTGGCCGGGGGCGTATTTGCGGCGTTCCTCGCGGCGGCGCTGGGCGACATAGGCGCTCATCAGCTCATAGAGGCTGGCGTCCACCCGATCCGACGGGATGATGACCGTCGCCTGCGGGTCGCCGCGCGTGAAGACGTCACGCTTCAACTGCGGGCGGCCGGTAATGGCCTCCACCGCCGTGCGCATGGCCTCCAGCTTCTGCAGGCGGAAGGCCAGGGCGGCGGCGATCTCTTCGGCTGGCGGCTCCTCCGGCTTGTCCTTCTCGTTGCGCGGGATCAGCAGGCGCGACTTCAGATAGGCCAGCCACGACGCCATCACGAGATAGTCGGCCGCCAGCGCAAAATTGCGCCGCCGCGCCTCATGCACGAAGGCCAGATACTGTTCGGCCAGACGGGTGATGGACAGCTTCAGCAGGTCCACCTTCTGCGTCCGCGCCAGGGCCAGCAGGACGTGCAGCGGCCCTTCATAGCCCTCCAAGTCGACGACGAAGGCCTCCTGCGCCTCGACCTGTTCGACGGCGGTGAAGTCGAGGTTCGGCTGGAAGGCCTCGCTCATGCGCCCTCCCCGGCCATTCAGGCCTGCGCCTCGCCCACGTCAGGCCCCTTGGCGGCGTCGAAGCGGCCGTTCAGCGCCGCCTCCAGCCGGGCGCGGCCCTCGGCGACATCCAGCGGCTCAGGCGCGCGGACGATGCGGTTCAGCGCAGCCTCGGCGCGGCGCTTGGCCTCGCCCTTCAGCTTCTTCATCCCCTCGGCGACGGCGGCCATCTCCTTCAGGTCGCCGTTGCAGTGAAGCACCACGTCGCAGCCTGCCTTCAACGACTGCTCGGCGCGTTCGGTCAGCGTGCCCGACAGGGCCTGCATCGACAGGTCGTCCGACAGGATCAGGCCGGAGAAGCCCAGCCGCTCGCGCATCAGACGGATCGCCTTCTTCGACGTCGTGGCCGGGCGCTTAGCGTCGACGGTGGTGAAGACGACGTGCGCCGTCATCGCCATCGGCATGTCCGAAAGCGCCTTGAACGGCGCAAAGTCCCAGGCGTCCAGTTCCTCGATCGCCGTCTCGACCACCGGCAGGTCGTGGTGGCTGTCCGAAAAGGCGCGACCGTGGCCGGGAATGTGCTTGATGATCGGCAGGACGCCGCCCGCCAGCAGACCCTCGGCGGCGGCCCGGCCCAGTTGGGTCACGGTCGCCGGATCTTGGGCATAGGCGCGGTCGCCGATGATGTCGTGGGCGCCCGGCACCGGCACGTCCAGCACCGGCACGCAGTCGACGGTGATGCCCAGTTCGCGCAGGTCATGGGCGATCAGCCGCGCGCCAAGACGCACCAGTTCGCGCGCCGCCGCCGGGTCGTTGGTCGCCCTCAGATAGGCGGCGCCCGGCGGGTATTTCGGCCAGTGCGGCGGGCCGAGGCGTTGAACCCGGCCGCCCTCCTGATCGATCAGAACCGGGGCGTCGTCGCGGCCCACGCTGTCGCGCAGTTCGGAGACCAGCGCCTTGACCTGCTCGGGGCTGTCCACATTGCGGCGGAACAGGATGAAGCCCCAGGGCTTGGCCTCGGCGTAGAAGGCGCGTTCCTCCGCCGTCAGCCGGTGGCCGGAACAGCCGTAGATGGCGGCGGAGGTCATACTTGCGCGATCCCTAGCGGACGATGCAGTCGCGGCCCGCGGCCTTCAGCGCATTGCAGAAGGCGACGGCGCGGTCACGGCTCATGCCGGTGAAGGTGGTGCGGTAGACGGTCGAGCCGTTGGCGGCGGTGACTTCCTGCACGCGCTTTTCGGCGCCCGAAGCGTACTGGCCGAAGCGAGCGGCGACGGCGGCGTATTCACGGTCGGCGATGGCGGTCGAGGAGAAGGCGCCGATCTGCACGCCCGACGATCCGCCCGTCGCGGCCGGTGCGGGCGCGGGAGCCGGGGCCGGAGCCTTGGTCGCCGGAGCGGGGGTTGCGGGCGCAGGCGCGGTCGGAGCCTTGGTCGCAGGCGCGGGCGCGGCGGGCGGCAGGGTCGAGGATTCGACCGGCGCGGCGGGGGTCGCCGGCGCGGGGCGCGGCAGCACCTCTTCCGGGCCGGGGGTGAAGGTCGGCGCGGCGTCGCTCGGGGCGCCGCCGTCGCGATAGACGCGAATGTCCGCTTCCGGGTCGACCGGCTGGGCGTCCAGCGGGGCCTCGACCTTCATGCTCTCGACCGGCGTGCCGACGGCGGGCGGCGCGTCCGTCGAGGAGCGCACGCCCGAGCGATAGAAGACCACCACGGCAACGATCAGCAGCAGCAGCACGACAGCGCTGATGATCAGGGTGATCGGCGGCGATTTGGCGGCCGGGGCCCGGCGCGGGTCATAGCCGCCGCGCGTGAAGGGCAGGTCGTCGTCGGTCGGCGGCGTATAGGCGCCCCGGTCGCGGCCGGCGTTAGGGTTGCCTCGGTGATCGTCGTCGTAGGACATTGGGTCGCGCCTTGATGGTCGTGGGACACGCGCGCGAATCGGCGCGCGTCGGCGCTCAGTCTAACGCGCCGTGAAGCCCTTCTCGAATCACAGATCGAGGGCGAGGTCGAGGCTGAACAGCTTCCTGTGGACCTCGATAGCGTAACGATCTGTCATACCGGCGATGTAGTCGCACACCGCCCGCGCCCGCGCGTCCCGGTCGTCGGTCAGGGCCGAGGCCTGCCATTCCGGCGGCATCACCTCCGGCTCGGCCATGAACAGCTGGAACAGCTGGGCCAGCACCCGTCGCGCCTGACTGCGGGTCCGGTTGACGCGGTAGTGGCGATACATCCGCTCGAACAGGAAGCGGCGCAGCACCGCCAGTTCCGCCATCATGCCGCTGGAGAACTGCACCAGGGTCTCGGGCGCCATGCGGACGTCCTCGGCCGTCTCGATGCGGTGCTTGGCCAGACGGGCCTCGGTCTCGGCCAGAACGTCATCGACCATGACGCCGATCATGCGGCGCACGGCTTCAAGCCGCAGCATCCGCTCGTCGATGTCGGGCCAGTCGGCGCGCGCGCTGGCGATACAGCGTCCGATCAGCGGCACATCGGCCAGATCGGACAGGCTGAACAGCCCCGCCTGCACCCCGTCGTCCACGTCGTGGTTGTTGTAGGCGATGTCGTCGGCGATGGCCGCGCACTGGGCCTCCAGCGAGGCGAAGGTGCCCAGACGCAAGTCCCAGTCGGCCGCCCCGCCCGGCGCATAGGCGGCGACCGCCTTCCACGCCGGGTCCGTCAGTTGGTGCGCCACCGGGCCGTTGTGCTTGACCACGCCCTCGACCGTCTCCCAGCTGAGGTTCAGGCCGGGAAAGCCGGGATAGCGGGTCTCCAGCTCGGTCACGACGCGGAAGCTCTGGACGTTGTGATCGAAGCCGCCGAACGCCTTCATCTGTTCGTGCAGTTCGTCCTCGCCCGCGTGGCTGAACGGCGGGTGGCCCAGGTCGTGGGCCAGGGCGACCGTCTCGGCCAGATCGTCGTCCAGCCGCAGGGCGTGGGCCAGAGAGCGGGCGATCTGCGCCACCTCCAGACTGTGCGTCAGCCGGGTGCGATAGTGGTCGCCCTCATGCGCCACGAAGACCTGCGTCTTCTCCTTCAGGCGGCGGAAGGCGGTGGCGTGGATGATGCGGTCGCGGTCGCGGGCGAAGGCGGTGCGGGTGCGGCTGGCGGGCTCGAAAACATGGCGGCCGCGGCTGGCGGCGGGGTTTTCGGCGTAGGGGGCGCGGGTCTGGCTCAAGGCGGCAGGACTTCGTGATGGCGACAGGCCTTTGCGAACGCCTGTCGGCCCCTCATATAGAGGGCCGTGAGCACCGTCCAATCCACAGAATCAGCCCGCGACCTGTCGCTGTCGGTCGCAACCCGGTCGCCCGAGGGCATCACCCTGGCCGAAAGCGGCGCGCGCCGCCTGGCCAAGCTGTCCGAGGCGGAAGGCAAGCCGGTCCTGCTGCGCGTCGCCGTCGACGGCGGCGGCTGCTCGGGCTTCCAGTATCGCTTCGAACTGGTCGACGGTCCCGAGGCGGACGATCTGGTGGTGCGCCGCGACGGGCAGGCCGTGGTGATCGACCCGGTCTCCATCCCCTTCCTGAAGGATTCCGAGATCGCCTTCGTCGATGAACTGGCGGGCGCCCAGTTCGTGATCCGCAATCCCAACGCCTCTTCCAGCTGCGGCTGCGGCGTCAGCTTCGCGATCTGAAGCGCGAAAAGCCTCGCTTGGCGGCGAGGCGTAACACACCCATCTGTATGGGCATGACGCGCCTGTTCGCCCTGACCCTGCTGTTCTACGCCGCGCCCCTGGCGGCGAGCGCCCAGACCTGGCCCGGCTGGCCCGGCCCTCCTCCGGCGGGCTACGATCCCCACATCGCCCGCGCCGAGCAGCACGCCCAGGCCATGGAGCGTCTGCGCCTACAGGCCGACCAGCGTGAGGCCGAGGCCGCCCGCATGAGGCTGCAGACCAGTCAGACATTGCAGCGGCTTGAAGCCGCGCGGTCGCCGCTCCCGGCGACGCCGCCTGCGATGGCCTATGCGCCGCGCCCGACAGCCCTGCCCGCGCCGGCGACCCTGACGCCGCCGCTCGACCAGACCGCGCCCGGCGTGACGGAGATCGACGCCTGGCTGAGCCGTTCGCCGCACTGACCACAGCGTTACATTTGCATCTCTTCACCTGCCCCTGCGTTTCAGCCTAGCTTCGGACCAGACGACGAAAGCGGAGAGCGACAGATGCGTTGGCAGGGCGGACGGCGCGGCGGCGGGGTTGAAGACCGGCGCGGCATGGGCGGCGGCGCGGTCGCGGGCGGCGGCATCGGCGTGCTGGTGCTGGCGGCCATCGGCTATTTCGTCTTCGGCATCGACCCGAACACCACCCAGCAGCTGGCCAGCCAGTTCGGCGGCGCCGGCCAGGCCGAGCAGCAGGGCCAGATGGGCTCGCCCGAGGATCAGGACGGCCAATTCGTCGAAGTCATCGGCTCCAACATCAACGACGTGTGGAAGACCAAGCTGCGCGGCTACACCCCGCCGACCACCGTGCTTTATACGCAGGGCACCCAGACCGGCTGCGGCTACGGCCAGGCGGCGATGGGCCCCTTTTACTGCCCAGCCGATCAGAAGGTCTATCTGGACCTGAGCTTCTGGCGCGAGATGGAAAGCAAGCTGGGCGCGTCCGGCGCGGACTTCGCCAAGGCCTATGTCATCGCCCATGAGTTCGGCCACCACGTCCAGACCCTGACCGGCGCCAGCCAGCAGGTGCAGCGCGCCCAGCAATCGGCGCGCTCACAGGCCGAGGGCAACCGCTATTCCGTCGCGCTGGAGCTTCAGGCCGACTGCTACGCCGGGGTCTGGGCCAGCAACGCCGCCGCCGTGTCGAACGGCCAGGTGGCGCTGGAGCCGGGCGATCTGGAGGAGGGCATGAAGACCGCCCAGGCCATCGGCGACGACGCCCTGCAGCGTCGCGGCGGCGGCCGCGTCTCGCCCGAAAGCTTCACCCACGGCTCGTCAGCCCAGCGGGTCGAGTGGCTGCAACGCGGCTATCAGACGGGCGACCCGGCCGCCTGCGACACCTTCGCCCAGCTCTAGACCTGATGGATCAGGCGGCCTTCGTGCGTTTCAGGGGCGAAGGCCGTCCATAGGCGAACCAGCGCAACGCCCATTCCAGCGGCCCCATGCTGAAGACCTGCAGCCACAGAGCGCTGAAAGCCATCTGGAACACCCAGATTCCCGCCGCCACGCCCCACAGGCCCCACCAGTCCAGCCTGCCCCACAGGTCAAGGCCATAGAACAGCAGGCCCGCGATCGCCGACTGACCCAGGTAGTTGGTCAGGGCCATGCGCCCCAGATTCCTTAGGGCGCGCCCCACGACGCCGAGCGCGTTCATCTTCCACAGCGACAGCAGCAGACCGACGTGCCCCAGGGTCATGGCGCAGCGACCCAGTTCATAGCTGGTCTGAGCCGTCCAGGATTCGGACGAGAACTGGCTGGTCCACAGCATCACGGCCTGGGCGCCGTTCACCGCCAGACCCAGGGCGTAACCGCCCCCGGCCAGCGCCAGATAGAAGCCGAGCGACCGCGCCCCGCCCAACACCCCCAGCTTGAACAGCGCCATGCCCAGCAACATGAAGGCGACCGATTCAATGACCAGGGTGATGGTGTAGCTGGACGCCGCATAGTCCAGCCAGGTCCGCACGCTCCACTTCAGCAGACCGACGACGCCCCCCGTGCGCGTGGCGGTTTCTTCGGCGATGGTCTCAGGCGTCAGGGTCTGCGCCTCCTGCGCGCGCACATGGACCTTCATCGCCTCTGCGTCCTCGGCCGATAGGACAGCACCGGCCTCGACCTGGGTCGCCAGTTCGGCGCCGCGTCGCGCCTCCATCGCCTGATACGCCCCAACCACGGCCGATTCGACGGTCAGCAGCAGAAGCAGGGCGGCTGACAGAGCGATCAGCGTGCGCGGCCGGGCTGCCCGAAAAACGAACAACAGAAACCCTGACAGGCCGTAGACATAGAGAATGTCCCCCGGAAACAGCAGAACGGTGGCGTTGAACACGCCCAGCGCCAACAAGGCCATGCAGCGGCGGAAATAGACATCGGCCGCCTGGATCGTCCCGCGTCCGTCTTCGCCGCGCAGGGTGATCAGCAGCATCCCCGCCCCGAACAACAGGGTGAACAGGCCCCGCATCGAGCCCTGCGCGAACAGGTGCTGGATGATCCACGCCGACCAGTCAGGATTGGCCAGGGTCGGCGGCAAGTCCGGATGATACTGTCCCCAAAGCCCGCCCATCATCATGATGTTGACCAGCAGGATGCCGCACAGGGCGAACCCGCGCAGGAGATCCAGGCTCTCCAGCCGCTGACTGGACGACACCGATGTGATGCTGGGCGGTAAGGCGGTCATACGGGCCGCTTATCCTCGTTCAGGCTGCGGATAAAATGGATTCGACCATTGGGAAATCAACAAGACTAAACAATGGTCACATCCATCAACGGTGCGAGGTGCAGCCGTCCGTCGCCCAAATCCAAAATAACGTCGCGATCGGCGAAAGCCTCCATGCCCAGCAGCGCTTCAGGATAGTTCGGCAGCGCCCGGCTGGCGTAGACAGCGGTCGCCACATTGCGCCACGCCTCGTCGCCCAGCGCCACGCTTTGCGCCCGGATCATCCGCGTTCTGGCCACTCCGCCCAGAACGACGCTGGACCCCGATTGTTCAGGCCGTCCGTCCAACAGACCCGATGCCTGCGCCGCCACGTCGCTAAGCGCCAGAAGCGAGGACGAACCGGTGTCCACCACCGCCTTGACCGGCGCGCCCTCGACCACGACCTCGGCGATCAGAGCCGTGCCCGAACGTCGAACGGGCAAGGACCGATAAGCGGGCGTCAGCCCCGCCTGGGCCTCGACGAACAGCCGCAACCGCCGTCGACGCAAGTCCATCTCCAGCACCGCCTCCATCAACAGATCCTGCCCCAGGATCAGCGGCGCGCCGAGGCCCTCGTCGCCCCCCAACGGCCCCAGGTCCAGAATGCCCGCACGCAGACGCCCCACGCGCGCCGTCCCAACGGCGAGATCCAGCGTCACGCCCCGCCCCATCTGGGCGCGCCCGTCCACGCCATAGGCGATCAACGGCATGTCGAAGAGGTCGTCCAGCCCCAGCTCCGTCACCAGCCGCCGGTCGATCACCGAATACTGCGCCCCGCTGTCGATCAGGGCGGTCAGCTCCCGCCCCGCCAGCCGAACGCGCACCGTCGGCAACAGGGTCCGTGGCGCGACGAAAGGCAGCCAGCCGCTGGTCCCATCGGCGCCGAACGTCACGCTGGGTCGCCGCCACAGCACATGGTCCTTCAGCCACAGGCCGCCGCCGACGGCGGCGGCAATCGCTCCGGCACGGATGAGAAGGGAACGGCGGTTCATCCGCCTGACATGAACCGGCCGGCGGCGCGGCGCCAGCCCCCTTTCCCATCTCCGCGCGCCGGCCGCCGCCTTGGCGCCGGTTGAGCCAGGTTGTTGCGCCGTATTGCAACAATTCCGTTCGCACGCGCAAAATATTCATGACGAAATCGTAGATCACGGCTAGAAACAACCCGTCATGCCAGTCTCCCCTGATCGTTACCTCTCGACGCGCGGCGACGCCGCTCCGACTCGCTTCAGCGACGCCCTGCTGCGCGGCATAGCGCCGGACGGCGGCCTCTACATGCCGCAGGCCTGGCCTCCCCTGCCCGCCGACGCCACCCGTCCCGGCCGCGGCTACGCCGAGATCGCCAAGGCGGCGATGGCGCCCTTCATCGGCGACGCCCTGCCTGCGGGCGCGCTGGACCGCGCCCTGGACCGCCTGACCAAGGGCTTCGACCATCCGCTGGTGACGCCTCTGGTCGAGCTGGAGCCCGGACTGTTCGTGCTCGAACTGTTCCACGGCCCCACGGCGGCGTTCAAGGATCTGGCCATGCAGCTGGTCGCCGCCCTGTCGGACGAGGCCCTGGCCGCGACGGGCGAGACCCTGACCCTGCTGACCGCAACCAGCGGCGACACCGGCGCCGCCGCCGTGCGCGCCTTTGCGGGCGCCGCGCGCATCAAACTGATCGTCCTGCACCCGCTGGACCGGGTCTCGCCGGTGCAGCGCAAGCAGATGACGACGGTCGAGGCCGACAACGTCCTGAACCTGGCCGTGCGCGGCGACTTCGACGACTGCCAGCGTCTGGTGAAGGGGCTGCTGGCCGAGGAACGCTTACGCGAACAAGGCCGCCTGTCCTCGGTCAACTCGATCAACTGGGGCCGTCTGGCGGGCCAAATTCCCTACTATGTCTCAGCCACGGCCCAACTGGGCCAGGCGGCGACCTTCGTGGTGCCGACCGGCAATTTCGGCGACGCCTTCGCCGGGATCGCCGCCAGGAAGATGGGCCTGCCCGCCGCCGGTTTCGTCGCCGCCGTCAACCAGAACGACGCCCTGGCCCGCGCCATCAACGACGGCGTCTACGCCCGCCGCCCGGCGGTCGAGAGCGGTAGCGTCTCGATGGACGTTCAGGCGCCGTCTAACTTCGAACGTCTGGTCTATGAAGCCGCCGGCCGCGACGCCGAGGCGACCCGCGCCGTGTTCGAGACCTTTGCGCGCGAGGGCTCCGTGACCCTACCCGCCGACCTACTGGCCGCGCTGCGCGCCGAGGTCTCAGCCGTCTCGGTCGGCGAGACGACGACCAAGGCCGAGATCGCCCACGCCCACGCCGCCTGGGGCCGTATCGTCTGCCCGCATACGGCGGTCGCCCTGGCCGCGGCGCGCCGCCTAGACCGCAACGGTGCGCCGATCGTCGCCCTGTCCACCGCCCACCCGTCCAAGTTCGGCGCCTTCGTCTCGAGCGTCATCGGCGTAGAACCGGAACCGGCCCCCGTCATCCGCGCCTTGGGCGACCGCCCCGAGCGGCTGACGGTGATCGAGAACACGCCCGAAGCGGCCCTGGCGGCGGTGAAGGGGTTTGCTGAAGCGGGCTAATCGCCGCGCAGGCTGCTAGGCGATTTCTTGGGTGACATTTTCGTTTAGATTGACGGTCATCCGAGCCTGCATCCAAACGATGAAACGGTCGATACGCTCATCGCGTGAGTCTTCGGAGCGCAAGGCGACATAGGCCGTGCCGTCGGGCTTAAAACCCTCAGGCGCGAGCAGGCGACCCGCCTGCACTTCGCCCCGCGTCATATGGACCGAGGCCAGCGCCGCCCCCTGCCCCGCCTCCGCAGCCTGCAGGGCCAAGTAGAAGTGCTCATACTCGATGCCTGGCCCATCGAAACCTCCGTCACGACCGGCGCTCCAATTCCGCCAGGCGTGCGGCCGGGTGCGGCTGTGCAGGCGCGGTACATCCCTCTTCTCTCGCCCAGACAGAGATGGCGACAAAACCGGCCCCATCATTTCAGGCGCCAGCAACGTCGCCCTGACGCCGGACGGTAAGGGAAAGTCATTTCGTCTAACCGCTACATCAATGTTATTATTATGAAAATCTATAGCGCCGCCGGCCGCCAAAATGCGCACCTGCAACCCCGTTTCCCGCTCCAGATCGGCCATAGCCGGGATCAATAGGCGCAAGCTGAGCGTCGGCTCGCAGGAAATGGTCAGCGGAGCCGGCGTCGCCTCAAGGCCGCGAAATCCCACCATGATCTGATCCAGGCCCGCAAAGGCGCCGCCCAGCCGTTCGGCCAGCCACTCCCCCTTGCGGGTCAGGTGGACGCCCCGATTGCGACGCTCGAACAACACAGTGTCGAGATCGCGCTCCAAAGACTGAACCTGTTTGGACACTGCGCCATGCGTCACGTTCAGCTCTGCCGCCGCAGCCACCAGGCTACCGCTGCGCGCCGCAGCTTCGAACGCGCGAAGTGCATTGAGTGAAGGCATTCGGGCGGTCATGCCGATTTCCATGAGTGAGTAATTTTCACATATATAAACGAAATAGTTTCGTTTTTCAAAGCCGTTACGCCGGGCGACAAAAGCCTCGTCTTCAACCTTTGAGCGGCACGCGATGAGTCAGTTCTTCATGGTCCTCGGCGTGGTCTGGCTGGCCGTAATCAGCCCCGGCGCCGACTTCGCGATGGTGTCGCGAACCAGCGCAATCGAAGGACGCCGCGCCGGGCTGATGGTCGCAACGGGGGTGGCTGCGGCCTGCTGGCTGCACATAACCTATGCGGCGTTCGGACTGGCGCTGCTGTCGCGTGCGTTTCCCAATCTTCTGGATGTCGTGCGCCTGATCGGTGCCGCATACCTGATCTACATGGGAGCCGGAATGGCGCTGAAGACCCCCACGCCGCCTGCTCCCGCTGCCAGCGAAACCCCTTCGGTCGAGGGAGGGCGCGCCTTCGGCCGCGGGCTGCTGACCAATGCGCTCAACCCCAAGACCGCGATCTTCATCATCAGCCTGTACGCCCAGGTCGGAGGCGCCGACGCATCTTCGTTCGTGAAACTGGGCTACGGCGCCGTGATCTCCCTGTCCCACCTGATCTGGTTCGGTGCAGTCGCCGTCTTCCTGTCCCAGGCCGAAGTACGCCGCCGGGTGCTGCAACACCGACGAAAGGCCGATATCGTCATCGGCGGCGCACTGGTCCTATTAGGCGTAGCCCTAGCCCTCTACGACATGGACGGCGTTCAGGCCGGCTCCGCCGCCTTCCAGTAGTCCAGTCGCCGGAAGAAGGGCGTCGGATCCTTGGGCGTGACCAGATTGGCCGGGTCATGGAACAGCCGGTCATGCAGGCGCGTCAGGGTGAAGCGCACCACCGCCGCCGCACCGAGTTCCGGCAGGGCCTTGCGCTCGGCGCCCGACAGGGGTCGCACCGACTCATAGCCCTTCTGGAAGGCGCGCAGAGCCGACGGCATGGGCCGCCCCTCGGCGTCGAACCCCCAGGCGCTGAGCGCGATGGCCAGGTCATAGGCCAGCACGTCGACGCAGGCGAAATAGAAGTCGATCACGCCCCCCACATCCGTCGCCCCATGCTCGTTCGTCGCGAACAGGACGTTATCGGGGAAGTAATCGGCGTGGATCGGCCCGCGCGGCAAGGCGGGATCGCTCCACGGCCGGGCTAGGTCCGGCAGCAGGCGCTGCATCTGCTCCAGCATCCGGCGATCCTCGCCCACAGCGACCGTATCGCAACGTGCGGCCAGGTTCGCCCAGGCGCGCGGCCCGACCGGATTCTCGCGCACGCCGTCATAGTCGGCCGCATCCAGATGCAGCAGCGCCAGCACCTGACCGGCGCGATACTGATCCTTGTCCGTCGGCTGGCGCTTCCAGGCGCCGGGCGTCCATTCGACGATGGCGGCGGCGCGGTCGTTCAGGCGGCCGATCATTTGGCCGTGCAGGTCCGCCACCGGCGCAGGCGTCGGGAAGCCCTGCGCCGCCAGCCGCCCTGTCAGGCCGAGGCAGAACGGCAGGGCCGAGGCCTCGGTCCGCCCCTCGAACAGGGTCAGGACATAGGCGCCCTGCTCCGTGACCAGGCGATAGTTGGTGTTCTCGACCCCCTCGGCGATCGGGGTCAGTTCGACCAACCCGCCGAGAGGGTAGCGCATGAGATAGTCGTCGGCCTGTTGCGGCGTGACGGGCGTGAAAACGGCCATGACTAGACAAGCTCCGCAGCGGCGCGGCGGGCGCGCATGACGTCGGCGACATCGGCCAGCACGCTCTCGGTCGTGGCCCAGCGCCCGGCGCCGCGCCCTTTGCACGTCCACACTCGGCCGTCCTGACCATAGACCTTCAAGGCGTTGCGCTCTCCGTTCAGCGACAGGAAGAGCGCGTCTTCCAGTTCGCCGTCAAGCCGCACCGAGGCGTCCAGGGCGCCGTCACGCTCGAAGCAGGCGCCGATCTGGCGCACCGGCGCCTCGCCCAGCGGCGTCTCGGCGGCCAGGACATCGCGCGGCAGGTCGTCGGGCGAGCGGCCGAAGGCCTCGAACGACAACAGCTTGACCTTGGCCGCGGCGTCGAAACCCTCCAGATCGGACGCGGGGTCTTCCTCGGCGAAGCCGGCGGCGCGGGCGTCGGCCAGGGCGTCGGAGAAGGTCGCCCCCTCGCCCAGACGTTGCAGCATGAAGTTGACCGTGCCGTTCAGCACCGCCTCGAAACCGGCCACCGGACCGGCGGCGCGGGCGGCGCGCAACGTCTCGATCATCGGCGAGCCGCCGCCGACCGAGGCCGACCAGGCGACGCGACAGCCGTTGGCGTCGGCCAGGGCCTGAAGCCCCTTGGGATCGCGGGCCACGGCCTGTTTATTGGCGCTGACCACGTCGCAGCCCGCCTCCAGCGCGCGGCGGATCAGGGCATGACCCGCCTCGCCCTCGGACAGGGCCTCCAGCACCAGGTCCGGCTTCTTGGCCAGCAGGGCTTCGACGTCATTGGTGAACAGTTCGGCGGGCGCCGATACGTCGCGCTTTTTCAACGGGTTGCGCACCAGGACGCCGACCACTTCAAAGCGGTCGTCCGGCAGCAGGCGGCTGAGCAGACCGCCGCCGACCACGCCGCAGCCGGCCACGGCGACCTTCAGCGGTTCAGCCGCCTGCACCGGGCCGGGAGGAGCCCCGCGTTCGCCGACGATCGTGCCTTCAGCGCGCCCAAGCGCGGCGACCTCGATATCGACGCCGCGCGCCTCGGCCAGGTCGATGGCGTCATGCTGGACCAGGGCGCCGCCGACCTGGCGCGCCGTGTCCCAGCTGGCGCGGCGATAGCGCAGCGGCGTGCCCGTCTCGCAGGCCGGATCGCGGTCGTAGAGGCCGTCGACGTCCTTCACCAGACGCACGCGCTTCAGGCCCAGTTCAGCGGCCAGAACCACCGCCGTCAGGTCCGATCCGCCGCGGCCCAGCAGGGCCACGCGGCCGTTCGAACGCACCGCGCCGAAGCCCGGAACCACCACCACCTCATGCTCGGCCAGGGCCTGATGCAGACGCTCGCCCTTCAGCGACACGGGGCGGGCGTGCTGGGCCGGGCCTTCGGCGACGATGCCCAGTTCGCGCACCGACAGGCCGATGGCGTCCAGCCCCACCCGGTCGCAGGCGACGGCGACCAGGGCGGCGGCCTTTTCCTCGCCCAGCACGACATAGGCGGGCAGCAGCTCGTTCTCGTGATCCAGGCCCAGGCTGCGGGCGTCGGCCAGCAGCTGATCCGTCTGTCCGGCCAGGGCCGAGACCACGGCCACCACCTTCCGGCCGGCGCGGACGTGGCCGTAGATTTCGCTGGCGACGGCGGGGGCCTGGGCGGCGTCGCGCAGGACCGACGAACCGAACTTCAGCACCACCACATCGGCGGCGGGGGCGAGGGCTGCGACCGGTTTCAACTGATCGGCGACGAGGGCGAGAGAGGCGGACATGGGCGTTTCCTGAAGGCTGGATCTGGGAGGATTTCGGGAGAGGTCGGAGGTGGGTTCGGGCCAATAAAAAACCCGCCCGGGGGTCCGGGCGGGTGATCGGTTTTCTGCGTTTTCTCGCCTAGACGGCGCGCATCATCCGGTCCCCGCCCGCAAGGGCATGGTGGTGGTACCGGTGGTCGTAATCATGGACGCGAAGAGGCCCGTCGCCGAGGCGGCGATCGCGGTCGTCTTCATGCTGGCGAGGCGGTAAGGCACAGGCGGCGTCCGGTTGAAAATCGTGCCTTAGGGTGAGCCAGGGCGCCGCGCCGCGTCAACCCCGTCTCGAAAGAATTTTTCGCAACATCGTCTCAGGACGCCGTTTTCGCCACTCACATGAACCACATGCGCAAAAATGGGGTGAAATTTTTCGCTTGACCGGCGCTCTTCGCAACCGCACCGTAAGCTCACTCATCAAGACCGGCTGAGGGATTAGGCCCTTTGACGCCGGGGCAACCATCGGGTTCCGCCCGAAACGGTGCCAACTCCTGCGGGGTTCTTCGGGCTTGCCTGAAAGGACCGCGAGAGATGGGTGGAGCGTCGATAAGGCGGCGCGCCACAGGTCTGTCACGCATGGGTTTCGCCGGTGAGCCGAACCTTTGAGTGATGCGATGACCCTGGCCCTGATTTCCACCGAAACCACCGAAGAGCCTTCCTGTAAGGCCTCCGCCGCTGCGCCTGCGCCCAAGGGCGGCGCCCAGATCGGCGTGAAGGCCGCGCGCCGTCCGTCGGAACTGCTTCAGCGCGACGGCGCCCATGACGTCGAGGTTGCGATCCCCGACGGCTTCGAACTGGATTTCGGCGGAACCCTGACCCAGAAGCGGGTCCTCGGCCGCCTGCACGGCAAGGCTAACGCCCCCCTGATCGTGGTCGCAGGCGGCATTTCCGCCGACCGTTACGTCCACCGCACCGAGACGAAGGGGCTGGGCTGGTGGTCCGGCGCCGTCGGCGTGCGCGCCCCGATCGACCTGACCCGCTTCCGCGTCCTGGCCTTTGATTTCGCGCCTGAATTCGGCGAAGGCGTCAAGGACGCCAAGACCCCGCTGACCATCACGACCCAGGATCAGGCGCGGCTTCTGGCCCTGCTGCTGGACCATCTGGGCGTGGACAAGGTCGCCGCCTTCATCGGCTGTTCCTACGGCGGCATGATCGCCCTGGCCTTCGGCGAGTTGTTCCCCGACTGGGCCGAGCAGCTGGTGGTGGTTTCCGCCGCCCATCGCCCGCATCCGCTGGCCACGGCCTGGCGCGGCATCCAGCGCCGCATCCTGCAACTGGGTCTTGAGACCGGCCGCATCGATCAGGCCGTCGGTCTGGCGCGCGAACTGGCCATGACCACCTACCGCACCCAGGAAGAGTTCGGCGACCGCTTCGATTCCGAGGCTCCCAGCCACGCGGGCCAGGCCTATCCGGTGTGCGACTATCTGCAGGCGCGCGGCCGGGCCTATCGCGACCGCACCACGCCTTCGCGCTGGCTGACCCTGTCGGACTCCATCGACCGCCATCGCGTCGAGCCCGAGGCGATCAGCGCCCCCGTCACCCTGGTCGGCTTCACCACCGACCGCCTCTGCCCCATCGACGACATGAGAGAGCTGGCCGATCGTCTGCCCAACCTCTGGCGCTTTGAACAACACCCCTCCGTCTACGGCCACGACGCCTTCCTGAAGGAAGACAGGCTGGTCGCCGACATCCTCACCTCCGTACTGAAGGACATCGACCAATGAGCCGCGCCCGTCACGCCGATCCCCGCACCATCGCCGCCCGCTCGGGCGTCGATACGGACACGGCCCACGGCGCGGTCATGCCGGCGCTGTATCTGTCGTCCAACTATTCCTTCGCCGCCTTCGGCCAGCCGCGCAAATACGACTATTCGCGCTCGGGCAATCCGACCCGCGACGTCCTGGCCGAGACCCTGGCCGAGCTGGAAGGCGGCGCCGGCGCCGTCATCACCGCCACCGGCATGGCCGCGGTCGACCTGCCGCTCAGCCTGCTGGAGCCGGACGACCTGTTGATCGCGCCGCATGACTGTTACGGCGGTACGCACCGTCTGCTGTGCGCCCGCGCCAAGAAGGGTCACTTCCGCGTCGCCTTCGTCGATCAGAACGACGGCCCCGCCCTGGACGCCGCCCTGGCCGACGGGTGCAAGCTGGTGCTGGTCGAGACCCCGTCCAACCCCCTGCTGCGCGTCACCGACATCGCTGACGTCTGTCGCCGCGCCCATGCCGTGGGGGCCAAGGTGGTGTGCGACAACACCTTCCTGTCGCCGGCCCTGCAACGGCCGTTGGAGCTGGGCGCCGACATCGTGGTCCACTCGACCACCAAATACATCAACGGCCATTCCGACGTGGTCGGCGGCGCCGTGGTCGCGGCCGATCCGGCCGATCATGAAAAGCTGGCCTGGTGGGCCAACTGCCTGGGCGTCACCGGCTCGCCGTTCGACGCCTATCAGACCCTGCGCGGCCTGCGGACCCTGTTCACCCGCATCGAGCGCCAGCAGGCGACGGCCGGCCTGGTCGCGGCGGTGCTGGAGCTGCACCCGGCGGTCAAAGCCGTCCACTATCCGGGCCTGACCAGCCATCCCGGCCACGACCTGGCGGCGCGGCAACAGTCGGGGCCGGGCGCCATGCTCAGCTTCGAACTGAACGGCGGGACCGACGCGGTGCGCCAGGTGATCGAACGGCTGGAGGTCTTCACCCTGGCGGAATCCCTGGGCGGGGTCGAAAGCCTGGTCGCCCACCCGGCCACCATGACCCACGCCGCCATGACGCCCGAGGCCCGCGTGACGGCCGGCATCACCGACGGCCTGCTGCGCCTGTCGGTCGGGCTGGAGCATCAGGACGACATCCTGGCCGACCTGACCCAAGCCCTGGACGCGGTGACGCTGAAGGCGGCGGCGTAAGCGCGGAAAGCGCGCGCGTCTCCCTCCCCTTCATGGGAGGGAGAATTTGACGCTTAAGCCACGGCCCGCGCCAGGGCGTCCATCCGTCCGCGCGCGTCCAGGTCGCGCACATCGTCCAAGGCGAACTGACCCATCATGCGATCCAGCTCGATCGCGTCGGAGGCCAGGGCGTGGCTGGCGGCGGTCGATTCCTCAACCATGGCCGCATTCTGCTGCGTCACCTGATCCATCTGGTTCACGGCGATGTTGACCTGCTGCAGGCCGCTGGACTGTTCGTGCGAAGAGGCGGCAATCTCTTCGGCGATGACGGTCAGGCGCTGAATCTGACCGGCGATCCGCTCCAGCGCATGGCCGGTGTCGCCGACCAGGGCCACGCCCGCGCCGACCTGACGGCCCGACTCGGTGATCAGGGTCTTGATCTCCTTGGCCGCCGAGGCCGAGCGCTGCGCCAGCGCCCGCACTTCCGAAGCCACCACGGCGAAGCCGCGACCGGCGTCGCCCGCGCGCGCCGCCTCGACGCCCGCGTTCAACGCCAGCAGGTTGGTCTGGAAGGCGATCTCGTCGATCACCCCGATGATGGCGCCGATCTCGGACGAAGAGCGTTCGATCTCGCCCATGGCGGCGATGGCGCGGCCGACCACGGCCTGACCGTCCACCGCCTCGGACTGGGCGCCGCGCACCACGCCGCCCGCCTCCGTCGCGCCCTCGGCCGAACGGGCCACGGTGGCCGTGATCTGCTCCAGGGCGGCGGCGGTTTCTTCCAGGCTGGCGGCCTGCTGTTCGGTGCGGCGCGACAGATCGTCGGACGCCTGTGAAATCTCACGGGCGCTGGCGCCGATGGCGGCGGCGCGCTCGACGATCACCCGCATCACGCCCTGCAGCTTGTCCATCGCCGCGTTGAAGTCGGTGCGCAGCCCCTCATACTCAGGCGCGAACGGATCGTTGAGGCGGAAGGCCAGTTGGCCGTGCGACAGCCGGTCCAGACCCTTGGCCACCCCCTCGACCACGCGGGCCTGCTGGCGGGCGGCCTCGGCGTCGCGCTCGGCCTGGGCCTGGCGTTCGGCTTCGGCGGCGTGGCGCGCGGCCTCGGCCTCGGCCTCCAGACGCACCTTTTCCTCGGCGTTCTGCTTGAAGGTCAGGACGGCGTCGGCCATACGGCCGATCTCGTCGCGGCGGCCGATCGCGGGGATGGCCACATTCAGATCGCCGCCCGCCAGACGCCCCATGGCGCGGGTCATGGCCTCGACCGGACGGCTCAGCGCCCCGATCAGCCACAGGGCCGCGCCCACGGCGATGCCCAGCGCCAGAACCCCGCCTACGGCGAAGGCGACATAGGCCTCGGTGAAGGCGAAGGCCTTGGCCTTGGCCCGCTCCTCGGCCAGCACGACTTCCTGCTTCTGGATCGAACCCACCGCCTGTCGAATGTCCGACAGGCGCGCGGCAGAGGCCAGTTGAGCCAGGGCGGCTTCATGCGTCGCAGGCTCGCGGGCCAGGGCCATGACCCCCTGGGCGCTCTTCTCGAATTCAGCGGTGGCGGCGATCAGCGCCGTCTGCTCGGCGGCGTAGGCCCCGTCGACATCCGACGCGGCCAGGTCCGCCATCCGCGACTTCACGTCCGCGCCGCCCTGATTGAAGGCTTCGATGAAGCCGGGGTCGCGGCTGGCGACATAGCCGCGCATGGCGTTCTGCTGCTCGACGGCGGCGGCCATCAGGCGGTCCGACGCCTTCATCACCTCGCGCGAGGCCGTGTCCGCCGCATCGGCGCGCTGCAAGGACGCCACGCACCACAGGACGATCAGGGTCGCCGCCCCGCACGCCGCGATCACCGCCATGAAAGACAAGATCAGCTTCTTGGGGACCGACAGGTTCTGCAACATGACTTCAAGGCTCGGGGAGGGAGGTTCAGCCTCGCTCCCTAGCCCGCGCTTGTTCGACAAAGTGTTAGCGCCCGCCTGCGGGCATCTACTTAATCGCGCTCACAGCGCCTTCAGCACCACCGACAGGGCCGTCAGCAGCAGATAGACCGCAAAGGCCCGGCGCAGCATCTTCCGATCCAACCGATGCGCCAGCCGCGCGCCATAAGGCGCCGTCAATGCCGTCAGCAACCCCATGATCACCGCCGCCGGCACATTGACGTAGCCCAGCGACAGCGGCGGCCGCCCCGGCGCGTCCCAGCCGAACACCGCGAATCCCAGGGCCGCCGCAGACCCGATGGCCAAACCGAAGCCCGAGGCCGTCGCCACCGCCTGATGGATCGGCCGCCCGCACAGGGTCATGGTCATGCCGCCGAAACTGCCGCCGCCGACGCCCATCATGGCCGACAGCAGGCCGATGCCCGTGCCCACGCCGCGCCGCCCCCAGCCCGTCGGCAGATCCTTTCGCAGGGTGAATCGCTCGGGCAGCAGCCCCATCTGCGCCGCGATCAGCAGCAGGCAGACGCCATAGACGATCGCCAGCCCCTCCATGGAGGTGAAGCCCGCGACCGCCGCCCCGATCAGCCCCCCGAACGCCACCCAGGGCGTCCAGGTCTTCAGTACCTGTTCGTCCACCGCCCCGTGCGCCCGATGCGTCGCCAGCGATCGCAGCGAGGTGGCGACGATGGTCAGCAGCGAGGTGCCGATGGCGACGTGCAGATTGCCCTCCCCGCCCACGCCCAGCACCGAGAAGGCGTAGAACAGCGCCGGCACCAGCACCGTCCCGCCGCCGACGCCGAACAGGCCGCCGATCACGCCCGCGACCGCCCCCGCCCCGACCAGGGCGGCGAGCATCAGGGCGAGTTCAGACAGGGGCAGGGTCATGAGCCATGGCTTAGCCGCCCGCCGTCGCGCCGTCAGCCCCTTCGCCGAGATGAGCGGAGGCGAGCGCTCTACGCCGCCTTGCGCGCCTCGGCCTCGCGCACGGCTTCGACCGCGCGATCGACGACCTCCAGCCCCGCGCCGGGCTTCACGCCCTCGACCGTCAGGATGCGGCGGAAGGCGCGCGCCCCCGCCCGGCCGTGCATCAGGCCCAGCATGTGCCGGGTCATGCTCGCCAGATTGGCGCCCTCGTCCAGCCGCGCGGCCATGTAGGGTCGGTAACGCTCAAGCGCCTCGAACACATCCACGTCCGGCGTCGTCTCGCCGAAGATGCGCCGATCAACCTGCCCCATCAGGGCGGGCTCATGATAGGCGGCGCGGCCCAGCATGACGCCGTCCAGTTGCACGCCGTCGTCGGCCCTCAGATGCGCCTCGGCCTGATCCAGATCGCCGATGCCGCCGTTGATGCTGATGGACAGATGCGGCCGCTCGCGCTTCAACCGCCGCACCAGCGCATAGTCCAGCGGCGGCACGTCGCGGTTCTCCTTGGGCGACAGGCCTTTCAACCACGCCTTGCGCGCGTGAATGATGAAGCTGCCGATGCCGACGGCGGCCGAGGCGTCGACCGTGGCGAACAGGCTGACCTCGGGATCCTGATCATCGACGCCGATGCGGCATTTGACGGTGGCGGGGACGCTGACCGCCTCCTTGATCGCCGCCATGCAGTCGGCCACCAGTTCAGGCTCGCGCATCAGGCAGGCGCCGAACTTGCCCGACTGCACCCGATCCGAAGGGCAGCCGACGTTCAGATTGATCTCGCCATAGCCATAGGCCTCGCCGATCTTCGCCGCCTCGGCCAGCTGCGCCGGGTCCGACCCGCCCAGTTGCAGCGCCACCGGGTGCTCGACCGCATCAAAGCCCAGCAGGCGGTCGCGGTCGCCGTGGATCACCGCCGGGGCCGTCACCATCTCCGTATAGAGCAGGGCGCGCGTGCTCAGCGCGCGGTGAAACGCCCGACAATTGCGGTCGGTCCAGTCCATCATGGGGGCGACGGAAAACCGGTGGGGCGGATGCTGGCTCATGGCCAGCCCCTATAGAGAAAAGGGGGCGGATTGGCGACCGGCCCCGTCGGGATCAGCCGCGCGCCACCTGGAAGCCCGCGAACGACTGGCTGACCGGCATCAGCTCCAGCGCGTTGATGTTCAGGTGCGCCGGCAGGGTCGCGACCCAGAACAGCGTCTCGGCGATGTCCTCGCCGGTCATCGGCGCCGCCCCGCCGTAGAGGGCGTCGGACGCCGCCTGGTCGCCACCGGTGCGGACCAGGGTGAACTCCGTCTCGGCCATGCCCGGCTCGATGGAGGTGACGCGCACCCCTGTCCCGTGCAGGTCCGAGCGCAGCCCCAGCGAGAACTGGCGCACGAAGGCCTTGGTCCCGCCATAGGCGTTGCCGCCCTTGTACGGGTAGGTCGCCGCCACCGAACTGATGTTCAGGATCGCCCCCTTGCGCGCGATCAGGCGCGGCAGCAGGCGATGCGTCAGCGTCACCAGGCCGGTGATGTTGGTGTCGATCATCTGGCGCCACTGGGCCAGGTCCGCCTCCTGCGCGGTGGCTGTGCCCAGCGCCAGACCGGCGTTGTTGATCAGCACGTCGATGTCGCGGAAGCCTTCGGGCAAGGCGTCCAGCGCCGCGTCGATAGCGGCCTCGTCCCGCATGTCGAAAGGCGCGGCGTGAACCCGGTCAGCGCCCAGCTCCGCGACCAGTTCGTCCAGACGCTCCTGACGGCGGCCGGTGGCGATGACCTTCCAGCCCGCGCCCGCGAAACGACGCGCCGCCGCCCGGCCGATGCCCGAGGTGGCTCCGGTGATCAGAATGACGCCGCTCATGATGTCCGTCCTGGCTGAGGCTTTACTGTCGGCCCGACTTAATCCCGCACCAGCCCGCCGTCGACCACCAGATTCTGCCCCGTCACCGCTCGGCTCCACGGCGAGGCGAAGAAGAGGGCCGCATCGGCGAACTCTTCCGGCGTCGTCACCGACCGCAGCGGCGTCATGCCGGCGATCAGGTCGAACACCGCCTCTGGCGTCGCGGCGCTGGCGTCGGTCGTCCGCAGAAGCCCGCCCGAGATCATGTTGACGGTGATCCCCGACGGCCCCAGATCGCCCGCCGCCGTCCGCGTCAGGCTGAGCAGGGCGGCCTTGGCGGCGGTGTAGTCGTGATAGGGCACGACCGGGTTCTGGAACAGGTTGGTGCCGATGTTGATCACCCGGCCGAAGCCTTGCGCGCCCATGCCCGGCGCCGTCGCCTGAATGACGTTCAGGGCGCCGCGGATCACGGTCGCGAACTGACGCTCCATATCTTCCCACGGGATGTCCGCCATCTGGGCGCGGGCGTCGCCGTTGAAGCTGTAGTCCAGCGCATTGTTGACCACAGTGCTGACCGCCCCGCCGAAATGGCCCTGAACCTTCGCCACCATGGCGTCCACGGCCGCGCGGTCCGTCACATCAGCCTGAACGGCGAAGGCGCGCTCGCCCAGTTCCGCCGCCAGCGCCTCGGCCCGCTCGCCGCTGCTGCGCCAGTTGATCGCCACCCGCGCGCCCTGCCCCGCAAAGGCTCGCGCCGCCGCAGCGCCCACGCCGCGCGCCCCGCCGGTGATGAGAACGATCTGATCGCGGATTTCCATGAGAACAACTCGCAAATTCTGAAACAACCTCAGCCATAGGCCGCGCCCGCCGCCAAGGCCAGCCGCCCCTTAAAGAACAAGGGTTGCATTTAGGAAATTTCCTAATTAGGATTTTACCTATGAACAGCCTGTTCAAGGCCCTGTCCCATCCTGTGCGACGGCGCATCATCGCCATGCTGCGCAAGGGACCGCTGGCGTCCGGCGACATCGCCGCCGCCTTTGACATGAGTTGGCCGACCATCACCGGCCACCTCAACGCGCTGAAGGAAGCCGGTCTGGTCAGCCCTGAGCGCGACGGCCAGTCGATCCGCTATCGGCTGGAGATTTCGGCGGTCGAGGAGGCCCTGGCCTTCCTGATGAACCTCAGCGGAACAGGCGAAACGGACGAGAAGGAGACGCCGACATGACGAGAACCCGCTTCACGGTACTGGACGCCTTCACCGCCTTGACGGTCGCAGGCCTCGTCGCCCTCGCCGTCTGGATTCTGACCGCAGGTCCGACCACGCCCCTGCCCATGCATTTCGACATCCACGGCCAGCCCGATCGTTGGGGCGATCGCAACGAACTGGCCGGCGTAATCGGCTTCATGGCCGTCATGGCCGCGATCACGGCCGGACCGATGAGCTGGTACGCCAAGCGCACGCCTGACACCGCCCGGCGGCGCGGGCTGGAGGTCGGCCAATTCGTCTCGCTGCTGGCCATTGGCGGCGTCAGCGCCTTCATGGTCTGGACGATCCTGGGCCACGCTGCGTCACAAGCGGCTCCGTCGATGACCCTGATCGGCGCCCTGATGAGCCTGCTGTTCGCCGTCATGGGCGCCTTCATGGGCCGGATCGCGCCCAATCCCATCGTCGGCCTGCGCACCCCCTGGAATTATAAGAGCCGCCTGGCCTGGGATCGCTCCAACCGGCTGGCGGGCCGCCTCTTCTTCTGGCTGGGCGTGCTCGGCCTGATCACCGCCCCCGTCGCGCCCCAGCCCCTGGGCTTCAGCCTGCTGATCGGCGGCGTCCTGATCGCCGCCCTCTGGTCCGTGTTCGAAAGCTGGCGCGTGTGGCGCGCCGATCCCGACCGCCAACCCTTCTGATCTCAAGACGGAGACAAGCATGCTGACCCTCGCCGCCGCCCTGCTGCTCTCGCCGGTTTCGACGCCGGTCGAACTGGCCTCGACGCCCGCTCCCCTGCACGGAACCCTGCTGACACCGGAAGATCAGACACGCGCCGCCGCCGTCATCATCGCCGGCTCCGGCCCGACCGACCGCGATGGGAACAGTCCGATCGGCGTGACGGGCGGCGTCTATCGCCAACTGGCCGAAGGCCTGGCCGAGCGCGGCGTGGCGACCGTACGCTATGACAAGCGCGGTATCGCCGCCAGCACGGCGGCGGCGACGGACGAGGCCAATCTGACCTTCGACACCATGATCGACGACGCCAAGGCCTGGGCCCGGTTGACGGCGGAGCGGACAGGCCAGCCTTGCGTCTGGCTGATCGGACACAGCGAAGGCGCCCTGATCGGACAGGCCGCGGCGGCCGACAACACTCTGGTCTGCGGCCTGGTCCTGCTGTCGCCGGTCGGTGAGCGCGCGGGCGTCGCCGTACGCCGCCAGCTTGAGGCCGCCCTGCCCGAAGCCATGAAGGCCGACGCCTTCGCCATTCTGGACGAACTGGAAGCGGGACGCACCGTCGCCCAGACGCCGCCCGCCCTGGCCGCCCTGTTTCGCCCGTCGGTCCAGCCGTACCTGATCTCCTACTTCGTGGTCGATCCCGAGGCGCTGATCGCTGACTACGACCGTCCGATCCTGCTCGGTCACGGCTCCACCGACATCCAGGTGCCCCCATCCAATACGGAGCGCCTGGCGAAGGCCCAACCCAGGGCTGAGGTCGTGATCTTCGACGGCCTCAACCACGTCCTGCGCCTGGCCCCGATGGACCGCGCCGGCAACGCCGCGACCTATGGCGACGCCTCCATTCCTTTGGGCGCCGAAGTCGCGCCCGCCGTGGCGGATTTCATCCTGAAACCGCGCTAGGCCCTAATCGTCCAGTTCCGCCCGCGCCTGTTCGGCCAGATCGAAGAAGCGGCGGCGGACTTCGGCGGCGAAGGGGTTGTCGTGCTCGATGGCGCGGAACACCGCCGCACTGTCGTGACGGACCATGTCGACGCCCTGCATGACGCGCTCGAAGCTGATCGTCGTCATGCGCGTGGGCAGAGGCTCCATCGCCAACAGCACCTTGGCGATCAGATGGGTCAGGCCCTGCACCGTCGCCGCCTCGCGGTCGTGATCCTCGGGCGTGACGACAAAGACCTTCAGCCCCAGCGCCTTGCGGCAGAAGGCGGCCACGCGCCATGTCGCCTTGTCGCCGCGCACCGGACAGACGGCGACCCTCAACCCCGCGATACCGTCCTTGCCGCTCTGAGGACCGAACAGGGGGTGGGTGCCGACGATGGCGACGCCTTCGGGCAGGCCCTCCAGCATGACCTTGGCCGGCTTCACCTTCACCGAGCCGACGTCGAGGATCAGGGCGCCCGGCGTCAGATGAGGCGCGATCGCCGCAACCGTTTCCGCCAGCGCGCCGACCGGCACGGCCAGCACCACCACCGGACAGGACGCCGCTTCTTCCAGCGTCGTCATGCGCGCCAGCCCCTCGCCGTCGCCTACAACCGGGTCATGGGCGAGGATGTCGAACCACGGCGACAGATGTTTCGCCGTCAGTCGCCCGAAGGCGCCGAAGCCGATCAGGCCGAGTTGGAGTTTCGCGCCGCTTCCCAAGTTCTCGTCACCCTCGGGCTTGTCCCGAGGGTCCATCTCTGCGGCCGCCGGTTCCCGTCCAATTGGATCAGGCCAGACGATCCGGCCCTCTTGCCCATTCAACCCTAGGCCCTCGGGACGAGCCCGAGGGTGACGGTCTGATTCACCCCGCCAACGTCTCCTGGAACCGCACTGGGCGGCCATGCGCCTGGCCGATCAATTCGCCGTCCTTCATCACCACGCGGCCGCGCACGATGGTGGCGACCGGCCAGCCCGTCGCCTCGAAGCCGTCGAAGGGGGTCCAGCCGCAGCGCGTGGCCTGCTGGTCGTGGGTGATGGTCTTCTTCGCCTTCAGGTCCACGATAGTCAGATCGGCGTCATAGCTGACGGCCATCCGGCCCTTGTTGGCGGTGCCGAACACCCGCTGCGCCCCGCCCGAGGTCAGGTCGATGAAGCGTTCCAGCGACAGGCGGCCGTTGGCCACATGGGTCAGCATCAGCGGCACCAGGGTCTGCACCCCCGGCATGCCCGAGGGTGAGGCCGGATAGGGCTTGGACTTCTCTTCCTTGGTGTGCGGCGCGTGGTCGGAGCCCAGCACATCGGCCACCCCTTGCTGCATGCCCCACAGCCACAGGGCGTCGACATGCTCCTGCGAGCGGATCGGCGGGTTCATCTGGGCGTAGGCGCCGAGGCGTTCATAGGCTTCGGGCGCGACCAGCGTCAGGTGCTGGGGCGTAATCTCGACGGTGGCGACGTCCTTGTGAAAGCGCAGGAACTCCATCTCGTCCTTCGTCGTGACGTGCAGGACGTGGATGCGGGCGCCGGTCTCCTTGGCCAGTCCGACCAGACGGCGGGTGGACATGATGGCGCTTTCGGCGTCGCGGACCTCGGGGTGGCTGGTCCAGTCGCCGGTGCGGGCCAGGTTGCGGCGCTCAACCAGACGGTATTCGTCTTCCGAGTGGAAGGTGGCGCGGCGGCGCACGTTCGACAGCACCTTGCGCACGCCCTCGTCGTCGGCGATCAGCAGGTCGCCGGTCGAGGCGCCCATGAAGACCTTGACCCCGCAGCAGCCGGGCAGGCGCTCCAGATCGGCCAGATGCGCGGCGTTCTCATGCGTGCCGCCGACGTAGAAGGCGTGGTCCGTCCACATCCGGTCGCGCGCCCGCGCCAGCTTGTCGGCCATGGTGTCGGGATCGGTCGTATTTGGGTTGGTGTTCGGCATCTCGAACACGGCGACGACGCCGCCCAGAGCCGCCGCTCGGCTGCCGGTCTCCAGGTCTTCCTTCCACTCCAGCCCCGGCTCGCGGAAGTGGACCTGGGTGTCGATGACGCCCGGCAGCACGGTCAAGCCCGTCGCGTCGAACACCTCTCCGGCCGAGGCCTGCGACAGGTCGCCGATGAAGGCGATGCGGCCGTCGATGACGCCGACGTCGGCCTTGCCCCGCCCGGCGTGGTTGGCCACCTCGCCGCCCCGAACGATCAGGTCATAGGTCTGGGTCATCGCGCATCTCCTGAAACTCCGGCGCTTATGCGCGCCGAAGGCTTGGAGACGCAAGCCGAGGGGCGATCAGGCCGCCCGTTCGACCAGCAGCTTCTTCGCCGCCTTCAGCACCCGCTCATAGGGCAGGTCCATCATGTGCTGGATGTGCTGGTTCAGGCGCGGGTCCAGTTCGCGGAACTCGTTGAGGGTGCGCGGGCCGCGTACGGCGACACCGGTCCACGGGCGTTTCAGCGTCTCATCCGAAGGGCCGAAGACCGCCACCGCCGGAACGCCCGCCGCCACGGCCAGCTGGGTCCACAGGGAGTCGCCGCCCAGATAGAGATCCGCGTGCGACAGGGCCGCCGCCGTCTGCAGTCGGGTCAGCCGTCCCTGCAGCTCGATCACCCGGTCGCGCTTGACCGCCGAGCGGACGGTTTGCGCCGCGTCGCGGTCCGCCTCCTCGCCCACGATCATCAGCCGCCCGCCGGCCAGCGGTCCGCCCTCGCCCAGCAGAGAGATGGCGATCTTGGCGTAGCGATCGGCGGGCCAGCGCTTGCCGATCCAGTCGGCGCCCGGCCCAATGGCCAGAATCGGGCCCTCACCTAACGGGATCAGGGCGTCGGCGGCTTCCTGCGTGTCGCGGCTGATGAACAGTTTCGGCGACGGAATCTCATCCAGTTGCAGGGTCCGCGCCGCCTGCTCGACCAGATGCACGCCCGGCGCCGCCTTGCCCTTCACCGCCCGACGCTGACGCCGCAGCTTGCCCGACAGGGTCGAGCCGCGCATGTCAACCACCAGCCCCCAGTTGGTCTCGCGCACCTGGTTCCACAGGGCGATCCAGTCCCAGCGCCCGTCGCGGTCCAGGGTGATCAGCCGCTGAAGGCGCGGCAGGTCGGCGAACAGCGGCGCGCTGGCCGGCGAACCGACGACGGTGAAGGTCGCCTGAGGGATGGCCTCGACAAGCTGGGCCAGCGCCCCCGACGACAGGACCGCCTCCTCGGCGTCCGCCTCGGCGATGTAGAGGATCGGAAAACGACCATGCATGAGATCAGCCTATCCGGATTCTCAAGGCGATTCAGCGGCGAAACTGAATCAAGGCCTGAAACCGAATTTCATCGCGCCAGGGCCCGCCGCGCGGGGTCGAAAGGCAGCACCTCCCGGATCGAAATCAAAGTCTTGAACGCGCGCACGCGCGCGTCATCATTCAGCATCTCGCGGGTGAAGACCTCATAGGCCTCCATCGTCGGCACGACGACATAGAGGATCAGGTCGGTGTCGCCGGTCACATACCAGGCCGCCTGCACCTCGGGGCGGGCGGTCAGCTTGTCGATCAGGGCGTCCAGAACGGCGGTGCCCTCGCGCTCCATCTCGACCAGGACGTGCATGGTCAGGGCGCGACCCAGCCGGGCGGGATCGACCACCGAGACGTCGGCGATGATGACCCCTTCGTCGCGCAGGCGCCGCAGCCGTCGCGACACCGCCGATTCCGACAGGCCGACCTTTTCCGCCAGCACGCGCGCGGGCTGAAGATTGTCGCGGCGGACCAGGGCCAGCAGTCGGCGGTCGAAGGAATCGAGATCGATGTTTTCTTGCATTGGATGAAAATATACGCCTGTTTCTTGCATCATGGCAGGTGAAATCAGCGAGAAACACAGACGAGTTTTGGCTAGGTTCCGCGCCATGTCCTCCCTGACGCTCGCCCTTCGCACGCCGCGCATCGCGGCCATCTTGCCCTATCTCGCCCTGATCGGCGGGATGGTGTCCCTTTCGGCCGGCACCTCCTTCGCCAAGACCCTGTACCCCATGGTCGGACCGGCCGGGACGGCGGCTCTGCGCGTGGGGCTGTCCGCCCTGTTCCTTCTGCTGGTCTTCCGGCCCTGGCGCAGCACCTTCACCCGCAGCGACCTGCGCGCCCTGGCCATCTACGGCGCGGTCATGGGATTGATGAACCTCAGCTTCTACATGGCGCTGAACACCATTCCGCTGGGCGTGGCGCTGGCGATCGAGTTCATGGGACCGCTGTCGGTCGCCCTGTTCAACTCGCGCCGTCTGATCCACTTCGCCTGGGTCGGCCTGGCGATCCTGGGTCTGGGCCTGCTGTTGCCGCTGGACGGCGGCGTGGCGACGCTGGACCCCGTCGGCTGCGCCTATGCGGCGGCGGCGGCGGTGTTCTGGGCGGGCTACATCGTCTTCGGCAAGCGCGTCAGCCACCTGCCCAGCGGCGCGACGGTCGCCATCGGCATGTCGGTGGCGGCCATGACGGTCGTGCCGTTCGGCATCGCCGGCGCGGGCCTGGCCTTGTTCGACCCGAAAATCCTGGTCCTGGGCCTGGTGGTCGCCCTGGTGTCCAGCGCCCTGCCCTATACGCTGGACATGATCGCCCTGCGCCACATTCCCAAGCGCACCTTCGGCGTGGCGGTCAGCGGCGATCCGGCCATCGGCGCCCTGGCGGGCCTGTTCGTCCTGGGCGAACACCTCAGCACCCTGCAATGGCTGGCCATCGCCGCCATCATCACCGCCTCGGTCGGCGCGGTGCTGACCTCGCCGTCAGACGAGGATCAGCCGCTGCAGGATCCGGCCGCCCCGGCCTGACCACAGGCGCGTTTCGATGAAGTTCCTGCTGTCCCGGCTTCAACGGCCGATCCCCAACCTGATCGCCTGCCTGGTGTTCGGCGCCGTGCTTGCCCTGTTGATGCGGGGCGCGGTGAAGCTGCTGTTCTAACTTCTAGAACTCGGTCCATTCCTCCACCGCCGGACCGTTGACCACGGCGCGCAGGCGGGCGCGCTGCGCCTCCAGCGCCGGGGGCGGGCCGCCGCGCTTCGCCAGCTCGCGCACCACGCCGTCGTCGGCGCCCGTGCGGAAGCGACCGACCAGTTCGGCCAGGTGCTCGGCCTCGGTCTTCAGATTGGCTGCCGCCGCCGTCGTCTGCTCGACCATCGCCGCGTTCTGCTGGGTGACCTGATCCATCTGATTCACCGCCTGATTGACCTGGCCCAGGCCCGAGGCCTGCTCCTGAGCCGAGGCGGCGATTTCGGCGACCAGACCATCCATCTCATTGACCTGTCCAGCGATCAGCTCCAGGGCGCGGCAGGTCTCCGCGACCAACTCCACGCCCTGCGCCACCTCGGCGCCCGACGCGGCGATCAGCGTCTTGATCTCCTTGGCGGCCTCGGCCGAACGCTGGGCCAGGGCCCGAACCTCGGAGGCGACCACGGCGAAGCCGCGCCCGCTGTCGCCCGCCCGCGCCGCCTCGACCCCGGCGTTCAGCGCCAGCAAGTTGGTCTGGAAGGCGATCTCGTCGATCACCCCGACGATGTCGCTGATCTCGGACGAACGGCGGCTGATGCCGTCCATGGCGGCAACCGCGCGGCGCATCACCTCGCCCGAGCGACCCGCTTCGGTATGGGCCTTTGACGCGACCGACGCCGCCTGGCGGGCGCCCTCGGCGCTGCGCTGAACCGTGGCGGTGATCTGATCCAGCGCCGCCGCCGTCTGCTCCAGCGACGCCGCCTGTTGTTCCGTGCGGCGCGACAGGTCATCGGACGCCTGGCTGATCTCGTCCGAGCCGCCGCGCAGCGCCGCCACCGCCGCCAGCACCTGCTCCAACGCCGTCCTGAGACTGGCCACCGCGCCGTTGAAGTCCGCCTTCACGGCCTGATGGGCGCCCTCCATCTCCTGTTCGATGGCGGCCCTCAGATCACCGTCCGACAGGCGTGAAAGCTGTTCGGCCAGAGCGCCGACCAGCCGGGCCTGCGCCGCCTCGGCCGCCATGCGCGCCTGCTCCGCCCGCTGCGACGCCTGTTCGGCCTCGGTGATGTCGACGGCCAGCTTGATCACCTTCAGCGGCCGCCCCGTCTCGTCCAGCACCGGGTTGTAGGAGGCCTCCAGCCAGACCTCGCGCCCGCCCTTGGCCATGCGGCGGAACTTGCGGGCGACGAAGCGGCCCTCGTTCAGCTCGCGCCAGAAGGCGGCGTAGTCGGACGTCGCCGCCTCGGCCGGATCCATGAACATGCGGTGATGCTGGCCCCGGATCTCGTCCATGCCGTAGCCCATGGTCTGCAACAGGTTGTCGTTGGCGTCCCGGATCGTGCCGTCCAGGTCGAACTCGATCACCGCCTGGGACCGTCCGATCGCCGCCATGCGGCGGTCCAGTTCCTCGAGCCGCTCTCGATCCGCAGCCTGTTTTAACCGACGACTTCCACTGAACATCCGAACCGCTCCCCTTCAGAATAACGGCGATGGATTAGACAAGCCTGTCGATAACAACGGCGCTTCAAAGGTTTCATCTTTATTACTTGCAATCATAAGTTGAAAAATTATGCCTGACTTCATCCCCTGTTAACCATGATCGAGCATGTTTGCGGGGAACGGCTGCGCCTCTTGCGGCCCAGGGGCCTTCTTTGCGCAATCTCGTCGCCGCCGTCGAAGCGATCGACCCGCTGGTCGTCACCGGCAAGGTGGCGGGCGTCAGCGGCCTGCTGATCGAGTCGCGCGGCGGCCTGTCGCGTCTGGCCGTCGGGGCGCGGGCCGAGATCGAGCGACGCGGCCAGCCCCCCCTGCCCGCCGAGGTCGTCGGCTTTCGCGAGGCCAAGGCCCTGCTGATGCCCTTCGGCCCGGTCGAGGGCGTGGCGCCGGGCGCCGACATCCGCATCATCGACGCCGCCGCCAGCGTGCGCCCGACCGCCGCCTGGCTGGGCCGCATCATCGATTCCTTCGGCGAGCCGATCGACGGCCTGGGGCCGTTGACGCCGGGCCTCGTCCCCTACCCCCTGCGCGCCCCGCCGCCGCCCGCGCATTCGCGCGGCCGTGTGGGCGAGCGGCTGGACCTGGGCGTGCGGGCGATGGACGTCTTCACCACCACCAGCCGGGGCCAGCGTCTGGGCATCTTCGCCGGTTCGGGCGTGGGCAAGTCGGTGCTGCTGTCCATGCTGGCGCGTCAGGCCACCTGCGACGTGGTCGTCGTCGGCCTGATCGGCGAACGGGGCCGCGAGGTCCGTGAGTTCATCGAGGAGACCCTCGGCGAAGAAGGCCTGAAACGCGCCGTCGTCGTGGTCGCCACTAGCGACGAACCGGCGCTGAAGCGGCGTCAGGCGGCATACATGACCATGGCCGTGGCCGAGTTCTTCCGCGATCAGGGGCTGGAGGTGCTGTGCCTGATGGACAGCGTCACCCGCTTCGCCATGGCCCAGCGCGAGATCGGCCTGGCGGCGGGCGAACCGCCGACGACCAAGGGCTATACCCCCACCGTCTTCACCGAACTGCCCAAGCTGCTGGAGCGCGCCGGGCCGGGGCCGATCCGGCCGGACGGGACCGAGGCGGGACCGATCACCGCCCTGTTCACCGTGCTGGTGGACGGGGGCGACCATGACGAGCCGATCGCCGACGCCGTGCGCGGCATTCTGGACGGCCACATCGTCATGGACCGCAAGATCGCCGAACGCGGCCGCTTCCCCGCCATCGACGTGCTGAAGTCGGTCAGCCGCACCATGCCCGGCAACCAGTCCCCGCCCGAGCGCGAACTGAACCGCCGCGCGCGCCAGTGCCTGAGCGCCTATTCCAACATGGAAGAGCTGATCCGCATCGGGGCCTATCGCACCGGGGCCGACCCCATCGTCGACCGCGCCATCGCCCTGAATCCGGCCCTGGAAGGTTTCTTGACCCAGGACAAGGACGACGTGACGCGCCTGAACGAAAGTTTCGACAGACTTGAAACCATCCTGAACCAGGGCATGGTGGACCAATGATCACGGGAGACGACGCATGACGACCTGGGCCCAATCCCTGATCCGCATCTCCAACTATGAGGTCGAGACGCTGCAGAAGCGTCTGGCCGAGATCAGCGCCCGCAGGGCCGAGGCCGAGATGCGCGTCGCCGTGCTGGACGCCGAGGCCGAGGTCGAGCGTGAGAACGCGCGGCACGATCCGTCCTCCGGGATGATGCTGCAGGCCTATCTCAACGGCTGGAAGCAGCGCCGCGCCGACGCCGAGGCCGAGGTCGCCGCCGTCGCCGCCGAAGAGGAAGGCGCCCGTGACGCCCTGACCGGCGCCTTCGAGGAGCTGAAGAAGTTCGAGCACGTCGCCGAAACCACCCGGCTGAACAAGCTGACGGCCGCCGCCAAGCGCGAGGCCGCCGCCTATGACGAAATGGGCCTGCGTCGCCGCGCCGAGGGCTAGACGTGATCGACCGTCGCGCCCTGCTGGCCTCGACCCTCGCGCTCGCCTCCTGCGGCGCGGGCGAGGCGCCCGCCACGCCGCCGACCGGCCCTGTTCGGCCGCTGAAAGCCGTCGCCCCCTTCCCGGTCGGCACCGTCGCCATGTCGGGCCAGCTGTCGGATCAGGACTGGTTCCAGCTGGTCTCCACCCACTTCTCCCAACTCACGCCCGAGTGGGAGATGAAGATGGAGTATATCCTTCAGGAGGACGGCTCCCTGCGCTTCGACGCGCCGGACCGCATCGCCTATTTCGCGCGTGATCTAGGCGTCCGCCTCTTCGGTCACGCCCTGATCTGGTATGCGCAGGACCACCCGTGGTTCACCGCCCTCGTCGACGACCGCCCGCGCTTCATCGCCGAACACGACCGCTATATCGCCGAGGTCGCCGGGCGCTGGCGCAGCCAGATCGTCGGCTGGGACGTGGTCAACGAGCCGGTCGAGGACGACGGAAGCGGCTATCGCGACTGCGTCTGGAGCCGGGGCCTGGGCGGCATCGACGCCTATATCATCCGCGCCTTCGAACAGGCGCGCATCGCCGCGCCCGAGGCGACCCTGTTTCTGAACGACTACAATCTGGAGAACACGCCCAAGAAGGGCGCGGCCTTCCTGCGCCTGGTCGAGCGGCTGCTGAAGGCGGGCGCGCCGGTTCAGGGCATCGGCATCCAGTCCCACCTCGACATCGAAATCCCCAAGGGCCAGATCGCGGGCTTCATGAACGAGGCCCGTCAGTTCGGCCTGCCCATCCATGTCTCCGAACTGGATGCGTCGCTGAAGCGCGGCGGCCGGATGCCGGACCTGCGTTCCCGCGCCCAGCGCCGCGAGCAGCAGACGGCGCGCGTGGCGGAACTGGCCGAGGCCTTCGTGAGCCTGCCCCCCGCACAACGCTTCGCCTTCACCGTCTGGGGCGTGCGCGACAGCGATTCCTGGCTGCGGCGCGGCGAGAACGACGACGGCCAGGACAGCCCCCTGCTGTTCAATGACGAGGGGCGGCCCAACCCAACGTTCAGCGTGCTGACCGAGGCGTTCGCGCGGTAATCCCTTCTCCCCTTGTGGGAGAAGGACAAATAAAAACGCCCGCCGAGTTCATCGGCAGGCGTTTCTGGATCGTTCCTGAGTGGAGGCTCAGACGGGATCTGTTCAGGCGGCGACTGTGATCGCGCCTTCGGCCGGGTCGCGCAGGACATAGCCGCGGCCCCAGACGGTCTCGATGTAGTGCTTGCCGCCGGCGGCCGTCGCCAGCTTCTTGCGCAGCTTGCAGATGAAGACGTCGATGATCTTCAGCTCCGGCTCGTCCATGCCGCCGTACAGGTGGTTCAGGAACATTTCCTTGGTCAGGGTCGTGCCCTTACGCAGGGAGAGCAGCTCCAGCATCTGATATTCCTTGCCGGTCAGATGCACGCGGTGGCTGTTCACCTCGACGGTCTTGGCGTCCAGGTTCACCGCGATCTCGCCGGTGTGGATGATGGCCTGGGCGTGGCCCTTGGAGCGACGAACCACGGCGTGGGTGCGCGCGATCAGCTCGTCCTTGTGGAAGGGCTTGGTCAGATAGTCGTCAGCGCCGCCGCCGAAGGTCTTGACCTTGGTGTCGATCTCATGGCTGCCCGAGAGGATCATCACCGGCGTATTGATCTTGCCGTTGCGCAGCTGGCGCAGAACCTCAAGCCCGCTCATGTCTGGCAGGTTCAGGTCCAGCAGAATGAGGTCGTAGTCATAGATCTTGCCCAGATCGATGCCTTCCTCACCCAGGTCCGTCGTATAGACGTTAAAGCCTTCCGACTTGAGCATCAGCTCAATGCTTTGGGCTGTCGCATGGTCGTCTTCGATCAGCAGGACGCGCATTCTTGCCCCTCCAGGCAAAGCTTGGGATAGCCGCGCGGGAGCGACGGCCGGGTAACCTTGTTCCAACGTTAACGGGCCAAAACCTTAAGAAGGGTTAACGCATCCCGATATGAAACGCCTAAGGTGATTTGCGAATCGCCGTCCAGAGTCCTGAGTCAAGGATTCGTTAATTTATTTGACGCCGCCCCCTCATTCCCCTGTTGACGTCTGACGCGTCTTCCACAGGGGCCGTGCACAACCGCCCCCGCCGATGCCTGTCTCCGCCTGGGGAAGCGACCGTTTCTGACGTTTGATAGGACAACATTCCTATCTCGGTCGCCGAACGCACTCATAATGGCGGCATCCACAGGAATGACGGGAGGAAGCGAAGATCATGGAACCCTATCGCGTGCCGGTGACGGAGGGCGACCGCATCCGGGCGGATGCGGCCCTGTCGCTGTCGGGTCTGGCCCTGGGCGTGCCGGTCGCGGAAATGACGCGACGCGAGCGGGTGCGGCCCAGGGCCTGCCGGGCGCGCTGGTCGGCCATGTATCTGGCGCACGTCTCCTTCGGCTGGCCGTTGGAGCGGGTGGCCCACGCCTTCGGCCTGAACCGGGCGACGGCGGGCGCGGCCTGTCGATGGGCCGAGGATGAACGCGACCGGCCCGACTATGACGCGCTGATGGATGGGCTGGAGGGGTCGCTGCGGGCGGTGATGGAGCTGCCTCTGGTCGATCTGGCCCCCGAGATCGGAGCCCGCCGATGAGCCGCCAACTGGAACGCGCCCGCAGCCTGCTGCAACGGCCCGGCGCCTGGCTGGATCAGGCGAACGGCGCCTATCCCTTGCGCCTCGGCGGCGATCGACGCAGCCGGGTGGTGTTGACCCTGGACGAGGCCGTCTTCCGCGCCGTGATCGAACGGCCGGGCCTGCGGTTGCGCGAAGGCGGCGGCTGGCTGCCTCGCGCGGCCAACGACCATGCTCCCGCCTCGACCCCGCCCGGCCGCCCCGGCGTCATCGAGGGCGAGCGCGCGGTGATGGAGGGCGACGGCCGCCTGACGATGCGCCGCGCCAATCTGGGCGAGAGCCCGATCCTGTGGCTGGCTCGGCGCAAGGACCAGTCGGGCCGTCCGTGGCTGACCCCGGCCGAGGTCGCGGCGGGCGAGCGCCTGCGCGCCGAGGCCGAGATCGCGGCGGCCGGTCCGTCCCTGACCATGCGCTGGGACGCCCTGCCGCGCACAGGGTCCGGCGGCGGCGCGAGGCGGATCGAGCCGGGCGACCGCGCCCTGTCGGCCTCGGCGCGGGTGCAGGCGGCGCTGGACGCCTGCGGCCCGCGTCTGCGCGCCATGGTCGAACAGGTCTGCATCCACGGCACGTCGCTGCAACTGGCGGAGCAGGCCCTGTCCCTGCGCCGCCGACAGGGCAAGACCCTGCTGAAACAGGGCCTGCAGGCGCTGGCCGATCACTACGGCTTCAGATGACGGAGCGAGCTGAGCGGGAGGATGCAATCAAAGATTGCTGATCTACGATTACTTAAGCACGGCCGTTCTACCCAAGGGCGATTCTCTCGGTCGCAGTGAGTAAACTCCCCATGACGTTCCTCCGCCCCGCCTCGCTTCTTTTCGGTCTGGCGAGCCTCGCCGTCGCCGGTTCCGCCAGCGCCCAGGCCGGCGCCGACGACCAGTGGCGCGTCACCGTCAGCCCCTATGTCTGGACCACCTCCCTGGACGGCAACGTCACCCTGGCCGGGCACAAGGCGCCGGTGGACGTGTCCGCCTCGGACGCCTTCGACCAGTTGGAGAGCGTCGTCATGGGCGACGTCGAGGTGCGCAAGGGCCGCTGGGGCGCCTTCGTCGACTATCAGTACGCCAAGACCCATGAGGGCGTGTCCCTGATGGGCGTTCCGGCCGCGCTGGGCACCCGGTCGACCACCGTCTCGGGCGGCGTGCTGTTCCGCCTGATCGACGATCCCGTGGGCGGTCGCACCGCCTTCGGCGACGCGCGCAGCTTCCGCGTCGAGCCGCTGATCGGCGCCCGCTGGAGCAAGCTGCGGGCCGAGTTGAACACCCCGCTGGGCGCCACGCACAAGGGCGCCGAATGGACCGACCTGCTGCTGGGCCTGCGGGTCGAGAGCGACGTGTCCGAACGCTGGACCCTGCGGACCCAGGTCGACGCCGGCGGCCTGGGCGACAATGACCGTCACAGCCTGGCCTGGCAGGCCCTGGCCTCCTATCGCACCCCGCTGGCGGGCGGCGCCGTCTCGATCAACGCCGGCTATCGCATGCTGCACCAGAACTATGAGCAGGACGATTTCACCGGCCAGCGCTTCGACTGGAAAGTGACCCGCCACGGCCCGGTGCTGGGCCTGTCGCTGACCTACTGATCCTCCCTCCCCCGATGATCCTCTCACCTCAGGAGACGACATGCGTATTGGAATGAAGAAGGGCGTCGCCGCCCTGGCCGCCGCCTTCATGCTGGCCGTTCCGGCGGCCGAGGCCTGCACCCGCCTTGTCTATCACGGCCACAACGGCGCGGTGATCACCGCCCGGTCGATGGACTGGAAGGACGAGATCATGACCAACCTCTGGATCTTTCCGCGCGGCATGGCGCGGGACGGGTCCGGCGGCCCGAACTCCCTGACCTGGACGTCCAAATACGGCAGCGTCATCGTGACGTGCCCCTGAGAATTTGATCTGCTCCCCGAAAACTGGATCACCGGACGTTAGAGTTTTCCGCTGAGATTTCCCTGGCTGGGAAGGAGCGGAA
>NZ_RHWX01000039.1 GCF_003938605.1 Brevundimonas sp. 357 | reverse complement strand
GGCTCTGTTGCAAAAATCGTGAAGCTTGAGCATGCTTGGCGGAGATTGGACGGACGGAACGATGACGGATTTCAAGTGGCGCCATTTCCAGGGTGATGTGATCCTGTGGGCGGTGCGCTGGTATTGTCGCTATCCGATCAGCTATCGCGACCTTGAGGAAATGCTGGCGGAACGCGGCATTTCGGTCGACCATACGACGATCTATCGCTGGGTCCAGTGCTACGCCCCGGAGATGGAGAAGCGGCTGCGCTGGTTCTGGCGGCGTGGCTTTGATCCGAGCTGGCGCCTGGATGAAACCTACGTCAAGGTGCGGGGCAAGTGGACCTACCTGTACCGGGCAGTCGACAAGCGGGGCGACACGATCGATTTCTACCTGTCGCCGACCCGCAGCGCCAAGGCAGCGAAGCGGTTCCTGGGCAAGGCCCTGCGAGGCCTGAAGCACTGGGAAAAGCCTGCCACGCTCAATACCGACAAAGCGCCGAGCTATGGTGCAGCGATCACCGAATTGAAGCGCGAAGGAAAGCTGGACCGGGAGACGGCCCACCGGCAGGTGAAGTATCTCAATAACGTGATCGAGGCCGATCACGGAAAGCTCAAGATACTGATCAAGCCGGTGCGCGGTTTCAAATCGATCCCCACGGCCTATGCCACGATCAAGGGATTCGAAGTCATGCGAGCCCTGCGCAAAGGACAGGCTCGCCCCTGGTGCCTGCAGCCCGGCATCAGGGGCGAGGTGCGCCTTGTGGAGAGAGCTTTTGGCATTGG
>NZ_RHWX01000038.1 GCF_003938605.1 Brevundimonas sp. 357 | reverse complement strand
GTACAATGTGAGAGCGTAGCGATCACACCTTTTTGGCGACCGTAGGAAGCAAGGTTTTGGATTGGCAGTTTTGAAAAATGCGCGAACCTGTTTAGAGAAAAAAGAAGTGGTTTTTAGGCGGGAAAATTAGCCCCCCTCTTTTTATATCTCTTTTTAAACCTCTTTTTAAACCTCTTTACCGTCGGCTATATCCTTACTCTCCCAAGGGAATGACGCTTTTATCTACATCGTTTTGTCTGTTTATCTACATCGTTTTGTCTGTTTATCTACATCGTTTTGTCTGTTTATCTACATCGTTTTGTCTGTTTGTACATTGAATTAGTACATCGACGATGTTAATATAAGATGTAGATAAATAGGCATTTTGTATTTCATAACGTGTATCTCTTGTGCGAGTAAGAAAGGAGCTATTTTAAATATGTCTAATGAAATCGTAAAGTATCATCATGAATTAAATACAATTCCGTTGCGAAAATTTACACCAGTCGAAATGAATTTGTTCTTTTCTATCGTATCAAGAATGCGTGATGTAGGTGATAAAAAAGTACAATTTACATTCGAGCAATTAAAAGATTTAAGCAATTATAAAGCAACTGCAAATGTTCGATTCATAGATGATTTAGAAACAACGTATGACAAATTAATGGATTTACGTTTTGGTAGAAGAAGTGCTGACGGTTTGCAACGTGAACGTTTTGTTTTATTTAATCAATTTAAAATCGACGGAAAATCTGATATTCCTTTTGCTGAAATACAAGTTCATGAAAAAGCCTTACCC
>NZ_RHWX01000037.1 GCF_003938605.1 Brevundimonas sp. 357 | reverse complement strand
ACTATAAACATTGATTGTTTACAGTTGTAAACTATTTTTTCTTTCTCATAAAAATTTGAGTGATCTCCCCATCAGGTAGTACAACTTTTTCCTCTACTATCCGAACTAACTTCTAGAAAATTTTAGAGATTGGTTCTATTAGATTTCCAAATTTGCCACCACTTTTTTTCAATAAGTGGTTGTGTATTGTCTGCTTTTTTTTCAGAAAAGGCAGTTGATTCGGTTGTTGGAGTTTCTTCTGTATAAGTTAAATGGAGCTGTTCTTGTAGGTTCTCAATTTGTTGGTTCGCTTGTAGAGTGAGTTGTTGTTGCTGGTCGAGTAATTTTTGCATTTGTTTTATTTGATTATCTTTTTCTTGTAGCTGTATATCTTTTCGATTTAACTGTTTTTCTAGGAAAGAAAGGAGTTTTAATTCGGAAACTTGGTTGGTGTTTTTATGGTTTTTGGTTTTTGATTTTTCGCCAACTAGTTTTCGATTTAAGTTTGCGTTATCGACTAAAAACATTGATTTTATAGCTTTTTGACCGGTTTCGTTAATCACAAACTTGTTTCCGTTTTTTGCAAACCAAAGTTTTCGATTTTTGTCAGAAACTTTTTTGTTAATTGCTGTTTTACTAACTCCTAATTCTTCCGCAAGTTCTTTGATTGTTTTATCTGCCATAAATACTCCTTAAGCTTAATCGAATAAGTTTTGTAAATTTCCTAGTAAATCTTGTTTGAGTTTGTTTGAAAGTTCTCGTTTTTCTGCCTGTTTTTCTTCAGTTTGTTGTTGTTGTTTAAAA
>NZ_RHWX01000036.1 GCF_003938605.1 Brevundimonas sp. 357 | reverse complement strand
GCATTTCTCTTGGCATTTGTTGCTCTCGTAGCTCGTTGATACAAATCAACAAAATCATTCCCAGATAAATGATACGAACCATCAGGAAGCCTCTTGAAACTTTCTAAAGGAACCATATCTTTTTGGAAAATGACCGCCATCTCTTTTTTTACATTCAGCATATTTTTCTTCTCTTCTTCAATCTTCGCTCTCTCAGAAGCCATCAGAGCCTTCTCACGCTCGTTTTCTTCTCTTTGCCTAGAAATATACCTCAACTCATCAGAAACGCTCTCACGCTCTTTTACAGCCGTTTGGCGCAATTCAGAAATTTCACTCATGATTTCTTTGTATTCGTGAATATCTTTAATTTTGTTGGTACCGACAATATCCCTTTTCCAACCGTAATCATTCATTAATCGTTCTATAGAGTCAACTTCTTGATTTCTAAAATTATTGAAAAGCACTCGACCATTATCTTTATCAGCGTGTATCCCTTGTTGAACCAGTGCTTTATTAAAGCTCGGCTGCTTTTGAACACCCCGTTTATAACCTTCAGCAACCGGCACAATATTCAAGTGCAGGTGCGGACTTATTTCGTCATTATGAATAACAGCATTATAAACAGCCAAATTAGGGTTTCTCTCTTGAAACTCCTTGTAATACTGAACCAAAATTTTATTGGCAATCACTCGATTTTGTTCAGCTTGTTGTTTCGATATGCCAGTAGAAGAACCATCTGCTCGATTTGTCTGGAAATCATCTAAAATGCCTATTTGCACAATAAATTCTCGTTGAGGTTCCAACTTTTTATCCTTGCGCAC
>NZ_RHWX01000035.1 GCF_003938605.1 Brevundimonas sp. 357 | reverse complement strand
GTTATAACGAAGTTTGCTGTTTGTAGCGATATTTTGAATAACTTCCTTCGTAGCTTTAAATACTTTTTTATCTAAATCAGGATGATCTTTAATTACTTTAAATACATCATCAAAACTAGTCTTTGCTTGGCTTTCATTATTGGCATAGATATCAATATCATAATTTTTAATACCGTGTTTAGCGGTTAGTAGAAAGAAGTTGTTCCAAGAAGCAAAACCAGTTTTACCATTACCACGTCCCATTAATGAAAGATATCTATTGAACACTAGTGTTTTATCTTTTTTCCATCGAACACCATAAATAAAACATTGTAGAAATTTTTCCCACGGAATTAATTCGAATGGAAAGTATTGTGCTGGTATATTGATTGAATCCTCTACCATCTGCTTATCGAAGTAAATATCTTCTCTAGTAAAGACTCTTTCTTCTAGATAATTTTTTAGCAATAATTGCTCTTTGCATACCTTGATAGTGCCTTCTTCTATAGCTTTGAACCAATTTTCAATATGCTTATAACTCAGGAATTGATTCATTTGCTTCACCTACCAATTCAGGAGTAATGGCAAGTTTATCCAACATCAATCCCATTTGTTTGTTGACAGAAACAAGCAACGCTACTGATTCATTCTTTTTACCATTCTCCAGTCTAATGCCGTTCTCGGATATATCTTCTTCCAGTGATATCGCCGTTTCCCATAAACTGATATAACGATCAACATTATCTAAGAATGGCTCAATATTTGTTTTCTGACTTTCCAATTGGCTTATTAAAGAGCGGCGTAATTTTTCTCTGTAGCGATTTTGAGACAATTCGTTTTTAAACATTTTAGCCCTCCTTTCATGATAAAGTTCGAAAA
>NZ_RHWX01000034.1 GCF_003938605.1 Brevundimonas sp. 357 | reverse complement strand
GCCCGGCGCGATGTAGTGCCAGTCGACGCCATGATCCTGCGCCCAGGCCAGGATGGCGGTGGACGTGAACTCCGTGCCGTTGTCGCTGACGATCATGGCGGGACGGCCCCGCCGAGCGATCAGCGCTGTCAGCTCTCGCGCGACGCGGCGTCCCGAGATCGAGGTGTCGGGGATCGCCGCCAGGCACTCGCGGGTGACGTCGTCGACCACGTTGAGAATGCGGAAGCGGCGGCCCGTGGCGAACTGGTCGTGCACAAAGTCCAGCGACCAGCGGGCGTTCGGCCTGGCCTCGACCAGGATCGGCGCGCGCGTGCCCATGGCGCGACGACGTGAGCGGCGCTTGCGCACCGTCAGGCCTTCCTCGCGATAGAGCCGGTAGATCCGGTTCTTGCCCGAGGGTTCTCCCTCACGCCGCAGCAGCACGAACAGCCGCCGATAGCCGAACCGTCGCCGCTCGACAGCCAGGGCGCGCAGCCGCTCCCGCAGCGCCGTGTCCGGCTGTCGGCAGGAGCGATAGCGCACCGACTTACGGTCCGCCTTGATGATGGAGCAGGCCCGTCGCTCGCTGACGCCGAACGCCGCCTTCAGATGGGCGACGGCCTGGCGCAGCGCCGCGGGCCCTACCACTTTTTTGACAGCAGATCGTTCAACGCGGCTTTGTCGAGCATGGCGTCGGCCAGCAGGCGCTTCAGCTTTCCGTTCTCGTCTTCCAGGGCCCGGAGGCGCTGGGCGTCCGACACGCTCATCCCGCCGAACTTGGCCTTCCAGGCGTAGATCGTGCCCTCCGACACGCCGTGCTTGCGCGCCAGCTCGCCCGCTTTGGCGCCGGCCTCGTTCTCCCGCAGGATCCCGATGATCTGCTCTTCCGTGAATCTCGCTCGTTTCATTCCGTCCGTCCTTTCAAGGGCCGGACTCTAGCTCCGCGTGGAGGAAATTCTCAGGGGCACGTCA
>NZ_RHWX01000033.1 GCF_003938605.1 Brevundimonas sp. 357 | reverse complement strand
TCAGGGAATTTCATTCCCCGAACCCCTTGAGCCTCCTCCTGCCGAAATGGAAAGGGCGCACCCGCTGTTTATTTCATTCAGCTATCGGTTTTCACAATCTAACACGATCGTTCCGCTACCAGTCGCCTTACAGGCTCCATTTTCGCTCCTCTAACGTGTTTTAACGATTGTGCCGATAACTAAACGAAATAAACGCTAAAACCGCTCAGAACGCAAAATATGCCATTTTAGAGCTATTGTAGAAAATGTAGTTTGAAATGCAATTTTCTTCTTTCAGCTTTTTATTTCCCACTTGTAAATCTGCTAATTATTTTCTACCAGACAAACCATTGATTTTTTGGCTATCAGTTAACTCACGATTATTATGAGAAATGCTTGTATTCTTTGTTCCCTTTTTGAACGAAATACTAAACCCCAAGTTAAAACCCTCCTTCGCGCTGTCGCTAATAAAAAGAGTGTAAACCTTTCTGTTACTCTTTGTCAAAGAGTAACATTTTCCTAATTGTGACATGGCTGTCACAATTCCAAATGCTCTCCGAGGGTATTCGCTGTCACAAGTGACAACGAAAAAAGGAGCCGAAAGCGTGTCACGCTCTCAACTCCTTTTACGCTTTATTTTGCTTCACGCAAAATAATCGCTTATCGTAAATCCACGTCACTAAACATTGACGTAAATTTACTCTCACTCATCTGACTTTTGTTATTCGGTATCACTTCGAATAAGCCGTCAGATTCGTTTAGATAATCTCGTTCGCTTGGCGCTGATTTTTCATCAGCAAGCCACTCATTATCCACTGATTTTTCGTGTTGCTGATCGTCAGAAATCGACGATAGCCACCGCTCAAAATCAGCAAAAGTTTCAAACCCAAAACGCTTGCGAAGAGCCTTGCCCATTGCAGCATTTTCTTTCTCAATCAAGCGTTTTTTCTGTTGGCGAAGTTTCGCTTGTTCTTTTTTTAATTTTTCTTCTTGCGCTTTAATATCTGCTAAAGTCATTCCCATAAAC
>NZ_RHWX01000032.1 GCF_003938605.1 Brevundimonas sp. 357 | reverse complement strand
AGATCATGCCTAGCATTCACCTTCCGGCCGCCCGCTAGCGGACCCTGGTCAGGTTCCGCGAAGGTGGGCGCAGACATGCTGGGCTCGTCAGGATCAAACTGCACTATGAGGCGGCGGTTCATACCGCGCCAGGGGAGCGAATGGACAGCGAGGAGCCTCCGAACGTTCGGGTCGCCTGCTCGGGTGATATCGACGAGGTTGTGCGGCTGATGCACGACGCTGCGGCGTGGATGTCCGCCAAGGGAACGCCCGCCTGGGACGTCGCGCGGATCGACCGGACATTCGCGGAGACCTTCGTCCTGAGATCCGAGCTCCTAGTCGCGAGTTGCAGCGACGGCATCGTCGGCTGTTGCACCTTGTCGGCCGAGGATCCCGAGTTCTGGCCCGACGCCCTCAAGGGGGAGGCCGCATATCTGCACAAGCTCGCGGTGCGACGGACACATGCGGGCCGGGGTGTCAGCTCCGCGCTGATCGAGGCTTGCCGCCATGCCGCGCGAACGCAGGGGTGCGCCAAGCTGCGGCTCGACTGCCACCCGAACCTGCGTGGCCTATACGAGCGGCTCGGATTCACCCACGTCGACACTTTCAATCCCGGCTGGGATCCAACCTTCATCGCAGAACGCCTAGAACTCGAAATCTAACGTCCGTTCGGGCATCGAGGTCCATGTCGGGGTGGGACGGGCCCGTGGCTTCAAGATCACTTGCAGTCCGACCGCGATGTCTTGGTTGCGCGAGAGGTTGTCGATATCCTCCACTTCCATCATCAACCCTGGATAATGCCGCCGCCGTCATCGCCGCCGACGCCCGTGCCGGGCTTTTCGGGCCTGTCAGGCTTGCTCGGCCTTCAGCCTGCCTGGGCGAGATCTCCGGCGGACGGATTAACGGCGGAGCTTCGCCGCCTTTCGTGCGTGTGAAGGCCGAAGATAGTTCTCTCAGGCTCTGTTGCAAAAATCGTGAAGCTTGAGCATGCTTGGCGGAGATTGGACGGACGGAACGATGACGGATTTCAAGT
>NZ_RHWX01000031.1 GCF_003938605.1 Brevundimonas sp. 357 | reverse complement strand
GGTAGCAATACGTCCCATAGACGTAGCCCTCTGCTTTTTCAGACACTATGCCAATAACATAGATGAAATATAGACAGCAAAAGGCCGTAGACAAAACGGTTCTGTTGCAAAGTTTTAAATAAAGAATAAAATCCCTTACGGTATCTATGATTTAAGCTGGGATTCCCAATAATACCTTGATTTCAGTACAGACCGAAAACCCGAAGAGAGTGCCTTCTTTTCGGGTTTTCTTATATAATCCTCGAATGGCTTCCATGCCTTTAATCGTGGTAGAGGCAGTGCGTAAACTTCGATAGAATTTATTGCGTCTCTTTACTGGACGATGGTCTTGTTCAATCAAATTATTCAGGTATTTAATGGTACGATGTTCTGTCCCTTGATAAAAGCCGTATTCTTTTAGTTTCTTAAAGGCACTTGTAATAGAGGGGGCTTTATCTGTGACTACAACCTTCGGTTCATCAAACTGCTTCACTAACCGCTTAAGAAAAGCATAGGCTGCTTGTGTGTCCCGTTTTTTACGTAACCAAATATCCAAGGTTAAACCATCTGCATCGATGGCTCGATACAAATAATGCCATTTTCCTTTAATTTTGATGTACGTTTCATCCATTTTCCATGAATAAAAGGATTTTTTATTTTTCTTTTTCCAAATTTGATAGAGTAGTTTGCCATATTCTTGCACCCAACGATAAATCGTCGTATGAGAAACGTTAATGCCACGATCATATAAGATTTCTTGAACTTCACGATAGCTAAGGTTATAACGAAGATAGTAGCCCACGGCTACAATAATCACATCCTGCTGAAATTGCTTTCCTTTAAAATGATTCATCGTCATTCCTCCTGCTATCTTTTTCTATTATTCTACCTTATTTGATAGTAGATTTAAAACTTTGCAACAGAACCCGTTCTGGAGTATTGCAACTTGCTCGCAATTTAGGCAACCAAAGGTTGCTAGATAAGTTGCATGAACATGAACAAAACAGCGATAAAAATGCTTATATACCAACAAAAAACGTGGTTGCAAATGAGT
>NZ_RHWX01000030.1 GCF_003938605.1 Brevundimonas sp. 357 | reverse complement strand
TGATCTGCTCCCCGAAAACTGGATCACCGGACGTTAGAGTTTTCCGCTGAGATTTCCCTGGCTGGGAAGGAGCGGAAACCATGAAGGCATCGGCTTTCTCGGACGCCCAAAAGGCGTTCATTCTGAAGCAGGGCGCCGACGGCGTGCCGGTGGCGGAGATCTGTCGACGGGCCGGGATCAGTCCGGCGACCTACTTCAACTGGAAGAAGAAGTACGACGGTCTGCTGCCGACGGAGATGAAGCGGCTGAAGCAGCTCGAGGACGAGAACGGTCGGTTGAGGAAGTTGGTCGCCGACCTCTCGCTCGACCGGGAGATGCTGCAGGACGTGATCCGGCGAAAGCTCTGAGGCCTGGTCGCAAGCGCGAGCTGGTGGCGGGCGTCTGTGGTGACTGGGGTGTGTCGATCCGGCGGGCTTGCCGGGTGCTGGAAATGGACACCTCGAGCTTTCACTACAAATCCCGCCGCCCCGACCAGGCCGGCCTCGAAGCCCGCATCAAGGCGATTTGCGAGACGCGCGTGCGCTACGGCTATCGCCGGGTGCATGTGCTTCTCCAGCGCGAGGGCTGGAGAACAAACATCAAGAAGACCCACAGGATTTACAACGCCTTGGGCCTTCAACTGAGAAATAAGACGCCCAAGCGGCGAGTGAAGGCCAAGCTCCGGGAGGACCGTATTGAGGCCACGCGGCCAAACGAAACCTGGGCCATGGATTTTGTCCACGACCAGTTGGCGACCGGCCGCAAGATCCGCATTCTGACCGTGGTGGACACCTTCTCGCGCTTCTCGCCGGTGATCGATCCCCGATTCACCTACCGGTCTGAAAACGTCGTGGAAGCGCTCGACAGGGCCTGCGCAAAGCTCGGCTATCCAAAGGCGATCAGGGTCGATCAGGGCACGGAGTTCGTCTCCCGCAACCTTGACCTATGGGCCTACGCCCATGGCGTCACCCTGGACTTCTCTCGTCCGGGCAAGCCCACGGACAACGCCTTTATCGAAGCCTTTAACGGCCGCTTCCGGGCCGAGTGCCTGAACGCCCACTGGTTCCTGACGCTTGCCGACGCGGCCGAAAAGTTGGAGGGTTGGCGCAGATACTACAACGAGGATCGGCCCCATGGGGCCATTGGCAACAAGACGCCGATCACGCTGATGAATCCGGGTGACATAGCCAGCCTGTCACCCTGACTCGGGCCGGAAAACTCCAGCCTCGGATGCTCCAGAAAACGGGGGCGGATCA
>NZ_RHWX01000002.1 GCF_003938605.1 Brevundimonas sp. 357 | reverse complement strand
TCGCTCGTTTCATTCCGTCCGTCCTTTCAAGGGCCGGACTCTAGCTCCGCGTGGAGGAAATTCTCAGGGGCACGTCACCCCGCATAGATGAGGTCAGGGTTCGTCAGGCCGCGCCCAGCGAAATAGGTCTGATACGTGGCCAGTTGCGCGGCTGTGGCCGATGGCGAGATCGAGAATGTGCCGTCACCGGTCGTAGGCGAGCCATCCGGCACGCAGCTGCCGTCGTTGAAGCAATATTGCGCCGTGCGCGAGATATCACGCGCCGTCTGCGGGATACCGTCGCGCGTGTTGTGCGACGCAGCAAAGGTCAAGTGACCTCGACCGTCTGCAAACGGGCCGCCGAGGACCAGGTTGTATTGGACTTCCTTACCGTCATTCTCTTGCGAGATGCCGTACTGAGCCGAAACCTGAGCGCCTTCAAAGTCATCCTTCAGCAGGAAGTTGACTACGCCCGAAACAGCGTCAGCGCCATACACCGCCGATGCGCCGCCGGTGATGATTTCAACACGGTCCATCAGGCCCGAAGGCAGGATGGAGATGTCGACCGCACCGCTTGAAGAGCCGGGGACCAAACGGCGGCCATTGACCAGGGTCAGACCTCGCGACGTGCCGAGCTGACGCAGGTCAAGGAACGCCGCACCGCCGGAAGACGGGTTGTTGTTCGTCTTGGTCAGGCTAGGCGACAATTGCGGCAGCGCGTTCAGGTAGGTTTCGATCGTCGCCGTGCCAATCTCTTCCAGTTGCTCGGCGCCGACCGTCACGATCGGGCTGCTGCCGGTCGTGTCGCGTACGCGAATACGCGAACCGGTGACAACGACGTCAGACACTTGGCTGGCCTGCTCTTCGCTACTCGTGCTTTGCGCCGCTGCGGGAGCGGCGAAACCAATGAGCGCAACACCCGCGATCATAGTGGACGCGAGTAGACGCTCCCGCTTCAATTGGATCTTCAAGTTGAATCCTCCTGTGTTGCGCCTGACACCCAACGGAGCTTTCGCTCCGCCTGCCGGCGCGGCCACCTCGCCTCCCCTCGAGCAGAGAATCGACGAATGACTGATCGATCCATAAACGCCGCATAGGCGTGAATTCTAGAATAATTACTTCAGTGAAATAAATCCGCCCCATCTATGTCGCAAAATAGCCACTGCAAATTGCGCAACGAACTCAACCAGCCACCTTTCTGACACGAATGAGGCTTCGAAGAAATGACAAAAAATAAGGATTTTTCCGCAAAAAATACCGGTATGGTTGCAGCAGCAATCTGCTTCTCTGTCATACCGGCACATGTTTTTGCCCAAGACCGCCAATCGACGATCAGCGAACTCTCCGCCTGCCGTTCAATCTCTGACGCGACCCAACGCCTGTCATGTCTGGATCAAGCCGCAGACAGCCTCATCCAAGCCCACAAGTCCGGCGAATTGACTCTCGTCGATCGGACACAGGTAAGAGAAGCTCGCCGTAGTCTCTTCGGTTTCAGCGGCGGCGCCCTGCCGTCATTCCTCGGCTCAAGTGAGGACCGCGAAGAGATATCATCGATCCAAACCACCCTCGTCCGGGCCTCCAGAAACGGTTACGGCCAATGGACCTTCCACTTGGACGACGGTAGCGAATGGAGGCAGGTCGACAATGAATCACCCCACATTCGCGCTCAAAGCGGTGCTGAGGTGCGAGTCCGCCGCGCGGCCTTTGGCAGCTATTTCCTAAATGTGGGCGACGCCCGCGCCATTAGAGTGAGAAGACAGTGACATCGCCCTCGCGCCTTACGACCGACGTCTGGATTTCCGCTCAGATCGCTCCTTCGGCCTTGGCCGAATTGGCGGAGACCCTCGGCCTGAAGCAAGTGATCAACAACCGCCCCGACCACGAGGAGCCGGGCCAACCCACAAGCGAAGAGATCCAGGCGGCAGCCGAAGCGACGGGCCTCGAATATGTCTGGGCCCCTGTCAGCGGCATGCCGAACGCCGATGCTGTCCACCGCGTCGCGCAGGCGCTGGAAGCAACCGGCCCCGTCCTGATGTTCTGCCGATCCGGCATGCGCTCAGCGGCGGCCTGGGCCCTTGCGCGACGGCTCCAGGGCGAAGACGCGGCATCCCTTCGCCGGCTCGCCCTGGACGCCGGGTACGATCTCAGTCGTTTACCGCTCTGAGAACCGCCATGATCCCCTACGTTCGCCAGTTCGATTTCACCTATGGTCGACGAGATCAGGTCTCGTCGCTGATCCAGCGCGTGATTGCGGACAACCCGGGACCATTCACCTTCACTGGCACAGGAACCTACATCGTCGGGCGGGAACGACCGGGCGCGGCAGTGGCCGTCATTGATCCCGGCCCCCTCGATGACGCCCATCTGCACAGTCTGATGCGGGCCGTCGCAGGGCGGCGAGTCAGCCATGTTCTGGTCACGCACACGCACCGTGACCACGCCCCCCTCGCTCGCCCGTTCGCCGAAGCGGTCGGGCATCCGCCGATTCTGGCCATGCAGCCGCCCCTGCGGACGGTTCACGCCTCAGACGGCGGCCTGGATGAGGACGAGGACGCAGACTTCCATCCTGATATCGTTCTGAAGGGCGGCGAGCGGATCGAGGGCGACGGCTGGACGCTGGAGGCCATGGCGACACCCGGTCACGCCTCGAACCACATGGCTTTTGTCCTGCGGAACGAAAACGCCCTGTTCAGCGGCGACCACATCATGGGCTGGTCGACGACTGTCGTGGCCCCGCCCGATGGCGACATGACGGCCTATATGCAGAGCCTCGACGCAGTGCTGGCGCGCGGATTCTCGACAATATGGCCTACGCACGGCCCAGCGATCACCCAGGTTGCGCCGTTCCTGAAAGCCTACCGCGCGCACCGTCTGGAACGCGAAGCCCAGATCATGGCCCGCCTGGAAGCAGGAGATCGACTGATCTCCGCCATGGTTCCGGTCCTCTACGCCGCCGTCGATCAGCGCCTGTGGCCCGCCGCCAGTCTTTCGGTGCTGGCGCACCTGATCAAACTTCTGAAGGAAGGCCGGGTTCAAGCTTCGCCTGGGCCGGACCTGGGCTCGACCTGGCGGCTGGCCGATCCGGCTTTCTGACGGTTCAAGGCGTCAACTCCGCAACCACGGCCTTGGCGAGGCGGCAGGCCTCATCGCCGACCTGAAGGTTGTCACGGCCCGCGACGCGCACATCAGTGCGGCCAGGACGAATTCGAACAGTGACGTCATGCGTCAGACCGAACCATGCGCCTTCCTTGCGTCCATCCACCCGGAACGGCGCCGTGCCAAGAACCGTGAAACCGGCCTTCTCCAATGCCCAGGCGGCCGTCTCGGACGCGACCTGGGTCGGCGCGGAGACCAGGCCCTCACAAGCCTGGGGCCGACTTTCAGACACCCCGGCCAAGCGACGCTCCGCCGCCAGGACGCGCGCGAAGACAGGCGGGTCGGACAAATCGGTCGCCACATCGCGGGGCGCGTCGGTAAAGCGGCGCTCCTGTACAAGGTACCCGCCGAGCGTCACCGCGGCGAACAACAGAGCCACGCCGGCGATTCCCAGCAGTCGCCGCTCTCGAAACGCCAGCAGGCACGCGATCAAGGCTCCAGCCAAACCCAGATAGGCCAGAACGCGACCGGCTTTCAGCGCCAGCACGCCCATGCCGAAATCGGCGCTCCACAGCCCCAGCACCGTTCCCAAAACCGCGACCAACAGCAAACTCGGCGCCAGAAGCGCCGTCAAAAGCAGCAGCTTGGCCAAACCCTGCCCTTTGGGGCGCGTATTCGACATGGCGTCCTCCGTCGCGATCAGCCGGTGGCGGGTAGCTGGTACCCCTTCATCCGCTCGCGCAGCGTCTTCTTATCGATCTTGCCCGTGGCGCCCAGAGGAATGTCATCGACGAAGACGACGTCGTCCGGCATCCACCACTTGGCGATCTTGCCCTGCAGGAAGTCGAGGTGTTCCTGCTTGTCCTCGGCCTCCCCCTCCTTGAGCTTGACCAGCAGCACCGGCCGCTCGTCCCACTTGGGGTGTGCTGCGCCGATGACGGCGGCCAGGGCGACCTTGGGGTGGCCGACGGCGATGTTCTCGATATCGATAGAGCTGATCCACTCCCCGCCCGACTTGATGACGTCCTTGGCGCGGTCAGTGATCTGCATGAAGCCGTGAGAATCGACGCTGGCGATATCGCCCGTGTCGAAGAAGCCTTCGTGATCCAGGATATCGCCGCCCTCGCCCTTGAAATAGGCGCCGGCGATGGTCGGTCCCTTGACCATGACCCGGCCGAAGGTCTTGCCGTCGTGCGGCATTTCCTGGCCGCCATAGTTCTTGATCTTCAGCTCGACGCCCAGCGGCGGCGTGCCCTGCTTCATGCGCCAAGCCATCTGCTCGTCATACGGCAGCGCCTTCAGCTCAGGCGTCAGATTGGCGATGGTGCCGATGGGCGACGTCTCGGTCATGCCCCAAGCATGAACCACTTCGACGCCGAACCTGTCCTGGAAACCTCGGATCAGGGCTTCAGGACAGGCTGAGCCGCCGATCAGCACCTTCTTGAGCGTTGAGAAACTGAGGTTGTTCTCCACCATGTGACCGAACAGGCCCTGCCACACGGTCGGTACGGCGGCCGAGAAGGTGACGCCCTCGGTCTCGATCAGTTCATAGATGGAAGCGCCGTCCATCTTAGCGCCCGGCATGACCAGCTTGGAGCCCGCCGCTGGGCCGACGAAGGCGATGCCCCAGGCGTTGGCGTGGAACATCGGCACCACGGGCAGAATGACTTCGCTGGGCGTACCCCCGACGACCGTCGCCTGCATCCCCAGCAGCGTATGGATGAAGTTGGAGCGGTGCGAATACAGCACGCCCTTCGGATTGCCCGTCGTGCCCGAGGTGTAGCAGAGGCCGCAAGCCGTCTGCTCGTCAAAGCCGCCCCAGGTCACGTCGCTCGAAGACTGCTCCAGCACCGTCTCATAGGCTTCGGCCTTCGGCAGCTTGGCCTGAGGCATGTGAGCGGCGTCGGTCATGACAATGACGCGCTCAACCGACGGGCAATGCGGCAGAATGGCTTCCAGCAGCGGCACGAAGGTCAGATCGGTGAAGATGATCCGGTCTTCGGCGTGATTGATGATGTAGGCCAGTTGTTCCGGGAACAGGCGCGGGTTCAGGGTGTGGCACACGGCCCCTATCCCCATAATGCCGTACCAGGTCTCGATATGGTTGGCGGTGTTCCAGGCCAACGTCGCGACCCGGTCGCCCGGCTTGATCCCCCAGGCCAACAGGGCGTTCGACACGCGACGCGCCCGCTCATGGATGGCGGCGTAGGTGGTGCGGACGATCGGCCCTTCGACCGAACGCGTGACGACCTCGCGCTGCCCATGCCAGTTCTTCGCGTGATCGAGGATCTTGTCGACCGTCAGCGGCCAGTCCTGCATCATACCCAGCATTCGGCGTTTCCCTCGTCTGTGCGCCTGATTGGAAGCAGCGCTTGCACCCACGCTAAGACAGGAGAACCGTCACAGGCAACGTGACGCAGGGGAAGGCTGGCCGCGACAGATTGCCATTTCAAACGGCTGTCGGGCTTGCGTCATGCGACGTCTGGGTGAATGAGCGCGCCATGACCATTCTGATCGCGATCACCGGCGGCTCCGGTTCGGGCAAGAGCACCCTGGCGGAAGCCCTTGTTTCTTCTCTTCCTGAGGGCGTCGCCACCCTGCTGCGCGAGGACGCCTATTATCTGGACGCAGCTTCGGTCCCGGGCTTCGACGCGGCGACCCACGACTTTGACGACGTGGCGGCGCGTGATCACGATCTGCTGATCGCAGACCTGAGCGCCCTGAAGAGCGGCCGCGCGATCACAGCGCCCGTCTATTCCTTCATTCATCACGGACGTGAACCTCAGGGCGAGCCAGTAACCGCGACCGATGTCGTAATCGTCGAAGGAACGCACCTGCTGTGCACGTCGGCCTTGACCGCCCTGTTCGACATCAAGGTCTTCGTCGATACGCCTGCAGACATCCGCTTCATCCGCCGCCTTCTACGCGACCAGATCGAGCGTGGCCGAACGGCCGAATCGGTTATCCAGCAGTATCTGGGAACCGTGCGGCCAGGACATGAACGTTTGACCGAACCCTCCCGGGTTCATGCCGACTTCATAGTGGCCGACGCAACCGCCGCAGTGCGTCTCGAAGACCCTCAAGCCGTCGTTCGTCTGGCTGCGCCTGTCCTTGCGCACCCGCTGCTAGAACCTTGGCTCAGCAGGTGATTTTCATTCGCAGCGAACAACGATCCCATTGCAATTAAGGCGTTTTAAAGGCACTGTCCGGCGAAAGGCTGGTGAACGCCATGACCGCTCTGATTGCTCACATAGACGACCCCCGACGCACGGCCCTGGTGCGTCAGGCGCGGCTTCATTTTGTGTCCGAAGGCTATGTCGGCACACGGATGGAGCCCATTGCGCGCGAAGCCGGCGTATCAACGGCCACGCTCTACGCCATGTTTGAGAATAAGGCCGCTCTCTTCGCGGCGGTAATCGATGAAGCTGCGACCGATTTCTCCACGCGGATGTCGGCCGTCAAGAACTATGCAGGGGCTCCTCGAGAACGTCTTCAAGGCTTCCTCACGACCTATGCCGAGTTCATGAGCGACGCCTTCGTTCAGGCTATATTCCGCCTGGTCATGGCCGAGCGATCGCGCTTCGAAGACATCGCCATCGGCTTCTTCGACAAGGCCAAGCGCGACTTCGGCGCACTATTGATCAAAGCGCTCAATGACATGCAGACCGATGGCGAACTGAAGTTTGAAAAGGCGTCCTGGGCCGCAGGACAGCTAATGGGGATGGTCGAACATCCCATCTTCTTCGTGCCCATGGTGACAGGCGGCCAGGTCATCGCCCAGCGCACGCCGGCGGACATCGCCGCCGACGCGGTCGAGACCTTCCTGGCGCGCTATCAAGCCTGACCGTCAGACCTCACGGCCAGAGACGCTTCGTAACCCAGGCGGCATGATCGCGGTCAAAACGCAAACGGTCATGCAGACGGAACGGCCGATCGCGCCAGAACTCGATTTGTTCGGGACGAACCCGCCATCCGGTCCAACGATCGGGGCGCGGTACGTCCTGGCCCTCAAATCGCGCCGTCTGCTCTGCGACCCGCGCCTCCAGCGCCTCGCGATCGCTCAACGGTCGCGACTGATCCGACGCCCAGGCGCCGATGCGGCTCTCACGCGCGCGACTGGCGAAATAAACGTTCGCCTCATCCAGGCTTACAGGCTCGACCGCACCGCGGATACGGACCTGACGGCGCAGGCTTTTCCAATGAAAAAGCAGAGCGGCCGAAGGATGCGCCCAAAGCTGTTCGCCCTTCGCGCTTTCCTGATTGGAAAAGAAGGTAAAGCCCCGATCATCGACATCCTTGAGCAGAACCATCCGCACGTCAGGCAGGCCCGCCGGATCGACCGTGGCCAGCGCCATGGCGTTGGCGTCGTTCACTTCACTGCGCTTGGCCTCTTCCAACCATTCGATAAAAAGACCGATCGGCTCGTCGCGGTTGAAGATCGTATCATCCGCATTGGCCGCCAATTGGAAGGCGTAGTCATCGGCGGACGGACTGGGCGGGATCACCGGCTGGTTCATGAAAGGGCTTCCTAGCGCCACGTAAGGCGACGGTCATCCGCCGCTGACATGACTTCTATGTCAATAGGACAAAGCGCCGCTAGTGCGCGTCGTTCCATATCAGAGCTTCGCGAAGACGGTTAACCTCGCCTTGACCATAGCTGTCACAAGTTGGGCGCATGGATGCGGAGCTGTGTCTTTCCACGCATGAAGCGCGACGTCTGCTGGGACTGGACGGACCGGCGACCGGGGCGGCTCTGACCGCCGCGTTTCGCGCTGCGGTGAAGTCCGTCCACCCCGATCATCCAGGCGGCGATGCCGATCATTTCAGGCGCACGATCGCAGCTTACCGCCTTCTTCAGGCCCACACCCCTTCCCTGCCCGCGCCGATTCGTACTGCGAGCAATGTCGAAGCTTCGTGTTCGCCTTCGCCAACGAGCGCCCCGCCTCTGATCGTGTTGACGCCCATGCAGGCCTTGAGCGGCGGCACTGTCGCCGTCACGGCGTTTGGCCGACGCCTGCTGGTTCACGTTCCGCCTGGCGTCCGGACGGCGGACCGCATCCGCCTGAAAGGCGCGCGCGACCTGATCTCGGTCCTTATCCGGCCAGCAGACGGACTTTCTGTGCTGGGTGCAGACGTGTTCATGGACTGGCCCATCGCCTCACGCCTGATGCGCGACGGCGGGCGAATCGAGATCGACACCCATGCCGGATCGCAGGCCGCCTGGCTGGTGCCGGACATGGTAGAGCCGGTCCGACTGCGCCTTCCGGGCCTGGGCCTGCCCGCGCGAGGCAAGCGCGCCGCCGGCGACCTGTTCGTCAAGCTGACGCCGTCCGACGACCTGCCCTCGGCGGCGGAAGACATGCTGCTTCGCTTCACTCGAGTCTGGACGCCGGAGCGGATGGCGGCTTAAGCCTCGCCATCATGTCGCACAACACCTTCGGCCACCTGTTCCGCATCACCACCTGGGGCGAAAGCCATGGCCCGGCCATCGGCTGTGTCGTCGACGGCTGCCCCCCGCTGATCCCGCTGACCGAAGCCGACATCCAGCCCTGGCTGGATCTGAGGAAACCCGGCGGCAGCCGCTTCGTCACCCAGCGGCAGGAGGCGGATCAGGTCCGCATCCTGTCCGGCGTCTTCGACGACGGAAACGGCCCGGTCACGACCGGCACGCCGATCAGTCTGATGATCGAGAACACCGACCAGCGTTCCAAGGATTACGGCGAGATCGCCCGCGCCTTCCGCCCTGGCCACGCCGATTACGCCTATCAGGCCAAGTACGGCATCCGCGACCATCGCGGCGGCGGCCGCTCCTCGGCCCGTGAAACGGCCAGCCGCGTCGCCGCAGGAGCCGTGGCGCGCAAAGTCCTGGGCGAGACCATTCGCATCCGCGCCGGCGTGGTCCAGCTGGGGCCGCACCGCATCGCCGACGAAGCGATCGACTTCGACGCCGTCTATGACAACGCCCTGTTCGCCGCCTCGGCCGACGTAGTTCCCGCCTGGGAGGCCTATCTGGACGGCGTGCGCAAGGCCTGCTCCTCCATCGGCGCCGTCGTGGCGCTGGAGGTCACGGGCGTCCCCGCCGGTTGGGGCGCGCCTCTCTACGCCAAGCTGGACGCCGAGTTGGCGGCGGGCCTGATGTCCATCAACGCCGTCAAGGGCGTCGAGATCGGCGCGGGCTTCGGCGCCGCCGAACTGTCGGGCGAGGACAACGCCGACGAGATGCGCCTGGGCGACGACGGCCTGCCGATCTTCCTGTCGAACAAGGCGGGGGGCGTCCTGGGCGGCATCTCCACCGGCCAGCCGTTGACGGCCCGCGTGGCGTTCAAACCCACGTCGTCCATCCTGACCCTGCGCCAGACCATCAACCGCGACGGCGCCGAAGTCGATCTGCGCACCAAGGGCCGCCATGACCCCTGCGTCGCCCTGCGCGGCGTGCCGGTCGTCGAAGCCATGGCGGCCATCGTCCTGGCCGACGCCAAGCTGCGGCACCGGGCGCAGATGGGCTGACGCTCAATAAGAAACAAAGACAGTTGCAAATAAGATTTGGCGATCCTATCTAGGTCTCAAGCATTCCTCGGATGGGAGACCGAACCATGATCGACGTCAGACCTTTCAACACCCTCGGCGGCGCCAACCACGGCTGGCTGAACGCCAAACACCACTTCTCGTTCGCCAACTACTATGATCCCAGGCGCATGGGCTGGGGCCGTCTGCGCGTCTGGAACGACGACGAGATCGGCGCCCGCTCGGGCTTTCCGCCTCACCCGCACGCCGACATGGAAATCATCACCTATGTCCGCACTGGCGCCATCACCCACGAGGACTCGATGGGCAACAAGGGCCGCACCGGCGCGGGCGACGTTCAGGTGATGAGCGCAGGGACCGGCGTGCGTCACTCCGAGTTCAACCTCGAGGACGAAACGACCACCCTGTTCCAGATCTGGATCGAGACGGACAAACCGGGCGCCCAGCCGTCCTGGGGCCAGCGGGAGTTCCCCAAGAACGACCGCTCAGGCCGTTTCACCGTCGTCGCCTCGGGCGATCCGGCGGACGAGGCCCTGTCGATCAACGCCGACGCCAAGATCCTGGCTGCGACGCTGAAAGCGGGCGAGAGCCTGACCTATGACCTGGCCGCCGGTCGCCGCGCCTATCTGGTGCCCGCCGTGGGCCGGGTGGACGTCAACGGAACCACGCTGAACGCCCGCGACGGCGCCGGCATCATCGACGAGCTGACCATCACCATCACGGCCGCCGAAGACGCCGAACTGGTCATGGTCGACAGCCTGTAAGACTACCTTGATCGAAAGATCACAGGGGGCGCTTCAAAGAGCGTCCCCTTTCTTTTGCGCACTGACAGAAGGCCAGCGGCGCGGCAGAGTGCCGTCATGATCCAGCGCCTCACCGCCCTCGCCCTCTGCCTGTCCGCCGCCCTGATGCTTCAGGGCTGCGTCGCGGGCGCCGTCGTCGGCGCCGGAGCCGCCGTGGTCGGCGGCGCGGCCAAGGTGACGGGCGCCGCCGTCGGCGCGGGCTTCGACGCCGTCACCACCTCGGACGAGGAAACCAAGACCAAGCGCGAGCGCGAGCAGCGCGAATACGAACGTGAACAACGCCGCTGCAAAGAAAGACAGCGTCAGGGCAAAACCTGCTGATCCCTAGCGCACCCCGATGTATTTATGCGTCTGAACGCTGAGCCGCCATTGCGGGTGGGTCAGACAGTATTCGATGGCGGCGGCGGTGTTGGCGACCTGATCAGGGCCATCCATCGGCTGAAGCCAGAACCGCTCGAAATCGAGATGTTCAAAGCGGTCGGGCATGGCCAGCGGCTGAGGAAAGACCAGCTTCAGCTCCTGCCCTGAGGTCTGAACCACGGGGGCGTCGGCCTTGGGGCTGATGCAGATCCAGTCGATGCCGTCCGGCGCCGTCAGGGTGCCGTTGGATTCGATGGCGATCTCGAATCCGCGTGCGTGCAGGGCGTCGATCAGCGGCGCATCCAGTTGCATCAGCGGCTCGCCGCCCGTGCAGACCACCAGTTTCGGATCGCCTTCGCGGCCGCGCCACATCCCGGCGACATGGTCGGCCATCAGGTCCGCGGTCTTGAACTTGCCGCCGCCGTCGCCGTTCACCCCGACGAAATCCGTATCGCAGAAGGTGCAGATCGCCGTTGCACGGTCCCGCTCCAGCCCGCTCCACAGATTGCATCCGGCAAAGCGCAGAAAGACCGCGGGGCGCCCCGCCTGTCCACCCTCGCCCTGCACCGTCAGGAAGACTTCCTTGGCCGAATAGGTCATGCGGCCGCCCATTGCGCATAACCGGCCGCGCGCAGTTCACAGGCCGGACAAGCCCCGCAGCCATAACCCCAGACATGGCGATGCGTCCGGTCGCCCAGATAGCAGGTGTGGCTGAACTCGATGATGGCCTCGACCAGGGCGCGACCGCCGATCTGATCCGCCAATTCCCAGGTCTGAGCCTTGGTCAGGAACATCAGGGGCGTCTCGACCGGAACAGACTTGTCCAGGCCCAACGACAGGGCGCGCGCCGTCGCCTGGATCGTCTCGTTGCGGCAGTCGGGATAACCGGAATAGTCGGTCTCGCACATGCCGCCGATCAGGACTTCCGCCCCTCTGCGATCCGCCAGGGCCGCCGCCGCCACCAGGAAGATCAGATTGCGACCCGGCACGAAGGTATTGGGCAGGCCGCGCGCGTCCGCCTCGATGGCGCGTTCGGTCGTCATCGCCGTCTCGCCGATGGCGCCGAAGCCCGTCAGATCGACCACATGATCGTCCCCCAGACGCTCGGCCCAATGCGGCAAGGCCTTAACCAGTTCCTCGCGAACGGACTGGCGCGCCTGCATCTCGACCGCATGACGCTGGCCGTAGTCGAAACCGACGGTCTCCACCCGATCGAAACGCTCCAGCGCCCAGGCCAGGCAGGTGGCGCTGTCCTGCCCGCCTGAGAAGAGGACCAGGGCGGAAGTTAATGCGTTGGGGGGGATTTCGTTCATGACAAACCTGCGGTCGGCCGTCAGCCGCGCGCATCCAAGGACGTTCCAGGATCGGAAGATGGGTAATCACACAGCATAGGCCAGACCGGCCCGCCCGGCAAAAGAAAGCCATGTCGCAGAATCTGCGGTCGCGCTTAACCGTTCAGCAAATATTTTCAAAGAATGTAAAATGGTCTCAGTAGGAGTCCGGCCGAATGCCGACGATCGAAGTGCTGACCGAGCGGGCGGAGCCCGTATCTCCTTCTGCAAAAACAGGAGAGATATTCGCGCGTTTCGAGCGCGAGCCGGACACCCTGGTGATCGCCGTTGTGGACGGCGAGCGTCCCGTCGGCCTGATCGAACGCAGCGACTTCCTGATGAAGTTAGCGGGGCCGCTGGGCCCCAGTCTGTATGGCGCTCGCGAAATCGCCCACCTGATGGACTCCGAGCCTGCGGTAGTGGAATCCGGCGTCCGCATCGACGCCTTCGCCGACATCATCCTGAAAAGCGGACCGGGCACCTTGATGCGCGGCTTCATCGTCACTCGCAACGGCGCCTATCGCGGCGTCGGCACGGCGGTGGCCCTGCTGCGCGCCGTCAACAAGCTGCAAAAGCATGAAAACCAGCATTTGGCCGAGCAGGCGCGCGCCGCAGCCGACGCCGACAGCGCAATGCAGACCGCCGCACGTGAAAAAAGCCGCTTCATGGGCCTGCTCAATCGCGAACTCAGCACCTCCATGAACGGAGTTCTCGCCGTCGCCGAGTTGCTGCACCGGCAGCCATTGAACGAAGCGGCCAAGGCTCACGCTCGCACCATCATGGAATCGGCGGAAGACCTGCTCGACAACCTGCGTGACGCACTGGACCTGGCGCGCGCAGAGGCTGGCGAATTGCAGTTGTCGCCCGCCCCTACCCCCCTTCGCACCTTGATGGACGAGTTGCAGACCCACTGGTCCCCCCGCGCCGCCCAGGACAGCGTGACCCTGATGGTCGGCTATGAAGGCGACACCGAACTGGCGGCCATGATCGACGCCGACCGGTTGAAGCAGGTGTTCAACAATCTGATCAGCGCCGCACTGGGCAACACCCGTCACGGCATGGTGGAAGCCAGCCTCAAGGCTCTCGCTCACGGCGATCGCGTGTTGATAGAAGCCCGCGTCCGTGACGACGGGTCAGCTGAGACGCGGCGACTGGATGAGAACACCGAGGAATCCTGCGATCTCGGCCTGATGGTCAGTGGACGCCTGATCCAGTGCATGGACGGCCGGCTGCGGGCTGAAAACAACATCGGTCGCGGCGCCACCTTCGCTTTTGATCTGGAAGCTCCCATCGCCCTGATGGAGCAGGAGACCCCCTCAAACGTAGCGAATCTGGATCACCTGCACCTGCAGGCCCAGCCGCACGTCCTGATCGCCGACGACAACGCCACCAACCGCGTGGTGGCTCAGGCCCTTTGCGAAATGTTCGGCTGCACCTCCGAAACCGTTGAGGACGGTCAAGAGGCCGTGGAGGCCGTTCAGTCCCGCCGCTTCGACCTAATCCTCATGGATATCAAGATGCCTCGCCTGGACGGCGTCGGGGCCACGCGCGCCATCCGCGCCCTCCCCGGCGCAGCGGGCCGTCTGCCCATCATCGCCCTTACCGCAAACGCGGACCCTGACGACGCCAAAGCCTATCTGGCGGCGGGCATGGCCGCCGTGGTCGAAAAGCCGATCAAGCCCGAGCGACTGCGTCTGGCCATGAATACAGCCCTGGAACCTGCCGAACCTGCAGTCGCTCACAAGGACCGCGGCGCAGCCTGACCTTGGTCAGGCAAGGCTTCTGAAATCGCCCCTTCGCCTCCGCCCTCCTCGTCATATCCCACAAGACGTAAGGCGCGCGCTTTGACGCCCGCCAGTTCACACCAGCGCAGCAGCCCCTCTTCCCGACCATGGGTGATCCACACTTCTTCCGGCGCGATCTCGTTGAAGGTGCGGGTCAACTCCGGCCAGTCCGCGTGATCGGAAATCACCAGCGGCAGTTCCACGCCGCGCTGAAGCGCTCGCGCCCGAACGCCCATCCAACCTGAAGCGAAAGCCATGATCGGCTCAGCAAAGCGGCGCGCCCAACGGTCCTGCACTGCCGATGGCGGAGCAATGACCACCTCACCGCCAAGAGCTCCAGGTTTCAGACCCGTGGCTGGCCTCAGCGCCCCCAAACCGACACCCGACGCCTTATAGAGCTCGTTCAACCGCTCCAGCGCGCCATGAACGTAGATCGGCCGCTCCCACCCCCTCTCGCGCAACAGGCAAATAATGCGCTGCGCCTTACCCAAGGCATAGGCGCCGATCAGATGCGCCCTGTCCGGAAACTGCGCCAGTGAACGCATCAGCCTGTCGATCTCATCGGCGTCGGGGGGATGAACGAAAACCGGAAGGCCGAACGTCGCCTCCGAAATAAAGACATGGCAAGGCGTCAGTTCAAACGGGACGCAGGTCGGATCGCGACGCCGCTTGTAGTCGCCAGACACAGTCATGATCAGACCGTTGCGGCTGACAACGACCTGCGCAGAACCCAGAACATGCCCGGCCGGAACCAGCCGCACATCAACGCCGCCGACGGATGTCGTCTCTCCATAGTCGACAGCCTGCATCCGCCCGGAGAAATCCATGCCGTATCGCACGGCCATTATCGCCAGGGTCTCAGTCGTCGCCAGAACTGCACCGTGCCCGGCGCGCGCATGGTCGGAATGGCCGTGGGTGATCACCGCCCGATCCACCGGACGCACCGGGTCGATGTAGAAATCACCCGGAGAACAATAGAGGCCTGCGGGCGTGGGTCGTAAAAGATCCTGAGGGCGCATCATCAGATCAAGGTTGGCTGGACAAGACTGCGCCGGACAGGCGACCAAGGGCGACGCTCATAAAAGGACGCCTTGATGACGGATTCGTTCCTCACCACCCTATTGCCGCAACTGGCCTCCGGCGCCGCCCACACCCACGCCCTGGGCTTCGCCTATGAAGGCCTTGAGGGCGACCGCGTTCGGATGCGCGTTCCCTATCACGCCGACCTGGTCGGCGATCCCGAGACTGGCGTCCTGGCCGGCGGCTTGGTGACGACCCTGCTCGATCATGCGGGCGGGCTGGCCGTCTGGGTGGCGCTGGACGCTTTTCGCCCGATCGCGACACTGGACCTGCGCGTAGATTACATGAGAGCCGCACAACCTGGGCGCGACCTGTTGGCTGAAGCCCGCTGCTATCGCCTGACCCGCAATCTGGCCTTCGTGCGCGCCTGGGCGTTCGAAGACGACCCAAGCGACCCTGTCGCCGCCGCCCAATCCGCCTACATGGTCAGCGCAGAAGGCGACAGCCGCACCGGCGCCAACCTGAAACCTCGTCGCGCGAAGGACGCCGCATGACCGCCTTCCTGCTCGACAGCCTGCCCTATGCGCGCTTCCTCGGTCTGCAGACGCAGGTGAACGGCGATGAAGTCACCGTGACCATGCCGTTCGACGACAAACTCATCGGCAACCCTCTCCTGCCCGCCCTGCATGGCGGCTCTACAGCCGCGCTGTTGGAGATGACCGCCATGGCCCAGGTCTCACTGACCTATCCGCGGCTGCGGCTGCCCCGCCCGATAAACGTCACCGTGGCCTACCTTCGTTCTGGCAAGCCCATCCACGTCTTCGCTCGCGCCCGCATCAACCGCGCCGGGCGCAGGGTCGCTCATGTCATCGCCGAGGCCTGGCAGGAAAACTACGCCCAGCCAATCGCCAGCCTGACCGCCCACTTCCTACTGGACGAAGAGATCACAACCTGAAGTGAGCTTTCACACGCGAAACGCGTAAAGTAACCAATGGTAAAGAAATTCCTACCAAACAGCCTTAACGCGTGTTAACTATTGCTCCTCGCAGATTTGATGAGGGGTATGCTATGGACCGCACTGAAGTGATCGCCGCCGTCGCCGGTGATTTGCACGCTACCGAGAAAGCGATCGACGACGCGATCGTGCAGGCCACCTCCCTGGTGCAGTCGATGATCGGCGCCCGTTCGGCCCTGTCCGTTTCCGCCGTGGCCGCATCGGCCTCTCAGACCAAGGCCATGGAATCCATCGCCGCTCTGAGCGCCGCTCGCGAAGCTATCGTCGCCTGCCACAATGAAATGGCCAAGGACCACCGCCGTCTCGGCTACGGCACTTACGCCGCTGGTCCGCTGGCCAAGCCGGACGAATGGGACAGCCGCCCCATGGGTCACCTGCGGGTTGCGTGAATTTAATCTAACTCACACCTAGAGTTAGGTGCGCCTTCGGCGCTTTGGTGACATGATACCCCCTTCGCTGGACAGCGGAGGGGGTTTCTATGTTCGGCTTCGTATCCGAGTACGTCGGCATATCCATTATGCTCTTGGCTGGGCTGTTCGCGCTCACCAAGGGCGGCAGGCCCGAGCGGATCGGCGCCGGCACCATGCTTGTCGCCTGGTTCCTGTCGATTCTCGCTCAGATGATGGTCGGCTACGAAGCCATGCAGTGGCCGGTGTTCATCATCGACATTATCGTTCTGGGCGTTTTCGTCGCCCTAGTCTGGAAATCCCCGCGATCGTGGCCGGTATGGGCCAGCGCCTTGCAACTACTCGCGGTAGCCAGCCACGTGATGGTTTTCCTGAAGATGCAGCCTACCATCTCGGCCTTCTATACGGTCGTCAACATGACCGGATACGGCATCATGCTCGCCATCACGATTGGCGCAGTCCTCGCTTGGCAAGAGCGTCGAGCCGTGGGCGAAGAGGCTGAATAGGCGAATATTCCTATCCACATCCCGGCATGGTATCATTCCCCATGCCTCTGTCTCATGCGCAGATATGGAACGCCATCGACGTCCTGGCTCGTCGCGAAGGCCTGTCCGCTTCCGGATTGGCGCGGCGCGCTGGCCTGGACGCCACAAGTTTCAATCCGTCAAAGCGGTTTAGCGGTGATTCGACGCGCCCGCGCTGGCCGTCCACCGAGAGTCTGATGCGAGTGCTTCAGGCCACAGGTCTCAGCCTGGGTGAATTCGCCGGCATGGCTGATGATCCAGGCCCCGCCGCCCTGCCGATCCCTATGCTCGGGCTGGCGCGAGCGGGGAATGAAGGTTTTTTCGACGACGCAGGCCTGCCGCTGGCTGATGGCTGGGAACAAACCGAGCTTCCGACACGCAAGGACAGCCTATTCAGCTTGCGGATCGAAGGCGATTCCATGACCCCTCTCTATCGCCCCGGCGACCGCGTGATCGTCGATCTGGACGCTACCGAAGTCCGACGTGGCGACCGTGTGGCCTTGCGTACCCGGACAGGGGAAACTCTGGCCAAGGAAATCGCGACCATGAACGTTCGTGAAGTGGTCCTAGCCTCCATGAACCCCGACTACCCGCCGCGCCACCTCGCACGCGACCAGATTCTATGGATGGCCCGCATCCTCTGGGTCAGTCAGTGACACGAAAAAGGCCGCCCCTTTTCGGGACGGCCTTCGCTATGATCGGTGCGGGGGAGAAAGCCGATCAGTTCGGCGCGACGTAGTGCGCGTTCACCCAACCGCCGCCCGCGATCTGGACCCACTCGCCTTGCGAGCCGACGGCGGTGAAAGGCTGGCCTGCCGACAAGCTGCCGGTCTGGCGGTAGTTGGCGCCCGGGCCCGTGCGGATACGCAGGTTCGAGGTAGCGCGGTACGAGTTGGCGGCCGCCTGATTGGCCGAACGCGCGCGCTGCTGATTACAGCCGATGTATGAGCCAGCCGCAGCGCCGGCGCCGGCGCCGACCACCGCCCCCAGGGCGCGTTCATTCTTGGACACCTGGCTACCGGCCAGACCGCCCAGCACGGCGCCGATGGCGGCGCCGGCCTGCTGGCGACCGCCCGGGGCGTCGCAATTGGTGATGCCGTTAGCCTGGGGCATTGCGGCGGCGCTCATCGGCACGGCGGCGGAACCCAGAGCGGCGAACATGGCGGTGGCGGCCAGACCCGCCTTGAAGAACTTCGACATGCGTCTCTCCTGTCATCGAGTTGTCGATGGAGCGACAATGCACTGGCGAAGCTGAAGGCTCCCCCCGTCGCGCCGTTATGTTCTGTTCATGTTGAGTTGGCCTCCCGCGCTTCGCGCTGCTTGAGGTCTGGATAGAAAAAAGAGCCGCCGCAGTATCTACGGCGGCCCCGATGCTCAGTGCTAGGCCAGTTCGCCGTTCGCCCCGGCCTCGATCAGGGCGATTGTCTGCGGTAGGCCGTAGATGGCCGCAAACGATCCGAAGCGCGGCCCCTGCGAGGCGCCCAGCAGCACCTCATACAGCGCCTGGAACCAGGCTCGCAGCGGCTCGAACTCGTGCGCCTTACCTACGGCATAGACCTCGCCCTGGATGATCTCGCCGTCGGTCGTGTCGGTCGGCAGGGCCTTCAGACGTTCCGCCAGGTCCAGTAGCGCCGCCTTTTCCTTGTCGTCGGGCAGACGATAGGTCTTCGAGGGCTTCACGAAGTCCTCGTAGTAGTTCAGCGCATAGCCCATCAGCCGATCCAGAACCGGCTCATTCTCGGGCGTGGCGTCGGGCAGGTATTTGGCGAAATAGGCCCACAGCTGATCCTTGCTGGAGGCGTTGGCCACGCCCACCAGGTTCAGCAGCAGGGCGAAGGACACCGGCGAGGCGCTCATCGGCGGCTGGCCCGAGTGGATGTGCCAGACGGCGTTGTCGATCTGCTTGGCCGGTTCCTGCGTCTTGTACTGCTCGATGAAGGACAGATAGTCGTCCGTCGCGCGCGGAATGACGTTGAAGTGCAGGCTCTTGGCCGACTTCGGCGACTGGAACATGTACCAGGACAGGGATTCCGGCGTGCCGTAGCGCAGCCACTCGTCCATCGTCAGGCCGTTGCCCTTGGACTTGGAGATCTTCTTGCCCTCGATATCGAGGAACAACTCGTAGTTGAAGCCTTCCGGCGGCGTGCCGCCCAGGGCGCGACAGATCTTGCCGCTCTCGCGCACGCTCTCGATCAAGTCCTTGCCCGACATCTCGTAATCGACGTCCAGCGCGGTCCAGCGCATGGCCCAGTCGGGCTTCCACTGAAGCTTCACATGGCCGCCAGTGACGGGCGCCTCAGTGCGGCCGCCCGCAGGATCGTCAAAGACAATGGTCCCACGCTCGACATTGCGCTCCAGCGTCGGCACCTGCAGCACATGGCCGGTGATCGGGCTGATCGGCAGGAATGGCGAATAGGTGGCGCGACGCTCCTCGCCCAGGGTCGGCAACATGATGCCCATGACCTTGTCGAAGCGTTCCAGCAGGGTCAGCAGGGTCGCGTCGAACCGGCCCGACCGATAGGTCTCGGTCGAGGACACGAACTCGTAGTCGAAGCCGAAGCTGTCGAGGAAGGCGCGCAGGCGGGCGTTGTTGTGCGCGCCAAAGCTGTCATGCGTGCCGAACGGATCGCGCACCTTGGTCAGCGGCAGGTGCAGATCTTCGCGCAGCATGTCGGGGTTCGGCACGCCCTCGGGCACCTTGCGCAGGCCGTCCATATCGTCGCTGAAGGCGATCAGGCGCGTGGCCCAGTGATCGCCGGTCAGGGCGCGAAACGCGTTGCGCACCATGGTCGTGCGCGCCACCTCGCCGAAGGTGCCCATGTGCGGCAGACCCGACGGACCGTAGCCCGTCTCCAGGATCACAGGCCGATTCAGCGCCTCGAAGGTCGCCAGAGCTTCGTCCGTCTTGCCCGCGTCGATCAGCAGTTTCGCGGCGTCGCGCTCCGCATCCGACAGCCGTTTCTTGAGCACGTGGGCCAGCAGGTTGCGCGCTTGCTCAAACGGCCACGAACGGGCCTCACGGGACAGGGTTTCAAGGTTCTGAAGCATGCATCGGGCTTTGAAGGCTCCGCAGCATCACGTCAACTTTTGATCCCTTGAATCTCCCTGTCGCCCCGGCCTTACATCGGCTAGCAAGACGCAATGAGTCCTGATTACCGCATTGTCGCTCGCACGCCCGCCATCGACGATTATCGTCGCCTCAGGACCATTTCGGGCCTCACCCCGCGCAGCGCCGAAGCGGCAGCCGCCGGCCTGCCCAACACCGTCTTCGCCGTGGTGATCGAAAACCAGGCGGATGAGACCGTCGGCATGGGGCGGGTCATCGGCGACAACGGGCTGTTTTTCCAGATCGTCGACATCGCCGTGGATCCTGCCCACCAGGGGCGCGGCTTGGGGAAGGCGATCATGAAGGCTCTGGTGGATCACTTGCGCGCCACCGTGCCCGCCGAGGCCTACATCAGTCTGATCGCAGACGGCGAGGCGCATCGCCTCTATGCACAGTACGGTTTCCAACCCACAGCGCCGAACTCCATCGGCATGGCGTTGTTCTTGCGCTCAAACGAGGCCTAGAGCCGCGCCTCGGCGTTCCGGGGCAGTTGCATCTGGTTCTCGAAGCTCATCGCCAGATCACCGTCCTGATTGGTGACGGTCGTCTTGGTGCGCACGACGCCGCGATCGGGCTGGCTCTTGGACGGGCGGATTTCGATGATTTCACGGCGCACGGTCAGGGTGTCGCCGGGACGCACAGGCCGCACCCACCACAGGGCGTCGACGTTCATGCCCAGCAGCGGCGTCTGGCCGAAATAGGCTTCGTCCACGAACTGGCGCATGACGCGTGAACAGACATGCCATCCGCTGGCGATCAGGCCCCCAAAACGTCCTGCCTCGGCCGCCGCCTTGTCCACGTGCATGGGCTGGGGGTCGAACTCCGTCGCGAAGGCGATGATCTCAGCCTCGGTGATCGTGAAGGGCTCGCTGCCCCAGCTTTCGCCGACGGTCAGGTCGTCCAGATAGCGGTCGGTCATGCACTCAACTCCCATTGCTCAGTCTGACATAGCGGCTGGAGCGGTTTTCGCCAGTCGACTTTCGGCCGGGCCTCGCTTGACCGCAAAGGCGGGGCGTGAGCATTGGCCGCCTCATGCGGACATCCGATTTCGACTTCGACCTGCCCGAGGCGTGCATCGCCCTGCGCCCCGCCGACCCGCGCGATTCCGCGCGGTTTCTGATCGTGAAGGGCGGAGATCTGCAAGATCGGATCATCCGTGATCTGCCGGACTTTCTGCAACCGGGCGACGCCCTGGTGTTCAACGACACCCGCGTGATCCCCGCCCGCCTATCGGGCGTCCGCCACCGCACCGGGCCGGAAGGCGAACTGCTGTCGGTCCCGGTCGAGGCCACCCTGCACCACCGAGACGCGCCCGATGTCTGGAGCGCCTTCATGAAGCCCGGCAAGCGGCTGAAGGTCGGCGACCGCGTTCGTTTCGGGCGCGAGGAAGACAGCGCCTGCTTCCTGGGCCAGGTGGACGCCGAGATCACCGCCAAGGGCGAGGACGGCCTCGTCATCCTGCGCTTCGATCTGGCCGGCCCTGTGCTGGACGACGCCATCCGCGAGGTCGGGGTCATGCCCCTGCCCCCCTATATCGCGGCCAAGCGGGCCGAGGACGATCAGGATCTGAAGGACTATCAGACCGTCTTCGCCGAGCATGACGGCTCGGTCGCGGCGCCGACGGCGGGCCTGCACTTCACGCCTGCCCTGCTGGACGCCATCCAGGCGCGCGGCGTGACGACCCACGCCGTGACCCTGCACGTCGGGGCGGGCACCTTCCTGCCGGTCAAGGCGGACGACACGGCCGATCACAAGATGCACTCCGAGTGGGGCGAGGTCTCGGCCGAGACCGCCGCCGCCCTGAACGCCGTGCGCACGGCGGGCGGGCGCATCGTCTGCGTCGGCACCACCTCGCTTCGCCTGCTGGAGAGCGCCACCCGCGAGGACGGCGTGGTCCAGCCCTTCCACGGCGACACCGCCATCTTCATCACGCCGGGCTATCGCTTCCGCGCCTGCGACGTGCTGATGACCAACTTCCACCTGCCGAAATCGACTCTGTTCATGCTGGTCAGCGCCTTCGCCGGGCTGGAGACGATGCGCGCCGCCTACGCCCACGCCATCGACAGCGGCTACCGCTTCTATTCTTATGGCGACGGAAGCCTGCTGTTCCGGGAAGACGCCCAATGAGCCACATCGACGACCTGCCCGAAAATCTGGCCGCGACCTTCGACATCCTGGCTTCAGCGGCCAGTGAGCTTCAGGATCCCTGGTGGGTGTTCGGGGGCGCGGGCATGGCGTTGTCGGGCCTGTCAGAATGGCACGTGCCGGACGTCGATGTGATGACCAGCCCGCGCGACGCCCGGCGCCTGATCGAGGCCCTGCACGGCGAAGCCATCGAAGACCCCGGCGAAGGCCTGTTCCGGTCGCAGGTGTTCGGCGAAATCCTGACCACGCCGGTCCCTATCGAAGTCATGGCGATGATGGACGTGCGCGCAGGCGCCGACTGGACGCCGGTCATCTTCACCACGCGCCAGGCGATCGAACTGGACGGGGGCACGCTCTATATCCCCACCGTCGCCGAACAGATCGAGAAGTGCCGCCTGTTCGGCCGCCCCAAGGATCTGCAGCGCGCGGAGCGCCTCGAGACGCTCCTGCGCTGAGACCGCCTCAATACCGGAAGCGCAGCCCCACGGTGTAGAGGCTCTCTTCGTAGCGCACGTCGCGCGGATAGACGCCCTCGCCATAGTCGTAGAACGACCGGAACGGCTGGCCCAGGATGTTGGTCGCGTCGAAGCTGACGGTGATCCGCTCGGTCGGCGACCAGCCCGCCGAAAAGTCCAGCCGCGCCACGTCGTCCACATGCTCGCCGATGACGCCGTTGCCGAACTTCGTACGCAGATTATAGGCCAGCCGCGCCGTCCACGGCCCGTTCTCGTACATGCCGGTCAGGTTGTAGGAGTACTTCGACACATAGGGCAGCGCCCCGTCGATGTAGGTGGCGTTGGCCTGCACCCCGAACGAGCGCGCCCATTGCGGCACGAAATCGTAATCGAAGAAGGTCGTGAACGACGCCTCGACGCCCTGCAGCACGGCGTCGTTCAGATTGACCGGCCGCGTAACGCGCAGGACGCCATAAACGGGATCGTCCACATCCATCGTCTGATCGGCGATGAAGCCTGAAATCTCGCGCCGGAACAGGGCCAGGGTCGCGGCGCCGGTATCGGCGAAATAGCGCTCCAGCGTCAGGTCATAGTTGGTCGACTGGATCGGCTTCAGATCGGGATTGCCCCCCGAGGCCGTGCGCCGTCCGGAGGTATCGGCCGACGGGCTGACGAACACGCTGGGGTTCAGCTGACCGAAGGCCGGGCGCGTCCGCGTCTGGTTCGCCGCCATGCGCAGGATCAGGCCGTCGTCCAGCATGAAGCGCACGCCCAGGCTGGGCAGCAGGTCGGTGTAGCGTCCGCCCTGATCGACCGGCGTGAAGACCTCGGCTTCCCCCTCGGTCGAGCGGCTGGTCCCCCGCACGGTGAAGTCGGTGGCGACGATCCGCAGGCCCAGTTCGCCCTCGATCGGAATACGGGTGTTGATGGCGAAATCGGCCTGACCATAGGCCGTATAGGCCGTCTCGGACGCCTCATAGGTCTGGACCGGGTTGATCGGCGGACGGCCCGGCTCGAACCCGGCCAGGGCGCGCAGGGCATCCATGTTGGAGCGCAGGCTGCCGTAGGTCGGCGACACCCAGGCGCGCATGGCCTGAACGTCGCTGCCGTTGAACCCGGCCGGGATCAGGGCCAGTTCGACCGGAAGGGCGGTCAACGGAAGACCGAGGTCTTCCTGGTTCTGATACCGCTCGCCGTTCTGATAGGAGCCGTTGCGGTCGACGTAGCGCACGCCGAACTTCAACTGCGGGATCAGGCTGTTTCCCGTGTCATAGGTCAGGTCGATCTTCGCCTGCCAATCGTCGCCCGCGCCGATGAAGTGGCGATCGAACAGGCCGCGATAGACGTAGTTGTCCGGGTTCGTGACGTCGAAGTCGCGGAATTCGAAGGCCGCCCCGCCGTCCTCGCCCGGCGTATCGAAGTCGATCAGCGTCACCGGAGCATGGGTGAAGGCCGTGTCGAAGCTGTAGTTCGAAAACTCATAGGTGCTGTCGGTGCGCGCCAGATCAAAGGCGATCTGAAGCGGCCCGGCGTTGTAACTGCCGCCCACGGCCGCCTGCCAGGTGTTCGTCTTGCCGGTCGAGGCGCCCTGCCACTGCTCCGGACGACGCCCGGCGATCTGGGTCAGGCCCTGGATCTCATTGCGGCCGTCGCGCAGCGCCACGTCCTCGAACCGGGTGGTCTCGTGGTTCAGCGGCACGATGAACTGACGGTCCGAAATCTTGTTACGATAGCCCTGATAGAGGGCCTCGATATAGAATTCCCACTGGTCGTTCGGCCGCCACTGCAACGCCAGGTTGGCCGACGGCCGCCAGCGCTCGCCGGTCCCGTAAAAGATGCCGACCGCATCGGGATAGCGCGCGCCCTGGACCGCAGGATCGGCCGACTGCCCGTCCACCGCGACGATGCCGCCGCTGTCCCAGCGCACGGAGTCGAGGTAGCGGAGACTGGTGTAGGACAGGTTCAGCAAGGCCCCGATCTCGCCCGCGCCCGTGTTCCAGCGATTGCTGATCAGGATATCGCCGTTCGGATCATAGCTTTCCGACTGGGTGGCGTAGGAACCTTTCACCGAGGTCGACAGTTCGAAGCCGTCGAAGTCGAACGGCCACCGAGACCGCACATTGATCAGGCCGGCGATGCCGGACTCAAGTCGCCAGGCGGAACTGGACTTATAGACCTCCAGCGCAGCGATGGCCGCCGCCGGGAAGTCCTGCATGGCGACCGAACGCCCCTGATCCGTGAAGATGTCGCGGCCGTTGTAGGTGGTGGCCACATCAGGCAGGCCGCGCACGATCACGCGCGACGCCTCCCCGCCTCCGCGCTCGACCTGGATGCCCGTGACCCGCGCCAGGGATTCCGAGGCGTTCACGTCCGGCAGCTTGCCGATATCCTCGGCGACGATGGCGTCCATCACCTCGTCGGCGTTGCGTTTCAGCGCCTGGGCCGAGCGCAGACTGCCGCGCAGGCCCGTCACCACCACGTCCTGCACCTGGACGGGGCCGTCGGAGGCGGCCGACGGCGGCGTGACCTCAATGAAATCCTGAGACCAGGCAGGATGGGCGACGGCGAGCGCAAGCAGAGAGACGGAACCCAGGGTTCCCGAACGGAGCAGCATTAATCAGGCGACTTTCACGGTTTTGTGCGCTGCCCTAACAGCCGCGTGATCGTTCGGTTGCCAAATAACCGTCGCTATTCGAACAAAGGCGTCGACGCCGGATTGCCGCCACAGAACCGCCTCGCCTGAACGCCTCCAAGGACTGGCGGCCTTCCCCCGTTCGGCCTAAGACGCGCCTCCCTGCAAGGAACGCCCATGCCTTTTCCGTTTGAGATCTCCGCTGTCGAAGGCCGCGCCCGCACCGGCGTGCTGAAGACTACGCGCGGCGACATCCGCACGCCCGCCTTCATGCCCGTCGGCACCGCCGCCACGGTCAAGGCGATGACGGTGGATCAGGTCAAGCAGACCGGCGCGGACATCCTGCTGGGCAACACCTATCACCTGATGCTGCGTCCCGGCCCGGAGCGGATGGAGCGCCTAGGCGGGCTGCACAACTTCATGCGCTGGGACAAGCCGATCCTGACGGACTCCGGCGGCTTCCAGGTCATGAGTCTGTCGGGCATCTCCAAGCTGACCGAGGAGGCCGTGACCTTCTCCAGCCATATCGACGGGTCGAAACACGTCCTGACGCCGGAACGCTCGATCCAGATTCAGGCCGACCGCCTCGGCTCCGACATCGTCATGCAGTTGGACGAATGCGTCGCCTGGCCCGCCGAGGAAAAGCGCGCGCGAGAAGGCATGGAGCTGTCCGCGCGCTGGGCCCAGCGCTCCAAGAACGCCTTTGGGACGCGCGACACGCAGGCCCTGTTCGGCATTCAGCAGGGCTCGACCTATGAGAACCTGCGCCGCGAGTCCTCCGAACGCCTGCAGGAGATCGGATTCGACGGCTACGCCATCGGCGGCCTGGCCGTCGGCGAGGGCCATGAGGCCATGTGCGAGGTGCTGGACTATGCGCCCGAGTTCCTGCCCAAGGACCGCCCCCGCTATCTGATGGGCGTCGGCAAGCCGATCGATCTGGTCGAGGCGGTCTATCGCGGGGTGGACATGTTCGACTGCGTCCTGCCGACCCGCGCCGGCCGCCACGGACAGGCCTGGACCTGGGACGGGCCGCTGAACCTCAAGAACGCCCGCTTCGCCGAGGATCAGGATCCCCTGGACGTCGAAGTCCCCTGCCCGGCCTCGCAAGACTATTCAAAGGCTTACCTGCACCACCTGATCCGCGCCGATGAGATTCTCGGCAAGATCCTGCTGAGCTGGCACAACATCGCCTTCTTCCAGGCGCTGACGGCAGCCATGCGCGCAGCCATCGCCGAGGGTCGGTTCGAACAGTTCCGCCGCGACTTCCGTACGCGGCATCTGAAGACCTAGCCGCGACGCGGAACGAACCCGGCCGGCGCCGCCGGCGGGGCGCAGTTGCGCTGCATTCCTACGCCCTTCAGGAAGGAGCGGCGACGCAGGCCCGCCTGAATGGCCGACTGGACGTGCTTGCTGTGAGCGTCGGCGCCGGTCAGGCGGCGCAGCCAGCTGCGGGCCGGAATGAAGTCCGTCACCGTGCCGCGCACGGCGTCCAGCGCCGCCCCGGCGGCGGCGTCAGCGGCGCGCTCGCTCATGAAGGTTCCGTCGTCGGTGGGCGCGGCGTCCGTGTCCGGCCCCAGAGCCTCATCCAGGCGCGCGATCTCGGCGGCGATGACAGTGCATCGGGTCATGTTGCGCACGTCATAGGGATTGGATTCCGCCTGCAGCAGAACGGTCGGTATTTCCTGACGCTTGAGGTTCAGATCCTCTAGCGGCGCAGCCACGGCGTCGCCCAGGCCCGTCCCCACCTGATCCACACCGTCTCGAGCGGAGGCGCCGGCGTTGCAGCCGGCAAGCAAAAGAGAACCGGCGACGACGGACAAGGCAAGAGAGCGCATGACCGATGTTAAATCACGCAACCGCAACAAAAGCCAAGCCGCAAGGGCGATCAGATCTGATTATCGAAGAAAAGGGAGCGGTACCCCCCTCGGGCTTGAACCGAGGATCCTCCGATTTTCACAAAAGTGTATGAAGCCGATGTCGGCGCATAAAGCGATCCTGCAAGCTTACACAGCAGACATCTCTACAATGCTGATGGTTCGTAACTTTGCCAGCAACCTCTTAGCAACTCCTCTGCTCGCACACCCCAGGCTGCCGCTTGGCCTCCGAACAGCCTCAAATTGATCCAGGCAAACCCTCCCTCAGGATCAGTCACTGTTCCCCATAATGTGTAACTCGGTCCGTGCGTGGGAATACCGCGAGATTCCACCCCCATAGGCCGTGGTGGGGTAATTCCAGGAACATCAAAAGATGCAATGCGAAGACTATAAAGCTCCCACAACATAGGATGAACTCTATCGCATTTAATACTATCTATGTAATCAATTTCAGTTATAGAAGAATTCTTATTTTGCACGAACCTCGCGACAATCCATCGAGATTCAGACTGCGCATCAAGTTTATTACTGCCAAAGTAATACATGTTTATAGATCTTGTCTCGAAAACATCCTCAACATGCATTCTAAAGAAGGGAGTTTTTCCGTGTATTTGCAATACATTTTTGTCTATATCTTCAAATTGACCTTCATTCGCTCGCGCATTACTAGTCAAAAATACAATAAATAGAAACATTAAAATCGATATTGCTCTCACGTTATAACTCCAGCTGCAAGGCAAGGAACTCCATTTTGGTTAACCTCCGGTCCAACCTCCCCCGTAAGCGCCGCACTGATATTAGTCTTGTCATAGATTTCGATTCTATGTTTACCCCCATCGATAGCCACTACATAAATGCGACCGTATTCATCATTTCGACGAGCATTTAGAGCGGCAATCCATGTAGCATCTGATGATGACGGCACTCCAGAGGATGGCCCAGTACTTGGATGAGTGTGAATCATTGCAATAGGTATAGCGCCAAGACCACAACTATCTATTTTTATATCGACATATGGCCGATTGCTGCCATCCGGCTGCACGCCAATCTCGTCGAATATTGGCGGGCCGTGCTCGATTGGACCAATGAAAAATGTACCGTTAGGCCTTTCGCATATCATCGCACCGTACTCTCGGTTTGCGAGATGGTGGGTAGAATCCATCTGATCGGCGATATATTTTCTTATCCGCCTGAAAGCTTCAGCTGCGGCGGCATCCGCATTCCATTCCCTCGCATTATCGGGATCATCGCACGGATGCGGTTCGTCAATCGGAGGCCCGTTAGGGTCTAATTCATCTTGTACTGGTCCCAAGCCGCTACCGCCTGAAGACACAGGAGGATAAACTCCGCCAGGCGCTCTACGCTGACCCTTGACAAAAATTGGATCCACTTCAGTTGGTGGCGAATCGGTCATGGGGCACCTCAAAATAAAGCGATGCCAAAATATACAATTCACTGAACCACGATACTCCAGTCTCACCTTGCGTTCGCACCACCTCTAAAGTGCGGCTAACATGCCCGTGGTGTGGAGTTCGCCCTGGCGGGCGCCTCAGACAGCGAGATCATGTCTCAGCTGGAGCAGACCTCAGAAGCCGCAGCGAAAACCCACCGCCACTAGGCCAACTGCCGGAAAAGAGCCAACGCCGCCCAGGACAAGATTGACAATGTCATCAAGATCCGCACGCGCGCCAAGGCTAAGAACGCTGGGCGAACGCGAAGTGTATATAGCGCTGTAGAAGTGTATATGGCGCTGTATATGACCTCGCCGGTTTCAGCGGGACCGCCCACTAACCCTTTGAAAAGGGAAAATGGTACGCCCCCTCGGGCTCGAACCGAGGACCCTCTGATTAAAAGTCAGATGCTCTAACCAACTGAGCTAGGGGCGCACATCGCGTTTGCGAAGAGCGCGGAACATACGGATGAGCTTCGCGGCGGGCAAGTAGAAATTTCAGGAAATTTTTCACCGCACAAACAAGGCTCTGACGACGGCCCCCGCCACGAAATCAAGGCGATTCCAGCGCGCGATTCATCCCAGGTTCACATGAATCCCATAAAGGCGCGCCCAGAGGAACCGGCTTCGCCTCTCCACGTTTCCAGCCCCTAGAAGGGGGATCAAAAATGAATCGATCCATGTTGAATCGTCTGATGATCGGCGCGGCGCTGGCCGCCATCGGCTTCCTGGCCGCCTGTGAACAACCCTACAGCGAACCGACGCCCGTCGAAGCGCCGGCGCCCGTTGAGGCCCCCGCCGCCGAAGACGCCGCCGCGCCCGCCGTTGCTGAGACCCCCGCCGCTCCCGAAGCGGCGACGCCAGTAGAGGCGCTGCCGCCGGACCAGCGTTCCTCCGAAGAGACAGTGCAACCCGAAAGCGATACGCTGTTTTACTGATTCTCCTGACGAACTGGGCTAATCGCTCATGATCGTCTCGCAACCAGGGTTCGGATTTGACGTCGAGGCTTCCTCTCCTTCTTGCCGGCGCGGCAGTATGCGCCTTTGCAAGCCAGGCCGCCGCCGAACCCCGGGCTCAGATTCGCGGTGAAATAGACGGCGATCTCAAACGCCAGCTCGAACAGGCCATTGGCGAGGTGGACGGCGCGCCGTCCAATCGTTTCGAGGCGCGTCGTCGCGCCCGTGCCGCGCTGACTTCAGCTCAGGCCTTGCTGCGTTCGGAAGGCTATTACCAAGCCACCGTAGAGGATCAGGTCGAGGGCGATGACAAGCCTGTCGCCGTGGTTCAGATCGCGCCGGGTCGCCGCTTCGTCCTGGGCGAAACCACGATCAACTGGACTGCGCCTGCGCCGGACGCGGAAACCAGCACCGCTGTCCTTGAAGACATCCGGCTCAAGCCCGGCGAGCCGGGCCGGGCCGCGGGCATTCTGGAAGCTGAAGGCCGCGTCGTCGCCGATCTGACCAGGCGCGGCTATGCGGACGCCGTCGCCCTGCCCCGCCGCGTGGTCGTGGATCACGCCACCTTCCTGGTTCAACCCGGCTTCAACATCAACTCCGGCGAGTTGGTGCGGCTGAACGGGATTCAATTGCGGACCCGCGGACCGACCAAGGAAAGCTGGCTCCAGAGCCTGGTCCCCTGGAAGGAAGGCGATCGCTACGATCCAGAGGACATCGCCGAATTGGAACGTCGCCTGCTGGACACCGGCGTTTATGACGGCGTGGGCGTGGCTCTGTCGCCGCTGGACGACATTCGGCCGGACGGCCTGCGCCCGGTCGTCGTCACTCTCGCGGACCGGCCGGTCAGCTTGCTTGAGGCGGGCGCCACCTATTCGACCTATGAAGGCGTCGGCGTCGATGTCTTCCGCACGCGCTACAACCGGTTCGGGCGCGCCGACACCCTGCGCTATGGCGCGCGCATCGCCAGCATCGACAGCCGCATCGGCGGCGAGTGGTCCCAGCCGCACTGGCGCAAGGCCGGACGGACGCTGAAGCTGTCGTCCTTCATCGTCAACGAGCAGACGGACGCCTACGACCGCAGCGCCATCACCCTGGCCGCGGACCTGTCCCAACGCCTCGGCAAGACGTCCTGGTTCAGCTACGGCCTGGGCGTCGATGCGGGCCGCTACACGGAGTATCGGTTCGACCCGGTGACCCAGGCGCCGATCACCTTCGACCGCGACCTGGCCATCGTCACCCTACGCGGCAGCGCCTTCATGGATCGCTCGAACGATCCGTTGAACCCTACCTCGGGCTATCGTCTATCGCTGTCGACCCAGCCGACCGCCGTGGCGGGCGAGGATACGGTCCTGTTCCTGCGCACCGAGGGTCAGGCGACCGCCTATCTGCCGCTTCAGGACGACGCCAAGACCGTGCTGGCCGGACGCGCCCGCATCGGCTCCATCATCGGCGGCGAAGAACTGACCGTCCCGTCGGACCGCCTGTTCTATTCGGGCGGCGGCGGCTCGGTTCGCGGCTATTCCTATCAGAGCATCAACCCGCGCCTGCCCAACAACCGACCGCGCGGCGGCCTGTCGCTGTTCGAGACCTCGATCGAAGTGCGACGCGACATCGGCGAGAAATTCCAGGCCGTGGCTTTCGTCGACGGCGGCGCCATCGGCTTCCAGGAAACGCCCAACCTGACCAATATGCGCTACGGCGCAGGCGTCGGCGTGCGGTACAAACTGCCGTTCGGCCCTGTACGCGCCGACATCGCCTTCCCGCTGAACAAGCGTGAGGGCGACTCCGGGTTCCAACTCTATCTCAGCATCGGCCAGGCGTTTTGACCGACACACCTCCGCCTCACGAAAAGGGCGCAGACGTCGCCGACACCCCGGCCAAGAAGGCCAAGCGCAAGCGCACGCGTCTGCAACTGGCGGCCTTTATCGGGGGGGCGACCTTCGCCGGTCTGCTGGCCCTGATCGTCGTCGCCCTGGTGGGCGGGCGGATGTATCTGGTGTCCGATGCGGGGCGCGAACTGATCACCAGCTTCGTCGCGGGCAAGAAGATCAGCCGCTACGGCCGGATCAACGTCGAGGGACTTCAAGGCGATCTGTTCGACGATTTCCGCCTGAAGCGCGTCACCGTGACCGACGAAAAGGGCGTCTGGCTGGAAGCGACCGACGTCCGCGTCGACTGGTCCTACTGGCCTCTGCTGGCGCGGCGCTTCCATGCGACGGAAATCAGCGCCGGTCAGATTCGTCTGTTACGCCGTCCCGAGCTTGAGCCGCCGAGCGAACCGGGCGGGCCGCAGGCCATCTCCATCGACATCGACCGCTTCAGCGCCAATGTCGAACTGCTGGAAGGCTTCTCCAAGGAGTACGGCCGCTGGACCCTCAGCGGCGACGCCGCCATTCCGCGCAAGGGCGTCAAGACCGCCAACGTCAACGCCTACAGCCTGAACCGCAAGGGCGACTACCTGCGCCTGGCCGCCGCCTTCGGCGACAAGCCCGAAGACCTGCGCGTCAACCTGCGCGCCAATGAGGCCCAGGGCGGGCCGATCGCCGGTTCGCTGGGCTACTCCCCGGATCAGCCCTTCTCGGCTGTCGCCGTGGTGAACGGCGAGGTCATCGACGTGGCCGTCCAGACCGGCCAGTTCCGTCCCCTGTCGGTCAAGGGAACCTATGGCGACAACGGCGCCAAGGTCTCGGGCTATGCCGACTTCTCGGGCTCCGACCTGCTGGAGCCGTTCGTCGAGCGCATCGGCCGCACCGCCCGCTTCGGCTTCGCCATGACGCCGGACGCCAAGCGCGAAGGCTATCAGGGCGTGGCCTGGCGCCTGTACGCCGACAACATCGAATCCAGCGCGCGCGGCCTGATCCGCACCACGGACAACACCTCGCCCGACGGCATCAGCCTGGAGCTGAACACCCCCTCGCTCAGCCGCCTGGTCGGCAGTCCGATCGCCGGTCCCGCCGCCTATACGGGCGTGTTCAAGGGCGACGCCCAGGTGTGGAGCCTGCAAGGCTCGGCCAGTCTGCTGAACGCCGACATCGCCTCCTATCGCGCCACGCGTATCTCGGGCCCGGTCAACATCGCCGCCAACAAGGGCCGCATCGACGTCACGACCGACGTGCGCGCCGTCGGCGGCTCATCGGCGGGCATCATCGGCGGCCTGCTGGGCTCTGCGCCGCGCATCCAGATGGAAGGCGCGCGCATGGCCGACGGCGCCATGCTGCTGAAGAAGATCGACGCGCGCGGACAGGGCCTGACCCTGACCGGCTCGGGCGGGCGCAGCCTGAACGGCGGCCTGAACTTCAGCGGCCGCGCCGACCTGACCGACCTGTCGCGCATCCAGCCCGGCGCGCGCGGCGCGTTCGGCGGCCCGATCCGGGCGGCCTCGGCCAAGACCGGCGCGCCCTGGACCCTCAACTTCGACGGGCGCGGCTCGCGCATGGCTGTCGGCATGGAAGAACTGGATCGCCTGCTGGGCGCCGCGCCGCGCCTGCAACTGGCCGGTTCGCTGAACGGCGGCGTCGTCTCCATTGATCGCGGAGAACTGACCGGCGCGGCCGGGCGCGCAGGCGCCAAGGGCCTGATCGAGGGATCGAAGCTGCGCCTGGCGCTGGACTGGAACGCCCAAGGCCCGTTCGGCGTCGGCCCGGTCGCCATCGACGGCGCCATGTCGGGCGACGGCGCCCTGACCGGCACCCTGGCCCAGCCGCGCGCCGACCTGCGCGCCGCCTTCGACAAGGTGGCGGCGGGCGGCCTGATCCTGACCAACGCCAATCTGGTGCTCAGCTTCCGCAAGGGCGCCGACGCCTCGGACGGGCGCGTGGTGCTGAACTCCGGCTCCAACTACGGACCGGCTCACGCCTCGGGCAACTTCTTCCTGGGCGGGCCGCGCCTACGCCTGTCGGACGTCGATGTGAACGCCGGCGGCGTCGCGGCTCAGGGCGACGTCGCCCTGTCGAACAATTTCCCCTCCAGCGCCGACCTGACCTTCACGGCACGCCAGGGCGCCTTCCTGGCCTCGGGCGAGGCCAACGGCCGCATCCGCCTGACTGAAGGCGCGGGCGACCAAACCGCCGTTCTAGACGTCACGGGCCGCAACGTACGCCTGACCGGCCAGGACTGGACCCTGCGCAACCTGTCGCTGAAGGGCCAGGGCACGCTGGACCGCCTACCCTTCACCCTGGCGGCAGACGTGGGCGGCGCCAATCCGGTGCAGTTCAACGGCTCGGGCGAATACGCCCGCCAGGGTCAAGCGCAGAGCCTGACCCTGCGCGGGGGCGGCCGCGTGCGTGAGATCGCCTTCACCACCCGCGCGCCCGCCGTCTTCGCCCTCAACGGCGACGGCCGCGTCGCGCGCCTGGACCTGGGCGTCGGCGGCGGCTTCCTGACCGGCGAACTGAAGCAGGACAGCGAAGGCAGCGTCATCCAGGCTGACATGACCAATGTCGAAATGGGCTCGCTCGTCCCCGACCTGCGCGGTCAGGTGACGGGTCGTGTTTCAATGCAAGGGCAAGGTGACACGCTACGCGGCTCCGCCAATGTCGACCTCAGGCAACTGCGTAGTCTGGACGCGCCGCGCGGCCTGGCCGTCGACGGCACGCTGAACGCCGACCTGACCGGCGACGCCCTGCGCCTGCGCGCCGAGGCCCACAACGGTACGGCCGTTCAGGCTACCGCCGACGTCACCTTGCCGGTCGAAACCTCGGCCGCGCCCTTGCGTCTGGCCATCGCCCGAACCGAAAACCTGTCGGGTCAGATCGCCATTCGCGGCCAGATCCAGCCCATCTGGGACTTGTTCCTGGGCGGCGCTCAATCGCTGTCGGGGCAGGTGAACGGCCAGGCGACCCTGGCCGGCACCCTGAACGCGCCGCGCCTGAACGGCCGGCTGGACCTGAACGAAGGCGCGTTCCGTGACGGAACGACGGGCCTGCGTCTCGAGAACATGACCCTGGCCAGCCGCTTCAACGACAGCCAGGCCGTGATCGAACGCTTCCAGGCCACCGACGGCGTGAAGGGCGAGGTGTCCGGCAGCGGCGACCTGGGTCTGCGCCAGGGCTCGCCCTCGACCCTGCGGCTGGAGTTGGCGCGCTTCCAGATCATCGACAACGACATCGCCAAGGCGCGCGCCAACGGTCGCCTGACCGCCGTGCGCGGCGCAGACGGCAATATCCGCCTGACCGGCAATGTGAACATCGACGAGGCCGAGATTTCGCCCGATCTGCCCGGCTCCACCGGCATCGTCAAAATGGACGTGGTCGAGATCAACCGTCCCGGCGGCGACACTGTCGACACCGAGAAAAAAGCCGCCGCAGGTCCGCAGATCGGCCTGGACCTGACGCTGACGGGACGCGAAATCTACCTGCGCGGCCGCGGCCTGAACGTCGAACTGCGCGCCGGTGCCCGCGTGCGCGGCACCATCACCCAGCCCGAACTGAGCGGCACGGCCAATGTGGTGCGCGGCGACTATGAGTTCGCGGGCAAGCGCTTCGTCTTCGACGATCGCGGCTCGGTGATCCTGTCCACCGACCCGGCGCGCATCCGCCTGAACCTGGAAGCCGTCCGCGAAGACCCGGCCCTGACGGCCGTGATCAAGGTGACGGGCACCGCCGTCTCGCCCAAGATCGAGCTGACCTCCACCCCCGACCTGCCCCAGGACGAAATCCTGTCGCAAGTGCTGTTCGGACGTTCGGCGGCGCAACTGTCGCCGTTCGAAGCGGCTCAGCTGGCCTCGGCCGTGGCGTCCCTGGCGGGCGGCGGCGGCTTCGATGTGGTCGGCAACCTGCGCGAACTGGCCGGTCTGGACCGTCTGTCCTTCAGCGGCGAGGCCTCCAGCCTGACCGTTGCGGGCGGGCGCTACATCACCGACGACATCTATCTGGAGGTCATCGGCGGGGCCGAGCGCGGCGCAGCCGTCAATGTGGAGTGGCAAGTGCGACGCAACCTGGCCATCACCTCCAAGTTCGGCGGCGAAGGCGACACCGCTCTGTCGATCCGCTGGCGTCGCGAAGGCCCGCGTCCCGGCGGCGATCGCGGCGACCGTCGTCCCAACGCCGCCGCCCGGCGCTAACGCGAGCAAGGCTGGCTGAAAGCCGGTCTCGTTCTTTCGTTCATTTTGTTCTTGATTTGTTCTTATTCGTTCCGCATCCTGCGAACATGAGTAAGGCGATCAACGGACGCGGCGCACGGTCCAACGCCTCGGGTCGGTATGAAGCCGATCGGCGCGAGGCCTACGACGACGGCTGGACGGATCAGGACGAGGCGGCGGCCACGCTTCGCACCACCCTGTCCCCGGAACACGCGCGCACCATCATCGCCAAAAACACGAGTCCCGACGTCGGCTTCGATCGCTCCATCAACCCCTACAAGGGCTGCGAACATGGCTGCATCTACTGCTACGCCCGTCCGTCCCATGCCTGGATGGGCCTATCCCCGGGCCTGGATTTCGAGAGCCGGATCTTATTCAAGCCGGACGCCGCGCGTCTGTTGGAACAGGAACTCTCAAAGCCCCGATACGTCTGCCGGCGCATCCACATAGGCGGCAACACCGATCCCTATCAGCCGGTCGAGCGCGAAACGAATTCGACCCGTTCGATCCTGGCGGTGATGCAACGCTTCAACCACCCGTTCAGCATCATCACCAAGTCGGTGCTGATCGCGCGCGACGCCGACATCCTGGGCGACATGGGGCGGCGCGGTCTGGCCTCGGCCTTCGTCTCCATCACCACCCTGGACCGCAAGCTGGCGCGGGCGATGGAGCCGCGCGCCTCTACGCCCGCCAAGCGGCTGGAGGCGATCAGCCGCCTGGCTGACGCAGGATGCCCGGTCGGCGTCGGCTTCGCCCCCGTCATACCCGGCCTGAACGACCATGAACTGGAAACCGTGCTGGAGGCGGCGCAGAAGGCCGGCGCGACCTCGGCCATGTATGTGACCCTGCGCCTTCCGCTGGAGATCAAGGACTTGTTCCGCGAGTGGCTGGCCGACGCCCGTCCCGACCGCGCCGCGCGCGTCATGTCCCTGATCCGCCAGACGCGCGGCGGCAAGGATTACGACCCCGACTGGTCCCAACGCATGAAGGGAACCGGCCCCGTCGCCGAACTGATCGCCACGCGCTTCAGGGCGGCGGCCAGGCGCTATGGTCTGGACGCGCCGCGTCAGGCGCTGGACCTCACCCAGTTCCGCGTTCCCGCCGACGCCCGGCCGCAGCTCGATCTGTTCGACATTCCCGCCTGACGCCGCCTAGGATGACCTTTCAGCAGGCAGGGTGAGGACCATCTCCATGCGCGGAACCCGGATGATCATCGTCGCAGTAGCGGCCATCAGCGCCGGCGGCTGTTCCGTCAACGTGCCGGAGAACGCCTTCCTCTACCCCGATGCGCGTATCTTAGCCGAGAAGATCGAGCTCACCCCTGGCCCCGCCATGCCGCCATCCGCGCAGACTCTGACCCTGCCCTATGCCGGCGGCCAGCTGGCCACGACCCGGCTGTCTTCCGCAAAAGGCGATCAGGCGCCGCTGATCCTGTTCTGCGGCGGCAACATGTTCCGACAATCGGCCTATGGCGGACTGGTGGGCGAACAGCTCTCGGCTTTCGGCGATGTCCTGCTGTTCGATTACCCCGGCTACGGCGCCTCGACCGGCGCGTCCGACATCGCTGGCATGAAGGCGGCCGCCGAGGCCATGGCCGCGCATGCCCGTGCAACGGCCGACAAGGAACGGCGCACGCTCATCCTATGGGGGCATTCTCTCGGAGGAACGGTCTGCGCCCAGGGCGCGACAACCGCCAAGGCTGACATCCTGGTGCTGGAAACGACCACTCCCTCGGCCGGCGCTGTCATCGAAGAGTCCCTGGGATGGAAACGGCTGCTGGTTCGCGTTCGCCTGGCCCCGCCGTTGGAGGAAATCGATATCCCCTCGACGCTCGCCGACTATCAAGGCCGGGTCATCGTCCTGGAAGCCGGACGCGATACGGTCCTGCCGCCGATCCTGAGCCGTCGCCTGGCCCAGGCCCTGACGGAGAACGGACGATCGGTCGATCATCTGATCTTCGCCGAAGCCGGCCACAACGACGTGCACAGCCAGCCCGACTTCACGGCCCGAATGACCGAAGCCCTCACTCGTCCCTAGTCTCGCCTAGCGCCGGAACACGCCGACCAGTTCGATGTGCGTCGACCAGATGAACTGGTCGATGGGCGTGACCTTCTCCAGTCGGAAACCGGCGTCGACCAGAACGCGCGCGTCGCGGGCGAAGGTCTGGGGATTGCAAGACACCCCGACGACGACCGACGCCTTCGTCCCCGGCAGTTGCTGCGTCTGTTCCAGAGCGCCCGCGCGCGGCGGGTCCAGCACGATGGCGTCGCAGCCCTTCAGATCATAGGGCGACAGCGGACGGCGGAACAGATCGCGCGCCTGGGCCTCGATCCCCTTCAGTCCCTGGGCCGTGCTCAGGCCCGCCTTCAGCGCGGCGATGGAGGCGGCGGCGGAATCGGCGGCCGTCACGCTGGCGATCTCGGCCAGGGGGAAGGTGAACGTGCCCGCCCCGCAGAACAGGTCCGCCACCTTCTTGGCCCCCCTCACCGCCTCGACCGCGCGTTCGACCATGGCCGCTTCCGCAGCCGGAGAGGCCTGTAGGAAACCGCCCGCCGGCAAGGGCACGGACGCGCGCCCGAAGCGCACACGCGGCTGGCGCGCCATGACCAGCGTGTCGCCATCCAGACTAAGCCGCGCCAGATCGGCCTCGGCCGCCGCCGCGATGGCCAGCGCCAACTGATCTCCATTCAGGCCGCCCGAACGCTTCTCGACCCCGGTCACATCGACGTCCAGACCGGTGTCGGTCAGGGTGACGTGCAGGGTCGGCGCCGATTTCGGATGCCCCAGGAAGGGGGCCGCCACCTTGGCCAGGGCGGGCAGAGCCGCGGTCAGGTGCGGGTCCGACAACGGACAGTCCGTCAGTTCGACCACCCGCCACGACTTGCGCGCCTTGAAACCCAGGATGACGCGGCCGTCCGCGCCCTGCCGCGCGTGCAGCGCCAGGCGGCGACGACTGGTCAGCGGCGTCGCCACGGTCGCCTCGACCTCGGTTTCCAGCCCCTCGCGCGCCAGGGTCTGGAGCACCACCTCGCGCTTCCAGGCCAGATAGGGTTCGTCTGCCCAATGCTGCAGCGGCGCGACCCCGCACTCGGCATAGATCTGCGAATGAATTGGGCGACGGTCGGGGCTGGCCTCAATCAGATCGAACCGCTCGGCCCGGCCGTCCTTGACCTCAGCGGCGATCACCTCGCCCGGCAGGGCGCCCGGCACGAAGACCGGGCCGTTGGCGGTGTCGGCGATCCCGTCGCCCTGATGGCCCATGCGGGCGATGGTCAGCGTCTGCATCATGCAGCGGCTTCTAACGGCTTCCGCGCGAAAATCGAAACATGAACGAAGATGAACGAGGCGATCAAAAGCCGTTCAGCTTCACGGCCCTATCAATGGCTGCAACAGACGGCGACCTGATCCGTTCAGGTGCGGCATCCGTCGAAGGAAAAAACGATGATCGCTCTCATCTCGAAAAAAGCCTCGGCCGCCGCCATCGCCGCCCTGGCCTGCGCCTCAGCGGTCGCCCTGCCCGGCGTCGCCTCGGCCCAAAGCTACGGCTACGACTACCCGCCCGCCTACGGCTACGGCAACAACGGCTACAGCCAGGGAACCTACTACGACCCCTGCGCGCGGGATCAGCGTCAGCGCGCCACGACCGGCGGCCTGCTGGGCGCCGCCATCGGCGCCGTCGCCGGCTCGCAATTGGCCGCGCGCGGCCGCCGCACCGAGGGCAGCGCCCTGGGCGGCGTTCTGGGCGCCGCGATCGGCGCAGGCGTGGGCAACAGCTCAGCCGCCTGCGACAGCCGTTATCGCCGCGACGCCAACTATGGCTATCAGGGAACCTACGTCCCGCCGGCCTATGGCTATGACAACCGCGGCTATGACGACGGCCGCCGCTACGACGATCGTCGCGACGGCTACGACTACTACCGCGATTATCCCCAAACCATCGATCCGGGCTTCAGCCCCCAGACCAACAGCTATCAGGGCTATGGCGATGAATGCCGCCTGGCCGAGAGCAATATCCGTCTTCCCGACGGTCGCATGGAGACGCGCTATGTCCGCTCCTGCCGCGACCAGTCGGGCCGCTATCGCGTCGTCGATTAAGTTTCAGCCCCCCTGTCAATCGACGATGTGAAGAGGGCCGCCGGATATCCGGCGGCCCTCAAATCGTTTGGGGTCAGGCTTTCTGCGCCCAGAGCAGAAACTCGACGTTGCCGTCGCCGCCCGTGATCGGGCTGTCGGCGACCTCGCGCACGGTCCAGCCACTCTCGTCCAGCCAGTCGCGGACCTTGGCTACAGCGGCGGCGTGCGCCTCCGGATCCTTGACCACGCCCTTCTTGCCGACCGCCTTGGGTCCATCCGCCTCGAACTGCGGCTTGACCAGAGTGATCAGGTCCGCCCCCGGCGCCGCCAGATCGAGCGCCGTCGGCAGCACCTTCGACAAGCTGATGAAGCTGACGTCGCAAACAATCAGGGTCGGCGCCTCGGTGATGACGGCCGGCGTCAGATCGCGAGCATCGGTCTTCTCCAGGTTCGCCACGCGCGGATCGGCCGCAACCTTCGGGTGAAGTTGCCCCGTGCCCACATCCACAGCGAACACCCGCGCCGCGCCGCGATCCAGGCACACCTCGGTGAATCCGCCCGTAGAGGCGCCGACATCCAGCACGACGCGGCCGTGAACCGCGACCGGCCACAGGTCCAGCGCCCGTTCCAGCTTCAAAGCGCCGCGCCCCACCCAGCGGAAGGCGTCGACATAGGTGACGACCGCTTCTTCGCTGACTGCCTGAGACGCCGCCCTGGCGGGCGCGCCGTCCACAGTGACGCCGCCCGCCTCGATCGCCGCCTTGGCCTTGGCCCGGCTTTCGGCCAGGCCGCGCGCGACCAGGAGCTGATCCAGCCGGAGCCGGCTCAAACCATGGCGTCCAGACGAGCGAGAGCAGCCTGCAGCCTGGCCTTGCCCTCTTCGGCCTCGGCCAGCTTGGCGCGCTGTTCATCGACCACCTCAGCGGCGGCGCGAGCGACGAAGTTGGGGTTGCCCAGCTTCTTGTTCACATGGCCGATATCGCTATCGAAGGCGGCGATCTCCTTCTCCAGACGCGCGCGCTCGGCGGCCAGGTCGATGATCCCGGCCAGCGACAGGGCGACCGTCGCACCGCCCGAGACGAAGGTCACGGCCCCGGTCGGCGCGGCCTCGACCACGGCGACCTCGGACACCCGGCCCAGGGTCAGGATCAGGTCGCGATGGCGCGCGATGCGCTCAGCCGTGGCTGCGTCCGGGGCGACGAAGGCCAGCGGCGGCTTGGCCGACGGCGGCACGTTCATCTCAGCCCGCAGGGCGCGGATTTCACCAATCAGATCGACCAGCCAGCCGATCTCCGCCTCGGCGTTTGCGTCGACGAAGGCGTCCGGCAGCACCGGCCAGGTCTCGCCCATCAGCAAACCGTCGCGGGCGGGGCCTTCCTTGCCCAGTTCCGCCCACAGCTCTTCGGTGATGTAAGGCATGACCGGGTGCAGCAGCTTCAGCGTCTGGTCGATGGTCCAGGCGGTCATGGCGCGTGTTTCGGCCTTGGCGGCTTCATCGGCGCCGTTGAACACCGGCTTGGCCAGTTCCAGATACCAGTCGCAGAAGACGTTCCAGATGAAGCGGTACAGGGCGCCCGCCGCATCGTCGAAGCGGCCGCCCTCGATGGCGTCCGACACCTGACGCTCGGCCTTGGTCAGTTCGCCGCGGATCCAGCGGTTGATCGTCTGCTGCACCATCGCGGGATCAAAGCCCTCGACGCGGCGCGCCTCGTTCATCTGGCTGAAGCGCGCGGCGTTCCACAGCTTGGTGCCGAAATTGCGATAACCTTCAATGCGCTGTTTCGACAGTTTGATGTCGCGCGTACCCGACAGGATCGCCATGGTGAAGCGCAAGGGATCGGCGCCCAGTTCATCGATGATGCCCAGGGGGTCGATGACGTTGCCTTTGGACTTCGACATCTTCTGGCCCTTCTCGTCGCGGACCAGACCATTGATGATGACGCGCTTGAAGGGAACTTCGCCGTCCATGAAGTGGATGCCCATCATCATCATTCGGGCGACCCAGAAGAAGATGATGTCCGCCGCCGTGACCAGATCACTGGTCGGATAGAAGCGCTCCAGATCCTCGGTCTTTTCGGGCCAGCCCATGGTCGAGAAGGGCCACAGGGCCGAGCTGAACCAGGTATCCAGAACATCCTCGTCCTGGGTCAGCACGACCTCGGAATCATAGTCCGACATCGCCTGTTCGCGGGCGTCCTCTTCCGTCTCGGCGACGTAGATCTCGCCGTTCGGGCCGTACCAGGCCGGGATGCGGTGGCCCCACCACAGCTGGCGCGAGATGCACCACGGCTCGATGTTGCGCAGCCATTCAAAGTAGATCTTCTCATAGGACTTCGGCTCGAAGACGGTGGCGCCGTCCTCGACCGCCTTCAGGGCGGGCTGGGCCATGACCTTGGCGTCGACGTACCACTGGTCCGTCAGCCACGGCTCGATGACCACGCCCGAGCGGTCGCCGTGCGGGACGACGTGCTTAGTCTTCTCGATCTCGCGCAGCCAGCCCTCTTCCTCGGCGCGGGCGACGATGGCCTTGCGCGCGGCGAAGCGGTCCATGCCCTCGTATTCCGCAGGCACGTCGGGCGTGTCGGCGGCAGTGATCCGGCCGAAGGCGTCCATGATGTTCAGAGCTTCAAGTCCTGCACGCTTTCCGACGCCGAAGTCGTTGAAATCGTGAGCAGGCGTAATCTTCACCGCGCCCGAACCCTTGGTCGGATCGGCGTAGTCGTCGGCGACAATCGGAATGCGGCGGCCGGTGATCGGCAGGGTGACGAACTTGCCGACCAGACCCTTGTATCGCTCATCGTCCGGGTGAACAGCCACGCCGGTGTCGCCCAGCATGGTTTCCGGCCGGGTGGTGGCGACGACGATGAAGTCGCGCGTCTCGAACTCGGTGGCCTTGCCGTCCTCGTCGAAGGCGACCGGATGCTGATAGGTCACGCCGTCCGACAGACGATAGGCGAAGTGCCAATAGGCGCCGTCGACCTCCTTCTGCTCGACTTCCAGGTCGCTGATGGCGGTCTGGAAATGCGGATCCCAGTTCACCAGCCGCTTGTCGCGATAGATCAGGCCGTCCTTGTGCAGTTGCACGAAAACCTTACGGACGGCGGCGTTCAGCCCTTCGTCCAGCGTGAAACGTTCGCGCGACCAGTCGCAGGACGAGCCCAGACGGCGCAGTTGGCGCACGATGGTCCCGCCGGATTCGGCCTTCCACTCCCAGACCTTCTCGATGAAGGCGTCGCGGCCCATGTCGCGGCGGCCGATATTGCCCTCTGCCGCCAGCTTGCGCTCGACCACCATCTGGGTGGCGATGCCCGCGTGGTCGGTGCCCGGCAGCCACAGAACGGCCTTGCCCTTCATGCGGTGATAGCGGGCCAGGATGTCCTGAAGCGTGTTGTTCAGGGCGTGGCCGATGTGCAGGCTGCCCGTTACGTTCGGCGGCGGAATGACGATCGAATAGGCGTCTGCGGCGCCGTCCGTCGGCTGGGTCGCCCGCGGAGCGAACAGGCCGCTGCCTTCCCACTGGGCGTAGATGCGCGGCTCGGCGGCCTTGGGTTCGAACGTCTTCTCAAGCATGGTCATCTCGTTTCCCCGGCGACCAACGCGGCGCGCCGTCGATCGGGGCTGGAATTCTTCGGTAAAGCAAAGGGCGGTCCCGCCGGAACCGCCCTTAAATGACTTAATGATCGCCGCGTCCCACGGCTAGGCCAAATCAGTGCCGTCGCGGCGAGAACCAGCCCTCGTCCGTGTGTTGGACCGATCCGGCCACCGCCAGGATCGCCAGGGTCTGTTCGATCCGGTCCGTCTTACGACGACCGATCCGGCCATCGAAGCGACGCGCCAGTTCCAGCGGTTGCAGCGGCCGCCCTTCGCGACGCAGCTCTTCCAGCAGCACGCCCGCCAGAACCGCAGGCGCATCGGGCAACGGCGCTCGTGTGCTGGCCCTGTCGAGCGGCGCCTCGATCTGCACGGCGCGAGCGGACGACTTGATCCGTCCCGCCTGGTAGCTCGGCCGCAGGAACTGGATCTCGCCCCTCTCCTGCTGCACCCGTCGCGTGCGGTTCAGTTCCAGCAGTGCGCCGAGCGTCGCCTGATCCGTCATGCCCTCTCGCCAGCCGTAGGCCGTCGCCACCTGCTGATCCAACCGCTCATGCAGATGGTGCAGCAAGCCGACCTGACCGCGATCATAGAGATCGCGCTCGACCCCGGTCAGTTCTGCGCCCTCCTGAAGGCGCCGCCGGACGTTGTAGAGCCCGGTCATCGTCAGATCCTCGTGCTGAGCCAGAACCTGACGACGACGTTCGTCGATCTCTTCTGCCAAGACACCGATCTCCTCGCCTGCGGCGCTGTTCAGATCCGGAAAGGGAAAAGCGTCGAAGCAGGCCTTCTTGTTATAGACGGGCCGATCCTCCAGCCGCCCGCCGCGCGCCAGGGCCCAAATCCCATGCGCATGCGACGACAGCACGCCCAGGATGCGCGGATCGTCCGAGGCGACGGCGATCAGGGTATTGTCCGGCAGGATGTCCGCATCCAGAAAACGGAACCACCGGTGCTTAGCCGTCTCCACCGTGGCGATGTAGCGGGACAGCCCCTCCAACGCCGGGCGGAACTCGCTGCGCGGCTCGCCGAACATCCACCAGTTGTCGCGATAGGCGGCGCGATTGTTGCGGTCACGCTCGGGCTTCACCGCCTCCAACAGATGCTGGAAGACGGCGGGGTGACTGCGGCGCGCCTCTTCCTCAGTCCAGCCGAACAGATCGATCACCTTCACGCCGCGCGGTCGTGAGGCCAGATCGCGCCCGTTGCGATAGGCGCGGATCGGATTTTCCGCCTCATCGCTGGACGCCGCCTGCAACTGCTTCGCCCGGTCCGGCGATACCATGAAGCCCCCGCCGTGTAGCTTCACGCCCGGCGAGCACAACAGCGCATTGGCCTTAAGCGGCTGCGCCTCGCTGACCGACGCCCCGATGGTCAGATCCGGCCCGATGTCGCCGCGCTGTTCGCGAAGAACGATGTTCGGCGTCTCCCCGTCGCTCATTCTCTCTTCGACCACCGTCAGCAGGCGGCCCTGCCCATTCGGCTCGCCGCGCTCGGCCACGGTCATGGCGATGCGGACGTCGGCGCGGTCGGCGCCCTTGATCCATGGGTGGTCAGGGATGGCGAAGGTCAGGCGCATAGGCGGCGCGCCGTTCAGATGATGCTCCAGCACGCGCCGGGAAAAGGTCTGGGTGATCGAGTTGGTGGTGATGAAGCCGAACCGTCTCAGAACGCTGCCCTTAGCCGTCAGGATCTCCGCCGCGCGGTCCCACCAGGCCGTGACCAGATCCGCCGAGCGGAACCGCCCCTGCCGCACCCGCCACAGGGCGTCGACATAGCCGTCGCCCAGTTCGCCGCGCACGTCCTTGCCCCCGATGAAGGGTGGATTGCCGATAATGAAATGCGCCGTCGGCCAGGCTGTCGGGCGCGGATCAATATATCGCGTAACCTCTCTCTCCTCGTGCGCCACAACCGCGGAAAGGCCGCCGCCTCGGCTCAACACCCGCGCGTGGGTCAGCAGCCGCCCGCGCGCGTCCCGCACCAGTTCTTCGTCCTTCCAGGTCAGCAGCGCGTCCGTATGCTGGATACGGTTGAAATTGCGCAGGATCGGCTCGGTCGGCTTGGCGTCGCCGGCGTTCCTGAAATGCCATTGCAGATAGCCGATCCACATCACCATCTCGGCGATCCAGGCGGCGTGAACGTTCTTCTCCAGTCCCCAGAACTGCTCGGGACTGACCGTATGCCCCTCCAGGCCGAGCGCCGTCTGCGCGTCGCCCAGGTCGGTCAGGGCGGTCAGAACCTCGCTCTCGAGATCCTTCATCATGTCCATGGCCACATAGAGGAAGTTGCCGGTGCCGCAGGCGGGGTCCAGCACTCGCGTCCCACAAAGCTCGCGATGAAAGTCGCGCATGGCGCGGCGCGCCCGCACGACATCGCCGCTGGCGTAATGGCCGACCGCCAAGCCCGCGACCGCCTCCCACTCGGCGCGCAACGGCTCCATGATCGTCGCCTCGACCAGCCGCCGCACATAGGCCTTGGGCGTATAGTGGGCGCCCAACTCGCCGCGTTCCGTCGGGTCCAGCGCCTGTTCCAGCAAGGCGCCGAAGATCGCCGGCTCGACCGAAGCCCAGTCGCGCTGGGCGGCGGCGATCAAAGCCTCCAGCTCCGCCTCCGTCACCGGCACGGCCGCCTCTTCCTTGAACAGGCCGCCGTTGAAACGCCGCAGATCCTGGCGAACCGCTGAGCAATGCCCGCCGCTGTTCATGCGGCGAAAGAAGTCCGCCGCGCTGACGTGAAAGCGATCCGCCATCCCGCGATAGCTTTCCAGCAGACGTAGAAATCCCCGGTCGTCGATCAGTCCCACGCTGTCGGCGAACATGGCGAAGATGCACTGCATGACGAATAGCGATGTGCGCTTGTCCCACGCCGCCCGCGTCACGACATCGACGTAACCGGCGGGATCGGCCGGCGCCCGCTTGCGGATGGAACGCACCAACCAGGCCAACCGCTCGGCGATGTCGCTGGTCACGGCCGCCACATGGCCCGCCGGGTCCAGACTCATCGGCTCGTCCCACACCCGGCGCAGACGTTCCCGCACCGTCGGATCACGCAAGTCGTCCATGGAGATGCGGCAGCGCGCCAGATCAGGAAACGGCACATAGCCCTTCCCCTGCCGATCAAAGTCGGCCCACAGGTGGATGGAGCGCCCGACGTCCACGACGACGATGAAGGGCGGCCATTCGTCCAGCGCCTTGGCGTAAGTCTCGGCCTGGCGCTTGGCGTCCAGCATCAGCCGTTCGATTGCGCCCGCATAGCCATTCGGCGGTTTGCGCCCGCGCCCGTTGAACAGGGCCAGATGCCGCTGAGGGTCCAACTCGCCGCCCGGCGCCCGTTTCTGCGACTGCTTGGCCTCCAGCACGAAGGCGCCGCGCCGATAGCAGTCGATGAATCCCCGGTGCGCGCCGCCGTCGTGAAAGCGGAACTCCACCCGCCGCTCGAAACAGTAGCCGCGATCTCCGACCGTCTCCTGATCCGGCGCCGTCACGCCTATCAGGGCGCATAGTTGGCTGATGAAGGTCTGATAGTGCGAACGCTCGCTGATCGTCGCGCTGCGCCAGCGCGTGATGAACGCTTCGACATCCATAGATTGTTCTCCCACCCCTGAGAGAACAATATTAGGTTGCATATTAGCAAAAACACAACCTTACATTACTGCAGGACAACCTACACGCGACAAGCCTCAGCGCCTGCCGAAATCCTTCAACACGGCCCGCGCCGCATTGTGTCCCGGCGCTCCCGTCACCCCGCCACCCGGATGAGCGCTCGATCCGCACAGATAGAGTCCAGGCACGGGCATCCGATGATCGGCGTGGCCCAGCACCGGCCGGGCGCTGAACAACTGATCCAGCGTCAGCCGCCCGTGGAAGATGTCGCCGCCGATCAGGCCGAAGCGCCGCTCCAGATCGCGCGGTCCCAGCGCCAGCCGTCCGACCACGGAGGCCTTGAAGCCCGGCGCATGGGCCTCGACCGTCTCGATCATCAGGTCAGCCACCGTGTCGCGATGCTCGTCCGCCAGATCCGGTGAAACGTGCTGGCAGAACAGGCTGGCGACTTGCCGCCCCGCCGGGGCCAGGCTGTCGTCCAAGGTTGAGGGGATCAACATCTCGACGATCGGCTTTGACGACCAGCCGTTCAGCCGCGCCTCGGCGTGGGCGCGGTCCATATAGGCCAGCGTCGGCGCGATGATGATGCCCGCCGTCAGGTGATCGCCCGCCCCCGGCAAAGCGGTGAAGCGCGGTAGTTCAGACAGGGCGACGTTCATGCGGAACGTGCCCGAGCCGGAGGCGTAGCGGCTCATCCGCTCGGTGAAGTCCGCCGGAACCACGGCCGGATCGACCAGGCGGTCGAACAGCAGACGCGGGTGCAGGTTGGAGACCACGGCCCGGGCGCGGACTGCGTCGCCTGCCTCGGTTACGGCGCCGACCGCCCTGCCCTTTTCCGTCAGAACCTCGGCGACCGGCGCATCCAGCCGGATGTCGACGCCCTGCTCGGAGCAGGCGGCGGCCATGGCCTGGGTGATGGCGCCCATGCCGCCGATGGCATGGCCCCAGGCGCCCTTCTTGCCGTTCACCTCGCCGAAGACGTGGTGCAGCAGGACATAGGCCGAACCCGGCGTATAAGGGCTGGCGTAGTTGCCGACGACGCTGTCGAAACCGAAAAGGGCCTTGATCGGGTCGCTCTCGAACCAGCCGTCCAGCCAGTCGCCCGCCGACTTGGCGAACAGGTCCAGCAGATCGCGCTGCGCCGCGAGGCCCAGCCCCGACACCCGTCGTCCCAGGGACGCCGCCTTCAGCATCTCCGACAGGGCCGCCAGCCAGCCGCCCTCGACCGCGTTCGGCGGGGCGGTCAGGATCAGGTCGCGCAGGATGGCCGCGACCGTTTCCAGCCGCGCCTCATAGTCCGGCAGGCGCTCGGCGTCGCGCGTAGAGAACTTGGCCACCTCGGCCTGGGTCCGTCCCTCGCCGGTCAGCAGATAGCGCCCGTCGTCAAAGGGCAGGAAGTTGGCCGCCCGGCGCTCGACTACGCGCAAGCCATGACGGGCCAGCTCCATATCGGCGATGACGCGCGGGTTCAGCAGGCTGACGGTATAGCTGGCGGTCGAGTTGCGGAAACCGGGATGGAATTCCTCCGTCACCGCCGCCCCGCCGACGACGCCGCGTCGTTCCAGCACTATGACCTTAAGACCGGCCCGCGCCAGATAGAAGGCGCAAACCAATCCGTTGTGCCCGCCGCCCAGGATGACGACGTCCGTTTCCGCCTGCGCCATGCGCGCTCCCTCCCGCTTGAGGGAGCGACGCTAGTCCTAGGCCGCGCGTCCCGCCAGATAGCGACGATGCAGCAGCGGCTTGCCCAGCCAATAGGCCAGTTCCGCCGGGCGGCTGATGTCCCAGACGGCCAGGTCAGCGGCCTTGCCCGCCTCAAGCGTGCCGATCTCGTCCTGCAGCCCCAGCGCTCGGGCTGCATTGCGCGTGGCGCCCGCCAGAGCCTCTTCCGGCGTCAGGCGGAACTGGACGCAGGCCAGGTTGATCGCCGCCGTCATGGAGGCGACCGGCGAGGTGCCTGGATTGCAGTCCGTGGCCACCGCCATGCGCGCGCCGTGCTGACGCAACAGGGCGATCGGCGGAGCCTGCGTCTCGCGCAGCATCAGAAAGGCGCCGGGCAGCAGCACCGCCACCACGCCCGCCTCGGCCATCGCCTTCACGCCCGCCTCGGTCGTGTGCTCGATATGGTCGGCCGACAGGGCCTGATAGCGGGCGGCCAGCGCAGCCCCGCCGCCGTCCGACAGTTGGTCTGCGTGCAGCTTGACCGGCAGGCCCAGTTCCTCGGCCTTGTCGAACAGGCGGCTGACCTCCTCGACCGAGAAGGCGATGGGTTCGCAATAGGCGTCCACGGCGTCGACCAGCCCCTCGGCGTGGGCGGCGGGCAGGATTTCATCCACAGCCTTGTCCACATAGACGGCGCGGTCGGCCTTATGCTCCGGCGGGACGGCGTGCAGACCCAGATAGGAGGTGCGCACCCGCACCCCGGCCTCGCGCCCGATGCGGCGGGCGACACGCAGCATCTTCAGCTCGCTGTCGTGATCCAGACCGTATCCAGACTTGATCTCGACGGTGGTGACGCCGGTTTCCTTCAGCCCCTCCAAACGCGCCAAAGCCGAGGCGTAGAGCTGATCCTCGCTCTCCTCGCGCGTGGCGCGCACGGACGAGACGATGCCGCCGCCGGCGCGGGCGATCTCTTCATAGGTCGCGCCTTCCAGTCGCCGCTCAAACTCGCCGGAGCGGTCGCCGCCGAAGACCAGATGGGTGTGGCAGTCCACCAGCCCCGGCGTGACCCAGCGCCCGCCCAGGCTGTCTGTTTCCACAGCCTTATGCACAGGCAGGTCGGCGCGCGGCCCGACCCACGCAATGCGCCCGTCCTTGATCAGGATGGCGGCGTCCTCAATCGCGCCATAAGGCTCGCCGCCCTCGGTCATGGCGGCGACGTGGCAGTCGGTGATCAGCAGATCGGCGTCGATCATCGCGAGGCTACTCCAGCCAGGATTTCACAGAACCAACGGCCCGCCGTCAGGGAACCGAGGTCGCCGACTTCCAGCGACGGGTCGTATTCGGTCAGGTCGACGGCGCGCACCTTGGCATGGGCGCCGATGGCGCGGGCGGCATCGAAGAAGTCGTGCACCGACACCCCGCCCGGCCGCGCGCCGGGGCTGGCGGGCCACTGGCTGCGGTCGATCACGTCGATGTCGAAGTCGACATAGATGACCTCGCACAGGGACGACAGGCGCTCCAGTTCCTCGACCACCACATTGGCCAGGCCGCGCTGGCGGCACTCGCGGGCGGTGCGAACGCTGATGCCGGCCGCCTCAGCCTTCTCATGAGCGCGTCGGGTGTTGGCGAAGGGCGCGAGGCCGACCTGGCTGATCCGGCGCCCGTCCATGCCGTCATCCAGCAGCGCCTGGATCGGGTTGCCGTTGGTCAGGCCCTGGTCCGTGTCGCGCAGGTCGAAATGGGCGTCCAGCGTCAGCACGCCGACGCAGTCCAGCCCCAGAGCATGAACGCCCGGCCGGGTGATGGCGTTGTTGCCGCCGACCAGAATGGTCAGGTCGCGATGAGCCTGCGCCGCCACGGCGTCGCGCACGGGCTCGAAGGCGTCAAACGGCGAGACGGCCTTCAGCGCCACATCGCCGGCGTCATGAACCTTGATCTCAAGCTCCAGCCCCGTCTCGACGTCATAGGTCGACAGACGCGGCAGAACCCCACGCAGCACCTTCGGCCCCAGGTCACAACGGCCCGGGGTCAAAGACCGCTCGTTCAACGGCGCGCCGATCAGGGCGACGCGGGCGTCGGGGTGACGCCCCACCAGATCGCCCACAGAACGCCACCCCAGGGCTTCAGACGGTTGGCTCATGGGTGTCATCCTTTGGTCGGAGAGAAGCGCGCGACCAGATCATAGGCCGCGCCGGGGAAAATCTGTGAGGCCCAGGTCACGCCCTGACCGTCGCGCCAGGTGCGGCGCTCCAGCCGCAGGCAGGGCGCGCCGTCGGCCAACCCCAGCCCCGCCGCCGTCTCGCGGTCAGCGCCGACGGCCGAGATGCGATGCTCGGCCTCTGTCCAGGGCATGTGGGCCAGCAGCCAGCCGCCCGGCGGCTGCGTCGTAAAGTCGGCGGCTTCCGCCTCGGGCGCGGCGGACAGGGAGATCAGGCGGCGCTCAAACACGAACGGAAGGCCATCGGCCAGGTGCAGGGTCTGCAGTTCGATCACCCGCTCGCCCAGCCCGTCCTCCTCCTCGCTCGCCGGGCGAACGATCCGACCCAGCAGGCGATGAGAATAGGCCAGGCCCCGGCTCTCGATCTCGCCTTGAATGTCAGGGATGGACACCAGAGCCGAGGAATGCAGAGGCGGGTGAGCCACCACCGTCCCGGCGCGACGCCGCCTCACCACCAGCCCGCGCGCCGCCAGGTCGGACATGGCGCGCGACACCGTCATGCGCGCGCAGCCGTATTCCGCCGTCAGTTCCGCCTCGGTCGGGATGCGGAACCCCGGCCGCCACTCGCCCGAGGCGATGCGGCGTTCGATGTCGCCCGCGATGCGACGATGAAGCGGCTCCTGATCCATGAAACGAAAATGCCTCTTGCACGCGATATTGTCTAGACATAACAGTACGACCAACACACGACGGCGGCTGACGCCGCATGGAGGATTCGATGGCCACGCCCAATACCCGTATCATTCGCAGCCCGCGTGGGCCGGAAAAGACCGCAAAAACCTGGGCGGCCGAAGCCGCCCTGCGGATGCTGATGAACAACCTCGACCCCGAGGTGGCCGAGCGTCCCGAAGACCTGGTCGTCTATGGCGGCATCGGCAAGGCGGCGCGCAACTGGCAGGCCTTTGACACCATCGTCGACCAGCTTCAAAAGCTGGAAGCCGACGAGACCCTGATGGTCCAGTCGGGCAAGCCGGTCGGCGTGTTCCGCACCCATGTCGACGCCCCGCGCGTGCTGATCGCCAACTCCAACCTGGTGCCCAAATGGGCGACCTGGGACCACTTCAACGAGCTCGATAAGAAGGGCCTGGCCATGTACGGCCAGATGACCGCCGGCTCGTGGATCTACATCGGCACCCAGGGCATCGTTCAGGGCACCTATGAGACCTTCATGGAGGCGGGTCGCCAGCACTACGGCGGCGACTGGGCGGGCAAGTGGATCCTGACCGCGGGCCTGGGCGGCATGGGCGGCGCCCAACCCTTGGCCGCGACCATGGCCGGGGCGTCGTGCATCACCATCGAGTGCCAGCGCAGCCGCATCGAGTTCCGCCTACGCACCCGCTACGTCGACGTCATGGCCGAAACTCTGGACGAGGCCCTGGCCCTGCTGGAGCAGTCGTTCAAGGACAAGAAGCCCTTGTCGATCGGCCTGCTGGGCAATGCTGCTGACCTTTTACCTGAAATGGTCAAGCGCGGCGTCCGCCCCGATCTGGTGACGGATCAGACCAGCGCCCACGACCCGGTCAACGGCTACCTGCCCTCGGGCTGGACCGTCGCCGGGTGGGAAGAAAAGCGCGTCAGCGACCCGGCGGCCGTCGAGATCGCCGCCCGCGCGTCGATGTCGACACACGTCAAGGCGATGCTGGACTTCCAGAAGATGGGCGTCCCCACCACCGACTACGGCAACAACATCCGTCAGGTCGCCTTTGACGAAGGCGTCGAGAACGCCTTCGACTTCCCCGGCTTCGTGCCCGCCTATATCCGCCCGCTGTTCTGCCGCGGCATCGGTCCGTTCCGCTGGGCCGCCCTGTCGGGCGATCCCGAGGACATCCGCAAGACGGATGAGGCGATGAAGAAGCTGTTCCCCGACAACGCCGGCCTGCACCGCTGGCTGGACATGGCGGGCGAACGCATCGCCTTCCAGGGCCTGCCGGCGCGCATCTGCTGGATCGGTCTGGGCGACCGCCACCGCGCGGGTCTGATGTTCAACGAGATGGTGGCCTCGGGCGAGCTGAGCGCCCCCATCGTCATCGGCCGCGACCATCTGGACAGCGGCTCCGTCGCCAGCCCCAACCGCGAAACCGAGGCCATGATGGACGGCTCGGACGCCGTCAGCGACTGGCCCCTGCTGAACGCCCTGCTGAACACGGCGTCGGGCGCGTCCTGGGTGTCGCTGCACCATGGCGGCGGGGTCGGCATGGGCTATAGCCAGCACTCGGGCGTCGTCATCGTCGCCGACGGCACCGACGAAGCCGCCAAGCGTCTGGAGCGCGTCCTGTGGAACGACCCGGCCACGGGCGTCATGCGCCACGCCGACGCCGGATACGACATCGCCAAGGACGCCGCGCGCGAACACGGCCTGAACCTGCCCTCGCTGGACCTGTAAGCTTATGACCACGACCATTGAAATCGGCGCCGCGCCGCTCACCCTCGCTCAGCTTCGCTCGGCCCTGAACGGCCCGGTCACGGTCAGCCTGACCGACGCCGCCTGGGCCAATGTCGAAAAGGGCGCGGCGACCGTCGCCGCCATCCTGGACGAAGGCCGCACGGTCTACGGCATCAACACCGGCTTCGGCCTGCTGGCCAACACCAGCATCGCGGCGGAAGATCTTGAAACCCTTCAGAAGAACCTGGTGCTCAGCCACGCCTGCGGCGTCGGCGAGCCGCTGAGCGCCGACACCACGCGCCTGCTGATGGTGCTGAAGATCGCCAGCCTGTCGAAGGGCGCTTCGGGTGTGCGTCGTCACACGCTGGAGACGCTGATCGGCATGGTCAACGCCGAGATCCTGCCGCTGATCCCGTCCAAGGGTTCGGTCGGCGCCTCGGGCGATCTGGCGCCGCTGGCCCATATGTCGTGCGTTCTGATCGGCGTCAGCGAAGCCCGCTATCAGGGTCAGACGCTGGACGCCGTGTCGGCCCTGGCCAAGGCCGGGCTGAAGCCGGTCGTCCTGGGCCCCAAGGAAGGCCTGGCCCTGCTGAACGGCACCCAGTGTTCAACGGCCCTGGCCCTGACAGGCCTGTTCGCGGCCGAGGACGTCTTCGCCGCCGCCATCGCTGCGGGCGGCCTGTCGGTCGACGCCCTGCTGGGCTCGGACGCGCCGTTCGACCCGCGCATCCACGCCCTGCGCGGCCAACCGGGCCAAATCGACGTGGCCCGTCGCCTGCGCGAACTGCTGAGCGGCAGCGCCATTCGCGAGAGCCATCGTCACGACTGCGCCAAGGTGCAGGATCCCTACTCCCTGCGTTGCCAGCCGCAGGTCATGGGCGCGACGCTGGACGTCCTGCGCAACGCCGCCGCCATGCTGGAGCGCGAAGCCAACGCCGTAACCGACAATCCACTGGTCTTCATTGAGGACGGCGACGTTATCTCGGGCGGCAACTTCCACGCAGAACCCGTTGCTTATGCAGCCGATCAGATCGCCATGGTCCTATGCGAGATCGGCAATATCAGCGAACGCCGCACCTCCATCCTGGTCGACCCCAAGATGACCGACCTGCCCGCCTTCCTGGTCAAGGACAGCGGCGTGAACTCGGGCTTCATGATCGCCCAGGTGACGGCGGCGGCTCTGGTGGCCGAGAACCGCATGGTCGCCCACCCCTGCGTCATCGACACCGTGCCGACCAGCGCCAACCAGGAAGACCACGTCTCCATGGCCACCCACGGCGCGCGTCGCCTGCTGGACATGGCCGCCAACACGGCGACCGTGGTCGGCATCGAACTGCTGGCCGCCGCCCAAGGGGTCGAGTTCCGCCGCCCGCTGACCTCGTCGCCGGAACTGGAACAGACCTACGCCATCGTGCGCGAAGCCTGCGGCGCCTATACGGAAGACCGCTATTTCGCGCCGGACATCGCCCGTGCGACGGAAGGCGTACGCGCGGGTCGCTACCGCGCCTTCGCCGGCGATCTTCTGCCTTCGGCTTGAACCGGACGGCGGTTGAGCGCTTTCGTATCTAAAGCGAACGCAGGACGCCGCCGACCATGAACAAAAGCGCCGTGATTCTGGCCTCCGCCGCCCTGGTCCTGACCGGACTGGGGGCGGCGGGCTGGGCCGCCTGGAACTCGACCTCGGCGGCGCATGGCGGGCGAGCGTCCGGCCCGGCCGTCGCCATCGACGTCGTGCCGCCCGTCGAACCGGACCTGCCGGTCGGCTCCATCATGGCTGTTGGGGAGTTGCGGGACGGATATGAGCACGATCCCCAACGGCTCGCCGCCCTGCCTGGCGAGGACGAGCCCTATGTCGAAAGCGCCTGGCTGGAGCTGACGCCCGACCTGCCGCCGTTGCCCCAACAGGAAGCGCCGCCGACCATCGTCCGCCCCTCGCCGCCTCAGCCTGCGCCACAGCTGGAACGAGACGACTACGGCTTCGGCTTTGATGCGCCTCAGCCCGACTACGCCGCCGAACGCGAGGCGCGTCAGTCGGCGCTCGACCAGCCTTCCGCATCAGACAGCGTCTTCTATTGAAAAAGGCCCCGGCGAAACCGGGGCCTTTTCCTTGTCAGCGCATCGTCGTGACAGAGACGGTGTAGTCGCCTTCCTGCGCCGAGCTGAGGCTGTTGGCGCGGAAGGAATAGGAGCCGGGGCGCAGATCCTGAGTGACCATGGCGCTGGTGCCGCCGCCGCTGTCGTCGTCGGAGGCCAGGCTGTCGCCGTCGCACTGCGGCCCTTCGTGCAGCGAGAGGTAGGCGTCGAACTGCGCCGAATCCATGCGAACCGAGACATTGCCCCCGCGGCTGACGTTCAGCACGTAGCAGTCGTAGAAGGAGCCGTCGTCGGCCTGACGATCGCTGGCCTCCAGACGACCCTGACGGCTTTCACCGACCGAAATCGGCACGATCTGAGTGGTCGGGCGCAGGCGCTGGCCTTCCGAGACGCTGAGGCGGAAGGAGCCGGTCTGCCCTTCGCTCAGGGTGTTGGCGCGGATGATCCAGTTTCCGCCGTTGGAGACAAAACGCAGTTGCGAGTCCGTGCCCATGTCAGGGCCGTCGTCGTTCGTCACCGAGGTCTCGTCGCAATCCGTGCCGGCGCCCGCCATCAGGAAGGTGTCAAAGTCCTCAGACTGCATCGTCACCGTGTAGGCCTGACCCGCCTGGGTCTGCACCACATAGCAGCGGTAGTGCGACCCGTCGTCCATACGGGCGTCCTTGCTGCTGAAATTGCCGGTCACGGTCTGCCCAGGCCGGATGGAGCTCTGGGCCGCGGCGGCGCCGGCCAGAATCAGGGAGGACGTCAGGACCGACGTCATCAACAGGGCGCGCATGGGAATCTCCTTGGGTGCGACGCAAAAACGCAGGGGGCGAAAATGCCCAGCTTATTTGACAGGAAGCAATGGAACTCGTTTCAACGCCGCTAAATTTGAAGCGTTTACGCAAAAACAGACAGTTCGAAGTTGCCGAATGGCGAGCTGGAACTGTTCGATGACCGCATCGGTCGAGACGGTCGCCGCCTGGATGACGCCCGAAGCCATGCCGACGACGTCGGCGCCCAGACGGATCGCCTTGGCCCCATCCACGCCGTCGCGCACGCCGCCCGATCCGATCAGCAGGGCGTCCGGCAAGGCGTTGCGCGTTTCGGCCAGGGCGCGCGCAGTCGGTATGCCCCAGTCGGCGAAGGCCAGGGCGTGCGCCTTGTCCGCCGGATCGGTCGCGCGTTCGCCCTCGATCAAGCCCCAGTTGGCGCCGCCCGCTCCGGCCACATCGACGCCAACCGCGCCCATGGCGATCAGGCGCTGCGCGGTGACAGCGGAAATCCCGGCCCCCGTCTCCTTGACGATGACCGGCGCGTCCAGGTCGCGGATCAGCGCCTGAAGCGCCGCGCCCACGCCCCACCAATCGCGATCTCCCTCAGGCTGGCAGGCCTCCTGAAGCGGATTCAGGTGAACGACCAGAGCGTCAGCGCCGATCATGTCCAGCGCCCGGCGCGCCTCGTCCCGGCCGAAGCCGCGCGTCAGCTGGGCTGCGCCGATATTGGCCAGGATCGGCGTATCCGGGGCCTTCAGCCGCAGCGAGAAGTCCAGCCCGCCCGCCGCGCCGCCTTCCAGCGCCGCGCGCTGCGAGCCGACCGCCAGGGCGATGCCCAAGTGCTGAGCCGCTTCGGCCAGGCGGGCGTTGATCGCCTCGGCGCGCGCCGGGCCTCCGGTCATGGCGCTGATCAGAAACGGCGCCTTAAGCCGCCGTCCCAGGAAGTCGACGCCCAGATCGATTCGCGCATGGTCCAGGTCCGGCAGCGCCTCGTGCACGAACCGCCAGTCGTCGAACCCCGCCGACAGGGCGTGACGCCCGCCGCAGGCCAGCACCACATCCAGGTGCTGGTCTTTCCGGCCCAGGATCAGGGCCGAGGCGGCGGCGTCGTCAGGTTCGCTCAGGGCTGCCGCTCCGTGATCAGCACATAGTCGCCGGTCGAGTTGGAGCCGAAGCTACGGGCGCGCAGCACATAGGAACCGTCGCGCGGGGCCGTCCAGTTCAGGCGGGCGTGGGTGTCCGAAAGGCTGTCGTCGTCCTCCTCCAGCTTGAAGTAGTCGCCGTCCTTCTCCTCGCCGACCTCGACCACAGCGTCGAAGCTGCTGGCGATCAGGGTGAAGCGCAGCTTCTCGTCCGCCTTGGCCTTGAAGTGATAGGCGTCGTAGTAGACGCCGTCGTCGGTGAGGCTGGCCCGTTCGCTCAACCGTCCGCGCACCGTCGAGCCGATCAGCAGGCTGCCCGGCGAAGGTTCGTCGCCCAGATCCTGCAGCTCCAGCGCATAAAGGCCCTTGGCGTCGCGCGACCATGACCGTGCACGCAGCACATACTCGCCGGTTTCCGGCACGGTGAAGATCAGGCGCGCGTCCGTTCCCTGACCCAGACCGTCGTCGTCGCTGGCGATCTCGCTGAACTCCTCGCCGTTTTCGCTCAGCTGCAGATAGGCGTCGAAATCGCCCGACCGCATGACGGCCTGAATGCGCTGCCCCTCGGTTCCGCTGAAGACGAAGGCGTCATACAGACGTCCGTCATCATCGGTGGCGTCGCTGTTGGTCAGTTCGCCCTCGACCGTCTGGCCGAAGGCGATGGCCGAAGGCGGCGGCGGCGGCGCGATCTCTTCGATGTTCAGCGTGTAGGGGCCCTCGCCGCTGGAGAAGGCGCGCGCCTCGATCAGGTAGTCGCCGTCCTCGGTCAGGGTGTGGGTCAGGCGAGCGTTCAGATCGCCGGCGCTGTCGTCGTCAGTCGCCAGGCTGTTGTGGTTGGCGTCGAACAACTCAAGATAGGTGTCGAAGCCATCCGCCTTCATGGTGATCGCCACACGCTGCCCAGCGCGGCCGCTGAAGCGATACAGGTCCGTCGGAGCGCCGGAATCGCTGGTCACGCTGTCCGAGGTCAGACGGCCCCGCGTCTCCTCGCCGACCGTCACCGACGTCGCCGTCGGCGCAGGCGGCCCCTGCTCCATCGACAGGCGGTAGTCGCCCTCGGCCGAGCCGTTATAGGAGGTGGCGCGGATCAGATATTCCCCCGCCTGCGGCGCCGTGAACACGAGGCGCGCGTTCAGGCTGGAGCCGCCGTCGTCGTTCTCGGCCATCTGCAAGAAGGCGCCGTTCACGATGCGGCCGACACGCAGGAAGCTGTCAAAGTCCTCGGACTCCAGGTCGATCTTCACCCGTTCGCCCGCCGATGCGCGGAAGGCGTAGGCGTCGTAACGCTTGCCGTCGTCATCCTCGGCGCTGCTGGATCCCAGGCTGCCCGTCTCATCGCGGCCGATGGCGATGCGGCCCGGCCGCGGCATCCGCGGCGCGGCGCGCTCCTTCAGCGACAGCTGATAGTCGCCGGTCTCGATGCCGGAGAAGGTGCGGGCGCGCACGATGTATATCCCGGCCTCGGGCGCTGTGAACCGAAGGCGCGCGTTCAGGTCGCCCGCGCTGTCGTCGTCGCTGGCCAGCGACTCCCGCAGGGAGCCTTCGGCGTAAACTTCCAGATAGGTGTCGAAATCGTCCGACGTCATCTCGGCTTCCAGCCGCTGACCGGCGCGCAGGTTCACGCGGTAGTCGTCATAGCGATAGCCGTCGCTGCCGCGCGTGCGAGCATCGCCGTCTTCCAGCCGACCGCGGACGTCATCCCCCAGCCTGGCGTCGGTCGCCGATTGGGCCAAGGCGGCGCCGGTGGACAGAAGAGCGACAGCACTGACCGCCGCGAGCAGGGAATAACGCATAAAAACCTCTTTGCTGGCGTCATCATAGACGCCGAACCGCAGCGCCTGTAAATCGCGGCAACGCTTTCCAGTTCCCGGCAGATGGAGCCAATTATGGCTGTCGAACCCGCCCGCGCCTCGCTGATCGACGGCAAGGCCTTCTCCCAGACCCTGGTGGAGCGCGTCGCAGCGGCCGCCGCACGGCTGGAATCCGCCCACGGCGTCAAGCCCGGCCTGGCCGTCGTCATCGTCGGCGAAGACCCCGCCAGCCAGCTCTATGTCCGCAACAAGGGCGAGACGACGCTGAAGGCCGGGATGCGGTCCGACACCCACCGCCTGCCCGCTGAAACGACTCAAGCCGAGCTGCTGGCCCTGATCTCAGCGCTGAACGCCGACGCGGGCATCCACGGCGTTCTGGTGCAACTGCCGCTACCCAAGCACATCGATTCGGCCGCTGTGCTGGACGCCATCTCGCCGGACAAGGACGTGGACGGCTTCCACGTGGTCAACGCCGGACGCCTGGCCGTCGGCCTGCCGGGCATGATCCCCTGCACCCCGCTGGGCAGCCTGATGCTGCTGAAAGATCAACTGGGCGATCTTTCAGGCCTGAACGCCGTCATCGTCGGCCGCTCCAACATCGTCGGCAAGCCGATGGCGCAACTGCTGCTGGGCGAGAGCTGCACCGTCACCATCGCCCACTCGCGCACCCGCGACCTGCCCGCCCTGTGCCGCACGGCCGACATCCTGGTGGCCGCCGTCGGTCGCCCGGAGATGATCAAGGGCGACTGGATCAAGCCGGGCGCGACCGTCATCGACGTGGGCATCAACCGCGTTCCCTCGCGCGATCCGGCCAAGGCCGCCGAAGGCAAGACCCGCGTGGTCGGCGACGTGGACTTCAACGAGGCGGTCGAGGCCGCCGGTCGCATCACCCCCGTTCCCGGCGGCGTCGGCCCCATGACCATCGCCTGCCTGCTGGCCAACACCTACACCGCCGCCTGCCGCGCGGCGGGCGTCGAGCCGGAAGACCTGAACGGCTGACGGCGGCCGTTCCCCGCACCTTCATCCGTCATCCTCGGGCTTGTCCCGGGGATCCAGACACGCCGACGTATCAGGCCGCCCTGCTGCGCGCGAACGTCAGCCTTCGTGTTTATGGATTCCCGGGACAAGCCCGGGAATGACGAATTCCATGATTGACCGCATCAAATCCAGCCTTGAAGCGGAGCCTTTCGCGCCCGATAGTCTTTAGCGATCAGCGGTCATGAGGACCGCCCGCAGGAGCTTCTTCATGGCTGGTTTCTCGCCTCGCATCGCGGCCGTCGCCGCTGTCGTCGTCCTGGCCCCCGCCGTGGGCGCCTGCGGCTACAACACCATTCCGACCAAGCAGGAGCGCGCCGAGGCCGCCTGGGCCGACGTCCAGAGCCAGTATCAGCGCCGCGCCGACCTGGTGCCGAACTTGGTCGCCACCGTTCAGGGCGCGGCCATTCAGGAACGCACCACCCTGACCCAGGTGATCGAGGCCCGCGCCAAGGCCACCAGCGTCAACATCGACGCCTCCAACCTCGATAACGCCGCCGCCTTCCAGCAGTATCAGCAAGCGCAAGGCGAGCTTTCCAGCGCCCTGTCGCGGCTGCTGGTGACGGTCGAAGCCTACCCCCAGCTTCAGGCCAACCAGAACTTCCTGACCCTGCAATCGCAGCTGGAAGGCACCGAAAACCGCATTTCCGTGGCGCGCCGCGACTACAATGAGGCCGTGCGCGACTACAACACGACGCTGCGCACCTTCCCCAGCGTGATCTGGGCTAAGACGCTGCACGGGGGCTCCAAGCCCATGCAGTTGTTCACCGCCACGGCCGAGGCTCAATCCGCGCCAACGGTAAACTTCGACCTGGGCGCCCAGCCCGGCGGCGGCGCGCCCGCCCCCAGCGCCGCGCCGGGATCCACGCCGCCCGCGGCCGCGCCCGCCCCGGCGGCGCAGTAAGCCTGAAATGAACCCTTCCGCCCTCGCCCCGAGGGAAGGCGCGGCGCGGGGCCTGCTCCCCGCGCTGCTGCTGGGCCTCATCCTGTGGCTGGCCGCCCTGCCCGGCGTCAGCCTGGCCGCCGAGATCAAGTTTCCCGCTCTGACCGGCCGCGTGGTCGATGACGCCCAACTGTTGACGCCCGAACAGGAACAGGCCCTGACCGGCAAGCTGGCGACGCTGGAACAGCAGACCGGCGACCAGTTGGTCGTCGTCACCCTGCCCTCGCTTCAGGATCAGGAGATCGAGGACTTCGGCTATCAGCTGGGTCGTCACTGGGGCATCGGGCAAAAGGAAAACGACGGCGGCGCCCTGCTGATCGTCGCGCCGAACGAGCGCAAGGTGCGGATCGAGGTCGGCTATGGACTGGAGGGCGTGCTGACCGACGCCTATTCCTCGCTCATCATTCGCAACGACATCCTGCCGGCCTTCCGGCAGGGCGACTACGCCGCCGGCATCATCGCCGGGACCGATTCCATCATCACCCAGCTGACCGCCGACCCGGCCGAAGCCCAGGCGCGCGCCGAAGAGGCCAAGAGCGCAGCGACCGCGACGACCAAGCCGGTCCTGCCCGCCATCGTCATCCTGCTGGTGTTCGCCTTCATCTTCTTCAGCATGATCGGCGCGGCGGCGGGCGGCCGCAAGCGGCGCGGGCGCGGCGATGGCCTGTCGCCCATCCTGATCTGGGCCGCCAGCGAGGCTCTGCGCAACCGCGACGACGATGATCGCGGCGGCTGGGGCGGCGGTGGAGGCTGGGGCGGCGGCGGATTCGGAGGCGGTGGTTTCGGCGGAGGCGGCGGCGGCTTCGGCGGCGGCGGCGCCTCGGGGGGATGGTGATGCAGTTCACGAACGACGACCACGCAAGGGTGGCTCAGGCCATCGCCCAGGCCGAGGCGAACACCTCCGGCGAGATCTTCTGCGTCGTGGCCCGGCAGGTGTCGTCCTATCGCGACGTCAGTCTGGGCTGGGCGGCCGCTGCGGCCCTGTTGCTGCCGCTGGGCCTGATCCCGCTCGGCTTCAACGGCGACTGGCTGACCTTCGGCGGCGGTTGGGAGGCCGCCCACGCCCCCGCCGCCTCGGCCGAGATCGGGCGCGCCCTGACGGCCTATGGCCTGGTGCAGGCGGGCGTCTTCGTGGCCGTCTTCCTGCTGTCGCTGATCCCGGTGGTGCGGCGACTTCTGACACCCGCCGCCCTGCGCCGCACGCGCGTTCGCCGCGCCGCCATGCAGCAGTTCCTGGCGCACGGTCTGCACGTCACCGAGGCGCGCACCGGCGTCCTAATCTTCGCCGCCCTGGCCGATCATCAGGTCGAGGTCGTGGCCGACGAGGGCATCCACTCCTGCGTCAGCCCCGAAGTCTGGGCCGACGCCGTGGCCGCCCTGACCGGCGCGCTACGGCGTGACCAGCCGGTCGAGGGCTTCGAAAAGGCCATCGCCCTGTGCGGTCAGGTTCTGACGGAACGCTTTCCGCCCAAGCCCGCTGATGAAAACGAGATCCCCGACAAGCTGGTTGTCATCTAGTCCGGCTATCAGGATCGCTATCGGGGCCTCGCGACCGCCGCATTGAGGCGCGACAGTCGCTGCGATCGCAGGCAAGGAATTCATGCCGAGACTTCTGACCTACAACGTCCATCGCTGCGTCGGCGTCGACCGCAAGCTGGACGTGAACCGCATCGCCGACGTCATCGCCGAGCATGAGCCGGATGTCGTCTGCCTGCAGGAGCTGGACGTCGGCCGCGCCCGCACCGGCTGGGTCGATCAGGCTGACTCCATCGCCCAGCGCCTGGCCATGAGCGTGCAGTTCCATCCCGCCATGAAGGTCGAGGCCGAGCTTTACGGCGACGCCATCCTGACCCACCGGCCCGAGCGTCTGGTGCGCGCCGCCGCCCTGCCCACCTTGCCCGGCCTCAAGGGATTGGAGCCGCGCGGCGCCCTGTGGTCAGCGGTCGACTTCGACGGCGTGGTCGTCAACATCATGAACACCCACCTTGGCCTGGTCCCACGCGAGCAGCGGCTTCAGGTCGCGGCCCTGATCGGCCGGGACTGGCTGGGTGATCCGATGTGCGACGGGCCGACCATCCTGACCGGCGACTTCAACGCCACCTCCATCACCCGCCCCTACCAAGCCCTGACCCGGCGGCTGGACGACGCCCAGCGGCGGCTGGGACTGAAGCCCTCGATCAAGACCTTTCCGTCCACCTTCCCGGCCATTCGCATCGACCACTGCTTCGTCAGCCGCGAAATCCGCGTGACCGGCGCCCGCACGCCGTCATCGCCCCTGGCGCGAGCCGCTTCGGACCACCTGCCGCTGATCATCGACTTCGAAATCGATCAACCCAAGGGTCAACCCGGCGCCTGACCGCCCTCTGACCTGGGTCGGGTGCGATGCGAACGGTTCAGCCGCTTCCATGGCCGCCAGGCGTCGGTGGCCGATACCGGATCGCCGAACTGCCACTCGGCGAACATTCGCTCGACCCGCGTCGGCTCAGTCGCGCCCAGCGGCTTCATACGCTCATGGCCGAAGGTCTGGATCGCCTGACCGACTGAACCCAGCAAAGTCTCAGCCTCAGCAAAGGCGTCGCCGGACACGCCGATGAAATGGCCGAGAGAGTGACGGCGGAAACGCTGGATCACCTCGCGCTGTTCTTCCGTCTCAGCCTCAACCGAAACGTCGCACTCCGTATCCAGCCCCATCGAGCGATTGTTCAGGTTGCTGGACCCGATCCTCAGCAGCTTGTCGTCGACGATGGTCATCTTGGCGTGGACGATGATCCGCTCGCCCTCGTCCGTCACCGGATAGAAGGCGGTGAAACGATCATGCCGGTCCGCCTGTTCAAGCCGGTACAGAACCTCGGCCCGCGCCGTATCCATGGTCAGGCCGTCAAACCAGCTGGGGCTGCGGCCGGTCGAGACCAGCACCACCTCAGGCCCGTCCGGCTCGTCTAGCCGCGCAGCCAGCGCCGCCGCCAGCAGGGGCGAGGTGAAATACTGATTTTCCATATAGATCAGCGACCGCGCCCGCCGGATGGCCTCCAGGTGCAAGGCCTCGTTCTCGCGCACCTCGGGCCGGCCCCGCACCTGCGGTTCCGTGCGGGAGATGGCGACAGGGACGTTCTGCAAAGCCGGCTCCACGCCGTCGGGCCAGGCGTCGCCGCCGCGCGGCATGGCGACTTCCAGCACCTCGCCGGTGGCCCGCCTCCACCGCTCGCGCGCCAGTTCACCCAGAGCCTGCGCCGCCGGGCCGTCCATCACGCACATGACTTCGTGCCGGGGCGCAGGGATGACGCCCGTCGGCTCGCACCGACGCGGATCGCCCGAGAAATGCTCTTCGGTGTCCCAGCGGTCGGTCGAGATGTCGCCGCCGCCGCAGAAGGCGATCTGATTGTCGATCACCACCACCTTCTGATGGTGGCAGGCGCCCAGGATGCCCGGCCCATCCAGCCGGAACTCGACAATGCGCCGGCGGAACCAACGCTGAGCCCTGTGCGGATAGAAGCCTTGCGACGCCGCGATCAGCAGCGGCGAGCGCCAGATCAACAGGCGCACGTCCAAGTCGGGCTTGTGACGCACCAGAGCCTTCAACTGATGGCCGATCTCAGCCCGGCGGTCGGTCAGCGGCCCCTCAGGATTCAGACGCGTGCGTGGATCAAACTGCCAGCCCAGGATCAGGACCGACCGCTTCGCCTTGTGCAGGGCCGACGACAGGGCGTCGAAATAAGCCTTGTTCTCCATCAGAGGCGCGAGCCGATGCGCGGGCGCGGCGCGCCACACCCCGGGACCAGGTCCGATCAGACTGCCTTCATAGGAACGATCTGGCCGCATGAGCCTCCAATGACCGATTCGCGTGACGGCCTGATACTCGGCCCCTTGATGCAGATGTCGATCAGCACAGGATCGTTCCATTTCCGCATCACCAGGGTCAATGGCGACGCTTCATTACTTCGCCGCATTGTCGCCGGAACCGTGATCTGTCATATTGCGCCCCATGCAAGCTCTGATCGAAATGGTGATCGGCCTTATCGCCCTGCTCGCTGCGGTTGCTCTGTCGCAGTTCGGGGTCGATCTGAGCTCGCCCAAGAAGTCGGAACGCGAGATTCAGCGGGTCGAAAAAAAGTGCGCTGACGCGCCTTCGACGCACATCCACGTCAACGCCCCCGCCTCCTGCTGATCCACAACTTCCGTCCGGTGAAGCTGCGCCTTCGGCCCGGATAATGCGCTCTCCAGCCTTTTCGCCTTTCGATCCAGTCGTTAGGGTCGGTCCGCATGCGACCTCGCCCGCGTCTCCAGGCGACCAGTAATCGAGATCGACGCCCATGAAATCCAGCCATCGGCCGCCGCTCAATCTGACCGATCCCGAGCCCGCTTCTTCAAATGAGGCGCCCGTCCTCGCGCCCGAAGCAGACGACTTGCCCCATCCGGCAGAGTTGGAGACCTCGACCTCGCCGGAATCGGAGCGCGCCTCGGCACGCCCCATGTCCGAACGCCAGCGTCGTCGCCTGGCCGAGCAGCAAGCTATCGCCGAACAGCGCGCCGCCGAAGCAGAGAAGGCTGCGCGCACCTTGGCCATTCTCGGCGAGTCGGCCGACGCCCCTCCCGCCACGATCGAACAGGCGCCCCTGCCGGTCCCCGCCGATTCGCGCAGCAAGCCTGCAAAGGGCGGCGGCAATCACGCCTATCTGATCGCCGGCCTGGCTTCCGCCCTGTGGGTCGGCGGCCTCGCGTCCTGGTTCGCCTATGAGCTGGGCTCAGGCATGATGGAGATCGACCCACTTCGTCTGGCCGTTTACGCCCTGATCCTGCTGGCTCCGGTCGGGTTGTCGATCCTGTTGGCCCACGCCGTGCGCCAAGGCGCCGGTCTGGCCCAGGAAACCCGTCGTGCGCGAGACATGGCCGACGCCCTGGTCGGTCCGGCCGCCCTGGCCGCCAACGAAGCCGGCCAGGTGTTGACCACCCTTCGCGACGACATCAACCAGGCGGCCCAGGCGGCCGAACGCGCGCGCAACGACATGGCCCTGCTGCGCGAGGCCCTGGCCAAGGAAACGACCCTGCTGAATGAAGCGGCCGAACGCGCTGGCGGTACGGCGCGCAAGCTGACCGAGCAGATGTCCGTCGAACGCGAACAGATGCACGGCCTCAGCGGACGTCTGGAAGCCCAGACTTCGAACGTAGTCGAAACAGTCGAGCGCCAGTCGCGCATGGTCGCCGACGCCTCGGACCTGGCCCAGACCCAGTTACGCGAGGCTGAGGCCGCCCTGGCCGCCCGCGCCGCAGACCTGGCCGCCGCCGCCAATGAAGCACAGGACGCAGCGCGCGCCGCCGCCGACGACCTGGCTCGCCAGACCCTGCGGCTGGAGACGGCCGGCTCTGGTGTAGCCGAACAGATTCAATCAGTTGAGGAAGGCCTGGGCCAGCAACGCGCCGCCCTGGTCACCGCCGCCTACGCCCTGCGCACCGATCAGGAAGACTTCTCGGCCCAGATCGAGAGCCAGCGCGCCCAGTTGCTGGATCACCTGTCTCAAACCCGCTCCGCCGCTGACGACCTGACCCAACGGGGCGGCGATGCGGCCCAGGCGATCAAGGCCCAGGTCGAGGCCGTGGTCGATCAGTTCCAGGCCCTGGTCCAGATGTCGCAGCGCGAAGCCGATGGCTTCGACCACGCCACCAAACTGGCATTGGATCGGTTCGAGACCCTGTCCGCCGAATCCCGCGACCTGCTGGTCGAAGAGACGCGCCGTGCGCTGGCCGCTCTTCAGGCCACCGCCGACGATCAACGCATCGCCGCCGACGCCGCCATCGAACAGGCCCAGATCCGCGCCGACCGCCTCGGCCAATCCCTGTTCGACGCCGCTCAACAGGCGGACGCCGCCGCTGAAGCGCGCATCGACGGCGCTCGCCGCATCGTCAGCCAGACCGCCGAAATGGTCGATCTGACCGGCGAACGACTGATCGACAGTCTGCAGAACACGCTGGCCCGCGTGACCGAAGCCCTGTCTCAGGTCGAGCAGGCGGTATCCGACATGGACGAACGCGCCAGCCGCCTGCCCCAGGAAGCTCAGGCGCGCGTGGATTCTGTCCGCGCCGCCGTCGAGAACGGCCTGACGGCGCTCAACGCCGCCTCGCGCAAGGCGGCTGAGGACACCGAAGCCTTGGAGTCCGGCTTCCAGGAGCGCGTGCGACGCAACTACGACATGCTGACCGAGGCCGTGCGCCTGATGGGCGCCGTGTCCGGCGAAGGCGGCCTTTCGCGCCGCCGCCCCCAGGCTGCCGCTCAAGCCGCCGACAGCGCCACTCGCCCGCCCGTCGAACGCACACAAGACGGCCTGCGCGGCCGATTGCGTCCGCAGAACGCGCCCGCGAGCGAGATCGAAGCGATTCCCGTCGCGCCGACCGCGCGTCCGTCGCCCCCCCATGCGCCTGCGGCCCCGGCGACGCGCCACGACGCTCCCGCCGATCTGGACTGGAACGTCCCGGCCGGCCAAGACGGCGCATCTATGCCGGAAGACCCGCTGAACCTGTCCGCTCCCATCGCGTCGCCCGAACAGATCGACGCTCTGGCGGCTCGGATCACCGATGCTATCCGCCGCATGGGCGTGGATCCCAACGCCTTGTTGCCGCGTCCGCGTATCGAGGAAACGGCTCATGCTTTCGCCGCGCGTGACCCGTCTCGCGCACGCCAGATCGTGCGCCGCGTCGCCCCCGCCGCCGTGCGCAGCGTTTCGCGGCGCGTCCTAGGCGACGACGCCTTGCGCGCCGACGCCGAAGCCTACGTCCGCGCCTTCGCCCGTGGGCTGAGTCTTCAGGCCGATCGCGGCGACGCCCACGATATCCAGGCGCGCCTAGCGACCGACGAAGGCCGGGCCTTCATGCTGCTGGACGCCGCCATCGGCGATCTCAGCTGAGTCCCCGCTGCGGCTTGAGACTTGACCTCACGACGTTTTTACCCGCACGGTCGAGGGGCCCCGCGCCATCCCGACGTATAGGAGCCACGCCCCTTGGTGGACACGGATTCCAGCAACCGTCCTGATCGACGCCCTGTCATCGCCATCTGCGTCTGGAATCCCTCCTATCCGACCTGGGATTTAGTCGAGGACTTGTCAGGCGAGCCGTGGAGCCCTCCCGGCGCCCGCACTCAGCCGATTTCAGGCGACGCCGACGGCGAGGCCCTGGCCGAGCGCCTCATCGCCGCGCTGAAGGCCCGAAACTGCGGCGCCCTGCTGCTGATCGGCCGCACGATCCATTCCGGAGACTTCCGTCTTCAGATGCGCGCGGAAAACCGCCGCCTAGACGGTTCCGGCCGGCTGGATGAAACCGGGCCCGGCGTGGCGCGCGTCACCGCGCCGATCGCCGAAATGTCACGAGAATTGACCGCGGCAGGCCTGTCCGTTCTCGCCGCGTCCGACGCAGAAGACGACCAGGGCAGCTATATTCTGTATCGCGTCCTGGCCGATCTGCCAGACAGCCTGAACTCGCCCTCTATCGGCCTCCTGCGTATCCCCGACGAAGCGACGGAAGACGCCGTGCGGACCGCGATCAAGACCACCGCCTCGGCAATGGCGCGCCACCTCACCCCCTTGCCCCGTTCAAGCGCGGCCTGAGATCTTCAGCCGCCGCGCCACCACCACCCCCGTCACTCCGCCGACCAGCGCCAGCCCCGCCATGGCCAGGTAGGCGCGCGGGCCGAAAGCATCGTACAACGGTCCGCCAGCCAAGGTCGCCAGCCCGATCAGCACCCCCGCAGACAGCGCCGAACTTAACGTCTGAGCCGCCGTATGATTGTCGGGCGGGCACAGGCGCTCCACAATCTGCACCCCCGCCAGATAGGTGGCTGCGAACGTCAGGGCGTGCAAAGACTGCAACGGCCACAACAGCCACAGCGGCGGGGCGAAGGCCATTGCCGTCCAGCGCAACACGGCAGCGCCTGCGCCCAAGGCCAGGATGAACCACGGGCCGATTCCTCTCTTTCGGCGCCATGGCTCGACCACCCACATGAAGCCGATCTCGACCATGACGGAAAAGGCCCACAACAGGCCCGTCATGCTTTCGGCCACGCCCTGCGCCCGCCAGAGAATGGCGGAGAAACCATAATAGAAGGCGTGGGCCGCCTGTACTGCTCCCACGGCGAAGATGGCCGTCATGAACACGGGATCCGCCGCCAGCCGCCCCAACCCTCTAAAGCGCTCGAAACCGGACAATGGCCCGTCCTCGCCTACCCGCTCCGCCGGCAAAAACCGCCACGCCGTCACCGCGATCAGAAGCGAGGCCGAGACCGCCCAGACAATCACCACATCCGTCGATGTCCGCGTCAGCAGCACCCCCATGACGACGTTGGCGATAACGAAGGCCGCCGAGCCGCACCCGCGCGGGAGGGAGAAGGGAAAGCCTTCGCGTCGCGCGACTTTCAACGTCAGCACGTCGCTGAGCGGGATCAGAGCCGCCGCCGCCGACGCTCCGATCAGCCAGAAGACAGCCCAGGGGATGATCCCCTGAACCAGCCCCGCCCCGCCATAGCCGGCAGCCATGGCCAACCCCAGCAGGGCGATCGGCGAGCGCCGATGCGTGAAGCCGTCGGCCCAGACGGCGATCAGCGGCCCAGTCAGCGCCCGCGCCAGCATGGGAATCGCCAGCAACACGCCGATCTGCGTCCCGCTCAGCCCCTGACTTCGGAACCACAAGCCCGCGAACGGAAGCGTCACCCCGCTGGCGCCGAACAGCAGAACGTATTGCAGGGCCATGCGCGGGGCGGACGTCATGGCGCGCCATAGCAGACTTCCCTTGATTTGTGGTCTAGACATAAACCATGAGTCCCGACCGCAACCTTCTCGTCTTCGCCGGGTTCAACGGCGCCATGGCCGTAGCGCTGGGCGCCTTTGCGGCTCACGGCGCTGCACCTGCCGTCAAAACCCTGCTGACCACAGGCGGCCAGTATCAGATGGTCCATGCGGCCTTGGCTGTGGCGCTGGCGCTATGGAACAACGGAGGACGCTTGGCCCGACTGGCGGGATGGCTGGCCAGCGGCGGCGGCTTGGTCTTCTGCCTGGCCCTGGCCATGATCGGCCTGTTGAGCCTTCCCGCAATGGGAGCCATCGCCCCAATCGGCGGAGTCATGATGATCGCGGCCTGGTGCCTGATCGTCGCCGCCGCTCTCAAGCCCTCCCCGACGAACGTTTGATCTTCAGCTGAACAGGGTCCACGCATGTTTTCCGTGAACGACACGCTCCGCCGCGACCTCTACCCCGAGATCGAAGCCTACGCCTCGGGCTGGATGCAGACCGACAGCGTCCACGAGATCTACTACGAGGAAAGCGGCAATCCACACGGCGTGCCGGTCATCGTCGTGCACGGCGGCCCCGGCGGGGCGGTCAATCCGGGGATGCGGCGCTATTTCGATCCGGCCAAGTACCGCATCGTCATGTTCGACCAGCGCGGCTGCGGCCTGTCGCGGCCGAACGCCTCGCTTGAGAACAACACCACCTGGGATTTGGTCGCCGATATCGAGCGCTTGCGCGAAATGCTGGGCATCGACAAATGGGTGGTGTTCGGGGGGTCGTGGGGTTCGACCCTGTCGATGACCTACGCCATCAAGCATCCGGATCGATGCCTGGCCCTGCTGCTGCGCGGCATCTTCCTGCTGACGAAGAAGGAGTTGCACTGGTTCTATCAGGACGGCGCCTCGATGATCTTCCCTGACGCTTGGGAGCGCTTCCTGGCGCCCATCCCCGAGGCCGAGCGTGGCGACCTGATGGCCGCCTACTACAAGCGCCTGACCGGCGACGACGTGGAGGAACGCAACCGCTGCGCCGTGGCCTGGGCGACCTGGGAGGGCGAGACCGTCAGCATCCAGGGCCCGTCAGGCAAGCCGGACAAGTTCGCCGATCCCGACTTCGCCGTGGCCTTCGCCCGGATCGAGAACTGGTACTTCACCAACGGCGGCTTCTTCGACAGCGAGCACTGGATCCTCGAGAACATCGAGACCATCCGCCACATCCCCTGCTGGATCGCGCAAGGCCGCTTTGACGTGGTGACGCCGATCTCGGGCGCCTGGTCCCTGCACCGCGCCTGGCCCGAGGCCAAGCTGGACATCATCGGCGACGCCGGCCACGCTTCCAGCGAGCCCGGCATCATCGACAGCCTGATCCGCGCCACCGACTGGGCGGCGACGCTCTAGGCGTCACAGCGCGTTCAGGCGCTATTTCGGGTTGGTCTTCTCGACCATCTCGCTGAGCTGGAAGCCGATACGGCGCGCCTCACGCTCCTCCGGCTTCTTCATGGCGCTGAGCACCACATTGATCTGGCTGTAGTGCTGGATCAGGCGCACCGGCTTGCCGTCAGCGTTGCGGCCGAAGAACATGATCAGGTCCGGGCCCCAGAAGCCCACGTCCATGATTTGCATGGCCCCATCGCCCGGCAGGCCGACCACGCGCGCGCCGATCTCTTCGTCCTTGTCGAGGTTGGCCTCGAACTCCTCGATCAGCTTGGACAGGCGCACGAAGGCCCACTCGGCCGGGTTGTCGCGCATCCGCAGGCCCTCGGCCTGGACCGCCGCCTCATTCCTCGGATCCGCCAGAACGGGTTGCGGACAGGGCGTGTCGCCGCAGTCGGAGAACATGGCCGGATCGGCCTTTGGGATGTCGGCGGCTTCGGTTTCGGGCGTCTGAACAGTCATGACGACAGCCTAACGCCCGTACAGCCGATTAGAACAGCCCCTGCCCCTTCGGCAGTTCGACATAGCGGTGCACCCGCATCGACAGGATCAGGCCGAAGCCGATCATCACCGTCATCATGGTCGATCCGCCATAAGACAGCAGCGGCATAGGCACGCCCACGACCGGCGCCAGCCCCATCACCATCGCCCCGTTGATCAGCACGAACAGCGCCAGGAAGGCCGTCATGCCCGCCGCGCTGATCCGGCCGAAATGGCTGTGCGACAGGGCCGCGATCCGCAGCGAGATCAGGATCAGCGCGACATAGCAGGCCAGGACGGTGAAGGAGCCTAGGAAGCCGAACTCTTCGGACACGGTCGAGAAGATGAAGTCCGTATGGCGTTCCGGCAGGAACTCCAGCTGGCTCTGACTGCCCAGGCCGTAGCCCTTGCCCATCAGGCCGCCGGAGCCCAGGGCGATCTTCGACTGGATGATGTTGTAGCCGGTGCCGGAGGGGTCGGCCTCCGGGTTCAGGAAGGTCAGCACGCGGTTGCGCTGATAGTCGTGCATCACGAACATGACGAACGGCGGGATCACGGCCACGGCGGCGGCCACGGCGGCGGCGATGACGCGCCAGCTCAGTCCCGCCATGAACATGACGGCGGCGCCGGTCAGGCCGATGATCATGGCCGAACCCAAGTCCGGCTGCTTGGCCACCAGCAGGAAGGGCACGCCGATCATCCCCACGGGGATCAGCAGCTTCCATGACCAGCGCGCCTCCTGCGCCGAATGGCCGTGGTACCAACGCGCCAGAGCCAGCACGAGGCCGATCTTGACGAACTCGGCCGGCTGGATGCGGGTGAAGCCCAGGTTCAGCCAGTTCTTGGCCCCGCCCGCCGTATAGCCCAGCGGCGTGAACTCGATCATCAGCACCAGCACCAGCAGCACGCCGTACAGCGGATAGGCCGCATGGAACCACCACTTGGGGTGAACCATGGCCATGCCGATCATGGCGACCAGCAAGACGCCGAAACGGATCAGATGCTTGGCCGCCCAGGGCTGCCAGTGGCCGCCCGCGATAGAATACAGCATGGCCGTGCCGATCCCGGCCAGGATGCACAGCAGGCCGATGACGCGCCAATCCAGCTCGGCGAACTTGCTGGACAGGCGATCGCGTTCGCCGGGACGGGTCAGGGCGGATGCGGTCATTGTCCGGGCTCCGTCAGGGGCGGCGGCGCGACGACGTCGACGCCGACGCCAGCGCCGTCGATCGGCTCGCCTCGCGCCTCGGCTTCGCGCGCGCCGGCGTCCTCCTGGGCCTCAAAGCCTGCCGATTCGATGCGGGCGCGGATTTCCGGATCCTTCAGCAGGGCGACCTTCATCACCTCTCGCGCGCGCGGCGCGCCGGCCGTGCCGCCGCCCAGACCGCCGTGCTGAACGATGACCGAGACGGCGTAACGCGGATTATCCGTCGGCGCATAGGCCACGAACAGGTTGTGGTCCTTCTGGTCCCAGGGACGTCCGGCGCCCTTGCGCGAGCCTGAGCCGTAGTTGCGCGCCTGGGCCGTACCGGTCTTGCCGGCCATCTTGACCGTGCCCAGACCCAGCTGGCTGTTGCGGAAGCCCGTGCCCCCGGCGGCCGTCACCGCCTCCATCCCGTCGCGCAGAACCTGCAGCATCTGCGGATCATAGGGCAGATCGGCGAAGGCGCTGCCGCCCTGCTCCACCCCGCCGATCGACTTGATCAGGCGCGGCGACACCGCCTTGGAGCCGTTGGCGACGCGCGCCGTATAGACTGCCAGTTGCAGGGCGTTCACCGTCAGAGCGCCCTGACCGATGCCATAGCTGGGGTTCTCGCCCGGATACCATTTGCCGTCGCCGCGCACGGGATTTTTCCGCCGCCATTCGCGATCAGGCACCAACCCGGCCTTCTGGCCGGGAATGCCGATGTCGAACGTCTGGCCAAAGCCCATGTCCCGCGCCGTCTCAGCGATGGCGTCCGGCCCCATCTCGGTCGCCAGGGTCATGAAGTAGACGTTGCAGGAGGCCTTGATGGCCCCGCGCAGATCCAACGCCCCGTGCCGCCCAAGGCAGGCGAACCGGCGCCCCAGGTAGAAGCTGCCGTTGCAGAAGATGCGGCGGCTGGGATCCAGGCCCCGCTTCATCGCCGCCAGGCCGACGATCGGCTTGAACGTCGAGCCCGGCGCGAAGGTGCCGCTCAGCGCCTTGTCCAGCAACGGGCGGCGCTCATAGTCCGCCAGGGCGCGATAGATCTTGGACGGAACGCCCGACACGAACAGATTGGGATCGAACGACGGCGACGACACCATGGCCAGGATGTCGCCGTTGCGCACATCCATGACGACGATGCTGCCCGCCTCTTCGCCGAACACCTCAAGCGCGCGCTGCTGGACGTCGTTGTCCAGCGTCAGCACCACCTCGGAACCCTGAACCGCCGGACGCGATCCGGCGATATCCTCGGCCACGACGCGGCCGCGCGCATTGACCTCGACCCGCTTGCCGCCTTCGACGCCGCGAAGGTCCAGATCCAGCGATCGTTCAATGCCCTGACGGCCGATGCGGAAACCGGGGTTGAACAGGATGGCCGGCGGCTGTTCGCCCTTGTCTCGGATCGCCTTCACGTCGCGGTCGGACACCTTGGCCACATAACCGACCACGTGGGCGTAGGCGCCGCCGTGCGGATAATAGCGGGCCTCGTTCATGTCGGCCATGACGCCGGGCAGTTCCGCCGCATGCAAATTGACCTTGGAGAACTCCTCCCAGGTCAGGTCGCTCTTGACCGGAACCGGCGAGAAACGCGGCGCGGCGTTGACCTCGCGAATGATGGTGCGGCGGCGCTCCAGAGTGTCCGGCAACAGCTGGCCCAGCAGGTCCAGCGTCTGGTCCAGATCCTTGGTCTCGTCGCGAACCACCAGGACGCGGAAGCTGGGCCGGTTCCCGGCGATGACCACGCCGTTGCGGTCCTTGATCAGGCCACGCGGCGGCGGCACCTGACGGAAGTTGAACTGATTGCGCGTCGCCAGGGTGGCGAACTCTTCCGACTTGAAGAGCTGCAGATGCGCCAGGCGCCCGACCAGGGCCAGCCCGCCCACGACCGTCGCCCCGCCCAGCAGCATGGTGCGCCGCAGGAAGGAGCCCTGCCGCTCGTTCACATCGGAAAAGAAGATATGCGGTTCACTGCTCATCGGAATCGCACATCCGCGTCGTCGAAGCGCTCGATCAGCCAGTCAGCCAGGGGGAAGAGCAGAAGCGTCGGGATCATCTGCCCCATAACAGCCAGCAGATTGGGAGCATTCCCAAGGCTGCCGCGCGTCACGAAATAGGCGACCGCGAAGGCCAGGCCCGTCGCAGCGACATAGAGGGCGAACAGGACGATCGTCGCCTGCCCCGCCAGATACTTCGACGCCAACAGCATCGCGCCATAGATCAGCAGCAGGCTCAGCGCCCACATGCCGGTCTGACCGCCCCAGAAGAAGTCGAGAAACACGCCCAGACCGAACAGCACCGCCGGCGCCAGCATGGACGGACGGATCAGCGGCCAGGCGAAGGCCAGAACCATGGGCCAGACCGGCTCAGGCAGGGTCAGGCCGAACAGGCGCAGCGGAATGGCGAACAGGATGGTGGCCGCGGCGGCGATCAGCGCCGGGTAGCCGATCCACTGCATCGGACCGACCATCCGCACGGTGATCGTCCGTCTCACTCGCGACCTCCGTCAGGCGCGGTCGGCGCCGGAGCCTGCGCCGAAGGTTGCGGCGGCGTGGCGGCTGTCGGCCGGGGCGCGGCGGGACGCGGCGTCGGCTGGGCCTGAGGCGGCGTCGCAGTCGCGGGCGCAACCGGCGTCGGAGGCGGAGCGGCGTTGGCGGCGCGGACGCGCTCTGCGGCGGCCTGTGCGGCGGCGGCGCGGCGCGTGGCCACGTCCTGAATAGCGGCGGCCTGGGCGGCGTTCGGCGGCGGCGCCGTGTTCAGACTGGCCAATGGGGCTGCGTTCAGGGCGTTCTGATCCGCCAGCTGGCTGAAGTCCTGGAACAGCAGGACGCGCACATAGTCGATGGCCGTGCGGTCGCTGTACAGCTTGACCCGCCACGAGCCGTCCACGCCCTTGGCCACCATGCCGACCGGCAGGCCGCGCGGGAAACCGCCGCCGTCGCCCGAGGTCAGGATGCGGTCGCCTTCCTGCACCGAGCCCTGCCCCCGCACATAGTCGAGGCGCGGGCTGCGGCTGCCGTCGCCGGTCAGCATGGCGCGGGCGTCGGTGCGCTCCACCATCACCGGAATGCGCGACGCCACGTCGGTCAGCAGCACCATGCGGCTGTGTGCGCCCGAGACGCCCGAGATGCGGCCGACCAGTCCGTGCTCGCTCAGCACCGGATTGCCCACGCGCACGCCCTTGCCGGCGCCGACGTTCAGCAGGCGCGACCGAGCGAACGGTCCGCGCGCGTCGGTGATGGCGCGTCCGGCCGTCATGGCGATGGGCGGCTCGGTCTGCAGGCCCAGCAGTTGTTCGTAGCGGGCGTTGAGGTTCTTCAGCGCCAGGGCGTCGTCGCGCCAGGCGCTCATCTCCGCCAGTTCGCGGCGCAGGCGGCGATTCTCCGACACGGCGAAGAAATAGCCTTTGACGTAATCCACGGCGTCGCCGCCCCAGCGGACCGGCGCGGCCAGAACCCCGCCCGTGGTTCCGGCGGCGCTGTCGAATGCGGCGCGCGCGGGCTCCAGGTCGTCGGCCGCCGGTTGCGGCCGATCGGCGAGCAGAAGCATGACCGCAGCGACGATTCCGCCGACGACCATGACCGCCGCCGTCCAGGCCAGCGGCACCTTCAGATTCTCGAACGGTCCGTCGCGAAACGCCACGGCCAGCCTTCCTGCTAGAGCTTAGGAATCGGCGGGGCGAAGCCCGCCGAAAGCGTGAGCCTGCCCCAGAAATCCGCTCCTTTTCAGGAATGCGGCGCCTGCGGCAGGCCGATCAGTCTCAGAGCGACGACTCGAGGACGCCCTTCATCCAGGACGGGTGCTCCAGCACCTTGCCGCAGCCGATGGCGACGCACGACAGCGGATCGTCCGCCACCTGCACCGGCAGGCCCGTGTGGTCGCGGATTTCGGCGTCCAAGCCGCGCAGCAGAGCGCCGCCGCCCGTCAGCATGATGCCCTTGTCGGCGATGTCGGCGGCCAGTTCCGGCGGCGTCGCCTCCAGCGCGACCTTCACGGCCTCCACGATCTGCGAGACCGGCTCGGCCAGGGCTTCAGCCGCCTGACGCTCGCTCATCTTCACTTCGCGCGGCACGCCCTGCATCAGGTCACGGCCCTTGACCTCGATCGACAGGCCTTCGCCGTCGGTCGGGATGCGGGCGGTCCCGATGTCCTTCTTGATGCGCTCGGCGGTCGTTTCGCCGATCAGCAGGTTATGGTTGCGGCGCATATAGGCGATCAGGGCGTCGTCCATCATGTCGCCGCCGACGCGGACCGAGCGCGAATAGACGATGCCCGACAGCGACAGAACGGCCACTTCAGTCGTGCCGCCGCCGATATCGACGACCATCGAGCCGGTCGGCTCGTGGATCGGCAGACCGGCGCCGATCGCGGCGGCCATCGGCTCGTCGATCAGGCCGACGCGGCGAGCCGAAGCGTTCAGGCAGGAATCATTGATGGCGCGGCGCTCGACGGCCGTGGCGCCCGACGGGACGCAGACGATCATCTTCGGGTTCACGAAGCCCTTGCGGTTGTGAACCTTGCGGATGAAGTGCTTGATCATCTCTTCGGCGACTTCGAAGTCGGCGATGACCCCGTCGCGCATCGGACGGATGGCTTCCATGTGGCCGGGGGTGCGGCCCAGCATCTGCTTGGCTTCCAGGCCGACGGCGTGGACGATCTTGCGGCCGCCGACGTTGCGCAGGGCGACGACCGACGGCTCGTTCAGGACGATCCCCTTGCCGCGCATGTAGATCAGGGTGTTGGCCGTCCCCAGATCCATCGCGATGTCATTGGAAATCATGCCGAAGAGGGGTGAAAGCATGGGCGTCGGTTACCGCTTTAGTTCGGGCCTGCAAGGGCGTGAATTTCATTCGTCCGCTGTGGCGACGCCCTACCCCCGCTTCACGCTGATCGCAAAGCTGTCCTGACCGTCTTCGCCGAGCCGACTACAGGCCCGTTTGCCCTCATGCCGCGGGGATTGCAAGCGCCTATGACTCCTCGATCACAGGCTTGTCACGGCAAGGCTTGAAAGCCTTGCCGCTCAAGCTTTCCAGCCCCGCTTGCGGGTTCGCGGCTCAGACCGCCGTGATGCCCTCGGCATGAAGCACGCGCTGCACGGCCGGGCGCGATTGCACGAGGTCCAGATGGGCGTTCAGCTTCGGAAAACGCGCCTTGTCCAGCAGACCCGCCTGACGCGCCCAGCGCGTGAAGACCAGCAGATAACCGTCCGCCATCGAATGATCTTCCCCCATGACCCACGGACCGGCCAGCAGGTGATTCTCAGCCAGGTCATATTTCTCGAGCGCAATCCGCACGGCCTCGTCCCTGGCATCGCCTTCCAGCGGCGGCTTGGAGAACAGCGCCTTGCCGATCGCCGGGTGCAGCGACGACGCCAGCCAGCCGTTGAAGGCCTGCATCCGCGCAAACTCGAACGGATCGTCCAGATCGGCCAGTTGGGCGTGCGGATGAGTCTGGGCGACATAGGCCAGGATGGCGCCGTTCTGGGTCAGCACCCCCTTGGGGGTCTGCAGGGCCGGGGTCACGCCCGCCGGGTTGATGGCCAGATACTCCGGCGTGCGCTGCTGGCCGGCGCGCAGGTCGATCTTCTCGATCACATACTCCGCTCCCGCCTCTTCCAGGCCGATGTGCGAAGCGATGGCGCAAGCGCCGGGCGAATAATAGAGCTTCAGCATCGTCGTTCTCCGATCAATCCACTTGCAGGTTGCGTGCAGCCTCGCGGCGCTTCACCCACTCGCGCACCGCCAGCATCAATACAAGCCAAACGCCCGCGACCGCCGCCAGGATCACCGACGTCCAGATTCCGTCGCCGCTGACCGCCGCCATGAACGACCCGCCGAAAAAGGCGACTAGCGCCGTCTTGGGCAGCACTCCTAAAGCGCACCCCGCCAGATAGGCCGGGAACGACGCCCGCACCGCGCCGAACGCCATGTTCACGACGATGAAGGGCGCCGAGGGCACGTTGCGGATGATGAAGCTGGCCGAAAAGGCGTTGCGGCCGACGAATTTGCGGATGCGCTCGACCGTCCCGCCGCCGTAGCGTTCCAGCGTGCGCGCGGTCGGCCCGCGCCCCAGCCAATAGGTGACGGCCGCCGAGGCGATGGTGGCGATCCAGCTATAGAGAAAACCGAACCACGGCCCGAAGGCCACGACACAGGCGGCGATCAACAGGAACTGCGGCACGCCGATGAAGGCCGACAGAGTGAAGACCAGCACCGCCGCCGCCAGCCCCCACGGGCCGATGCGGTATCCGGCCAGCCAATGCTCCAGCCGGTCCTCCGCCCCCAACGCCAGCTGCGTCTTGCCCAGGGCGAACAGGGCGATGATTCCCGCCAGCAGCAGCAGGGTCACGGCCAGGGTGCGCCACCGCTTGGCCTCCATATTCAGCAGAAAATCGACGACCCGCCGCATAAATTTCGCCCAAATCGCCTTTTGATCGTCCAGGCCGCGCACAAACGTTGTGCGCCCCTGCGGGGTTGCGTATCAAGCCTCAGCCTCCCCGGCCCCATCACTTCCACCAGACGGGATAGACATGTCCAGCCTTCAGTCCGCCTCCCTCGCTCGCGTCAAGCCGTCGGCCACCCTGGCCGTGACCGCCCAGGCGCGCGAACTGAAACGCCAGGGCCGCGACGTCATCGGTCTGGGCGCCGGCGAGCCGGACTTCGATACGCCTGACAACGTCAAGGCCGCCGCCATCGAAGCCATCAATCGCGGCGAGACCAAATACACCGACGCCGACGGCATGCCCGAACTGAAGGCCGCCATCGCCGCCAAGTTCGCCCGCGAAAACGGCCTGACCTACGAAACCAATCAGATCCACGTCGCCTCGGGCGGCAAGCCGGTGATCTACAACGCCCTGGTCGCCACGCTGAACCCCGGCGACGAAGTGATCGTCCCGGCGCCCTACTGGGTGTCCTATCCCGACATGGTGCTGCTGGCCGGCGGCGAGCCCGTCACCGTGGTCGGTCAGGAAGCCGACGGCTTCAAGTTGCGTCCCGAGGTGCTGGACGCCGCCATCACGCCCAAGACCAAGTGGATCATCCTGAACTCGCCGTCGAACCCGACCGGCGCCGCCTATACCCGCGCCGAGCTGGAAGCCCTGGCCGTGGTGCTGCGCAAGCACCCGCAGGTCTGGATCCTGACCGACGACATGTATGAGCACCTCGTCTATGGCGACTTCGACTATGTCACCATGGCCCAGGTCGCGCCGGACCTGTACGACCGCACCCTGACCTGCAACGGCGTGTCCAAGGCCTACGCCATGACCGGCTGGCGCATCGGCTATGCGGGCGGGCCCAAGCCGCTGATCGACCTGATGCGCAAGGTGGCCAGCCAGACGACCTCCAACCCCTCGTCCATAAGCCAGTGGGCGGCCGTCGAGGCCCTGAACGGCCCGCAGGACTTCCTGGCCCCGCGCGCCGCCGCCTTCGAGAAGCGCCGCGACCTGGTCGTCTCCATGCTGAATCAGGCGGCGGGCATCCGTTGTCCGAAGCCGGAAGGCGCCTTCTACGTCTATCCGTCGATCGAAGGCCTGATCGGCAAGACGGCGCCGTCGGGCGTGGTCATCACCGACGACGAAACCTTCACCGCCGAACTGCTGAACGCCGAGGGCGTGGCCGTGGTCCAGGGCGCGGCCTTCGGCCTCAGCCCCTATTTCCGCATCAGCTACGCCACCTCGGAAGCCGTGCTGGAAGAAGGCTGCACCCGCATCCAGCGCTTCTGCGCCAGCCTGAAATAAGCCTTCAGTGAACCGGCGCCGGCGGAATGTTCAACGTCGGCGCCGTTTTCAGGATGAAGCCCGCGCACCACGCCAGCGCACGCTCCGAATTGTCGATCTCTCCGCCGGAAAGGCGTGACAGACGGCAGGCGGCGTCCGGCTCGCCCTCCACCTCAGGTCCGGCGTAAAGCACGATCGGGCCGTCCGGCAGGCTGCCCTCGCGATACAGCATAATGATCGGCGGCACGGGGCGCACCACCAGTTCGGCGTCGTCCCGCATCATCGCCTCGCCCAGCAGGGCGCGCGCCTGACCGCCGGGATCGCCCGGCTCCAGACGGAACAGCTCAGCCCTCAAACCGTCCCCCGGCCTTTGCGGCATGAGGAAGCGCGGCGGCTCCTGCGCGGCCAGTTGCCCGGCGACGAGCAGCGCCGCCAGCATCACATCGCCCGGCTGACGGCGAAATCGGCCAGGGCTTCCAGCGCCGAGCGCCACGGCCCGGCGGGCAGGACCTGCAAGGCCGTCTTGGCCCGGTCGGCGTATTCCGACGCCGTATCGAGCGTGGCTTCAACGGCGCCGCTGGCGACGATCAACTGCCGCGCGCGGTCGAAGTCCTCGGGCTTGCGGTCGCCCTTGGTGATGACCCGATCCCAGAACAGGTCTTCGGTCCCCTTGGCGCGCTGAACGGCCAGCAACAGCGGCAGGGTGGCCTTGCCCTCGTTGAAATCGTCGCCCGCGTTCTTGCCCAGGGTCTCGGTCGCGCCGCCGTAATCCAGGGCGTCGTCCGCCAGTTGGAAGGCGATGCCCAGCGCCATGCCGTAGTCGCGCAGGGCCGCGACCTGTTCGTCCGTCGCACCCGCCCCGACCGCGCCGGATTCGGCGGCGGCGGCGAACAGTTCGGCCGTCTTGGCGCGGATGATCTGCAGATAGGTGTCGAGGTCCAGGTTCAGGTCGTGGGCGCGCGTCAGCTGCAGCACCTCGCCCTCGGCGATCACGGCCGAGGCTCGCGCCAGAATGCCAAGCGCGCGCAGGGAATCGGTCTCGACCATCAACTCGAACGCGCGGGCGAACAGGAAGTCGCCGACCAGCACCGACGAGGCCGAACCCCAGATGAGGTGCGCCGCGACCTTGCCCCGGCGCATTTCCGAGCCGTCGACGATGTCGTCGTGCAGCAGGGTGGCGGTGTGGATGAACTCAACCGAGGCGGCCAGCTTCTTGGGGCCTTCGATGGCGCCTGTCTGACCGATCGCGCGCGCCGCCGCCACGGTCAGCAGCGGGCGCAGACGCTTGCCGCCCGCCGACACCAGATGCTCGGCCAGCAGGGGGATCACCGGCACGTCTGACTGCATCCGCGCGATGATCAGGGCGTCGACCGCCGCCATGTCGTCCTTAGCCAGATGAACCAGGGCGTCCACATCGCCCTTGGGACGGGGAGCGACGGCGAGAGCTGCGTCCACGGAAATCTCTTTCAGCACAGGGGCGAAGGGGGAGATTCGCCCGAAATTCACACGCATCCGCTTGCCCGGACGCGATGCGGCGCACAATGGTGGCGGCGTTATGATGGGTCAAGCCGAGTCATCCCTTACTGTCGCCGCAGATGTGGCCGAATCCGCCTTTTTGGGCGGTCGCATCCGCTTGCGCCAACCGACGAAGGGCTATCGCGCGGGCATGGACGCCGCCCTGCTGGCCGCCGCCGTCGAGGCGCGCCCCGGCGAACGACTGATCGAAGCGGGCTGCGGCGCGGGCGCCGTCCTGATGCAGATCGCCGCCCGACGCCCCGGCGTCCTGCTGACGGGACTGGAGCGCGACACAGCCGCCGCCGCCCTCGCGCGTCAGAATGCCGAACTGAACAACGCCGAGGCGCGCACCGCTATCGTGGACGGCGACGTGGCGCGGGGTTTTCGCGCCCTGGACCTGCCGCCGTTCGACTGGGCGGTCAGCAATCCGCCCTTCTTCGACGACCCCGGCGCCCTGCGCGCCCCCGCCGAGGGCAAGCTCGGCGCCTGGATGGCCGACGACGGCCTGACCGCCTGGGCGGGTTTCCTGCTGAAGGCGGTGCGCGAGGGCGGACGCATCGTCGTCATCCACCGCGCCGACCGCCTCGCCGACATCCTGAGCCTGCTGGCGCCCAAGGCGGGCTCCTTCGCCGTCCGCCCGATCCACCCTTACGCCGATCAACCCGCCAAGCGCGTGCTGGTCCAGGCCATCAAGACCGGCAAGGCGCCCTTGCGATTGCTGCCGCCCCTGATCCTGCACGACCGCGACGGCGCCAAACACAGCCCGCAAGCCGAAGCGATCCTGCGCGGCGAGGCCGATCTCCGTTTCTAGAGGACAACGCCCCTACTCCTTCAACAGACGGTCGCGCGCAGCGTTGACGCGGGCGGCCAGCCCTTCTGTACCGCCCTGGTCTGGATGGGCGCGCGCCATCAGACGGCGCCAGGCGGCGTGGATCGTCCGGGCGTCCGCATCTGCCGCAACGCCCAGAATAGCGCGGGCTTCAGCCTTGCTCATGGGTTCGACAGGGCGGGCCTTCACCGTCACTGGGCGGATGCGCGACTGCACCGCCAGCCAGACGCCCGCCAGCGCCATGCCGCCCGCAATCAGCCACGCTCCGCGCGCGACGGCGAACACCGCCCCGGCCAGCAGGGCGGCGCTCAATATGGTCGCGGAGATGCGCCAGTGACCGCGCCTGGCGCGCTCGGTCTGACGGCCCAGACGCACCATGGCCCACAGGGCCACGGCGGCCAGACCCAGCCAGATCAGCCCCATGAAGTGATCAGGCCGCCGCGTCCATGGCGGCGATGGCGTCGTCCAGACCCAGGGCCTGCATCAGATTGCGCATCTCCTGACGCGCGGCGACATGGGCCAGCGACACCGACACCGGGCGGATGTCGTTCGACAGGTCCGCCACAGTCAGGCCGAAGGGGAAGAGTTCGCGATAGATGACCCGGTCACGCAGGCCCGGCCCGACACGGAAGCCGACACGCTTGGCCAGCTTGTTCATGCGGGCTTCCAGACGGCGACGGTTACGGGCCTCGGCCACGGCCAGACGGTTGGTGACCACGATCCAGTCGATCGTCACCTGACGGCCCTCGGTGATGGCGCGGTGCTTGCGCGCCTCCCAGACGCTTTCGGAATAGATGGACGGCTTGACCAGATCCAGCGTCACCGGGTCCACCTCGCCCAGCAGGTCGAAGTCAACGAAGCTGTCGTTCATCGGCGTGACGATCTGGTCCGCCCGCCCGTGCGCGGCGCGGGACAGGGCCGTATCGCCGCCTGGCGTGTCAATCAAGATGACGTCGGCCACAGCCTTGGCCTCGGCGAAGGCGGCCTCGAAGCGGGCCATCTGCTCGGTCTCGTCGGCCTTATGCAGGACCTTGCCGTCGCCCATGTCCGGCACGATCGGCTGCGGCAGCTCATGACCGTTGGCCTTGGTCCAGGCGGCGCGGTTGGCGAAGAACCGCTCCAGCGAGCGCTGGCGCAGGTCCAGGTCGATGACCGCGACCTTGCGTCCAGCGTGCAGAAGGCCGGTGACGATGTGAATGGCCAGGGTGGACTTGCCCGCCCCGCCCTTTTCATTGCCGATGACGATGACCTGAGGCTGCGCCATGTGAAATCCTACTGTGATCAGCAGGCGCGACTCATCTTCGTCCGCCGCCCGCCCATGGGCCGCAAGATCAGCCTCCGGGAGCCAATCGTCAACGAAACCTTAAGCTGAGCCTGTGGACGATCAGACCGAGGCCGCGCCGGACCGCGCGCACCAGGGGTCCGACGCCGCCAGATCGCGGCACAGGGCCTGAGCCTGTTCGACGGAGGCGGCGACCTTCAGCCGGACCAGGCGACGGCCGCCGACCTCGACCGCCTCATAGACGGGCTGAAGCCCTGACAACGCCGCCCCGCCCGGCCCGCGGTTCAGTCGCGTCCAGGCCGCGCGGGCGCCGTCCTCGCTGGAATAGGCGCCCAGTTGCACATGACGCGCGGCGACCACGGCGGGCTTGGGCGCCGTCACGGTCTGCGGCGGAGCCTCGGGATCGGCATAGGCCGTCGGCGCCGATGCAGGCGCAGAGGCAAGGCGAACCTTGGCGCTCAGGCCTTCGCGCGCGTCCCACAGCTCGTGCGGAGTCATCAGTTCGACCTTCAACGGCGCGGCTCGCTCGCGCGGCGGATCGGGCGTGACCGTCGGCCGCGCCTCGCCCTCGCCTTCCGCCGATACCGGAATGGAGGCCACCGACTGCGCCAGACTCTCGAAGCGGTGCGGATCGGCTTCGTTCACGCCGCAGCCTGCAAGCGCCAGCGCCGCCGCCGAGAGGGCGACGACAAGGCGTGGTCGATGCAGGACGGGCTGGGCCATGCAGCCACCCTCGCCCGCCCGGCTTTGAGACGGAGTTAACGGCCTGCGGTCAGCCGATGGCGCCGACGCCGCCCTCGACATCGCCCGGCGCGACATCGGCGTCGGTCAGGGCCAGGGTCCAGCCGTGGTGGGTGTTCAGGCCCCAGCGACGCGCGCCCGAGCCGTCGCCCGCGTCGCCGCCCGCCGTAACCACGACGCGGCGGCCCTTCGGCAGAGCCGGCGGATCGATCTTGCCCACGGCCAAAGACGTCGGCGTCTCGCCGCCATAGCCGTCGAACACGCTGAGCATCGACCATTCGCGGCGCAGGCCGATCCACCAGGGATCGTCGCCGCTGATCGACAGGACGGCCACGCCCTTGCCCTCGGCCGCATGGGCCAGGGCCGCCTGCGGGTCGAGGACCAGCTTGATGTCGGCGGCGGCGCCGAAACGCAGGCGGGCGCCGTCCACGGCCTTGGCCGGGTCGATGGGGGCCCAGACCTGGACCTGCAGACGGCCCTGGCGCGCCAGGCCCCAGCCGACGATCTCGCGCCACAGATGCTCGACCGCCTCGCGGTTCTCAGGGTCGCACTGCTTCAGCAGGCGCGCCTGGACGGCCTGTTCGCGATCGGGGCGCAGCTTGGTGTGGGGGCCGGTCGGGGCGTCCTTGGCCTTGCCCACCTGGGCGGCGACGGACAGGCGGCGCTCGAACAGTTCGAGGATCTGATCGTCCAGGCTGTCGATTTCGGCGCGCAGGGCGGCCAGCGCCTTCTGTTCGGCGCTCAATTCAACGGTTTCAGCGGGCCAGACTTGCTGGATGGCGGATTGCGACATGGGAGATGGCTTTCGGCATGAATTTCGATAGGGAAGCCGCGTCCGCCGATGACGATCAGGCAGGGACGCGCGGTATGGCCGCTTGGGGAGAAGCGGTCGCCAGTGAGACAGTCAGGGTTGGTTAGAAGCCCGACGCCTCAGCCGGCGTATCGAAAGCCGTAATAGCCGTAGCCAAAATAAAAGCCGGCCACCGCGCGCGTGGTGGTTTCAACGGTCATTTGTGCGCGCAGCGAGGACATGAATCCGGTCCGGTTTCTGGATCAAGGTCGATCCGACCGGACCTTAAAGCCGCAAACTTTATGCGTGGTCAACCCTGAGGGGCCGTGAACAGGACAAAACGGGTCCGGTTGTCGCTGAAATCCTGCAAATCGTTGCGCAGAACCACCAACCCATAGACCTCGGCCGCGCGGGCGGGCGCCACGGCGGCGCGGGTCACGTCGTCCGCCTCGGCCACGGCGGCGGCGGCGCCCCCGGTGTCGAACGCCTCGACCGCCGCGATCTTCATCTCGTTCAGGGCCTTGGAGCACTGCTGCAGGGCGACAGGATGGCTCTCGGCCGTCTTCACGTCCGACAAGCGCGCGTCAGGCGCGCCCAGCAGGGCCAAGCGGATCGGCCGCCAGGCCTCGCTGACCTCGACCAGCCCCGCTTGCCGCACCAGGGTGGCCGCAGGCTCAACCACGCCCACGGTCGAGTTCTCGACGGGGATCAGGGCGCAGTGGCAGTCGCCGCTCAGGACGGCGTCGATCGCGCCCTGGAAGGTCTCATAGCCGACGGCCTCGTCCCACGGGCGCAGGTCGAGGCAGGCCTCATGGCTGAAGGCGCCCGGCGCGCCCTGATAGGCGACGCGGCCGGGCGTTTCGTCTTCTGCCGTCATGCGGCCTCGGACCGGGCCTGCCGCCCGGCCTTGAGGCGCTCAGCGACCAAGAAGGCCATCTCCAGCGCCTGATCCGCGTTGAGACGCGGGTCGCAGTGGGTGTGGTAACGGCTCGACAGGTCGTCTTCCGTGACCGCCTGGGCGCCGCCGATGCATTCGGTGACGTTCTGGCCGGTCATCTCCAGGTGGACGCCGCCGGGGTGGACGCCCTCGGCCTCGGCCACGTCGATGAAGCTGCGGACCTCGCCCATGACGCGGTCGAACGGCCGGGTCTTGTAGCCGTTGCCGGCCTTCAGCGTATTGCCGTGCATCGGGTCGATCGACCAGATGACGCGCTTGCCCGCCGCCTTCACCGCCCGCATCAGGCCCGGCAGGCGGTCGCCCACCTTGTCGTGGCCGAAGCGGCCGATCAGCGTCAGGCGGCCCGGAATATTGTTCGGGTTCAGGGCGTCGATCAGCGGCAGCAGGTCGTCCGCCGTCATGGTCGGCCCGCACTTGACCCCGATGGGGTTGGAGATGCCGCGCATGAACTCGATGTGAGCGCCGTCAAGCTGGCGCGTGCGCTCGCCGATCCACAGCATGTGGGCCGAGGTGTCGAACCATTCGCCGGTCGAGCCGTCCAGACGCGTCAGGGCGCTCTCGACGTTCAGCAGCAGGGCTTCGTGGCTGGTGAAGACCTCGACGCGCGACAGGTCGGGGTGCGTCTCGGGCGTAACGCCGACCGCCTCCATGAAGGCCAGGGCCTCGGTGATCTTGTCGGCCAGCTCGCGGTAGGCCGCGCCAGCGCCGTCGTCGGCGAAGCCCAGCGTCCAGCGGTGGATGTTGTACAGGTCGGCGTATCCCCCGCCCGCGAAGGCGCGCAGCAGGTTCAGCGTCGAGGCTGACTGGTTATAGGCGCGGATCAGGCGCTGCGGATCGGGCATGCGCTCTTCCGGCGTGAAGCCCATGCCGTTGATGATGTCGCCGCGATACGACGGCAGCTCGACCCCGCCGATCTCCTCGACCGGGGACGAGCGCGGCTTGGCGAACTGACCGGCGATGCGGCCCACCTTCACCACCGGCTTGCGACCGGCGAAGGTCAGGACCACCGCCATCTGCAGGATCAGGCGGAAGGTGTCGCGGATGTTGTCGGTCGAGAACTCCTTGAAGCTCTCGGCGCAGTCGCCGCCCTGCAGCAGGAAGGCGTTGCCCGCCTCGACCTGGGCCAGATGGTCCGTAAGCTTGCGCGCCTCGCCGGCAAAGACGAGGGGCGGCATCGCGCGCAACTCGTCTTCGACGCGCGCCAGTTCGGCGGCGTCCGGATAGTCCGTCGGCATATGCAGGACGGGCTTGTTTCTCCAGGATTCTGGGGTCCAGCGCTTACTCATTCCGGCAAGATAGGCTTTTCCCCCGCCCTGAACAATGAAGCTTGCGCGAAATCAGCCGATCAGCGGTTTCCATGCCTCATCGGCGGGCAAGGGCGCGAACAGGGCCTCGATCTGGGCGTCCGAAACCGAAGAAAGCTCGGCCGGCGACCATTGGGGGGCGTTGTCCTTGTCGATGATGACGGCGCGCACGCCTTCCTGGAAGTCATGCGTCTGAACCACGCGCCCGCCCAGGGCGTATTCCATCGCCATATTGTCGGCGAAGTCGGTCAGCGTCGCCCCGGTGCGGATCTGGCGCAGCGACACCTTCAACGACTGCGGCGACTTGGTCTTCAGGATGTCGAGCTGCTTCTGCGCCCAGTCCGAACCGTCGGCCTGAAGGGCGGCGACGATCTCTTCCACTGTGTGGAAGGCGAACAGGCGGTCGATGGCCTGGCGATGCGGGGCCAAAGGCGACGGCCCGGCGTCCCCGGCGGCGCGGTCGGCGACCGCCTTCGGGTCGGCGGACGCGGCCAGAAGTTCGCTCTTCAGGCCCTCGACGGCCTCGCTCGGCACGAAGTGGGTGTGAATGCCCAGCGCCACCGTATCCGCCGCCTTCAACCGCGCGCCGGTCAGGGCCAACCACACGCCCGTCTGGCCCGGCAGGCGCGGCAGGAACCAGCCGCCGCCCACGTCGGGGAACAGGCCGATGCCGGTTTCAGGCATGGCGTAGGTGGTGCGCTCGGTGGCGATGCGGACGTCGGCGGGCTCGCTGATGCCCACGCCGCCGCCCATGACGATTCCGTCCACCACCGCCGTGATCGGCTTGGGATAGACGAACATCAGATGGTTCAGCTGATACTCGGCCTTGAAGAAGGCCCTGGCCTCTGACGCATCCCCTGCCCCGCTCTCGGCGATCATGCGGATGTCGCCGCCCGCGCAGAAGCCGCGCTCGCCCGCATGGTCGATCAGCACCGACTGAACCGCGTCGTCCGCGCGCCAGGCCAGCAGGGCCTCGATCATCGCCTCGCACATGGCCCGGTTCAGGGCGTGGATCGCCTTGGGCCGGTTCAGGGTGATGCGGCCGACACCGTTCTCGATGCGGGTGATGACTTCAGATTCAGACAAGACTTCCTCCAGAACAATCGCCAGGTGCAGCGTTACTCAGCAGATACGGGGGCTGAAACCATGACGGTTTGCGCCCGCTCAACCAGCTCCAGCTCGATCAGAGCCGCCACCTGCCCTGCCCGCCAGTTGATCGTGTAGTAACCCAACAGGCTGCCCGATAAGCCGATGATGATCAGGGCAAAGCCGAATCCGCCCCCGAGCATGACCATCCGTGTGAACTCCGGCGCGATCTGAAAACTGGCCAGGATCGCCGTCACTGGTCCCGAGACGTAAAACAGCGCCGCCAGCTTCCACAAAGCCTCGTTACGCGCCGCGTTAATGCGCGCGATTCCCAACAAAGCCGTCAGTTGCGTCGTGTCCAGCCCGGCGAGAATAGAGCCGGCGCCAATCCCAATCGGTGTGGACTTCAACGTCGAAATCACATCCACACCGTACAGACCCCAGCCCGACCTTGAGCGGAGCAGATGGCGCGCCAGCCGGGCGAAGCGGAATTCCTCCGTCAAGCGCCGCCACACATCCCAGAGCCCGTCGCGATCAAGCGAGCCGCCGCTCAGAACGGCAGGCGCCTTCGCACTCTCCGCCACGCCAATCGCTTCGTCAGGCTCGGCCGTCATCCCCGCGCCAGCTCGCGCGCCACGATCACGCGCATGATCTCGTTGGTGCCTTCCAGAATGCGGTGAACGCGCAGGTCGCGCACGATCCGCTCCAGCGGGTAGTCCTTCAGATACCCATAGCCGCCGTGCAGCTGCAGCGCCTGATCGGCGATTTGGAAGCAGGCGTCGGTCGTCAGACGCTTGGCCATGGCGCACCACTTGGTCTTTTCAGCGTGGCCGGTGTCGATGGCCCAGGCGCCGCGCAGCACCATCAGACGGGCCGCCTCAAGGTCCGTCGCCATGTCCGCCAGCTCGAACTGGGTGTTCTGAAACTGGCCGATCGCCTGACCGAACTGCTTGCGGCCGGCGACGTATTCCTGCGCCGTTTCCAGCGCCAGACGCGCCCCGCCCAGCGAACAGGCGGCGATATTCAGGCGCCCGCCGTCCAGACCGGCCATGGCGTATTTGAAGCCCGCGCCTTCCTCACCCACCAGATTGGCGACCGGCACCCGGCAGTCGTCGAAGCTGACCACGGCGGTCGGCTGGGCGTTCCAGCCCATCTTCTTCTCATTGGCGCCGAAAGACAGGCCGGGCGTGTCCTTCTCCACCACGATGGTCGAGACGCCCTTGGGCCCCTCGCCGCCCGTGCGGACCATGACGACATAGACGTCCGACGTCCCGGCGCCCGAGATGAAGGCCTTGGCGCCGTTCAGCACATAGTGGTCGCCGTCCCGCACCGCCGTCGTCCGCAGCGCCGCCGCGTCAGAGCCCGAGCCCGGCTCGGTCAGGCAGTAGCTGGCGATCTTCTCCATCCCGACCAGCGACGGCACGAAGCGCGCCCGCAGCTCGTCCGAGCCGAAGCTGTCGATCATCCACGTCGCCATGTTGTGGATCGAGATGAAGGCCGCCGTCGCCACATCGCCGCGCGACAGCTCTTCAAAGATCACCGCCGCTTCGACACGGCCCAGGCCCATGCCGCCGTGTTCCTCGCCCGTATAGATGCCGGCGAAGCCCATCTCGGCGGCGGCCTTCAGCACGTCGACCGGGAAATGCTTGTCTTCGTCCCAGCGGGCCGAGTGCGGGGCCAGTTCGGCCTCGGCGAAGGCGCGGGCCGCGTCCTGAATAGCGCGTTGATCGTCGGTGAGGGCGAAGTCCATGAAAGCTCCCGCGTTTCAGCCTGCCCTCTGACGGGGCGTTCGGGGTGCTTCTAACGGCTGGCGAAGCGCGCGTCACCTTGCAGATGCGTCAGCCCCCACACTCCGCTCATCCCGGCGTCCGCCGGGATGAGCGGGAGATAGGGCGAGCATAGGTGGACAGTTCGCCTTTTGCCTCTACCCGCGCTTTGTTTTAAGCCGCGCGCATGACCATGCCCTTCCAGCCCGCCGCCTTCCCTTACGCCCGCCCGCGTCGTCTGCGTTCGCAGCCGTGGGTGCGCCGTCTGGTCGCCGAGACGACCCTGACGCCGGCCGACCTGATCTGGCCGCTGATCGTTCACGACGGCCCGGAAGACCGCCAGCCGGTCGCCTCCATGCCCGGCGTCTTCCGCCTGTCGCCCAAGGAGGCCGCCAAGGCCGCCGTCGAAGCGCGCGATCTGGGCATCCCGATGGTCGCCCTGTTCCCGAACGTGAACGATGGGCTAAAGGACAATGTCGCCACCGCCGCCACCGACCCGGACGGTCTGATCCCCGACTGCATCCGCGCCATCAAGGACGCCGCGCCCGAGATCGGCGTCATGACCGACGTGGCGCTGGACTGCTACACCGACCACGGCCACGACGGCGTTCTGGAGAACGGCCGCATCGTCAACGACCCCACATTGGAGCGGCTGGCCGAACAGGCCTTCATCCACGCCCACGCAGGCGCCGACGCCGTGGCGCCGTCCGACATGATGGACGGCCGCGTCCAGGCCATCCGCGAGGCGCTGGAGGCCAACGGCCTGAGCGACACACTGATCATCAGCTATGCGGCCAAATACGCCTCGGCCTTCTATGGCCCCTATCGCGACGCGGTGGGTTCGTCGAAATCCCTGACCGGCGACAAGAAGACCTATCAGATGGACTTCGCCAACGCCGAGGAGGCCCTGCGCGAGGTGGCGATGGACCTGTCGGAAGGCGCCGACGCCCTGATCGTCAAGCCGGGCCTGCCCTATCTGGATATCGTCCGACTGGTGTCGCAGACGTTCAAGGCGCCGACCTTCGCCTATCAGGTGTCCGGCGAGTACGCGATGATGCAGGCCGCCTTCGCCAACGGCTGGCTGGACCCGGACCGCGCCATCCTGGAAAGCCTGCACGCCTTCAAGCGTGCGGGGGCGTCCGGCGTCATCAGCTATTTCGCGCCGCAAGCCGCTCGGATGATGGGCTGAAGCCAGCGCAAAGGCTCAGGCTGTCGGATCGGCGGCCTTGCCGTACTTCCCGCGGAAATAGGTCAGAGCATCGCCCGGCCGCGTGTCGAACGCCTCGACCCGGCCGACGATGACCAGATGGTCGCCCATGACGATGCGGTCGTGCGTCCGGCAGGTCAGGCGCGTCACCGCGTTCAGCAGACGCGGCGGCTCAGGGTCGTCCACCGCGAACTCGTCGTCCGACAGGCGGCATACGCCCCAGGCGAAGCGGTCAGACATGGCCTGATCCTCGACCGGCAGCATATGGACGGCGAACCGGTCCGCCCCGGCGAAGGCGTCATGGCGGTCGGACTTGATGTCCATGCACCACAGCACCAGCGGCGGATCCAGCGAGACGGAGGTGAAGCTGTTCACCGTTATCCCCAGAGGCCCGTCGACCGTATGGGCCGTGACCACGCACACCCCGGTCGCAAACCCGCCCAGCGCCTGGCGATAGGCGCGAGGATCGAAATCGGCGGCAGGTGAAGCGGACGCGTCGGACATGGCCCTCAGCTAGGCCGTGAAGCCCGCATCGGCAAGGGCGCGGCGCGCCGTCGCATCTCACCGCAACCGCTTCTTAAGCCCCGCATGGGATTTAGGGCGAACGAACACGGTTAAGACGGACCCGCCCCATGGCGCTGAACGATCGCCCGATCCTGATCAAGAAGGTGAAGAAGGTTGCCGGACACGGCCACCACGGCGGCGCGTGGAAGGTGGCCTACGCCGACTTCGTCACCGCCATGATGGCCTTCTTCCTGCTGATGTGGCTGATCAACACGACCGATCCGGAGCAGAAGCGCGGCATCGCCGAATATTTCGCCCCGGCCAATGTCTCGGCCTCGACCTCGGGCTCCGGCGGCATCCTGGGCGGCACTTCGCTCGGCGATTCCGAGGGGGCCAAGGGCGCCGGCTCCAACGCCGTGATCGAGCAACTGGCGCCCGAAGCCCCCGACGCGCCGCAGGAAGCGGGTCAGAACTCCAACCTGGCCTCGGCCAGCGAAGCCGCCCTGCGCGCCGAGATCGCCCGGCGCGAGGCCGCCGACTTCGCCAGCGCCGCCGAATCCCTGCGCCAGGCCATGCAGTCCATGCCGGAACTGGCCGAGCTGTCGAAACAGCTGATCATCGACCAGACGCCCGAGGGCCTGCGCATCCAGCTGGTCGATCAGGAAGGCCGCTCGATGTTCGAGAACGGCTCCTCGCGTCCCAATCCGCGCGCCCAGTTGCTGCTGCGCGCCGTGGCCAAGGTGATCAACCAACTGCCCAACCGCATCTCCATCACCGGCCACACCAGCGCCGTCGCCGGCTCCAGCCGCGCCAGCAGCCCCGGCGACTGGCCCCTGTCCTCGGCGCGCGCCGACGCCTCGCGCCTGACGCTTCAGGGCGCAGGCGTGAACAGCGACCGGGTCTATTCCGTCGCCGGCAAGGCGGGGTCCGATCCCCTCTATCCCGACGACCCGTCCCTGGCGGGCAATCGCCGCATCGCCATCGTCCTGCTGCGCGAGGCGCCGGTCCTGCCCACGGACACCAGCCTGTGACCGCGCGCGGCGATACGCTCGCCGCGCGAAGAAGGCTTGCGAAAACGGCCGGTTGCGCGCCAAATCAGAACATGAGCCGCGCCTATCCATCCGGCCCCTGTGCGGGCGCTGACGCCGTCACGGAGCGACAGCCGTGACCCAGCACTTCTTCTCGCGCCAGCTCCGCTTCTTCATGACCGCCAGCGCGCCCTGCCCCTATCTGCCGGGCCAGTTTGAGCGCAAGGTCTTCGCCAACCTGCCGTTCAGCGACGGGGCCGACGTCAACGACGCCCTGACACAGGCCGGTTTCCGTCGCAGCCAGAACATCGCCTACCGCCCGGCCTGCGAGGCTTGCGCGGCCTGCGTCTCGGTGCGGATTCCGGTGGCGGATTTCGAACTTTCACGCTCGCGACGTCGCATCCTGGCGCGCAACGCCGATCTGTCGCGCGGCCTGGTCGAGGCCGAGGCGACGATGGAGCAGTTCGACCTGCTGCGCCGCTATCTGAACGCCCGCCATCCCGGCGGCGGCATGAGCGACATGAGTTGGCTGGACTATGTGTCGATGGTCGAGGACACGGCCGTCCGCACCCATCTGATCGAATACCGCCTGCCCAGCCAGGACGACGGCCCCGGCCGTCTGGTCGGCGTCTGCCTGACCGACCTGCTGCATGACGGCCTGTCGATGGTCTACAGCTTCTTCGACCCGGACCTAGAGCGTCGCAGCCTGGGCCGGTTCGCTATCCTCGACCACCTGCATCAGGCCGAGACGGTGGGCCTGCCCTATGTCTATCTCGGCTACTGGGTCCAGGGCTCGCCCAAGATGGACTACAAGGCCGAGTTCCGCCCGCTGGAGGCATTGCGCCCCTGGGGCTGGGAGCGGCTCTAAACCCTTCTCCCCTTGAGGGAGAATGAGCTACGTCGTCGGGACCGCCGTGCCCGCCGCTTGCGGCGCTCCGCCCCACGGGCCGTCGTCGCGGCCGCCGGCGAACTGCACCAGCGCGGCGATCCGCTTCTCGATCGGCGGATGGGTGGCGAACAGGCCCGAGAACCCCGTCTTCTCTGCCGTATTGTCCAGAAACATGCCGCGCAGTTCGTCCGGCGCTTCGAGCTTCGACTGGCCCGACACCTTGCGCAGGGCCGAGATCATGGCGTCGGGGTTCTTGGTCAGCTCCACCGCCCCCGCGTCGGCCACATACTCCCGCGTCCGCGACAGGGTCATGCGGATGACGGCGGCCAGGCCGAAGCCGATGACGCCGATCGCCAGGCCGATCAGGATAAGGGGCATGGCGTTCTTGTTGTCCCGCCCTCGCCCGCCGCGCATGTAGAACAGGCTGCGGAACACCAGTTCGGCCACCACGCTGATGATCCCCGCGAAGATCGAGGCGATCACCATGGTCCGCACGTCCTTGTTGATGACGTGGGTCAGTTCGTGCGCCAGGACGCACTCCATCTCGTCGCGGTTCAGGGTCTGCATCAGGCCGCGCGTGACGGTCACGCTGTAGTTGCCCTCGTGCAGACCGGACGCATAGGCGTTCAGCGACGGGCTTTCGATGATGCGCAGGACGGGCGTCTTCATCCCGCGCGAGATCGCCAGGTTCTCCAGCAGATTATAGAGGTCCGGCTCGACCCGGCGCTCGACCTTGCGCGCGCCGGTCATGACGTCGATCATCATCTGATTGCCGAAATAGGCGATGACGAACCAGATCGCCGCCGCGACGGCGGCGAAGGGCACGGTCCAGCCCAGCATGGACGCCGCCAGCGCCAGATCCTGCCCCAGGTCGCCGCCCGAGTTGGGCAGCAGGCCGAAGCCCATCATCAGCACCTGGACGCCGAACAATATGCCGACCAGCAGCACCGGAAACCCGGCCAGCAGGATCGCCGACCGGGTATTGTTCCGCCAGATGTGGGTCTTGAGGCCGACGGCCTGACCGAAAACCGCCATTGGGCTTAGAACTTCACCGTCGGCGGGGCGGCGTTCAGGGCGGCGCGTTCGCCCTCGCCCACGTCGAAGAAGGGCTTGTCCGCGCCGAAGCCGAACATCCCGGCGAACAGGACGGTCGGGAACTGGCGGCGCACGGCGTTGAACTCGCTGACCGCGTTGTTGAAGAAGCGGCGCGCGGCGGCCAGCTTGTTCTCGATGTCCGACAGATCCATCTGCAGCTGCTGGAAGTTCGCGTTGGCCTTCAGGTCCGGATAGGCCTCGGACACGGCGAACAGGCGGCCCAGCGTCGCGGTCAGCATATTCTCGGCCTGCACCTTCTCATCGATGGTGCGAGCGCCCGCAGCGGCGGCGCGCGCCTGGGTCACGGCGTCCAGGGTGCCGCGCTCATGCGTGGCGTAGCCCTTCACCGTCTCGACCAGATTGGGGATCAGATCCTGGCGCTGCTTCAGCTGCACGTCGATGTCCGCGAACGACTGGTTCGCCGTCTGATCCAGCTTCACCAGCCTGTTGTACGCGCCGACCACGACGAACAGCAGAATGACGACGATGACGCCGATGATGATCCAGGTGATCATTGAGCCTCCTCCGAAAGATCAGGCGTGAATATGAGGGAGCCCCGTCTTCACACCCAATGAATTCACCGTCACCCTTCTCCCTCTGGGAGAAAGGCGGTTCTAGCGGAACTTGCGCAGACCGCGCGGGCCTTGGCGACCGGCCCCGGCGCGCTTGCCCAGCCAGTCCTTCCAATCGGGCCAGTTGCGGCGGCGGCCGCCGCCGTCGGCCCATTCCGGTCCCTGTTCAGCGTTGAACACCGTCACATCGGCCAGGCCGCCCTGCTTGTAGTTCTGCAGCTTCACGCCCTTGCCCCGGCCCATTTCGGGCAGTTCGGCCAGGGGGAAGATCAGCGCCTTGATGTTCTCGCCGATGGTCGCGACGTGGTCGCCGTTGACCCGCAGCATGGCCAGCATCTCGCCGTTCAGCACCTGCTTGCCGCCGCGCTTCTGGGCCAGAAGGTCGTTCTCGGGCGCCACGAAACCGTAGCCCGCCTTCGACGCGACCAGCAGCTTGGCGTTCGGTTCGTGCGCCACGACGTTGATGATGTCGGCCTTCTCGTCCAGGTCGATCATCAGTCGCAGCGGCTCGCCATGCCCGCGCCCGGAGGCCAGCTTGTCGGCGCCGATGGTGAAGATGCGCCCGTCCGACGCCCCGACCAGCAGCTTGTCGGTCGTATAGGCGGGGACCAGGAAGCCCAACTTGTCGCCTTCCTTGAACTTCAGTTCGGAGGGATCGTCGATCTTGCCCTTGGCGGCGCGGATCCAGCCGCGATCGGACAGGATGACGGTGATCGCTTCGCGCGGAATGAAGGCTTCCGGCGCCACGAAGGCTGAGGCGTCAACCGCCTCGCCGATCACGGTCCGGCGCGGCGAGACCAGCGCCTTGCGCACGGCCTCCAGCTCCTTGCCGATGGCTTTCCACTGTTTGGCCTCGGAAGACGTCAGCGCCCGCAACGCTGCAAGTTCTTCCGACAGTTCATTGAATTCCTTCTCGATCGTCATCTCTTCGAGACGGGCCAGCTGACGCAGGCGGGTGTCGAGGATGAAGTCGGCCTGAAGCTCGCTCAGGCTGAATCGGGCGATCAGTTCGGCCTTGGGTTGCTCTTCCTCGCGGACGATGCGGATGACCTCGTCCAGGTTCAGGAAGACGATGCGCAAGCCTTCCAACAGGTGCAGGCGCTTTTCGACGCGGGCGATGCGCCACTGGCTGCGGCGGTTCAGCACCACGCGGCGGTGGTCGAGGAAGGCTCGCAGGCACTCCTTCAGCCCCATGACGCGCGGCGTGCCGGTGGCGTCCAGCACGTTCATGTTGATGGGGAAGCGCACCTCGAGATCCGACAGCTTGAACAGGCTTTCCATCAGCATTTCAGGCTCGATGGTGCGGTTCTTCGGTTCGAGGATGAGGCGGATATCCTCCGCCGACTCGTCGCGCACGTCGCCCAGAAGCGGCGCCTTCTTGTTCTCGATCAGATCGGCCAGCGCCTCGATCAAGCGCGACTTCTGCACCTGATACGGCATCTCGGTGATGATGATCTGATAGGCGCCGCGATCCAGCTTTTCCTCGACCCATTTAGCGCGCAGGCGAACGCCCCCGCGTCCCGTCTCATAGGCATCGAGGATGGCGGCCTGGCTCTCGACCGACACGCCGCCGGTGGGGAAGTCCGGTCCCGGCACGATCTTCACCAGATCCTCTGTCGTGGCGTCCGGCTGCTCCAGCAGCAGGTGGCAGGCGTCGATCAGTTCGCCCACGTTATGCGGCGGGATCGAGGTCGCCATGCCCACGGCGATGCCCGACGACCCGTTGGCCAGCAGGTTGGGGAAGCCCGCCGGCAGGACCACCGGCTCCTCGTCCTGATCGTCATAGGTCGGGCGGAAATCGACCGCGTCCTGGTCGATGCCGTCCAGCAGCAGGACGGCGGCGGGCGTCAGCTTGCACTCCGTATAGCGCATGGCCGCCGCGCTATCGCCGTCGATGTTGCCGAAGTTCCCCTGCCCGTCGACCAGCGGATAGCGCTGGGCGAAGTCCTGCGCCAGACGGACCAGCGCCTCATAGATGGAGGCGTCGCCGTGCGGGTGATAGCCGCCCATCACCTCGCCGACGACCTTGGCGCATTTACGCGCCGCCGCCTGCGGGTTCAGGCGCATCTGATGCATGGCGTACATGATGCGCCGGTGCACAGGCTTGAAGCCGTCGCGCACGTCGGGCAGCGCCCGGTTGGTGATGGTCGACAGGGCGTAGGCCAGATAGCGGCGCGACAGCGCATCGCCCATCGGCTCTTCGACGATGCGGCCGCCTTCGGGCGTCGGGGTGTGGATGGTCATACGGCTTCGAATCAATGATCGGACGAGGAAAGTCTAGCGCAGCCGGGGCCTGACGCCGGGATTGTCAGCGCCTATCTGTGCAGAAACGCGCGAAGGAGCCTCGATGAAGACCGCCCTGACCGACCGCCTCGGCCTTTCCGTTCCTCTGATTCAGGCGCCGATGGCCGGAACCTCGACCGCCGAACTGGCCGCCGCCGTGGCGAACGCAGGGGCGCTGGGCTCCATCGCCCTGGGGGCGATAGACGCCGAGGCGAGCCGCAAGGCCATCCGCGCGGTCAAGGCGCTGACCGACCGGCCGTTCAACGTCAATCTGTTCTGCCATGCGCCGATCGCGGCTGATCCGACGCGCGACGCGGCATGGATCGACAGCCTGCGCCCGATCTTCAGCGAGTTCGACGCCGTCCCGCCCGAACGACTCAATGACATCTATCAGAGCTTCCTGACCGACGACGCCAAGCTGGCCGTGCTGGTCGAAGAAAGGCCCGCCGTGGTCAGCGTCCATTTCGGCCTGCCGCGCGCCGATCAGATCGCGGCGCTGAAGGCGGCGGGCTGCATCCTGATCGCCAGCGCCACCACGCCCGAGGAAGGCCGCGCCGCCGTCGCCGCCGGGTTCGACATGGTGATCGCCCAAGGGGTCGAGGCGGGCGGCCATCGCGGCGTCTTCGAGCCGGCCGACGATCCGCGCTTCGCCACCCTGCCGCTGACGCGCCTGCTGGCGCGCGACCTGCCGGTTCCAGTCGTCGCGGCGGGCGGGATCATGGACGGCGCCGGGATCGCGGCGGCGCTGGCGCTGGGCGCGGCCGGAGCGCAGATGGGCACGGCTTTCGCCGCCTGCCCGGAATCGGCGGCGGATGCGGCCTATCGGACAGCCTTGTCGGGGGCGGAGGCTGGGCGCACGCGGGTCAGCGCGGCCATCTCCGGTCGTCCGGCGCGCGGTGTCGAGAACGCCTTCATGCGCCGCGCCGATGAGACGAAGATCGCCGCCTATCCCTACGCCTACAATCTCGGCAAGGCGCTGAACGCGGCGGCCAGAGCGAAGGGCGACAACGGCTACGCCCCGCATTGGGCCGGGCAAGCCGCGCCGCTGGGCCGCACCCTGCCCGCCACCGAACTGGTCGCGACGCTGCAAAGGGAAATGCGTGAGGCGATTGCGGGGTTGTCGGCGCTGAGCCGGTAAGCTCACACGCTCAAATCCCGTCTCCCCGGAACTACAGCCGCCCCGCCTCGCCCAGTTTGTCGATCATCCAGATCCGCGCGGGCGGCAGCGGCCGGTTCAGGGCATGAAAGACGAACTGCTCCAGGAAATGCCCGGTCAGCTCCAGCCCCGCCTTCACGTCGCCCTCGCCCAGCCCGGCCTGCGCGCCCAGCATGAAGGGCGGCAGGGCCAGCAGCTTGTCGGCATAGGGCGCGCCCGCCTCGCGGCTGACGGCGCGGCCGGTGCGGGGACTGACCCAGACCAGGTCGTCCATCGATCCCGTTGACGCGCAGCGCGACAGGTCGAGACCGAAGCCCAAGTCCTCCAGCAACCCAGCCTCGAACCGCACGAAAATGGCGGGCCAGACCTCGGGCACGGCAAACGCGCCCATCAGCGCCTCGAAGGCGTAAAAGGCGCCCGGATGCGGCTCCCGCTCCGGCAGGGCGCCCTGCGCCACCGCAGCGGCGGCGCTCAGCCCGGTCAGGGCCAGCGGATCGTCGAAAAGGGCGGCCGGGCCTTCGCCCACAGGCTCCAGCCGCGCCGAGCCCAGCTGATCGGACGTCCGCGACCGCAGATCGGCCACGACCCGCGCGCCCGGCTGAAGGAAGGGCCGCATCCGACGCGACACCCCGCCTGCGACATAGGCGGCGCGGCGGCCGTGCCGCTCGGTCAGCAGGTCAACCACCGCCCCCGTATCGCCATGCGCCCGCGCCGACAGCACGAAGGCGTCGTCCTGAACCTCCATCAGTCGGCCTTGATGGCGTCGACGACGGCGCGCGCCTTGTCGTTCGGTACGGCGAAGCTGAGGACGTATTGCTCGATCTTCCAGCCGTCCCCTGTCAGACGCAGCACGCCCGAGCCGCGCGTGGTCCCATAGGCGTCATTGTCCAGCACCTCGTCGAACCAGGCGACGCAGCGGCACTCGATCGGGGCGATGGTCACGGTCCGCGCTGTCGGGCGATAGGTCCAGCCCTTGCCCTGCGAGAAGTAGGGCGTGGCGTAGGCGCGGAATTCCGACAGGCTCCACCGCTCAGCCGCATCCGTGCCGATGAAACGGGCGTCCGGCGTGAAGGCCGCGAAATAGGCCTCGCCGTCCGCCACCGAGGCGGCGGCGTGCATGGCGTCCAGCGTGCGCTCGATCGGCGCGGTCTCTGCGGGCGCGGCGGACAGTTGAAGCATCATCAGGGCGGCGGTGATCATGGAGATGTTCTAGTCCTGTTCCGTCAATGGGGGAAGCGCCGGGAAACGACGCCCGCCTCGCGCGTTCCGGCTCCATCCGAAGGAGAGTCCCATGAAGATCGTCACCAGCCTCAGCTTTCAGGGCCAGTGCCGCGAGGCGCTGGAGTTTTACGCCCGCGTGCTGGGCGGCAAGGTCACGGCCGCCTTTCCGTACGGCGAGGGCCCGCCCGACATGCCGGTCGATCCCAAATACAAGGACTGGCTGATGCACGGCTGGCTGGAGATCGGGGATCAGGCGATCATGGGGGCCGACCTGCCGCTCGAGTTCGCGCCGAATATCGACAAGCCCAAAAACGGCTTCGACGTGTCGTATCACACCGACGACCTCGCCAAGGCGCGACAGGTCTTCGACGCCCTGTCCGAAGGCGGCAAGGTGTCGATGCCCTTCGCCGAAACCTTCTGGTCTCCCGGCTTCGGCAGCTTCACCGACAGGTTCGGCATCCCGTGGATGGTCAACACCAACCCGACAGAGGCGTGGAAACCCGGCGGTTGACGCCTTTGTGATCACGGACTGTTACGACCAAAGCCGTATTGGAATCAGGGTGATGCGGCGCCTATGTCCGCGTCGTTCCTTGAGCCCTCCCCGGCTCCAGTCGTCAGGTTTGCGATGTCCCGCGTCCGTAACGCCGCCCTCAAGTCGAAGATCATGTCCGCCCAGGACGCCGCCGCCCTGATCCCGGCCAACTCCACCGTGGGCATGAGTGGCTTCACCGGCTCGGGCTATCCCAAGGTCGTGCCGATGGCCCTGGCCGAGCGGATTGAGGCCGAGCATGCGGCGGGCAATCCCTTCAAGCTGAAGGTCTGGACCGGCGCCTCCACCGGGCCGGAACTGGACGGAGCACTCGCAAAAGCCGACGGCATCGAGTTCCGCCTGCCCTACAACTCCGACCCCATCGCCCGCGAGAAGATCAACAAGGGCGAGATGGAATACCTGGACATGCACCTGTCGCAGGTGGCGCCGGTGGCCTGGCAGGGCTTCCTCGGGCCGCTGGAGACGGCGGTGGTCGAGGTGTCGGGCATCCGCGAGGACGGGGCGCTGATCCCCTCGTCGTCCATCGGCAACAACAAGACCTGGCTGGACCGCGCCGATCAGATCATCCTTGAGGTCAACAGCTGGCAGAACGCCGCGCTGGAGGGGATGCACGACATCTACTACGGCACCGCCCTGCCGCCCGCGCGCGTGCCGATCCCGCTGACCAAGCCGACCGACCTGATCGGCGAGACGGTCTTCCGCGTCGATCCGTCCAGGATCGCCGCCATCGTCGAGACCGACAGCCCCGACCGCAACCTGCCCTTCGCTGCGCCGGACGCCAGCGCCACGGCCATCGCCGGGCACCTGATCGAGTTCCTGCAGCACGAGGTGAAGCTGGGGCGCCTGCCCGCCCATCTGCTGCCGCTGCAGTCGGGCGTAGGCAATGTCGCCAACGCCGTGCTGGCGGGCCTAGCCGACAGCCCGTTCGAGAACCTGACCGCCTATACCGAGGTGCTTCAGGACGGGATGCTGGACCTGCTGTACTCAGGGAAACTGACCGTCGCCTCGGCCACCGCGTTCTCGCTCAGCCCCGATGCCGCCGCCGATCTGAACAGCCGCATGGAGCAGTTCCGCGGCAAGATCATCCTGCGCCCGCAGGAGATCTCGAACCACCCGGAGATCATCCGCCGGCTGGGCTGCATCGCCATGAACGGCCTGATCGAGGCCGACATCTACGGCAACGTCAACTCGACCCACGTCATGGGCTCGCGCATCCAGAACGGCATCGGCGGCTCGGGCGACTTTGCGCGCAACGCCTATATTTCCTGCTTCGTCACGCCGTCGACGGCCAAGGGTGGAAAAATCTCGGCCATCGTCCCCATGGCCAGCCACGTCGACCACATCACCCAGGACGTGCAGGTCATCGTCACGGAACAGGGCCTGGCCGACCTGCGCGGCCTGTCGCCCAAACAGCGCGCGCGGGTCATCATCGCCAACTGCGCCCACCCCGATTACCGCGACGCGCTGAAAGACTATTACGACCGCGCGCTGGAAGGGTCATACGGCCTGCAGTCGCCGCACCTGCTGACCGAGGCGCTGTCGTGGCACCAACGCTATATCGAGACGGGGTCGATGAAGGCCTGATCGGCCTTAGCGCGCCAGAGCCGCCGGGAACGGACGCCCCAGGGCCTCGGCCATAGCCTGCTGGTTGATCAGCAGCACCTGATCGCGCAGGTGATAGTTGTTGGACAACACCACCACCGTCACCTGCTGATCGGGCTGGTAGGACACCAGATTGCGGAACCCCGCCCAGCTGCCGGTGTGGTAAATCTGGCGATCGCTGAACGGCGATGATGTCCGCTCGCCCAAGGCGCTGACGTAGATGCCGTAGCCATAGGCCCGGTGCGGGCCGCGCCGCTCGGGCATGTCGTCCGGGGCGTGATCGGCGATCAGGTCGGCATAGGCCTTGTCGCTCAGGATGTGGCCCTGATGCAGGGAGCGGTTCCAGGCCAGCATATCGTCCAGCGTCGAATACAGCGCCCCGGCGCCCGCCACGACGCTGACATTGGCGATCGGCTGCGGCGTCAGGCCCGCCGGAAACAGGCCATAGCCCATGGCCAGACCCTGGGCGTCGTCATTCACGTCCGAGCCGGTGTCCTTCATGCCCAGGGGCTTGAGGATCGCCTGCTCCATATAGGTTTCGAACGGCTGGCCGCTGGCCTTTGACACGATCTCGGCCGCCAGGTTGAAGGCGGCGTTGTTGTAGCGGACCTTCGTCCCCGGCTCGAACTGCAGGCCATAGCGGGCCGAGGTCTCGGTCAGTTCCTGCGACGTGCGGTGGGTGACGCGGATACGGCCCCACTCGGCCTGGGCCATCACGTCCGGAATGCCCGAGGTGTGCGACAGCAGGTGATGGATACGCAGCGGCCGCCAGGCGTCAGGACACGGCTCGATCCATTTGCAGACGGGATCGTCGACCGACAGCTTGCCCTCGTCCTGAAGCTTCAGAACGGCGACGGCGGTGAACTGTTTGGACACCGAGGCCAGGCGGAAACGGGTGTCCAGGGCGAAGGGCGTGTCCTGCTCATAGTTCGCCTTGCCATAAACCTGGCGGAACAGAACCTGATCGCCCCTGGCCACCAAGACGGCGCCGGTGAACTGCTTGCTGGCCGCCAGATGGTCCAGTCGTTCCTTCAACTGCGGCAGGGCCTCGACCACCTCGACCGGCGGGCGCTTGGGCAGGTCTGTCCGATAGACGGCCGCCGCCTGGGTTTCCGGCGCGACGGCCTTGACGAACCACGCGCCCGCGCCGGCCGAAATCAGGCCGGCGGCGACGAGGGAACCGAGGAACCAGGGCCTTCCGCCCGCGGTCTTGGGAACGATGAACACGAGACTAGACGTCAAACTCCAGGCCGAACTGGGCGTACAATGCCTTTGAGTCTTGCCATTTGGGATCGACCTTGACGGTCAAAAACAGGTGAACGGGCCGATCCAGGATCTCGATCAGCTCTTCGCGCGCCTTCTGGCCGATCCATTTCAGGGTCTGGCCGCCCTTGCCGAGAACGATCGGGCGCTGGCTTTCGCGCTCGACATAGATGGTCTGTTCGATGCGGGCCGAGCCGTCCGCCTTGTCCTCGAACGAGGTCGTCTCGACCGCCGCCGAATAGGGCAGTTCCTCGTGGACGCGCAGATAGACCTTCTCGCGGGTGATCTCGGCCGCCAGGACGCGCAGGGGCACGTCCGCCGACTGATCTTCCGGGTACAGCCACGGACCCTCGGGCATGGCCAGGGCCAGGCGCGTCTTCAGGTCGTCCACGCCGTCGCCGCTGAGCGCCGAGATCATGAAGACCTCGGAATAGACGCCCGTCTCGAACAGGCGCTGCGACAGGGCCAGCAGGGTGTCGCGGCGCATGCCGTCGATCTTGTTCAGCGCCAGGATGACCTTGGTGTCGGTCGCCTTCAGATTGGCGATGATGGTCTCGGTGTCCTCGGCCGAGCGGCGGTCGGCGGCGGTGCCCTCGCGACCTTCAGCGTCGATATGCGACTGGGCGTCGATCAGATGGACGACCACGTCCGCGTCCTGCGCCCCGCCCCAGGCCGAGGCGACCATGGCGCGATCCAGACGGCGGCGCGGCGTGAAGATGCCGGGCGTGTCCACCAGCACGATCTGGGCGTCGCCCTTGATGGCGATGCCGCGCACGGGGAAGCGCGTGGTCTGGACCTTCTGGGTGACGATGGAGACCTTGGAGCCGGTCAACCGGTTCACCAGCGTCGACTTGCCCGCATTGGGCGCGCCGATGATGGCGGCGAAGCCCGCGCGCTGGCCGGTGATCTCGGTGGTTTCGGTGGTCTCGGTCAAATTACGTCTTCTCGTTTCAATAGGGCGATGGCGGCGGCCTTTTCCGCCTCCTGTCGCGAACGTCCCTGGGCGCGGGCCGGTTCATAGCCCGTCACCGTCGCCTCGACCGTGAAGGTCGGCGCGTGATCCGAGCCGGTGCGCTGGACCACTTCATAGGTCGGCAGCGGTCGGCCCTGGCCTTGCGCCCATTCCTGCAGGGCGGACTTGGGGTTAGTCACCGCCGCACTCGGAGGCGCGGCCAATTCTTCGGCCCAGGCGCGCTCGAACACGGCCTGAGCGGCCATCAGGCCGCCATCGCGATAGACGGCCGCCAGGATCGCTTCCACAGCATCAGCGATGACTCCGGCCTTTCTGCGGCCGCCCGTCTTGGTCTCGCCGGGCGACAGGCGAAGCGCGTCGCCCACGCCCAGCCGTTCGCCCACGCGGGCGCAGGCGCTCTTGTCCACCAGGGCGTGCAGACGGGCGGACAGTTGCCCCTCGTCCGCCGACGGATAGTCGCGCACCAGTCGATCCGCGACCAGCAGGCCCAGCACCCGGTCGCCCAGGAACTCCAGCCGCTCATTGTCGGCGGGCCTCTGCGGCCCTGCCCCCTCGCCCACGCTGGAGTGCGTCAGGGCGCGCTCCAGCAGGGAGGCGTCCTCAAAGTCATGGCCCAGGCGCTGGCGCAGGGCCGCCACGGCCTCGGCGCGCACGTTCGTGCGTCCGCCGGCCATCAGTCGAGGATCTTGAAGAACCGGCTGAAGCGCACATTGGCGAACCAGCTGACCGGGTTGAACAGCGAAGCGCCCGGCGTCCACGAGAACATGATGATCTCGGCCTTGCCGACCAGATTCTCGGCCGGAACCATGCCCACGCCCGCCGACATCTCGACGCGGCTGTCGATCGAGTTGTCGCGGTTGTCGCCCATCATGAAATAGTGACCGGCCGGAACCTCATACAGCGGCGTGTCGTCCAGATCGCCGCCGGGGCCGAAGTCCTGCGTCATGAAGGTGCGGCCGCCCGGCAGAGTCTCGCGCACCTGGGTCACGGCGCGCGGGCCGAACATGTCGGCCATCTGGGCGCGGCTGACCACCACGTCCTGCACCGGCGCGCCGTTGATGTAGAGCTTGTTGGCCATCATCTGCACCTTGTCGCCCGGCAGGCCGATCACCCGCTTGATGTAATCGGTCTTGTTGTCGCGCGGCAGTTTGAACACCACGATGTCGCCGCGCTCCGGCGCCTTGCCCAGGATGCGGCCGTTGAACACCGGCGGGCTGAACGGGATCGAGTGCTTGGAATAGCCGTACGACCACTTCGACACGACGATGTAGTCGCCTTCGTACAGGTTCGGCTCCATCGAGGCCGACGGGATGGTGAAGGGCTGGAACAGCAGCACACGCAGCACCAGCGCGATCAGCAGGGCGAAAACGACGGTCTTGATGATCTCGACCGTTTCGTTGCTCGCGGACTTTTCTTTCTTCACTCGCTTGGCCTTCCTGGCGCGCCGGGGCGCATAGATCGGGGTCTCGCTGTCGAGGGCTTCGGGGTCGTCCCCCATGTCGAAGGGGGCGTCGCCGTCGTCGCTCCAGATCGGCCGTTGGTCAGCCGGATCGAGGGCTGGGTCGGCTGCTCCGCCGTTCGCCTTGGGGTCGTCGCTCATCGTCTGCTCGAATCCCCCGCCGAACGCGGGGTTTGAAGGTCGAGGCGTAGTCGCTGAACCCGCCGCGAGCAAGACTCTGGATGATGAAGGAACCGCAACCTTCGCGGCGGCGTCAGGCCTTGGGCAGGGCCTCGATCACCACGAAGGCCAGGGCGTAGGGGTGTTCGTCGCTGAGGGTCAGGTGGATGCGCGCCTCCTGCCCCGGCGGGGTCAGGCGGGCCAGATGCTCGGCCGCGTGACCGGTCAGGGCCAACGTCGGCTGACCGGACGGCAGGTTCACCACCCCCATGTCGCGCCAATAGACGTCGGAGCGCATTCCGGTGCCCAGCGCCTTGGCGCAGGCTTCCTTGGCGGCAAACCGCTTGGCGTAGCTCCACGCGGGGTCGGCCTTGCGGTCGGAGCGGGTGCGCTCCAGCTCGGTGAAGACGCGTTGCTTGAAACGGTCGCCGAAACGATCCAGCGACGCCTGGATACGCCGGATGTCAGACAGATCAGCACCGACGCCGATGATCATGACCCCGATCCTGAAATCGCCTCGTCCATGGCCGTGCGCATTCGGCGGATGGCTGCGTCCAGACCGACGAAGACCGCCTCGCCGATCAGGAAGTGGCCGATGTTCAGCTCGACGATCTCACGGATGGCCAGAATTTCGCTCGCCGAGGCGTAGTCGAGGCCGTGACCGGCATGAACCTCCAGCCCCAGAATGTCGGCCTGGGCGGCGGCGGCGGCCAGACGGTCGAATTCGGCCGCGCGCACGGCCGGGTCGGTCAGGTGGCAATAGCGGCCGGTGTGGAACTCCACCACCTGGGCGCCGACGGCGGCGGCAGCCTCGACCTGATCATCGGACGGTTCGATGAACAGGCTGACACGGATGCCTGCGTCCGACAGGGCCTTCACCACCGGGGCGATGCGGGCTTCGTGACCGGCGACGGCCAGACCGCCCTCGGTCGTCACCTCCTCGCGGCGTTCAGGCACCAGACAGGCGGCGTGCGGGCGATGACGCAGGGCGATGGCCAGCATCTCCTCCGTCACCGCCATCTCGAAGTTCAGCGGCTTGTCCGCCCGGCGGCACAGGGCCGTCAGCACGTCGATGTCGGCGTCGGTGATGTGGCGGCGATCCTCGCGCAGGTGGGCGGTGATGCCGTCGGCCCCGGCCGCCAGCGCCGCCTCGGCCGCGCGGGCCGGATCGGGATGAGCGCCGCCGCGCGCGTTACGAACCGTGGCGACGTGGTCGATATTGACGCCCAGACGAACCCGCTGACGCTTCATCCCGTTCTCTCTTTCCTATTTGGACAGGCGACGGCTGCCCGGATCCTCGACCGGCAAGGCGGCCAGTTCCGGCGGAAGGGCGTCGGCCGGATAGGCGGGCACCTCCATCGAGGCCAGGGCGATCAGGGGCACGCCCACATCGACTTTGCCGCCCGAACGGTCGACGATGCAGGCGGCGGCGACGACTTCGCCCGCCGCCTTCTGGATAGCGGCGATGCATTCGCGCGACGACAGGCCCGTGGTGACGATGTCCTCGACCATGACGATCTTCTCGCCCGGCTCGACCGAGAAGCCGCGACGCAGTTTGAACTCGCCGCCCTCGCGCTCGACGTACATGGAGCGGACGTTCAGGTGCTTGGCCGTCTCATAGCCGGGGATGATGCCGCCGACGGCGGGCGAGATCGCCGCGTCGACCGGGCCGACCGTCGCGACGATCTTTTCGGCCAGCGCCTTGCACAGGCGCGCGCAGCGGGCGCCGTCCATGAAGACCAAGTTCTTCTGCAGGAAGACCGGGCTGTGCAGGCCGGACGAGAGGACGAAATGGCCTTCGCGCAGGGCGCCGGCGTCGCGGAATTCGTTGAGGACGTCTTCAGTGTTCATGAAAGCCGTCCTTAGACCCTGCAGCGGTCGCTCTCAACCCGCGCCCTATTTGATCTCGCAGTTGGGCTTCAGCCCGCCTTCCAGCAGCTTGGCCCACACCGTCTCGGCGTCGTCGGCGAAGGCGAACAGGTTCATGTCCGACGCCTTGACCATGCCGTGCTCGATTAGAACGTCGAAGTTGATGACCGAACGCCAATAGGCCTCGTCGAACAGGACGATGGGAATCGGCGGCGCCTTGTCCGTCTGGCGCAGCGTCAGGATCTCGAACAGTTCGTCCAGGGTGCCGAAGCCGCCGGGGAAGACCACCAGGGCGTTGGCCCGCATGGCCAGGTGCATCTTGCGCATGGCGAAGTAGTGGAACTGGAACGTCAGCTCGGGCGTCGACCAGGGGTTCGGGAACTGTTCGTGCGGCAGGGTGACGTTGAAGCCGATCGACGGCGCCCCCGCCTCATGCGCGCCCTGGTTGGCGGCCTGCATGATGCCCGGCCCGCCGCCCGTGGCGATGACGTTGTCGCGCACCTCGCCCGGTTCCCCCCGGAAGGCGCCGCCGCGTTCAGAGGCGATGCGGCCGAACTCGCGCGCCTGCTCGTACCAATAGGCGTGGCGGCCGTCGCCGTTCACGCCGACGCGGGCGCTGCCGAAGACGACGATGGTTGAACGCACGCCCCAGGCCTTCAGCGCCTGCTCGGCCTTTTCATACTCCATCAGGAAGCGCACGCCGCGCATCGACTCGCCCAGCAGGAAATCCTGATCCAGGGCGGCCAGACGATAGGAGGGCGAGGCCATCTGGGCCTCGTTGGCGAGCTTCTGTTGTTCGGGGGACATGACGGCCTTGTCGTAAAACACAAAGAAGCGGCGGCGATCAGCCGCGCGCGCGGTCGACGGTGTCGACGGACGGATTGGCCCGAAGGGCCGCGATGATCATGGTCGCATGGCGGGCGTCCTCAACCTCCACGTCGATATCGACGTCGAAGAAGTCCTGCTGCCGGTGCGCCATGCTGAGGTTGAGGATGTTGCCGCCCGCCTCGCCGATGATGGTGGCGACCTGGCCCAGAACGCCGGGGGCGTTCTTCATGGTGGCGTGCAGCTTGACCGCGCCTACGGCGCTGCGCTCGGCCTGCGGCGTCCATTGCAGATCCTGCCAGACGGAATCGTCGTCGGCGAAGTCGGCCAGGGTCTGGCAGTCGATGGTGTGGACCGTCAGCCCCTTGTCCGGCTCAAGGATGCCGACGATGCGGTCGCCGGGAACAGGGGAACAACACTGGCCGAAGTGGATGCTGACGCCGGGCGTCAGGCCGCTGCCGCGCACGAACAGGCGCGGCGATTCCGCGCCGATGCGCTTGCGTTCGGGCCCGGCCTTCAGCTGGCCCTTCAGCGCCGGGAACAGAGTCTCGGCCACGCGCGTGGCGGTCAGACGGCCCCGGCCGATGGCGTCGAACATGTCGTCTTCGGACGGCATGGTGAAGGTCTTCAACACCTCCGTCAGTTTGACGTCGGCCAGCGACTTGCTCGCCCGCTCCAGCGTCTGCTCCAGCGTCGTCTTGCCCAGGCGCACGAACTCTTCACGCTCGGACGTGCGGATGTGGCGACGGATGGCCGAGCGGGCGCGGCCCGTGACGGTCAGGCTGCGCCAGTCAGTCGGCACCTCGCGCTTGGTCCCGCGAATGATCTCGACCACGTCGCCGTTCTGAAGCGCGGTACGCATGGGCTTCAGCTCGCCGTTGATCTTGACCCCGACGGCCGTATCGCCGACCTCGGTGTGGACGGCGTAGGCGAAGTCCAGCGGCATCCCGCCGCGCGGCAGGGTGATCAGCGTCCCCTTGGGCGTGAAGACGAAGACCTGATCCAGGTACATTTCGAGCTTGGCGTGCTCGACCCAGTCCTCGCCCCCCTCCCCGTGCTCGATCACCTGAACCAGATGGCGCAGGTTCAGCAGAGGATCGCGGCCGCCGTCGGCCTCCATGGCCTCGCGGTCGAAGCCGTAGGACTGGTTCTTATAGGCCCAGTGCGCCGCCACCCCGTCCTCGGCCACGCGGTCCATGATCTCGGTGCGGATCTGCATCTCGATGCGCAGACCGCCCGGCCCGACGACCGTGGTGTGCAGCGAGCGGTAGTTGTTCGACTTGGGCGTCGAGATGAAATCCTTGAACCGCTCCGGCACCATCGGCCAGGCGCGGTGAATGACGCCCAGGGCGCGGTAACAGTCGTCCTCGCTCTCGACGATGACGCGGAAGCCGTAGATGTCCGACAGGGACGAAAAGCCGACTGTCTTGCGCTGCAGCTTGCGCCAGATGGAATAGGGCGTCTTCTCTCGGCCCTTGACCCGCGCGGTTAGACCCGCCTCGGACAGCACCCGCTCGATCTCGGGCGAGACGGCCTCGATGGCGCTGCCGTTCTCCAGCTTCAGCGCCTCCAGACGGCGCTGGATGGCGACGCGCGCCGTAGCGTTCAGATGCTCGAACGCCAGTTCCTCCAGTTCGGCGGCGATGGAGTGGATGCCGATCGACCGGCCCAGGGGAGCGTAAACTTCCAGCGTCTCGCGGCTGATGCGCTCGCGCTTCTCCGGCTTCACGAAGTGAAGGGTGCGCATGTTGTGCAGGCGGTCGGCCAGCTTGACCAGCAGCACCCGCACGTCGCGCGAGATGGCGAGTATGAACTTCCGCAGGTTCTCGGCCTGGCGTGTGTGCTCGGCCTGAAGCTCCAACCGCGACAGCTTGGTCACGCCCTCGACCAGGACCGCGACCTCTTCGCCGAACATCTCGGCGATGTCCTCGCGCGTGGCCGAGGTGTCCTCGACCACATCGTGCAGCAGGGCGGTGACGATGGTCGCCGTATCCAGCCGATAGTCGGTCAGGATGCCCGCGACCTGGATCGGGTGGGCGAAATAGGGATCGCCCGAGGCCCGCAACTGCGAGCCGTGCATCTTCATCGCATAGACATAGGCGCGGTTCAGCAGCGCCTCATCGGCGGTCGGGTCATAGGCCTTGACCGCCTCGATCAATTCGAACTGGCGCATGATCGGTGCGCGTTTGGGTTCAGACAATACAGGGCCTTCAGACGACTTCGGCGCCGCCCCAGCAGGGGGCGACGCCGACTTGTCTTGCAGATTCGCGGGTTGGTCCATCGGCGTGTCCGCCAGGGGCCGCGCCGTTGGGGGAGTGACGCCAGTGACCGGCTGCGCCGTCAGTAGCGTTCCTCCTGGCCCCCGTCGCGATCGCTTTGCAGCGCGCGGATCAGTTCGGCCTCAGCCATGTTCATGTGCTGCGGCTCGGCCAGCAGGGCCACGACTTCGGCTTCATCCTCAGCCTCGGTGCGCTCGTCGACGCGCTGCAGCGTGGTGATGATGTTCTCGCGCAGTTCTTCCGGGGTGACGGTGTCCTCGGCCAGTTCGCGCAGAGCGACGACCGGGTTCTTGTCGTTGTCGCGGTCCAGCGTCAGCGGCGCGCCGTTGGCGATGTTACGGGCGCGGTGACCGGCCAGCAGAACCAGACCAAAGCGGTTCGGCACCTTCTCGATGCAGTCTTCGACAGTGACGCGGGCCATGAAAATCCTCTGGCGGCAGGGAGAACCGCACAAAATATAGGTTAAAAGCCGATTGTGCAACGCCGCGAAGGCGGCATTGGGGCGGATCGGCGTGAGTTGCGCCTCCCTCGCCCGAGACCCGCTCCACGTCAAGCCTTGGGAACAGGCCTCGCATCGTCGCCGACCTCGGCGCGCAAGGCCAGATCCCCTGCTCGTGCGCCACAGACCGGATGTGGCCAGTTCGGCGCGATCTCGGCCAGGGGGCCCATGACGAACAACCGATCCGCCGCGCGCGGATGAGGCAGAATCAACCCGTCCAGATCGCCGCTGAGTCGTCCGTAGGCGATCAGATCCAGGTCCAGCGTACGCGGTGCGTTGCGCGCCGTCCGTACACGCCCGAACAGATCCTCGATTCGCCCCAGGGTCCGCATCAAGGTCGGCGCGTCCTGTGTCGTGCTGACGATCACCACCCCGTTCAGGAAGGGCGGGTCGCCCGGATCAGGCCAGGCCTGAGACGCCCACCAGGACGACCGGGCCAGCACATCCACGCCCTCCGCGCGAAAACGCGCCAGCGCCGCCTCCAGCGCCTCGGCGCACGATGACCAATCGCCCTTGTCATTACAGCCAAGTGCGACGATGACTGCGCCATCCAGATCGAGCGCGCTATCGGCCGTTTCGCTTTGGGTCTTCATTTTCTCGACCATACCGACGGACTCATTTTTCGCTCATGACCAACCATCCCGACGACCGCATCGCCCTGTTCATCGACGGCGCCAATCTGTACTCGGCGGCCCGCGCCCTGAACTGCGATCTGGACTTCAAGAAGCTGACGGAACGTTTCACCGGCGAAAGCCGGCTGGTCCGCGCATACTATTATACGGCCGTGGTCGAGGGCGAGGAATTCTCACCGATCCGGCCGCTGGTCGACTGGCTCGACTACAACGGCTTCACCGTAGTGACGAAACCCGTCAAACGCTACGTCGACGCTCAGGGCCATAGCCGCACCAAGGGCAATATGGACATCGAGATCGCAGTGGACATGTTGGAACTCGCGCCGCGCTTGGATCACGTGGTGCTGTTCTCGGGTGACGGCGATTTCCGCCGCCTGGCGCAAGCGATGCAGGCCAAAGGCGTGCGCGTCACCGTTGTCTCGACGGTGAAGAGCCAGCCGCCGCAGATCGCCGACGACCTGCGCCGCCAGGCTGACGCCTTCATCGATCTGGCCGACATCATCAACGAGATAGGCAAGCCCAAGGCGCCGATGAATCAGGGCGTGACCCGCACCCTGGATCGGAGCGAGCGCGCGTGAAGGTCGGGCTGAACCCTGAACCTGCCCGCGACTGCCCCTTGTGCCCCCGTCTGGTCGAGTACCGCGCGGAGAACGCACGTCAGAACCCGGACTGGTGGAACGGTCCTGCGCCGTCGTTCGGCGATCCGAACGCGCGTCTGCTGGTCGCAGGCCTGGCGCCCGGCCGCACCGGAGCCAACAGGACCGGACGCCCCTTCACCGGCGATCATGCAGGCTGGCTGCTTTACGACACGCTGAAGAAGACCGGCTTCGCGACAGGCCGCTACGATCCTGACGGCAAGGATGATCTGACGCTGATCGACTGCATGATCACGAACGCCGTGCGTTGCGCTCCGCCTCAGAACAAGCCGACGGCGGCGGAAGAGAACACGTGCCGTCCCTTCCTCGTCGACCGGCTGACCGCCCTTCCCCGACTGAAGGTGATCGTGACGTTGGGCGACGTGTCACGCCGCAGCATACTGCGCACGCTCGGCTATCCGGGTTCGGCCATTCCCGCCGGACATGGGGTTGAAGGCAAGGCCGGCCGCTACATCCTGATCAACAGCTATCACTGCTCGCGACTGAACACGAACACGGGGCGTCTGACGGCCGAGATGTTCGAAGACATCTTCGTTCGCGCAAGGGCCGCCCTGGAAGAATAGCAACGAACACCCTCTCCCCATTCCTATAGAGGGAGGGACCAAGCAGTAGTGGAGGGCTGCCGACAGCCAAACCAAGCGGCTCCTCCGTCTCGTCGCCTTCGCCGTCGATCCACCTCCCCGTTGCATAGGGAGGAAATCAACCCCCGGCGACTTCGCCCGCGACCATGACGGGAGCCGCCGGTTCGCGGAAGTAGCGGTCAATGCCATCGGCGACCGAGCGCATCAGACGACGGCGAGCGCGCTCATCGGTCAAAACGCGCTCATCCTCCGGATTGGTGATGAAGCCCATCTCCAGCAGAACCGCCGGCACGTCGGGCGCCAGCAGTACGGCCAGACCCGCGTCGCGGTGGCTGCGCCGCAGCAGGGGATGATTGTCGCCCTCGATGTGGGTCAGCAGGACGCGCGCGAACTGGGCCGAGCGGTTCTGGGTGGCGCGCTGGGTCATGTCCAGGAGGATGCGGTCGACCGAAGGGTCGCGCCCCGGCAGGCGCAGGTCGCGCTGCCAGTCGTCGCCCTTGGTGAACTCACGCACGGCGCGTCCGGCGCCTTGTTCGGACAAGGTATAGACGCTGGCGCCGCGCAGGGCCGGGTCCGAACCGGCGTCGGCATGCAGCGAGATGAACAGATCCGCTCCGGCGTCGCGGGCGATCTGCACTCGACGGCCGTGCACCACATAGACGTCGCCGTCCCGGGTCAGACGCACGCGATAGCGGCCGGTCCGTTCCAGCGCCGTCTTCAACTCGCGGGCGGCCGCCAGGGTGACGGCCTTTTCCTGAACATGCTGGCCCTGAGCGCCCGGATCGCGACCGCCATGACCGGCATCGATGACGATCAGTGGCTTTTCAGCGCGCGCCGGCGCGCGGCGCGCGGCGGCGACCGGCGTCACCGCGGCGGCGCCCGTCGCCTTCAGGTCGATCACATAGCGATAGTGTTGAACCCCATCGCCGGGCGGCAGCAGGAAACGACGCTCAATCTCCGCGCCTCGCGCCAGATCCAACCGCAGCCGAGACGAAGAACCGGAAGCGGACACGTCATAGCCGCGCACCAGTCCCGATCCCGCACCGTCCAACCCCCGCGCCGGCTGAACGCCCGACAGGGCGACAATGACGCGCCCGGACGTTCCATCCTCGACCACCTGACCCCGCGTAGCCCGGCCCAAGTCGACCACGATGCGGGTCCGCTGAGCGTCCCCGCCGAAACGGATGCGCATGACCTCGCCATCCGATCCAAAGGCGAGACCGCGCCCAGCCGCCAGCACGACGCCGCAAACGACGATGAAGGCCAAGGCCGTCATCGCCCATTCGCGTACGCCCCAACGGGCCAGATTGTCACGCCACCGACCGGCCATGAACCGAAGTTACCCTGTAGTTTCATCGCTAGGATGCCCCGGCGGATTAAGGATTTCGTTAAGACCTCTTACCGTCGCGGTTCTTTTATTTTCCGTCGCATATGCCTATTATGAACTTCGTACGCGACTGATCGCGCCGCCCGCAGTCCTGCGGGATCGGCCGCGCCCTCCTCGCGGCGCTGACTTTTCACCTATTCCGAGGATTGCCCGGCCTGGCCGACGATCCGAAGAACGGGTTCAGGACGCGGCCTTGATCGGCGCGTTCGGACCCAGGACCGACAACCTTATGGGCCGACCCGCCTGCGATCCCCACCGGCAAGACCATGCCGCTCTCGCTTTCTGCGAGGGGATGACGCGCGCCCTGGCCCCCATTTCCATTCGGCGAGCCGCCCCCCTTCCCGCGATTGAAATCGCGGCGCACGGCCTGGCGCGCCTGAGAGAGACCTTCAATGTCAAAAACCATGTTGATAGACGCGGCGCACGCGGAAGAAACGCGCGTCGCGATCGTGGACGGCCGCCAGGTTGAGGAATTCGATTTCGAATCCCGCGCGCGTCGTCAGCTTCGCGGGAACATCTATCTCGCCAAGGTCACCCGCGTAGAGCCCAGCCTGCAGGCCGCCTTCGTCGAATACGGCGGCAACCGCCACGGCTTCCTGGCCTTCAACGAAATCCACCCAGACTATTATCAGATCCCGGTCGCCGATCGCGAAGCCATCATGGCCGAAGCGCAGTCGGACGATGACGATCACGATGATCTAGGCCGTGAAGGCGACGACGAATCCGAAGGCGGTCTGGCCGACGAAGAGCGCCTGAAGCGTCGGCTGATGCGTCGCTACAAGATCCAAGACGTCATCAAGCGCCGTCAGATCCTGCTGGTGCAGGTCGTCAAGGATGAGCGCGGAGCCAAGGGCGCGGCCCTGACCACCTGGCTGTCGCTGGCCGGCCGCTACTGCGTGCTGATGCCGAACACCGGCAAGGGCGGCGGCATTTCGCGTAAGATCACCAACACTTCGGACCGCCGCCGCCTCAAGGCCGCCGCCTCGTCGCTGAAGGTGCCGCAGGGGATGGGTCTGATCATCCGTACGGCCGGAGCCAAACGCACCAAGGCCGAGATCAAGCGCGACTATGAATACCTGCTGCGCCTGTGGTCGACGATCCGTGAGACGACGCTGAGCTCCAACGCTCCGGCGATGATCTACGAAGAAGAAAACCTGGTCCGTCGCGCCGTGCGTGACATGTACGACAAGGAATTCGACGGCATTCAGGTCGAGGGCGTCGAAGGCTTCAAGCAGGCCCGTGACTTCATGCGCGTGCTGATGCCTTCCCAGGCCAAGAAGATTCATCTCTACCAGGGCTCGCGTCCGTTGTTCGCGGCGAACGGCATCGAAGAAATTCTGACCCAGATTCACCAGCCGGTCGTGCCGCTGAAGTCGGGCGGCTATCTGGTGATCAACCAGACCGAAGCCCTTGTCGCCATCGATGTGAACTCTGGCCGCGCCACCAAGGAACGCAACGTCGAGGCCACGGCCACCAAGACCAACCTGGAAGCCGCCGTCGAGGCCGCCCGCCAGCTGCGCCTGCGCGACCTGGCCGGTCTGATCGTCATCGACTTCATCGACATGGACGAGGGCAAGAACAACCGCGCGGTCGAGAAGGCCCTCAAGGACGCCCTGGCCAAGGACCGCGCCCGCATCCAGATGGGCCGCATCTCGGGCTTCGGCCTGATGGAGATCAGCCGTCAACGCCGCCGCCTGGGCGTGATCGAAGGGGCGACCGAGGTCTGTGAATGCTGCCAGGGCGCCGGACGTATCCGCTCGGCTGAATCCGCGGCGCTGACCACCCTGCGCGCCGTCGACATCGAAGCCGGCAAGAACGGCGCGGGTTCGGTGAACCTGCGCGTCTCGACGACGGTCGCCCTCTACATTCTGAACCACAAGCGCGACTATCTGCAGTTCCTGCTGGAGCAGCGCGGCGTGAACGTCGTCATCCAGATCGACGACAGCCTGGCCCAGGGCGAGCACTCGATCGAGCGCACAGAAACCAACGAGGATTTCGTCGCGCCGGAAAGCCACATCGACCTGGCTGACCTCGACGACGGCTTCGACGACAGCGCCTTCGCTGATGAGGATGAGGACGTCGACGAGGACGAAGACCTCGGCGGCGACGATGAAGACGACGCTGACCTGGACCGTGAAGACGAAGACGACGACGAAGCCCGCGCTCGCCTGGAACAGGACGACGACGGTCGCGGCGGTCGTCGCCGTCGTCGCCGTCGCGGCGGTCGTCGTGAAGAAGAAGCCGAAGCCGTTGTTGTCGAGGACGATGACGACGGGCGCGGCGGTCGTCGCCGTCGGGGCCGTCGCGGCGGTCGCCGCGTGCGCGAGGAAGGCGAACGCGACGTCTTCACCTGGGTGCGGGGCCGCACGCCCTCGCTGCAGTATCCTTACGTCTGGTTCGATCCGATCAATCCCGCGCCTATCATCGCCGAACGCCCTGCAAGGGATGAGGCGGAGAACGGGGACATCCGTGAAGTCTCCGTCGAACAGGCGAACGATGGCGAAGGCCGCAACGGCCGTTCGCGTCGTCGTCGCGGTCGCGGCCGCGGTCGTGGCGAAGTGACGCACGACGCCAAGGTCGAGGATCGCGCCCTTAATGAAGGCCTGCCGCCCGTCGGTTCGCCGGACACGCCCATCGCCGTGATGATCGATGGTGACTCCGTGGGGGAAACCTCCGCCGACGTCCCCCACGTCGTGGAAACCATCGAGCCCCCCAAGCGTCGTCGCGTTCGCCGCAAGGTCGCGTCTGAAACCGCCGCTGAGCCTGTCGTGGAAACGACCGGCGAGGATGCAGCGCCGGTCGAGCCGGAACATCAACCGGTCGAGGCCGACCTGGACGTACCCCCGGCCGTCGCCGCCCGCATTGAGCAGGGGATCGAAGAGGCCCTGGCCGAAGACGTCGTGATCGAAGACGTCATGGTCAAAGACCAGGCCCAAGCCGTGGTCCTGACCAAACCGACACCGACGCCTGCCGCAGAGGTCGACATCGCGGCCATCATCGCCGACGATCCGAACCAGATCGGCGAAGCGCCCGCCAAGCCCAAGCGGGGCTGGTGGCGCCGTTGATCGGACACGATTAAGCTGGAAGCTGCGGGGGAGACTATCGCTCTGGAGTTCGTCATGACCAGGACGCCCCCCGCCGCAACCCGCTTTCGGCGCTATCTGGCCGCCGGCGTCGGCGCCCTCGCGGTGCTGGCTTCATCCGCCGCGGCCCAGGCCCAGAGCCTGATCCGGGACACCGAGATCGAGGGCATCATCCACGAGTGGTCCGAGCCCGTGCTCGACGCCATGGGGCTGGACCCGAGCGAGGTCGAGATCCTGCTGGTCAACGACAACGACCTGAACGCCTTCGCCACGCGCGGGCGGATCATGGGGTTGAACACCGGCCTGATCCTGCGGACCAAGAGCCCCAATCAGCTCCTGGGCGTGATCGCCCACGAGGCCGGCCACATCAAGAACCGGCACACCCTGCGCGACGGCGCCCAGAACGCCGGGATGCAGCCGATGATCATGACCATGGCGCTGGGCGCCCTGGCCGCGATCGCGGGCGCGCCGGACGCGGGCGCGGCCCTGCTGGCCTCCAGCCAGTACTTCGGCACTCTGGGCGCCCTGCGCTACATGCAGAGCCAGGAGGGCGAGGCCGACATCACCGGCGCCCGCGCTCTGGAGCGCGCCGGGGAATCCGGACGCGGCATGGTCGAGTTCTTCGAGAACTTCCGCTCGCAGGAAATATTCTCGGACCAGCGCCGCTACCCCTATTTCCGCAGCCACCCCCTATCGTCGCAACGCATCGAGGCCCTGCGACCGCCGGTCGAAGCCGCCTCCAACTACAACAAGCGCGATAGCGCCGAGCGTATGGCTCAACACGCCCTGGTCGTGGCCAAGATCCGCGCCTTCATGGACTCGCCCAATTCGACCTTGCGCGACTATCCGTCCAGCAACGTCACCCTGCCCGCCCGCTATGCTCGCGCCATCGCCTGGTACCGCGACGGCCAGACGCAGAAGGCGCTGGACGCCGTCGATCTGCTTCTGACCGAACAGCCCGAGAACCCCTATTTCTGGGAACTCAAGGGCCAGATTTTGTTCGAAGAAGGCCGCCCGACCGAAGCCATCGGCGCCCATGAACGCTCTGTGCAGCTCAAGCCCGACGCTCCGCTTCTGCGCATCAACCTGGCCCATGCCCTTATCGAGACGAACGATACGACCAAGCTGGCCGAAGCGGAAAACCAGCTGAAGCGCGCCGTGGCTCTGGAAGGCGACAACAACCTGGCCTGGCGCCTGCTGTCTCAGGCCTATTCCAGCCAGGGAAAGGAGGGCGAGGCGCGCCTGGCCTCGGCCGAATACTGGTTCGCTCTGCGCCGTCCGGACCAGGCCGCCCAGTTCGCCATGCGCGCCCGCGACATGCTGGACCGCAGCTCGATCGAATGGCGCCGCGCGACGGACATCGTACTGGCGACCGGTGCGACTGAGAAAGATATCCAGGACGCCGAGCGTCGCAATGAGCAGCGCAGCCGATCCGGCGTTATCCCGCCAGGAGGCGGCTGATTCCGCCCCGCCCCACAGCTTTACTGAGTAAGACGAGAGACTGATGACCGACGACGCACGCCACGATCCCACCCCGACTGCTACGCCGAGAAAGGCGCGCCTAGGCCTGTCGGGCGCGACGCTGGGCTGGGCCGCCGCAGGGATGTCAGCCGTCGCCCTGGTCCTGTCGGCCGCGCCTTACCTGACCGGCGGATTCGGCGAACGGGTGCGGGCCTATCTGATCCAGAACCCGCAAGTGCTGGATGAAGTCCTGGCGGCGCGCGAGACGGCGGAATCCCAGTCGCGCGTCCAGACCATCAATGCCGCCGCCGCCGCCAACCCGGCCCTGCTGGCCGCCGATGCGCGCGATCCGGCCTTCGGCCCGGCCAACGCCAAGGTGACGGTGATCGAGTTCTTCGACTTCCGCTGCCCCGGCTGCAAGGCCGTGGCCCACGATTACCGCGACCTGATGGCGGCTCACCCGGACGTGCGCTTCGTCTTCAAGGACTGGCCGATTCTGGACCGCGGCGAGGACGTGACGTCCCAATACGCCGCCCGCGCCGCCCTGGCCGCGCATCAGCAGGGCAAATACCTGGCCGTCTATGACGCCCTGATGGCGGAACGCGCGCTGGACCGCGTCGCCATCGACCGCATCCTGTCCGACAACGGCGTCGACATGGCCAGGGCGAACGCCGCCATCTCGGCCCCCGAAATGACGCGCCACGTCACCGACATTCATGCCGCCGCCGCTGCACTCGGCCTGCAGGGCACGCCGACCTTCTTCATCAACGGCGTCGCCAGCCCCGGCATCGACCCGCGCGAAGTCGGCGCCCTGATCGAAGCGGCCAAGAAAAAGGGCTGACCTTGCGGTCAGCCCCTGAGCCTTCTCAGATCAGCCCCGCCAACGGCGAGGACGGGTCGGCGTAGAACCGCTTCTTCATCCGCCCCGCGAGATAAGATTCACGCCCGGCGATGACCGCGTGCTTCATGGCGCTGGCCATCAGCAGGGGATCGCGCGCCTCGGCGATGGCCGTGTTCATCAAGACGCCGTCGCAGCCCAGCTCCATGGCGATGGCGGCGTCGGAGGCCGTGCCGACCCCTGCGTCGACCAGCACCGGCACCTTGGACTGCTCGACGATCAGGCGGATGTTGATCGGGTTCTGCACCCCCAGCCCCGAGCCGATCGGCGCGCCCAGCGGCATGATCGCCACGGCGCCCGCGTCCTCCAGCTTGCGCGCATAGACGGGGTCGTCGGTGCAATAGACCATGACCTCAAAGCCCTCGGCGGTCAGCAACTTCAGCGACCGCAGCGTCTCTTCCATGTCGGGGAACAGGGTCTTGGGGTCCGCCAGAACCTCCAGCTTCACCAGGGTCCAGCCGCCCGCCTCGCGCGCCAGACGCAGGGTCCGCACGGCGTCCTCGCCGGTGAAGCAGCCCGCCGTATTGGGCAGATAGGTATATTTCTTCGGGTCGATGAAGTCCGTCAGCACCGGCTGGTTGGGATCGGTCAGGTTCACCCGGCGCACGGCCACGGTGACCATTTCGGCGCCCGAAGCCTCGGCCGCCGCCGCGTTCTGGACGTAGTCGCGATACTTGCCGGTGCCCACGATCAGGCGCGAGTTGAAGGTGCGGCCGGCGACGGTCCAGCTGTCGGTGCGGGGAGCGGTGTCAGTCATGGTTTAGTGACCTAGCGCCGCCCGCCGCCGGGGGGAAGCGCCGTTGCGGGATTTGATCGGCTTGCGCTTGCGCCCCCTTCCCGCTCATCCCACACCCACGCTCGTCATCCTCGGCCTTGCGCCGAGGATCCATAGACTCAACGCCGGATGTTTAAAGCGCGGCGCAAAACCTTTTGCCCGGCACGCTTCTGGATCCTCGGCACAAGGCCGAGGATGACGGCGGAAAGGGCGGCGTCAGCCCCCGCCCACGAACTGCACCAGTTCGATCTTGTCGCCCTCGGCCAGCGCCGTCTCGCCGTGCAGCGAGCGCGGCACGATCTCCAGATTGCGCTCGACCGCCACCTTCTTGGGGTCCAGCGACAACTCCTGAACCAGACCCAGAATGGTCGTGGCGGCGGTGTCCCGCGCCTCGCCGTTGACTTCGATACGCAAACTGTTCGCTCCAGGGAATGAAGGGGAAGAGGCAGAGCCTCCCGGAGACGTCTGATAATGGGGGTTCTCGTGCGGGACATCAAATCCACGGTCTAAAACCGTTTTCGACCCTGAGCAGACATCCCGTCTATAGCCCTAGAAGATGCGGCGAGAGCCAATCCTTGTGTCGTTCTGCCATTCGCTGGACTTGCGCAACGTCGGGCAGAAAGAGATCAACGCCGCCGTCATAAGGAGCGAAGATCGCACCATTCGCAGCCATCCAAAGCGTCGGCCCGGCCTTCTCGTCCGCCACTGCAAGAAGCAAATCGTCAAACCGACCAGGCGACCAATTGGTTTGGGTTGCATACACCCGCCACGGACGATCTTCTTCGTCGTCATCTACGAGAAACGTTGAGACAAAATCCAACCCCAACTCGCGGGTGGCCCGGAAAGGATCGTATTGATCTGCTGCGTCGCTCTCATTGGCGTGCGTCGTCCAATGGGTCTGAACAAGCCAGCATGGGTCCGCGCCAAGCACTTCCTCAGCGAGCGCGTTTTGACGAGCCAATAGAATTGCACGCTCGCCGTTGGTGTCAGCATAGCGTTTCGAGGCGGGCAGCGAATGAAAGCGCAACCAGTTTTTCGCCCCGCCTTCTCGCAGCATCCAGCCGACTGGCCGTTGCCCAGCGTGATACTTCGTCCAAGCATTTTCGAATGACATTTTGTGAGCGTAGCAGGCGAGCGCCTGTATGTCCGCTTCCCATCCCTAACGGCGCTTGAGAAGGCCCGCTCACCGCCGCCCAACCTCCCCCTGCGTCACCCTTTTTCCCCGCCCGCTTTGCGCCACGCGCCACCTGGGCTACAACGCGCGCTCGATTCCGCGCGGCGGCGCGCCTGTTTTGCGAGCGAATGCCCGAAACTCTCACCCTGTATGTCCTGAACGGGCCGAACCTGAACCTGCTGGGGGTTCGGGAGCCGGATATCTATGGCCGCGAGACGCTGGCCGACGTTCAGGCCATGTGCGAGGCGGCGGCCGAGGGCGCCCGCGTGATCTTCCATCAGTCGAATCATGAAGGCCAGCTGGTCGATTGGATTCAAGAAGCCAGGACTGGGGCCGACGCCCTGGTCATCAATCCGGCCGCCTTCACCCATACCTCGGTGGCCCTGCTGGACGCGCTGAAGACGCTGAGCATCCCCGTGGTCGAGTGCCACCTGTCGAACCCCGCCGCGCGCGAGGCGTTCCGGCATCACTCCTATGTCTCCCTGGCCGCGACCGGCGTCATCGCCGGCTTCGGCCCCCGCAGCTATGAATTGGCCGTCCGGGCCGCTCTGGACCTGGCGCGCCGCGCCGGGGCCAAGGGCTGACCGCCGCGCGCCGTCTGAAGATCAAGTAGAAGAGACCCCCATGTCCGACGACAAGAACAAGAACATCGACGCCGACCTGGTCCGCAGCCTGGCCGACATCCTCAACGACACCGACCTGACCGAGATCGAAGTCGAGCGCGGCGATCTGAAGATCAAGGTGAAGCGCGAAGTCACCGTCGCCGCCGCCCCGATCCAGTACGCCGCCGCACCGGCCCCGGTCGCCCACGCCGCGCCGGCCGCCGCCGCGCCGCTCTCCATGCCGTCGGACCCGGCCACCATCGTCGCCCGCGCCGGTGAAGAGGTGAAGTCGCCGATGGTCGGCACCGCCTATCTGCAGCCCGCGCCGGGGTCGGACCCCTTCGTCAAGGCCGGCGACAAGGTCAAGAAGGGCCAGACCCTGCTGATCGTCGAGGCCATGAAGACCATGAACCCGATCCAGGCGCCGCGCGACGGCGTGGTGGCCGAAATCCTGGTGGGCGACGCCCAGCCGGTCGAGTTCGGCGAAGCCCTGGTCGTGCTGGAAGCCTGAGCCCCATGTTCACCAAGGTTTTGATCGCCAACCGCGGCGAGATCGCGCTTCGCATCCACCGCGCGTGCAAGGAGATGGGCATCTCCACCGTCGCCGTGCACTCGGAAGCCGACCGGGGCGCCATGTGGGTGCGCCTGGCCGACGAGAGCGTCTGCATCGGCCCCGCGCCGGCGGCCAAGTCCTATCTGAACATCCCCTCGATCATCGCGGCGGCGGAAATCACCGGCGCCCAGGCAATCCACCCCGGCTACGGCTTCCTGTCGGAAAACGCCCGCTTCGCCGAGATCGTCGAAGCCCACGGCCTGGCCTTCATCGGCCCCAAGCCCGAGCATATCCGGGTCATGGGCGACAAGATCACCGCCAAGCAGACGGTCAAGGACGCAGGCATCCCCGTCGTCCCCGGCTCTGACGGCGAGGTCGAAACGGTCGAACAGGCCATCGAAGCGTCCAAGACCATCGGCTTCCCCCTGATCGTCAAGGCGGCCGCCGGCGGCGGCGGGCGCGGCATGAAGGTGGCGATGACGGCTGACGACCTGGTCGAGGCCGTCCAGACGGCCCAGACCGAGGCCCTGGCCGCCTTCGGCAACGGCGCCGTCTACATGGAGCGCTACCTCCAGAAGCCGCGCCACATCGAGATCCAGGTCATCGCCGACAGCCACGGCAACGTCGTCCACCTGGGCGAACGCGACTGCTCGCTGCAACGCCGTCACCAGAAGGTGCTGGAAGAGGCCCCCTCGCCCGCCCTGTCGGCCGAGGGCCGCGCCAAGATCGGCGAGACGGTCAACAAGGCCATCGCCGCCATCGGCTACCTGGGCGCCGGAACCATCGAGTTCCTGTGGGAAGACGGCGAGTTCTTCTTCATCGAGATGAACACCCGCCTGCAGGTCGAACACCCGGTTACGGAGATGATCACGGGCGTCGATCTGGTACGCGAACAGATCCGCATCGCCGCGGGTCTGCCGCTGTCGTTCACGCAGGACGATATCGAGTTCAAGGGCCACGCCATCGAGGTGCGGATCAACGCCGAGAACTCGGAGACCTTCACCCCGTCCCCGGGCACGATCACCGAGTTCCACGCGCCGGGCGGCCTGGGCGTGCGTCTGGATAGCGCCATCTACGCCGGCTATTCGATCCCGCCCTATTACGACAGCCTGATCGGCAAGCTGATCGTCCACGGCCGCGACCGCGAAGAGGCGCTGGCCCGCCTGAAGCGTTCGCTGGGCGAGACGGTCATCAGCGGCGTCGACACCACCATCCCCCTGTTCCAGAAGCTGTTGCAGGAGCCGGACATCCTGTCGGGCGACTACGACATCCACTGGCTGGAGAAGTGGGCGGCGGCGCGCAAGGCCAAGGCCTAAGCGCCCTTTGGACGAGCCGGGCTTCAGCGCGAGCGGCCCTTCCGATGTCTTCGGACCGGAAGCGCTGCTCGCCTGCTACGCGCGGGGGGTCTTCCCCATGGCCGAGGCGCACGATGATCCGCGCGTCTTCCTGGTCGAGCCGGACCAGCGGGGCGTCATACCGCTGGATCGCTTCCACATTCCGTCACGCCTGCGCCGCACCGTGCGGGGCGAGCCGTTTCAGGTGCGGGTGAACACGGCCTTCGCCGCCGTGCTGGACGCCTGCGCCGCGCCCGCGCCGGGACGCGAGGACACCTGGATCAACGCCCCGATCCGCCGCCTCTACGTCGAACTGCATCAGCGCGGCTTCGCCCACAGCATCGAGTGCTGGCGCGACGAGACGCTGGTCGGCGGCCTTTACGGCGTGACGCTGGGCGGCGCCTTCTTCGGCGAGAGCATGTTCAGCCGGGCCACGGACGCCTCCAAGGTCGCCCTGGTCCATCTGGTCGCGCGACTGAGAAAGGGCGGCTGGCGCCTGCTGGACGCGCAATTCCTGACCGAGCACCTCAGCCAGTTCGGCGCCGTGGAGACGCCGCAGGAAGCCTATCTGCGGATGCTGGCTCCGGCCCTGAAGGTCGTACCGGACCCCACCACTCTGTTCGTGCCGCTGACAGGCGTCGAAGCCGTGGCGGCGGCCGTGTCCGGACAGGTTTTGCAACTGTCGGGACACGATAAGGCTGGTCTTCCCGACTGACCCGGCGCGCCATGGCGTCATGACCCATTTCACCAACGCCCCTGTCGCCGCACCGTCCGCCTGGCGCCGTGAAGCCGTCGATATCGCTCGAACCCTGGCCTACGCCCTGCTGCTCGTCCTCGTCGTCAGGACCGTGCTGTTCCAGCCGTTCACCATCCCCTCCTCGTCGATGGAGCCGGGCCTTGTCACCGGCGACTACATCGTCGTGTCGAAGTACAGCTACGGCTGGAGCACGGCGTCGCTGCCGTTCAACCCGCCCATAAAGCCGAGGCGGCTTCTGGCGCGTTCGCCGGCCAGGGGCGATGTGGTCGTCTTTCGTCGGCCCAACGACCCGTCAACCGCCTGGGTCAAGCGCGTCGTGGGCCTGCCAGGCGATACGGTTCAGGTTCGAAGCGGCCAGGTTTTCATCAACGGACACGCCGTCAAACGCACGCCCCTGGGTCTGACCCAGGATCACGACGCGCCCGAGCGACAGGTGCTGGCCGTGCGCGAAACGCTGGGCGACGGTCGAGATTATGTCACCTACGATGGCGGCCCTTCTCAGCCCGGCGACGACACCGACGTCTATCGCGTGCCGGCGGGCCGGTATTTCGTGATGGGCGATAATCGCGACAACTCGCTGGACAGCCGATGGCCCGCCGAGGTCGGCGTCGGCCTGCTGCCGGCCGAGAACATCATCGGCCGAGCGGAGATCGTGCTTGCGTCATGGGAACCGGGCGCCGGCCTGACCAGACCCGGGACGTGGCTGAACCTTCAGACCGACCGGTTTTTGAAACCCATCCGCTAGAGTCTGATCGGTTGAGGCGGAATCGCTTCGCAATTCCGCTGATGCCGTGAATCAGGCTCCAGCATTGATGCTGGAGCGAGTATCTGAGTTCAGATGCAATCGCATCTGAACCGATTTCGCTCTAGCGAGCGCGAAACTCTTCAAAGGTGACGACGCCGTTCCGGTCACGGTCCAGACGATCGAATGCGGCGCGCGACGGCGAGAGGCTCTGAGCCAGCGACGGCGCGGCAACCGCACCCAACGCCAACCCGGCGACCGCTGCGATCCATATCTGGCGCCACGGCGCAACGCGAACATCCGCCCGATCAGCATCAATGAAACGTCGGATCGCCTCGCTGGCCGTCATGCCCTGGGCCCGGCATCGCGCCATGAAGGCGGTCTTGGCGGCGTGCGAAAGCCGAATTTCGACGGTTTCCGTTTTCTTGGGGGATTTCCGATGCGTCATTCGCGCGCCCTTTAGCCCTTACAGCCGACCACCCAGGCATCGTAGATCGGATGTTGCAGCCCGCTGACGCTGGGCGACGAGGCGAACATCCAGCCCTTGAAGACCTGACGGGCCTCGGTCGGCGCCGCCAGGCCGCGCGGCTGAACCCCGACCTCCATATAGGCGATGGCGTCCTCGGTCATTTCATCCGAAGCGGAGACTTCGCAGGCGCGAGCCTTGAAAATCAGGGTCTTGCCGAAACGCACCGGGCGACCGCCCACCTCGACCTCGAACCGCATGGTCTCGGCCGTGGTCTTGTCGACCGCCTGGATGACGGCGACGCGACGGCGCTGGCGCACGCCCGGCGGCGTGGTCGGAGCGGCGGGCGCGGGCGCGGCCTCTTCCTCTTCGGCGGTCAGGTCTTCCGGCACTTCTTCCTGAACGGCGACTTCCTGTCCCTGGACTGCGACGGTCGGGACGCCCGGTTGCGCGGGCGCGGTCGGCGCCGCCGGGTTCGTCGCCGGGGACTGGCCGCCGTTGGCGGGCGGAGTCTGCGGCTGGGTCGGTTGCAGCGGCGTGCGGCCGGTGTCGCGCAGCAGGTCGCCGATCGGATCGGCCGGGGCCGGCGCCGCGTCCTGCGGCAGGTCCATCAGGGCGCTGGCCACGCCGACGCCCGAGATCGCCAGTCCCGCGACGACCACCCCGGCCAGCAGGACATGGCGAAGGGTCATTCCGGGCTCCAGGCCTGATAGTCGCCGGTGGCGGCCGGGCGTTGGCCCAGGGCGGCCAGCGAGCCTTGCGGACGGCGCGCCATCGGCGTGCCCGTCAGGTTCGGCAGGTGATCCTTTTCCCACGCCTGGCGCGGCAGCGGGCGCTCGGCCGGGGTCTCGTCATAGGTGTAGCGCAGCCAGCCCTGCCATTCCGGCGGCACCTTGGTCGCCTCGGCGTAGCCGTCATAGATGACCCAGCGGCGCTTGCGGCCGTCATAGCTGACGGCGTCGCGGGATTCGTAATAGCGGTTGCCGAACTCGTCCGTGCCGACCAGTTGGCCGCGTTTGCCGACGGTGAACAGGGTGCCGATCGTGGCGCCGTTCCACCAGGTGAAGATCTTGCTCAGCACGTCGTCGAACTCACTCGAATCCACCGCCCAGGGAAGGTCCGGCGGCGCGGCGCGATCATAGAAACCGCGACGCCCTACGTCCAGCATGGAGCGCAAGGGAAGCGCCTCAACATCTTGTGGGCAACCCCCGCGCAAACCACAACATACGTTGAACGCCCGTCAGATCTGTCGGTAAGCTGGTTCAGACGACATGCGTGGAGACGTGGAATGCGCTTCAAGGCTCGCTTTGCTCCTCTCGCCGCGACGCTCGCTTTCGAGCCCCGCGAGATCGAGCGCGGCCGCGCCCTGACGCCGGTCATAGCGCCCACCGGGTGGACTGACGTTCGCGTCGAAGCCTGGCTGGACTGGGCTGAAAGCCAGGCGCCGTCGCCCTCCCATGCCCTCGACGACGCCATCCACGGCTGGGCCGCGCGACTCGCATCTGATGGGCGCGAAAACGGCGCCCTGGCCACCGCCGCCGAGGCCGAGCGATTCGCCGCTGAACTCGCAGCGTCCGTGCTGCTGGGCCTCGCCGCGCCCGCCCTGCCGACGACGAACGGTTTCCGGCCGCTGATCGACCTGTCCGAGCCGGATGCGACGCAGGCCCTGTCGGCCCAGGCCGCCGCCTGGCGCGGGCGTCGCCTGTCCTCGTGCGCGACCGAAGCCCTGGCCAAGGCGCTGGGCGAGGTCGCCGACGCCGTCTCCCGTTGCGAAGGCCCGCGCGAGGCCTGCGCCGATCCCGCCGCCAACCCGGCCCTGGCCCGCGCGGCCGTGGCGGCGCGCCGCTGCGGCGCCGGCGACGCCGACATCCTGCGCGCCATTCAGGGCGAGCCCGCCGATCTCACGATCGAAGCCGCCGAACAGCCCGCCGCCCTGCCCGTGCTGGCGGCGCGCGACACGACCGCCTCGGGGGATCCCCGAACCGCCGCCGTGGCCGAGGCGGCACAGGAAGGCCCGGTCGTGGTCGTCTTCTCGCCCGCCGACGCCGAGGCCATGGCCGCCGCCCAGACGGGCGCGCGCGCGATCCTGAACCTGCCTGCGCTGGCGGCGCTGGCGGGGGCGGACTTCGACGCATCCCTGGACGCGCTGGTCGCCCTGTGGACCACGGCGCTGGATATCGAACTGGACCAGGCAGGCCAGGCCGAGACGCAGGCCGCGCGGCCTATCGCCCTGGGTCTCGGCGGCCTAGCGGATTGGGCGGTCGGCCAGGACGGAACCGACCCCGCCGCGCAGGCGTCCGCCCTCGGGCGGCGCGTCGCTGACATGGCGTCCCAAACCTCCGGCGAGCTGGCGGCCCGACTGGCGCCCTGCCCCGAATGGGCGACCGCCAAGGATGACGTCATCGCCGTGCTTCAGGCGCAAGGGCGCGACGCCGCCGCGTTGGAGCCGAACGGGCGCCGCAACGCCGTGATCGGCCTGTTCGTCGACGAGGCCGAGCTGGACCTGCGGCTAGGCCTGTCGCCGTTCGGCGCGACGGATGTGTTCCAGACCGCCGACGACGAAATCGCCCGACGCCTGAGGCCCGCCCTGGCCGCCGCCATTGTCACGGCGGGCGGCGATGTCGAGACGGCGGAACGCCATCTGTTCGGCCGCCGCACCCTGGCCGAGGCGCCGGGCGTGAGCCACGGACGCCTGCGCGAACTGGGGTTCACCGATCTGGAGTTGGAGGCCATCGAGCGCGCCCTGGCTCTGGTCGAAGACTTCGGGCCCGCCTTCGCTCCGCCGGTGCTGGACGCAGGCTTCATCGGCGACGTGCTGGGGCTGACGCCGGACGAAGGCGCCCTGCTGCCCCGCCTGGGCTTCACGGCCGAAGAGATCGAAGCCGCGACCGCCTATGTCTTCGGCCGACCGGACCTGTCGGACTGGGATCAGGCGCCGCCGTCGCTAACGGCCCTGTTGGCGACGCCGCGCGCCGATCTGGAGGCGGTTCTGCGCCAGGCGATCGAGCCGTTCAGCGACGCGCCCGACGCCCGCCCCCGCCTGCTGGACTGGCGCTCCGACGCCATGCAGATCAGCCGCGCCATCGCCGACGGCGCGCGTGACAATCGCCGCGCCGTGGCCCTGCGTCGCGCGGAAGCCCCGCTCAGCTTCCGCCTGACCCTTCCCGAGGTGGAGGCCCCCCGCCGCGCCGAGACGCCGCCGCAAGCCGCGCCCCAGACCGTCGAGCGCGTGGTCGAGAAGGTGGTCGAGCGCGACCGCACCCGCCGCCGCCTGCCCGACCGCCGAAAAGGCTATATCCAGAAAGCCTCGGTCGGCGGCCACAAGGTCTATATCCACACCGGCGAATACGAAGACGGCGAACTGGGAGAGATCTTCATCGACATGCACAAGGAAGGCGCCGCCTTCCGCTCGATGATGAACAACTTCGCCATCGCCATCTCCATCGGCCTGCAATACGGCGTGCCGCTGGACGAGTTCGTGGACGCCTTCGTCTTCACCCGTTTCGAGCCGTCGGGGCGCGTCACGGGCAATGACTCGATCCGCTCGGCGACCTCCATCCTCGACTATGTGTTCCGCGAGCTGGGCGTCTCCTATCTGGATCGGCGCGAACTGGCCCAGGTCACGCCCGAGGCCGCCAATCTGGACGGTATGGACGGCGCCCCGACCGACGCGCCCCAACCCGTGCCCGCCGCCCGCTTCATCTCCAAGGGCTTTGCGCGGGGCGCGGCGCCCGACAATCTGATCGTCGCCCCCTTCGGCCGGAAGGAGCCGTCGCCGCGCACCACGCCGCAGGCGCAGGCCGGCCCCTGTCCCGAGTGCGGCGACCTGATGCTGTCGGACCGGAACGGGACGCCGGTCTGCAGCGCCTGCGGCGCGGCGCCCAAGGTTCAGGGCTGACCGTCAAGCGGCCAAAGCGGGACGCACTGTCCCGAAACGGCGGCCCGCTTCTTGCTGCGAGGCGGCAAAGCCTGGAGCCATCCGCATGATCCGTCCCGCAATCGCCCTTCTCGCCGCCGTCGGCCTGACGCTGACGGCCCTGCCCGCCTCGGCGCAGAACGCCTCTCAGATCAGCCAGGTGCGTCGCGGCGCCTCCTGCCCCGGCTGCAACCTGTTCCAGGGCGACTTCTCGGGCCTGGAGCGCACGGGCATGAACCTGGCGGGCGCCCGCGTCCGTCAGGCGGATATCAGCCTGTCGGTGATGAACCGCACCAATTTCAGCCGCGCCGACCTGCGCGACGTCGAGGCCTACGGCGCCGTCCTGTCCAGCTCGAACTTCACCGGGGCGGACCTGACCAACGCCAGCTTCGTCGGAACCTATCTGGAAGGCGCCGCCTTCGCCGGGGCCAAGCTGAACGGGACCAATCTGTCGGGCGCCGAGATGTCGCGCGCGCGCGGCCTGACCCAGTCGCAGCTCAATCAGGCCTGCGGCGACCAGAACACGGTTCTGCCTTCGGGACTACGCATTCCCGCCTGTTGAGCGTCGCCTTCGTTACCGCGATTTAAGTAGGGTTTTTACGGACTAAGGCGCATTCAAGAGGGGTGATGAAACGCTCGATTTCACCCCTGCGCCGTCTGGCCCTCGCCGCCTCAGCCCTTGTGGGATTGACGACGGCCGCCCCCGTCCTGGCCGGCGCTGTGGACATGACCTCGTCCCAGGATCGCGACGTCGCCCGCATGGTGTCCCTGGGCGGCAGTTGCGTCCGTTGCGAACTGTCGGGCCGCGACCTGTCCGGCGCCACCCTGACCGGCGCCAACTTCGCCAACGCCACCCTGGTCGGGGCCAATCTGCGCGGCGCCGAACTGGTCGGTTCGAACTTCGTCGGCGCCGACTTCAGCCGGGCCGACATGCGCGGGATCGAGATGGTCGGTTCGACCTTCACCACCGCCAATATGACCGGCGCCCAACTGATGGGCGCAGAGGCGACCGGCGCCGTCCTGATCCGGGCCAATCTGACCGGCGCCAATCTGACCGGCGCCGAGCTTCAGGGCGTCAACATGAACAGCGCCGTCCTGGTCCGCGCCCGCCTGAACGATGCGGAGATCTTCGGCGCCACCCTGGCCAATGTGAACGCCAGCGGCGCAGACTTCACCGGCGCCGACATCAAGGCGTCCAACCTGTCGGGCGGAAACTTCGACAACGCCACCTTCCGCGACGCCGACCTGGACAGCGCACGCCTGTCCGGCGGCAGCTTCAATCGCACCGATTTCCGCGACGCCTCCCTGCGCCGCACCGACATTCGCGGCCTGGATCTCTCCCGCGCGCGCGGCTTGACGGCCGATCAGGTCGAAGAGGCCTGCGGCGACGCCTCGACCCGCCTTCCGGGCGGCCTGACGGCCCGAAACTGCCGCGGCGGCGTCCGCGTCATCCGCACGCCGCCCGCGCCGCCTGTTCCGCCCATTCCTCCGCGCCAGCGCAACCTGGTCATCACCTCGGGCAACTAAGACCCGGACGCAAAAAAGGGAGGGGTCGCCCCCTCCCTTTTCCAATTCATCGCTGTCGCCGCGATCAGATCTTGATCGGCAGCTGGGTGCGGATCGACAGCTCCTTCAGCTGACGTTCCTCGGCCTCGGCCGGGGCGCTCATCAGCAGATCCTGGCCCTGCTGGTTCAGCGGGAAGGCGATGACCTCGCGGATAGCCGGCTCGCCGGCCAGCAGCATGACGATGCGGTCGATGCCCGGCGCCAGACCGCCGTGCGGCGGCGCGCCGTAGCGGAAGGCGTTCAGCATGCCGCCGAACTGCTCTTCAACCACCGAAGCGTCATAGCCGGCGATCTCGAAGGCCTTCAACATGATCTCGGCCTTGTGGTTCCGGATCGCGCCCGAGCACAGCTCATAGCCGTTGCAGACGATGTCGTACTGATAGGCGCGGATGGTCAGCGGATCCTGCGTCTCCAGCGCCTCCATGCCGCCCTGCGGCATCGAGAAGGGGTTGTGGCTGAAGTCGACCTTCTTCTCTTCTTCCGACCATTCGAACATCGGGAAGTCGACGATCCAGCAGAACTTGAACTGGTCCTCGTCGACCAGCTTCAGCTCCGTGCCGACACGGGTGCGGGCCAGACCGGCGAACTTGGCGAAGACCGACGGCAGGCCGGCGGTGAAGAAGGCCGCGTCGCCCTTGCCCAGGCCCAGCGAGGTCATCAGGGCCTGCGTCGGCTCCTGACCCAGGTTCTTGGCGATCGGGCCGCCCCACGACTGCTGGTCGTCCGACCAGAAGATGTAGCCCAGGCCCGGCTGGCCCTCGCCCTGCGCCCAGGAGTTCATGCGGTCGCAGAAGGCGCGCGAACCACCCGTCGGCGCCGGGATGGCCCAGACGGCGTTCTTCTCGTCCGCGCCCAGAATCTTGGCGAACAGGCCGAAACCGCCGTCGCGGAAGTGCTCCGACACGTCCTGCATCTTGATCGGGTTGCGCAGGTCCGGCTTGTCCGAACCGTACCACTTCATCGACTGTTCGAACGTCAGACGCTCGAAGCCCTTGTGCTCCATCGTCTGGCCGAAGTCGTTGGTGAAGGTCTGCACGCCGTCGATCGGCGACACCGGCTTGCCTTCACCGAACTCGGTGAACAGGCCGTGCATCAGCGGCTCGATCGCCTGGAAGACGTCTTCCTGCGTGACGAAGCTCATTTCCACGTCGAGCTGGTAGAATTCCAGCGAACGGTCGGCGCGTAGGTCTTCATCGCGGAAGCAGGGCGCGATCTGGAAGTAGCGGTCGAAGCCCGACACCATCAGCAGTTGCTTGAACTGCTGCGGGGCCTGCGGCAGGGCGTAGAACTTGCCGGGGTGCATCCGCGACGGCACTAGGAAGTCGCGCGCGCCTTCCGGCGACGAGGCCGTCAGGATCGGGGTCTGGTACTCGAGGAAGCCCTGGGCGCACATGCGGTTGCGGATCGACTGGATCACGCGCGAACGCAGGACGATGTTCCGGTGCAGCGTCTCGCGACGCAGGTCCAGGAAGCGGTTCTTGAGGCGAATCTCTTCGGGGTATTCCGGCTCGCCGAAGACCGGCAACGGCAGTTCGGCGGCTTCCGACAGCACCTCCACCGACAGGACGCGCACCTCGACCTCGCCGGTCGGCAGGTTGGCGTTGACGGTCGAGCCTTCGCGCAGGACCACTTCGCCGTCGATCTTGATGACGCTTTCGGCGCGCAGGCGCTCGACCACTTCAAAGCCCGGCGTTTCGGGGTGCAGGACCAGCTGGGTTAGGCCGTAGTGGTCGCGCAAGTCGATGAACAGCAGGCCGCCGTGGTCGCGCTTGCGGTGAATCCAGCCCGACAGACGAACATTCGCGCCCGCATCCGTCGAACGGAGGGCGCCGCAGGTATGGGAGCGATAGGCGTGCATATCGGATTTTCGTCTGAAAACGGCTGTCGAACAGCGTGAATTAGGAGCGGGGAAAGGCCCATCATCGCCCCCGAAAGTCAAGGCTGGCGGCTGAATCGCCCACGACGCGCCATCCACAGCGGCGGACAGGTTGTCCCCGTGATCCCGCCCTATCAACAGAGACGCCCACGGCTCGGCCCGGCTAGGGTCCGTCCTCATGAACGCCTCGGCCGCCGAAATCCGTCAACTGCGCCTGCCGCTGCAGCAGGAGACGCCGCAACGCGCCTCCGACCTGGCGATCTCGGAAGCGAACGCCGCGGGTGTGGCCGCCCTGACCGCCTGGCCGGAAGCGCCGGGCGCCATCCTGGCGCTGTTCGGCCCGGCGGGCTGCGGCAAGAGCCACCTGGCCGCCGCCTGGGTCGAACGCACCGGCGCCATCGCCCTGCACGGCGCCGAGGCCGCCCTGGTCGACCCGCTGGAGCTTGAGGGCCGCCCCGTCCTACTGGACCGGGCCCAGGACGCGGACGACGAGAGCCTGTTCCACCTGATCAACCTGACCCAGTCAGGCGGCGGCGCCCTGCTGCTGGTGTCGCGCGATCCGCCCGCATCATGGGCCACGGACCTTCCAGACCTGCGCTCGCGCCTGAACGCCATCCGCACCGTGGGGATAGAGGCGCCCGACGACGTGGTCTTCGCCGCCATGCTGCGCCGCGCCTTCGCCAGCCGGAACATCACCCCGGCCGACGAACTGATCGACTATCTGGTCCGCCGCATCGACCGCTCGGCAGACGCCGCCGAGGCCGTGGTCGACCGCCTGGACGCCCTGCACCGCCCGGTGACGCGCGTGCTGGCCCGTCAGGTGCTGGACGGGGAGTAATCGCCCTTTACCTACCCGCTCATCCCGGCGTACGCCGGGATGAGCGGAATTATACCTGGCGTTCCAAAGTCCCGCCCGCCGCGACACAATCGCGGTTGCAGCCGTCACAGGCGCGAGCGACAACGGAATCATGACTGATCTCGCGCCTATCGCCGTCGACACCACCGGCGAGGAAGTCCCTTCCTCGCGCGCCCCGCAGCTGGAGCTGTCCGAGGCGCTGATGGCCTCGCCCGAGCGGTTCATCAACCGCGAGCTGTCCTGGCTGGCCTTCAACGGCCGGGTGCTGGAAGAGGCCGCGAACGAGGGGCACCCCCTACTGGAGCGCGTGCGCTTCCTCTCCATCTCGGCCAACAACCTGGACGAGTTCTTCATGACTCGCGTCGCCGGCCTGAAGGGCCAGGTGCGCGAACGCGTTCGCGTCGTCTCGCCCGACGGCCTGACCCCCGCCGAACAGCTGGAACAGGTCAATGCGGCGGCGGGCGGCCTGATGGCCGAACAGCAGCGTCAGTGGCGCGTCCTGCGCAAGGAGATGGCCGCGGCCGGCATCGAGATCGTCGAGCGCGCCCGCATCACCAAGACCGAGCGCGAGCGGCTGGAGCCGGAGTTCCTGAACCAGTTGTTCGCCGTCCTGACGCCGATGGCCATCGACCCGGCGCACCCCTTCCCCTTCCTACCGAACCTGGGCTTCTCGCTGGCGCTGAAGCTGCGGCGCAACAGCGACAACCGCGTCCTCTACGCCCTGGTGCCGGTGCCGACGCAGGTGCGGCGCTTCTGGGCGCTGGCGACAGACGGGCGTTCGACGCCGGGACGCACGCGCTATGTCTCGCTGGAAAACCTGCTGCTGCTGTTCATCGACCACATGTTCCCGGGTTGCGAGATCCTGGAAAAGGGCCTGTTCCGCCTGATCCGCGACTCCGACATCGAGATCGAGGAAGAAGCCGAAGACCTGGTCATGGAGTTCGAGGAAGCGCTGAAACAGCGCCGCATGGGCTCGGTCGTCCGCATCAAGATCCAGGCGGACATGCCCGACGACCTGCGCGACTTCATCATCGCCCAACTTCACGCCCAGCCGCAGGACGTGGTGCTGGTCGACGGGATGCTGGGCCTGGCCCAGCTGTCCGAACTGATCCCCGGCGGCCACCCGGATCTGAAGTTCAAGGGCTATGAGCCGCGTTACCCCGAGCGGGTGCGCGACAACGGCGGCGACATCTTCGCAGCGGTGCGTGAAAAGGACATGCTGATCCACCACCCGTTCGAGAGCTTCGACGTGGTGGTCCAGTTCCTGCGTCAGGCGGCGCGCGACCCGCACGTCATCGCCATCAAGCAGACGCTCTATCGCACCTCCAAGGACAGCCCCATCGTCGCCGCCCTGATCGAGGCGGCCGAGAACGGCAAGAACGTCACCGCCCTGGTCGAACTGAAGGCGCGCTTCGACGAAGAGGCCAACCTGCGCTGGGCGCGCCAGATGGAGCGGGCGGGCGTCCACGTCGTCTTCGGCTTCGTCGAGTACAAGACCCACGCCAAGATGAGCGTCGTCGTCCGGCGCGAGGGAGACAGCCTTCGGACCTACTGCCACTTCGGCACCGGCAACTACCACCCGGTCACGGCCAAGATATACACGGACCTGAGCCTGTTCACCTGCGACCAGGCGCTGGGCCGCGACGCGACGCGGGTGTTCAACTACATCACCGGCTACGCTGAGCCGGACGAGCTGGAAGCCCTGGTCGTCTCGCCGCTGAACATGAAGACCAGCCTGATCGAGATGATCGGCAAGGAGATGGCCGCCGCCGCCAAGGGCAAACCCGCCGCCATCTGGGCCAAGATGAACGCCCTGGTCGACCCGGAGATCATCGACGCCCTGTATCGCGCCAGCCAGCAGGGCGTGCGCATCGAACTGGTCATCCGGGGCATCTGCTGCCTGCGTCCCGGCGTGACCGGCCTGTCGGAGAACATCCGGGTCAAGTCGATCGTCGGCCGCTTCCTGGAGCACAGCCGCATCGTCGCCTTCGCCAACGGCCACGACCTGCCCAGCAACCGGGCGCGGCTCTACATCTCCTCGGCCGACTGGATGCCGCGCAACCTGGACCGCCGGGTCGAGGTGATGACGCCGATCCTGAACGCCACCGTCCACGATCAGGTGCTGGACCAGATCATGGTCGCCAATCTGAAGGACGACGCCCAGAGCTGGGTTCTGGCCTCCGACGGCTCGTATCGGCGGGTGATCCCCAGTGGGTCGGAGCGGCCCTTCTCGGCGCACAAATACTTCATGACCAACCCCAGCCTGTCCGGGCGCGGCCGCAAGGTGAAGACCCTGCCCGGCGCCCTGTCCTATCCAGGCCTCAAGCCGCGGAAGCGCCGCTGATGAGCCCCGAGCGCGAACACGAGTCGAAACAGATCGCCGTCATCGACATCGGCTCCAACTCGGTGCGCCTGGTGCTGTACCGGCTGGAAGGTCGGGCGGTCTGGACCATGTTCAACGAAAAGGTGCTGGCCGGTCTGGGGCGTGACCTGGCCGCCACCCGACGCTTGTCAGAATCGGGCGTGGTCATGGCCATGACGGCGCTGCGCCGCTTCGCCGCCGTGATCGAGGGCGTCCAGCCGGATCAGGTGCTGGTCGCCGCCACCGCCGCCGTGCGCGAGGCCGAGGACGGCCCCCTGTTCTGCGAGCGCGTGGCCGCTGAGACGGGGCTACGCATCCGCGTCCTGAGCGGCGAGGAAGAGGCGAAATATTCGGCGCTGGGCGTGCTGGCGGGCGATCCGGGCGCGCGCGGCGTGGCCGCAGACATGGGCGGCGCCAGTCTGGAGCTGACGCGCATCGGCGACGGTCCGCGGGGCAAGGGCGTGACCCTGCCCCTGGGCCCCTTCGCCCTGCTGGACGCCAAGGGCTTCGACGCCGATCGCCTGCGCGGCCGCATCGCCAAACGGCTGGAGCCGATCCAGGACGACTATGCGACCTCGACGCTCTACGCCGTCGGCGGCGCATGGCGCAGCCTGGCCCAGATGCATATGGCCATGGTCGAGCACCCGATCCGCATCGTCCACCAATACGTCCTGAACGCCGCCGACGCCCACGATATGGCCCGGCTGGTCGCGCGTCAGTCCCGCGCCTCGCTGGAGAAGCTGCCCGGCCTGTCCAAGCGCCGCGCCGAGACCCTGCCCTACGCCGCCCTGGTGCTGGAGGGGCTGATCGACCGGCTGGGGCTTGGCTCCATCATCTTCTCGGCCTGGGGCGTGCGCGAGGGGCTGCTGTATGACGGCATGGAGCCCGCCATGCGGGCCGTCGATCCCCTGCTGGCCGGATGTTCGGCCTGGGGCGGCCGCCAGGGCGTGGATCCCGCGCTGCCCCGCGCCCTGGACGGCTGGCTTCAGTCGGTCGCCTCGGCCCTGCCCGAGGTGTTCGGCGAGGAACGCGACGCCCTGCTGACGTCCTCAGTGTGCCGTCTGGCCGATCTGGGCGCGCGGCTGCACCCGGACCACCGCACCAACCTGGTGTTCGATCAGGTGCTGTGGTCGCCCATTCCGGGCCAGACCCACGCCGAACGCGCCTTCATGGCCGTGGCGATGAACGCCCGCTATGGCGGCGAAGCGCGCACGCCCGCGCCGAACACGGTCAACCGCCTGCTGTCGGAAAAAGGCCAGAAGCGCGCCCGCGCCCTGGGCCTGGCCATGCGGCTGGCCTGCGATCTGTCCGGCCGCTCGCCGCAGCTTCTGGCCAACGCCACGGCCACGGTCGAGAAAGGCGCCCTGCGCGTCACCGCCGCCAACGGCTACGCCGACATGCTGCTGGGCGAACAGACGAAACGCCGGGCCAAGGCCCTGGCCGAAGCGATGGACCTGGCGTTGAAAATCTAAAACCCTCTCCCGATGGGAGAGGGTTGATCAGCCCTCGATCTCGACCACTTCGACGCGGGCGCCGTTCAGCACCAGGGCGATCTCGCCCTTCTTGAGCTTCAGCGCGTCCTCGCCGAACAGCTGGCGGCGCCAGCCCTTCATGGCCTCGACGTCGGCGTTGTCGTTCAGCGCGATCTTCTCCAGATCAGAGACGGTGGCGATCAGCTTGGCCGCCACGCCCGCGTTGTCGCTCTTGGCCTTCAGCAGCACCTTCAGCAGCTCCACCACCGAAGGCGGCGCGGGCTGGTTGTTGGCCGGACGCTCCAGCTTGGGCGCATGGGCTTCCGGGTCGGCTAGGACGCGCTTCAGCTCCGCCGCCAGCTCCAGCCCCAGACGCGACCCGCCGAAGCCCTTGGGCACCGAGCGCAGGCGGTTGAAGGCGTCCGGGTCGGTCGGCGCCTGGACGGCGATCTCGTCGATGGCCTCGTCTTTCAGGATGCGGCCGCGCGGCTGGTCGCGCTCCTGGGCCGCGCGCTCGCGCCAGACGGCGACAGCGACGAAGGCGGCCAGATATTTGGCGTTGAACTTCTTCGGCTTCAGCCGCTTCCAGGCGTTCTCAGGCGAGGTGTCGTAGAGCGCCGGGTCCGTGACCGCGCTCATTTCGGACATGACCCAGTCCAGACGGCCTTCCTTCTGCAGCCGATCGCGCAGCTTGGGATAGAGGGCCGACAAATGCGTCACGTCGCCCAGCGCATAGGTCAGCTGCGCATCCGACAGCGGACGGCGCGCCCAGTCGGTGAAGCGGCTGCCCTTGTCCAGCTCCTGGCGCAGCATCTGGCGGACCAGCGCTTCATAGCTGACCTGATCGCCGAAGCCGGCGGCCATGGCGGCGACCTGGGTGTCGAACAGCGGGCGCGGCATGGCGCCCAGCTTGTTGAAGATCTCCACGTCCTGTCGGGCGGCGTGGAAGACCTTCAGAATCGATTCGTCCCGCAGGATGTCGAGGAAGGGCGTCATATCCAGCCCCTCCGCCATCGGATCGATGATGGCGGCGTCCGTAGGCGAAGCCGCAGCCTGAATCAGGCACAGCTTGGGCCAGTAGGTCGTTTCCCGCATGAATTCCGTATCAACGGTGATGTACGGGGCCTTGGCCAAACGATCGCAGAAGGCGATCAGCGCGTCATTGGTGGTGATTGGCGTCATTCCGATGCTATAGCCCCGCGCGACGCCGTCGTGGCAAGAGCGCCGCGACATATTTTCGCCCCCGATTTCGAGCCGTGACCGATGAGCGACACCCCTGAGGCCCTGAAAAACGGTCTGACCTACGCCGACGCAGGCGTGGATATCGACGCCGGAGAACAGCTGGTCGACGCGATCAAGCCCCTGGCCAAGTCCACGCGCCGCCCCGGCGCAGAGGCCTCTCTGGGCGGTTTCGGCGCCTTGTTCGACCTGAAGGCCGCCGGTTTTGAAGACCCGCTGATCGTCACCACCACGGACGGCGTCGGCACCAAGCTGAAGATCGCCATCGAGACCGGCCGCCATGACGGCGTGGGCGTCGATCTGGTCGCCATGTGCGTCAACGACCTGCTGGCCCAGGGCGCCGAGCCGCTGATGTTCCTGGACTACTACGCCACGGGCAAGCTGGACGTGGACGCCGCGCGCCGCGTGGTGGCGGGCATCGCCGAGGGCTGCCGCCAGTCGGGCAGCGCCCTGGTCGGCGGCGAGACGGCCGAAATGCCGGGCATGTATTCGGGCGGCGACTACGACCTGGCCGGCTTCTCGGTCGGCGCCGTCGAGCGCGGCAAGGTGCTGCCCTATCTGGACCAGCAGAAGTCGGGCGACGTCATCATCGGCCTGGCTTCCTCGGGTCCGCACTCGAACGGCTATTCCCTGATCCGCAAGGTGGTCGAGAAGTCCGGCCTGGCCTGGGGCGACGACGCCCCCTTCGCCAAGGACCAGACCCTGGCCCAGGCCCTGATGGAGCCGACCCGCATCTATGTGAAGCCGGTCCTGCCGCTGATGAAGGCCGACCTGATCAAGGGCGCGGCCCACATCACGGGCGGCGGCCTGATCGAAAACCCGCCGCGCTGCATCGCCGAGGGTCTGGAAGCCAGCTTCGACTGGGACTCCTGGCCGATGCCCGCCGTCTTCCAGTGGCTGGGCGAGACGGGCGGCATTTCAGACCACGAGATGCGCCGCACCTTCAACTGCGGCGTGGGCTTCATCCTGATCGTCGCGCCGGAGAACGTCGAGCCGGTGCTGGCCGCCCTGCTGAACGCGGGCGAGACGGCGTTTGTCTGCGGACAACTGCAGGCGGCGTAAGGCGGCGCCGCTTCGGATAAGACAAAGGCCCCGGTCAGCGACTGGGGCCTTTTTTTCTGCGCCCGCATTTCTCTACCGCTCACCCCGGCGGACGCCGGGGCCCAGTGAGAACCTCAAGCGCCGAGCCTAAGGCCAAAGGACTGGATCCCGGCGTCCGCCGGGATGAGCGGAGAGAAGTATCCTTAGCGCAGGCCGCCGTTCTGCGTCTCGTCGTAGAACTTGGCCATGTCGGTGTAGAGCTGCTCCAGCGCCGGGCGGGCCGTGTACATCATGTGGCCGCCTTCATAGTAGGTGAACTCCAGGTTCCCGCGCAGGTGCGGCTCCAGCATCATCTGGGCCAGGTCGTACTCCGTGCTGAAGAAGGGCGTGGCGGCGTCGTAGTAGCCGTTCAACGCCAGCACCTTCAGGTGCGGATTGCGGCGGATGGTCGTGGCCAGGTCGACCGCCGTGTTCGGCGTCGTCTGCGGGCCGCCGACCGGCGGGCGGTGGCTCCAGTCCCAGTCGAAGCCCGGCAGGCCGCGCGCCGACTGGCGATAGTCCATGTCGGTGCGGTAGTTCAGCGTCGTGGCCACATAGTCGCGGAAGATGCTGAAATAGGCGCCGGTGATGGCGCTGCTGGAGGGGTCTTCCTCAGGCGAGCCGCCGACCGCATTGGCGTCGATGCCCAGGTAGCGGGTGTCCAGACGGCCGACCGTCTGGCGACGATCGCGCAGCAGCTCCTTGCGGAAGGGGCTCAGCTCAAGGCGCAGATTGGCCTGATCCAGAACCTCCGGCGAAATGCCGATCAGGGCGCTCATCTGCTGGGCGATCTGGGCGCGCTCGGCGTCCGAGATCAGATGCCCCTTCGACAGGGCGGCCGAGTACGGGCCGATGGCGAATTCACGGGCGCGCTGGACGTGTTCCTCCAGGCTGGGCTTGTTCGGGATCTTGTTGTGATACCAGGCCGTCGCCGCATAGGTCGGCAGCAGGGTCACGAAGTTCTGCGGATAGCCCGGCTGGCGCACGCCGTAGTTCATGATCGACGACAGCAGCACCACGCCGTTCAGCGACATGCCGCGGCTTTCCAGCTGATGCACCAGAGCGCCGGCGCGCAGGGTGCCGTAGCTTTCGCCCAGCACGTATTTCGGGCTGGACCAGCGGTCGAACTTGGTCGTGTAGCGCATGATGGCGCGGGCGAAGGTGTCCGCGTCCTGATCCACGCCCCAGAAGGCCGAACCCGGCGTCTCGCCCAGCGGACGCGAATAGCCGGCGCCGACCATGTCGATGAAGACCAGGTCGGTCTTGTCCAGCAGGGTCATGTCGTTGGGCGCCAGGTTGAACGGCCCCGGTCGCTCGACCACCGGAGCGTCGGTCTGGACCCGCATCGGGCCGAAGGCGCCCATGTGCAGCCACACCGTCGGCGAACCCGGCCCGCCGTTGAACATATAGGTGATCGGGCGACGACCGACCGGCTGGCCGTCCAGCGTATAGGCCACATAGAAGAGGCTGGCCGTCGGCATGCCCGCGTCGTTGCGGACCGTCAGGGTGCCCGCCGTGGCCTTGTAGCGCATGGCGCGGCCGTGGGCGGTGATCGAGTGGCTGGTCGTCACCGTCTGCTCATCGGCGCTGGCGCGGGCCCAGTTCTTCTCGATCTGTTCGGCGTTGGCGTTGCGCAGACGTTCGGCCGCCGAGCGGACCGGCCCCGAACCGCCGCTGGACGCGGCTTCCTGAGCCATGGAAACGGCCGGCGCGGCCAACAGGGCCGCAGCGCAGGCGGCGGTCAACAGACGACGCATATAGGATACTCCCCCCCTTAGGATGCCGGACTCTCCGGCGGATCGACGCTAGCGCCGCCGTTTCCGAAGAAGCAACGGAGTTTGCGCCGGTTCATCGACGATGGTTCGGCGGCGACGCACCCTCCCCTTGGCCCTGCTATCCCTCTTGCTAAGTCGCCGTCGGGGCCGCATGGCAGTCGCGCCTTTTCCAACGCACGAGCCGCCCATGTCCGTCGCCAAAACCCGCGTCGCCGTCCTGATCTCGGGAACCGGCTCGAACATGGCCAGCCTGATCGCGGCGGGTCAGACGGCGGACGCGCCCTATGAAGTCGTGGTCGTCATCTCCAACATCGCGGGCGCAGGCGGCCTGACCAAGGCCGAGGCGGCGGGCGTCGAGGCGTTGACCGTCGAGCACAAGCCCTTCGGCAAGGACCGCGAGGCGCACGAGCGCGCCCTCGACGCCCTGCTGGTCGAGCGCGGCGTCGAGGTCGTGGCCCTGGCCGGATACATGCGCCTGCTGACCCCGTGGCTGGTCGGGAAATGGGCGGATCGGATGCTGAACATCCACCCGTCGCTGCTGCCCCTCTATCCCGGCCTGAACACCCACGCCCGCGCCATCGAGGCCGGCGACCTTGAGGCGGGCTGCACCGTCCACATCGTCACCGAGGGCGTCGATGAAGGCCCGATCTTGGGCCAGGCGCGCGTGCCGATCCAGCCCGGCGACACGCCCGACATCCTGGCCGAACGGGTCAAGGCGGCGGAGCAGGGCCTTTATCCCCAGGCGCTCGCCGATTTCGTCCGCCGCGCCTGACCCTTAACGATTTTTAATGCGACAGCCGGTCGCAGCCCGCGCAGGTTGCCCGCAAGCACGGATGCGCCGTCCCAATGGCGCAATCGCGCACGTCTGCACCACTGGGAAAGACCCGATGATGAAAACTCGCCTGATGGGCGCCGCCGCCATGGCCCTCGCCCTCGCCTTCACAGCTCAACCGACCTTGGCCCAACACGCCCACGCTTCGGCCACAGCCTCGACCGCGCCCGAGATCAAGCCCTGGGGCTTCGACCTGGACGGTCGCGATCTGACGGTGAAGCCGGGCGACGACTTCAACGCCTACGCCAACGGCGTCTATCTGCGCGACACCGAAATTCCGGCCGACAAGGCCCGCTTCGGCCCGTTCGACGTCCTGTATGAGAACTCGCAGGCCCAGCTTCGCGCCATCATCGAGGCCAGCGCAGCCAACCCGGTCAACGACAACGCCCGCAAGGTCGGCGCCCTGTACGCCAGCTTCATGGACGAGGCCCGCGTGAACCAGCTGGGCGCCCAGCCCCTGGCCGCCGACCTGGCCGCCATCCGCGCCGTGGCGAGCCACAGCGACATGGCCCGCCTGATGGGCGCCAGCCACGAAGGCTTCGGCGGCTCCCTGTTCGGGGTGGCCGTGTTCGAGGATTTGCAAGACCCCAACGTCAACTCGGCCTATCTGGGCCAGGGCGGCCTGGGTCTGCCGGACCGCGACTATTATCTGAAGCCTGACTTCGCCACGCAGCGCGAAGCCTATGTCGGCTATGTCACGCGCGCCCTGACCGCCGCCGGGTGGAGCAACCCGGCCCAGGCAGCCGCCGACATTCTGGCCTTCGAGACCAAGGTGGCCGAGAAGCACTGGACCACGGTCGAGCGCCGCCAGATCGACAAGATCTACAACCCGACCCCGGCCGCGCAGCTGGCGACCTTCGCTCCCGGCTTCGACTGGTCCGCCTTCCTGCAGGCCTCCAAGGTCGAAAGCGTGCCGACCCTGGTGCTGATGGAAAACACCGCCATCCCCGGCATCGCCCAGGTGTTCGCCGACACCCCGATCGAGACGCTGAAGGCCTGGCAGGCCTTCCAGACCGTCGATCAGGCCAGCCCCTACCTGTCCGACGCCTTCGTCGACTCGCGCTTCGAGTTCCGCGGCAAGACCCTGCGCGGCCAGCCCGAGAACCGTCCGCGCTGGAACCGCGGCGTCGCCCTGGTCGACGGCCAGCTGGGCGAGGTTCTGGGCCAGGAATACGTGCGCCTGCACTTCCCGGCTTCGTCCAAGACGCAGATGGAGCAGTTGGTCGCCAATCTCAGCGCCGCCATGACCGAGCGCCTGAAGGCCCTGGACTGGATGAGCGACGCCACCCGCGAGCAGGCCCTGCTGAAGATGTCCAAGTTCGGCGTGAAGATCGGCTATCCCGAGAAGTGGCGCAGCTATGACGGGCTGGAGCTGACGGCGGGCGACCTCTACGGCAACGTCGAGCGCGCCTCCGCCTTCGACTGGGCCTGGAACCGCAGCAAGATCGGCCAGCCGGTCGATCCGCTGGAATGGGGCATGACGCCCCAGACGGTGAACGCCTATTACAACCCGCCGCGCAACGAGATCGTCTTCCCGGCCGCCATCCTGCAGGCGCCCTTCTTCGACCCGAACGCCGATCCGGCGGTCAACTACGGCGGCATCGGCGCCGTGATCGGCCACGAGATCACCCACGGCTTCGACGATCAGGGCCGCAAGACCGACGCCAACGGCGTGCTGCGCGACTGGTGGACGCCGGAGGACGCCGCCCGCTTCGAGGAGCGCGCCAAGACCCTGGGCGCCATCTACGCCGCCCAGGAGCCGGTCCCCGGCACGCACATCAACGGCGAGCTGACCATGGGGGAGAACATCGCCGACCTGGGCGGCCTGCTGATGGCGCTGGACGCCTATAAGCGCAGCCTGAACGGCCAGCCGGCCCCGGTGATCGACGGCCTGACCGGCGAACAGCGCGTCTTCCTGGGCTGGGCCCAGGTGTGGCGCGAGAAGTCGCGTGAAGAGGCTCTGAAAGAGCAGCTGACCACCGACCCGCACTCGCCCGGCATGGCGCGCGCCGCCACCCCGCCGCGCAACATCGACGCCTGGTACGCCGCCTTCGGCGTCACCCCGGATCAGGCGGAATACATCGCCCCCGAAAAGCGCGCCCGCATCTGGTAAGCGGCGCGTCCGGCGACGGACCAAGGGAAAGGGCGTCGGCTTCGCGGCCGACGCCCCTTTTGTTTCGCCTTGCGGAGAAAGCCTTACTCGTGGGGCTTCTTCGGCGTGGTGGCGGCGCCTGCGACGGCGCCGATGACGCCGCCGGCGACCGTCGCGCCGGTATTGCCGCCGATCGCCTGACCGGCGACCGCGCCGCCCAGGGCGCCCGTGGCGGCGCGTTGTTCCGTCGTGGTGCCGCAGGCGGCCAGCAGGGCCGTCAGGCCGATCACCGGGGCGAGTTTCAGCATCATCTTCATGGCGGTCATCCTTGTTCTTCTTCGAGAGACAGCGTGACCATGAAAACGAAACGGCCCGCCCCCGGTTCCGGGAGCGAGCCGCTTTATCGCTGTGTCAGACCTCACAGAGAGGCCTGTCTCAACCCTTAGCCGACGATGTCGGCGTCCGTGAAGAACTGGGCGATCTCGATGCCGGCGTTCTCCAGCGAGTCCGAACCGTGGACCGAGTTTTCGCCGATCGACAGGGCGAACAGCTTGCGGATGGTGCCTTCAGCGGCGTCGTTCGGGTTGGTGGCGCCCATGACTTCGCGGTACTTGGCGACGGCGCCTTCGGCTTCCAGCACCTGGACGACGACCGGCTCGGCGATCATCTGCGAGACCAGTTCGCCGTAGAAGGGACGCTCGGCGTGCACTTCGTAGAATTTCTTGGCTTGGGCTTCGGTCAGCTTGACGCGGCGTTGAGCCACGATACGCAGGCCAGCGCCTTCGATGACGGCGTTGATGGCGCCCGTCAGGTTGCGGCGGGTGGCGTCCGGCTTGATGATCGAGAACGTACGTTCGGTCATGGGAGTGACTTCTTGTTTGGGAGTTTGAGGGTCGGCGGCTTATAGCGAGCGCCGCACATCTTTCCAATATCCCCGCGCGTAAGCCTTTTTCTTTCCGGTTCCCATGCTGCAGATCAAAAACCTGACCTACAACGCCTGGGGCCGCGAGTTCCTGGACGACGCCTCCGTCAGCCTGCCGCCGGGCGCCAAGGTCGGCCTGGTCGGCCGCAACGGCATCGGCAAGTCGACCCTGTTCAAGCTGATCCTGGGCGAACTGGCCGCCAACGGCGACGAAATCTCCCTGCCCAAGACCGCGCGCATCGGCTCGGTCGATCAGGAACACCCGGCCACGCCCGTCAGCGTGCTGGACACCATTCTGGAAGCCGACGTCGAGCGTCACGACCTGCTGACCCGGCTGGAAACCGCCGAACCGGAAGAGATGGGCGAGATCTGGGGCCGTCTGATCGAGATCGACGCCGACAGCGCCCCTGCGCGTGCGTCCGAAATCCTGGCCGGTCTCGGCTTCAGCCACGAAGACATCCTGCGCCCGATGGCCGAGTTCTCGGGCGGCTGGCGGATGCGCGTCGCCCTGGCCGCCGCCCTGTTCGCCGAGCCGGACATGCTGCTGCTGGACGAACCGACCAACTACCTCGACCTGGAAGGCGCCCTGTGGCTGGAGCAGCGGCTGAAACGCTATCCGCACACGGCCCTTATCATCAGCCACGACCGCGAACTGCTGAACGGCGTCTGCACCCACATCCTGCAACTGTCGAACCGCAAGCTGGACCTCTACACCGGCAACTACGACACCTTCGAAAAGACGCGGGCCGAAAAACTGCGCCTGATGGCGTCGACCCAGGCCAAGCAAGACGCCGAGCGCGCCCACCTGCAGAAATTCATCGACCGCTTCAAGGCCAAGGCGTCGAAGGCGACGCAGGCCCAGTCGCGCGTCAAGCGGCTGGAGAAGATGCAGCGCATCGAACTGCCGCCCGAAGAGCGCGTCGCCCCCTTCACCCTGCCCTCGCCCGAACGGCCCCTGCCCCCGCCGCTGATCCGGCTGGAGAAGGCCAACGTCGGCTATGAGCCGGGCAAGCCGATCCTGAAGAACCTCAACCTGCGGATGGACCTGGACGACCGCATCGGCCTGCTGGGCGTCAACGGCGCGGGCAAGTCGACCTTCGCCAAGCTGATCGCCAAGGCCCTGACCGTCGAGACGGGCGAGTTCCATCGCGACGGCAAGATGCGCGTAGGCTGGTTCCACCAGCACCAGATCGAGGCGATGGACCCGACCGACACGCCGCTGGAGATCATCCGCCGCGCCATGCCGGACGCCTCGGAGAGCAGCCGCCGCAGCCGCCTGGCCCAGTTCGGCCTGCCGTTCGAGAAGCAGGAGACCACCGTAGCGTCCCTGTCGGGCGGCGAGCGAGCGCGCCTGCTGCTGAATCTGGTGGCGATGGATGCGCCGCACATCCTGATCCTGGACGAACCGACCAACCACCTGGACATCGACAGCCGCCGCGCCCTGCTGGACGCGCTGAACGAATATACGGGCGCGGTCATCCTGATCACCCACGACCGCTCGCTGATGGAGCTGGTGGCCGACCGCCTGTGGCTGGCCGCCGACGGCTCGGTGAAGCCGTTCGAAGGCGACATGGACGACTATCAGAAGTTCGTTCTAGACCGCGCCAAACAGGCGGGGATGAAGCCCAGCCAGGTCAAGCACGAGAAGGTCGCGGCCGAGGCGTCCGCGCCCGCCGCCGCCCCCAAGGCTGAGAAGAAGAAGGGCCCCTCGCCCTCGACCCTGCGCCATGCGGTGAAGAAGGCGGAAGAGAAGATGGCCCAGTTGACCGCCGACCTGGCGCGTCTGGACGACGATCTGGCCAACGCCGCCGTCAATGATCCGAAGAAGCTGGAAGGCCTAACCCGCTCGCGGGCCAAGACCCAGACCGATCTGGATCAGGCCGAGATCGACTGGATCGCCGCCGAAGAAGCCCTGGCCGAGGTCTCCTGATGAGCAAGACGCCGCCCCTGCTGACCAAGGACGAGATGCAGGAGGCGTCCGCCCGTCTGCGCGCCTACCTGCGCGACGAGATGGAGGTGGAGGTCGGCCAGTTGCCCGCCGAGATGCTGGTGGAGTTCATCGGCCGCGACATCGGCCGCCTGTTCTACAACCGCGGCCTGCGCGACGCGGAGACCGTGGTGCGCCAGAAGGTAGAGGACGTCGCCGACGCCCTCTACGGCCTGGAGCGCTGAGCAGAGCAACCCGGCCCGTTAATCCGTCATCCCCGGGCTTGTCCCGGGGATCCAGACACACGGGTCGAACCCGTCATACACCGCACGCCTGATACCCGGCGGCGTGATTATGGATTCTCGGGACAAGCCCGAGAATGACGGAAAATATCATGGGTTCAGCACTCAAACTCAGCCGCAGCTGACGCGCGTCACGACGTTGGTCTTGTCGTCATAGGTGAAGGTCACGCGGTTCTCGCGATAGTCCATGGTCGCCGCGCAGCTGCTGCACAGGACGCGGAAGATGCGGCCTTCCGGCGCGGTCGGAATGGTCGAGCGATTGCGGCCCACATACTCCTGATAGTCGCTGGCCTTGCAGGCGACGGGGGTCGCCTCGCCGCCCGGCGTCGGCGTCGCGCCGCCGCCCTGGGTCGGGGCGCAGGCAGCCAGGGCGAGGAAACTCACAGCGGCGCTCAGGGTCAGAATCGTCTTCATGGCGGCGTCCTTTTCGATCAGCCGCAGCGAACCTGCTCGACCAGGCCCGTCTGCTGATTATAGAAAATATTCAAGCGGTAAGGCGAATAGTCTTCGGTTACGGGACAGGTCGTGCAAGCGACGCGACGGTTCACCACATCCACCGGAACGGGAATCTGGCTGCGCGGTTTCCCGACCAGCCACTGAAGCTCGCCGGCCTTGCACATATCGCCGTCGATGGTGCGAACGCCCGGTTCGGAAAGATAGGGCCGCTCGGTCGAGGAGACCGGCGTCCGGACGGGCGCGGTCGGCTGGCCGGCGGGCCGGGCGGGCGGCGAAGCGCAGGCCGACAGGGCGACCAGGCCCACGCCCAGGATCAGGCCGCCTTTTCCCAGCGGCCCTCGTCCGATTGTTTCCAGTAGGCCAGGTCGGCGCCGTCCGCCTTCAGCGTCCGCCAGCGCCCGCGCGCATGGTGCAGCGCCTGCTCGTCCCGACCGTCGAAGATGATGAAGCAACGTGCGAACTCCTGCGTGGCCCCAAGCTCTGAATCATCGACGATGAACAGCGCCTGAGCGCCATTCAGATTCTCGCCCGATTCGGACAGAAGCACAGGCTGGCGCGCGGCATGGTCGCCATCGGCCCGTCCGTGAGGCAGGAAGCTGTCGTCGCGGTAAGTCCACAACAGCTCGTCGATGTCGTCGAGCCGGTGCGAGGTCGCGCCCCGGATCAAGGCGCGCCAGCCCCGCTGAAGCGTGCGCTCCAGCAGGGTCGGCAGCACCTGATCCAGCGTCGAGCGCTCCAGGTGGTAGAACCAGATTTCCGGCTTGGCGTCAGACACCCGGCCCTACCCCTTCAAAGACGTGTTTCAGCCTTCGTAGTGGTCGGCGACCATGCGGTCCAGCAGACGCACGCCATAGCCCACGGCGCCGTCCGGCACGGTCGGGTTCTTGGAGTCCTTCACCCAGGCGGTCGAGGCGATATCGATGTGCGCCCACGGCACGCCGTTGGTGAAGCGTTGCAGGAACAGGGCGGCGGTGATCGAGCCCCCCGCCCGGCCGTTGCCCATGTTCTTCACATCGGCGATCGGGCTGTCGATGTGGCGGTCGTATTCAGCCGGGATCGGCATCCGCCAGGACTTCTCGCCCACCTTCGGACCGGCGTCGGCGATGTTGGCGGCCAGTTCGTCGCTGTTGGTGAAGACGCCCGCATATTCCAGGCCCAGTGAGATGATGATGGCGCCCGTCAGGGTGGCCAGGTCGATCATGAACTTCGGCTTGAAGCGATCCTGCGTGTACCAGAGCGCGTCGGCCAGCACGAGGCGGCCCTCGGCGTCGGTGTTCAGCACCTCGATGGTCTGACCCGACATGGAGGTGACGACGTCGCCCGGACGCTGGGCGTTTCCGTCCGGCATGTTCTCGACCAGGCCCAGAACGCCGACGACGTTGACCTTGGCCTTGCGGCCGACCAGGGCGTGCATGAGGCCGGCCACGGCGGCGGCGCCGCCCATGTCCCACTTCATCTCTTCCATGCCGTCGGCGGGCTTCAGGCTGATGCCGCCGGTGTCGAAGCAGACGCCCTTGCCGACGAAGGCGATGGGGGCCTCGCCTTCCTTGCCGCCGTTCCACTGGATGACGGCCAGCTGGCTTTCACGCACCGAGCCCTGCCCGACGCCGAGCAGCGAGCCCATGCCCAGCTTGTGCATCTCGGCCTCGCCCAGGATCTCGACCTTGGCGCCCAGGGCCTCCAGCTCCTTCACGCGGCGCGCGAACTCGGCCGGGTACAGGATGTTGGCGGGCTCCGACACCAGATCGCGCGAGAACAGCACGGCGTCGGCCACGGCCGACAGCGGCTGGAAGGCGGCCTCGGCGGCCTTCACGTCCGAGGTCACGACGCGCACGGTCGTCACCGACGGAATCTTATCGGCCTTCTGCTTGGTCAGGTATTTGGCGAAGCGATAGGCGGCCAGGCGCACGGCGAAACCGGCGCGGGCGGCCAGTTCCGGCGACAGGTGCGACGCCTCGATGGTCAGGACTTCGGCGCCCGACAGCTTGGTCGCCTGATAGGCGGCGGCCGCGGCGGTTTCGACCGCCAAATCGTCCAGCTTGTCCGCCGCGCCCGCACCGACCAGCAGGACGGCGTTCGCATCGATCCCAGCCGGAGCCGCCACGTTCAGGGTGCTGTTGGCCGCGCCGGTGAAGCGGCTGTTCTTCATCGCCTTGGCCAGGGCGCCCGAGGCGGCCTGATCCAGCGCCGAACCGGCGCCCGCGAGGGCTCGTCCTTCGTGCGCCAGCACGGCGAGAATTTCGGCTGCGCCCGACGAAGCGACGAATTCGATTTTCATAAACTGACTCCAGACCGAGAAATCATGCCCCGGTGACGCTTGAATTTGCCATGGTCGCGGCGACGGTTTCGTCGGGGCGGCCGGATGTGTATTACATGGCTCGCATCGCCCTGGGCTGCAACACGTTCGCAGCCGATTATACGACCTTACCCGCCGCATGACCCTGATTCAGAGGTATCTTTTCCGCCAGATCGGCCTGCCCATCGTGGCGGCGGTCGCGGCGCTGGCCGGGATAGGCCTGCTGAGTCAGAGCCTTGACCAATTGGAGGTCATCGTCGAGCGCGGCCAAAGCGTCTGGGTCATGGTCAAATTGACCCTGCTGGCCCTACCGCAGCTGATCGCCGTCATCCTGCCCATTGGCCTGTTTGTCGGCGCCCTGATCGCCCTGACGCGGCTGCAGCGCGAGCAGGAGCTGACCGCCGCCTATGCCGCCGGGGTCAGCCGCTGGGCCCTGATCCGGCCCGCCCTGCAGATCGCCCTGATCGTCACGGTCATCGCCCTGCTCGTGAACGTCTTCGTCCAGCCCTGGGCCCAGCGCGAGGGCCGTCGCCAGGCCTTCGCCATCCGCACCGACCTGGCCGCCCTGCTGGTCGAGGAAGGCCGCTTCGTCCAGGGGCCGGACGGCCTGACCGTCTACGTCCAGCAGATCGAGCAGAACGGTCTGATGAAGAACCTCTTCGTCTACCTGGACAACGGCAAGACGGTCACGACCTGGGACGCCGAGACCGCCCGCTTCGGCCGCGTCGACGGCCTGCCGGTGCTGACCATGCAGAACGGGTCGATGCAGCGCTATTCCTCGCGCGAGGTGCTGAACCAGCTGTCGTTCGACCAGCAGGTTTTCGACCTGTCGCCCTATGCCCAGACAAACGAAAGAATCCGCTTCAAGCCGTCGGACCTGTGGCTGACGGACCTGTTCGACCCCACCCCCGCCCTGCTTGAGACTGCAGGAACGCGCGGCGAACTGGCGGCCGAGGGGCATTCACGCCTGGCCTCGCCGCTCTACGCCCTGGCGGCCATGGCCTTTGCGCTGGCGGCCATCCTGGGCGGCGCCTTCAGCCGGACCGGCTACACAGGGCGAATCGCCAAGGCGGCGGGCGCCTTCCTGATCCTGCGCGTCATCGGCTACGGCCTGGTCGCGGCCAGCGCGTGGAACGGCGCACTGAACATCCTGCAATACGTCGTGCCCTTGGCCGCCACGGCCCTGGCCCTGCGCATCCTGTTCCGCGCGCTCAAACCGCGCCGTCGCCGCGCCTTGTCGCCGCTGGCCCGCGTGAAGGCGAGGACCGCATGAAGCTTCGTCTCGGGCGCATCGAACGCTATGTGCTGATCCAACAGATGAAGTCGCTGGGCGTGGCCCTGGCCGTCATCGCCGCCCTGGTCATGTTGATCGACTTCGTCGAGGTCTCGCGCGGGCTGAACTCTTCCGGCGAGTTGTCCAGCGCGCGGATCCTCGGCCTGGTGCTGGTCAAATCACCATCCGTCATCCTCCAGCTTCTGCCCTTCGTCTTCCTGTTCGGCACCCTGGGCGCCTTCGTCAGCCTGAACCGGCGCAGCGAGCTGATCGCCATGCGGGCGGCGGGCGTCTCGGCCTGGCGCTTCGTGCTTCCGGCGGCAGGCGCAGCCGTGCTGATGGGCGCGCTCACAGTGACGGTTCTGGGCCCGATGGCCGCAGCCGGAGACGGCATCTGGCAGCGCGAACGCGGTCGGATCTCCGGTTCCGTTCCCGGAGGAGAAACCGCTGAGTCGGTCTGGCTTCGCGAAGGAGACGAGAACCGGCAGATGATCATTCGCGGCGGCCGCCAGGAACAGGCCACCGGCCGTCTGCTGGACGCGACCTTCTTCATCTACACCACGACGTCCGGGGGACGGCGCGTCTTCACGGAACGGATCGACGCCGCCACCGCCGCCCTGAACGCCGGACGCTGGCGCCTGACCGACGCCAGGGGCGCCCAGACCGGACAGCGGGCCGTGCGCTACGCCACCCTGGATCTGCCCTCCAACCTGGCCGACAAGGAAGCCTTCCAGCGATTCGCCCGACCGCAATCCACGCCGTTCTGGTCCCTGCCCAACCAGATTCGCCGGATCGAGGACGCCGGGTTCGCCTCCACCGCCTATCGGCTGCGGCTGCAGCAACTTCTGGCCACGCCGCTGGTGTTCGGCGCCATGTCGATCCTGGCCGCCGCTTTTTCCTTGCGACTGATGCGCCTGGGCGATCTGGCGCGCATGACGGTCGCGGCCGTGGTGCTGGGCTTCGCCTTCTTCTTCCTGAACCAGTTCTCGTCGGCCATGGGGTCGGCTGAGGTGGTGCCGCCTATCATCGCCGCCTGGCTGCCGCCTGTATTGACGGCCCTCGCCGCCTTCACCTTGCTGTTCTATACCGAAGACGGCTAATCGAGCGGTTTCGCCCGCCCTCGCATGACAGTAGCCGGCAACAGAGTGGATAGTGCATGATCAACCGCCGCCTCCCCCGCATGGGAGCCCTGCGCCTTCGGTTGCTGACCGGGGCGGCGTTGGTCATAGGCGCGCCCTTGGCCGCAAGCCCGGTTTTAGCCCAGCAAGCTCAGGCCCCGTCGCAGATGTCGGCGACGCCTTCGCAGACCCGCAACGCCGACGGCCTGACGCCTGAAGCCGTCTATGTCGACGCGGATGCAACCCAGCGTGAAGGCGAAGTCGTCTCCGCCCAGGGGTCAGCCGAGGATCGCGTGCTGGCGCGCTTTCAGGATCACAGCCTGCGCGCCCAGGACGTCACCTACGACCTGAAAAGCCGTATCGCCACGGCGTCCGGCGACGCCGAACTGACCGCGCCTGACGGATCGGTCGTGCACGCCGAGCGCATCGAGCTTGATTCCGACCTCAAGGCCGGCGTGGCCGTCGATCTGGCGACCCGCCTCGCCGACGGCTCCAGCCTGATGGCGGCGACCGCCGTACGGCGCTCTGAAACCGTCAGCGAGTTAAACCGGGTTATCTTCACGCCCTGTCCCGTCTGCGCGGCGGATGGCGGCAAGACGCCCAGCGTCTCCATCCAGGCCTCCAAGGCGGTCCAGAACGAAGAACTGCGCGCGATCCTGTATCGCGACGTGGTGTTCCGCGTGGGCGGGGTGCCGATCTTCTACCTGCCGGCCTTCTCTCACCCGGACCCGACCGTTGATCGCGCCTCGGGCTTCCTGGTCCCCTGGGGCGATTACCAGGCAGGTCGGGGGGTCTCGCTGGAGATTCCCTATCTGCACGTCATTTCCCCATCCGAGGACGTGCTGTTCAGCCCGCAATTCAACACCAAAGTCGCGCCGCTGCTGAACCTGCAATGGCGCAAGCGATTCGCCGACGGCATGATCGTGGCCCGCGGCGGCTATACCTATGGCCGCAGCTTCGGCGACTTTGATCTGGATGGCGACGGCGACGCCGAGAGCAACGTCCGCTTCGGCGACAAGACCAGCCGCAGCTATCTGCTGGCCCACGGCGCGTTCGATCCCGCAGGCCCCTGGCGCTGGGGCTTCACGGCCGAGCGCGTGTCGGACAAGACGCTGTTCGACCGTTACGACGTGCGCAACGCCTATCAGGACAACGGCCTTTACTATGGCGACAGCCGACGTCTGATCAGCCAGATCTACGCAGAGCGTCAGACCGAACGATCCTATCTGTCGGTCGCCGCCTTCTCCATGCAGAGCTTACGGCTTGATCCGTCCTATGCCGACACGGATTTCCGTGACGCCGACGGCTATCTGGTGTTCGAGGACGACAACACTCTGCCGCTGGTGGCGCCTCTGATCGAGGCCCGGTGGGAACCGGACGGCCCCGTCTTCGGCGGCCGTCTGCGCCTGCGCGGCTCAGCCGTGGCGTTGACTCGCGATGCCTATGTCGGCTTCCCGACCCTGGCGCCCGAGTTGATTCCCGGCGGCCCCACCGACGGCCTGCCCGGCGTCGACAGCCGTCGCGTCACCGGCCAGGCGGAATGGCGCCGGACGATGATTTCCCCCATCGGCGTGCGTTGGGAGCCCTTCGTCGACCTGCGTACCGACTTCTACTCAGTGAGTGACCTGCCGCCCGCCATGGGCGTGGGAACCGAGACCTACACTCGCGCCCGGGCGAGCGCCGGTGTCGATATCAGCTATCCCCTGTACCGTCGTCTCAGCGCCTCGTCCGACCTGATTCTGGAGCCGATGGCCCAGATGTCGATCTCCAACAAGGCCGACCTGGATCCGCGCATTCCGAACGAAGACAGTCAGATCACGGAACTGGATCACCTGTCCCTTTTCCGCATGGACCGCTTCCCTGGTTACGATCTGCTGGAAGGCGGTCTGCGCTTTACGGCGGGCGCCCGCGCGACCTTGCGCTGGGACGATGTGCGTTCGGCCAGCTTCTTCATCGGCCGCAGCATGCGCGCCGATGACCAGGACGAATATCTGACGCCCATTCCTGACGATCCGACGCGTCTCTACGACCCCTCTGGCCTGGCCGGACGGACGTCGGACTGGGTGGTGCAAGGCACGTTCAATCCCTCGGATCGCATGCGCGGCTGGTTCCACGCCACGATCGACGGCAACGGAGAGATTCGTCGCGCCGAGGCGACGGTCGATGGCCGCTGGGGTCGTCGCAACCTGGCCAGTCTGAGCTATATCGTGGACAACTCCAACCCGCTGAACGGTCCGGAGAACCGCAACTACGAGTTTGTTCAGCTCTCGGGACACCAGTTCGTCTATGGCAACTGGGGCGTGGCGGTGACCGGCATCGCCGATCTGGAGCGAGACATCATCACTCGTTCGGAAGTCGGACTTCTGTTCGATGACGACTGCTTCCGAATCGAACTGGGCTGGCGTCGCGACAACACTCGGGTGCGCCCCACCGGCCCCACCGAGGGCGTCTATATTCGTCTTAACCTCGCCACTTTTGGAGGTTCAGGCTATGATCGCAACAATATGCGGTAGGCATGGCGTGCATTGCGGCTTACGGGGACGTGCGCCCTGGCGTGGCGGCGCTGACGGCGTCGCACATCGGGTTGGGACCGCTTTAGGGAATCAGGACTGACGATGCGTTTGAAGCGTTACTCTACGGGAGCCGCACTGGCCGCCCTGATGGTCGTTGCGGCCGTGGAGCCTTCATGGGCTCAGGCGACCTCGACACCCGCGCCTCAACAGCAAGGCGCCCAGGCGCAACCGGCCGCAGGCGCCCTGAACCCAGCGGCGGAAGAAGCGCCACAGCGCGCGACCGCCGCGCCTCAGTTCCGCATGGCCGATGGCATCATCGCCACGGTCAATGACCGCATCATCACCGGCTTCGACCTGCGTCAGCGGATGCTGGTCGTCATGGCCATGTCGCAGATGCAGCCGACCGAAGAGAACATCGCCGCCATCCAGCAGCAGGCGCTCAACGATCTGATCGAGCAGCATCTGCAGGCCCAGGAAATCGCCAAATTCGATCAACTGAAGATCACTGACGAAGAAGTCGACCGCGAAATCGCGGACATGGCGCGCCAGACCGGCGCCAGCCCCGACGCCTTCGTCTCCTTCCTTCAGCAAGGCGGCATCGCCATTCCGGCCTTCCGCGAACAGATTCGCACCGAGGTCGGCTGGCGCGATCTGGTCGGCGGCCGTTTCCGCGACCGCGCGCGGGTCAGCAAGAGCCAGGTCGATCAGGCCATGCGTCAGCTGACGGAATCCGCCACCAAGCCCCAATACCTGGTTGGTGAGATTTATATCGAGGCCGCTCGCGTCGGCGGCATGCAGGAAGCCGTGAACGGCGCGCGCCAACTGGTGCAGCAGATGATCCAGGGCGCGCCCTTCATGGCCGTCGCCCGTCAATTCTCCGCGGCTCCTTCCGCCGCGCGTGGCGGCGACGCCGGTTGGGTGGTTCAAGGCACGGTTCAGCCTGCGCTGCAAACCGTCATGGACACGCTGGAAGTCGGCCAGCTGTCGAACCCCATCCCGGTCGATGGCGGCGTCTACATCCTGTACATGCGCGACAAGCGTTCGGGCGCTTCGACCAGTATGGTCAAGATGAAGCAGATCATGGTCGAAGTGCCGGAAAATGCTGACGACGCCCAGGTAGCCGCCGCCACCCAGCGCCTGGAGGCCCTGCGCGGCCAACTGACCTGCGACAACATTCTGGACCGCGCCCGTTCGGAAACCGGCCTGCTGGGCGCGGACCTGGGCGAAAGCGACGTCGATGACCTGGCGCCGCAGTTCCAACAGGTCGCCCGCTCTGCCGAACTCGGCTCGATCAGCACGCCCGTCCGCACCCCGCTGGGCGTCCACCTGCTGGCCGTCTGCGACCGTCGCCTGGGGGGTCCGGAAGCCCCTTCGTCGCAACAGGTCGAGGCGCGTCTGCAGAATCAGAACTACGCCATGCTGGGCCGGCGTTATCTGCGCGATCTGCGCGAAGACGCCCTGATCGAAATCAAGCAATGACGATGGTCCGGCCGCTCATCGTCACGATGGGCGACCCCGCCGGCGTGGGGCCGGAAATCATCGCGCGCGCCTGGTCGGTGCTGGGCTCCGCGCCTGGCCCTTTACCGCCGGTCGTGCCCTTCGTCGTGGTCGGCGACGCTGAGGTGCTGAAGGCGCAGGGCCCGCCGGTGGAAGCCGTCATCAGCCCTGCCGATGCGGCCAGTGTCTTCGGCCGCGCCATCCCTGTCCTGCACCATCCGGCGCCCGCGCCCGTGACGGCGGGCCAGCCTGAGCCCGCCAACGCCGTCGCCGTGGCCGATTGGATCGAGCGTGGCGTCGATCTGGTACTGTCGGGCGAAGGCTGCGGTCTGGTGACGGCGCCTATCGCCAAGGCGCCCATGTACGCCTCGGGCTTCCGCTTTCCCGGCCACACCGAGTTCATCGCCGAACTGACCGCCGACGTCCCGTTCAGCGGCACGCGCGGCCCGGTGATGATGCTGACGGCGCAGAACCTGCGCGCCTGCCTCGTCACCATCCATGTGCCGATCGACCAGCTGCCCGAGCTGGTGACCGGCGAGCGCGTCGCTCGCGTCGCCCGCGTCGTCCACGAATCGATGAAGCGCGATTTCGGCATCAGCGCTCCGCGCCTGGCCATGGCCGCCCTCAACCCCCACGCAGGCGAAGGCGGCGCCATCGGCCTGCAGGAGGTGACGGTGCTGCGTCCCGCCGCCGAGGCCCTGCGCGCCGAGGGGCTGAACATCACCGATCCCCTGCCCGCAGACACCCTGTTCCACGAAGAGGCGCGGGCGCGCTACGACGCCGTGGTCTGCCTCTATCACGATCAGGCGCTGATCCCGGTGAAGACGCTGGACTTCTGGGGCGGGGTCAACGCCACGCTCGGCCTGCCCATCGTCCGCACCTCGCCCGACCACGGCACCGGCTTCGACATCGCCGGCAAGGGCCTCGCCCGCGCCGACAGCTTCATCGCCGCCGTCCGCCTGGCTTCCGAGATGGCGTCCGCCCGCGCGGCGCGCTAACAGGCCTCGTGAACGATCATCTGCCCTCCCTGCGTGAAACGCTCGACGCCCACGGCCTGTCGGCCAAGAAGAGCTTCGGCCAGCACTTCCTGCTGGACCTCAACCTCACGCGGAAGATCGTCCGCTACGCCGGACCCTTCGACGGCCGCGCCGTCATCGAGGTCGGTCCCGGCCCCGGCGGCCTGACCCGCGCTCTGCTGGAGAGTGACGCGGGCAAGGTGGTGCTGGTCGAGAAGGATCCGCGCTTCATCCCCCTGCTGTCCGAACTGGACGACGGTTCGGGCCGCCTGACCATCGTCGAGGCCGACGCCCTGAAGGTGAAGGAAGCCGATCTGGTCGAGGGACCGGCGCACCTGGTCTCCAACCTGCCCTACAACGTCGGCACGCCGCTGCTGATCAAGTGGCTGACGGGGCCGTGGACGCCGTGCGCCCTGACCCTGATGTTCCAGAAGGAAGTCGCCGAGCGCGTGGTGGCCCAGCCGGGCGAGGACGCCTATGGCCGTCTGGCCGTCATCAGTCAGGCCGTGGCCGAGGCGCGCATCGTCATGCACCTGCCCGCAGCCGCCTTCACCCCGCCGCCGAAGGTGGCCTCGGCCGTGGTGCATCTGATACCCTTCGCCGAGCGCCCCGCCCCCGACCGCCTGAAGCGGCTGGAACGGGTCACGGCGGCCGCCTTCGGCCAGCGTCGCAAGATGCTGCGCTCCAGCCTGAAACAACTTGGCGGCGCCGCCCTGTGCGAAGCCGCTGGAATCGAACCCGACGCCCGCGCCGAGACCATCGACGTGGCGGGCTTCCTCAGATTGGCCGACGCTTTGACATGACAGTAGAAATCGAACCCTTCCGCGCCATCGCCATCAGCCGCATCGCCCATGAGATGAAGGCGCAGGGCCAGACGGTCATCCATATGGAGTTCGGCCAGCCCTCGACCGGCGCCCCCAGCCGCGCCATCGCCGAGGCCCACCGCGTGGTCGACGCCGAGGCGGGCGGCTATTGGGAAAGCCCCAACCTGCGCGCCCGCGTGGCCAAGCTGTACAAGGACCGCTACGGCGTCGTCATCGACCCCGAGCGCGTCATCATGACGGCGGGCGCCTCGCCCGCCCTGGTGGTGGCGCTGAACATGCGATTCGCCCCCGGCGACCGCGTAGCTATCGCCCGCCCCGGCTATGTCGCCTATCGCAACACGATGAAGGCCCTGCACATCGTCCCGCAGGAGATCGACTGCGGCCCCGACGTACGCTTCCAGTTGACGGCCAAGGCCCTGCGCGAACTGGACCCCGCGCCTCAAGGCGTCATCATCGCCAGCCCCGCCAACCCGACCGGCACCGTCATCGCCGAGGATGAGCTGAAGGCCATCGTCGAGGTCTGCCGCGAGCGCAACATCAGCATCATCTCGGACGAGATCTATCACGGCATCACCTACGGCCACGACACGCCTTGCATGCTGCAGTTCGACGACAAGGCCATGGTGGTGAACAGCTTCTCCAAATACTGGAGCATGGCGGGCTGGCGCCTGGGCTGGCTGATCCTGCCGGAAGAAGAAATCCAGCAGGCCCGCGCGCGCATGGGCAACATGTTCCTGACGCCGCCGACGCTCAGCCAGTTCGCCGGCCTGGCCGCCATGGACTGCGAAGAAGAGCTGGAAGCCAACATCGACGTCTATCGCGCCAACCGCGAGCTGATGCTTGAAGCCCTGCCCGCCATGGGCCTGCGCTCGATCGCCCCGCCGGACGGCGCCTTCTACATCTATGCGGACATCGGCCACCTGACCAACGACAGCATGGCCTTCTGTGAGAAGCTGGTGCGCGAAACCGGCGTGGCGACGGCGCCGGGCGTCGACTTCGATCCAGTAAACGGCCACCGCTTCATCCGCTTCAGCTTCGCCGTCTCGACGCCCGAGATCGAGGACGCCCTCAGCCGTCTGAAGCCCTTCTTCGCCGCCCGCACCGAGGAAGCACAGGAACAGCGGACAGCCTAGAAGCGTTCGACAAGCCCCGGAACCTTCGGAGCTTTCATGTCGAAATCGCGCCTCGCCGTCTCTGCCCTGCCCTTCGTCGCGGCCGTCCTCACGGCCTGCGGATCGCCTGCCGAGACGCCGAGGCCCGAACAGCCCCCGGCCGTCCAAGGCGCCGCCGCACCCCTGACCCGACAGGCGGTCGAGGCGGCCGTATTCGAGACCGTCGTCACCCCCGTCGAGGGTCAACCCGCGCGGCCCGACGCGGCGACGGCGCGCGCCCAAATCCTGCTGGACCGCGCCAACTTCTCGCCCGGCGTGATCGACGGCCTGGGCGGCGACAACACCCGCCAGGCGATCGCCGCCTTCGAAAAGGCCGCCGGCCTGCCCCAGGACGGGGTGCTGGACGCCGAGGTCTTCCGCCGCCTGACCGCCGGCGACGACGGCCGTGTCCTGACCGACTATACGATCACCGCCGCTGACCTGGCCGGTCCCTTCATCGGCCAGGTTCCGGCCGATCTGGCCGACATGGCCAAGCTCCAGACCGTCGGCTACGCCACGCCGCTGGAGATGCTGGCCGAGAAATTCCACATGACCGAGGGCCTGCTGCAAGCGCTCAACCCCGGCATCGACTTCGGCAAGGCGGGCCAGAGCATCGCCGTCGCCGCCGTGGCCCAGACCGAGCTGACGGGCGACGTGGCCCATATCGTCGTCGACAAGGCCGAGCGGTCGGTGCGGGTCTATGACGCGGCGGACAGGCTTCTGGCCTTCTATCCGGCCACCATCGGCAGTTCGGCGCGCCCGGCGCCTTCGGGCGATCTGACCGTCGTCGGCGTCGCGCCCGAGCCGAACTACACCTACGACCCGGACCGGGTCAGCTATGACCGAGGCGACCGCAAGGTCGTCGTGCCGCCGGGGCCGAACAATCCAGTCGGCTCGGTATGGATCGACCTATCGCGCGACACCTACGGCATCCACGGCACGCCGGACCCGTCCAAGGTCGGCAAGACCTTCTCCAGCGGCTGCGTGCGCCTGACCAACTGGGACGCCGAACAGTTGGCGTCCAAGGTCAAGCCGGGCGTGCGCGTGACCTTCCGCTAGCCGCCATACAACTCCGCCGCCGTCCGACCGGGCGCGTCCAATTGCGTCAGCGGCAGCGGCGGCGGGTCCAGCGTCACGCCCAGGGCCTGATAGGTCGCCGCGCTGGAGAAGCCGTAAGGCTCTGCGTCCGCATTGCTGAAGGCGTAGTAGACGGCGCTGACCCGCGTCATCACCGCCGCCGCCAAGCACATGGGACACGGGTGGCCGCTGGCGTAGAGGATCGCGCCCGACAGATCGACGCCGCCCAGCGCCGGCCCGGCCTGACGCAGGGCCTCCATCTCGGCGTGAGAGCTGGGATCGTTGGTCGCCAGCATCCGGTTGACGCCGCTGGCGACCAGGGCGCCGTCCTTGACCAGCACCGCCCCGAACGGCCGACCGCCCGCCCTGACGTTCTCCAGCGCCAGATCGACGGCGCGCGCCAGCCAGCGGCGGTGTTCGGCCTCGGTCATGGGCGTCAGACCACTTCCTTCAGCAGCGCCTGCTTGTAGCCGTCGACCCACAGGTTGCGGTGACGGCGGCTGCGCTCGGCGTGATAGATGTGGGCCAGTTCGGCGTAGGACCGGTCGAAGTCCTCGTTGACCAGCACATAGTCGAAGTCGTCGCAGTGCTCGATCTCGCCCTTGGCGTTGGCGACGCGGCGCTCGATCACGTCCTCTGCGTCCTGAGAGCGCGTCACCAGACGGCGGCGCAGTTCCTCAAGGCTGGGCGGCAGGATGAAGACCCGCACGGCGTCGCCGGGGCATTTGGCGGCCACGTCGCGGGCGCCCTGCCAGTCGATGTCGAACAGGACGTCGCGGCCTTCCGCCAGCGCGCGCTCGACCGGTGCGGCCGGACTGCCGTAACGGTTGCCGTGCACATCGGCCCATTCCAGGAAGGCGTCGGCATCGACCAGGCGCTGGAATTGCTCCTTGCTGACGAAGTTGTAGTCGCGGCCGTCCACCTCGCCCGGACGGATATCGCGGGTGGTCATGGAGACCGACAGCTCCAACCCCTTGTGGTCGGCCATCAGGCGGCGACACAGCGAGGTCTTTCCGGCCCCCGACGGACTGGCCACGATCAGCAGGACGCCACGGCGGGGGGTGCGGTTATTCGACATTCTGAACTTGTTCTCGAAGCTGCTCGATGACGGCCTTCAACTCCAGGCCGATTCCGATGAGCGCGGTCGTAGCGGATTTCGAGCAGAGGGTGTTCGCCTCGCGCATGAATTCCTGCATCAGGAAGTCGAGTTTTCGACCGGCGGGGGGTTGCTGCAACAGTGCGCGGGCCGAGGCGACGTGGGCCGTCAGCCGGTCCAGCTCCTCGCGCACGTCGGCCTTGGTCGCCAGGGCGGCGGCCTCCAGGAAGACGCGCTCGTCCAGACCCGGCGCGTCGGGCGCCAGTTCGCTGATGCGGCGGGTGAAGCGCTCGCGGATGGCCTCGACCTGCGCCGACGCCTCAAGCTCAGCGCGAGCGACCAGAGCTTCAATGGTCCCGACAAAGTCGTGGATGACCGGCGTCAGCTGCTCGCCTTCGCACTGACGTGAGGCCTTCAGCGCATCCAGCGCCTGTTCGACCGTGGCGGCCATGGCGGCCTCCAGCGCGGCGCGGGCCTCGGCGTCCTCGTCCTCTTCCGCCACTTCAATGACGCCGCGCAGGGCCAGCAGGCCGTCGGCCGAGGGCGGGGTCGCCCCCTCCTCCGCCAACTGGTTCGCCAGCCGCAGATAGGTCGCCAGCACCGCCTCATTGACGCGCGGCGCGGGCTCGCTCCCCTCGGCGCGCTTGGCCTGCAGGCCAAGCGTCACCTGCCCCCGGTTCAGCCGCGCCTGAGCCGCCGCCTTGGCCAGCCGTTCCAGATTGTCGAAACCGTGCGGGCCGCGATAGCGCGTCTCCAGCGACCGCCCGTTGACCGAGCGCGCCTCGACCGTCCAAGTCCAGCCGCCCAGCGCACCGTCCGCCCGGCCGAAGCCGGTCATGCCTGAAATCAAGTTGCTCACCGTCCGGCCTCCGTCGGCACGCGAATGACCTTGGCGCCCGGCGGGATGGCGATGGCCGGGCCGGCGGCCTCGTCCGTCATCGGCGCAGGCGAGGTCTCCGGCGCGGTCTCCCCCGCCGCCAGACCGGCCTTGCGGCGCTCGATCTCGCGCCAGCGGGCCACGTTCAGCAGATGCTCCTGATAGGTGCGGGCGAAGACGTGGCCGCCCGTGCCGTCGGCGACGAAGAAGACGTATTCCGAGCGCGGCGGGTTCAGCACGGCCTTGATCGCCTCCTCGCCCGGATTGGCGATGGGCGTCGGCGGCAGGCCGTCGATCAGATAGGTGTTCCACGGCGTCGGATTGCGCAGTTCCGACAACAGGATGCCGCGCCCCAGCGGCCGCCCCTTGGTCACGCCGTAGACGATGGTCGGGTCGCTCTCCAGCCGCATCCCCAGACGCAGCCGATTGGTGAAGACGGCCGCCACCTCGGGCCGTTCGGAGGCGATGCCCGTCTCCTTCTCGACGATGGAGGCCAGGATGACCGCCTCTTCCGGCGTCGCGACCACCGTGGCGGGCGAGCGGGCGGCCCACAGCGTCTCCAGCTTGGTCTTGGCGGCGCGCTGCATACGGGCGACGACAGCGGCGCGGGTCTCGCCGCGCGTGACCTCATAGGTTTCGGGCCACAGGCTGCCCTCGGGCGGAACCTCGACCTCGCCGGTCAGGACCGGCTGCTTCATCAGGATGTCCACCGCCTGGGCGCTGGACCAGCCCTCGGGCAGGGTCACGTAGTGGCGCACCGCCTTGCCGTCGACCAGCAGGCCCACCACCGTCGCCAGAGAGGCGCCCGACGGCACCTCATACTCGCCCGCGCGGATCTTGCGGTCCGCGCCCGTCAGGCTGATCGCCGCGCGGAACAGATCGGTCGAGCGGATCACCCCCGCCGATTTCAGATTGGCCGCGATGGCCGGAACGCCCGCCCCGGACGGCAGGGTGACGATGGTCGCCTCCCCTTCCGCCGCCTTCGGCCCCGGTCCCCAGTAGATCGCCCAGAACGCCACCAGAGCGGCGACCAGAAACAGGCCCAGCGTCCCGGCGGCGGTGATCAGGCCGACGCCGAGGCCGGTTTTAGCGCCTCCGCCCCCGCCGCCCTTTTTCGGAACGCGCGACTTGGGAATGCGAACCTTGGGGGTGCGGGGGGACGGAGCCTTGGCCAAGTCAGTCGACCTTCTTGAAGATCACGGCCGCATTGGTGCCGCCGAAGCCGAAGCTGTTGGACATGGCGACATCGATCTTCTTGGCCTTGCCCTTGTGCGGGATCAGGTCGATCGGCGTCTCCATCTCCGGGTCGTCCAGATTGATGGTCGGCGGCGCCATCTGGTCGCGGATGGCCAGAACCGAGAAGATGCTCTCGATCGCCCCGGCGGCGCCCAGCAGGTGTCCCGTCATCGACTTGGTGGACGACACGGCCAGATCCTTGGCGTGGTCGCCGACCAGCCGTTCGACCGCCTTCAGCTCGATCCAGTCGGCCATGGTCGAAGTGCCGTGGGTGTTGACGTAATCGAGGTCCGACGGCTGCATCCCGGCGCGCTTCAGCGCCGCCTTCATGGCCCGCAGACCGCCGTCGCCGTCTTCCGACGGAGCGGTGATGTGATAGGCGTCGCCGCTCATGCCGTAGCCGACGACCTCGGCGTAGATCTTGGTGCCGCGCGCCTTGGCGTGTTCGTATTCTTCCAGAACCATGATCCCGGCGCCCTCGCCCATGACGAAGCCCGCATGGCCGCGGTCATAGGGGCGCGAGGCCTTCTCGGGCGTGTCGTTATAGGCGGTGCACAGGGCCTTGCAGGCCAGGAAACCCGCGATGCCGATCGGCACGACCGAGCTTTCGGCGCCGCCCGCCACCATGACGTCGGCGTCGCCCAGGGCGATCATCCGGGCAGCATCGCCGATGGCGTGGGCGCCCGTGGCGCAGGCCGTGACCACCGAGTGGTTCGGCCCCTTCAGGCCGTGGCGGATCGAGATCTGGCCCGACGCCAGGTTGATCAGGGCCGAGGGGATGAAGAAGGGGCTGACCCGGCGGACGCCCTGTTCCTTCAGCACGATGGCCGTGTCGGCGATGGGGCCCAGGCCGCCGATGCCGGAGCCGACCATGACTCCAGTGGCTTCCTTGTCGTCTTCCGATTCCGGCTTCCAGTTCGCGTCCGCCAGCGCCTCGTCCGCCGCCGCGATGGCGTACAGGATGAAGTCGTCGACGCGCTTGCGGTCCTTGGCCGACATCACCTGATCGGGATCGAAGACGCCCGGTTGACCGGCCTCGCCGCCGCCGCGTCCGTCGACGCTGGGGACTTCGCCCGCGATGGTGCAGCCGTAGCCTTCGGTGTCAAAGGCGGTGATCGGACGGATGCCCGAGCGGCCTTCCAGAATGCCCTTCCAGACGTGCTCGACGCCCGTGCCCAGAGGCGTAACCAGGCCGAGGCCCGTGATGACGACGCGGCGCATGGTTCGCGCTCCTTCTTGGTCAGAATCGTAACCAGAAACACTAATGGCCGCCGGACGGTCCCGCTAGGGGTCCGTCACGGCGGCCATCAGCTGGTAAGTGCGACGAATCGCAGCCGGATCAGGCGGCCAGCTTCTCGTCGATGAACTTCACCGCGTCGCCGACGGTCTGGATGTGCTCGGCGGCGTCATCCGGGATTTCGACGTCGAATTCTTCTTCGAAGGCCATGACCAGTTCGACGTTGTCGAGCGAGTCAGCGCCCAGGTCGTCGATGAAGGAAGCCTTCTCGGTGACCTTGTCCGGATCGGCGTCCAGGTGGTCGATCACGATCTTGCGGACGCGTTCGAGGGTGTCGGACATGAGTGTCTCTCTGCCTGTTTGAAATCGCCGTGATGGCGGGTCTTGGGTTGTTTCGCCGTGTCACGGCTGCCTGTCGGGATCAAGCCTCAATGAGACTCACCCCCGAAAGACGTCCGTGCCCTTTAGCACAGGGTGACGGCGTGGAAATAGTCTGTTGCGTGTCGTGATGACGCCGCGCAACGGGTTCAGATCATCGCCATGCCGCCGTTGACGTGCAGGGTCTGGCCGGTGACGTAGGCCGCTTCATCCGACGACAGATAGACGGCGGCCGAGGCGATTTCGTCGCCCGCGCCCAGGCGCCCGGCCGGAATCTTCGACAGGATGGCCTCGCGCTGCTGGTCGTTCAGCACGTCGGTCATCGGCGAGGCGATGAAGCCCGGCGCGATGCAGTTGACCGTGATCCCGCGCGAGCCGACTTCCTGGGCCAGCGACTTGGAGAAGCCGATCATCCCGGCCTTGGAGGCGGAATAGTTGGTCTGGCCGGGGTTGCCCGTGACGCCGACCACCGAGGTGATGCCGATGATGCGGCCCGAACGGCGCTTCATCATCCCCTTCACCGCCGCGCGGGTCAGTCGGAAATAGCTTTCCAGGTTGATCTGGATGACCGACTGGAAGTCCTCGTCCTTCATCCGCATCAGCAGGCCGTCCTTGGTGATGCCCGCGTTGGCGACCAGGATGTCCAACGGCGCGCCCGCCGCCGTCTCGGCCGCATTGACCAGATTGTCGACCGATTCCGGGTCCGACAGGTTGGCGGTCGCGAAATGGGCGCGCTCGCCCAACTCCTTGGCCAGATCGGCCAGCACGGCTTCACGCGTGCCGGACAGGACGACAGTAGCCCCCTGCGCGTGCAGAGCGCGGGCGATGGCCCCGCCGATGCCGCCGGTGGCGCCGGTCACGAGGGCGGTCTTGCCGGTAAGGTTGAACATGGTTTCTTCCTGTCTGTTCAGAGCGACTTGGCGAAGGCTTCCAGCTCTTCGGCCGTATTCAGCGCCAGGGCCTCGGCGTCGGGGGCGATGCGCTTGGCCATGCCGGTCAGCACCTTGCCCGAGCCGATCTCGACGAAGCGGGTCACGCCGCCTTCAGAAGCCATCCACTCCATGCTCTCGCGCCAGCGCACGCGGCCCGTGACCTGCTCGACCAGCAGGCGGCGGATGACCTCGGCGTCGGTTTCCGGGCGGGCGGTGACGTTGGCGACCACCGGCACGACGGGCGCGATGATCTTGGCGTCAGCCAAAGCGGCAGCCATCTCGTCCGCGGCAGGCTGCATCAGCGGGCAATGGAAGGGCGCCGAGACGTTCAGCGGAATGGCGCGCGCGCCCAGCTCCTTGGCCTTCTCGATAGCCAGATCCACGGCGGCCTTGTCGCCCGAGATGACGACGTTGCCCTTGTTGTTGTCGTTGGCGACGACGCAGACGCCCGCCGCCGAACCGGCCCTGGCGGCCTCTTCAGCCAGCGCCAGATCGGTCTTGGGGCCGATCAGCGAGGCCATCGCCCCCCTGCCCACCGGCACGGCGCGCTGCATGGCCTGACCGCGCAGCTTCAGCAGGCGCGCAGTGTCCGACAGGCTGATCGCGCCCGCCGCCGCCAGGGCCGAATATTCGCCCAGCGAGTGACCGGCGACGAAAGCCGCGCGCGCCACATCGACGCCGAACTCGATCTTCAGCACCCGCGCCGTGGCGACCGAGACGGCCATCAGGGCCGGTTGGGCGTTCTCGGTCAGGGTCAGCTGATCTTCCGGCCCTTCGCGCATCAGCTCGAACAGCTTCTGGTTCAGGGCGTCGTCCACCTCGGCGAAGACTTCGCGCGCGCTGGCGAAGGCGTCCGACAGGGCGACGCCCATGCCGACCGACTGGCTGCCCTGACCGGGAAAGAGAAGCGCGAGGCTCATCCGGGATCGTCCGTCATCCGTTGAATCAAGCCGCGAGGGGTAGGCGAATCCCTCCCCTACGGCAAGAAGAACGCGACAGCGGACAGGTCTCGCGCCCGTCCTCAGTCCTTGATTTCCGCCGTGCAAGGGCGGTCGTCCGGCCCCGCCGCGCCGTCGCAACGACGCAGGGCCAGCAGGGTGCCCTGCGCCTCGACCAATCGCTTCGTCCCATCGGCCTGCCGCTCCAGCGTGAAGGCGTCGTACAGTCCGCCCGTCGCCGTAAAGGCGCGGAACGACAGACGATCCGCATCGACGTCGATCAGCTGATACAGCTCTGTATTCTCGGCCGCGCGCACCGGCTGCGTGTTCGCCCGGTCATTCAGCCCGTACATCTTCGAGCCTGTGACGGAGACGACATAGACCGGCCCCTGCGGACGGCCCGCCGCGCTGTCGGCGCGCGAGGCTTCAGCCCCGGCGGGGTTGGAGACACGGCCGTAGCAGTGGTCATGCCCCTGCAGCACCAGATCGATGTTGCGGGCGTCGAAGATCGGCTTCCAGGCGGCCTTCAGCTCTTCGGTGTCTTCGGGTCGGGCGCAGGTGTAGATCGGCTGGTGGAATAGGGCGACGTTCCAGCGCGCCGGGCTTTCGGCCAGCACGCGGTCCAGCCAGCGCGTCTGGCTGTCCCCGGAGCCCAGATCGATCGCCGCCGTGCCGTCCAGCACGATAAAGCGCACGCCCTGATAATCGACGTAATAGCTGGTCGCCTTCGCCCCCTCTGCCCCGTTGTCCGGCAGGGCGAACTGCAGCGGCCAGTGCGGCCCCAGGACGCGCGATTCCTCGCCGTTCGGCAGGATGTGGTCGACGTATTCGTGGTTGCCGCTGGCGGGCAGCTGCGGCGTCATGGCGAAGGCGCGGCCGCCGGCCTCGGTCCATTCGCCCCACTCGTCGTCGTGAACCTTGACCTCGCGCTGGGCCACCAGATCGCCCGCATGGACGACCAGGGCCGCCGGTCCCGCCTCCTTGAAGGCCGAGCGGATCACGCGCGAACCGATCTCCAGAATGTCGTTCTGCGTGTCGCCCAGATAGATGAAGCGGAAGGGCGCGAACTCGGCCTTGGCCGTGCGGAACGGCAGCCACTCGCTCCAGCCGTCGGCGGCGCGCACGCGATAGACATAGCGCGTGTCCGGCTTCAACCCGTCAAAGCGCGCCTGATGATAGAAGGCGCGGCCGTTCTCGTTCTCGATCGGCGCCGTGGTCCCGGCCACGGTGCGGGCGGCGAAGCCCAGCAGGGGGCCGTCGATCTCCTCGGCGATCTGGGCCTCGGCGGCGGTCTGGCGCGCATCGGTGCGCCAGGCGACGGCGGCGCCGCGGGCGGCGTCGGCGGCCGGGCTCAGCACGATGCGGTCGGCCCAGCCCTTGGCGGCCCAGCGGCCGTTCGGCGCGTGCAGCGGCGGCGGGAGCGGATCGGGGTCCGGCGGCGCGACGACCTGGGCCATCGAAGGCGCGGCGGCCAGCAGGACGGATGCAGCCAGACAAGCGACGGACAGCTTCATGACGATTTTCCCCGAACCGATATGGTCGAGGGCGAGGCCTAACGGCCCAATGCGACGGTTCGCCGGGGCTTTTGTGAAACTCCTGCGAGGAATAGGCCGCCTACGACGGGATCAGGCCCAGCAGCTCCTTGCCCGCCAGCACCGCGAACAGCAGGGCCGCCGCCCCCAGTAACAGGTTGGAAATCCAGCCGCTGCGCCATTCCTGCGGCGTCCGGGCGCTGTTCAACAGCCACAGAAGCGTCCCCGCCAGGAAGGGCATGAACAGGCTGCCCAACACCCCATATGCGACAATCAGCCCGAACGGCCGATCCATGAACAGCAGCAGCATCGGCGGGAAGGTCAGCCACAGGGCGTAGGCGCGGAACGCCCGGCTCTTGTCGCCGCGCGCCTTGGGATCGTCGGAGCGGCCGCGCACATGGGCGGTGAAGTCGGCGAACATCAGGCTGACGCCCTGCCACACGCCCAGCAGGCTGGAGAAGCTGGTGGCCCAGAAGCCGACCAGGAACAGGATGGAGATCGGCCGCCCGAACCGCTCGCGCAGCACCTGGTCCAAGTCCAGCAAGCCCCGGTCCCCGCCCTGCAAAGCGATGCCCGCGCTATAGAGCAGCTCGGCCCCGACGATCAGCATGGCGACCACGAAGACGCCGGTGACGACATAGGCCACCCGATTGTCCAGCCGCATGACCGCCATCCAGCCCGGCCCCTTCCAGCCCTTAGCGTTCAGCCAGTAGCCGTAGGCCGCCATGGTGATGGTGCCGCCCACCCCGCCGATCAGGCCCAGGGTGTAGAAGGCCGACCCTTCCGGCAGGCTCGGCCACAGGCCGGTCAGCAGTTCGGGCAGGTTCGGCGTGACGATCACGGCCAGGCCGACGACGGTGACGAACATCACACCGACGCAGGCCGTCATCACCTTCTCGAACAGGCCGTAGCCGCCGAACCAGACGAAGATCAGCCCGGCGACCCCGCTCAGCATCCCCCAGGCCTTGAGGTCCAGCGCGGGGAACAGCGCCGCCAGCGGCAGGGCCGTCGAGGTCATGGCCGCCGCCCCATAGACGAAGCCCCACACCACCACATAGACGCCGAAATAGAGCCCGGCCCAGTTCAACCGCCCGTCCAGCCAGCCGCCTCCCAGGCTGGACCAGCCTTCGAACATCGTCCGCTCGCTGGACAGGGTCCACCGCCCCACGGCCTCGGCCAGGGCGATCTTCAGCACGGTCCCGATGACGGCGGCCCACAGCAGGGCGTAGCCGAAGCGCGATCCGGCGATCAGGGTGGCGACCAGATCGCCCGCCCCCACCCCGGTCGCGGCCACCACGATTCCCGGCCCGATCAGCGACCAGCGGTTCCTCGGCGTCGGCGTTTGCGTCATGCTGAAGGCTCCGGTTGCGTGATCCCCAACCGTGCCGCGCTTCGCCGCCTCTGCCAATCGCCGGCGCAAGGGCCCCCGCGCCTTGCCCTGCCGGGGTTTTTCCCGTATAGGCGCGCCCTTTCCAGGGCTTCGGTCCTGCTGCGGAATGTCAAAGGGTCGGGAAACTCCCGTCCGCCGTGTCAGGAGCCATCGTGGACGAACTACCCGGTTCGCCCGCGCCGATGTCCGCCAAGGGAGAATGCCGCATGGCTCTTTACGAGCACACGGTCATGACGCGCCAGGATATCTCGGCGCAACAGGCCGAAGCGCTGAACGACACCATCAAGGCTCTGATCGAAGAAGGCGGCGGCTCCGTCGCCAAGATCGAGTACTGGGGTCTGCGCAACCTGACCTACCGGGTCAAGAAGAACCGCAAGGCTCACTATTCGCTGATGGCCGTTGATTGCCCGCCGGCCGCCATGGCCGAAGTCGAGCGTCAGCTGTCGATCAACGAAGACGTGCTGCGCTGGCTGACCATCCGCGTCGAGGAACTCGACCTGGAGCTGTCGCCCCTGCTGGCTCGTCGCGAACGCGAACGTGACCGCACCGGCCCGCGCACCGACGACGCCGCGGCTTCGGAATAAGGAACCGGATCATGACCGATACGACTGCCCCCATCCCGGGCGCTCCGGCCGGCTCCGGCCCGGCCCGTCGCCCCTTCTATCGTCGCCGCAAGGTCTGCCCGTTCTCGGGCGCCAACGCGCCGAAGATCGACTACAAGGACGTGAAGCTGCTGCAGCGTTACGTCTCCGAACGCGGCAAGATCGTGCCTTCGCGCATCACCGCCGTTTCCGCCAAGAAGCAACGCGAACTGGCCAAGGCCATCAAGCGCGCCCGCTACCTGGCCCTCCTGCCGTACGTGGTGAAGTAAGATGAAGGTCGTTCTGCTGGAACGCGTCGAGAACCTCGGCGCCATCGGCGACGTCGTCACCGTCAAGGACGGCTTCGCCCGTAACTTCCTCCTGCCGCGCGACAAGGCGCGTCGGGCCACGGAAGCCAATCTGAAAGCCTTCGAAATCGAGCGCGTCGCCATTGAGGCCCGCAACGACAAGAACAAGGCTGAAGCTCAGAAGATCGCCGACAAGATCGACGGTCAGAGCTACGTCATGATCCGTCAGGCCGGTGAAACCGGCCAGCTGTACGGTTCGGTCGCCGGCCGCGACGTCGCTGAGGCCGTTCGCGCCGAAGGCGGCAAGGTCGAGCGCTCGCAGGTCGTCCTGAACACGGCGATCAAGACGCTGGGCGTCCACGAAGTGCTGGTTCGCCTGCACCCCGAGGTCTCGGCCACCGTCAAGATCAACATCGCCCGTTCGGCCGACGAAGCCGAGCGTCAAGCGAAGGGCGAGGACGTGATCCGCGCTCAGTTCGACGACGAGCGTAACGCCGCCGACCAGGCCGCTCAGGAGCTGCTGGAAGGCGGCGCCGGCCAACAGGAAGGCTTCGGCGACGAAGCCTGATCCTGTCGCTTCGGCGAGATGATCGAGGGGCGCTTCCGCAAGGAAGCGCCCCTTTTTCTTAGGCCGGACGCCCCCCTGCTCCGCTCATGCTTTAGCTTCCCTAAACATCCCCACACATAATCTCGATAGGCGTCGCCGCTTTCGCACCGCAATATCGCCATGGCTCGTCACCGTTGACGGGCAGGAGATGACGATGCGCCCCGGCCTTTACGCCCGACTGCATCGCCCGGTGATCCGACCGGCGCGATGTCCGTGCCAGCGACCCTGAAGCCCCCCTCCGACCGGTCCGCCGCCGGTCCGTGGTTTCCATCCGCTTCCAGACTTCCGTTTCCAGACGCAGCCGGCGTTCGCCCTCCCGCGACGGCGAGCCCTGACGCGCGTCCAATCAGAAAAGACGACCTCTCGATATGACCTCCCGCTTCCCCCGCCGCCCCGCCCTTCTGGCCGCCGTATCCGGCGCCGCCCTGCTGATCGCCGGCGCCGCCTCGGCCCAAACCATTCCTGACGACGCCACCTCAGTCGACGACATCGTGGTGACCGGCACCCGCGCCCCGGCCCGCTCGCGCCTGGACACCCTGGCCCCCGTCGATGTGGTGACGGCCGAGACCCTGCAGAACCGCGGCACGACCGAATTCGCCGCCGCCCTGGCCCAGACGGTGCCGTCCCTGACCTTCCAGCGGCCCTCGGCCAACGACGGCACGGACTCGATCCGTCCCGCCACCCTGCGCGGCCTGTCGCCGGACCAGACCCTGGTGCTGGTCAACGGCACGCGCCGCCACGCCTCGGCCCTGGTCAACGTCAACGGCACGGTCGGGCGCGGCTCGGCCGCCGTCGACCTGAACGCCATCCCCAGCGGCGCCCTGGACCGGGTCGAGGTGTTGCGTGACGGCGCATCGGCGCAATACGGCTCGGACGCCATCGCCGGTGTCGTCAACCTGCGCCTCAAGGAAGCCCGCGAGGGCGGCGGCGCCAGCGTCACCTACGGCCAGTACTTCACCAGCGTGGAGACCGCGCGCGGCGAGCGGGATGAAGAGGACGGCCGCGCCGTCACCGTCTCGGCCTGGCAGGGCTTCGGACTGGGCTCGGACGGCTTCCTGACCCTGTCGGCGGAATATTCCGACCGCGACCCGACCAACCGTTCGGACTACGACCCGCGCGCCGCCGCCAACGGCGCGATCACCGCCCGCTTCGGCGATCCCAAGGTCGAGCAGTGGAGCGTCTTCGCCAATGCAGGCAAGCCGCTGAACGCCGACTGGGAAGCCTATGGCTGGGCCGGCTATCAGGAACGCGACAGCTCATCCGCCGCCTTCCCGCGCCTGTCGAACAACCCCAACAACGTGCCGTCCATCTATCCGAACGGCTTCCTGCCCAAGATCGCCATCAACTCCCAGGACGTTTCCGCCGCCGGCGGCGTGCGCGGGACGCTGGCCGGATGGGACGCGGACTTCAGCCTGGTCTACGGCCGCAACGCTCTGGACTTCCGCACCGAGAATTCGCTGAACGCCACCTATGGCGCCGCCTCCCCGACCAGCTTTGATTCCGGCGGCCTGACCTATGACCAGTTGGTCTTCGGCGCGGACTTCACGCGTCAGTTCGAGATCGGCCTGGACGGCGGCCCGTTGAACTTCGCCTGGGGTCTGGAGGCCCGCAAGGAGAACTACAAGATCGACGCCGGTCAGCCGGAATCGTGGAACCGCGGCCCGCTGGGGTCGAACACCGCCCTGGCCGGCGGCGCCCAGGGCTTCCCCGGCTTCCAGCCATCAAACGCGGTCGATGAGGATCGCGACGCCGTGGCCCTGTACGCCGACGTCGAAATCCCGCTGACCGAAAAACTGACGGTCGAGGGCGCGCTGCGCGTCGAGGACTATTCCGACTTCGGCGACGCCCAGACGGGCAAGTTCGCCGCCCGCTACGACTTCAACCCGAACTTCGCCCTGCGCGGCTCGGTGTCCACCGGCTTCCGCGCCCCGTCGCTGCAGCAGAGCTTCTTCACCTCGACCTCCTCGGTCGTCCAGAACGGCGGCTTCGTCGAAACCGGCACCTTCCCCGCCACCAGCGAGGTCGCCTCGGTCCTGGGCGCCCGCCCGCTGAAGGCCGAGACCTCGACCAACTACACGCTCGGCGCCGTGATCCGTCTGGGGAATTTCGACCTGACCATCGACGCCTATCGCATTGAGATCGAGAACCAGATCGTCCTGTCGGAACTGATCAACCGCAGCTTCTCGCCCCAGGTCGCCGGCCTGCTGGACCCGCTGGGCGTCCAGGCCGCGCGCTTCTTCCTCAACGGGGTGTCGACCGAGACCGAGGGCGTCGACATCGTCGGCCGCTATCGCCTGCGCAGCGAGACGGCGGGCGACTGGGACTTCACCGTCGCCGCCAACGTCAACGACGTCAGCGTGACCAAGATCCCGACCTCCTCCTCGGTGCTGAACCCGGTCCCGACCCTGTTCGCGCGCCAGCGCATCCTGACTATCGAGGAAGGCACGCCGGACACCAAGATCGCCGCCTCCGCCGACTGGAGCCAGGGCCGTTGGGGCGCGACGGCGCGGGCGACCTACTACGCCAGCGTTCTGCAGCCCGGCTCGACGTCTGCCAACGACTATTCGACCGGCGACAAGACCACCATCGACCTGGAAGGCCGCTTCCAGATCACCGACCGGGTCGGCCTGGCCATCGGCGTGGACAACGTCTTCGACGAGTACCCCGACTTCGTGCCCGCCAACCTGAACAACAACGGCGTGCTGGGCTTCCCCTACTACTCGCCGTTCGGGTTCAACGGCCGTTACGGCTACGCCCGCCTGAACGTGAAGTGGTGATCGGCTTGGAGCGCGCGCATCGGGGCTTCCTCCCTGTCCTTTGAGCGCGCCTCCCTCGTCAGACGCGGCGGCCCGCGGCGAGCCGCCGCGTCTGACGAAAACTTAATGTGATACGACGTTCGCCGGTCATGGTTCGGTCGCGAACCACACGCTAGACTTCCCTGTCTCGCGGGAGGGAAACCCATGAAAGCCGCTGCGTTCGCCGTCGTCGCCGCCCTGGCGCTGTCCGCCCTGCCCGGCGCGGCCGCCGCCATGACGGTGCAGGAGTTTCTGACCTCCGCCAATCGCATCCCCCGCAATCCCACGGCGCTGCTGCGGTCGGACACGCGGCGGCTGATGAATGAGATGAACGGGGCCTTCAAAGCGGTGCGCGACGATCAGGCCGCCGCCAAGGCCGCAGGACGGCGCTCCGCGACCTGCATCCCCGAAGGCGCCAAGATCAGCCTGTCGCCCGACATGATCCTGAATCGCTTCAACGCCATCCCGGCCCAGCGGCGCAACATCAGCGTCAACCAGGCCGTCCGCGAATGGATGGCTGAGGACTACCCCTGCCCCGCCTGAGCGCCGCCTGAGACTTGAATCGCAGCGCAGGCGAGCGCATCTAGCCCCCATGTCGCGTTCCGTTCACATCCTATTCGCCGCGTCGCTAGGCGCCCTGACGCTGCTCGCCTCCGCGCCCGCGGCCCAGGCCCAGTCGTCCGACATGACCGTCCAGCAGTTTCTGACGATCGGCCAGAACATCCCGCGCAACCGCGCCGTGGCCATGATGCGCCCGGACACCCGCCGCCTGATCCGCGTCGTCACCGGGGCCGTCAGCACGGTGAAGGCCGAGCAGGCCTCGGCCGTCTCGGCGGGCCGCACGCCGGCGCACTGCATCCCCGCCTCCGGCACGGGCATCACGCCCGAGGCCCTGGTCGCGCGCTTCGAGACCATGCCGGAATCGCGTCGCCGCATCACCGTGACCCAGGCCGTGCGCGACTGGATGGTCGAGCGCTACCCCTGCCGCGCCTGACGACCTCCTACTGATCCGACAGCGGTTTTCCGGCCCGTCCACAGGCGTCGGCGACTGTCCACGACCACGACCCCGCCCGCGTCTGACGTAGGGCGCGCCTATGCGTATTGATGATGTCGATGAACGCCTTCGCCCCGATGCCCTACGATTCCGCCAACGACCCCGTGCAGGTGTCGTCCATGCCCCACAACCTGGAGGCGGAGCAGGCCCTGCTGGGTTCGCTGATGTTCGACAACGCCGTGTTCGAGCGCCTGTCGGACCGGCTGCGCGGCAGCCATTTTTACGAGCCCTTCCACCAGCGCCTGTTCGACGCCATCGAGGACCACATTCGTCAGGGCCTGCTGGCCGAGCCGACCATCCTGATGGAGCGGTTCAAGCAGGATCCGGCCTTCCAGGAATTCGGCGGCCTGCGCTATCTGGCCGATCTGGTGGACCGGGCGCCGCCCGCCGCCAACGCCCCGGACTACGCCCGCGTCGTCTATGACCTGGCCCTGCGCCGCGACCTGATCCGCATCGGCGGCGAGATCATCAAGGAGGCGCCCAACCCCGAGACGCCCGCCGACGAACAGATCGAACAGGCCGAGCAGACCCTGTATTCACTGGCCGAGACGGGCAAGCCGTCGTCGGGCTTCGTCAGCTTCTCCCACGCCCTGTCCGGCGCAGTCGAAATGGCGGGCGAGGCCTATCAGCGCGAGGGCAAGCTGGCTGGTCTGGCCACCCGCCTGGATGATCTGGACCAGAAGCTGGGCGGTCTGCACCCGTCGGACCTTCTGATCCTCGCGGGCCGTCCGTCGATGGGCAAGACGGCGCTGGCGACCAACATCGCCTTCAACGTGGCGCGCAACTATCGCTGGGAGCCGACGCCGGAAGGCGGGCGCAAGACCGTCGACGGCGGCGTCGTCGCCTTCTACTCGCTGGAAATGAGCGCCGAACAGCTGGCCATGCGTATCCTGGCCGATGCGTCGGGCGTGTCCTCGGACAAGCTGAGAAAGGGCGAGATTGACGCCTCGGATTTCGGCAAGATCCGCGACGCCGCCATCGAGATCGGCGAAAGCCCGCTCTACATTGACGCCACCGGCGGCCTGTCCATCTCCAAGCTGGCGGCGCGCGCGCGACGCCTGAAGCGGATGGAGAACGGCCTGGACCTGATCGTGGTCGACTACCTCCAGCTCGTGACGACCGGCGACAACAGCCAGAAGAACCGGGTGCAGGAAGTGTCCGAGATCACCGGCGGCCTGAAGGCCCTGGCCAAGGAGCTGAACGTCCCCATCATCGCCCTGTCGCAGCTGTCGCGTCAGGTCGAGCAGCGCGAGGACAAGCGGCCCCAGTTGTCCGACCTGCGTGAATCCGGCTCGATCGAGCAGGACGCCGACTGCGTCATGTTCGTCTATCGCGAAAGCTACTACCTGGGCCGCGCCGAGCCGCGCGAAGGCACCGAAGAACACCTCAAGTGGCAGGAAGACATGGACCGCCTGCAGCACCAGGCCGAGGTCGTCATCGGCAAGCAGCGCCACGGCCCCATCGGCATCGTCAAGCTGGCGTTCGATTCCAACACCACCCGCTTCGGCAATCTGGCCCACGACGGCCGCTACGGCGGCGCCTATGCGGATATTCCGGAGTAGGGCGAGGTGTCGCCCTCACCACTCTCGCCATCCTCGCTCCTCATTCTCCGTCATCCTCGGGCTTGACCCGAGGATCGGATCATCCGTCTTCATGACGTCAGCAGGGATGAGTTCGTCCTACGCTCGATCCTCGGGTCAAGCCCGAGGATGACGGCGGATGTGGCGTGTGCGCCGCCCAAGACACAAAAGCCGGTAGCGCCGCCTGAACTGCGGATTATAACCGTCGCCATGACCTCCCCCGTCCTCGCTCCCGCCGTCCTCAACGTCGATCTGGACGCGCTTGCTCGCAACTATCGCACCCTGGGCGCCGTCAGCGGCGCGCCGGTCAATCCGGTCGTGAAGGCCGACGGCTACGGCCTGGGCGCCGCCGCCGTGACCCGGCGCCTGATGGCCGAAGGCGCGCGCACCTTCTTCGTCGCCCGCGCGGCCGAGGGCGTGCGCCTGCGCGAGGCGATCGGGCCTGAGCCGGTCATCTACATTCTGGACGGCTGCCACGGCGACGGAGCGGCCATGCTCAAGGCCTCGAACCTGCGGCCCGTCATCAACCACCCGACCCAGCTTCAGACCTGGCAGGCGGCGGGCGGCGGCGCTTGCGGGCTTCAGATCGACACCGGCATGAACCGGCTGGGATTCCGCGTCGAGGACGCGCCCGAGCCGTTCGAGGGCCTCGAACTGGTGATGACCCATCTGGCCTGCGCCGACGAACCGTCGAACCCGATGAACCGCGCCCAGCGCGACGCCTATGCGGCGGCGGTCCAGTGCTATCCAGGCGTGACGCGCTCCTTCGCCAACTCGGGCGGCTGCTTCCTAGGGCCGGATTTCGCCTTCGACGTGGTGCGGCCGGGCATCTGCCTCTACGGCGGCGGACCTGAAGGCCGCCCGCACGAGAAGATCGCCCCCGTCGCCAGCCTGATCGCTCAGGCGGTGCAGGTGCGCGACGTGCCCGCGGGCGAAACCGTCGGCTATTCGCAAGGGTATAAGGCGGAGCGCCCGATGCGCGTGGCCACCTGCGGCGCGGGCTACGCCGACGGCGTGCTGCGTAGCTACAGCCCCAAGGGGCAGGTTTTCATCGCGGGTGAGATGCGGCCGATCATCGGCCGGGTGTCGATGGACGTGCTGGCGGTCGACGTGACCGGCCTGGACGTCAAGGCGGGCGATCCGGTCGAGATCTTCGGCGCCAACCGCCTGATCGACGACGCGGCGGCGGCGGCGGGCACCATCAGCTATGAGCTGCTGACCTCGATCACGCCGCGCGTGCCGCGCGTCTACCAGGGCTGAACAGCAAAGGGCTGAGGCGCAAGGCCCCAGCCCTTCTCTTCAGGCTTAGCTAAGGGCGAACGCCGTGGCGCCCGCACCGACGATGACGAAGCTGGCGATCACCGCGCCGACGATGGCGAAGACGATGGCGTTCAGGATGATCGCCGCGACCACCACCACGATGGTGTAGCCCAGCGCCTTGTCGGCGGCGGTCTTCATCAGCGTCGGCAGGCCCAGGTACATCAGATAGAAGCCGTACAGGCCCAGCAGGCCCGCCAGCCAGGCCAGCATCGGCAGGACGTTCAGCACGCCCGCCACCCAGGCGGCGGTCATGGAATAGACGGCGACCTGCATCGCCTTCACCGGGTTCTTGGTCCCGCCGAAGGTCGGGGCCAGGGCGTCGATGATCAGGCCCAGCACATAGACGCTGACCAGGCTCAGCACATAGCTGAGCGCGCCCGCCAGCACCGGCCCGACCAGGCCGCGATGACCGAAGGCGATCTGGCCCACGACAGTCGCCACCGCCGGAATGGCCGCCAGGATGACGGCGTAGTTGGTGAACAGCCCCTTGATGCTGGCGCTCTCGGCGTCGATGACCGGCCATTCGAACTTGGGCCGTGTCAGGATGTATTTGACCCGCGAGACGAGCGAGGGATCGACGGCGGGGGGGTTTTCCAGGGTCATTCGGTAGCCTTCTGGGCGGTTGAGTCGGATCACGGCCTTATCATGTCAGAATGACGGCTGTGTGGATGCGGGCGCAACCCCGCAGTCTCGCTATGACAATTTCGGACGTAAGCCGTTCCGACCCGCCTGCCCTCTCCCGTCTGATCTGCTAGGTCTGACACATGGCGCGCGACTCTCTTCTCTTCGTCTGCAAATCCTGCGGGGCGGTTCATTCCAAATGGGCCGGGCAATGCTCGGCCTGCGGCGAGTGGAACGCCCTGGTCGAGGAATCCAAGGCGGCCCCGCCCGGCGCCATGAAGCCCGCCTCGACCGCGCGCGGGCGCGGGGTGCAGTTCGAGACGCTTCAGTCCGACACGCCCGAGCCGCCGCGCATCGTCACCGGCGTGACCGAGTTCGACCGCGTCTGCGGCGGCGGCGTGGTGCCGGGTTCGGCCATCCTGCTGGGCGGCGACCCCGGCGTCGGCAAGTCGACCCTGCTGCTGGAGGTCACGGCCAAGGCCGCCCGCAACGGCGCCAAGGTCGCCTATATCTCGGGCGAAGAGGCGATCGAGCAGATCCGCGCCCGCGCCAAACGCATGGGCGTGGCCGACGCCGACGTGTCGCTGGCCTCCGCCACCGCCCTGCGCGACATCCTGACGACGCTGAAGCGCGATCCGTTCGACATCGTCATCATCGACTCCATCCAGACCCTGTGGAGCGACGCGCACGACGCCGGTCCCGGCTCCATCACCCAGGTGCGCGCCTGCGCTGCGGAACTGGTGCGGCTGGCCAAGAACGGCGGTCCGGCCATCGTCCTGGTCGGCCACGTCACCAAGGACGGCCAGATCGCCGGGCCGCGCGTAGTCGAACACATGGTCGACGCCGTCCTCAGCTTCGAGGGCGAGCGCGGCTATCCCTTCCGCATCCTGCGCGCGGGCAAGAACCGTTTCGGCGCCACCGACGAGATCGGCGTGTTCGAGATGGGCGATGCAGGCCTGCGCGAAGTGCCCAACCCTTCGGCCCTGTTCCTGGGCGAAGGCAAGGACCGGGCGCCCGGCGCCGCCGTCTTCGCCGGGATCGAGGGATCGCGCCCCGTTCTGGTGGAAATTCAGGCCCTTGTCGCGCCTTCCGCATACGGCACGCCAAGACGCGCGGTCGTCGGCTGGGACTCCGGCCGTCTCGCCATGCTGCTGGCGGTGCTGGAGGCGCGCTGCGGCCTCGGGTTCGGCGACAAGGACGTCTATCTGAACGTCGCGGGCGGAATGCGGATCAATGAGCCCGCCGCCGATCTGGCCGCCGCCGCCGCCCTGATCTCCTCGGCGCTGGACATGCCCCTGCCCCAGGGCTGCGTCGTCTTCGGCGAGATCGGCCTGTCGGGCGAGGTCCGCGCCGTCGGCCGCGCCGAGGCCCGCCTGCGCGAGGCCAAAAAGCTAGGCTTCGAGCGCGCCCTCGCGCCGCCACAAGCCAATGGCAAGGTGAAGAAGGGCGATGTCGCCCTGACCGTCGTCACCCGCCTGACCGACGCGGTCGAGCGAATCTCCCAGAACCGCTACTAAGGCGCGTTCCCTATCCCTTGAGGCCGCAGAGCGCGTGACCGGCTACGACGTCTTCGTGATCCTGGCCCTGCTGGCCTCGGGCGCCGCCGGATGGTTCCGGGGCGGCATGCGCGAGCTCACGGCCCTGCTCAGCTTCCTGCTGGCGGCCCTGCTGGCCCTGATCACCCTGCCGTGGACCGCGCCGGTCGGGCGTAATCTGGTCGATCCGGACTGGGCCGGATCGGTGCTGGCGGTGGGGCTGGTGTTCGTCATCCTCTATTTCGGCCTGCGTTTTATCGGTTCAGCCATTTCGCAGGGCGCGCGCGGCCATGCGCTGGGCGTGCTGGACCAGACGCTGGGTCTGCTGGTGGGCCTGGTCCGCGCCCTGGGCCTGATCGGCGCGGTGCACCTGATCATCATGGGCGCCATGCAGGACAACCCGCCGCGTTGGCTGTCCGACGCCGCCACCGCCCCGGTCAGCGAAGGCGCCGCGCGCGCCATCCAGATCGTGCTGCCCACGCTTGGAAAGGGCGCCGACGCCCTGACCCCCGTCGTCGGTTCTTCCGTCCGCGAAGGGTTTTCCGACCAATGAGGCTTGCCCCGGACGCCTGGGCGGCTTACGTGCGCGGCGCCGCCCTTTGAGTTATCCTTCCCCGGTCATCGGAGCCTGACGATGCGCCACCATATCGCCGAACCCGTCGTTCACCGTGAGCATTGGCGTGAGCCGGAAGACGATCAGCTGCGCCTCGAATGCGGCGTCTGCGGCGTCTGGGGCGCGCCCGAGAACGAGGCGTCCTCCATCGTCGCCCTGGGCCTGCACGCCCTGCAGCATCGCGGCCAGGAAGCCTGCGGCATCGCCAGCGTCCACGACGACCGCTTCTACACCGAACGGCACCAGGGCCTCGTCGGCGACGCCTTCGGCAACGCCGAACTGACGAAACGCCTGCCGGGCCAGGCCTCCATCGGCCACACCCGCTACTCCACCGCCGGCGGCAGCTTCCTGCGCAACATCCAGCCGATGTTCGCCGATCTGGACCAGGGCGGCATCGCCATCGCCCACAACGGCAACCTGACCAATTTCAAATACCTGCATGCGCAACTTGTCTCGGAAGGCGCGATCTTCCAGTCCACTTCGGACTCCGAGGCCATCCTTCACCTGATCGCCCGCAGCCGTAAGGCCAAGATCGTCGACCGCTTCATCGACGCCCTGAGCCGGATCGAAGGCGGCTACGCCCTGGTGGCCCAGACCCGGTTCAAGATGATCGGCGCGCGCGACCCACTGGGCATCCGCCCGCTGGTGCTGGGCAAGGTCGGCGAGGCCTGGGTGCTGGCGTCCGAGACCTGCGCCCTCGACACCATCGGCGCCACCTTCGTGCGCGACGTCGAACACGGCGAGGTCGTGGTCATCGACGAGGAAGGCCTGACCTCGATCAAGCCCTTCGCCGCGCGGGCCGCCCGTCCGTGCCTGTTCGAATACGTCTACTTCGCCCGTCCCGATTCCGTCGTGAACGGCCTGTCGGTCTATGACGTCCGCAAGGAAATGGGCCGTCGCCTGGCGCGCGAGCACAAGGTCGAGGCCGACATCGTGGTGCCGGTGCCCGACTCGGGCGTTCCCGCCGCCCTCGGCTACGCCCAGGAAAGCGGCCTGCCCTATGAAATGGGCATCATCCGCAGCCACTACCTCGGTCGCACCTTCATCCAGCCCAGCCAGGGCGCCCGTCAGAAGGGCGTGCGGATGAAGCACAGCCCCAACCGCGCCGCCCTGGAAGGCAAGCGCGTCGTGCTGATCGACGATTCCATCGTGCGCGGCACCACCTCGCTGAAGCTGGTCCGCGCCGTGCGCGCGGCGGGCGCCAAGGAGGTCCACCTGCGCTCGGCCAGCCCGCAGATCCTCTTCCCCGACTTCTACGGCATCGACATGCCCGAGCGGTCGCAACTGATGGCCGCCACCCACAGCATGGAAGAAATGCGCGCGGTGCTGGAGGTCGATTCTCTCGGCTTCCTGTCGATCGACGGCCTGTACGACGCCCTGGGCGCCGGACCGCGCAACGCCGCCAGCCCGCAGTATACCGACCACTACTTCACCGGCGATTATCCGACCCGACTGCTGGACCGTGAGATCGAGGAAGGCGGCCGCGATCCGCGCGGGAAGCAACTTTCTCTGCTGGTGACCGCTTAAGGCTGGATGATCCAGCTCGGCTACTTCACGCTCGACACCCCTGACGTCGACAAGGCCCGCGCCTTCTACGCGGGCCTGTTCGGCTGGCGCTTCGACGAGGCCTCGTCCAGCCCGACCTACGCCCATGTGGCCGGGTCCGATCCCGCCTTCGGCCTCACCAAGGGCGAGCACAAGGCCTTCCCCAATCTCTATTTCCGCGTGGACGACATCCACGCCGCCTGCGCCCGCGTGACCGAGCTGGGCGGCCGCGCCGCCGTGCCGGCCGAGAGTCCGTCCGGCCTGTCCGTCATCGTCAGCGACGACCAGGGCGTCAGCTTCAGCCTGTGGCAGGCAGCACCGGGCTACTGAGCCTTTCGCCCGGCGTCCGGCCGCGCTATCAGCGGCCCCATGTCCGAACACGCCTCCCTCCCCCTCGCCAACCGCGTCGCCCTGGTCGTCGGCGCCTCGCGCGGCATCGGCCGCGAATCCGCCCTGGCCCTGGCCAAGGCCGGCGCCCACGTCATCGCCGCCGCGCGCACCCAGGGCGCCCTGGAGGAGCTGGACGACGAGATCTTCGCCGCCACCGGCCAACACGCCAGCCTGGTCCCGTTCGACCTGGTGGACGGCGGCTCCATCGACCGGCTGGGCGGCGCCCTGTTCCAGCGCTTCGGCAAGCTCGACATCTGGGTTCAGGCGGCGGCCACCATGGGCCCGTCGGGCCTGACCCCGGTCGCCCACGCCGAACCGCGCGAGTTCGCCAAGGTCGAGAAGATCAACTTCACCGGCGTCTATCGCCTGATCCGCTCGCTGGAGCCGCTGCTGCGCGCCTCGGACGCCGGGCGCGCCATCCACCTGACCAGCAGCGTCGCCAGCCAGCCGCGCGCCTTCTGGGGCATGTACGCCGCGACCAAGGCGGGCGCCGAGGCCTTGGTCAAATGCTGGGCCGACGAGATCGAGAGCACGCCCGTCCGCGCCTGCATCGTCGATCCGGGCCGGATGCGGACGCAGTTGCGCGCCCAAGCGTTTCCGGGTGAAGATCCCAGCGTTCTGCCGCATCCCTCGGAGATCGGTCCCCTGATCATCGAACTGGCCCGCCCCGATCTCACCCCGCCGCTGACGGTCAGCTTCAAGGAATGGAAGCAAGGCCTGTCGGCGAACGCACTGGTCTGATCTGCGCGTGATCGAGGGGCTGGATCCGGGCGCACGGTCGCTAGCGAACCCGGCGGCGAAACGCCCCTCGCTTCCACTTGTGCGCGCCGCCCCCCTCGCCGACATCGTCGCTGTGGTCGCTTCGGTCGGGCTGATCCTCACCTACGTCGGTTTCTGGAGCGCGCCGCTGACCGGCTACGGCGCAAGGTCCGCGGACTTCCTGCGCAACTTCTACTACCCGGCCTATCTGCTGGCGCTGATCCTGGTCTGCCTGCGGCCTGAGCGCGCGCTCAAAGGCCTGATACGATCGCCGCTTCTGATCGCGCTCCTGCTGCTGACGGCGGCGACCTACTTCTGGTCGATCATGCCGGAGCTGACCGCGCGGCGCATACCCGCCCTGGCCTTCACCACCCTGGCGGGCGTCGCGCTGGCCTCGCGGTGGAGCTGGCGCAGCCTGACGGAAATCGTCGCAGGAACCCTGGCGGTCCTGGCGATCCTCTCCTTCCTGGTAGGAGCCCTGCTGCCTCACATGGGCAGGATGGAGGAGATATTCCCCGGCGCCTGGCGCGGCCTGTGGCTGGAGAAGAACTCCATGGGCAACGTCATGGTCAAGACGACCGTCTTCCTGCTGGCGGCCGGGGTGATGGCTCCCGAGCGGCGCAAGCTGTGGTTCGGTCTCGCCATCGTCCCCGTCTTGCTGATCCTGCTGTCGACGTCGAAGACCGCCCTGGTCGTCCTGGTCCTGTCTCTGGCGTCCATGGGCTTTGTCGCCGTGGTCAAGTCTGGACCGCTGCGTGCGGTCGTCGCCACCTGGCTGGCCGTCGTCTTCGTCATAGGCGCGGGTCTGCTGATCGCGATGGAAACCGACACCTTCTTCGCCCTGCTCGGTAAGGACGCGACCCTGACAGGGCGAACCGAAATCTGGTCAGGCATCATGCAGCAGATGGCCGAGCACCCCTGGAAAGGCTTCGGCTACGGCGCCGTATGGGACGATCCCAGCTTCACCGGCCCCAAGGCCTGGATCGGCTATCAGGCGCACTTCATGCCCGCCGATGCGCACAGCGGCTGGCTGGAGCTGTACATCGCCCTGGGCCTGGGCGGCGTCATCCTGTTCGCCCTGTTCCTGACCCAGATATGGGCGCAGTCCCTGTGGGCGGCCTACACCAGCCCCGGCGGCTGGCTGGCCCTGCCGCTGATCGCGTCTTTCACCGTGACGATGCTGACCGAGAGCATCGCCATGAACTGGCATGAACTGCGTTGGGTGATCGTCGTGGCGCTGACGCTGAAACTGACACTGGGCGACGAGCCGAAAGCCCCATCCCGGCCGCGCCTCAAGAGAAACGCGACCGGGCAGGTCTGATGTGAATCAGCGCTTGGCGCCGCCCTTCTGGCCCGTACGGACGCGGCCCGAGCGGGACACCTGACGCGCACCGCCGCGTGCGCCCTTGCCGACGAAGGCGTTGGAGCCCGCCTTCTTGGACGCGCTGGCCTTCAGTCCGCCCAGGGGCTTCACCTTGGGCTTGATGCCGGCCTTGGCCTTCTGCTCCAGCGCCTTGCCGGGCAGGTTGGACAGCTTCTCGGCCTTCTCGGCCTTGATCACCCGGCGCGGCGCGGTCTTGGCGTCGCCCTTGAAGCGTTCCGGACCCGACTTGGCTCCGCCATCCGCATAAGGGTTGGCTGAGCCTGACTTGACGTTCAGGCGGATCGGCGTGCCCGGCAGGTCGAAGCTCTCGCGCAGAGAGTTGACCAGATAGCGCTTGTAGTGCTCCGGCATGGCCTCAGCCCGGCTGGCCATCAGCACGAACGTCGGAGGACGCGCCTTGGTCTGGGCCATGTATTTCGGCTTGATGCGCTTGCCGTCCACGGCGGGCGGCGGGTGTCTCTGGGTCGCCAGGGACAGCCAGTCGTTCAGATCCTTGGTCTTCACCTTGACCGACCAGGTGTCATAGGCCTGAAGCACGGCGGGCATCAGCCGCTCGACGCCGCGCCCGTTGAACGACGACAGGGCCACAAAGGGCGAGCCGCGTAGTTGCGGCAGCTTGTCGTCGGCCAGACGCTTCAGTTCGGCCAGACGCGCCTGAGGTTCTTCTTCCAGATCCCATTTGGACGCGACATAGACCAGCGCCCGCCCTTCCCGCTCGACCAGATCGGCCAGCTGCAGGTCTTGGGTGTCGAAGGCGTCGTCCTTGTCCATCACCATGATCACCACCTCGGCGAAGGTGATGGCGCGGATGGTGTCGGCGACCGACAGCTTTTCCAGTTTTTCCTGGACGCGGGCCTTGCGGCGCATCCCGGCGGTGTCGACCAGACGGATGTTCTTGTCTTCGTAGACCCAGTCCACCGAGATGGAGTCGCGGGTGATGCCGGCTTCCGGGCCGGTCAACAGGCGGTCGTCGCCGATCAGGCGGTTGATCAGGGTGGACTTACCCGCGTTCGGGCGACCGATGACCGCGATGCGGATCGGTTTTTCCGGCTCGTCGATCTCTTCGATGAAGATGTCTTCCGACGCAGCCAGAAGGGCCTGATACAGATCGGCCATGCCCTCGCCGTGCTCGGCCGAGATCGGCACCGGCTCGCCGAAGCCCAGGCCGTGCGCCTCGCCCACGCCGCCGCCGCTTTCGCGGCTTTCCGACTTGTTGGCCAGCAGGACGATGGGCTTGTGCACCTTGCGCAGGCGATCGGCGAAGATGCGGTCCAGCGACGTCACGCCTTCGCGCGCGTCCATCATGAACATGATCAGATCCGCGTCCTCGATCGCCGCCTCGGTCTGCTCGCGCATCCGGGCTTCCAGGCTTTCGTCGGTGACGTCCTCATACCCTGCGGTGTCGATCAGGGTCAGATCCATGTCGCCGATCACGCCGTCGGCGTAGCGGCGGTCGCGGGTCACGCCGGGGCGATCATCGACCAGCGCAAGGCGCTTGCCGACGAGGCGATTGAACAGTGTCGACTTGCCCACATTGGGGCGGCCGACGATGGCGACCTTCAGAGCCATGTCGGCCTTCTAGCTTAAATCGGTGAAAAGGTCAGCGGATGCTGACCAGTTGGCCCTTGTCGGTCAGGACATAGAGGGCGCCGTTGTAGGCGGCCGGGGCGATATAGGCGGCCGAACCCAGCTTCAGGCTGCCGGTCTGCGCGCCGGTCTTCGGATCGAAGGCCACGGCCTCGCCGTCCGAATTGACCAGGACCAGACGGTTGGACGCCAGGATCGGCCCCGACCAGACCGGACGCACGGTGCGCTTGCCGAAGCCCAGGAAGCCGCCTTCCTTGCGGACGCGACCCTCGTTCAGATCGCGCGACCAATAGACCTGGCCCGTCTCGCGGTTGACCACCGTCAGTTCGCCAGACTGAGACACCACGTAGACCACGTCGCCGACTGGCAGGGGCGCGTTCACGCCCGCAACGGGCAGAGACCATTTCGGCTGGCCGCTGCGAAGGTCCATCGCCTGCATCACGCCAGACTGGCTGATGGCGTAAACCTGACCGCGGCTGACGACCGGACGACCGGCGATGTCGCGCAGTTCCGACAAAGCGCTGGTGCGGCTGGTGCGCGACAGCACCTGCTCCCACACCGGTTGACCGTTCGAGGCGCGCAGAGCCACGATCTGACCCGATGAGAAGGGCGCCAGCACCGTGTCGCCGCTGACCGCCGGGCTGGAGGCGCGCATGATACGAGCCGGCTCGGTGATGCCGCGATAGGACCAGTCCTGCTGGCCAGTGTTGACGTTGAAGGCGATCAACTGGTTGTCCACGTCGACGACATAGACGCGTTGCCCCGCCACCGTCGGCGCGCCGTGGATCGGCAGGTCGACCGTCGAGCGCCACAACTCGGCGCCCGTATTGGCGTCAAAGGCCGTCATGACGCGATAACCGGACGCGACGAAGACCTTGCCGCCGCCGACAGTGACGCCGCCGCCGAAACCGCCGCCGCCCGAACCGCCGCCGAGACCGATGCCCAGGATGCGACGACCGCGATCCGCTTCCTCGACCTTGACGCTTGCCTTCCAAACCACCTGGCCGGTGCCGGCATCGACAGCGGTCACGCCCGCCTCGCCGTCCAGCACGAAGATCTTTCCGCCGTCCGCGACGACCGGCGACATCACCTGATTGGTGCCGCCGGAACCGGCGCCGATGTCACGCCGCCAGGCGACCGTGAACTCCGGCGCGGCGATGACGTGTTCGACAGCGTTCTCGGCGTTGCCGCCGGGCTGGCTCCAGGCGGTGACCGCTTGCGGTCCCGGCAGGAAGAAATCACGGCCCGACAGAGCCGCCGACGGCGCCAGCTGCTGTTCGAACTCGAGGATGGATATCCGCTCGCCTTCGCTGGCGGTCGCCGCCGGCTCCTTGTCGCCGCCTAGGCCGAACGGCAGGGCGTTGCGCACGGTGCCGCAGGAGGCGACGGTCATCGCCAAACCGCAAAGCAGAGCGACTTTCAGGGTTTTGTTCATGCGAGTCGTTCCGAAGGCGTCAAAGCGCGGCCGGCGCAGCGGCGGGGGCGGCGGGAGCTTCGGCCGTTGCGGCCGGCGCAGCGGCGGCCTGGGCAGCGGCCGGAGACGGGGGCGGCAGAGCGGCGGCGGCCTTGACGATGGCGGCCAGGTTGGCGGCCGTACCGTTGTCGATAGCCTGCACGCCGGCCTGGGCGCGTTGGCGCACCGGATCAGGCACGTCCTGGCCCAGTTGCAGCTGAACGAAAGTCTGGCGCGCCTCGGCGGTCTTGCCGTGTTGCAGTTGAGCCATGGCCAGGGCTTCCTGGGCGAAAGCCTGCAGCGGACGCTTGTCGCCGGTCAGCGGCTCCAGACGCTTCTGCACGTCTTCCAGCGACGCCGTGTCCATGACCAGGAAGGCGGCCTTCAGCGCCGCCATGTCTGAAAGAATCGGATCGCGCGTCGCCTTGGAGGCTTCGTCGAACAGGGCGACCGCTTCGGTCGTCTTCTTGTCGGCTAGGGCCAGACCGCCCTGTTGCATCAGCGCCAAAACCTTATATCCGCCGCCGGCCTTCACGGCTTCGGCGAAGGCGGCGTCAGCTTCCGCCGTCTTTCCGCCCTGCAGGGCTTCGACGCCCTTTTCATAGGCGGCCGAGGCCTTGTCGGCCTGGGACGTCACATAGGACTGCCAGCCCCACCAAGTCAGGGCGGCGACCAGGGCCACCGCCAGAACGCCGCCCAGAATGGGCAGCCAGGTACGGGCCATACGCTTATAGCGTTCGGAGCGAAGCTCCTCCTCGACCTGTTCGAAGACATCAACCACGAAGCGTCGCCCCAAAAATGCAGCCAAGGCCGATCATTAAAAACGCCGCGACCCTAGAGGTTCGGCGTCACGGCCGCAACGCAGGCGTTGGGCGCGAAACGGCTTTTTCCAGCCCTAAGCCGGGACTGGGGCGGGAAAACGGCGCTTAGATCTGTTGCGACAGCTTCACCACGCCCGCCGCCAGCAGGGCGACCAGCACCCCGGCCGTGGCCCAGAACATCTGCATGCCGCCCATGGAGCCCATGGCGCCGAGGGCCGCATCGCCCAGTCCGCTCCGCTCCAGCAGGGACTGAACCGCCAGTCCGCCCTGCATCCCGGCCTGGGAGCCGGCCGAATCAAGCCCGCCCCCGCCCGCCTGGGCGGTGAAGCCGTCCGCCCCCAGATGAAAGTTGACGCCCAGAAGTTCACGCACCGCGATCAGCCCGCCGATCAGCCCCGCCGCCGACAGGGCGATGGACCGCACGCGCGAGGCCTTGTTCAGCCTCGCGGCCACATCCGCTTCAAAGAAGGCCGAATCGGGAAAGTGCGGAGCCTGCGCGAACAGGCGTTCAATCGTGGGATCGAATTCGTCAGCCGACATGGGATGCGCTCCCGATTGCAACCGGCCCCGGCTGGAGCCGGGCCCGAAGTTTATCCAGACCACGCTTGACATGAGATTTCACCGTTCCAAGCGGCAAATTCATGGCCGCGGCGATTTCCGGGTGCGACAGCCCGGCGCCATGACACAGGGAGACGCACAGGCGTTCGACCTCGCTGAGCCCCTTCAAGGCCTCGTCCAAGTCCACGCGGCCGATGCTGTCGACGGCGGGCGCGACGTTTTCCGCTTCGCTTTCCGCCACATAGCGCGCCTCCTTCGAGATGCGCTTCAGATACATGCGGGCGGCGATACGCTTGATCCAGGCGGCGAAGGTGCCCTCGCCCCGGAACTCGGCGCACTTCTCGAACGCCAGAAGAAAGGCGTCCTGGGCCAGGTCGTCGGCCAGGGCCGGCTGGGCGCCCATGCGGCGCAGCAGGCCCCGCACCGCCGAGCCGTGCCGACGGACCAGCTCGCCGAACTCGCGGCGGCCGCCGCCGGCCGCAAGCCCGGCCAGCTCGACGTCGTGCAGATCACGTAAGGCTTGGGCCATGACGGCTTCCCTGCTCCGACCCGCCTTAGTCCTTGTTCTTGTTGAAGAAGCTCAGAATAATGAAGGCCAGACCGATCATGCCCGGAATCGCCGCCCCGCCCGCGATGGGATAGAAGGCGTCTATCTCGGCGAAGCTGACCGCATAGGCGAACAGCGCGATGCCGATCGCCACCGACAGCAGGATCACGCCCGTTCGCAGGTCGCGCGCCGCCGTCGCCGGCGGCTTCGTGTTTTCCTTGCTGATGGCTTCGATCACTTCCGGCGGAAGGGACTGCCCTTTCTCAATGGAGGCCCTCAGCGTGGCCTGCATCTCGCGGCGCTCACGACTCTTGAGCCACGACGGCACGACGACGATGGCCGCGATCATTGCAAAGAACGCCAGCGGAATGAAAACTTCATCCATGAGTTTGACCCCTGTTCGGCCGGGCCTGATGCGGCGGCCTTCTGATCACAAGAGGCGGCGATGATCGCCTATGGATGCAGCCCCGCACATGAACTCTTCGTAATGCGTCACCACAGCGTGACTCGACACGCCCCGGACCGCGTTCAACGGTGCCGCCAACCCTTCGGAGGCGCGCATGAACATCACCTATCGCATCGTCCAGCACGACGGCGGCTGGGCCTACAAGCTCGGCGACAGCTTTTCCGAGACCTTCCCCAACCACGCGGCGGCGCTGGCGGCGGCCACGGCCGCAGCGCGCGAGCAACGCGTGCCGGACCGCACCGCCTGGATCGAGTATGAAGACGCTTCGGGCCAGTGGATCACCGAACGCGCCGACGGCCACGACCGCCCGACCACCGCCGTCGAGGACTGACCCTCAGCCCTTCAGGGCGGCGGCGTAGATGTCCGGCTTGAAGCCCAGCAGCGTCCGCCCGTCGCCCAGATCCAGCACCGGCCGCTTGATCATAGACGGCTGGGCCAGCATCAGGTCCACCGCCTTGGCCGCGTCGATATCGGCCTTGTCGGCGTCGGGCAGCTTGCGGAAGGTCGTGCCCGCCCGGTTCAGCACCTTCTCCCAGCCATGTTCGGCGACCCAGCGTTCCACCTCGGCGCGGTTCGCCCCAGCCGCCTTGTAGTCATGGAAGTCATAGGCCACGCCGTTCTGATCCAGCCAGACGCGCGCCTTCTTCATCGTGTCGCAGGCCTTGATGCCATACAGGGTGCGGGTCATGGGCGAACTCCAAGCGTGACGGACGGCTGGGGTCTGGCATCACCTCCCGCACTCGTCAATTTTCGCCTCCGAGCCTCATGAAGAAAACTTCATTCGACGGGTCGACGCCTTGCTGAAAGAGTCACGTTATCAAGCGGAGGCGAAGATGAATCGTGCAGCAGCCCTAACGACCCTGGTGCTCATATCGGCCTGCTCCGAGCCCCGTCATGAAGTCAGTGCAAAGGTGACGACCCCTGTTGAGGGGGGCAAGATCGCAGGCGTTCAACAATCTGTTGAAGCTCGCGCCGAAGTCCCCGCAGAGGCGGCCGAAGCCGTTGAGGCCCATATTCGAGCGCAGAAACCTGAAGCTCAGAAAACCAAGAGCCCCTAAAGAACGTCCAGAACGGCCTCGAGCGGCCGACCGATCGCTGCGCCCTTGGGCGTCTCGACGATGGGGCGTTCGACCAGCACCGGGCTCTCAATCATGGCGGCGAGAATCGTCGAGTCGTTCACATCGGCGGCCAGAAGTTCGGCGACTTTCGCCTCCTTCTTGCGCAGCAGGCCCTTCAGCCCGCCGCCCGTCCCCCGCGCCAGACGGTTCAGCGTTTCGGCGTCCCAGCCGGTCTTCAGATACTCGACCACCGTCGGCTCGATCCCGCGTTCACGCAGCAGCTCCAGCGCCTTGCGCGAGGTCGAGCATTTCGGGTTGTGGTATAGGGTGACGCTCATGATCAGAAGCTCCGTTTCAGCCGGCTCAGCATCAGGCCGCCGCGTACGGCGGCTGCATATAGAAAACCTGTCGCCAGCATGATGATCCACTGCACGACGGCGAGAGGCCCATACAACTGACCGGCCTCTTCGCCCAGCAGGGCGAAACCGTTGACCATGCTGAGCAGGCTGTAGGCCAGCAACGCCAGCATGAGGGCCGGAATCAGCCAGGTCATCTTGCGCCACTGCACCACGGCCAGCACCGGATAGACCGCCGACAGGACAAGGACGCCCCCGATCATGACCGGCGTCATGGCGGTCATGACGCCCTCGAACATCGCCTGATCCTGGGCCGGAACGGCGCCGCCCTGCATCATCTCGGATTGGCTGCACGCAGCCAGAGTTTCAGCTTCTGGTTCACTTCACCTCCCTTATGTCGCGCGCTCAGGCTCTATTTGCCGACGTGAAGCGCGCCATGCCCGTCGCCCCGCGCAGGCCGCCGATGTGCAGCAGCAGGCACAGCACCATGCCGGCCCCCGCCACGCCGACGCTCCAGACGGGCAGCCCCGGCGCGGCCGGCGACGCCCCGACCATCAGACTGACCGACATCGCGCTCAGTTCATACAGCGCCCAGGCCAGGCCGAAGACCGGCAGGATGCGGTTAGGACGGCGCCACTGCACCAAGCCCAGCACGGCGGCCACGCCCGAGAAGACCACGGCGAAGCCTGTCGTCGCCCCGCGGAACTCCGCCTGTTCGGGCGCGCCCAGGAACCAGACCAGTCCGGCCTGCATCAGACCCACAGCCGCCCAGATCCAGAAGGCCCAGGCGCTGCCGCGCGCCAGCGCCGTCGCCGTCTCGGTCGAATCGACCCGGGCGAAGGGTTGGGGCGGTGCGATCCGACGGTTCATGCGCGACTCCCTGACTGAGGCGGCGAAACTATCCTGCTCAAGGCCGAAATCCCAAGTGCGTGAGAGAGATATCGCCCCGCCTTCACCTTTGACCTCCGCCCGTCTAGGGTCGCCGCCATGCGGATCGAACCTCAAGATCAGGCCGTGCTCGATCACGTCGCGGCCCGTGGCGACGCCATTGTCCAGCGCGCCGTCGACTGGTCCAATATCAACTCAGGCAGCCGCCACGCCGAAGGCCTGGCGCGGGTTCTCGATGTTCTGGACGCCACGGCGCGCGCCGCCTTCGCCCAGGCGACGATCGTGCGCGTGCCGACCCAAGGCTCCACCACCGTCGCCGACAGCGGCGCGGTGATCGCCGAGAGTTACGCCGACTGCCTGAAGATCACCGCCCGACCCGAGGCGCCGCTTCAGGTCGTGCTGACCGGCCACTATGACACCGTCTTCCCCGCCGACAGCGCCTTCCAGTGCGTCGTCACGCGCGACGACGGCGCCCTGAACGGCCCCGGCATCGCCGACATGAAGGGCGGAATCAGCGTCATGCTGGCCGCGCTGGAAGGGTTCGAATCCCACCCTCTCCGCCATCGCGTCGGCTGGACCGTGCTGCTGTCCCCCGACGAAGAAATCGGCTCCCCCGCCTCGGCGCCCCTGCTGGCGGAACTGGGCGCGCGCGGCCACGTCGGCCTGACCTATGAACCCGCCCTTTCCGACGGAACCCTGGCGGGCGAGCGCAAGGGCAGCGGCAACTTCCACCTGATCGTCACCGGCAAGGCCGCCCACGCGGGCCGCGCCTTCCACGAGGGCGCCAACGCCGTCGCGGGCGCCGCCATCATCGCCGCCCGCCTGCACGGCCTGAACGGCCAGCGCGAGGGCGTCACCGTCAACGTGGCCAAGATCGCGGGCGGCGGTCCCCTGAACGTCGTGGCCGACAACGCCGTGGTCCGCTTCAACGTCCGCGTGCCGGACGCGCAAAGCGCCGCCTGGATCGACGAGACGGTGCGCGCCCTCGCCGCCGAGCCGCCCTTCCCCGGCCTGACGCTGGACCTGCACGGCGGCATGACCCGCGCGCCCAAGCCGATGGACGCCAGCCAGACCGCCCTCTTCCACGCCGTGCGCGACGCCGGCGACCTGCTGGGCCAGACCATCGCCTGGAAGCCCTCCGGCGGCGTCTGCGAGGGCAACAACCTGCACGCCTCAGGCCTGCCCAACGTCGACACCCTGGGCGTCGTCGGCGGCGAGATCCATTCGGATCAGGAGTTCGCCTGGCCCGCCAGCTTCGTCGAACGGGCGCAGTTGTCCGCCCTGATCCTGTGCAAGATCGCCTCGGGCGAGATCGACGCCCTCGAACTGAAACAGCTCCGACTGGAGACGATGTAACCGCATGCTCGTTGTTCGCCCCGCCGGCCCCGCCGACCTTCATCACCTGCTCGAACTGGCCATCCTGTCCGGCCCCGGCTTCACCAGCCTGCCCGAGGACGCCGACGTCCTCAGCGAACGCCTGGAACTGAGCCAGGCCAGCTTCGAGAGCCGCATCCCGCCGCAAGAAGCCTGGTACACCCTGATGCTGGAAGACGGCGACACGGGCGACATCGACGGCGTCGGCTCGGTCAAGGCGACGGTGGGGCTGAAGCGTCCCTTCTTCAGCTTCCGCGTGGTCAACAACACGGTCCAGTCGCCTTCGCTGGGCATCAAGCTGAACCATCAGACCCTGGTGTTGGTGAACGAGTGCACCGGCTGGACCGAGGTCGGCTCCCTGTTCCTCAAGGCCGATCGTCGCAAGGGCGGCGCCGGGCGCCTGCTCAGCCAGTCACGCTACATGCTGATCGGCGCCCAGCCGGACCTGTTCGCGGACAACGTCCTGGCCGAACTGCGCGGCGTCTTCACGCCCGACGGCTACTGCCCCTTCTGGGACCATGTGGCGCACAAGTTCTTCCCGATGGACTTCGACGACGCCGACCGCATGAGCGGGTCGACCGACAAGCAGTTCATTCTCGACCTGGCGCCGCGTCACCCCATCTATATCGACCTGCTGCCCGAACCGGCCCGCGCCGTGATCGGCAAGGTCCACCCGCAGGGCGTGCCCGCCATGGCCCTGCTGGAATCCGAAGGCTTCCGCCCCAACGGCCTGGTCGACATCTTCGACGCCGGTCCGACCGTGGCCTGCGGCCGCGACAACATCCGCACCGTCCGCGACGCCCGCGTCCTGAGCGCTCGCATCGAGAAGGAGGTCGAGGTCGAACTGCCCAGCCTCGTCTCGACCGACAGCGTCTCGGCCTTCCGCGCCGTGCGCGCCCGCGTCCTGGTGGACGGCGAAACCGTTCACATGACCCCCGACGTCGCCGCCTCCCTGAAGATCAAGGACGGCGCCACGGTGCGGGTGAAGTCGTGATACCCGCGCTCAAGCAGCCGAAGGCGGTAGCGCACAAAAACGCCCTTCTCCCCTTGTGGGAGAAGGTGGCCTGCGAAGCAGGTCGGATGAGGGGTGTCGCCGCGACGTCCGCCTCTTATCTTAACTACAGCACCGCCCCGTCAGACGTCGCCGCAACCCTTCATCCGGTCGCTGCCGCGACCACCTTCTCCCTCAAGGGGAGAAGGGGAGAACTCAAATGACCCGTTTCATCTCCACCAACCCCGCCACCGGCGAAACCGTCTGGGAAGGCGAAGCCGCCACGACCGAACAGGTCGGCGCCGCCGTCGAGGCCGCCCGCGCCGCCTTCCCCGACTGGGCCGACCGCCCGCGCCAGGACCGCATCGACGCGGTCAAACGCTATCAGGCCATCCTGAAAGACCGCGCCCCCGAAATGGCCGAAGCCATCAGTCGCGAGACTGGCAAGGCCCTGTGGGAGACCAAGACCGAACTGGCCTCGATGGCGGGCAAGGTCGACATCTCGATCCGCGCCTATGACGAGCGCACCGGCGAGCGCAGCAGCGAGACCGCCTTCGGTCGCGCGACCCTGCGTCACCGCCCGCACGGCGTCTCGGCGGTCCTTGGCCCGTTCAACTTCCCCGGCCACCTGCCCAACGGCCACATCGTCCCGGCCCTGCTGGCGGGCGACACCGTGGTGTTCAAGCCGTCCGAGGAAACGCCCCTGACCGGCCAGCTGATGGCCGAATGCCTGGACGCCGCCGACCTGCCCAAGGGCGTGTTCAACATGGTGCAAGGCGGGCGCGAGACCGGCGCGGCCCTGCTGGACCAGCCCATCGACGCCCTGATGTTCACCGGCTCGGGCGCGGCGGGCGCGCATTTCCGGCGCAAGTTCGCCGATGACCCGCATGTCATCCTGGCGCTGGAGCTGGGCGGCAATAACCCCCTGGTCGTCTGGGACGCCGCCGACGCCGAAGCCGTCGCGGGCATCGTGGTCCAGTCCGCCTTCGTCACCACCGGCCAGCGCTGCTCCTGCGCGCGCCGCCTGATCGTGCCGGAAGGCGCGCAGGGCGACGCCATCGTCGAGGCCGTGGCCGCCATGTCGGACCGCCTGAACTTCGCCCCGTGGGACAGCGACCCCGAACCCTACGCCGGGCCGCTGATCTCCGAGAAGGCCGCCGGCAACGCGCTGGCCGCCCTGCAACAGCGCATCGACGCGGGCGCGCGCGTGATCCGCGCCTCCGGCCCCGTCGACAACCTGCCGGGCGCCTTCGTCAAGCCTGCGATCATCGACGTCACCGGCGTCGCGGTCGAGGATGAGGAGATGTTCGCTCCCTTCCTGCAGATCATCCGCGTCCCGATCTTCGACGCCGCCATCGCCGCCGCCAACGCCACCAAATACGGCCTGTCCGCTGGTCTGGTCAGCGACGATGCGAAGCACTGGGACCGCTTCATCAACCGCATCCGCGCGGGCGTGGTGAACTTCAACCGTCCGACCACGGGCGCGGCGGGCGACATGCCCTTCGGCGGCCTGGGCGCCAGCGGCAACCACCGCCCCAGCGCCTATTACGCCGCCGACTACTGCGCCTATCCGGTCGCCAGTTTCGAGGCGGGGTCGGTCAAGAACATCGAAAACGAGATCAAGGGCTTGCGCGCATGACTTCTGCTGTCGAGGCCAATGCCGACGGCCTGATCGGGCCGACCCACTCCTACGCCGGGCTGTCGCCGGGCAATCTGGCGTCCAGCCTGAACAAGGGCGAGGCGTCGAACCCGCGCGCGGCCGTGCTGCAGGGCCTCGACAAGATGAAGACCCTGGCCGACCTGGGCCTGCCCCAGTTCGTCCTGCCTCCGCATGAGCGGCCGAACATCCCCTTCCTGCGCGACCTCGGCTTCTCGGGCTCCGACGCCCAAGTGCTGGAGCGCGCATGGAAGGATGCGCCCTCCTTCGCCGCCGCCGCCTGTTCGGCCTCGCCCATGTGGGCCGCCAACGCCGCCACGGTGACGCCCAGCGCCGACAGCCGCGACGGCCGCGTCCACTTCACCCCCGCCAATCTGATCACCAATCTGCACCGCAGCCTTGAGCACGATCAGACGAAGCGCGCGCTGGACGCCCTCTTCCCCGACGCCAGCCGTTTCGCCGTCCACGACGCCCTGCCCTCGGTCGCCCATCTGGCGGACGAAGGGGCGGCCAACCACGTCCGCCTGTGCCGCGATCACGGCGAGGCGGGCGTCAATCTGATGGTCTGGGGCCGCGAGGCCTGGGAGCATTGGGACGGTCCCTATCCCGCCCGTCAGACGCGCGAGGCGTCCGAGGCGATCATGCGCCGCCACGAAGCGTCCGGCGCCGTCCTGGCGCGTCAGGGCAAGGCCGCCATCGCCGGCGGCACCTTCCACAACGACGTGGTCTGCGTCGGGGCCCTGGACACCCTCTTCTTCCATGAGCTGGCCTTCGAGGACACGGACGCGACCAAGGCCGCCATCCGCGCCGCCGCCGACGGATTCGAGCCGCAGTTCGTCGAGGTCTCGGCCGCCGACCTGCCGCTGGCCGACGCCATCAGCTCCTATCTGTTCAACTCCATGCTGATCCGGGTTCCGGGGCAGGACCGCCTGACCCTGATCTGCCCGACCGAGACGCGCGACAACCCGCGCAGCCATGCGGTCGCGCAAGGGCTCGCCGCCTCCAACGGCCCGATCGGCCATGTCGAATACGTCGACGTTCGTCAGTCGATGCGCAACGGCGGCGGCCCGGCCTGCCTCCGTCTCAGGGTCGTCCTGACCGAGGCCGAACTGGCGGCGACCAACCCGGCCATGCGCCTGACCGACGCGCTGCACGCCCGCCTGTCCGACTGGGGCCGTCGCTGGTATCGCGACAGCCTGACGGCGCACGACCTGGCCGATCCCGCCCTGCTGGACGAGACGCGCGGCGCGCTGGACGAGCTGACGCAGATCCTGAACCTCGGCGGCGGCTTCTATCCGTTCCAGCGGATCTGACCCTCAGACAGGACCATCGGCCGCAGCCCTCGTCACGCTGCGGTCAAGCCGCCGTCATCGGACCGTAATGCACCGCTCGTAAGCACGGCGCATGATCGCTTCACGCCGCGCCTTCATGGCCTCCGCCGCCGCCCTCGCCCTGTCGGGCTACGCCAAACGCGCCCACGCCGTCGCCGCCGAACCGGGCGGCTTCGTCGACGGCCCCTCGCGCAACGAGGTGTTCGGCTACGGCCCGATGAAGGCCGACCCCTACGGCCTGCTGGACCTGCCCGAGGGCTTCTCCTACCGCGTGGCGTCCCAGGCGGGCGAGACCATGGCCGACGGCCTGCTGACCCCCGACAAGTTCGACGGCATGGGCTGTTTCGGGCTGGACGAGGACCGGGTGATCCTGGTCCGCAACCACGAGGTCAATCCGCTGGAGTTCAACGCCAGCGCCTGGGGCGCCAACCATCGGCTGGTCGGCGATCTGGACCGCGCCCGCGTCTATGGCGTCTATCCCGATGAGAACGGCGCGGTCGCTCCGCTGGGCGGCGGCACGACCACCGTCGTCTACAACCTCAGGACCGGCCGCACCGAGCGCCAGCACCTCAGCCTGGGCGGCACGGCGGTCAACTGCGCCGGGGGCGTCACCCCCTGGGGCTCGTGGCTCAGCTGCGAGGAGATCGTCGCCGGGACCAAGGACGGCCTGCCTCAGGACCACGGCTGGGTGTTCGAGGTTCCGTCGCGCGCCACCGGCCTGGTCGATCCGACCCCGATCCGCGCCATGGGCCGCTTCAAGCACGAGGCCGCCTGCATCGATCCGCGCACCGGCGTCGTCTACATGACCGAGGACACGGCCGAGAGCCTCTTCTACCGCTACCTGCCGACCGACCCGCGCCGTCTGCAGGCGGGCGGCCGCCTTCAGGCCCTGGCCCTGCTCGATCAGGCGCGCGGCGACACCCGCAACTGGAACGACGTCCTGTGGCGCCAGGGCCAGCGCCTGGCCGTGCGCTGGGTCGATCTGGATCACGTCGAAAGCCCCGACGGCGACCTGTCCCTGCGCGGCCACGCCTCGGGCGCGGCCCTGTTCGCGCGCGGCGAAGGCGTCCACTGGGCGGGCGATCACCTCTACTTCACCTGCACCTCCGGCGGCGTCGGCCGCCACGGCCAGATCATGCGCTACGTCCCCAGCCCGCGCGAGGGCCAGTCGGACGAGGCGAGCCAGCCAGGCATGCTGGAGCTGTTCGTCGAGGCGGGCGACCGCGCCGTGCTGGACTATGTCGACAACATCGCCATCGCCCCGAACGGCCACGTCATCGGCTGCGAGGACAAGCAGGTCGGCACCCAGCATGTGAAGGGCGTCACCCCCGACGGCCGCGTCTACGCCATCGCCCGCAACGCCATGCGCCACGACGCCGATGAGTCGAACACCGAGTTCGCCGGCGTCTGCTGGTCCCCGAACGGCCGGACCATGTTCGTGAACCTGTACTCGCCCGGCATGACCCTGGCCGTCACCGGCCCGTGGGAGCGGTTCAGGGTCTGAGGCCCTTCCCCCATACCGTCACCCTCGGGCTTGTCCCGAGGGCCCATCGGGGCCTCACCCGCTACGGTTAGCTGTTAGGCGCGGCGATTAGACTCCGTGCTCGGGAGCGTGAACGGAACCTGGGCCCTCGGGACAAGCCCGAGGGTGACGGAAAGAAAGGAACGTCAGCGCATCCTCACCGTCCAAACGCAGGAAAATCCCGGCGTCGGCGCTCGCAGACCCGCGCTTTCACACCGTCGCCCAGACGCATGTCATCATCCCTCCCCCGCGCCGCCGCAGAGGAGAGTTTCAGACGAATTAGACTCTGTTTTTTCTCCCTCCCCTTCATGGGGAGGGAGACGATGCGCCGCCTATGCCGCGAACCGCCCGCCCTTGGCGGCGTAGGCCTGGGTGCCGTGCGTGAACACCTTGTCCGTCGGCAGGACGGCCTCGATCGGCAACGCCTCGGCGCCCTTCAGCCGCTCATAGACGGGGCCGAAGTCCTGCAACGTCACCGTCTTCAGCGCCTCGATGCTGTCGATAACGAAATAGACCTGCTGGAAGTCGTCGATGCGGTACAGAGTCTTCATCACCCGCTCCAGATCGAAGCCCAGGCGGTTCGGCGAAGGGTCTTCCAGGCTGAAGACGCTCTCGGTCGCCGACGACACGATGCCCGCGCCATAGATGCGAAGTTCGCCCGCTTCCTGCATCAGGCCGAACTCGACCGTGTACCAGTACAGGCGCGCCAGATTCGGCAGCATCCCCAGCGACGCCGCCCGCTGCCCGCCCTTGCCGTAGGCCTCCATATAGGCGGCGAAGTCGGGGTCGGTCAGCATCGGCACATGGCCGAACACGTCGTGGAAGATGTCCGGCTCCTGCAGGTAGTCCAACTGATCCGGCTTGCGAATGAACTGGCCCGAGACGAAGCGGCGGTTGGCCAGGTGGTCGAAGAAGACCTCGTCCGGCACCAGTCCCGGCACGCAGACCACGGTCCAGCCGGTCAGGGCTTGAAGCTTGGGGTTGATGACCTCGAAGTCGGGAATGCCGCCCGCGTTCAGGTCCAGCGCATCCAGCCCGCGCAGGAAGGCCTCGCTGGCGCGGCCGGGCAGAATCTTCATCTGCCGCTCGTACAGGGTGTTCCAGGTCTGGTGCTCGACCTCGGTATAGGCCGACCAGTTCTGAGGAATGGTCCAGTCGGCGGCGGCGCCTTCCGGCGGCTGCTCGAAAACGTGCTCGAAGTCGGACATGGGAACGCTCCTCACGGCTCTGATGGCCTTTCAGGGCAGATTAGCGCGCTCTTTCATCGTCGTCACGCATGACTGTTGCAACGCTGACGCGAGGTCGCTCATTCGTCACCACCGACAATGACGACTGGCGCGTCAGGGAGTCGCGGTCTAACTTATGCGGGACGGGCGCCGCTTCGGACCGCCCACATGAAAGCTCGGCCCATGCCGGAGACCCCTGGCGCGCCCGGACGGCGCGACTCGCGGTCCCTGCCTCGACCTTCCCGCAACGGCGGGAGCGTCGATCGAGATGCGCCTCTCTATGGCGCGCTCGACCTGGGGACCAACAATTGCCGCCTGCTGATCGCGCGTCCGGCGCGTGACGGCTTTCGCGTGGTGGATTCCTTCAGCCGCATCGTGCGCCTGGGCGAAAGCCTGTCGCGCACGGGCCGTCTGGACGACCGTGCGATGGACCGGGCCTATGCCGCCCTGGCCCTGTGTGCCGAACGGCTGGCCCGCAAGGGCGTGGATCCACAGCGCCTGACCGCCGTCGCCACCCAGGCCTGCCGCATGGCCGAGAACGGCCCCGCCTTCGTCGAGCGGGTGCGTCGCGGTACGGGCCTGCGGTTGCGGATCATCGACCCGTCCGAGGAAGCGGCCCTGTCGGTTTCCGGCTGTCTCAACCTGTTCGACCCGCGCGCCGAGGCCGTGCTGGTGATCGATGTGGGCGGCGGTTCGACCGAACTGTCCTGGCTGACCAAGGGCGCGTCCGGTTTCGACACCGTAGCCTGGATGTCGGCGCCGCTGGGCGTCGTCACCCTGGCCGAACGCCACCCGGAACCCGAGGGCAGCCCGCCGGAATGGTACGAAGCCATGGTCGCCGACTTCGGCGCCGCCATTGCCGCCGGAGCGCCTGACGCGCCGATCCTGGCTGAACTGTTCCGCACCAGCCGCGGCCACATGGTCGGCACCTCTGGCGCCATCACCAGCCTGGCGGGCATCCATCTGGGCCTGCGGCGCTATCAGCGCGATCTGGTCGACGGGCTGTGGATGACGCGCAGCGATTGCGAACGCGCGGCGGATCGCCTGATTACCTTGGGCCCTGCCGGCCGTGCGGCGGAAAACTGCATCGGGCCGGACCGGGCCGATCTGGTCCTGGCCGGCGCGGCCATTCTGGAAGCCGTCCAGCGCGCCTGGCCGTGCGAGCGCGTCCGCGTCGCCGACCGGGGCCTGCGCGAGGGTCTTCTGCTGCAGAGAATGCGCGAGGACCGCCAGCAGAAACCCCGCCGGAAACGCCGACGCCGCCGCAACGGCGGGGCCGCAGTTACGGCCTAGGCGCCTGGCGCGTCCACCTCGACCGGCAAGGCGATATCGCAAGCCGAGAAGTCCGCGCCACGCGCCGCCCGCACGCCGTCCGCCAGGGTGCGGAAAGCAGCCGAGGTCGTGTTCAGGACGCGCACCGTCGGCCGTTCGGCGACCGGCAGATCGCCCGCCACGCGCACGCGCGTCATGCGGTCAGGCTCGCTGACAATGCCGTCCGGGTTGGGGCTGAACTTCAGGGCGCGCACGACGTCCAGTCCTGACACCACGGAACCCCACACGGTGTAGCGTTTTTCCAGCGCCGGGTAGGGATGGCGCATCAGGAAGAACTGACTGTTGGCGCTGTCCGGAGCGTCATCCCGCGCCATGCCTGCGACACCGGGGCAGTAAAGGCCCCAGGCGTGAACCTTGCGATCCGCGGTGGTCGCCATGACGGCGTCAGGCTGAGTCTGGACCGGCAGGGAGTGCAGGAAGCCGACCTGGGCGCCCGCCGGCGCGGCGACAGCGGTGAAGGGCGTCTGCGCGTCGCGGCGGAAGGTGAACTCGGACTTCAGGTCGGGATGCCAGCTCTGACCCTCGCCCGTGCCCAGCGGGTCGCCGGTCTGAGCCATGAAGCCGTCAATGACACGATGCCACGGCACGCCGTCATAGAAACCCGCCTTGGCCAGCATGCGGATGCGCGCGACATGTCCCGGAGCAACCTCCGGCGCCATCTCGACCAGGATACGACCCTTGCTGGTGTCGATCACCAGAAGGTTGTCCGCTGGAACAACACGCCAATCGGCAGCCGTGACCGCCGGGGCGACCGGAGCCGATTCCTGCGCCATGACGGGCCATGCCGCCAGCGCCGACGCCAAGATCAAGGCGGCCTGCGTCGCCAGAAGTCCTTGCCTCATTCCTCCGCCCTCCCCGGCGTGTCGAAAGACGTCGATCACCCCCCCTGAACGGGCGGCTGGACGTCGCAGATATTGAAGGATGCGCCCTTTTCGGCTCGCGTCGCCTCGACGGCGGCGTTGAACGGCGCAGATCCGGGCACAGCCACGCGGATCTTCGGCCGCTCGGCTTCCGGCATGGCCGAGGCCAGCCGCGCGCGCGTCATGACATCGGCGTCCGGCCCTACGGCGCCGTCCTGCGCTTCGTTGCCAGCCTTGAGCGCGCGCACCACGTCCATCCCCTGCACCACCCGGCCGAAGACCGTGTAGCCGCCGTTCAGATTGTCGTTCTGGCCCATCATCAGGAAGAACTGGCTGTTGGCGCTGTCAGGCGAGCCGGCGCGCGCCATGCCCGCAACGCCAGGGCAGAACAACCCTTGGGCCGATGTCTTGAAGTCCGCCGTGACGAACATCTGGGCGTCGGGCTGCGTCACCACCGGAATGGAGCCCATGATCCCGCGCAGGCCCGGTCCGCTGTTCTCGACCGGAGCGAAGCCGCTGTCGCGGCCGCGCCGGAAGGTGAACTCGCCCTTCAAGTCAGGCAGTTCGCTGCCGCCCGCGCCGGTGCCCTGGGGGTCGCCGGTCTGGGCCATGAAGTCGGGAATGACGCGGTGGAATTTCAGTCCGTCATAGAAGCCCTGATTGGTCAGGGTGCGGATACGCTCGATGTGGTTCGGCGCCGCGCGCGGCTCCAACTCCACCAGCACACGCCCCTTGGCCGTGTCGATCACCCACAAATTCTCAGGCGCCACGGTACGCCAGTCGTTCGATTGAGCGGCCGCACCGCCGGCCAACAGGGCAGCGGTCGCCGCCAGCGCCATCACAGACTTGATATTCAAACCCGACCTCAACCCTTCTTGACCTTGTCCATCACCTGCACCGCAACGGCGGGGCTGACGAAGCTGTCGATCCGGCCGTCCAGCCGAGCGATTTCCTTCACCAGCCGCGAGGCGATGGCCTGGTGGCGCGGATCGGCCATCAGGAACACCGTCTCTATGTCGCTGTTGAGGCGCTGATTCATCGCCGTCATCTGGAACTCATACTCGAAATCGGCGACGGCGCGCAGGCCGCGTATGATGACGCTGGCGTCCAGTTCCTCGGCGAAATGCATCAGCAGGCTGGAAAAGGGCCGCACCTCAATGTCGGCGTTGAAGCGCGCCACCTCGGCCTTGAGCATCTCGACCCGCTCGGCGGTCGAAAACAGCGGGCCCTTGTCGTCGTTCTGAGCGACGCCGATGACCAGCCGGTCCACCAGCTTGACCGCCCGCCCGATGATATCGAGATGACCGTTGGTGACCGGATCGAAGGTGCCCGGATAAAGTCCGATACGCATGGCCGGCGGCCTCCCCATCGTTTGGGTCCGTTTAGCAGGTGCGAAATGAACGGCCTAGATTTTCTGACGCGGCTGTGATCGCCAAAGGGTGCCTATCTGTTGCACCGTCTCCGTCGCGCCGGTGAAAACATGGCCGTCGACGGCGGCGATTTCACCGGCAGGGGTGGCGCTGTTGCACAGAAAAGCCCCGTCAAAGCGCGACAGGTCCGGCAGCCGCACGACCTCGGTCCGCTGCGGCGATCCGGCGCGGTCCAGCGCCTCGCGGATCAGGGCCTGCGCCACGCCGTCTAGCATGGGCGCCTCAGGCCAGACCACCGTCTCGCCCTCGATGAAGCCGACATTCCACAGCGAGCCCTCGGAAATCCGGCCCTCGGCGTCGGTGAACAGGACGTCGTCGAATCCCGCCAGCCGCGCCATGCGTCGCGCCCGCAACAGGCCCATCGTGGCGACGTGCTTCAGATGCGGCGCTTCACGCGCATAGGCTTGGCTTTGCAGGCGCACGCCCTGCGGCAGGGGCGACGGCGGGGCCGAAACGCTGATCATCACCTGCGGCGCGCCGATCCAGTCCGGCTGGCGCAACGACAGTTCGCGGGAAAACAGGCTGATGCGCAGCCACGCATCCCCACGCCCTGCCAGCGCCATGCGTATCTGATCGCGCAAGCGATCCTCGACCACAGCCTCGCCGAACAGTTCGAGCGCTGAGACTTTCAGGCGTTCCAGATGCCGGTCCAGCCCGCGCACGCCTCCCTCCTCCACGCCGAAGGAGGTCAGGGCGCCGTAGTTGATCAGGGCCTGATGACCCAGGTCTTCAAGTCCGGCGGGACGGCCGTCGATCCAGAGTTCAGCCGCCATCCAGCCTTTCCTTCCCGTCATTCCCGGCCTTGTGCCGGGAATCCATAGACACAACGGCTAAGGTTCAGGCGCTGCGCTCACATGGCGTGCGCTGGCGGTTATGGATCCCCGGGACAAGCCCGGGGATGACGTAAAGCAGCGAGAAACCTAGCCCTCGCCGCCCTCGACCGCCGGGGCGTCGCCTGTGTCGCCGTCTTCATCGTCGCCGCCCGTATCGGCCAGACGCTCGACCGAGACGACCTTCTCGTCCTTGCCGGTGCGGAAGATGGTCACGCCCTGGCTGGAGCGACCGACGATGCGGACCTGGCTGACCGGGGTGCGGATCATCTGGCCGCCGTCCGTGACCAGCATCAGATCGTCCGACTCCTCGACCGGGAAGGCGGCGGCCAGGCGCGTGCCCGCGCGACCGCCCAGGCCGTGCGCCGTCAGCCCCTGGCCGCCGCGACCGGTGCGGCGATACTCATAGGCCGAGGACCGCTTGCCGAAGCCCGTTTCCGTGACCGTCAGGATGAACTGCTCGGCCGCGCCCAGTTCCGCAATGCGCTCGACGGACAGGGCGGCGTCGCCGGCCTCTTCATCGTCCGCCTCGACCGTGACGACATCCTCTTCCGCGTCCGCGCCAGCCAGCGCCTTACGCATGGCGTTGGCGTGTTTGACATAGGCGGCGCGCTCTTCCGGGGTCGCATCCACGCGGCCCAGGATGGCCATGGAGATGACCGTGTCGCCGTCCTGCAGGCGGATGCCCCGCACGCCGGTGGAGTCGCGGCCCTTGAACACGCGCACGTCGTCGGCCTTGAAGCGGATGGCCCGGCCCAGAGCGGTCGTCAGCAGCACGTCGTCCTCGGCCGTGCACAGGCCGACCCCGACCATGCCGTCGCCGTCTTCCAGCTTCATGGCGATCTTGCCCGCACGGTTCACCGTGGCGAAGTCGCTGAGCTTGTTGCGGCGCACGTCGCCCGACTGGGTGGCGAACATGATGTCGTAGTCGCCCCAGGTCGTTTCGTCTTCCGGCAGGGGCAGCACGTTCATGATGCTGTCGCCCGGCTCGATCGGGAGCAGGTTGACGAAGGCCTTGCCGCGCGACTGCGGATTGCCCAGCGGCAGGCGCCAGGTCTTCAGCTTATAGGCCTTGCCGTTGGTGGCGAAGAACAGGACCGGCGTGTGGGTCGAGGCGCTGAAGACGCTGGTGACGACGTCCTCATCCTTCATCGCCATGCCGCTGCGGCCCTTGCCGCCGCGATGCTGGGTCCGATAGGCGTTCAGCGCCACGCGCTTGACGTAGCCCGAGTGGGTCACGGTCACGACCATGTCCTCGCGCGGGATCAGGTCTTCGTCCTCCATCTCGGCGTCGCCTTCGCCGATGAGGGTGCGGCGATCCACGCCGAACTGATCCTTCACCAGCAACAGGTCTTCGCGGATGATGGCCAGGACGTTCTTGCGATCCGACAGGATGGTCAGGTGGCCCTGGATGGTGTCGGCCAGGGCGCGCGCCTCGCCGAAGATGTCGTCGCGGCCCAGGCCCGTCAGACGCGACAGCGTCAGGGCCAGGATGGCGCGGGCCTGCTCGTCCGTCAGGCGGATCTTGTCGCCCTCGACCAGGACGGTGCGCGGGTCGGCGATCAGCTCGACCAGGGCCATCATGTCCCCGACCGGCCAGGCCTTGGCCTGCAGCCGCTCGCGCGCCTCGGCCGGATCGGCCGAGCTGCGGATGATGTGGATCACCTCGTCGATGTTGGCGACGGCGACGGCCAGACCGACCAGGACGTGGCCGCGATCACGGGCCTTGGCCAGTTCGAACTTGACCCGGCGGACCACCACTTCCTCGCGGAAGTCGAGGAAGAGCTCCAGCAGCTTGCGCAGGCCCATCTGCTCGGGACGGCCGTGGTTCAGCGCCAGCATGTTGACGCCGAACGAGGATTGCAGCGCCGTATAGCGATACAGCTGGTTCAGGATCACATCGCCCGAAGCGTCGCGCTTCAGCTCGATGACGATGCGCATGCCCAGACGGTCGGACTCGTCGCGAACGTCGGCTATGCCTTCCAGACGCTTCTCGCGCACCATTTCGGCGATGCGCTCGATCAGGGTCTGCTTGTTCACCTGGAACGGCAGTTCGGTGATGATGATGGCGTCGCGATCCTTGCGGATCTCTTCGATCGACGCCTTGCCGCGCACGATGACCGAGCCGCGCCCGTCGCGCAGAGCGTTACGCGGGGCCGTGCGGCCCATGATCTCGCCGCCCGTGGGGAAGTCCGGTCCCGGCACGATGTCCAGCAGGGCGTCGTCCGACACGTCCGGGTCGTCCAGCAGGGCGACCGCAGCGTCGATCACTTCACGCAGGTTGTGCGGCGGGATGTTGGTCGCCATGCCGACGGCGATGCCGCCCGCGCCGTTGACCAGCAGGTTCGGAATCCGCGCCGGCAAGACGACAGGCTCCAGTTCCTTCTCGTCGTAGTTCGGCTGGAAATCGACGGTGTCTTTTTCGATGTCGGTCAGCAGGGCCACGGCGGCCGGGGCCATCTTGGCCTCGGTGTAACGCATGGAGGCGGGCATATCGCCGTCGACCGAGCCGAAGTTGCCCTGACCGTCGACCAGCATCAGCCCCATGGAGAAGTCCTGGGCCATACGGACCAAGGCCATGTAGACCGAGGCGTCGCCGTGCGGGTGGAACCGGCCCAGCACGTCGCCGACCACGCGGGCGCACTTCGAATACGACCGCTCGGGCGTCATGTTCAGGTCGTGCATCGAATACAGGATGCGGCGGTGAACAGGCTTCAGACCGTCACGCGCGTCAGGCAGGGCGCGGCTGACGATCACGCTCATGGCGTAGTCGAGGTACGAGCGTTTCAGCTCATCCTCGATGGTGATGGTCGAAATATCGCCCGGCGCCGAAGGGGCGGCGTTTTGGTAGCTGTCGTCGGTCAAGGAAATCAGGCTTTAGATGGCCGGAATCGGAACGTGATCCGCTATTCAGGTTTCTATCATCAGGGGGCCGTGGTGGCAAAGAAACGCCGCTGAAATCCCCGCGTATAAAAGGACAGGAAATTCATGCGTTTGACCCCAGCCGCTTTCATCGCTCCCAGCGTTCTGGCGATCGCTCTCGCCGCCGGCGCCGCCTCGGCGCAGCAGCACGCGGGCCATGCAGGCCATACGCCGGATCAGCACGCCTCGCACATGGCCATGATGCGCGCCGCGCCGGGCCAGACCTCGCAGGTCGCCATCATCAACGGCCAGGGCACCGACATCGGCAAGGCCACCCTGACGCAGGGCTCGACCGGCGTGCTGATCAAGGTCGAGGCCACGGGCCTGACGCCCGGCTGGCACGGCATCCACATCCACGCCACGGGCCAGTGCGAGGCGCCCTTCACCTCGGCCGGCGCTCACATCAACCACGGCGATCCCAAGAAGCCCCACGGCCTGCTGAACGCTGAAGGCCCCGATGACGGCGACCTGCCCAACGTCTTCGCCGACGCCGCCGGCGCCGTGAACGCCGAGGTCTTCACCAGCCACGCCCGCCTGTCGCAGAACGGCCCCGGACAGTGGCTGCTAGACGCCGACGGCTCGGCCCTGGTGATCCACGCCAACGCCGACGACCACGCCAGCCAGCCGATCGGCGGCGCGGGCGACCGCGTGGCCTGCGCGGTCATCAAGGCGCAGTAAGCCGCCTAAACCTTGGCGGGAGCCCCGGCGCGCAAGCCGCGCTCCCCCAGGGCCACCGTCACCACGCCCGCCAGGGCGATCGCCACGCCGGTCAGGATCTGCGGCGTCAGCACATCGCCCATGAACAGGCCGCCGATCATGATCGACACCAGGGGCGAGCCCAGCAGATAGGGCGTCACCCGCCCGGCCTCGCGCCGCTGCACCAGCCAGAACATCAGACTGGTCGCGAACACGGACGAGATCACCCCCGCCCAGACCAGCGTGCCCCACACCAGCGGCGTCGCCGCCTTGGCCGCCTCCCACTGTCCCGTCTCGAACAGGGCCGAGCCGAGAGTCAGCGCCGGAAACGCCATCAGCGCCAGCAGACCCTGCATCTTCAGCGGCGGAATCGAGGTCGTGCGCCGCGCGATCACCGTCGTCAGCGCCCAGGCCGAGGCGCCCAGCGCCCCTGCCAGAATGGCCTTCCAGTCCTGCAAGGCGTGGGGGTCCAGCGTCATCCAGGCGACGCCCATGAAGGCGATCACCAGGCCGGCCGTCGCCATCCGCGAAATCCGCTCGCCCAGCAACAGGAAGGCGAACAGGGACGTCAGCGGAATCCACAGCTGGGTCGCCACCGTCACTGGGCTGACGTCATTGGCCAGCCAGAAGGCCAGGTAGATCAGGCCGTAGTGGATCGGCCCGCCCACCACGGCGATGATCAGCAGACTCTTCCAGTTCGGGAACGGCGGCCGCACGAACCAGACCAGGCAGGCCGCGGCGATGGCGAAGCGCAGCGCCCCCGTCATCAGCGGCGGCAGCACCTCGGTGGCGACCTTGGCGGCCGCGTTATTGACGCCCCAGATGACCAGAACGGCCACGATGGCGGCGATCTCGAGCGGCGTCAGCGCGTGCGGGGAGGAGGAGGAACTGGACACGCCCCCATGCTTGCCACAGGGCGCGACGATTGGCCTCTCACGAAGCATGACCGCAGGTTACCCTGCACAACCGCCCGCCCTGTCGGCTATAGAGGCCGCCATGAAGACCCCTGCCCTGCTGTCCGCCCTCGCCGTCGTGTCCGCCTGCATCGCCGCAGCGCCCGCAACCGCCGAGCCGACGCTCGTCGTCTCGCCCCAGCCCCTGCCGATCGACAATAGCCGTCCGCGCGTCTTCCTGGGCGGCAGCATCGACATGGGCGGCGCGCCCGACTGGCAGGCGGCGCTGACGCAAGCCCTGGGCGACATGGACGTCACGGTGCTGAATCCGCGCCGCCCCGACTGGAACCCCGCCTGGCGACCCGAGGCGGACGAGCCGGAGTTCCGCCGCCAGGTCGAGTGGGAGCTGGCCGCGCTGGAAAGCGCCGACGTCATCGTCATGTATTTCGCACCCGGCACGCAAAGCCCGATCAGCCTGCTGGAAATGGGCCTGCACGCGCGCGGCGGAAAGCTGATCGTGCTGGCCCCCGAGGGCTTCTGGCGCAAGGGCAACGTCGACATCACCGCCCGCGCCTATGGCGTGCGTCAGGTGCAGACCATGGACGAACTGACCGCCGCCGTCCGCCAGGCCCTGACCGAAGCCGCCGAGAAGGGCCGTTTCGCGCGCTGATCCTTCATTGAAAAAGGCCGCGCCCCCAGCAGAGGCGCGGCCTTCATGTTCCGCTGAACGAACCTTAAAACGGAATGTCGTCGTTCAGGTCGTAGCTTTCCTTCGGACCCGAGGGCTTGTTGGCGCCGCCGGTCGAGAAGCCCGAGGAATAGTCGTCGTCGCGACCGCCGCCGTAGCCGCCGCGATCACCGCCGCCGCCCTGGCTGTCGCTGCGGCCGCCCAGCATGGTCAGCTGGCCGTTGAAACGCTGGATGACGATCTCGGTCGAGTACTTCTCGACGCCCTGCTGATCGGTCCATTTGCGGGTCTGCAGCGCGCCTTCGACGTAAACGGTCGAGCCCTTCTTCAGATAGTTCTCGGCCACCTTGACGATGTTGTCGTTGAAGATGACGACCGAGTGCCACTCGGTCTTTTCCTTGCGCTCGCCCGTCGCCTTGTCGCGCCAGGTTTCCGAGGTGGCGATACGCAGGTTGGCGACGCGATCGCCGTTGTTCAGCGAGCGGATTTCCGGGTCGCGACCCAGGTTGCCGACCAGAATGACCTTGTTGACGCTGCCCGCCATGACCGATGTCCTTTATATATCGTTGCGTCGATCTCTAGCGGAGATCGACGAAATGTTCCAGTTTTGTTCACGCCGCGAAGGACGGCGAAATTAGTTCGGTGCGACGGCGATGGGGCGACCGTCCATCTGGCGTTGAATAGCGCCCGGAATAGCCAGCCGGCCGTCGCCAGTGCGCGCCAGAGCGAAGAAGCGAGGGCCGTCCAGGCTCTTGCCGAACTTGACGCCCGCGCGATCGATAAAGATGAACTGTCCCTGGTAAGCGCCCACCAATTCAGTCTTGCTCCCGCCCATACGCAGGAAGCGCAGACGCATCTCCTCAAGCCTCGCCGCGCAGAACTCAATCTGCGGCTGCTCGCGAGCGACTACATTGAAAAGCGCGCCGCCGTCGTCGGCGTCGCCCACATGGTAGCAGACGCCCTTGTCGGCCGGCGCCTCGACCTTCTGGGCGCAAGCGGAGAGACCCGCGCCGCCGAGCACGACGGCCATGGCCGCGATCGAAAACCGCGACATGCTCACAACTCCGGGAACTGACATTGGCGATCCTGCTGGGCCAGCGTGCGGAAGCGGTTGTTGTCCGTCGACTGCTCGACGCGACGCGGCACCAAGCGCAGGGTGGAGTCGCCCCAACGGCCATAACGCGCCTCACCTGGTGAAACGCAGGTACCGGAATAGAGGGCCTGCACGCAGGCGGCCAGGCTCATGTCGCCCGAAATCTGTCGCCATTCCGAGCCGGTGTGGCGCAGACAGGCCGAGCCTGACGACGCCGGCGCAGGGCGCGTGTCTTCAACCGTTCCAGGCTGACCGGCGGGAGCGAGCTCGACCATCGGGGCCGCAGGCAGTTCAGGCGGCGGAGCAAAGGACGCGGTTGGAGCGGCGACAAGGGAACCGGAGGCGTCCAGGCCGACATCCAGGGCGCTGGTGGCCACGCCGTTCTTCTGGGCGCAATCGGCCAGGGTGGCCAGGCCGACGAACTGTCCGTTGACGAAGCAACGCAGCTCGCGCGTCGGCTCCAGGGTCGGGGCTTCGGCGACATCAATGGTCAGTCCGCCCTTGGACGCCGGCGGCGCCTCGACAGGTCCGTCGCGCCCGCCGCTAAAGACCAGGGCGGCCGCCACCGCGCCGACGACGGCCAGGCCGGCGCCGACGATCAGGACCGTGCGATTGTCTTTGGAAAGGGCCATGCAGCTCTCAACGCTAACGAAGGCTCCACTAACCCCGTCCGCCCCACGGCCGTCAACCGAAAGCGCCGTTCACCCCGGCTTAGCCTGTGAGTCGCGCCAGTGCGGCCTGATAGTTGGCCAGTTGAGCCTGCAGATAGGCCGGCGCCTGTCCCGTGACCGGCGGCTTGGACGCTTCGGGCGACAGGGCGCGATAGGCGTCGCGCATGGCCTTGATCGCCAGTTGCACCTGATCCTTTGACTTGGCGATGGCCTCGGCGCTGGACAGATTGAGCAGCGGCGACAGGTCGACGCCGAAGGTCTTCTTCTTGTCGTCCGCCGACTTGCCGATGAAGCCGGGCGTCAGGCCCAGCCCCGCCAGGGCGTCGCGCCCCCCTTCGCCGGGGATCAGCACGGCTCCGGCCCGCCCGTCGGCGCTGGTGATCGACAGACGCTGGACGCCGCCGCTGGTCACGCGCGTGTCGCCGTCCATGCCCGTCAGATAGTCCCGGTCCGTCTTGATCGTAACCTTGAGATGACGGCCCGAGGCCAGTTCGATCTTGCGCGCCAGGGATTGCAGCGTGTCCTTGGCCTCGATGGTCACAGCCGTCTGTCGTCCGGTCGCGGGGTTCTGCACATAGAAGCGATCGCCGGCGCGCACGGCGGTGGCGTCCACCAGAGCCTTGGAATCGCTCTGGTCGATCTCGCCCTGCGGCAGCCCCAGGCGATCCAGAACGCTGGCGCCGCCGGACGAAACCGTCAGGGCCAGCGGCTTGGCCTGCCCCTCGGCCGCCGTCCAGGTCTGGCTCCATTCCACCTGGCCGGTCTGAGCGTCCAGTCGCGCCAGATAACCGCGCGTGGGATCATCCTTCTTGGCGCCGAGAGGGCGGTCCGAAACGCCGGTCAGCCAGACCTTGCCGTCATGCACCTTGACGTCGGCGGCCGTGTCGTCGCCCTCGCCGCCGTAATAGGTCAGCCGATCCGCGCCCGAGGCGGCCAGGTCCGTGGACAGGGTGGCGACGAAGGCGTCCTGCCCTCCCGCATGCGCGTTGACCGCCTGACCCGCATTGAGGGCGCCGTTGCCCGTCGCGCCCGACACGATCAGCCGCCCGTCCGCCACCGCCAGACCGGCGATCTCGCCGCCCGAGGACGCGCCCAGGTCGCGCACGCTCAAGAGTTCAGGCGCGCCCGTCGGGCCGACGCGGAAGTGACGCAGCACGAAGGCGCCGTTCTCGACGCCCGCCGTATAGAGATTGTCGCCGTCGATGGTCATGGCCTGGACGTTGTCGTCCCCCGCCGTGCCGAACTGGGCCGCGCCGGTCGCCGTCGCCTTGATCGGCGCCAGGCTGTGTATCTGGCTTTCGCTGAAGGCCTGGACATAGCCGTCCCAGCCGCCGACGGCCGAGGTTCCCGGCATGGCCGACTTGGCGCGCCCCGCCACATAGACCCGACCGTCCGCGCCGAAGGAAACCGCCGTCGCCTCGTCTTCGGCCCTGGCGCCGCGCCTCTGGGTCCACTGTTCGCGGCCCTCGGCGTCGAAGACGGTGACGAAGCTGTCCGCCGTCGTGGCCGAGACTCCGGCCTCGCCAGGAACCAAGGCGCCGACCACTGAGCCGGCCACCGCCACCCGTCCGTCCGCATCCACGGCGATGGCGTAGCCGCTGGCCTTAGAGGCCGCGCCCAGAGCCCGGCTGACCACCACATTGCCCGCCGAATCCAGCTTCATCAGAACGACGTCGGCCTGGCCCTTGATCGGCTGCGTCGAGGAGCCGGCGTTGACGTCGGCCACGATCCACATGGAGCCGTCGGGCCCCGCGGCGCTGGCGCGCACCGTCTCGACGCCGTCCGGCAGGTTGGAGACGCCGCTGCGGCCCTCGACCCAGAAACTCTCGCCGCCCGCGCCGGCGACCGGATTGCCGTCCGGGTCGAACTTCAGCACTTCGTGACCGCCCTTGGTCCCGACGCCCTGCACCACCTGGATCGAATCGCGCGCCTCTACGGGAACGAAGCTGATCGTCTCCGCCGAAGTTCCGCTGACCGTCAGCCCCCAGCGCGTCGGCCCGGCCGGCAGGGTGATGGTCTTGTCGCCCGCCTTCACGGTTCGCGGCTCGGCCTCGATCATCTGGCGGTGGATGCGGGTCTGCACGCCCGCCGCTTCCAGCTTGCCGTTGATGTGCTCCAGCACCGCATCCATGGTGCGCGGCGTCGCCCCCATCTCGGCCAGGTCGATGTTGACCGTCTGGGTTCCCGTCAGGGTCTTCACCGTGACGCCGAAGCGCACGTCGCCCTGAAAGGCGGCGACCGGATCGGTCAGGGCGCCGTCATGGATCGGGCCGGTCAGATATTTGGAATTGTCGCGCGCGACGGCCGCCGTGGACTGGCTCTGCGAGGCCGAAACGCCCTGTACGATACGCACGCCGTCGAACTGAGCCGAGGCCAGGAAGTCCGTCATCTCGGCCACGCCCGAGGCGAAACGGCGCGACAACTGGTCGGCCTCCAGCCTGCCCACGCCCCGCTCGCCCGCCCGCGTCGTCAGGGCTTCCAGCATGGTCAGCCCCTGATACATGGCGAATATCTTGCGATAGTCGCCGGACGAGGCCCCTTTGACATCAAGGACCGCATTCTCTTCGTTGACGAGTTTGCGCCCGCTCAGCGCCGAACGCAGCAGGTCCGACTGGCTCGGCTTTTCCTTGGGAGTCAGGGTCCAGGGCGCGGTCGGCTGAGTCTTGGGCTTTGGCGCAGGCGCAGCCGAAGGTAGGCCGCCGAGACCCGTCCCCGCGCCGAAAAGACCGAGCAGATAGCCGTTGTTGATCGCCGCCACGCAAACCTCCGACCGTCAGCATCGCTCACTGCGGTAACGAACTGTTTAACCGTCGCCAGGAACCGGCGCCCGACGGCGTCGTTTTCGCCTCGCCACAGCCGAGGTGAGACCACCCATGTCACGCGTGCGCTGGATATTGATGAGGCTGATGAGCCTCTATGGCCTGATCCCCCGACCGACCCGCCGTCGGCCGCCTCCCCTGTCGCTAGGACACGGCGCGCACCGGCGGCTGGGCTAGGGCCGCGATCAGCCCTTGAACAGCGACAGGATGATCTGCGGCGCCTGGTTGGCGATCGACAGCGCCTGAGCGCCCAGTTGCTGCTGAACCTGCAGGGCCTGCAGTCGCGCGCTTTCACGGGCCATGTCCGCATCGACCAGGTTGCCAACGCCGACCTCCAGCGAGTCCATCAGCTTGGTGACGAACTGAGTGTGCTTCTCGATCTGCTTGGACTGGGCGCCCAGTTCGGCCAGCCTGGAGTTGGCCGTCGCCAGCGCGGTCTCGACGGCGGCCAGCACCTCTGTCGCATTCGCTTCCGTCAGCAGGCTGGGCGCAGCCGTTCCGGGCACCGCCGCCACGTCATCCGCATTGCCCGGAATTCCATCCGGACCGGCGTTGCCGGGGGTGCCGCCGAAAACGTTATTCAGGCCAAGCCCCTCCAGCGTCATGTCCTGACGGTTCATGGTGATCGTCTCGGACGCATCCGCATTGGCCAGGAAATTCAACGGCGTCAGCGGGTTCGGTGTCGGCGTCACGCCCGGAACCTTGCCGTTCAGAATATTCTCGCCGTCGAAAGCGGCGTTGTCCGCGAACGACTGCAACGACTTCAGCAGCGACTGGAACTCGTCGTTGTAGGCCTTGCGGGTCGCATCGGAAGCCGACGGATCAGCCGCCGCCGTGGCCTTCTGGCGCAGCTCCACCAGAATGTCGGAGATCTGCTGACCGGCCGCCAGGGCGACATCGGCGATGGAGGTGGCGCGGTTCAGGCTGGTCTTGACCGATTCCAGCGCATTCATGTCGGCGCGCTGGTTCTGGGCGACGGCCCAGGTGGCGGCGTTGTCGCGCGCGCCCTGCACCTTCAGGCCCGTGTTCACCCGGCTCTGGGTCGCCGCCAGCTTGGAGTTGGTGGCGTTCAGGTTCTGAAGCGCGACAAGCGCCGACGCATTGGTGATTACGCTGTTGCTCATGGCTGTTCTCGCCTCAGTCCGATTCTGGCGAGCATTAGTGACGCTGATTCCTGAGCGTATGGTTAACGCCATCGCAACGCCTGTTAACGCCGCCCGGCCATGCCGAGGGGCGCTTCATAGTTCGGACGAGCGGCTGGTCAGGCCTCGGTCTTGATGATCTTCCCGACGTCGTAGGCCGGGCTCTGGCGCAGTTTCAGCACTTCCTCGCGCGGGAACTGGCGGATCACCTCCCCGGTCACGCGGTCCAGGGTCTTGTAGACATAGCCCGTCGACTCGCGCTCGATCGTCAGTCGGTAACGGCCCGCGTCATCGGCTGCGTCCTGAGACGCCTGAACAGCGGGTTTCGGCTCGACCACGACACCCTGCGGCTCGCGGTCCAGATAGGTTACGCTGGAAACTCCTGCGACATTGTCAGCCATATCCCTCTGCGCGGACCTGCCGCGCCTCCCGTCTCAACGATGCGAGAAAGGGGCGAACCAGCGGCCCGCCCCTTCCTTAACCGCGTCGGATTAGCGGAACAGGCCCAGCAGGATCGAGCTGGACTGGTTCGCGATCGACAGCGCCTGCACGCCCAGCTGCTGCTTGGTCTGCAGAGCCGTCAGGCGGGCGCTTTCCTTGGCCAGGTCGGCGTCCACCAGGTTGCCGATGCCGACTTCAAGCGAGTCCTGCATCTTGCTGACGAAGGTCAGCTGACGATCCATGGACTTCGACTTGGTGCCCAGGTCGCCCAGCACGGCGGTGAAGGCCGTGATGGCGCCTTCGACCGCAGCGGTCGTGGCGGTGGCCACGGTCGCCGCGCCGCCGGCGGTGGCGACGGCGGTATCCGCCGCCGCGATCGCCTTCACGGTGAAGGTGTCGGCCGCGCCAGTGCCGGTGCGGACGTCGACAGCCGCAGCGTTGGCCTTGAACAGGTTCACGCCGTCGAAGCTCGCGCCGCCCAGGGCCTTGGTGATTTCATTGCCCAGGGCGTTGAAGTCGGCCAGGTAAGCCGTCTGTGCCGCGCCGGTCGACGAAGCGATGGCGACCGCCAGGCCCTTCTGTTCTTCCAGAGCCTTGGTGACGATCTCGCCGGCGGCCAGGGCGACATCGACGATCGACTGACCGCGCTGGATCGACTGCTTCACCGAGTCCAGAGCGCCCATTTCGGCGCGCTGCGACGTGGCGATGGCGAAGATGGCGCCGTTGTCCTTGGCCGTGGAGACCTTCAGGCCGGTGTTGACGCGGTTCTGCGTGACGTTGAGGTCGCGGTTCGTCGCGTTCAGGTTTTGCAGGGCGATGAGGGCGCCCGCATTGGTGTTGATGCTGTTAGCCATTTTGGCTGTCCTTTGTCTTCAGACGATGGCCGACGCCGTTTTGGCGTCGGTGAGCATTCTGCTCGGTAGCGAGAGGTGGTCAGGCGGCGGCCTCAACCGCCGCCTTCAGTGTTAACGGAACAGGCCCAGCAGGATCGAGCTGGACTGGTTCGCGATCGACAGCGCCTGCACGCCCAGCTGCTGCTTGGTCTGCAGAGCCGTCAGGCGAGCGCTTTCCTTGGCCAGGTCGGCGTCGACCAGGTTGCCGATGCCGACTTCCAGCGAGTCCTGCATCTTGCTGACGAAGGTCAGTTGACGCTCCATCGACTTCGACTGGGTGCCCAGCTTGCCGAGTTCGGCGGTGAAGCCGCTGATGGCGGTGTCGACGGCCGTGATCGCAGCCTGAGCGGCCGTGGCGTCCGCCGGAGCCGACAGGGTAGCCGTGGTGGCGACCGTGATCGCCGCGCCCGTGCCGATGTTCTGGGTCGCGCCCGAGGTGCTGGTCAGAACCGACTGCTGCGTGGTGTTGGAGAACAGGTTCACGCCGTCGAAGGTCGCGCCGGCCAGGGCCTTGGTGATTTCACCGCCCAGGGCGTTGTAGTCAGCCAAGTAAGCCGTTTGAGCCGCGCCGGTCGACGAAGCGATGGCGACCGCCAGGCTCTTCTGTTCTTCCAGGGCCTTGGTGATGGTCTCGCCGGCGGCCAGGGCCACGTCGACGATCGACTGACCGCGCTGGATCGATTGCTTCACCGAATCCAGAGCGCCCATTTCGGCGCGCTGTGCGGTGGCGATGGCGAAGATGGCGCCGTTGTCCTTGGCCGTGGAGACCTTCAGACCCGTGTTCACGCGGTTTTGCGCGACGTTCAGGTCACGATTCGTCGCGTTCAGGTTTTGCAGGGCGATGAGAGCGCCAGCATTGGTGTTGATGCTGTTAGCCATTTTGGCTGTCCTTTGTCTTCAGACGATGTCCGACGCCGTTTTGGCTGCCGGGAGCATTCTGCTCGGACGCCTACGCAGCAAGGCGCGGGCCAGACCGCACCAACGCCTAGCTTCATGTATCTTATTGAAAACAAACAGTCTCGACCCGCGAGACACTCGGCACTTCCTTCCCTTCAGCACCGATGGGCGGCATTTTTTACCGAGTTAACAGGCATTTTTTGCCGCCCCACGCACTTCAACCAGGCGTCGATAAGGGCGCGTTCGTCCCTCAGCGTTTCCACCGCCAGCTGTCGCGCCGCGTCGCAGGCCGCGATCTGAGCGCCGCGCCGGACATAGGCGGCCTCCAGATCAGCCGCCGTCGCCTGGGGCGGCAACCGCGCCAGGCCGCACCGCGCCTCGGCTTCCGGCGGCAGCATCAGCCGAGGCGGCGCAACCGCCGAGACGGGGCGAGAGACGGCACAGCTCGCGGTCATGATCATCAAGACGCCGAGCGACAGCGTCATCCAGGGGTGTGTCGGCGTCATCGGCGCTCCTCGCCTTCTGTTCGGCCGTGATCGTCGCGCGATCGACAGCCCGGCTCTGTTGGTGAAAATCGCGGAGGCGATCGGTCTGACGCCCCCGCCCTTCCGCTTCGATCGTGCGGGCGGCCGCGTCCTGTTCGGCCCGGTCGACGCGGCGCTCCGTCTCGGCATGACGCCGGGCCTGCAGACCGAGCGGATCCCAACTCAGCCCCGCCCCCTTGCCGATCAGCAACATCAGGCCCAGCGCCAGAGCCGCCACGACCAGCCGCCCCAGAGGCGTCAGCACGCGCAGAAATCGCGCGCTCATGGATAGGCCCCCCGATCCAGCTCGAAATGCGGTCCGTCGCGCAGGCGCGGCCAGTCGCCGCCCCAGATCAGAGCCACATCCCGATCCTTCGCCGCCGCCTTGAACGCCTCGGCGATACGAGGATACAGCGGCCAGTCCCAGCGCACGTCGCCGTCGACCCAGGCGACGACATCGACCGCGTGCCCGGTCAGGTGGCGCGAGTTCAGCGTCCGGCTGGCCCCCGCGCGGACCAGTTCCGCCTGGCGCGCGGGCGTGCGCAGTCCTTCCGTGATCATGAAGTCCACCGGCGTCAGGCGGATCGCCGCCTCGACCACGGCGACCAGATCGGGATGAACGCCCTTCAACCGCTCGCGCGAGCGTTGCGACAGACGGAAGCTCATGGCTTCCCGCCCGCGCGCAGCCGCGCCAGATTGACGATCTGCTGGGCGCTGGGCGCCACCAGATAAAGCAGCAGCATCAGGGCGATCAGCCCCATCAGCCCCTCGGCGATGCGCGGCATGTCCGCAGCCTCGGCCCGATTCACGGCCAGGCGCAACAGCAGCCACAGCGCCAGACTGGCGCCATAGACATAGAGGCGGCGCCACAGCCAGCGGCCCTCGGCCATTTCAGCGGGGGCGGGCTTGTCGAGATGTTCTGACATCATTGCTCATCCTCTGGATCATGCGGACGGACCGGTCCTCGCCAGTCGGCGCCCAGGTGGTCGAAACAGTCGTCGGCGCTGAGGCGGTCAGGCGCGGACCAGATCTCCTGGTCCGGCAGTTCCGGTAGTGCCGACAGAGCGGACGCGGCGTCTTCCCAAGGCTCCACGGCCTCAAAGATGCGGTGCAGGCGTCGTGTCATCGGATCACCCGATCACCGTCAGCAGGACTACGCCGGCCGCGCCCGCCCCGCCGACGCCCGCCACGGTGACGCCGGCCCCGCCGCCGCCGCCGCCTGCGCCATAGAGACCGCCGTCGCCGCCCGCGCTTCCCGCGCCAGAGGCCTGCGCGCCGCCGCCGGAGCCGCCGCCGCCCGCCCAGTGCAGGTCGCCGACAGGCGCGCCCTGTCCCGCCGCGCCGACGCCTGAGCCGGCCGCGCCGCCAAGCGCCTTCACGGACAGACTGCCGCCATCACCGCCCGCTCCCCCGGACTGGGCGACGTTAGCCGCGCTGAGCCCGCCCCCGGCCCCGCCGCCGCCCGCGCCGTCAGGGCGGGCGCCCGACTGTCCGCCGCCGCCCGCAAGCGTGGCGGCGGATGCGCCGCCCGCGTTTGATGGAGGCAGGCCCCCGCCGCCCGCCCCGCCGAGCCCGGACGCCGCAGAGCCCCCCGCCCCGCCCCGCCCGCCCTCGCCGGTCAGCAACGTCACGCCGCCCAGGGCGATGCGGCTGTCCGCGCCCGACGCGCCCGCTGCGCCCGAGTCGGGACCGCCGCCGCCGCCCGCGCCGACGACGACCGTCAGCCCGACGCCGAGGGCCTCGGCGGGCCAAAGGGCGCTCATCACGCCGCCCGCGCCGCCACCTCCGCCGCCGTGGCGGACGGTTCCCGCCGCACCGGCCAGACCGGCGCCGCCGCCGCCTCCTCCGCCGACGCAGACCGCCTCGACCCACCGCGCCCATTCAGGCGGGGACCAGGCGCCGCCCGTCGTCAGGGTCGTCGTCTCGCGCCGCGTCGCGCCTTTGGCGAACCAGGCCCGGCCCGTGTGACGATCGGCCATCAGCACCTCGCGCCAGGCGCCGCCGTCGGGGCTGACCTTCAGCCGCAGGTCGTCGTCCCCGACCAGACCCAGCTCGGCCCGCCCGCCCCAGCCGCTCTGGAACAGCAGGGAAAGGACGTCGCCCGCCGTCTGCTTGTTGAAGGTGAAGCGCAGATCGCCGTCGCCGCCGCTCTCGCTTTCCAGCGCGGTCCACAGCGCCTTGTTGGCCCGCACGGCGACGACGTTCGTCGCATCCGCCGTGGTGTTCACGCCCAGACGGGTGATCTGCTGGATCTCCTGCGGCAGGCCGAAGGACAGGGGCGTCCAGACGCCTTCGCGCCGGACCAATATCTCCTCGCTGTCCAGCACCACGGCCAGCAGACCGTCCGGCGCCGGAACCGGCAGCCAGCCGCCCCGCTCATGCCGCAGCAGACGGCCCGCCGGATGCGTCGCCCAGTCCGCGCCTGTCGCCGCTTCCGGCAGGATGTAGAGCGCGCCCTCGACCGGATCGGCGGGCTGATCGCTGACCGTGCGGCTGACCACCGCCGTCTGGATCAGGGCGTCCAGACGGGTCAGGGCCTCGTTCAGGGTCACGTGTTTCTGCAGCTGTCCGGCCGCCAAATAAGGCAGGCCGAGCCGCGCGCTGGCGTCATCGCTCATGGCGGTCTCCAAAGGTTGAGATCGCAGTCTGCTCAGGCGCCGAACCCCGGCGCGCCGATCCGCTCCAAACAGCGCCAAAGCCGGGAATTTTCTGGGATTGGCCGCGTCGGACGCGCTATCGACACGCGCCCCGCCCGCGCATTTGGACGCATGACGCCCCGCTCGACAGGCCCGGCGCCGACGCGCTAACCGGAGCGCCCACACGCTCTCTTCAAAGGTCGCTGCATGACCCTGACCCAGGCCCTGATGAGGCTGGCCGCCCTGGTCCTGCTGGCGCCGCCCGGCCTCGTCGCCGTCTCGGCGCTCAGCCGCATCGGCCACCGCCTGCCCGACCTGCTGACCCAGTTCACAGCGCCCGCCCTGGTTGCGACCGTCGTGCTGTGCGGCCTCTTCCTGCTGCTTCGCCTGTGGGACATGGCGGCGCTGGGCGCAGGCGTGGCGGGACTGCTGCTTCTGGCCGTCTGGCCGCAGTGGACGCCGGATCGGGGCCGCGCGGCCGAGCCGGACACCCTGAGCGTCTATTCCGCCAATCTATGGGCGAGAAACGAAGACGTGGCGGCCATCGCCCGCTCCATCGAACAGGCCGACGCCGATGTCGTCATGCTGATCGAACTGGGCGACGCCCCCGCCGCGCAACTGGACGCCATCCTGGCCGCCTATCCACACCGGGTCAGCACGCCGCGCAAGGACCGGCCCAGCGGCGCCGCGCGCTCAGTGATCGCCTCGCGTCTGCCCCTACGCCGTGTGCGCGACGCCGACGGTCAGGGGCTGGCCGCCCTGGTCGCCCAGGCCGAGACGCCACTGGGACCGATCAGCCTGATCGCCGTCCACATGACGCGCCCCTGGCCTTTCCAGCATCCCTATGGCCAGATCAGTCAGGCGCAGCGGCTGGCCGGACTGCGCGCCGGGCTGGAAGGCCCGGTCGTCGTGGCGGGCGATTTCAATACCGTCTCCAGCGGCCGCATCGGTCGTCAGATCAAGGCCCAAACCGGCCTGATCCCCGCTCCCGCCCGGCCGGGCACCTGGCCTTCGGCCCTGCCCGCCTTCCTCGGCATCACCATCGACCACGTCTGGCGCTCGCCCGATCTGGCGTTGGTCGAACGGCGGCTGGGCCAGAAGACGGGCTCGGACCACCGCCCGGTGATCGTGCGCCTCAGTCGGGCCGAGCCATAAGGGCCTTCAGCCGCGCCTCATGTCCGTGGTCGGGGAAATCATCAGCGATCCAGCTCTCTTCAAAGGCCTTCAGCAGCCGCCCCGTCTGCGGCCCCGGCGCCAGGCCCAGTCGCGCCAGATCCTTGCCCCCCACCGGCAGCTTCGGCGGCGTCCAGTCCGCCGCCAGCGCCAGCAGACGTCGCACCGCTCCGGAGTCCGCGCCCTTGGCCCAGGCGCGATAAAGCCGATCCTCCACCGCCTGACGCCCGGCGCGCCAGAGGACGGCGCGCGCCTCGACTTCGCTCATTTCCGGGTCAATGCGTTCGGCGACCGCCTCGACCAGTCGGTCCCGCTGGGCGTTCGACAGCCGCAGCTTCAGCGCCGCTGCGCGCACGGCCTCCGCGTCATCCGGCAACAGGGCCGACAGACGCAGAACCGGGTTCGCGCTGATTCCGGCCATCGCCTCGAACAGCGCCAGACTCTCGGGCTGCGGCGCCAACCGCCCCAGCACGCCCGCCTGATCCATCAGCCGCACCGCCGCGCGCGGGTCGGGCGCGGCCAGCAGCTTTAGAAGCTCCTTCGACACCCGCTCGGCCGACAGCTGCTCTACGCCCTTAGCCAGGGCCGCGCAGGCCGCCACGGCCGCCGCATCCGGCGCGCCGCGTCCATACCAGGCGAAGAAGCGATAGAAGCGCAGGATGCGCAGATAGTCCTCACGGATGCGCTGCTCCGGCTCGCCGACGAAGACGATCCGCCCGGCCAGAGCATCCTCATACCCCGCGCCCGTGGGGTCCAGGATCACGCCCTGCGCATCGGCATAAAGGGCGTTCAGGCGGAAATCCCGTCGCGCCGCATCCTCGGCCCAGTCGTCGGTGAAGGCGACCGTGGCGCGGCGACCGTCGGTCGAGATGTCCCGGCGCAGGGTGGTGATCTCGAACGGCTGGCGCTCCGATATGGCCGTCACCGTGCCGTGCTCCATGCCGGTCGGCACGCTCTTCAGGCCCGCCGCCTTCAGCGCCCTGACCACCGCCTCGGGCGTCAGCACGGTGGCGATGTCCACGTCGTCGATCGGCGCGCCCAGCACGGCGTTGCGCACGCAGCCGCCGACGAAGCGGGCGCAGTCCGCCCCGCCCGCCGCCGCCAGCGCCGCCATCACCGCGCGGGTAGCGCTCGCGGTCAGCCAGTCCTGGCCCTCAAGGACACGGCTCATTCGACGCTCTCGGTCGCATCGGCCTCGGCGGCCTGATGCGGCGCAGCCTCTTCGCCATAGAGCCGGTTGAACAGCCCCTTCAGAATACCCGCCGTCGCGCCCCAGATGTAGCGCTCGCGATAGGGCATGGCCCAGAACCAACGGCGCGGCCCGTTCTCCTGATCGTAATAGTCGCGTCGATGGTTCACCGGGTCCATCAGGAAGTCCCACGGCGCCTCGAACACCTCGGCCACCTCGGCGGGCGAGGCGGTGACGACCGGCGGCGCCGTCAGCCAGCCAACCACCGGCGTCACCAGAAAGCCGGTGCCCGTCTCATAGGGATCGCCCAGCCCCAGAGGTTCAACCACGGCGGGGTCCAGCGCGATCTCCTCCCACGCTTCGCGCAGGGCCGCGTCCAGCGCCGTCTCGCCTGCATCGAGCCGTCCGCCCGCAAAGGCGATCTGCCCCGTATGGCTGGCCAGACTGTCGGATCGGCGCGTCAGCAGCACGCTGGGACCATCGTCACGCTCGATGATGGGGATCAGCACCGCCGCGGGCCTCAGCTTGACCTTCGGGCGGCTGAAATCGGGGTTAAGGTCATAGTCGGACCGCACCGCCACACGCTCGGGCGACCAGTCGGACACCGGGTCCAGCCGCGCCTGAAGACGCGCCTTCAAGCTGTTGCATGTCACAGGCCCGCCCCTTCCGGCCCCAGCGGAAACGTCATCCCGCCCGACCGCACGGCCAAGCGCCCGTCCGCCTCCTGCGCCCGTTCGACCAGTTCATAGAAGACCGGCCGCGCGATCCGCGCCCACAGGTCGCCCCGCACATGGACACGCGGCGCAGGCTCGCCGGTCGTCGCGTCCGTCTCGACGACGATGGCGTGTTCGGGACCAACGGCGGCCTCGTCGCCCTGATCCGTGGTGAAGACCAGGGCGTCGTCTTCTTCGCGCACCGCCACAGCGCGGAACGGCAGGTCTTCGACCGCGATCTTCAGCTTCTCGACCGGCGTGACCAGATGATAGCCGTCCGGGTCATTCCTCAGCACCGTCGAGAACAACCGCACCAGTTCAGCCCGACCGATGGGCGAGCCCTCATGCATCCACACGCCGTCGGCGCGGATCAGGATGTCGATCTCGCCGCAATGCTCAGGATGCCACAGATGCACCGGCGGCAGGCCACGCCCCGGCGCCTGTCGCGCAGCCTCGGCCACGCCTGTCAGACCCGAGGATGTCGGTGGGTTCGTCATATCCGAACTATGGGATGCGTCGCCTCGCAAAGGAAGGCTGCGCCCGGCTCAGGCGTCGGGGCGAACCGCTCCGACCGGCGCCGCTGCGGTGAAGGGCAGCCACATCACTCGCCGCTGATCCACCGGCCCCGGCAGCACGGCGTCGGGCGCAGGCGTGAATCCGAAACGCGAGAAATAAGGCGGATCACCGACCAGCAGGACGCCGTCCAGCCCCAGCGCCTTCGCCTCCTCGATACAGGCCCGCACCAGTTCGCCGCCCAGCCCGGAGCTGCGGCTGGCCTTGTCCACGGCGATGGGCCCCAGGAAGACCGAACGCGCCTCGCCCGTCAGGATCGACCACAGCCGCACCGAGCCGATCAGTCGACCGCCTTCATACAGGCAGAACCCCGCCGCCAGCGGCGCGCGCTCGCGCAGACGCTCGGCCGTCTTGGCGAAACGGCCGGGACCGAAGGCGGCGATGACCAGGGCGTCGACAGCGGCCGCATCAGCCGTCGTCTCACGCGTGATCGCCCCCGCGATCTGCGGGTCGTTTTCAGGGGCGGAGGCAGGCGCGGCGTTCATGCGCGGCCCCTAGTACCCCGCGCCCCTCGAATCAATCGCGATTTTCGGCGAAATGGCGGGAAGTCAGCCCTGCTTGGAGAAGTCCGGCGCCCGCTTCTGGCTGAAGGCCATGAAGGCCTCCATCGCCTCGGGGCTGCGCATCTGCGAACCAAAGGCCTCGGCCTCGCGCTGCATCACCGTCCACAACAGCTCCGCGTTGCGCATCAACGCCTTGGTCTTGCGGACGGAGTTGGGCGCACGCGCCGCCAGCTTGGCCGCCAGGTCCGCCGCCGTCGCCTCGACCTGATCGGCCGGAACCGCGCGGTTGGCCAGGCCCCAGGCCAGCGCCGTCCTGCCGTCGATCGCCTCGCCCAGGGCGAACAGTTCAAAGGCGCGCTGGTGGCCGATATTGGCGCCCAGCAGCAGCGAAGACGCGGCTTCCGGGGCCAGGGCCAGGTTGACGAAGGGCACGGACAGCAGGGCGTCCTCGGCCACCACCACCATATCGCAGTGCAACAGCAGAGTCAGGCCGATGCCCACCGCCCGGCCGCGCACAGCCGCGACGGCGGGCTTGTCCAGGTCGGCCAAGGCCTTCAGGAAACGGAACACCCCCATCTCGACCAGATCGCCCGGCGTCTGACCCAGGGAAATGAAGTCGGCGATGTCATTGCCCGCCGAGAAGGAATCCCCCTCGCTGCGAAACAGGATGACGCGCACGGCGTCGTCCGCCTTCGCCTTCTCCGTCGCGTCGGCCAGGGCCGTGTACATGGCCTGGGTGATGGCGTTCTTCTTGTCCGCGCGGTCGAAGACGACCGTCAGGACGCCGCCTTCCAGTTGGGTCCGGATATGTTCGCTCATTGGCCTGTCTCCAAAAGGCTCCACCAGTCGACGCCGTCCTCGTCCCGCGCGCGGCGGACCCGTCCCTGGCGTTCAAGATAGTTTAGATGCGCCAGCGCCTCGCCGGTCGCCATGCCCAGCACGGCGTCGCCGACCGGGCGCGCGAACAGGGCGCCGAACACGTCCACGGCGCGGCACGGCGTCCGCAGCGTCTTCTCCAGCCGTTTCAGCGCCACCTCATGCCCGCGCATCAGCGCCTCCAGCCGCAGGGTTACGCCGTGGAACGGCTCCCCGTGCGACGGCAGTACCAGCAAATCGCCCGGCAGGCGCTCCTTCAGCGCCGCCAGCGAGCGCAGCCAGTCGCCCAGCGGATCGGCCTGCGGCTCCGTCGGCCAGATCGAGATGTTGGAGGAAATGCGCGGCAGGATCTGATCACCCGCGATGAAGACGCCGTCCTTCTCGCGCCACAGACAGACGTGTTCTGGACTGTGTCCCTCGCCGATGACCACGCGCCAGTCGTCTCCGCCGATGCTCAGAACATCGTCGTCCTGCAGCCGACGATAATCACGCGGGAAATCCTGAACCATGCGGCTGAAGCCGCCATAACCGGCGCGCCAGTGCGTGATCTGCGCGTCCGACCAGCCCGCCGCGCGATAGAAGGCCTCGGCCCCCGCCGGCGGCCCCAGGGCTTCGTCGCCGATCAACATCCGCGCCGTCACATATTCGGTGCGCGACATCAGCAACGGCGCGTCGAACCGTTCGCACAGCCAGCCCGCCAGACCGATGTGATCAGGGTGCATATGGGTGCAGACGACGCGCGTGATCGGGCGGCCGCCGAAGGCCCCTGCCAGAGCCTGGTCCCACCCCGCCCGCGAAACCTTCGTCGCCAGCCCGGCGTCGATAACCGTCCAGCCCCCGTCATCCTCAATGGCGTAGAGATTGATATGATCAAGGGCCATCGGCAGCGGCAGACGCAGCCACAGCACGCCGGGCGCAACCGAAACCGCCTCACCCGTCACGGGAACCGCCGCAAAGGGGTAGGTCAGTCCGCGCCTTATGTCAGGTTCAGCCGCTGGAACGCCATCCGCCAAGTCAGTCTCCTTTGAATACTGTACTGCGTATGCCCAAAAGAACGACATGCCAACCGACTTTCGCCGACGATCGCAGACTTGACCGCACGCAGCTCTCCGCCCAAGGCTTATCGCTTCAAAATTCCGGCAGCCTCGGAGTCTCAAAATGTTCAAATCTCGCCTTGCTCTCGCCGCCGCGGGCGCGATGGTTCTCGTCATGGCAGCGTCGGAAACATCGCTTGCACAGTCCTCGCTCGGTCAATCCAGCAATCTTGAGCACGGCGGACGCGCGGCCCCGGGCAGCTCGGTCGATCCCAATCCTGTGGCGGGCACGCGCGATACCAGTGCAAGCCGCGTCCGTGGAAACCGTCGCGCCCAGGCCGACGCCCGCGCACGCGCGCAAGCTGAAGCCGCAGCGGTAGATCCCGCTACAATCAAGGCTGAAGCGGAAACGCTGTTTGCAGCCACGGGCACGCAATGCCAAATCACAGAGGCCAAGTTGCTTGGCCAAACGGCTGACAAGACAAAGATTTACGAGGCGGCCTGCGCTAGCGGACCTGGCTATATCATTCTTGCTTCCACGCCGCCTCAGGCAATGGACTGCTTGGTGTTGGCGTCATCAGCCGAACAAACGCGAGCGCGCGATCCCAACGCCGATGTCGGCACCCAGTGCTCCTTGCCGGCCAATGACAACGCCATGGCCGTCTTCACCGCCTTCGCCAAGGAAGCCGGCCTGCCCTGCACCGTTGACCAGGGCGGCATCATCGGCGCCAAGCCGGGCGGCGCCGTCGTCTATGAAATCGGCTGCGTCGGCGTGGACGGCGCCCAGATCAACAAGGGCGCCAACGGCTGGGAAGTCGCGAACTGCCTGGAACTGGCCTCGGCCGGCTCAACCTGCCGCTTCACCACTCCGCAGGAACAGGCCGCCACCGTAAAGGCCCTGCTCGCTGGTTCGGACGCCGCCTCGTGCGACGTGTCGCAAGCCCGCTACATGGGCCGCAACGCCAACGGCGCCTTCTATGAAGCCGCCTGCAGCGGCGCCGAGGGCGTCATTGCGCGCCTGAACGCCGAAAACGTGGTGCAACAGATCTATCCCTGCGCCACGGCCTCGCAGATCGGCGGCGGCTGCAAGCTGACGACCACGGCTCCGGCCGCCGCGCCGAACAGCTGATCCTCAGTTCAGGCTGAAAATCAGACGCCGTCGGAGCGATCCGGCGGCGTCTTTGTTTTGCCCGCCCCTCTTCCCGAACGAAGCGGCTCACCTTAGCCTTGCGTCCCATGCGCATCGCCACCTGGAACGTCAACTCGGTCAACGCCCGCCTGCCTACGGTGCTGGAGTGGATTCAGGCCGCCAACCCCGACGTCGCCTGCTTCCAGGAGATCAAATGCGTGGACGAGAAGTTCCCGCGCGAGGCCTTCGAAGACCTGGGCTACAACGTCGAGACCCACGGCCAGAAGAGCTACAACGGCGTCGCCCTGCTGTCGAAATACCCGCTGTCGGACGTGCGGCGCGGCCTGCCCGGCGACGACACAGACGAACAGGCTCGCTATCTGGAGGCCCTGATCGAGGCGCCCCGCCCGATCCGCGTGGCCTCCATCTACCTGCCCAACGGCAATCCGCTGGGGACCGAGAAATTCGCCTATAAGCTGGCGTGGTTCCAGCGGTTGCAGAACCACGCACGCGAGCTGCTGGCGCTGGAAGAGCCGCTGGCCCTGTGCGGCGACTACAACGTCATCCCCGAGGCCGAGGACGCCAAGAACCCCGCCGCCTGGACCGAAGACGCCCTGTTCCAGCCGGAAAGCCGCGAGGCCTTCCGTGCGCTGAAATGGCTGGGTCTGGCCGATTCCCACGAACTGGGCCGCGAGCCCGCCGGAACCTTCACCTTCTGGGACTATCAGGCAGGCGCCTGGCAGCGAAACCACGGCATCCGCATCGACTTCGCCCTGCTGTCGCCCCAGGCCGCCGATCGCTTCCGCGCCATCGAGACGCACCGCGAGGCCCGCGACATGGAAAAGCCCAGCGATCACGTTCCCGTCGTGGTCGATCTGGACCTGGAGGCCTGATCCATGGGCGAGACGTTCAGGGCCATTCTGCTGATCGCCCTGATCGCCGCCTTCCTGACCACCGGCGTCCTGCTGTTTTCCTGGTGGATGGAGTCCGAGCGGCGACTGCGGCGGGCGATGAAGAAGGCGCTGGGCGCTCCGGCCGACACCCTGGCCCTGTCCGCCCATGAAGGCCGCGCCGCCGGACTGGACCTTGATGGCGGTCAGCTGGCGGTCCTGTGGAATCGCGGCGCGATGGGGCTGGTATACGCCTTCGAGGAAGTGCTGGGCGCCGAGATCATCGTCGACGGCCATGTGGTCGCCCGTGTCCTGCGCGGCCAGCACCGCAAGGAAATTGACCTCGACGCGCCCGACGCCGAACTGGTCGTGATGCGGTTGATCTTCACCGACCCGCACAACGCCGAGTTCGAGCTGGCCCTATGGAGCGGATCGCGCACCGCCCCCGCCTCCGAGGCCGAGACGGCGACCGGAACCCGCTCTCCCGGCGAGGGTCTGCGGCTGGGGCGCCGCTGGTTGTCGCACGTCGAAGCCCTGATGCAACGCTGATCGCCCTTCACGGCTTGAGTCAGGGCGGCTAGAAGCCCCCGTTCCTGTTCTTCGCTTCTTTCTTCAGGAGCCCCCGTGGCCCGCCTTTTCGACGCCTACATCATCGCCAACTGGACCGCCGCCGAAGGCAAGAAGCTAGGCGAGCAGACCCTGTGGATCGGCGTCGCCAAACGCGACGTGCGCTTCCGCCTCTATGCCGAGACGCATAACGTCGCCACGCGCGCCGAGGGCGAGAAGCTGATCGGCGACCTGCTGGCCGAACACCGCAAGCGCGGCGATCGCGTGCTGGTGGGCTTCGACTTCGATTTCGGCTTCCCGGCCGGAACGGCGGCGCGGCTGAAGCTGGACGGCCGCCCGTGGGACGCCATGGGCAAGTTCCTGGCCGCCAACATCGTCGACAAGGCCGACAATTCGAACAACCGCTATCAGGTCGCGGCCAAGATGAACCGCCTGATGACGGACGAGCCCTGGCCCTTCTGGGGCGCGCCCGCCAGCCAGGCTCAACGCTGGCTGACCACGACCAAGCCGCCCGAAGGCGCCGGCGCCGACATCCCCGAGTTCCGCGCCACCGAACTGGCCGCGCGCAAGGACAAGCTGCCGCCCAAGAGCGTCTGGCAGATGCACGGCGCGGGCGCGATCGGCGGTCTGACCCTGGTCGGCGTGCCCATGCTGCGCCGCCTGCTGGATACGCTGGGCGCCTCGGCCGCCGTCTGGCCCTTCGGCACCGGCTGGCGCGAACTGACCGAGGCAGATATCGAGCCCCTGTCGGCCGTCGTCGTCGAAGTCTGGCCCCTGATGTTCGAGGCCAAGCGCGGCGTGAACGCCGAGGGCGTCAAGGAATACAAGACCCAGGCCCAGGTCCGCGCCGCCGCCGAAGCCTTCGCCCGCATGGACGACGCCGGCGACCTGCAGAAAGCCTTCGCCCCGCCAGCCAGCGCAGACGAGGCCCTGATCGCCCAGGTCGAGGGTGAAGAAGGCTGGATCCTGGGGGTCTAAGTCTTCCTTCTCCCCTCAAGGGGAGAAGGAAGAGGTCAGCCGATCAGCACCCGCGCCGCCGCGCGCGCTTCATCGGTGATCTCGGCGCCCGACAGCATCCGCGCGATCTCTTCTTGACGCGGGCCTTGCTCCAGCACGTCGATGGAGGTGCGGGTATGACCCTCCACGTCCGCCTTACGAACCTTCCAGTGGGCGTGCCCGCGCGCGGCGACCTGCGGGCTGTGGGTCACGACCAGCACCTGCGCCCCGCGCGACAGGCGTTGCAGGCGCCCGCCGACGGCCTCGGCCACGGCGCCGCCGACGCCCTGATCCACCTCGTCGAAGATCATGACCGGCTGGCGCTGGTCCTCGCGGCTGGCCAGCGCCGCCTTCATCGCCAGCGCGAAACGCGCCAGCTCGCCGCCCGACGCCACCGTGTCCAGCGGGCCGAAAGCGGTCCCCACGTTGGTCGCCACCTCGAAACGCACCGTCTCGACGCCCAGCGGGCCGCGACGCCCTTCGATCGGCTCCAGCGTCACGCGGAAGCGGGCGCGCTCCAGCTTCAACGGGCCAAGCTCGTCCATGACGGCGGCGACCAGCCGGTCCCCCGCCGCCTCGCGCGCCGAGGTCAGCAGCAGGGCGGCCACGTCATAGGCCTCCATCGCCACGGCGACGTCGCGACGGGCCTTGGTCAGGGCTTCCTCGCCGTCCTCGATCAGGCGAAGCTGCTCGCGCAGACGCACGCGCAGCGCCGGCAGGGCCTCAACCGTGGTGTTCAGCTTGCGGGCGGCGGCGCGCAGGGCGAACAGCCGCTCCTCCGCCTTGTCCAGACGGCCCGGCTCGAAGTCGAAGGCGTCCGCCGCAGCGTCGACACAGGCCACGGCTTCGGTCGCCTCGACAAGCGCGCGGTCCACCGCCTCGGCGGCCGAGGCCAGTTTGACGATGATGGGGTTGTCGCCCTCAGCGCCCGCCTGCACCGCCCGCTGGCGCGCGTGTTCGACCGCGCGCAGTGCCGAGGCCAGACGCTGGCTCAGCTTGTCCCCGCCCAGCAGATTGCGCGCATCGGCCAGATCGGCCACCGCCTTCTCCGCCGCGCCGAGGATGGCGCGTTCGCCCGCCAGTTCCGTCTCTTCGTCCGGCTTGGGATCAAGGGCGTCAAGGTCGGCCAGATTCTGCGCGATTTCCTCAGCCTTGGCCGCCGCCTCGGCGGCCGACGCCACCAGATCATCCAGATGGGCCTGCGCCGCTTTCAGACGCTCGGCCGCCCCGGCCACGCCCGCCAGTTGCGGTTGCAGTCCGCCGTAGTTGTCCAGCAGCGCCCGGTGCGTCTTCCAGTCCAGCAGGCCGACGGTTTCATGCTGGCCGTGCACCTCGACCAGCAGGGCGCCGATCTCGCGCAGGGCCGTCACCCCGGCGGGCTGGTCGTTGACATAGGCGCGGCTGCGGCCGTCGGCCGAGACCACCCGGCGCAGGATCAGCTCCTCGCCCGGCGCGACCTCGAACCCGCGTTCGGACAGCAAGGCGATCAGAGCCTCATCATCCGGCGCCGTGAAAACGGCCGTGGCCGACGCCTGCTTGGCCCCGTTGCGCACCAGCCCCGCGTCTGAGCGCGCACCCAGCGCCAGGCCCAGCGCGTCGAGGATGATGGACTTGCCCGCCCCCGTCTCGCCGGTCAGCACGGTCAGACCGTCCTCGACCTCCAGGTCAAGGGCGTCGACGAGGACGACGTCGCGGATCGAGAGGGTGGTCAGCATGGGCGATCTGATTCGATGTTTCGCCGCATCCTAGCCGGAAACAGAACAGGAACGCAGCGCCTTAATCACGCCGCGTCACTGCCCTGCGACCGGATCAGGCGCCGCCAGGGATCAGGCGTTGCAGCCAGGATTCGCGCTTGCCCTCAGGCTGGACTGTCGGGTTCTCGCCACGCTCGCGCAGCAGGGCGAAGGCCTCGGCGTACCAGGGGCTGCCCGGATAGTTGTGGCCCAGGACGGCGGCGTTACGCGTCGCCTCCTCGGTCAGGCCCAGGCTCAGATTGACCTCGACCAGACGATACAGAGCCTCAGGCGTGTGCGAGGTGCGCTGGAAGGCCTCATTGTTGATCACCGCCTTGTAGCGATTCAATGCGCCCAGGGGCTGGTTGGCGCGCTGGTAGAAGCGACCGACAGCCATTTCCTTGCCCGCCAGTTGGTCATTGACCATGTCGATTTTGACCCGTGCGTCAGTGGCGTACGCCGTGTCCGGATAGCGACGCGCCACATCGCGCAGACCCGCCAGGGCGGCCTCGGCATAGCCCTGATCCCGACCCACATCCACGATCTGCTCGAAATTGCAGACGGCCTTCATGTAGAAGGCGTAGCCCGCCGACGGATTGCCGGGGAACAGGGCGATGAAGCGGTCAGCTGCTGCGATCGCGTCCTGATAGTTGTTGTTCTGATAATAGGCGTAGATCTGCATCAGGATCGCGCGGCGGGCCCACTCCGAATAGGGGTGCTGACGCTCGACTTCCTGGAAGTAGTCCACCGCGTCCATCCAGCGCTTGGACTGCAGTCGCTGATAGCCCGTGTTGTACAGGGCCTCGACCGGACGCTCCTCATAAGCCAGACGCTGGCGGGGCTTGGTCCCCGAGCACGCGGCGACGGACAGTGCCGCCACGGCGACCGTCAGCAGGATCATGCCGGAACGAGATTTCGAAGCGAGCAAGGACGACCTCATCAAGATGCCTTCGGGACGCGGACACGCGACACGCGCCCTCGGTAGCAGGTTGTGCCCTCTATAACAGCGCTCGCGCCCAAGCCAATCCGCCGAAATCGAAGATACGTCCGGAACACGGCTGGACGCCGCACCGTTCGCCGCCTAGAGAGCGCGTCCAGAAACGCACCCGCAACTATTGGCGGAGCGATGACGGCGAAAGGATGACCGGTCAATGAAGCTGCTTGCTGGCAATTCGAACCGGAGCTTGGCCCAGGCCATCGCTGCTCACCTGGACATGCCGCTGACCAAGGCTCAGGTGAAGCGCTTCGCGGACAATGAGGGGTTCGCCGTCGTCGAGGAGAACGTGCGCGGCGAGGATGTCTTCATCATCCAGTCGACCTCGTATCCCGCCAACGACAATCTGATGGAATTGCTGATCATGACCGACGCGCTGGTGCGCGCCTCGGCCAAGCGGATCACGGCCGTCATGCCCTACTTCGGCTACGCCCGACAGGACCGGAAAACCGGCGGCCGCACGCCGATCTCGGCCAAGCTGGTCGCCAATCTGATCACCCGCGCCGGCGCCGACCGCGTCCTGACCATGGACCTGCACGCCGGCCAGATTCAGGGCTTCTTCGACATCCCGACCGATAATCTGGTGGCGACGCCCGTCCTGGCCCAGGACATCAAGGACAACTATCCGAAGGGCGACGACCTGATGATCGTCTCGCCGGACGTCGGCGGCGTGGTGCGCGCCCGCTCTCTGGCCAGCCGCCTGAATGCGGACCTCGCCATCGTCGACAAGCGCCGCCCCAAGGCGGGCGAGAGCGAAGTCATGAACATCATCGGCGACGTCGAAGGCCGCCGCTGCATCCTGTTCGACGACATCGTCGATTCGGGCGGCACCCTGGTGAACGCGGCCAAGGCGCTGATCGAGCGCGGCGCAACCGAGGTTTCAGCCTACATCAGCCACGGCGTCCTGTCGGGTCCGGCGGTCGACCGCGTCGCCAACGGCCCGCTGAAGGAGCTGGTGATCACCGACTCCATCGAACAGCCTGACGAAGTTTTGAACTGCTCGAAGATCCGCCGCGTGCCCGTGGCTCCGCTGATGGGCGAGGCGATTCGGCGCATCGCCAACGAAGAGTCGGTCTCAAAGCTGTTCGATTAAGGTTCGGCTAACCATTCCCTCCGCGATATAAGGGCTTGTAGTTCGGTAGGCGCTCTGCGCCTCCGACGCCCGTCCAAGTGCGTATCGCTTAGAACAAGGGAAGACCGCCGATGCCCCAGGCCTTCTTGCGCCGCGGCCTCTCCGTCGCCGCTGTCGCCGCCGCCGCCGTCCTGGCCAGCTGTTCGACGCCTGAACCGGAAGCGCCGCCCCCTGCGCCGCCCCCGCCGCCCCCGCCCGCACTGGCGCTGAACCAGAGCGTGGCCGAGGCCGCCTCGGTCTATGTCGCCTTCGTACGCGAAGTCGGGTCGATCCAGGCCGGCTTCCCCGACGCCGAATCCATTCAGGCCGCCGTCCGCAAGGGCGCCGCCGTCGAGGCCGGCCAGTTGTCGCGCGGCATGATCGCCTATGGCGCCATCCTGGCCCTGCAATCCCCTGAATACGTCGCCGGCGTGCGCCAGTTCGCCTCCGACCCGGCCCAGCGTCAGCAGATGGTGTCGCGAATCGTCGCCGACCCGGCCTACGCCGCCACCCTGCCCGGCGCGGAAGCCGCCGCCGGCCTGATCGCCAGCACCATGGGTCAGGACGCAGCGACCATGACCGCCATCGCCGAGGCGGTGGAAACGGACGCCTACACCATCCAGGAACGCCGTGATCCCCGCCGTCGCTGGGCCACCCAGCCCGTCGCCGACCGCGTGGGCCGTCTGGAAGGCGCCAAGTCCCTGTCGGCCGTGCCGCGCCTGCCCTCGGCCGAGGACAGCGCCCGCCTGTTCGCCGCCGCCAACAGCGGTTCGGGCCTGAACCTGACCGCCGCCCAGCGCGGCGCGCCGTTCACGCCCGCCATCGTCAACTCCCTGGCCATCGCCGCCCTGGCGGCGCTCGGCGCGGCGGGCGAGGACGCCAAGGCCAACACCGACGCCCTGACGAGCGAATCGAACAATGAGTTCTGCCTCAACATGTCGAAGTTGATGCTGTTCCAGTGCCTGGCGGCGGCCAAGCCGAACTATGAGGACATTTTCTGCGCCGGTCGTCACGTCGTTCGCGACCTGGCCCAGTGCACCTCGCAGTACACGGGACCGATGCCGACCATCACCGTGGCCGTGCCGCCTGCGGGCGGGCCCACGCCGATGGCCCAGGCGCAGAACCAGTCCGCAGTCGCCGCAACTCCTAACGGCTAGGGCTGAATATCACTGCGGGCGAAGCCGGGGCGGTTGCGTCCGCCCCGTGTTCCGTGTAATAGCCCGCGCTCTTGAATTCGAAGGGTTCATGACCCCGCCGCGCGGGACACGGTTCTGCGCAGGCGTTTACTTGTATTGAAGGCGAGCCCGATGGCTGAGATCATTCTGAACGTTGATGTCCGCGAGAACGTGGGCACCGGCGGCGCCCGCGCCGCGCGCCGCGAAGGCGCCGTCCCCGGCGTGCTGTACGGCGGCGACAAGGCACCGGTGGCCATCTCCGTGAACGAGCGCGAGTTCCGCAAGTCGCTGTACACCGGCAAGCTGATCGGTCACCTGGTGACCCTGAAGTACGGCAAGGAAACCCAGCCGGTCATCGCCAAGGACATCCAGTTCGATCCGGTTTCCGACCGTCCGCTGCACTTCGACCTGATGCGCGTCGGCGCCAAGGAAGAGATCAAGATCGAAATCCCGGTCGCCTTCGTCAACGCTGACGAAGCCCCCTACACCCGCCAGGGCGGCATGCTGGAAGTGGTTCGCCACACCGTCGAGATCCTGGTCCGCGCCGACCGTATCCCGGCTGAACTGGTCGTCGACCTGAAGGGCCGCGAGATCGGCGAGAACATCCGCATCTCGGACATCCAACTGCCGGAAGGCGCCTCGGCGACCATCACCGACCGCGACTTCATGATCGCCGCGATCAAGAATTCGGCCGCCGCTCAGTCGGACGCCGGCGACACCACGGCGGAAGCTGAAGCCGAAGCCTGATCGGCTTTCTGCCTCTGAAAGATACAGCCCCGCCGGGTTCGCCTGGCGGGGCTTTTCTTTGTCTGAAGCACGGGGCATGAGGACCGCATGATCATCATCGCCGGCCTGGGCAATCCCGGCCCCAAATACGAAAAGAACCGCCACAACATCGGCTTCATGGCCGTGGACGAGATCGCCAGCCGCTGGCGCTTCGGCCCATCGCGCGCCAAGTTCCAGTCGATCGTCGCCGACGGCGAGGTCGAGGGGAGCAAGATCCTGCTGATGAAGCCCCAGACCTATATGAACGAGAGCGGCCGCGCCGTGGGCGAGGCGGCGCGCTTCTACAAGGTGAAGCCCGAACACGTCATCGTCTTCCACGACGAGATCGACCTGGCCCCCGGCCGCTTCCGCATGAAAAAGGGCGGCGGCGCAGCGGGTCAGAACGGCGTCCGCAGCCTGATCAGCCACCTGGGCGCCGATTTCCGCCGCGCCCGCATGGGCGTCGGCCACCCCGGCGAGCCGCAACTGGTCATGCACCACGTCCTGGGCGACTTCCACAAGGCGGATAAACCGTGGCTGGACGCCATGCTGCAGGCCTGCGCCGACGCCCTGCCCTTCGCGGTGAACGGCGACGACGAACGCTATCAGGGCGAAGTCATGCGCCTGGCCCCCGCGCCGAAATTCAGCCCCAGACAGGCGGCGAAGGGGGAGTGACCCTCTCCCGCTGGGAGAGGGTCGATCAATCCGTCGTCGTCCAAGCGGCCGTCAGCGTCGCCGCACCGTTCGCCGGCACGCTCATCGTCCAGACCGGATAGCCGGTGTCGTCCACCCGGCTGCGCACCGACTGGCTGCGGATACGGAAACCGCGCTGTCCGGCCGCATCGGCGACCAGTTCGACCGTTACCGACTCTGAGCGAGCGTTGGTGACTGTGGTCTCGACCTCGGTGCGCTCGGTCGTGACCGCGCCGCGCGTCGAGCTGCCGGACTTCACCAGCCGCGTCTGCACCCGCACATCCGGCGATTCGCCGAAGGTCAGCCGCACCGGCAGGCCCACGCCCTTGTCCTCGAACCGGTCCTGACCGGCCAACAATACGCCGCCCGCGCCGTCCGGCTGCATCACCGCCACCGAGCCGCCGGGCAGGGCCACGCCCAGCCCGGCGCCCTCCTCGTTGCGCAGCTTCATGACGATGGCCGTAGGCTGCGCCTCCTCGTCCGGGTTCAGCACTCCGGCGCGATAGACCCGCTCATAGGACACGCCCTCGCGTTCCAGAAAGCGCACCTGCTTGGTCTGGCGCGCGGCGACCGTCGTCGGCTCAGGCAAGGTGTAGATCTTGTAGTCGCCCAGTTCGCCCTGTTCAGCCAGCTTCGGAGCGCGCGCCATGCGGCTGCCGGTGACGACGACATCCGCCGCCTCCATCGCCATTGGCCTCGGCGGTGCGGGCGGCGGCGGCGGAGGCGGCGCGCCGCCATAGCCCGCGAACTGCCCTGAACCGAACGTCGTCGTCCCCTGCGGCCAGCACTGGTTCTGCTGATAGCGGACCAGCGGCTCGACCGGCACGGTGCCTGCGTCCTTCCTCAGCGTGCCCGCCACCACCTGCACCGGCGCGTCAGGGAACCCCGTGCCGCCGAAGTTGGCCAGCGTCACCCAGCCGGTCAGGTCCAGCGTCCCGTCCGTCGGGTCCAGACGCGCCACATAGTCGGCTGACCACTGCAGCCCCGTGGTCAGATAGGCCAGCGTCACCGTATGCCGCCCCGCCCGCTCCGCGCGCGTCCGAACCGACAGGGTCGGCTGGTCGCCCAGCCCCTCTGGCACGCGGTCGAACACGACCCGCTCGGTCTGGCCCGAGCAGTCCAGCGCCTCGAACCGGCCGTCGATCTCCAACACCGTGCCTTGAGCGCCCGCACGGATGACCGCAGCCTTCTCGACCTGTTCGCCGGTCGCGGGATTGGTGCGGACGACGCGCACCACCTCGCCGACGGACTTCTCCATCAGGCTGGCGGGCGACAGCAGGTCGAAGTCGACGTTGCGCTCGACCACATGGGCGGGCAGGCCCTCCAGCACCGCGCTCTGCGGCACGACGCCCGTAGCCAGCCCCCGAAAACGGATGATCGCCTCGCCCGCCGGAAGATCGACCGTGCGCGTCTCGACGATCAGGGCCAGCCCCTGACGGTCCAGCCGGCTCCACGGCTGGCGCGACTGTTCCATCAGGGCGACCGTATCGACCGGCCGGTCGCGATAGATCACCACCGTCGCCCCGTCAGGACGCGCGGAAACGCTCTCCGTCTGCGCCCAGACCGCAGGTGCCAGCAGGCTCAGCGCAGTGGTGATCGCCAGAAGGCGGCGCATGGGATCAGCCGCCCGTGGTGATGGTCGCGGTCAGCTTGGTCTCGCCGTTGGCTGGCACGGGCACGCGCCAGACGACGGTGCGGGCGTCACGCATCTCGCCCGTGATGCTCTGATCCGTCAGTTCGGTGTCGCGGCCCAGACCGCGCTGGCGCACCTCGACCGTCACCGGCTCGGGTCGGGCGTTGCGGACGGTGTATTCCATCGCATAACGGGTGCGGAAATAGTCGACCAGGCGCTTCGACACCCGCTCGGACGAGACCAGACGCGGCTGCACCGTCACATCAAAGGCGTCGCCCGTCGTCACCACGATCTCGGACCCGGCAGGCGAGTGGTCGACCTGGCTTTCGCCGATGAAGCGCGGCTCGCCCGCCTCATCCTTCACATAGACGCGGATCACGCCCGCAGGCAGGGCGCGCGCCGCAGTCCCCGACCCGTTGGCGAAGATGACCCCGACCTCGGCCGCCGCCGGCTCCTCGGCGCTGTAGAAACCGTCGACCACCCGCAGATAGCGCTTGGTCGCGGGAACGCCCGCCGCGTCGATCAGGCCGACCTGCTTGGTCTGGTTGTTGGCGACCGTCACGGCCTCGGGCAGCGGATAGACATAGACGTCGGCCAGCGCGCCCTCACCGCCCGACTGGGTTCCATTGCCGCGCGTATTGGCACGGACCGGCGGGCGCGGATTATAGCCGCCCTGATTGATCAGATTGACGTCGCCCGCCACCACGCGCGTCTGGGCGTTGCTGAAGGTCGCGCCCGAGTTGTTGGTCAGCGTCACCCAGCCGGTCAGGTCCAGCTTGCCCGCCTTCTCGTCGAAACGGGCGACATAGTCCGCCTTCCACGTCAGACCGCTGGTCAGATAGGACAGGGTCGTCTCACGGCGACCAGCCCCCTCGGCGTCTAGGGTGACGCTGAGCGTCGGGCGCGGGCGCAAGTTCTGCGGCACCCGGTCGAAGATGACGCGCGTCGGCACGCCGTCGTCGCGCAGCACCTCGATGCGGTTTCCGATCTGAAGGACCACGCCCTGATTCGCCGCCAGCACCCGCGCGCGCTCGGTCGATTGCGCGCCCGAGCCGGGGTTGGTGCGGACGATGCCGATCTCATTGCCGACAGCGCTTTCCATCAGCTTGCCCGGCGTCAGCAGGTCATAGTCGAAGTTCTGCTCGACCACCGACAGGCCGCGCCCCGACAGGCCGACCGTCTCGGGCCGAATGCTGGCGGACACGCCCGGGAACTCCTGACGCGAGCGCCCGGCGGGCACGTTCAGGTTCCGCACGTCCTCCACCAGGGCGATGTTCTGGTTGTAGACCGTCAGGGAGACGCGATCGGGACCGCCCGGCCCCTCCTCCACCTGTTGCGCGGCCGCAGGCGCGGCAAGAAGCAGGGCGAGAGCGAAGGGTCCGATGGCGCGGATCATGCGTGTCCTCGATGACTGTCCAAGCGTCACGCTGCACTGCGAAAGCGATCTTGTCGAGGCCGCGCGCGACGCCGTGTCGTCCCTCGCCGGTCTAGCTTCCCCGTCTGGGAAGGTTTAAGCCCTGCCTCGTGACCCGCTCTCAGGCAGAAAACTGGTCGACCTGGCGCTCGCTGGCCTTCCTGGCGGCGACGTTCGCCATCGTGATCGGCAGCCTGATGCCCTTCGCGGCGCTGGCGGCCTCCACGCCCGGCCAGCCCATCGTCATCTGCTCGGCCGACGGGCCCCAGACCATCCAGTCCGGCGGCGTCGACGGCCCGGCCAAGGAGCATATGGGGGCCAAGTGCGCCGCCTGCGTCATGCCGCTGCTGGCGGCCCTGCCTGCGCCCGCCCCGCCGGAACCGGCGCCGGTCGTGCGTCTGACGCAGGCCGTCGTCTACGCCCCTTTCATCGCCAGCCCCCCGCCCCCGGCCCGCGCCCCGCCGCGACCGCCGTCGCGCGCCCCGCCTCACGCCTGAAAACCAGACCCATCGACGCCGCGCGCCTGCTGAAGGCCTGCGCGGCCGCACATCTGTTTTCAGGATACGAATTCCATGTCCCTCAAGACCGCTGCGGCGCCGTGCGCCCTGCTGATCGGCGCCTGCCTGGCGCCGTCCCTCGCCCATGCCTACGACCTGTCGGAGGCTGACAGCCCCGCCGTCGTCGACAGCATCATCGTCACCGGCCGCCGCAACGCCGAAGACCCGACCGTCGTGGCCGAGGCCCGCGACCGGCTCAGCCGCACCCCCGGCGCCGTCGCCGTGGTGTCGGCCGAAAGCTATTCCGATCGCTTCGTCCAAGGCTTTTCCGACACCCTGCGCAACGTCCCCGGCGTGCTGGCGCAAAAGCGGTTCGGCGAGGAAAGCCGCCTGTCCATTCGCGGCTCGGGTATCGCCCAGGGCTTCCACCAGCGCGGCGTCCTGTTCGCCCAGGACGGCGTGCCCTTCGCCGACGCCGACGGCTTTTCCGACTTCCAGAGCGTCGATTCCCTCAGCGCCCGCTATGTCGAGGTGTGGAAGGGCGCCAACACCCTGCGCTTCGGCGGGGCCCAGTTGGGCGGGGCGATCAACCTCGTCACCCCGACCGGCCGCACGGCCCGCCAACGCGCCCTGATGCAGATCGAGGGCGGCAGCAACGGCTTCGTGCGCGCCCACGGTGCCGTGGCCGAAACCTATGGCGACTGGGATATCTACGCCGCCGCCACCGCCATGCAGGGCGACGGCTGGCGCGACCACAGCCGGCAGTCGCAAGGCCGCCTGACGGTCAACGCGGGCCGTTCCTTCGGCGAGGACCGCGAGGTGCGCCTGATCGCCCAGGCCGCCGACATCAAGCAGGACATGCCCGGCTCCCTGACGCTGAACGAGGCGCTGAACACGCCGCGCAAGGCCGCCGCCAGCGCCCTGTCCGGCGATCAGGCCCGCGATCTGACGGTCAAGCGGCTGACGCTCCAGACCCGCTGGCGCTTCAATGAATCCACCCTGTTCGAGGGCGCCGTCTGGGGCTGGGAGAAGTCGCTCTATCACCCGATCTTCCAGGTGCTGGATCAGGACAGCGCCACGCGCGGCGCCTTCGCCCGCATCGACTGGATCGGCCAGATCGGCGGCCTGCGCGCCGACGCCTTCTACGGCTTCTCGTGGCGCGAGGGCGAGGTCGAGGCCCTGCGCTATGTGAACTTGGCGGGCCGACGCGGCGCCAAAACCGCCGATGCGCGGCAGGACGCCTCCGGCCTCGACGTCTTCGCCGAGGGGCGGCTGTTCGTCACCGACCAACTGGCCCTGGTCGCGGGCGGCTCATGGGGACGCGCCACGCGCGACTATCTGGACCGCATGACCTCGGCCAATGACGCCAGCCGGGACTATGAGTGGTTCTCGCCGCGTCTGGGCCTGTTGTGGGAAGCGGAAAGCGGCGCCCAGGTCTTCGCCAATCTGACCCGCTCGGTCGAGCCGCCGACCTATGGCGCCCTGGTGCAGGCGCCGCTAACCGGCTTCACACCGGTCGAGGTTCAGGACGCCTGGACCGGCGAGATCGGCACGCGCGGCCGTCATGCCCCTCTGGCCTGGGATCTGGTCGCCTATCGCAGCCGGATCGAGGGCGAGATGCTGAACTTCATCACCAGTCCCGACATTCCCGTCGCCACCTTCAACGCCAAGAAGACCATCCACCAGGGCATCGAGGCCGGGCTGGACTGGACCCTGCCGCTCGAACTGGCGGACGGATCCTTCATGCTGCGTCAGGTCTATAACTGGAGCGACTTCCGCTTCGACGGCGACGCGCGCTGGGGCGACAACCGCCTGCCGGTCGTGCCGCAGCATCAGTATCGCGCCGAGTTGACTTGGCGCCACCCGACGGGCGTCTTCGTCACCCCGTCGGTCGAATGGCGGATATCCAGCCCCTACGTCGACTACGCCAACACCATGAAGGCGCCGGACTACGCCGTGCTGGGCCTGACCGGGGGCTTCAACATCAACGCCCGCACCTCGGTCTACATCGACGCGCGCAACCTGACCGGCAAACGCTATGTCGGCGAGTTCTCGGCCGTGACCGACGCCAGCAAGGCGCAGACCGCCGTCTTCTTCCCCGGCGAGGGCCGTTCGGTCTTCGTCGGCCTGCGGCGGGCCTACTGATGACCGCCTCTCTCAATACCAAGGCGCCGGACGTGATGTCCGGCGCCTATCGGGCCGTCTGGCGCTGGCACTTCTATGCCGGGGTTTTGGTGATGCCCTTCCTGATGCTGCTGACGCTGACGGGCGGCCTCTATCTGTTCAAGGACGAGATCGACCACGCCGTCTATCGCTCCATGATCCAGGTTCCGGCCAGCGCCCAGCAGGCCGATCCCGATCAGTGGCTGGCCGCCGCCGCCCGCGCAGGCGAAGGCCGTGCGGCGAATATCCTGATACCCGCCCGCGCCGATCAGGCTGTGCGCGTCCGCGTCGACAGGCCTGACGGCGCTCAGCGCACCGTCTTCGTCGACCCTCACACAGCCAAAGTCACCGGCGTCACCGCCTATGGCGGCGCGACCGAGACGATCAAGAAGCTGCACTCCCTCAGCCTGTTCGGCGGCCCCATCGGCACGGCGCTGAACATTCTGGTCGAGATCGTCGCGGGCTGGGCCGTCATCCTGTGCGCCACCGGCCTTTATCTGTGGTGGCCGCGCCGCCGCGCGGGCGCCGTGCTGAAACCCAGCGAGAGCGACGCCCGCCGCCGCCCCTTCTGGCGCGACGTTCACGCCCTGACCGGCTTCTACGTCGGCGGAGTGGTCATCTTCCTCGCCGTCACCGGGATGCCTTGGTCGGCCGTCTGGGGCGATCGGTTCATGGACGTCATGCGCGGCACGGGTCTGGGCCGTCCGCCCGCGCCTGCCGCCGCCAGCCCCTGGAGCCACGCCAAGCCCCACGACGCCCCCGCGGGCGTGGGCTGGACGCTGGAGAACGCCGTCCTGCCCGCCCAACACCACGGGCATGGGCACGGCGTCGCCAGTCTGACGCGCGTTCTTGAAACCGCGCAGGCGCAGGCCCTGCCCCGCCCCTTCACAGTCAGCATTCCCCAATCCCCAGATCTGGCCTGGACCGTCTCTCGCCAGACCCGCAAGGCCCAGGACGCCCGCAGCCTCTATGTCGACGGCACCAGCGGGGCGGTGAAGGCCGATCTGCGCTGGAGCCAGTTCGGCGTCATGGCCAAGGGCTTTGAATGGGGCATCGCCGTCCACCAGGGAATCCAGTACGGCTGGATCAACCGCATCGTCATGCTGATCGGCTGCATCGCCGTCTGGCTGCTGGCGATCAGCGGTCTGATCATGTGGTGGAAGCGCCGCCCGCCCAGCCTGTCGCGCCGCCGTACCGGCGCCCCGCCCGCGCCGCCCGGCCCGCGCGCGCGAATCGCCGTGCTGTGCATCGTCATCCCCCTGTCCATCCTCTATCCCTTGACGGGACTGAGCCTCGTGGCCGCCCTGCTGCTCGACCGGGCGGTGCGGGCGTTCACCGGGCCCAAGCCCGTCGCAGCCTCTTGAGAAGGAGCTTCAACATGAAACGTCTGTTCGCCCTGGCCGCCCTGTCGGCCGCCGCCCTCGCGCTCGCCGCCTGCGGCCAGCCCGCCGAAAAGTCGGCTGAGGCCGCCAAGGACGCGGCCGTCGCCCCCGGCGTGGTTCAGGTCGCCGACGCCTGGTGCCGCCCCACGCCCAACGGCGCCAAGGCCGGGGGCTGCTACCTGACCCTGACGGCAGGCTCCGACGACCGTCTGCTCAGCGTCTCGACCGCCCTGGCCCAGTCGGCCGAGGTGCATGAGATGAAGATGGAGAACGGGGTCATGAGCATGGCTCACCTTCACGACGGCCTGCCCCTGCCCGCCGGAACACCGGTCGAGCTGAAGCCCGGCGGCAATCACATCATGCTGATGGGCCTGCGTGATCCGCTGATCGACGGCGGCGTCGCCTCCTTCACCCTGACGTTCGAGAAGGCCGGCCCCATCGGCGTCCACGCGGCCATCAGGCAGCCGCCGGTGGTGGATTCCGAAGAGTAGGAAGCTCTCTTGACGGCGCGAGCCTGACAAACCGGCCCGAACCGGCTAAAGGCTCGCGCTCACGAGGAATACCATGGCCCTGAAAGTCGCGATCGTCGGCCTGCCCAACGTCGGCAAGTCCACCCTGTTCAACGCCCTGACCAAGACGGCGGCGGCCCAAGCGGCCAACTATCCGTTCTGCACCATCGAGCCGAACACCGGCGACGTGGCCGTGCCGGAACCGCGCCTGAACGTCCTGGCCGGCATCGCCGGGTCCAAGGAGATCATCCCGTCGCGGATCACCTTCGTGGACATCGCCGGTCTGGTGCGCGGCGCCTCCAAGGGCGAAGGCCTGGGCAACCAGTTCCTGGCCAACATCCGCGACTGCGACGCCATCGCCTTCGTCGCCCGCTGCTTCGTCGACGACGACATCACCCACGTCGAGAACCGCATCGACCCCATCTCGGACCTCGAGATCATCGAGACCGAGCTGATGCTGGCCGACCTCGAGAGCCTGGAGCGTCGTCGCGTCCAGATCGAGAAGCGCGCCAAGGGCGGCGACAAGGAATCCCAGCTGAACCTGAAGCTAATCGACGCCGCGCTCGAAAAGCTGCGCGACGGCAAGCCCGCGCGTCTGGCCGAGGTGTCCAAGGAGGACAAGAAGGCCTGGGACATGCTGCAGCTGCTGACCGCCCTGCCCGCCCTCTATGTCGCCAACGTCGAGGAAGGCTCGGCCGACAAGGGCAATGAGCTGTCCGATCTGGTCGCCAAGCGCGCCGCCGAGGACAACGCCAACTCGGTGGTCATCTCGGCCCAGATCGAGTCGGAAATCGCCGTCCTGGACGACGAGGAGCAGAAGGAGTTCCTCGAAACCCTGGGTCTGGAAGAGCCCGGCCTGAACCGCCTGATCCGCGAGGCCTACAAGCTGCTGGGCCTGCAGACCTATTTCACCGTCGGGCCGAAGGAAGCCCGCGCCTGGACCATCCCCGTCGGCGCCACCGCGCCGCAGGCGGCGGGCGTGATCCACACCGACTTTGAAAAGGGCTTCATCCGCGGCGAAACCATCGCCTTCGACGACTATGTCGCGCTGAAGGGCGAAGCGGGCGCCAAGGAAGCGGGCAAGATGCGCGCCGAAGGCAAGGCCTATGTCGTCAAGGACGGGGATGTGATGCATTTCCTATTCAACAACTAGGGTCGTTTTTCAGGGCGGTTAGAAAATCTGACCGATCTGATAGAATTACTGAAATTCCATACCCTTGCAGGTGTCGCCAAAGCCCTGGATGAGTCAGCCCGACTGACGCTGAAAATTCTCCAGGGACGCCATGAAGTTCGATACCCTCGCCGTGCATGCGGGCTATTCGCCCGATCCGACCACCAAATCGGTCGCCGTGCCCATCTATCAGACCACCAGCTACGCCTTTGACGACACCCAGCACGGGGCGGATCTGTTCGACCTGAAGGTGGCGGGCAACATCTACACCCGCATCATGAACCCGACGTCGGACGTGCTGGAACAGCGCATCGCGGCGCTGGAGGGCGGCATCGCGGCGCTGACGGTGGCCTCGGGTCAGGCGGCAATCACCTATGCGATCCTGACCATTGCCGAGGCGGGCGACAACATCATCGCCACCTCGACCCTGTATGGCGGCACCTACAATCTGTTCGCCCATACCCTGCCGCAGTACGGCGTCACGGTGCGCTTCATCGACGCCTCCGACCCGGCCGCCATCGCCGCCCATACGGACGAGCGCACCAAGGCGGTCTTCTGCGAGTCCATCGGCAACCCGCTGGGCAATGTCGTCGACTTCGGCGCCCTGGCCGACGCGGCGCACGCGCAAGGCCTACCGCTGATCGTCGACAACACCGTGCCGACGCCCTACCTGACCCGCCCGATCGAGCATGGGGCGGACATCGTCATCCACTCCCTGACCAAATACATCGGCGGCCACGGCACCAGCATCGGCGGCGCCATCGTGGACAGCGGCAACTTCCCCTGGGCCGAGCACAAGGCGCGCTTCCGCCGTCTGAACGAGCCGGAGGTCAGCTACCACGGCGTCGTCTACACCGAGGCGCTTGGACCCGCGGCCTTCATCGGCCGGGTGCGCACGGTTCTGCTGCGCAACACCGGCGCGGCCATCTCGCCGTTCAACAGCTTCCTGATTCTGCAGGGGCTTGAGACGCTGGCCCTGCGGATGGACCGTCACGTCGAGAACGCGACCGCCGTCGCCCAGTGGCTGAAGGCCCACCCCAAGGTGGAATGGGTCAACTACGCCGGGCTGGAAGACCATCCGTCCAACCCGCTGATCAGGAAGTATTTCGGCGGCAAGGCGTCCGGCCTGCTGACCTTCGGCGTCAGATCCGTTGAAAAGGGGGGCGGCCGCGAGGCGGGCGCCCGCTTCCAGGACGCGGTGAAGATCTTCACCCGTCTGGTCAACATCGGCGACGCCAAGTCTCTGGTCTGCCACCCGGCCTCGACCACCCACCGCCAGTTGTCGCCTGACGAACTGAAGAAGGCGGGCGTCACCGAGGACACCGTGCGCCTGTCGGTCGGCATAGAACACATTGACGACCTCATCGCCGATCTGGATCAGGCCCTGGCCGCCGTCTGAACCTTCAGCCCGCCAGACTCGTGCAGCGGATCAGCAGAACCGGCTGATCCGTTCCCCGATCCAGCCAGGTCAGGTTCAGCGTCTCGGCGGTGGCGACGAAGCGGACCCGTTCGCGCGTCCGCACGCCTTCGCTGTCGCAGCTCAGCGTCGCCTGATAGCCGTCCGGCTGCTCATCAATGCCGACAATGGCGCAACGGTTTTCGTAGCCGCTGAATTCCGTGGTGGTGATCTCGATGGCGCGCCCCTCGCCGGTGGTCTGGGCGCACCATTCGGCCTTGGCCGCCCAGCGGCCGACGAAGCTGACCGGACCGGCGCCGGGCAACATGCTCGCGGCGCCCGGCGGCCGCTGGGCCGGCGGCGCTGCGGCTATCGGCCCCTGCACCGGCTGGGCCGGCTCGGTCGGCGGATTGACCGCGCCCGGCCGGTCGCAGGCCGCCAGGCACAGGACAGACAGGGCGAGAAGCGGCTTCATGAAGTCTTCAACGCCCTGACATCATCCCCGTTGCCGCCTAGCGCCGCGCCGCCGCGCTACGCTCGCGGACCTGGCCGAACTCGGAAGTCGGCTTCCAGCTCGGCCACTGGTCGCCATTGGCCAGATCCAGACCCAGCCGGTACAGCAAGGTCAGGTTCTCGACCGCCGAACTCAGATCCCAGTCGGCCGACCACTCGTCACTGGGGCGATGGTAATCGGCGCCGAACTTGGCCTTCCAGGCCGCCAGGCCCGCCTCACGGCCGCCCTCGACCCAATCCACCCCGTGCCATGGCATCAGGGCAGGCACGCCAGCGCGGGCGAAGGGGAAGTGGTCGGAGCGGTAGTAGAAATTCTGTTCCGGCTGACCGTCGTCGGAGACGTAGCGGCCTTCCTTCTGCGCCAAGGCATGCAGGTCGTCCTCGAGACTGTTCTGCCCCTTGCCGAAGATCGGCACGTCGCGGGTCGGCCCGCTGAGGGGCAGCATGTCGATGTTGATGTCGGCCACCGTCGTCTCCAGCGGATAGATCGGATCAGCCACATAGGCGTATGCGCCCAGCAGGCCCATTTCCTCGGCCGCCATATGGGCGAAGACAATGGTGCGCTTCGGCGCCGGGGCGGCCTTCAGCTGACGGGCCATCTCGACCACGCCTACGGTGCCCGAGGCGTTGTCCCAGGCGCCGTTGAAAATCTTGTCGTCGCCCGCCGCGTGCTCGTTGACGCCGACATGGTCCCAGTGAGCGGAATAGACGATCACCTCATTGGGCCGCTCGGTCCCCGTGATCCGCGCCAGCAGGTTATGGGTGCGCAGTATCTCGACCTTTTCCTCGGCCGCCGCGCTGAGGCGCACGCCCGGCAATTCGAAGGCGCGGAAATCGCCCGTCCCCAGACGCGGCTTCAGCGCTCCCATGTCCAGACCCAGGGCCTGCGCCGTCGCGCCGTTGACCGCCCCCGTCAACTCCAGGTCCGCCGCGCCGGGCGTCAGGGTGCGAATACGGCTCGCGCCAGCGGTCTCACGCTGCCAGGCGCGATCGGCGTCAACGACGGTCAGTACCGCCAGGGCGCCGCGACGCTTGGCCTCGTCCGCCTTGTAGGCGCCCGACTGATAGGTCGTCGAATAAGGTCCGTTGAACAGGTCGCCGTCCGGCTCGCCCGCCACGACCAGCACCACCTTGCCCCGGACGTCCAGGTCGCCGTAATCGTCCCAGCCCCGCTCGGGCGCATAGACGCCATATCCGGCGAAGACCACGGCCGCATCCGCCACCGATCCCTTGGCCCGCACGTTCATGGCCCGCAAGGTCACGTCCGTTCCCGGCGTCAGATCGTGCCGGGCGCCGTCGGGCCCGGTCCAGACGACGGTCGGCGCGCCCTGGGGCGTCAGGCGCTTCAGATCGATGACCTGCAGCCACTCGCCGTTCCGCCCGCCCGGTTCCAGCCCCATGGCCTCATACTGGGCCTGAAGCCAGTCCAGCGTCTTCTTCTCGCCGTCCGTTCCCGGATAGCGCCCCTGGAAGTCGTCCGCGCTGATGGTGCGGATTTCATCCGACAGGCGCTGGGCCGAAAAATCCTGGGCCGAGGCGGCGCCTGCGACGAGCAGCAGGGCCGCAGCGGCGACGCCGCGAATGAAACGATGATGCATGGCGATTCCCTTCAGCCTCCCCCACGAGGCCGTTCCGCATAGTCATAGGGCGGCCTCTTGCGAGGCCGCCCCTTACATTTTCGTCATGATTGCCGAAAGTTGGGATCAGCGGCGCTGATCGGCGCTCTTGGCCCGCTCGCCGCCGAACTCGGAACCCGGCTTCCATTCCGGCCAGTCGCGGCTGTTGGCCAGATCCTGACCGACCTTGAAGATCACTTCCAGGTCCTGAAGCATGCCGCCGTAATCCCAGTCGGCCTCCCACTCGTCCGCCGCCTGATGGTAGCGATTGGCGCGATAGTCGGCGGCCTTGGCCTGGCGCGGTTCGATCGGAGCGTCGATGAAATCCCCCGTCGAGGACAAATAGGCCATCGGCACGCCCTTCTTCGCCAGCGGGAAGTGGTCCGAGCGGAAGTAGATCCCCGCCGCTGCGCCGGCGTCGCCGACGAAGCCGCGCCCTTGCGCCGCCGCCGCCGCGATCACCGGCTCGTCCAGTTCCGAATGGCCGTAACCGGTCACGCCCAGCTTGTTCATCCGACCAAAGACGGCGGCCGAGTCCAGATTGAAGCCGCCGACGGTCTTCTCCAGCGGATACAGCGGATTGGCGGCGTAGAACTCCGACCCCAACAGGCCGCTTTCCTCGGCCGTGAACCCGATCATGACGATGGTGCGCTCGGGGCGCGGACCGGCGGCGTAGGCGCGCGCCAGCTCCAGCAGGCCCGCCGTGCCCGAGGCGTTGTCGATGGCGCCGTTGAAGATACGGTCGCCGTTGGCGTCCGGCTCGCCCATGCCGATGTGATCCCAGTGGCCGGTGTAGAGAATGGTCTCGTCCGGATGGCTCGCGCCTTCCAGCTTGGCGACGATGTTGTGGGTGACGATGCGGTCGGTCTTCACGTCGAAGCTGGCGTCGATGGTGGCGCCGGTCAGTTCCACGGGCTGGAAATCACGGCTGCGCGCCTTGATCTTCTCCTGCTCGAAGTCGAGGCCCGCGCGGCGGAACAGATCGACGGCCAGATCGCGCTGTATCCAGGCCTCCATCGGAACACGCTCGGCCGTGGGGTTGGCGCGTACGATGTCGAACTGGGGCACGCCCCAGGAGTTGGCGACCGTCGTCCAGCCATAGGAGGCGGGCTTGGTCTCATGGACGATCAGCACGCCCGCCGCGCCCTGACGCGCAGCCTCTTCGTACTTGTAGGTCCAACGGCCGTAGTAGGTCATGGCCTCGCCGCCGAAGGTGTTCAGCGAGGGGTCTTCAAAGTCGGCGTCATTGACCAGGACGACGATCACCTTGCCGCGCACGTCGGTCTTGAAGTCGTTCCACTGACGCTCAGGCGCATTGACGCCATAGCCGACGAAGACCAGAGGCTTGTCCTTCAGGTCCACCGCCGCGCCGGGCAGGCGCGTGGTCATGGTGACTTCCTGGCCCTGCGTCAGCGGCTGGCTCCAATCGCCCAGCTTGAGCCGGCCCGAGATGTTGGAGACGGTGAAGCGGTTCAGCCCCACGGCCTGCGTCCAGCCGCCGTTCTCGCCACCCGGGGCGAAGCCTGCGGCCGCGTACTGACGGCTCAGGTAGTCGATCACCTTCTGCTCGGCCGGGGTGGCGATGCCGCGCCCCTCGAAGCTGTCGTCCGACAGGACGCGGATGTCCTGGGAAATGCGCGCAGCGTCGAAGGCGGGCGCAGTCTGGGCCTGAGTCTGGGCCTGAGCAGCCGCGCCGCCGGCCAGGGCCGCAGCGAACGCCAGAACGGCGACAGAAGATGAAATACGCATACAGTCTCACCCCTCGGAGAATTCGATGGCGGGACCGTAGTGAGCGAAACCGCCCATGTCGACGGCCACGGTCGTCGAAGCGGGCATGAAAAAACCCGCCGGATCGCTCCGGCGGGTCATCTCTTTCCGACTGGAAGGCGCCTTAGTGGGCGACGCCCTTCCAGATGCGGCGGTAGCTGGCGTAGGTCACGCCCGCGAACAACACCAGGAAGATCAGCACGCCGAAGCCCATCTGCTTGCGCTCGACCATCTTAGGCTCGGACGTCCAGGCGATGAAGGCGGCGACGTCCTTGGACATCTGATCCACGGTCGCCTCGGTGCCGTCGTCATAGGTGACCTGACCGGCGGTCAGCGGCGCGGGCATGGCGATGAAGCCGCCCTCGGGCACATGGCCCTTGCCTTCCCAGAACGGGGTCATGTCGCCCGCCATATAGGGGTTGTAGTGCTGGCCCGGCGCCATCTTCAGGCCCGCCGGCGGGGTCGAATAGCCCGACAGCAGCGAATAGATGTAGTTGGCGCCGTCGTGACGGGCCTTGGCCATGACCGACAGGTCCGGCGGCATGGCGCCGCCGTTGGCCGCAGCGGCCGCCGTCGGGTTCGGATAGGGGTTGGGGAAGCGGTCCGCCGTGGTGGCGTCGCGGCGCAGGTCTTCACCCGTTTCCGAGTCGATGTCGGCGACCTGGATCTCCTTGGCCAGAGCCTTCACGACCGGGTTGTCGTTCGGGTTCGGGTACTTCGGATTCCAGAACGGCCCGTGCTTGTCGCCCAGGTTCCGGAAGTGCACCAGATCCATGCCGTGGCAGGAGGCGCAGACCTCACGATAGACCTTGTAGCCGCGCTGCAGCTGGCCCTGATCGAAGGTGCCGAACGGCCCGGCGAAGCTGAAGCCGCCGTCGCGCGGATGCTTGGCGCCCCCGGCGGCCATCGCCGGAGCGGCGATGGCGACCAAGCCGACAGCGGCCGTCACGGAGACGAGGATCTTGCGGAAGGACACGGTCTTTTTCTCGTTGCTCATCATCGCGCTCAGGCCTTCTCGGCTGCGGTCGACGGGAGCACGGGCTCCGAGATCGTCGCCGGGATCGGCAGCGGCTTCTCACGCAGGCCGATGACCGGCATCAGCACCAGGAAGAAGACGAAGTAGTACGCCGTCAGCAGTCGCGTCAGCCACAGGTAGGAGTTCAGCTGGCCGTCGATCAGGTTGAAGCTGGGCATGCCCGGAACAACCGGCGCGTCCGGCAGCTGAGCGCCGCACCAGCCGAGGCCGAAGCAGACGAACAGGAAGATGATGAAGAAGGTCTTCATCGTCGGGCGGTAGCGCATGGAGCGCACCTTGGACGTATCCAGCCACGGCAGCACGAACAGCACGCCGATCGCAGCGAACATGGCCACCACGCCGCCGAACTTGTCGGGGATGGCGCGCAGGATCGCGTAGAAGGGCAGCATGTACCACTCAGGCACGATGTGCGCCGGGGTCTGCAGCGGGTTGGCCGGAATGTAGTTGTCGGCGTGGCCCAGGGCGCCCGGGTTGTAGAAGACGAACACTGCGAACAGGATCAGGAACAGGATGATCGCGAAGCCGTCCTTGACCGTGAAGTACGGGTGGAAGGGCAGCATGTCCTTCTTGGCGCGGTCCTTCGGGATCAGGATGCCGACCGGGTTGTTCTGACCGGCGGCGTGCAGGGCCCACAGGTGCAGCACCACGCAGCCGGCGATGACGAACGGCAGCAGGTAGTGCAGCGAGAAGAAGCGGTTCAGCGTCGCGTTGTCGATCGCCGGGCCGCCGCGCAGCCAGACCAGGATCGGCTCGCCGACGACCGGAATGGCGCCGATCAGGTTGGTGATGACCTCAGCGCCCCAGAAGGACATCTGGCCCCACGGCAGGACGTAGCCCAGGAAGGCCGTGGCGATCATCAGGAAGAAGATGACGCAGCCGACGATCCAGATCATCTCGCGCGGCGCCTTGTAGGAGCCGTAGTAGAGACCCCGCAGCATGTGCAGATAGACGGCGATGAAGAACATCGACGCGCCGTTGGCGTGCACATAGCGGATCAGCCAGCCGCCGTTCACGTCGCGCATGATGCGCTCGACCGAGGCGAAGGCCATGTCGACGTGCGGGGTGTAGTGCATGGCCAGGACGATGCCGGTGATGATCTGAGTCATCAGGCAGATCGCCAGGATGCCGCCGAAGGTCCACCAGTAGTTCAGGTTCTTCGGGGTCGGCAGGTTCGCATAGTCCATGCCGAAACGGATGATCGGCAGGCGCGTGTCCATCCACCGCTCAACGGCGGTTTTCGGGACGTAAGTGGATTCGTGATCGCTCATGGTTCCTCTGTCCGTCCTCAGCCGATCTTCACGCGGGTGTCGGACATGTATTCGTAGTTCGGCACGATCAGGTTCAGCGGCGCCGGGCCCTTACGAATACGACCCGAGGCGTCGTAGTGCGAACCGTGGCACGGGCAGAACCAACCACCGTACTCGCCGGCGTTGAAGGTCGGCACGCAGCCCAGGTGGGTGCACGAGCCGATGACGACGAGATACTTCTCGTGGCCTTCCTTGGTGCGCTCGGCGTCGGTCTGCGGCGGGCTGCCCACGGCGCCCTCGTCGATGACCTTGGTCAGCTCGGCCGGGGTGCGATAACGCACGAAGACCGGCTTGCCCTGCCACTTGATGACGACCTGCTGGCCTTCCTGGACCTTGGTCAGATCGAATTCGATCGACGCCAGAGCCAGGGTGTCGGCCGCCGGGTTCATCTGATTGATGAGCGGCCAGGCCACCATCACGCCGGCGCCGGCAGCAGCCGCGCCCGCAGCAATGTGGATGAAGTCGCGGCGAGTGGCCTCGCCACCCCCGTGTTGGCCGTCAGGCCCGTCAGCATTCACGACCGATTCGGCCACGCGTTTCACCTCTGCATCGCCGGTCGCCCGCCCCGAGATGGGACGTCAACCGAATGGAACCCTATCATGCGATGGCAAATCCCTGACCGCCCGGCCTTGGTTTCAACGGTTCCAGACAAGTCGCGGAAGCGATTTGCGAAACAGTCGCAACAAAAGCCGCGACAAGGCCCCGCCCCGCGCGTATGAGGGCCTTAGAATGCGTCTCGCCCTTTTTCAACCTGACATCCCCCATAATGTCGGCGCCTGCATCCGACTGAGCGCCTGTTTCGGCGTGGAATTGCACGTCATCGAGCCTACGAGCTTCAAATTCGACGATCGCGCGATGAAGCGGGCGGCCCTGGATTACGGGCCTTTGTCCCATATGACGCGCCATGCGGACTGGGAGGCCTTCCAGCGCGACCGCGCGCCGGGCCGGTTGGTGCTGTTCACCACGCGCGCGGCCGAGCCCCTGACGGATTTCGTTTTCCGGCCCGATGACGTTCTGTTGTTCGGCAAGGAGAGCGCAGGCTCGCCCGACTACGTCCATGCGGCGGCGGATGCGCGAATCTACATTCCGATACGACCGGAAACCCGGTCGCTGAACCTCTCCGTCAGCGCCGGAATCGGCCTGCATGAGGCGTTGCGGCAGATGAACGACCTGCCGACGCGATAAGCGATTAACTAAAGCCGTTCAGTTCACGCCAACCCACACACGCATAACGTCGATCCGCAATAGCGGAGACCATGATGCAATCCCTGTGGCTTAAGCTTACCACGCCGGACCAACTGCCTTTATTGTTGGCGTTCGCCCTTCTCGCAGGTTTTCTGATCGGGTGGAGCGCCGCGCAGGCGATGAAACGCCATGGGCGTCGCCGCGCCAAACCATCGACACCTGCGATCAAGATCGTTTCCGCGTCTCGAAACCCCGCCACGGATCAGTTGGCGACGGTGATGAAGGCTGAGTTTCACGCCAAGCGGCTGATGTCGCGCGAAGAAGCACGCATTTTCTATGCCTTGGAGCGCGGCCTGGCCAAGCACGCACTCGGTTGGCGCGTCATGGCCCAGGTCTCGCTCGGCGAAGTTCTAGGCTCCGCTGATACGGGCGCTTTCCAGGCGGTGAACAGCAAGCGGGTCGACATGCTGATCATCGCCAGGGACGGTCTGCCGATCGCCGCGGTCGAATACCAGGGCTCAGGCCACTATCAAGGCACCGCCGCCGCCCGCGACGCCGTGAAACGAGAAGCTCTCCGACGTGCCGGTATCGAGTTCCTGGAAATTCGCTCTGGGCATGCCCCTGAAGAGCTGACCTTCGAAATCGACCGGCTCGTCCGGCGTAGAACGCCTGCCGACGAGCCGGCCTGATCGTCTTGTCTTAGCCTGAGCCTTACTCCGGCGCGCCGTCGTTCGGCAGTTTGGCCAGGCTCGGCCGCTCGGCGCTCTTGGACGCCGCCACACGCTCGACCGCGCGCATGACGCGCAGCAGGTTCTCGCCCGAGATCTTGCGGATGTCGGCCTCGCTCCAACCGCGGCGCATCAGTTCGGCCAGCAGGCGCGGATAGCCGTCCACGCCCTCCAGGCCGACCGGCAGGCTGTCCACGCCGTCATAGTCGCCGCCCAGGCCCACGTGGTCGATGCCCGCCACGTCGCGGACGTGCTGGATGTGGGCGATGACGTCGTCCATCGTCGCCTTGGGCGCCGGATTGGCGGCGTTCCAGGCGTCCATGCCCGCCTTGACCGCAGCGGGATCGCCGGGGTTGAGGGCCGTCAGCCGCGTCATCTCCGCGCCGCGCGCCGCGCCCGAGGCCCGCACGGCCTCGCTGACGAAGCCCGGCACGAAAGTCACCATGACGATGCCGCCGTTGCCCGCCATCTGGCGCAGCACCGCGTCGGGCACATTGCGCGGATGGGCCGTCACCGCCCGCGCCGAGGAGTGGGAGAAGATCACCGGCGCCTCGGACACGCGGATGGCGTCGACCATGGTGTCCTCGGACACGTGGCTCAGGTCGACCATCATGCCCAGACGGTTCATCTCGCGGACCACGTCTTCGCCGAAGGCGTTCAGCCCGTTCCACTTGGGCGCGTCGGTGCCGCTGTCGGCCCAGGTCGTGCTCTTGGAATGGGTCAGCGTCATGTAGCGCGCGCCCGAATCGTAGAACTCGCGCAGCAGGCCCAGGGAGTCGTCGATCGAATAGCCGCCCTCCATGCCGATCAGGCTGGCGATCTTGCCCGCGCGATGGATGCGAACCAGGTCGTCGGCCGTCGTGGCGATCTCGAAGGTCTCGGGGTGGGCGGCGACGATGCGCTTGACCGTGTCGATCTGCTCGAAGGTGGCCTTGGCGGCGTCGACCGGCGCCATGCTGGCGGGGACATAGACCGACCAGAACTGACCGCCCACGCCCCCGGCGCGCAGACGCGGAATATCCGTATGCAGGCGCGTCGACGTCGACAGATTCGCATTCAGATCAACGCCGTGCGGATCATTCCCGAAGCCCTGACGCAGCGCCCACGGCAAATCGTTGTGCCCGTCGATCAGGGGCGTGCGCTTCAGAATCTGCATCACGCGCGCCTCTTGAGGCTGAGACGTTTGAGCCAGAACCGGTCCGGCCAGAACGGCGACGGAGGCGGCGGCCAGCAGGCTGGCGCGCAAGGCGATGCGGATCATGATTTCCCCTCTGAGCTACAGACCCGCCCGGTCGCCCCACGGCGCCGCTTTACGGGCGCCGCACGCTGGCACATGCGCGCCGTCGAGGGAACCGTCCGTAGGCATCGTTTGCGTCGCGCCTTGTGATCTGGATCAAGGCCCCCTCGCCCGTGCTGCGGCATCAGGCTCGCATCCGCGCACCCCGCCGGACTGTTCAGAAAGGCCGCGTCATGGTTGAAGCCCTCATGATCCAAGCTGACCCCGCCCTGATGATTGAGCGCCGCGAGCGCGCCCGCGTCTGGTTCGAGACCCTGCGCGACAAGATCCACGCCGGTTTCGAGGCGCTGGAAGACGCCGCCCCCGCCGAACTGTTCGCCGGCGAACCCGGCCGCTTCGTCCGCACGCCCTGGGACCGCAAGGAAGGCGGCGGCGGCGTCATGGGCATGATGCACGGCCGCCTGTTCGAAAAGGTCGGCGTCCACTGCTCGACCGTCCACGGAACCTTCCCCGCCGACTACGCCAAGAACGTGCCGGGCGCCGAGGAAGACCCGCGCTTCTACGCCACCGGCATCAGCCTGATCTGCCATCCGGTCAGCCCGCGCGTGCCTGCCGTCCACATGAACACCCGCCTGATCTCTACGACCAAGACCTGGTTCGGCGGCGGCGGCGACCTGACGCCCGTGCTGGTTGCGGACCGCCGCGACGACCACCCCGACACCGTCGACTTCCACGCCGCCATGAAGGGCGCCTGCGACGCCTTCGACCCGACCTGGCACGCCAAATACAAGCAATGGTGCGACGAGTATTTCTTCCTGCCCCACCGCAATGAACCGCGCGGCACCGGCGGCATCTTCTACGACCACCACGACAGCGGCGACTGGGAGCGGGACTTCGCCTTCACCCAGGCGGTCGGCGAGGCCTTCCTGAAGATCTACTCGGACATCGTCGCCCGCAGGATGCACGAGCCCTGGACCGACGACGAGCGCGAGGAGCAGTTGATCCGTCGCGGCCGCTACGTCGAGTTCAACCTGCTCTACGACCGCGGCACCATGTTCGGGCTGAAGACCGGCGGCAACGTCGAGTCGATCCTCAGCTCCATGCCGCCCGTGGCGAAGTGGCCCTGACCACGCACGCCGCTCAGGCTGAAACCTGATCCGTCTCGACAATCACCGCCGCCTGGATCGCTTGGGTCAGGGCGGCGACTGTCAGGGGCTTGGTCAAGTGCCCGTCCGATCCCGCCGCCCGCCCCGCCTCGACATGCTCGCTCATGGCGTTGGCGGTGAGCATCAGAACCGGCGTACGCGCCGCGCCCGTGAGGCGCTCATGCTCGCGAATGCCGGAGGTGGCCGTCAGGCCGTCCATCACCGGCATCTGCATGTCCATCAGCACCAGATCGAACCCGCCCTGCTTGAAGGCTTCCAGCGCTTCAACGCCGTTCTCGACACTGACAAGATCAACCGGCATGGCTTCCAGCATGACCTGAACAACCAGGCGGTTGGCCGGATGATCATCGGCCAGAAGGATACGCAGACGTTCGGGAGCCGCCGCAGACTGCGAAGAGGTGACGGCGGGTTCAGCCTCTTCTTCAGGCGCAGGGGGCAAAGACAGTTCAAACCAGAACCGCGCGCCTTCATCCGAAGGAGATTCGCAATCGAGCCGCCCGCCCATCAACCGAACCAGGTCTGCCGAAATCGCCAGCCCCAGGCCGCTGCCGCCGAAACGACGCGTGATGGAACCGTCCGCCTGTTGAAAGCGGTGGAACATGCGCTGCTTGAAGTCCTCGTCAAAGCCAATGCCGCTGTCGCATACGGCGAATGACGCCCGGCCGTCCGCAGTGCGCGTCACCTCAATCCGCACGCGTCCCGCCTCGGTGAATTTAACAGCGTTGCTCACCAGATTCGTCAGCACCTGGCGCAGACGCACCACGTCGCCGATGAAGACGGCGTCCAGAGCTGGGTGCAGGTCCAGCGAAAGCTCGACATCCTTCTGCATCGCCATGGGCGTCCACAAGGCCACGATCTCGCGCAGCATTCGACCCAGTTGGAACGGCGCCGCATCCAGACGAACCTCTCCGGTCTCGATCCGCACCGTGTCCAGAATATCGGACAGCAGCCGTTCCAGCGTGACGCCGGATGAGCGGATGATGTCCACCAGTTCCCGATCCTTCGGCGCCAGGTCACGGCGCGAAAGAACGTCGGCCATGGCCACGACTCCATTCAACGGCGTGCGAATTTCATGGCTCATATTGGCCAAGAACTCGCTCTTGGCCTGATTGGCTTCTTCGGCCCGCAATTGAGCGGCCCGCAGGCGTCGGGACTGGCGTCGCTGCCAGATCACCACGAACAGGGCCGATAGAACGAACAGAAGGCCGATGCCCATGATCCAGTTCTGACCACGGATCACAGCGCGTTGAAGCTGAGTGTTGGCGCTGGCGGTCTGCAACTGGCGACGGCGCTCGGCCAGCTGTTCCTGCATGTCGCCGGTCAGCTGATGTATGCCCGCGCTGAAACGCTGGGCCACCTGCATGCCGCGCTGACGCTCGTACTCACGAAGGACGGCGTAGGCTTCAGCCGACCGACCGGAGGCCTGCAGCAATTCAGCCTCGACCAAACGCTCGCGTGGATCGGCAGCGCCGTCTAGCGCCAACTCGCGCAAACGCTCCAGATCCTGCCGCGCGCCTCTCAGGTCGCCCAGTTGAGCACGCGCCATGCCTCGGATCGGCAGGATGTCCAGCGCCAGGAAAGCCTTTTGGTCAATGACGGCCTCATGCGGCTCCAGACAGTGCAGCACGCTCTGCGGCGACTGGCGCAGGTCAGCCACGAAGGCGCACAGTGCGGCGTCATAGGCGAGGATGGTCGGGATTCCGGACCGCTCAGCCAGACGATGATGCGCGGCATAGTAATACTGGGCCCGGACTAGGTCGCCGACCTGTACCGACATGCGCGTCAGATTGTAGAGGCTGTCGAAGTCCGGCCGCGGATAGGCCGGATTTGAGTAGTCGATTTCGAACCGGCGAAAAGCGGCGGCGGCCCCCGCCACGTCATTGAGCTTCATCAGCCCCATGCCGGTCATCTCCCACACGCCTGCGCGGGCGGTGTCGGCGAAGGGATCATCTACGGGAATGTCGGCCTCGACGGCGGTGAGCAGTCGAAGCCCCTCTCCCACGCGGTCCTGATCCATCAAGGCCAGCGCGTACAGACGGGCGGCGTGCGCTCTGACGAACCAATCCTTCGCCGTTTCCGCAGTGCGCCCCATATCGTCAGTAACCGACAGATCCCCCCGGTCGTACCGGATGGTGAGGGCGTTCAGGCGGGCGATCGCCAGGTAGCGCGGATCTTGCTCCTCACGCGCCCGTGCTTCGAGACGGCTGTTCCACAGGGCCGCCCGGTCGAAATCGCCCTGATTCAGGAAGGTCCAGGCGACGTGGTAGAGGCGGTTCAGCCCCTCGCGATCGTGGCGGGACAAGGCCTGGCGGCCAAAGTCTTCCAGCGTGTTGAAATCCGTGCGCATCGCGCGGATCTCGACGGCCTGGGCCAGTTCGACCGCAGCCGCAGGAGGCGCCGTTTCCTGAGACGCCGGCGCTTGGGCGATGGCGACCGACGCCGCCGCGGCGATCACCAGCGCGAAGCCGCTCAACAGACCACGGCGCACCAAATCCCTACTCCCGCCCGACATCAGCGCGACAGTGAGGACGAGAGATTGAGCAAGGCTTATCGCCGCGCCGCAGTCACGCCTTATTTTTTTCTTCCGTACCCGACACGCCCAGATAGTTTCGGATCCAGGCGCTGAGGATCGCCCGATCATTGGGCTGTTGCAGGCTGGCCTGCGCCTCATCGACGACATGTTCAGCGATGCGACCGCGCCGCCCCTCAGTCAAAGCCGCCGCGAAGTCGGGCTCGAACTCCGGATGGCACTGGAAGCTGATGGCGTCGTCACCCCAGGCCAGACCCGCATGAGGCGTAAAAGGGCTTGCCGCGATCACGCGCGCGTCATCGGCCAGAGCGACTACCTGATCCTGATGCGAGGCGGGAATGGACAGGGCGACGGCGGGCGGTTGCATCCAGACCTCGTCGCCGGTCACTTCATAAGCGTGCAGGCCTACGCCCCAGCCGCGATCCGATTGTTCGACGCGCCCGCCGAAGGCCTGAGCCAGTATCTGATGGCCGAAGCAGATGCCGACCAATCGCGTCTTGCCGCGCGCGTCGCGCAACCACTCGGCCAAAGGCTCGATCCAAGGCAGGTCTTCATAGACGCCCGCCGCAGAGCCCGTGACGATGGCCCCGGCGAAGGCCGTCGGATCATCCGGCAACTCGCCCGCCTGGACGTCGAAGCGACGCGTGACGACGCCTTCGCCCAGCAGGGCGCGAAACTGGTCGACATAGTCGCCGTGTTCCGCGACGAGATCCGCAGGCGGACGTCCGGTCTCAAGAATGGCTATGACGGTCATGCTCGATTTTCACTTCTGAAGACACATGGGGAGGAGGCGTCGCCCCTTGGATTGGGGTAGAAGCCAAAGGAACGCAATGGGACGAACCGTCATGGCCCCAACCGACGATCCGGTCGTGCTGATCAACATCTTCAAGTGCGACCCGCGCCACCTTGATCAGTTGATCGAACGCCTGACCGCCCTGGCGCGCGTGCAGGCCGCCCTGCCCGGCTTCATCTCGGCCACCTTGCATCGCGGCTTGAACGGTCGGGTGGCCGCCAATCATGCGGTCTGGGCCAGCGCCACGGACTGGAAGGCCATGACGCGACACCCTCAGGTCGTGGCGGTCATGGGATCCATCCTGGCCATCGCCACATTCGAACCTCACCTGTATGAGCCCGGCGAGGTGACGCGCGCCTAGCCCGCGCGCCAGACTTCCGCGCGAGCGCCCGCGTCGCCCAATGTCGCAGCGACCCACCCGCATATCTCGGCGGCGGCAGCCTCGGCGCCCGAAGGCGCATTGACCAGCGTCATGGTGCAGCCGTTCATCTTCATGGGGTTGCTCAGAGGCCTCAACCGCGCTTCCGCCACCAGAATCCGCCCCGCCTTCGCCTGCTCCAGACGCCGGATAAAGCCGTCGAACGTCTCCATATCCTTCAGCGGCGTCCAGATCGCCACCACGGCCGACGGATCGTGACGGACCACGGCGGCGGCCGTCTCGGCCGAACGAACGTAGTCATCGGGCCGTTCGAACGGCGGATCAATCAGGATCAACGGAGCCGTTTCAGTTCTGGCCGCCGCGACTGCGCCGTCATAGCCGTCGCCCCCCTGCCCTGTCGCATTGGGCCAGCCGGTCAGGGCTTCGGCCAGCATGAGTTCGACCGGCGGGTTCAGCTCGAAACCACGATAGACGTCGCCAGATCTCAATGCGCGGGCGATCAGAATCGGCGAACCGGGATAGAATCGCGTGCCGCCGTCCGGGTTGAGGGCCGCGACCTCGGCCGCCAGGGCTTCGATCAGCGGCGGACGGTCAGCGGACGACATCAGCCGCGCCACCCCGGCTTCTGCTTCCTTAGAACGCGCGCCGTCGCCTGACAGATCGTAAAGCCCCGCACCCGCGTGGGTGTCCAGCACCGTCACCGGCCCTCTGGCCTGACGCTCCTTCAGCAGCCACAGCACCAGGGCGTGCTTGACCAGGTCGGCGAAGTTTCCGGCGTGAAAGCTGTGGCGATAATTCATGGCCGCTCGTCTCCCGCCTACGTCATCAGGTCAAGTCGTATAAGAGGGGTCGACGCCCCGGCTTCAGGATACGCCATGCTGATCGACCACCCCATCCTCTCCGACGAGGACAGAACTCCGTCCGCCGCCATCGCCGAGACGGCTGAGGACGGCCTGGCCCTGCGCGAGCAGCACGGACGCGGCGGCACCGAGGTCGGGGTGCGCCGCGCCGAACAGCTGATGGCGCGCGCGCCGCTCAGCGATCGGGACATCAAGTCGATGTACAGCTATTTCGCCCGTCACGCGGTGGACAAGCACGGCCGCTATTGGGCCGATCCGGTTAAACCCTCAGCGGGCTATATCGCCTGGCGCCTGTGGGGCGGGGACGAGGCGCACGACTGGATCAACAGCCTGCGCGCCCGCCTTCGCGAAGTCGGAATTTAAAGCCCGCTCAGTCGGCCCAGTTCAGGACGACCTTGCCCGACTTGCCGGACTTCATGGCCTCGAAGCCCGCCTCGAAGTCCTGATAGGACATCTGGTGGGTGATCAGCGGCGTCAGGTCCAGACCGGCCTTCAGCAGGCCCAGCATCTTGCGCCAGGTGGTGAACATCTCGCGGCCATAGACGCCCTTGATGGTCAGGGCCTTCAGGATGATCGCGCCCCAGTCCGTCTCCATCGGCTTGCTGGGAATGCCCAGCAGGGCCATGCCGCCGCCCATGATCAGGGTGTCGACGCACTGCTTGAAGGCGACGGGCGACCCCGACATCTCCAGCGCCACGTCGAAGCCGACCTTCAGGCCCAGCTCATGCATGACATCGCGCAGGTCTTCCTTGGTGGTGTTCACCGTGCGCACGCCCGGCGCAACCTTCTGCGCAAGTTCCAGGCGGAAGTCATTGATATCGGTCAGAACCACGGTGCGAGCGCCCGCGTGGCGCGCCACGGCTGCGGCCATCATGCCGATGGGACCGGCGCCCGTGACCAGCACGTCTTCGCCCAGCAGATCGAACTGCTGGGCCGTGTGCACGGCGTTGCCGAACGGGTCCAGGATCGAGCCGATCTCATAGGGCACGTCGTCCGGCAGCTCGATGACGTTGAAGGCCGGGGCCACGACGTATTCGGCGAAGGCGCCCTGGCGGTTCACGCCGATGCCGCGGGTGTCGGGGTCCAGGTGGAAGTGACCGGCGCGGGCCGCTTCGGAGTTCAGGTCGATGACGTGCCCTTCGGCCGAGACGCGCTGGCCGACCTTCAGACGACGGTCCACGTCCTTGCCGATGGCGACGATCTCGCCGGCGAACTCGTGGCCGGTGATCATCGGCACGGGCACGTTCTTCTGGGACCACTCGTCCCAGTTCCAGATGTGGATGTCGGTGCCGCAGACGGCGGTGCGGTGCACCTTGATCAGCACGTCCTCGTCGCCCGCGACGGGGATGGGGGCGTCGATCAGCTCCAGCCCTTCGGCCGGTTTGGTCTTGGCCAGGGCCTTCATCATGTCAGCCATGTCGTTTCCTCAAACGCTTATTTAATTCCGGCACGGCCGGTCGCCCGGCCATGACGATACAGGCGAACGCCTATTTGATGACGCCCAGTTCCTTGCCCGCCTGGGTGAAGGCGGCGACGGCGGCGTCGATCTGCTCGAAGGTGTGGGCCGCCGACATCTGGGTGCGGATGCGGGCCTGGCCGCGCGGCACCACGGGGAAGCTGAACCCGATGACGTAGACGCCCAGCTCCAGCAGGCGCGCCGCCATGTCCTGCGCCAGCTTGGCGTCGCCCAGCATGACCGGAATGATCGGATGCTCGCCCGGCAGCAGGTCGAAGCCCGCCTCGGCCATGGCCGAACGGAACCGCGCCGCGTTGGCGAACAGCTGGGCGCGCAGCTTGTCGCCCTCATCCCCGGCGGCGATGCGGATGGCCTCCAGCGACGAGCCGCAGACGGCGGGCGCCAGGGCGTTGGAGAACAGATAGGGGCGCGCCCGCTGCTTCAGCAGCTCCACCACGCTCGACCGGGCGCAGATGAAGCCGCCCATGGCCCCGCCCAACGCCTTGCCGAAGGTGCCGGTGACGAAATCGACCTCGACCCCGCAGTGTGCAAACGAGCCCTTGCCCTTGTCGCCCAGGAAGCCGGTCGCGTGGCAGTCGTCGACCATGATCAGGGCCTGATACTGGTCGGCCAGGGCGCGAATCTGGTCGATCTTGCCGATGTAGCCGTCCATCGAGAAGGCGCCGTCGGTGGCGATGATGATGTTGCGGGCGCCGGCGGCGCGCGCCTCCTTCAGCTTAGCCTCCAGATCGGCCATGTCGGAGTTGACGAAACGGTAACGCTGGGCCTTCGACAGGCGCACCCCGTCGATGATGGAGGCGTGGTTCAGGCTGTCCGAGACGATGGCGTCCTCGGCCCCGAACAGCGGCTCGAAGATGCCGCCGTTGGCGTCGAAGGCGGCGGCGAACAGGATAGCGTCCTCAAAGCCGAGATAGTCGGCGATCGCGCGCTCCAGTTCCTTGTGGATCTCCAGCGTGCCGCAGATGAAGCGGACCGAGGCCGTCCCCGCCCCCCATTTTTGCTGCGCCTTGATCCCGGCCTGGGTGACGCGCTCGTCGCCCGCCAGCCCCAGATAGTTGTTGGCGCAGAAGTTCAGCACGTCGCGGCCGTTGACCGAGATCACCGGCCCCTGACGCGAGGCGATGACGCGCTCAGGCTTGGTCAGCCCCTGGGCGTGGATGTCAGCCAGTTCGGCGGAGACGCGGTCGTAGAAGGCCAGGTTCGTATCTTGGGTCATGCGTGCTCCGCTACGCTGAATTCGGGCGGGTTTGAACCCCTAGTTTGCGGACGCCGAAGCCGGCTGAGACGAGGCCTCGGCGACAGGCCGCAGGGGACTGACCTCAACCTGCCCGCCGCAAGGCGTAAAGGCCAGCGGCAGGGCGATCGCCGTCGCCGCGCCCGGCGCCGTCACGCGCACCGTCTTGGCCGAGGGGCAGGTCGTCTCGCCCTTGTCTTCATGCGGAATGACGGTCCAGGCCAGGTCGAACCAGGCGGCCTGTTGCGGGCGGATTTCCACCGGCGCCGGCGCGCGGCCCTCGGCGAGATAGCTTCTCGGCGCCTGAACCGCGCGAACGCCGGTCATCAGCTTGCCCTCGCCGTCCAGCAGGCTGACGGAGGGATAGCCGGTCACGGTGCAGGCGTTGGGTCCGGCGTTCCGCAACGCCAGGGTGGTGAGGCGATGCCCCATGCCCGCGTCGCCGCCCTCGACCGTCAGGCGGAGGTTTTCAACGGCGCACGGCGCGCCCGACGGCGGCGGGGCCACGGCGGCGACCGGACGACTGCAACGCTCGATGACGACGCCGCCGGCCTGATCGCCCTGACCAGCGCGGCTGAGCATGCCGCTCTCCAGCTCGCCCCGGCTGGCCGTATGCCATTCCAGCCCCTGCCCCGCGTATCGAGCGCCGCTGGCCGAGACGACGTTGGTCAGGACGTAATCCTTGCCTTCATAGGACACGCGGGCGGTCTGAGCGTCGGGATAGGCGACGGCGATCGTCTTGCCGCTTTCGCAGGCATAGCCGACGGCGGCGGCGCTCTGAGCCGCCGGCGCCTCGATCGGCGAGGTCGGTTCAGCCGGCTTTTCCCTAGAACACCCGGCGGCCAGCACCCCGAACGCAGCGGTCACGGCGATGGTCTGGAACGTGGCGGATCTGGTCATGGCGGCCCCCTTGCTGCTGCGACCCTGCTGCAACGTCGAAGGCTTGTGAAGGCTCCGCTTGGACGAAATCGTCAGGGAACGGTTGCGTAATGATATACTATAACATATCAAGCCTTCCATCATTGTAACGGGGATGCGTGACATGCGATTTCGGACCTTCCTGCTGACCGCCGCGGGGGCGGCGGCGCTGACCAGCCTGGGCGTCGCTGCGCCTGCTTTCGCCGAAGACGTCGTGCAGCGTCAGTCCCAGGGCGACCCGCACGATCACACGCCCCGCGCCGCCGAGGCCTATGAGGTGGACGAGGTCGTGGTGCGCGCCCTGCCCCTGGGCCGCGCAGGCGACGACGTCGGCTCGCACGTCGCCCTTCTCAGCGGCGACGACCTGGTCCACCGGCGCCAGTCGACCCTGGGCGACACCCTGAACAGCATTCCCGGCGTCAACTCCGACACCTTCGGCGGCGGCGCCAGCCGCCCGGTGGTGCGCGGCCAGACCTCGCCCCGCGTCAAGGTGCTGAGCGAGGGCGCGGGCCTGATGGACGCCTCCGAGGTCTCGCCCGACCACGCGGTCAGCGGCGAGCCCCTGCTGCTGGAAGGCGTCGAGATACTGCGCGGCCCGGCGGCCCTGCTCTACGGCGGCGGCGCCATCGGCGGCGCGGTCAACCTGCTGGACAAGAAGATCCCGACCCGCATCCCGGCGAACGGCGGCGAGGGCGTGGCCGAATACCGTCGCGGCTCGGTCGATGACGAGGAAGCGGGCGTGGTCGGCCTGACGGTCGGCGCCGGCAACTTCGCCTTCCGCGTCGAGGCGGCCGCGCGAAAGTCGGACGACTACAAGGTTCCCGGCTGGGACGAGCCGCGCCTGGACGGTTCCTACAACGAGACCTCGACCGCGACGCTGGGCGCCTCATGGATCGGGTCGCGCGGCTATCTGGGCGCGGCCTATACGGAACAGACCAGCCGCTATGGCCTGGCCGGTCACAGCCATGAATATGAGGGCTGCCACCCGCACGGCGACCACCTGCACTGCGGCGGCGGCCACGACCACGGTCACGACGACGATCATGGCCACGGCGACGACGATCACGGGCATGAGCATGAAGGCGATCACGACCACGCCGCCCCCGAGGTCCGCCTGAAGAGCCGCCGTGTCGATCTGCGCGGCGAACTGCGCGACCCGCTGCCGGGCATCGAGAACGTGCGCCTGCGCGCCGGCTACACCGACTACGAGCACAGCGAGCTTGAGGAAGGCGTCGTCTCGACCACCTTCACCAACAAGGGCTACGACGGTCGCATCGAGGCCCAGCACCGCGAGATCGCCGGCTTCAAGGGCGTGGTCGGCCTGCAACTGAGCAAGAGCGACTTCGCCGCCGTCGGCGAGGAAAGCTTCCTGGCCCCCAGCACGACCAAGAACACCGGCCTGTTCGTGATGGAGGAATACGAGATCGGCCTGTGGCACCTGGAAGGCGCCCTGCGTCAGGAATGGCAGGAGGCCTCAGCCATCGGCCTGCCCGATGTCGAGCACAAGCCCTTCTCCATCTCGGGTGCGGCGGTGTGGCACTTCACCCCCGGCTGGTCCGGCGCCGTGTCGTTGTCGCGTTCGCAACGCGCCCCTTCGGCCCAGGAACTGTACGCCGACGGCGTTCACCTGGCGACCAACACCTATGAGATCGGCGACGCCAACCTGGACGTCGAGACGGCCAATTCGATTGAGCTGACCCTTCGCAAGACCGAAGGCGCCCTGACCGGCTCGGTCAGCGCCTATCACTACATCTATGACGACTACATCTTCGCCCGGACGCTGGATCAGTACGAAGACTTCCGCCTGATCCGCTACAGCCAGGCCGACGCGACCTTCACCGGCATCGAAGGCGAGCTGACGCAACAGTTCACCCCGTGGCTGTCGGGCACGGTGTTCGGCGATTACGTCCAGGGCGAGCTGAAGGGCGACGGCGGGAACCTGCCGCGCATTCCGGCGGCGCGGGCGGGCGTGCGCCTGGCCGCCTTCCAGGGGCCGTGGTCCGGCGACGTCGAATACAGCCGCACCTTCAAGCAGACCGACATCGCCGCCTTCGAGCATGAGACGCCGGGCTACGACATGGTCAACGCCACCGTCGCCTATGACGTCGATCTGGGGCCGGTGCGCTCGCAGATCTTCCTGCGCGGGACCAATCTGCTGGACGAGACGGCGTTCAACCATGCCTCCTTCCTGGCCGAGACGGCGCCCCTGCGCGGGCGCAACCTGACGGTGGGCGTGCGCGCCCGCTTCTAGGGCTTCTTCGTCGCTGCAAAAAAGGAGGGGCGGGTCCGACGGATTCCGCCCCTTCGTCCGTTGGAGTCTTGTCGGTTCGGACAGGACTAAGCCCCGCATTACAGGAGTTTAATCCAGGAGAGCGATCGCGCCCCCTTTCGGCGCACATCGTTCTTTAATCGAGTCGATGCGATCGACGAGACAGGGCGTCGGTCGCGAGCATGCCTGTTTTCGTGGTTGCCTTTAGGACTCGACATGTCGCCAGTCGCCTTGCTGTTCGCCCTCGCCTCCCTGTCCCCTGCCGACACGGCGGCGCCCGCTGCATCGCCTCAATCCACCCCCGCCCAGACCGCGACCCCGGTCCCGCAGGAGGAGCTGGACGACGGCGCCTATGACCTGGGCACGCTCGCGGCCGTGACCACCGCCCGACGCGGCGCGGCCCTGGGCGACTATGAGCCCGAGCTGACTCTCGACGAGGAGCAGATCAAGGCTTACGGCGCCAGCAGCATCGAAGAGCTGATGACCCTGCTGGAGCCGGTGACGCGCAGTTCGCGCGGCGGCTCGCCGGTCTTCCTGGTCAACGGACGGCGCATCTCCGGTTTTCGCGAGATTCGCGGCATCCCGCCCGAGGCCATCGAGCGCACCGAAATCCTGCCCGAGGAAACCGCCCTGTCCTACGGCTACAGCGCCGACCAGCGGGTCGTGAACTTCGTACTGAAGGCCGACTTCCGCTCCGTGACCATGCAGGCCAGCGCCCGCCGTCCCGACCAGGGCGGCCGCACCATGACCGACCTGGAAAGCAACATCCTGCGCATCTCGGGCAAGCAGCGCTGGACACTGGACCTGGAGTACGAACGCGACACCCCCCTGTTCGAGACCGAGCGCAACATCACCCGCGACGGCGTTCCCTATGACCTGATGGGCAATGTCACCGCGCCCGGCGGCGGCGAGATCGATCCCGCCCTGTCGGCCCTGCTGGGCCAAGGCGTGACGACCGCCTCGGTCGGCGCGGGCGCGGCGGGCGGCGCCGCCCTGTCCGACTTCGGCGTCGGACCGCGCACCGACGACCTGACCGCCTATCGCACCTTGTCGCCCAAGCGTGAGAACAGCTCCATCTCCGGCTCCCTGGTGCGCGACCTGAACCAGACCATGTCGCTGACGCTCAGCGGCGAGCTGGAGGACACCTCCAGCTTCTCCTACCTGGGCCTGCCGGGCCTCAGCCTGGCCCTGCCCTCGGCCAGCCCCTATTCGCCCTTCGCCAGTGACGTGCTGCTGCACCGCTATGTCGATGCGCCCGGCGCGCTGGGGCGGCAGACCGACACCATGTCAGGCCAGCTGGGTTTCCTGGTCGACGGCTATCTGGGCGACTGGCGCTGGACGGTGAACGGCGGCTACGACCGCACCGAGACCAAGACCCGCACCGGCCGCGGCCTCAACGACGACGCCCTTCAGGCAGGCGTGACGGCGGGAACCATCGACCCGTTCGGCGACCTGGGCCAGCTGCCGACCAATCCGTTCGACACGGCGCGCTCCATCTCCAGCAAGACCAGCGTCGAGGGCGTCATCAACGGCACGGCCTGGGAAGGCCCGGCCGGATCGCTGACCTCGACCTTCAAGGTCGGCTTCGACAGCCAGTCGCTGGATTCGGAGAACCTGCGCTTCTCCGAGGAACAGCAGGCCAGCGTCTTCTCCGAACGCTCCCTGTCGCGCGACCGCACCAGCGCCTCGGGCAACTTCAACCTGCCGATCGCCAGCCGCGACCGCGAGGTGCTGGGCGCGCTCGGCGACCTGTCGGCCAACCTGAACCTGGCCTACGAAGACCTGTCCGACTTCGGCGGCCTGTCGGCCTATACCGTCGGGCTGAACTGGTCGCCGTGGGAGCCGGTCAACTTCACCGCCAGCTGGGCCGACGAGCAGAAGGCCCCGTCGATGTCGCAGTTGAACGACCCGACGATCTCGACCCCAAACGTGCCGGTCTATGACTTCGCCACCGGCCAGTCGGTCAACATCGTCCGCATCGAGGGCGGCAACCCCAACCTGTCCGAGGAGACCAAGCGCGTCCTGAAGTTCGGCGTCAACCTGACCCCGCTGAAGGACAGGGATCTGCGCTTCACGGCCAACTACACCCGGACCGAGACGGAAGGCTCCATCGCCTCCTTCCCGACCATCACGCCCGAACTGGAAGCCGCCCTGCCCGAGCGCTTCACACGCGACCTGGACGGCAATCTGCTGTCGATCGACGCCCGGCCCTTGAACTTCCAGAAGGCCGAGCAGCAGGAAATCCGCTGGGGTCTGAACTTCTCGACCGCCTTCGGCAAGCCGGATCCGGCGGCCATGGCGCGCATGAACGCGCGCAGCGGCGGCGGCCAACGCGGACCGGGCGGCGGCGCGCCCACTGTCATGCGCGTCGAGGGCGGCCCGCCTCCGGGAGGTCACAGCGCGGGCGGCCCGCCCCCTGGCGGCGGGATGCGAATGCAGGGCGGCGGCGGGCGTAACCGTGGCGGCGGCATGATGCCGGGCCAGGGGCGGTTCAACGTCTCGCTGTATCACACCTATCGCATCCAGGATGAGATCACGATCCGCGACGGCCTGCCGGTGCTCGACCTGCTGGACGGCGCCGCCATCGGCGCGCGCGGCGGCCAGTCCCGCAATGAAGTCCAGCTGCAGATGGGCGCCTTCAAGAGCGGCATGGGCGGCTTCCTGAACGCCAACTGGAAAGAGTCCACGCGGATCAACGGCGGCTCGTCGCCGGACGACGACCTGAGCTTCTCGGACCTGACGACGGTGAACCTGAACCTGTTCGCCGACCTGTCATCGCGTGAGAGCCTGGTGTCGCGCTACCCGTGGCTGAAGGGCGCCCGCGTCAGCGTCGGCGTCGAGAACATCTTCGACCAGCGCCTGAAGGTCCGCGACGGCCTGGGCGAGACGCCGCTGTCCTATCAGCCCGACTACCTCGACCCGCTGGGCCGGACGTTCAGGATCAGCCTGCGGAAGATCCTGTACTGATCGGCCGCACCACCGCCGCTAACGAAGGAAGGGCGGCCTAGTCGGCCCCCTCCGCCGTCATCCTCGGACTTGATCCGAGGATCGAGGGGACCGGCGCGCTCGTCCTGTCCGCCGTCACGCAGACGGATGGCCCGATCCTCGGATCAAGTCCGAGGATGACGAAGAGCCATGATCATGAAAAAAGCCCGGTCGCGAGACCGGGCCTTTGTCTTTTAGTGATCGCCTTTCGGCGTCTCCATCAGCTCGATCAGCACCCCGCCCATCTCCTTGGGATGCAGGAACACCACCGGCGTCCCGTGCGCCCCGATGCGAGGCTCGCCCGTGCCCAGGATGGTCACGCCCTTGGCGCGCATTTCAGCGATGGCCGCGTGAATATCCGCCACTTCAAAACAGACGTGGTGCTGTCCGCCCTTGGGGTTCTTGGCCAGGAAGCCGGTGATCGGGCTGGTCTCGTCGAACGGCTCGATCAGTTCGATCTGGGCCGTCGGCGTGTCGATGAAGCAGACCTTCACCCCCTGCGCGGGCAGGTCGAACGGCTCGCCGATCTTCGTCGCGCCCAGCACGTCGCGATACAGCTTGATCGACTCGGCGATGGAGGGCGTGGCGACGCCGACGTGGTTCAGATTGCCGATCACTTCTTCGTCTCCACAGGCGTCGGCTGGGCATAGCCCAGGCGCTGGTTCAGCTTCTCGATCAGGTCCGCCGCCGTCTCGGCGATCACCGAGCCGGGCGGATAGACGGCCGCCGCGCCCATATCCAGCAGGGGCTGCACGTCCGACGGCGGAATGACCCCGCCGACCACGATCATGATGTCCTCGCGCCCCAGCTTGGCCAGTTCGGCCTTCAGCTCGGGCACCAGCGTCAGGTGCCCCGCCGCCAGCGACGAGGCGCCGACCGCATGGACGTTCTTCTCCACCGCGTCCTTGGCCGCCTCGGCAGGCGTCTGGAACAGGGAACCGGCCGTCACGTCGAAGCCGATGTCGCCGTATCCGGTGGCGACGACCTTCTGACCCCGGTCGTGGCCGTCCTGCCCCAGCTTGGCGATCAGGATGCGCGGCGGGCCGCCGTCGTTCTCGACGAAGGCGGCGACCATTTCGCGAGCACGGGCGACCTTGGGATCGTTCCCGGCCTCTTTCGCATAGACGCCCGAGACCGTCTTCACCGTAGCGATGTGGCGGCCGAAGGCGACCTCCAGCGCGTCGGAGATTTCGCCGACGGTGGCCTTGGCGCGGGCGGCCCGCACCGCCAGCTCCATCAGGTTCTCATTGCCGCGCGCGCCTTCGGTCAGGGCGTCGAGCGCGGCTTGCGTCGCCGCCTCGTCGCGCTCGGCCTTCAGGCGTTGCAGCTTCTCGATCTGGCGGGCGCGCACCTCGGCGTTGTCGACCTTCAGCATCGGAATGTCGTCGACCACGGGGTTCAGATATTTGTTCACGCCCACGACCGTCTGCTGGCCGGTGTCGATGCGGGCCTGGGTCTTGGCGGCGGACTCTTCGATGCGCAGCTTGGGAATGCCCGCCTCGATGGCCTTGGCCATGCCGCCGTAGGCCTCGACCTCCTCCATCAGGGCGCGGGCCTTGGTGGCCAGTTCCTGCGTCAGGCGCTCGACGTAGAAGCTGCCGCCCCACGGGTCGATGACGCGCGTCAGGCCCGTCTCGGCCTGCGCCAGGATCTGGGTGTTGCGCGCGATCCGGGCCGAGAAGTCGGTCGGCAGGGCCAGCGCCTCGTCCAGCGCATTGGTGTGCAGGCTCTGCGTCTGGCCGCCCGCCGCCGCCATGCACTCGACCATGGTGCGCGGCACATTGTTGAACACGTCCTGCGCCGCCAGCGACCAACCCGAGGTCTGGCAGTGGGTCCGCAAGGACAGCGACTTCGGATTGACGCCGCCTTCACGCTTGACCGCTTCGGCCCACAGCAGGCGGCCGGCGCGCATCTTGGCCACCTCCATGAAGTAGTTCATGCCGATGGCCCAGAAGAAGCTCAGACGCGGCGCGAAGCGGTCGATCTCCATGCCCGCCGCCTTGCCCGCGCGCAGGTATTCGATCCCGTCCGACAGGGTGTAGGCCAGCTCGATGTCCGCCGACGCCCCCGCCTCCTGCATGTGATAGCCGGAGATGGAGATGGAGTTGAACTTAGGCGTTTCCTTCGCCGTCCACTCGAAGATGTCGGCGATGATCCGCATCGAGGGCGCGGGCGGATAGATGTAGGTGTTGCGGACCATGAACTCCTTCAAAATGTCGTTCTGAATGGTCCCGGTCAGCTTGGCGTGGTCGACGCCCTGCTCCTCGCCCGCCACGACATAGAGGGCCAGGATCGGCAGCACCGCCCCGTTCATCGTCATGGACACCGACATCTGGTCCAGCGGAATGCCGTCGAACAGGGTCCGCATGTCCAGAATGCTGTCGATGGCCACGCCGGCCATGCCGACGTCGCCCTTCACCCGCGGGTGGTCGCTGTCATAGCCCCGGTGAGTGGCCAGATCGAACGCGACCGACAGGCCCTTCTGACCGGCGGCCAGGTTGCGGCGATAGAAGGCGTTGGACTCCTCGGCGGTCGAGAAGCCCGCATACTGGCGGATCGTCCACGGCGCGCCCGCGTACATGGTCGGATAGGGCCCGCGCACGAAGGGGGCGAAGCCCGGCAGGCCGTGGATGAAGTCCAGCCCGTCCAGCGCCGCCGGCCCATAGGCGGTCTCGACCGTCAGCCCCTCGGGCGTCGTCCACGCCGCGCGGTCCGGCCCGGCGCCGGTGGCGTCGAGGTCGAGAGCGACCTTGGAGAAGTCAGGAAAACTCATTGGGCGGCCTCCTCGAAGGCGGCGGCGAAGCGGACAGGCGCCAGGGCCTCGAACGTTCCGACAGCGGCAGGCGCAGCAGGCGCGGGCGTCACCGGCGCAGGACGCACGTCCGGGTCGACGAATTTGGTGACGCCGACGATCTGGGCGGCGCCGTCCTTGAAGGCTTTCTCAGCCATGTCGCGGGCGCGGGCGATGCGGGGCTGGATCACCCCGCCTTGCAGACAGGCGATCACGCCGCCTTCGGCCTCATAGACCTGGAACTCGGCCCAGGCCGCCTCAGCCAGTTCGCGGGTGCGGGCATCGAGATACCAGGAGCCGCTGGCCGGATCGTCGACGCGGCCCAGGTTGGATTCCTCCATCAGGATCAGCTGGGTGTTGCGCGCCTGACGTTTGGCGAAATCGTCCGGCAGGCCCGCCGCGCGGGTGAAGCCGTCCAGCACCACCGCGTCAGCCCCGCCCACGGCCCCGGCGAACCCGGCGGCGGTCAGGCGCAGCATATTCGGCCACGGGTCGCGGGCCGACAGCATCCGCCGCGACGAGCGCGCCTCGATGATCGCCGGAACCTCGGCGCCGAACGCCCTGGAAACGCTGGCCCAGATCAGGCGCAGCGCGCGGATCTTGGCCAGAGAGTCGAAATAGGCCTGATCCACGGCGACGCCCAGCACGACGCCCTTCAGCGCCGCCTCAACCGACAGCCCCGCTTCAACGGCCGTCTTCACATAGGCCACGGCCGACGATGCGGCGAAGGCCAGTTCCTGCGCGATGGAGCCGCCCGCCTCATGCGCCACACGGCCCGACGCCATGAACAGCGTCGCCTCGGGATAGGTCGCGGCGCGGGTCGCCGCCGCCCTGGCCGTCTGGCTCATCAGGGCTGCAAAGTCGCCCGGCGCCCCGCCCGCCTCGGCGTAGGCCGAGATCGGATCGAGGTGGAAGGCCAGCTTGGCGCGGGGCGAGCCCTTGGCGACCGCCGACAGGGCCTCCGCCGCCTTCACGCCCTCAAACCCGGCGTCCAGCGCCACCGGCGCCAGCTCCAGCGCCACGCCATCCAGCGCACGCGCCAGCTTCACAGCGTCCGCCGCGACCGGTCCGGCGATCAGGACCGAGGCCGCCCCATTCTCCAGATCGGTCAGGACGGCGCGGTTCAGGCCTTCCGCGTCCTCGCCCTCGTTCAGCGCCCGCACGTCCCACGCCCGGCCTTCGGCATCCGAGGGCCGGGGCGCGAATACAGGCTCGCCCCCATTCGCCGTCCCATACAGCGGCTTCGTCGCCAGTTGGTCCGCATCCAAATGAATGAGGCTCTCCAGCGGACGCTCCTTCAGCGCCTTGACGGCGGCCTCGCGCCACTCCAGCGGGGTCGGGACGGCGAACTCAGTCATTTACTCGAACTCCACCAGAACGTCGTCGGCGGCGACCGGGTCGCCGGCCATGGCCTTGACCGCCTTCACCTTGCCGTCGCGCTCGGCCTTGAGGATGTTCTGCATCTTCATGGCCTCGATGATGGCCACGGTCTCGCCGGACTTGACCTCCTGGCCCTCGACCACGGGGATGTCGACCACCAGACCCGGCATCGGCGACAGCACCAGTTTGGAGGTGTCCGCCGCCTGCTTCTCGGGCAGCAGGGCGTAGAGATGCGCCACGTCAGGACGCAGCACGCGCACCCGCGCCCGCGCCGCACGGTGGCGGATGTCAAAGCCATCGGCGGCGCGCTTCACCTCGGCGGTGAAGGCGTCGTCGTCCAGCACCGCCTTGAACAGCGACAGCCCCGGACGCCATTCGATCTCGGACAGGGAGACTTCCTCGCCGTCGATGGCGACAATCAGGTCTTCGGCCTCGTCATAGCCGACCTCGACCTCATAGGCGGTCTTGTCGACCAGGACGGTCCAGTCGGTGCGCTCGCTGGGGTCGCCGTCCTGTTCGGCGATGACCTCATTCATGGCCACGGCCGAGGCGATCAGGATCTTCACCTGCTCAGGCGTCGGCGCCAGGCCGTGGAAGCCGTCGGGGAACTCGTCCTTGATGTAGCTGGTCGCCAGCTCTCCGGACTGGAAGCGTTCCTGATCCATGACCGCCGCCAGGAAGGGCACATTGTGGCCCAGTCCCGCCAGATGGGTGTCCTCCAGCGCGCGAGCCATGCCGCGCACGGCGTCGTCGCGCGTCTCGCCCCAGGCGCACAGTTTGGCGATCATGGGGTCGTAGAACATGCTGATCTCGTCGCCCTCGCGGACGCCGGAATCGTTGCGGACGGTGTAGTCCCCCTGATCGCCCTCTTCCGGCTGCTCATAGCGCACCAGACGGCCGATCGACGGCAGGAAGCCGCGATAGGGGTCTTCGGCGTAGATGCGGCTCTCGATGGCCCAGCCATTGATCGACAGGTCGTCCTGCTTGATCGCCAGTTGCTCGCCCCAGGCCGAGCGGATCATCTGCTCGACCAGATCGACGCCGGTGATCAGTTCCGTCACCGGATGCTCGACCTGCAGACGGGTGTTCATCTCCAGGAAGAAGAACGACTTGTCCTGACCGGCGACGAACTCGACCGTGCCCGCCGAGTCATAGTTCACCGCCTTGGCCAGGGCGACGGCCTGCGCCCCCATGGCCGCGCGGGTGGCCTCGTCCAGCAGGGGCGACGGCGCCTCCTCGATGACCTTCTGGTTGCGGCGCTGGATCGAGCATTCGCGCTCGAACAGGTGGATGACGTTGCCGTGCTTGTCGCCCAGCACCTGGATCTCGATGTGGCGCGGGTCGACGATGAACTTCTCAAGGAAGACGCGGTCGTCGCCGAAAGCGTTCAGCGCCTCAGCCTTCACGGCGGCGAAGCCCTCGGCCATGTCGTCGTCCGAATGGGCGACGCGGATGCCCTTGCCCCCGCCCCCGGCCGAAGCCTTGATCATGACCGGATAGCCGATCTCGCGCGCGATCTTCACCGCCTCGTCCGGCGTTTCGATCAGGCCCATGTGGCCCGGCACGGTCGAGACGCCCGCCTCGGCGGCGAACTTCTTGGAGGTGATCTTGTCGCCCATGGCGTCGATCGCCTCGGGGTTCGGCCCGATGAAGGCGATGCCCTCGGCCTTCAGCCGCCGCGCAAACCCGGCGTTTTCCGACAGGAAGCCGAAGCCGGGGTGCACGGCCTGCGCCCCCGTCTGCTTCACGGCGTCCACGATCTTGTCCTGGATCAGATAGGACTGGGCGGCGGGCGACGGGCCGATGTGAACCGTCTCATCCGCCATCTCGCACGCCAGCGAACCGGCGTCAGCGTCGGAGTAAACCACCACCGTCTTGATGCCCATGCGACGGCAGGTCTTGATGACGCGAACAGCGATCTCGCCGCGGTTGGCGATGAGGATTTTGGAGAACATATGCGGCTTCGCCTGTAGTGCTTCTTCAACGACCTGATTGGCGGACATCTGGAGGCGCTGTTTTGCAACTGCCGCAGCCCCCTTAATTGCTCTTAGGCCCCAGAAACCATGATCCAGATGTTCAAAAACATCATCAGCTCTGTGGTTAGCGGAATCGCTTGAATGATCTTCAATCGTCCGTCGAACAGTCGCCTTCCATTCAGCCGTCAGCTCACGCGATGTCGTTCGCTGAATATAAGCATACAAGTCATCATATCTGGCCGCACCTCCCAGAGCATGGAAGGCCGACACGATTTCATCGATCCAACGCATCGTCATTCCTACAGCGGGATGTTGTCGTGCTTCTTCCAGGGATTTTCCTGGGTCTTGTTCTTCAGCGTCTTTAGCGCCTTGATTAGGCGGCGGCGGGTGCCGTGGGGCATGATGACGTCGTCGATGTAGCCCAAGCCGGCGGCGACAAACGGATTGGCGAAGCGTTCCTTGTATTCGGCCTCGCGCGCCGCCAGGGCCTCGGGGTCGCCGGCCTCCTTGCGGAAGATGATCTCGACCGCGCCCTTGGCGCCCATGACCGCGATCTCGGCGGTGGGCCAGGCGTAGTTGACGTCGCCGCGCAGGTGCTTGGAGCTCATGACGTCATAGGCGCCGCCATAGGCCTTGCGCGTGATGACCGTCAGCTTGGGCACCGTGGCCTCAGCATAGGCGAACAGCAGCTTGGCGCCGTGCTTGATCAGGGCGCCGTACTCCTGCTTCGTGCCCGGCATGAAGCCCGGCACGTCGACGAAGGTCACCAGCGGGATGTGGAAGGCGTCGCAGAAGCGCACGAAACGCGCGGCCTTGCGGCTGGAGTCGATGTCCAGCACCCCCGCCAGCGTCTGGGGCTGGTTGCCGACGATGCCGACCGGCTGGCCGTCCAGACGGCCGAAGCCGCAGATGATGTTCTTGGCGAAGTCGGCGCCGATCTCGAAGAAGTCGGCCTCGTCGACCGTCTTCAGGATCAGCTCCTTCATGTCATAGGGCTGGTTCGGATTGGCAGGGACCAGGGTGTCCAGCGAGGCCTCGTCGCGATCCGGCTCGTCATAGGTTTCGCGGACCGGCGGCGTCTCGCGGTTCGACAGCGGCAGGAAGCCGATCAGGCGGCGGACCTCGGACAGGGCCTCCAGATCGTTCTCGAAGGCGCCGTCGGCGACCCCCGACTTGCCCGCATGGACGCGGGCGCCGCCCAGATCCTCGTGGCTGACGACCTCGTTGGTGACGGTCTTCACCACGTCGGGGCCGGTCACATACATGTAGGAGGTGTCCTTCACCATGAAGATGAAGTCGGTGATGGCGGGCGAATAGACGTCGCCGCCCGCGCACGGTCCCATGATGACCGAAATCTGCGGGATGACGCCCGAGGCCAGCGTGTTCTGCAGGAAGATGTCGGCGTAACCGGCGAGGCTCTCCACCCCTTCCTGAATGCGCGCGCCGCCGGCGTCGAACAGGCCGATAATCGGCGCGCCCGCCGTCAGGGCCATCTTCTGGATCTTGACGATCTTGGCCGCGTGGGCGCCCGACAGCGAGCCGCCGAACACGGTGAAGTCCTTGGAGAAGACATAGACCAGACGGCCGTTGATCGTGCCGCGCCCGGTGACGACGCCGTCGCCGGGGATGCGCTGCTCGGCCATGCCGAAGTCGTGGCTGCGGTGCTCCACGAACATGTCGGTCTCTTCGAAGGAGCCTTCGTCCAGCAGGACGCCGATGCGTTCGCGCGCGGTCAGCTTGCCCTTGGCGTGCTGGCTGGCGATGCGCTTCTCGCCCCCGCCCAGCTTGGCGGCGGCGCGACGGCGCTCGAGTTCCTCGAGGATGGCCTGGCTCATGGTTGGAGCGACTCCCTGACTTCGTTCAGGGTCCAACAAGCCGCTTCATCACAGAAAGGCAATCGCAACTTTGCAAAAGTCGTCCAAGTGCGTAAGCCTGCCAAGGCGGACAGGCATTTTTGCAAAGTTGCAATGCCCAACAACCATGGCTGAAAAACTCTACCTCGGGACCAAGGTGCGCAAGCTGCGCGAGGCGCGCGGCTGGACGCTGGAGCAGTGCGCCGGGCGGCTGGCGCTGTCGCCGTCCTATCTGTCGCAGATCGAGACCAACCAGCGCCCGGCCACGGCGCGGGTGCTGATCGCCCTGACACGCGCCTTCGACGTGGACGCCAGCCTGTTCGACCTGGACGGCGACGCCCGTCTGATCGCCGACCTGCGCGAGGCGACCACCGACGTCGCGGGCCACGCCGAGGCGCCGACGGCGGGCGAACTGAAGCAGGCCGCCATGAACGCGCCCCGGCTGGCGCGGCAATTCCTGGCCCTGCATCAAGACTATCGCCGTCTGGACGAGCGGCTGAAGACGCTGAACGAGACGCTGGGCCGCGACGAACACGCCGCCGACGCCGCCTCCGCCCTGCCCTATGAGGCGGTGCGCGACTTCTTCCACTATCGCGACAACTACATCGACGCCCTGGACCGGGCGGCGGAGGATCTGGCCGCGCGGCTGAACCTGGGCGACGGCGTCCACCCGGAGCGCGAGTTGGAGGCCGCCCTCAACGACCTGTGCGGCGTGCGCGTCGCCACCGGTCAGGGGCGCGGCGCCATGCGGCGGTTCGATCCGGGCGCGCGCATCCTCTATGTCGACGCCAGCCTGCCGGGCGCCACCCGCGCCTTCCAGATGGCGCATCAGTTGGTTCGCTTACGGTTCGAAGACCTGATCGAGCACGAACTGGACCGCGCCGCCTTCGACATTCCCGCCGCGCGCGACGTGTGCCGGGTGGGTCTGGCCAACTATGCGGCGGGGGCGCTGCTGCTGCCCTATCGCGCCTTTCTGGAGGCGGCGCGGGAGCTGCGGCATGACGTGGACCGCCTGCGCAGCCGCTTCCACGTCAGCTTCGAACAGGCCTGCCACCGGCTCAGCACGCTACAGAGGCCCGGCTGGCGCGGCGTGCCCTTCTACTTCGCGCGGGTGGACATGGCCGGGAACATCACCAAGCGGCACAGCGCGACACGCTTCCAGTTCGCCCGCTTCGGCGGCGCCTGCCCGCTGTGGAACGTCCATGAGGCGTTCAGCGCCCCGGACCGCATTCTGGTCAATCTGTCGGAGATGCCCGACGGCGCCCGCTACGTCTGCATCGCCAAGAGCGTGTCAAAGCCGGGCGGGTCGTTCCTGGAGCCGGACCGGCGCTATGCGCTGGGGCTGGGATGCGAGATCGAGCACGCGGCCCAGTTGGTCTATGCGGACGGGCTGGACCTGAACGGCCCGCCGACGCGCATGGGGGTCAACTGCCGCATCTGCGAGCGGACGGACTGCACGCAACGGGCGTTTCCGCCGATCGACCGCACGCTGGCCGTGCCGGAGAACGAGCGGGGGGTGATCCCGTATACGCTGAGCTGACCCTCTCCCCACGCAAGGCAGGGAGAGGGAAAATCAGCGTCAGCCCATCGTCGGGATGACGAAGCTCGAGTCCGCATGCTCCAGGTCGCTATCCGGCCAGCGGGCCGTCACGGTCTTGGTCTTGGTCCAGAAGCGGACGCCTTCCATGCCGTGCTGGTTGATGTCGCCGAAGGCCGAACGCTTCCAGCCGCCGAACGAGTGATAGGCCACCGGCACCGGGATCGGCACGTTGATGCCGACCATGCCGACGTTGACGCGGGCGGCGAAGTCGCGGGCCGCGCGGCCGTTCTGGGTGAAGATGGCGACGCCGTTGCCGTACTGGTGCTTGCTCGGCAGGCTCAGCGCCTCCTCAAAGCTGGCGGCGCGCATGATCTGCAGGACTGGGCCGAAGATCTCTTCCTTGTAGGATTCCATCTCCGGCTTGACGTGGTCGAACAGCGACGGGCCGATGAAGAAGCCCTTCTCGTGGCCCTGCAGGCTGAACTCGCGGCCGTCGACGACCAGTTCGGCGCCTTCTTCCACGCCCTTGTTGATCCAGCCCAGAACCTTGTCCTTGTGGGTCTGGGTGACGACCGGGCCGTAGTGGGCCTCGGCGTCGGTCGAGACGCCGACGCGCAGGTTCGGGATTTCCGAGACCAGACGCTCGCGCAGTTCATCGGCGGTGCGCTGACCGACCGGCACCACGACCGGCAGGGCCATGCAGCGCTCGCCGGCCGAGCCGTAAGCCGCGCCGGTCAGATCCTTGATGACCTGATCCATGTCGGCGTCAGGCAGAACGATGCCGTGGTTCTTGGCGCCGCCCATGGCCTGAACGCGCTTGCCGTGGGCCGCGCCCTTCTGGAACACATAGTGGGCGATGTCCGACGAGCCGACGAAGCTGACGGCGTGAATCAGCGGGTGTTCAAGGATGGAGTCGACCGCCACCTTGTCGCCGTGGACGACGTTCAGCACGCCCTTGGGCGCGCCCGCCTCCATCATCAGCTCGCCCAGACGCACCGGCAGGGACGGATCACGCTCGGACGGCTTCAGGATGAAGGTGTTGCCTGCGGCGATGGCCACGCCGAACATCCACATCGGGATCATGCCGGGGAAGTTGAACGGGGTGATGCCCGCCACCACGCCCAGCGGCTGGCGCATGGAATAGACGTCGATGCCCGGACCGGCGCCATAGGTGTATTCGCCCTTCGAGGCGTGCGGGATGCCGCAGGCGAACTCGATCACTTCCAGACCGCGCTGGATGTCGCCCTTGGAGTCGGCGATGACCTTGCCGTGCTCGCTGGACAGCAGTTCGGCCAGTTCGTTCATGTTCGCCTCGACCAGGCGCTTGAACTCGAACATGACGCGGGCGCGGCGTTGCGGGTTGGTCGAGGACCAGCCTTCGAATGCGGCCTGCGCCGACTGGACCGCGCGATCCAGTTCCGACGGCGTCGCCAGCTGGACGCGGGCCTGAACCTCACCGGTGTTGGGGTTGAAGACGTCGCCGAAGCGGCCCGACGCCCCATCAAAAGCCGCACCGTCGATGAAGTGGCGAATATCGCGCATTGAACGTCTCTCCCGATGATTATGGTTCTTCGTGAGCCTGCCCTAGCAGAGCGGGCCGGTCAGGCCCATTGCAATCTTGCAGGTGATGATGTGCATATTTGCATATGTTCGATTGGGATGATCTGAGGGTGTTTCTGGCCGCCGCGCGCGCCGGGTCGCTGGCCACGGCGGCGCAACGGCTGGGCGTGGACGCGGCCACCGTCGGGCGGCGCGTGGCGCGGCTGGAGACGGCGCTGAAGTCGACCCTGTTGGTGCGCTCGGCCGCCGGACTGCACCTGACGGCCACCGGCGCCCAGCTGCTGGAGCGGGCGCTGGACGCCGAAAGCGCGATGGAGGCCGCCGGACGCGTCACCCAGCCGGACCTGATCGCGGGCGCCGTGCGGATCAGCGCCTCGGAAGGCTTCGGCGGCGCGGTGCTGGCCCCAGCCCTGCCCGGCCTGCTGGCGGCGCATCCGGGGCTGAACGTCGAACTGGCGGCCAGTTCCGGCTTCCTGTCGCCCAGCCGCCGCGAGGTGGACATGGCCATCACCCTCAGCCCCGCCGCTGGGCCGCGTCTGATCGTCGAGCCGCTGACCACCTATCAGCTGGCGCTCTACGCCGCGCCGGAATACCTGAAACGTCACGGCGCGCCCGACACCATCGACGACCTGAACCGCGCCGACATGGTCGGATACGTCGACGACCTGATCTATGCGTCCGAGTTACATTATCTGGACGAAATCCGCCCGCACATGCGCCCGCGGCTGGCCTCGTCTTCCATCCGCGCCCAACGGGACATGGTGGCGGCGGGCGGCGGCATCGGCGTCCTGCCCTGCTTTCTGGCCGAAGGGCTGACGCGGGTTCTAGCGAACGAAGTGCTGATAGAACGCCGTTTCTGGCTCAGCACCCACCGCGAGGTCCACGGCACGGCGCGCCTGAAGACGGTCCGGCGCTGGATCAAGGCCCTGTGCCAGGATCAGGCCCGCCGTCTCGCCCCCCTGCCCGCATCCTCGCCAAGACGCGCCGAGGGGTGACTATATTTTACATTTTACATTGCTCTAAAGCCAAGCATCCGGGGCTATGACTCCAGCGTTCTCCCCGGAGCTGCATAACCCATATGAAGATCGCGATATTAGATGACGATCCCGTCCAGTTGGAGTTCGTCTCCGACGTCGTCCAGGACGCTGGGTATCGCGCCACGCTGTTTTCGCGCGGCCAGGCGCTGATCTCCGCTCTGCGCAAAGACACCTTCGACATGCTGATCGTCGACTGGAACCTGCCGGACCGTTCGGGTCTGGAGGTGCTGGCCTGGGCGCGCACCAATCTGAAGCCCGCCCCGCCCATGCTGCTGGTCACCAGCCGCGCCGAGGATGAAGACGTGGTCGCAGGCCTGGACGCAGGCGCCGACGACTACCTGCCCAAGCCCCTGTCCAAGCCGGTGCTGGCGGCGCGGATCAACGCCCTGATCCGTCGCGCCTACGCCCAGCCGACGACGCCGGGCGTCGAGATCTATGACGGAGTGTCCTTCCACGAGTCGGCCGGGGCCGTGACCCGTGACGGCCAGTCGGTGGCCCTCACGGCCAAGGAATACGCCCTGGCCCTGCTGCTGTTCCGCAACCTGCACCGGGCGCTGTCGCGAACCTACATCCTCGAAACGGTGTGGGGCAATGAGCCGGACCTGAACAGCCGTTCGCTGGACATGCACATCTCGCGTATCCGCAACAAGCTGGAGCTTCGGCCCGAGCGAGGCTTCCGCCTGACCCCCATTTACAGCTACGGATACCGTCTTGAGCGCGTCGCGGGGGCCGAGCCCGGCCCTGACGCCTGAATAAGGACGCAGGTGGCGAAATGAAGACGGATTGGTCTGCGGCTCTGGCGGTTGCAGCGATGCTGGCCGCAGGAAGCGCCGCCGCACAGACTTCGGCCTCTCCGCCCGCGTCCCGCACGGCGTCTTCCGCCGCCGTCCAGACCCTCGACTATGTGGTCCGCCCCGGCGACACCCTGATCGACCTGGCGACCGCCTATATGAACCGGCCGCTCGACTATCGCCGGGTCCAGCGCGAGAACCGGGTCGCCAATCCGCGCCGCCTCGCGATCGGCCACACCCTGGCCCTGCCGGTCGATCTGCTGCGCGCCGAACCTGACGAGGCGCGCATCGCCGGCTTCCGGGGCGCCGCGACCCTGAATCAGGACGGCCGATCCGCCGCCCCCGCCTCCGGCCAGACCGTGCGCGAAGGCGCCGTCCTCAGCACCGGCGCCAACGCCTTCGTCCGTCTGGCCCTGTCCGACGGCAGCCATGTGGTCGTGCCCTCCAACAGCCGCGTGCGCGTCAGCCGCCTGCGCCGCTACGCCATCAACGGCGCCGTCGACCACGCCCTGACGGTCGAGGCCGGTCGCGCCGAGTCGCGCGTCAGCCCCCGGCGCCGCCCCGGCGGCTTCGCCATCCGCACCCCCGTCTCGGTCTCGGCCGTGCGCGGCACCGACTTCCGCGTCTCCTTCGACGATGACGCCGACCGCTCGACCACCGAGGTTCTGGAAGGCGCGGTGACCATCGCCTCGGGCCAGGCCGAAACCCTGGCCGCCGCAGATCAAGGCGTCAGCGCCGCCGCCGGCGCTGTGCGCCTACTGCCCCTTCTGCCCGCGCCCGCCCTGGTCCATCCCGATGCGCCGCAGACCCAGGCGCTGGTCGCCTTCGACATCCAGCCCCTGCCCGGCGCCGAACGCTATCGCGGCCGCGTCGCCCAGGACGCGGGCATGATCGAGGCCTTCGCCGAAGCCGACAGCGCGCCCGGCGGCCCCCTGGTCTTCGGCGAGATGGAGGAAGGCGCCTTCTTCCTGCGCCTGACCGCCCTCTCGCCCGAGGGGCTGGAGGGCAAGGCTGTCACCTACAGCTTCATTCGCGCCCGCAACGGCGTCGGCGGCCTGGCTTCGGCCCTGGACCAGCGCGACCGCCGCCGCTTCTACCGCTTCCGCTGGGAGGCCGAGGGCGTCGGCGAAGCGACCTTCCGTTTCCAGCTGTGGCGCGAGGCCGAGGACGGAACCGCCGACGGCCCCCTGCTGGTCGACCAGCCCGGCCTGACCGAAGAGGCCTTCACCCTCAGCGACCTGCCGCCGGGCGTCTACAGCTGGCGGGTGCAGAGCGCGCGCCATCGCTTCGGCCGTCTGCTGGAAGCCTGGTCCGAGCCGCAACAGCTCCGCATCGGACGATAGCGCCGTGCCCGCGCCCGCAGGGCCGAAAGACGGCTGGAGAGGCTGGCTCGGCGCCCGCCTGACCGGCCGTCGCGCCCTGGTCGAATGGGGGCTGGTGGCGACACTGTCCGCCCTGCTGGTCGGCTGGATGGCGCTGACGCCTGTCGCCGACGGCGCCGACCACCTGGTCTATGACGCCCTGATGCGGGCCGAGGCGGGGCCGGCCGACGAAAATATCGTCATCATCGCCATCGACGACCGCAGCCTGGAGGCGCTGGGCCAATGGCCCTGGCCGCGCGACCTGCACGCCCGGCTGATCGACCGCCTGACCCAGGCGGGCGCGGGGCCTGTCGCCTACGACGTCCTGTTCACCGAAGACTCCCCGCAGGACGACGCCCTGGCCGCCGCCCTGGCGCGCAACGGCAAGGTCCGCCTGCCCGTGGTGCTGGACGCCCCTGGCCTGAACGGAGCCGCCTTTCGCGAGGACGCCCCCGCGCCGATCCTGACCGAGGCGGCGGCGGGTCTGGGCCACGTCAACCTGACGGTCGACGACGACGGCGCCGTGCGCCGCCTGCCTCTCTATCTTCAGGCGGGCGAGCGGACCTGGCCGCACCTGATCCTGCCCCTGGCCGCCGCCAAGGGCGCCGCGCCCGCCCCGCCCGCGCCGCACGATGGCGGCGACCTGTTCGCCGCCTCGCCCGAGGCCCTGATCTATCGCGGCCCGCCCGGCGCCTTCCGCACCCTGTCTTTCGCCGACGTGCTCAGCGGCGAGACGCCCGCCGCCTTCCTGAAGGACAGGCTGGTGCTGGTCGGGGCGACGGCGCCGGGCCTGGGCGACCGTTACGCCACCCCGGCCACGCCCCAGGGCGAACTGCGCCCCGGCGTCGAGGTGCAGGCCGCCCTGCTCCAGACCCTGATCGAGGGCGGCGGCCCGCGCAGCCTGTCGCCCGTCTGGGTGCTGATCCTGTCCCTGCTGCCGCTCGGCCTGCTGGTCGCCGGCTTCCTGGTGCTGCGCCCGGCCGCCAACATGGCCCTGGGGGCCGGGCTGATCGTTCTGACCCTGGTCGGAACCGCCGCCGCCTTCCTGGTCGGCGGCCTGTGGTTCCCGCCCTCGGCCGCCGTGGCCGGCCTGGCCCTGGCCTATCCCCTGTGGAGCTGGCGCCGCCTGGCCGCCGCCTCGGCCTATATGCAGAGCGAGGTCGAGGCCTTCGAGCGCGACGGCGTGCGCCTGATCGGCCGCGCCCAGGGCGGCGACGTGGTGGCCCGCCAGGTGGACGCCCTGCGCGCCGCCGTGCGCCAGGTGCGCGACCTGGAGCGCTTCATCTCCGACGCCCTGCGAAGCCTGCCCGACGCCACGGTCGTCGCCGACCCGCACGCCCGCATCATCCTGTCCAACGATCGGGCCGAGGCCCTGTTCGGCGACCGACTGAGGGACGACGCCGACCTGCCCCTGCTGTTCCAGTCCCTGGGCGAACCGGCCTGGCGCCGCTTCCTCGATCCCGAGGGCGATCCCGGCGACATCACCACGCCCGACGGCCGCATCCTGAAGGCCGCCGCCGCCCTGCTGACCGACGCCGAGGGGCAGCCGGTCGGCCATATCGTGCGCTTCGCCGACATGACCCGTTTCCGCGCCGCCGAACGCCAGCGCGCCGAAGCCCTGCAACTGCTCAGCCACGACATGCGCGCGCCCCAGGTGTCGATCCTGACCCTGCTGGACGGCCCCGCGCCGCGACTGGACCCCATGGTCGAGCGCCGCATCGCCGACTACGCCCGCCAGACCCTCGACCTGGCCGAAGGCTATGTCCAACTGGCCCGCGCCGAGAGCCAACCCTATCGCTCGGAACTGCTGGACCTGGGCCAGGTGGCGATGGACGCCGCCGACATCCTGTGGCCCCAGGCGTCGAAGAAGGGCGTCCGCATCCTGACGCCCGACGGCGAGGAAGAGTTCCTGGTTCAGGGCGACCCCGCCCTGCTTCGCCGCCTGACCACCAACCTGCTCGACAACGCCCTGAAGTACGGCCCGGCGGGCGGCGTCATCCAGGTCAGCCTGACCGGGGCCGAGGATGACGGCCGCCCGGTCTGCGTCCTCAGCGTCAGCGACCAGGGCCCGGGTCTGTCGGAAGAGGCCGCGCGTCGTTTGTTCCAGCCCTTCGGCCACGGCGGCGCCGATCATCGCGGCGCGGGTCTGGGCCTCGCCTTCGTCCGCACCGTCGCCGAACGCCACGGCGGAACCATCCGCCACCAGCCCGGATCGCCGGGCGCGACCTTCATCCTGACCCTGCCCAGGATCACGGAAGAGGCATGAAGCTGCGGGCGGTCGGCCCTAGTCCGCCACGTCCAACTGCGCCACCGCCGCCTCGGCCAGCAGGCCCGGCGCGGTTTCGGCCTGACGCCGTCCCAGGATCGCCACCGCCGAGGCGCGGTAGGCGCCCGCCTCATTCCCCGGCCCGGTCAGGATCACCGTCAGGCTGTGCGTCTGGCGGCCCTGGCTCCACCATTGCGGCAGGCGCGGCGCATCGGTCCACTCGCCCTGGCGCGCATCGACGTCGGTGAAGACGCCGGTCTTCTGAGGCCGCACCGCATAGGCCGTCTCGACCCGCCAGGCGGCCTTGTCGTCCACCTCGCGCCAGCCGCGCGCGCTCAACGCCTGACGCACGGCCTCGGCCGCCGCGCGATCGGCCTCGCTCGGCGCCTCGGCCTCAAGCAGGCGATAGGCGGTCACGTTCGCGGGCACGGCGGCCGACAACTGCGTCTCGACGCGCGGCGCAGAAGCGCAGCCCGCCAGGACGGCCGCGCTGACCAGGGGAAGAGCCAGACGAGAGATCATGGCTGCGATACCTGCCCCGCCGCGCCCTCCAAGTCCACAACGGACGATTCCAACGGGGCCGAAAAGCGCTCCGGCCTAGCCCCGGACGCCAGCGCGCCCGTCACGCCCAGCGTCCCGTCCGCGTTCTCGACCACGCCCAGTTCCTCGATGCGCGCCCCGCCCTGCTCCAGCACGGCCAGCCAGCCGAAGGCCTGGGCCGTCGTCACGCGATCCAGCCGAAAGCCCAGCCGCCCGCCCTCGGACATGCCCAGCGTCGGCTGCACCCCCGCCGCCGAGGCGGTGGAGGCGACCAGAGCCTGCAGATCGACCGCCTCAGTCGGTCGTGCGCCGCGCTGAACCACCGCCGTCTCGACCTGCGTCAGTCGCCGTTCGGCGGCGACGCGCGCGCGCGCCTGATCGGCCTGCCAACCGTCCAGCGGCCGCACCACGCCCAGCCAGCCGACGACGCCCAGCACCAGCGCCCCCATGACCGCCAGCATCCGCCGCTCGCGCAGCGACCGGCCGTCCCACCAGGCGGCGACGGAAGAGAACAGGGCCTTCATCGGGCGCCTCCGATCGTAAGCGTGCTGACCATGCGCCCGCCTTCCTCGGCCGAGGTTTCATCGACCACCGCCAGCCCGGCCTCTGCCAAATCGGCGCGCACGGCGTCCAGATCATTGAACGTCGGATGGGCCAGGGTGACGCGCAGCCCCTCGCCGCCCAGGGTCGCGTCGTCCAGTTCGGCGCCCGGCATGCGCTCGACGGCGGCGAAGACGGCGGCCATCGCGCGCGCGGTCCCGCCCGACGGCGGCCCGGCGTCGAGGCGCCGCAGAGCCTCCGGCGCCGGATCGTCCGCCGTCGCCAGTTCAGGATAGAGCTTCACCGCCCCTGCCCGAGCACCGGCCTCGGCGCGATCGGCCGCCGCGCGGTCGCGCAGCCCTTCGGCCGCCATCAGGATCAGGGGCGAGACCAACAGCGCCGCCGCCAGACCCGCCGCCAGCCGCCAGCCCTTGGCCGCCTGCCCCCGCTCGCGCCGGTCATGGACCTGCAACAGATCGACCGGCGCCGCCATCGCCCCCGCCGCCAGGGCCGCGTCCAACGCCTCTCCTTCCAGCCAGGTCAAAGAGCGCCCGGCTGCAACCGCCTCCGCCAGATCCGGCTGGACCGTCACGGCGAACGCCGGGCCGCGCAGCGCCACGTCGGCCCCCGCCTGTGCGGCCGTCAATGTCTCCGCCTCCAGCGACGCAGGCAGGCACAGATTGTCCGGCACGACGGCCTCCGGCCGGATGTCGAAGGTCTCCATCCAGCGCAGCCAGGCCTGCAGCAGCTTGGCCGACACCGCCGCGGTCAGGCGCGGGCCGCCGTCGACCGGCGCCGCGCCCAGGGCCACGTCCAGCCCCTCTACCTCGCCCGCCGCCTGATCGCGCAAGGCCCAACGCGCGGCGGCTCTGGCCTGCGCCATATTGCCCGGCGGCAGGTCCAGCCAGCGCGTCATGACGTCGGCGCCCGGCGCTACGGCGATAGTGCGCATCGGCGGCGGAGCGTCGGCCTGATGCGGGTCCAGCTCGCCGCGCCCGACGACGCGGCCCTCGCGATCGACCAGCAGGAAACGCGCCGCCAGGGTCGCGTGGGTCGGGATGAACAGGATGCGGGCGTGGCTCATTCTTCCATGCTCATTCTTCAGACGTCCAGCGACGGATGACAGTGCGCGCCGCACCATCGGGCGCGACGTGGATCAGGGCGGTGCGGACGGCGCGGGCGTCGCCGTGTTCGATCTCGACCCTCAGGTCGAAATAGCGGGTGGCCAGGGTGATCTGGCCCTTGGCCTCTTCGTCGACGACCACGCCCGACAGGGCGGGTTGAGCCCAGAAGGCGTCCGGGCTGCTCCAACCCGTCGCCGGACGCGCGGCGATCGCCGCCTTGGCCGCGTTCAACCCCACCACGCCCCGGCTGATCGCGACCAGCAGCACGACATCCTGCGGCTCCAGCGTATTCACATTCAGGGGCGACAACCGGGCTTCCGGCAAGGCGCAAAGATAGGGCCTCAGACGGCGATAGAGTTCGTCGTCCACCCCCGCCACGGCGCGCAGTTCGCTGACCTCGGCCAACATGACCCCGCCGGTGCGATAGGGCGTCGGGCGGCTGGCGTAGGCGGCGTCTTCCGCCCCTTGCGACGAAACCTCATTGTCGCCGTCCATCCAGTCGGTCAGGGCCGCCGCCACCGCCGCCATCCGCCCGCGCGGCGCGCCCAGCGCGGCGCCCAGCGCGATGAACTGCGCCGCCCCTTCGGGCCGCGCGATCAGATCCTCACCCTGCCCCAGCACCAGACTGTTCAGGTTGAAGCAGGACTGGCCGTCGCGGATCACCGCCCGCCCCTCGCCGTCTTCCAGCGGCAGGGCGAAGACGCGGCCGTTCCACTGCGGCTGAAGCGGCGTGCGCGCGGGATCAGCGCGAACCAGGTCGGACAGTCGCCGCCGCGCCAGCGCCTCCGCCCCCGCCGCATAGGCTTGCGCCTGCGTCTGGCTCTCGGCGTTGGTGGTGCGGCGCACGGAAAAGCGCACGTCGTCCAGAAACACCACGCACAGCGCCGCCATCACCGCCACCAGCAGCAGGACAGTCAGCAGGGCCATGCCCCGACGATCGCGCGCGCCGGGCTTCATGCGGCCGCGACCAGAAACAGCTGCTCGACCGGACCGAAACCGTCCAGCGTCAGCGTCACCCGCACGGCGTCCGGCAGGGGCCGGTCGCTGCCGGCGGAAAAGGCGGGCGCCTCGGACCCGTTCTGGATGAAGGCGACGCGCGCCTGCGTCACCCCGCGATACAGCACCTGCGGCGGCCCGGCCCGCGCCCCGTCCAGATAGGGGGCCACGCGGCGCTCCAGCCGATCCTCGACCAGCCGGTACTCGACCCTCTGAACCGAGGCGCGCGGCGCGCCGTCCGGATTGCTCCAGCCGCTGCGGGCCAGCACCAGCAGCGGATCGCCCGGCCGTTGCGGCCCCATGATCGCCTGAGGCGCCGGACGCCCCGTCGGCCCGCGCACCCGCCGCGCCGTCGCCTGCGCCAGATCGGCGCGCAGCAGGGCGCGGGTGCGTTGCAGCGCCGCCACCCGGTCCGCGTTCGCCTTCACCGCGAACCGCGTCTCGATCGATTGCCCCAGCACCAGCGCGCCCGCCCCCGCCAGAAGGGCGAAGATCAGCAGGGCGATCATGACCTCGACCAGTGTAAACCCGGCTCTCTTTCTTCCGCTATCGCTCGCCGCGCGGCGGCTCGCTGCTTGAGCGGATAGGCGATCTTTCCTCATGCGCCCGCCGCCCGGAACAGCACGCGTTCGGCGGCCTGTTCCTCATCGGCGAAGACGCGAACGTCGATGCGACCGACGCCCGGCATGTCGGTCGCGCTGACCACCCGCACCCAGCGCCATTCGCGTCCGCCCAGCGACGCCTGCCCCGACGTGCTGCCGCTGGGCAGGTCGCGCGCGATCATCGCCTCGGCGGCCACATTGTCGGCGACGACGCCGCCCAGCGTCCGCGTCTCGACCCGCGCCGCCGAGCGGGTGCTCTCGCCCGACAGGTTCAGCAACGCCATCGCCGCAAGACCGAACACGGCCAGCGCCACCAGACACTCGATCAGGGTGAAGCCCGCGCGGGGCGCTCCCTCACTCATGGATCGTCACCTCGCCCGCGCCGTCGATGGCGACGGTGACGGCTTGGCCCTCGCGCTCCAGCCGCACGCTGGCGGCGTCGGCGCCGCCGGTGGGGTCGAACACAGCGCGCGCAGCTCCAGCGACGGCGGCCCCCTCGCCCCATGCCTTCGGCGCCAGCACGCCGGTCAAAGGCGTCCAGGCGGCGCCGTCGAAGCTCTCGAAGCCATAGCCCGCCGCATCGGCGCGCAGAGCCACCGGGCGATTGGTCATCACCGCCTCTTCGCGCGCCAGCGTCAGACGCGCGGCGAACCGTTCGGCCTCGACCGCCAGCGTCGGGCGCGGGTCCGGCATGGACAGCAGCACCGCTCCCGCCGCCACGCCGATGATAGCGATGACGACCATTAACTCGACAAGGGTGAAACCCCTCCTGCCGTCATTCTCGGGCTTGGCCCGAGAATCCAGCCACGCCGGGCGGCGCCGTTGAAGCGTTTTGCCCCGACGATCCAGCCGTGAGTCTCTGGATCCCCGGCACAAGGCCGGGGATGACGTGGCGGGAGTGGCTAGGCGGACCTCAGCCCTGCCAGTTGCCGATGTCGGCGTCATTCCCCTCGCCCCCTTCCTGGCCGTCGGCGCCGAAAGACCAGATGTCGAACTGGCCGCCATGGGCGCTGCGGCGGCGGTACTGATAGGGATTGCCCCACGGGTCTTCCGGCAGGCGGCGGACATAGCCGCCCTGGCGATAGCGTTCCGGCCGCGCCAGATCGGCGGGCGGCGCCGTCAGCGCCTTCAGACCCTGCTGGTCCGTCGGGAAGGTCAGATTGTCGAGGCGATAGGTCTCCACCGCCTGCTCCAGCACCGATATGTCGGCCCGCGCCTTGCCGACCATGGCCTTGTTCTGACTGGGCAGGACGTTGATGGCCACCACCGTCGCCAACAGGCCGATGATGACGATGACGACCATGAGCTCGACCAGGGTGAAGCCGGCACGCCGGCCTTCCCTTCCAGCGTCATCCCCGGCCTTGTGCCGGGGATCCATAAACGCAGCCGAGGACAGGCGGAACGCGACCGTTCGACCATCGACCGTCGAGTCTATGGATCCCCGGCACAAGGCCGGGAATGACGGAGTAAGAGGACGCGCGAAGGTCTTGAACATCAATGCCTCTCTCACCCCAGAGCCAGGGTGTTGATCTGAAGGATGGGCAGCAGGATCGACAGCACGATCACGGCGACGATCCCGCCCAGGACCACGATGATCGCCGGCTCCAGCAGGCTGAGCATCACGGCGGTGAAGTTGGAGAATTCGCGCTCCAGATAGTCGGCCGCGCGCTCCAGCATGGGCTCCAGCCGACCGCTGCTTTCGCCCGATGCGGTCATGTAGACGAGGATGGGCGGGAACACCTCGGCGCGGCGCATGGCGGCCGACAGGCCTCCGCCCTCGCGCACGGCCTCGGCCATCTGTTCGGTAGCGCGGCGCAGGGCGCGGTTGGAGACGGTGCGGGCGGTGATGGTCAGCCCCTCCAGCACCGGCAGGCCCGCCGCGATCATGGTCGACAGGGTGCGGGCCATGCGCGCCCCGTGCAGGTCGCGCGTCAGACGTCCGACCAGCGGCAGCCGCAGCACCCAGGCGTCCAGCCTCAGCCGCACCGCCTCGCGCCGCCGCGCGATCAGCCCCGCGCCGACCACGGCGGCGAGGATCAGCGCCATCAGCCAGCCCCAGTCGCGCATCAGATCCGACAGGCCGATGACCAGCCGCGTCAGCAGCGGCAGGGTCTGGCCCATGCTGTCGAACTGATCGACCACCTTGGGCACGATGTAGGTCATCATGGCGACGATGACGCCCAGCGCCACCACCGCCAGCACGCACGGATAGACCAGCGCCGTCAGCACCTTGCCGCGCACGACCTCCTCCCGCTCCAGCCCGTCGGCGAGACGCTCAAGGATGGGCTGGAGCGCGCCCGACTGCTCGCCCGCCGCCGTCATGGCGCGATACAGCGGCGGAAAGGCCGCGCCCTGCTGGCCCATGGCGTCGGACAGGCGCCGCCCTTCGATCACCCCGGCGTGGACGCCTTCCAGTACCCGCCGGACGTTGGGTCGATCGGCCTGAAGCATCAGATTGCGCAACGCCTCCTCCAGCGGAGAGACGGAGACCAGCGTCGCCAACTGCCGCGTCGTCAGCGCCAGCGCCTTGGGCGACAGTCGTCCGGTCCGGCCGGATTTCGACGTTGCGACCGCGCCCGCTCGGCCCGGCGACAGCTGCAACGGCGCCAGTTGACGCTTCGCCAGCGCCTTGCGCGCGGCGGCCTCATCGGCGGCGGTCACGGAGCCGCTGATCGTCCGCCCGGCCGCGTCGGCCGCAATGTAGTCGAAGGCCGCCATCAGGCCGCGACCTCTTCGGCGGCGGTTTCCTGACGCGCCACGCGCAGGGCTTCCTCGACCGAGGTGACGCCCTCCAGCACCAGCGCCCGCGCCCGGTCGGCCAGCGTCCCGCCGCACGCGAAGGCGGCGTCGAACACCGCGTCCTCGTCGGCGCCCGAGGCGATCAGGCGGCGCACCTTCTCGTCCACCGCCAACGTCTCATAAAGGCCGATGCGGCCGACATAGCCGGTCGAGCCGCAGTCGGCGCAGCCGTGCGGCCGCCAGACGCGCATGCCCTCCTCGGCCCCGATCAGGCGCGCCGTCGCCTTGTCCGCCGTCTCCTCGATCCGGCAGTGCGGGCACAGGCGCCGCACCAGCCGCTGGGCCACCACCAGCCGCAGGGTCGAGGCCAGCAGGAAGGGCTCGACCCCCATGTCGCGCAGGCGCGTCACCGCCCCGGCCGCGTCGTTTGTGTGGACCGTCGACAGCACCAGATGGCCGGTCAGGGAGGCCTGAACGGCGATGGCCGCCGTCTCCGTGTCGCGGATTTCGCCGACCATGACCACGTCGGGATCCTGACGCAGGATGGCGCGCAGACCGGCGGCGAAGGTCATGCCGACCTTGGGATTCACCTGCGTCTGGCCCACGCCCTCCATGGCGTATTCGACCGGGTCTTCGACCGTCAGTATGTTGCGCGAGCCGTCATTCAGCAGCGACAGCCCGGCATAGAGGCTGGTCGTCTTGCCCGAGCCGGTCGGCCCGGTGACGAGGACGATGCCGTTCGGCTCGGCCAGCGCATGGCGGAAGGCTTCCAGCGCCGCCGGGTCCATGCCCAGCCGGTCCAGCGTCAGCCCGGCCTGATCCTTGTCCAGAATCCGCAGCACCACCCGCTCGCCCGCCCGCGACGGCAGGGTCGAGACGCGCACGTCCAGCGACTTGCCGCCCAGCGTCAGGGGGATGCGCCCGTCCTGGGGTTTACGCTTCTCGGCGATGTCCAGCCGCGCCATGACCTTGATGCGCGACACCAGCAGCGGCGCCACGCGCGGGTTCAGGCTCAGCGCCTCACGCAGCACCCCGTCCACCCGCATCCGCACCAGCAGGCGCGTCTCATAGCTTTCCAGATGCACGTCCGAGGCGCCGATGCGGGCGGCCTCGGCGATGACGCCGTTAATCAGGCGTATGACCGGCGCGTCGTCCGTGGCGTCCAGCAGATCCGCCGCCGCCGGGATGTCGTCCACCAGACTGTCCAGGCCGACCGGCAGGGACAGGTCGTCGCCGTCGGCCGCCGTCAGTTGCTCGCCCGCATAGACTTCCGACAGCTTGCGGTCGAAGGCGGCGGCGCTCAGCGGCGTCGCCTCCAGCGGGCGGCCCAGCGCGCGGCGCGCCTCGACCAGGGCCAGAGGGTCGGCGCCCTCGCGCACCCCGACCGCCATCACCTCGCCCGCCGCCAGCAGCAGGACGCCGTGGGTCTTGGCGAAACCGTAGGGCAGGCGCGGATCGACGACGGTGATCACCGGGCGGCTCCCGTCACCGGCGGCAACGGCCGGGCCGCGACCGGCTCCACGGGGGCGATGACCAGCGGCTCGCCCGCTGCCGGAGCCGCGGGCGGCTGGGCCTGCATATAGTCGCGCAACAGGGCGTCCAGGCTAGGCTCGCGATCGGGGTGAACGCGCTGCTGCTCGCCGCGCATATAGCCCCAGCGATCCGCCGCCAGCCCCTGCGCGTCCGCCGTAGTGCGCAATATGGTCGGACGCAGGAAGACCATCAGATTGGTCCGCCCCCGCTCGCGGCTGGTCGAGCGGAACAGGACGCCGACGCCCGGAATGTCGCCCAGCCCCGGCACCTTGCTGGTCTCCAGCCGGTCGTTCTGATCCAGCAGGCCGCCCGCCACGGCGATGTCGCCGTCATCGACGACCAGCGTCGTCTCCAGCTCGCGCTTGTCCAGGATCAGGTCGGCGGCGCCGCTGGTCAGCAGGCCGTTGATGCTCGACACCTCCTGCCGCAGGGTCAGGGTGATGGAGCCCCCCGCATTGATCTGGGGCCGCACCGTCAGGCGCACCCCGATGTCCTTGCGCTCAGTCGTGGTGAAGGGGTTGGAATTGCCGTCCAGAATGGCCCGGCCGGTGGTGATCGGCACCTCCTGCCCGACCAGGAAGGTGGCCTCTTCATTGTCCAACGTCATGATCGACGGGGTCTGCAACAGGTTGGAGCCCGCGTCCGTCTTGGCCGCATTGATGATGAAACCGAACAGGCCGTCGCCCCACTTGCCGCCCGCCCCGCCGACAAAGCCGTTGGAGCCCAGCAGGCTGTTCAGGGCCAGGTTCTGCAGCCGCTCGCGCAGGGGATCGTCCTTGTCGAGCTGACCCGCCGCCGCCCCGCCCGCGATGGGCACCAGCGGCGCCGCGCGGTCGGAATAGTTGGTCAGGCCGACGCCCTGCTCGCCCGCCATCAGCCACTGGACGCCCAGGTCGCGTACGGCCTTGTCGCTCAGCTCGACGACGATGGCCTCGATCAGCACCTGCTGGCGGCGCACGTCCAGTTGCCGGATCACCTCGGTCAGGGTGCGTTGCAGGTCCGCCGGACCGGAGATGACCAGGGCGTTGGCGCCGGGGAAACGGGCGATGGTGGCGCGCTGGCCGGTGGCGGTGACGGTGGTCGAGCCGATCGGCCCGCTGTCGGCCTCGCCCATCGTGGTCAGGCCGCCCTGCCCCATGCCGCTGGTCGCATTGGTCGCCCCCGCGCGGGCCGTGCGCAGGCGCGGCGAAGACGTCGCCGCCGCATCCGCAGGCTGGCCGACGATCTGTTGCAGGACCGGCAGAAGCTGCTCGGCGTCGGCGTGCTCCAGGAAGACGACGTTGACGTCCTGACTGGCCCGCGCCCGTCCGTCCAGATCGGCGATCAGGCCGCGTACCCGCGCCAGCGCCTGACCGTCGCCGCGCAGCACCAGCGCATTGGAGCTTTCCACCGGGGTGATCGTCACCAGACCCGGCCCGCCGGGACCGCCCGTCACCTGTTGCAGCACGCCGGCGATCTCGCGCGCCGAGGCGTTCTCCAGCGCCACCACCTCATAGGCCGAACGGTCCACGTCGATGCGGCCGACCAGCGCCCGGATACGCGACAGGTTGTCGGCGAAGTCGGCCACCACCACGCTGTTGGCGCCGGGATTGGCCAGCACCTGCCCCTGCGCTCCGACCAGAGGCCGGATCGTCTCAGCGGCCGAGGCGGCGTCGATGTGGCGAAGGGTGAAGACCTCGGTCGAAAACCGTTCGGCGCCGACCGTGGCCGGTCCCTGCGCCGCCCCCTGCGCCGGACTGATGCGATAGGCGCCCGAAGACGTCGGCGTCACCACCAGACCATTGGCCCGCAGCGTCGACAGGAAGACCTCGAACAGCTGGGCGCGGGTCAGGGGACGCGGGCTGGACACCGTCACCGTGCCCGTCACCGCCGGATCGACGATGAAGGTGCGCCCCGTGGTGCGCGCCACATCCTGCACGAAGGCGCGGATATCGGCGTTCTGGACGTTCAGCGTCTGGCGCGCTTCCTGCGCCATCACCGGCGCGGCGGCCAGCGGCTGCACCGCCAGAACAGCGGCCAGCACGCCGGTCAACAGAGAGCGGCTTCCAGAGCGACGACTGGGGGCCTTCATGGGCGCGTCCTTACGGTGGTGGAGCGGACCTGACCGTCGCGCTCGAACTGGATCTGGGCCGAGGGAGCGTCGGCCAACTGGCCGCGCAGGGCGGCGAGCGCCTGCGGGCTGTTCAGGGCCGTGCCGTTGACTGACAGGATGACGTCGCCTGAGCGCAGGCCTGCATTGCGCAACTCGCCCCCGTCGCCCGAAGCGGACACGGTCAGCCCCTTGATCCCCAGGCCCTGGATGCGCGGCCGCAGCCCCGCCTGAGCGATCAGACGTTGAGGATCGACCACCGCGCCCTCGGCCGAGGCCGGTTCAGGCGTCGACACGACCGGAGGCGCCGTCGTCGCGGGCGCCGCAGAGGCTGCCCCGGACGCCATATCGGGGAAGTCGAGACGGAACGGCGCGCCGCCGCGCGACAGCATGACGTGGTCGGGGGCGACGGCGCTCAGGGTCAGCCCCGGCTCCACCTCCTCGCCCGCACCGACCGAGACCTGGCGTCCATCCACCAGGCCGATGATGGCCGAGCCGCCGCCCGCGCCGTCCGCGCGCACGCCGAACAGGCTCAGGCCGCCGCCGTTCGACGACGCCGCCTCGGCCCCGCCGCCGCCGTTGCGGAAGAAGGCGTCGAAGCGCGACAGCACGCCCAGGTCGACCTCCGGCAGAGGCCGCGCCTGCGTCGCTGGAGGCGTCGGCGCGGCGAACAGCCAGACCAGCCTTACGACTTGAATTAACAGAAGAACCGCCAGCCCCGCCTCGACCAGACGCCGCAGCGGAGGGCGACGAAATCCGCGCAGGGACAGGGCTTTCCCGCCCGGCGAAACGGCGCTCGATTTGCGAAGGCCAGCGAACAAGGAAGACATCCCCCACGGCCTTTCGCGGCCGCAAAACCTCCCTAGTCGGATGCTCCGTACCCGGCTCGCTCCGAACAATGACAGGGCCGAGAAGTTGTCGCGACAACTGCAGCGGGTTCGGAACGAATGACGCCATATCGTCACCCTCTCCCAACAGGAGAGGGATAAAAAAAGCCGGGAGACCGCTAGACCTCCCGGCTCAAATGTCAGGCGCGATCTGCGCTTAGAAGCGCGCCGTCAGGCTGACCGAGGCGCTCTGACCCAGGTCGTACTGGTTGATGCGGATCTTATTGCCCTTCTCCTGATACTCCTCGAAGTCCGTCCCCAGCAGGTTGCGCAGTTCCAAGGCGAAGCCCAGGTCGCGGCCCTTCACGGTGAAGTCCTTGCGATAGACGAAGTCGAGGAAGGCGCCCGGCTCCTGCACATAGTCCGGCTCGCGCGCCGTACCGACGCCCGCGCCGCGTGCGGTGATCCGCTCCGAGACGTAGTTCAGGATGAAGGTCGCCTGCGAGCGGGCTGTGTCGTCTTCCCAACCCAGCTGCAGGTTGGCGACGTGCTCCGACTGGCCCTGCAGACGGCTGCCGTCCTGGATGAAGAAGGACGCCTGTTCGGGACGGCCGCCGCCGCCCAAGGTGATGACGGTGTCGCCCTCGCCGACCGAAACCTCGGAGTCCGACCAGGTGTAGTTGGCCTGCACCAGCCAGCGCTTGTTCGAGATGAAGGCCGCCTGATCGGCGAACTCGAAGTATTTCTTCACCTCGGCCTCGACGCCCATGACGGTCGCTTCCGGCGCATTGAGGAAGGTTTGCTGGCGCTGGTTGCCGACATCGACGATCACCGCTTCGACCGGCTTGTCCAGCTTCTTGTAGAAGACGCCCGCCGTGACGAACTGCTGGCGGCCGAAATACCATTCCCAGCGCGCGTCCAGGTTCAGGATCTCGGTGTCCGTCAGATAGGGGTTGCCGATGAAGACGCGGTCGCTTTCCGGGTCGGTATAGGCCTGGGGCGCCAGTTCGCGGAACTGCGGACGGCCGATGGTCTTGGACGCGCCGAAGCGCAGTTGCTGATCCTCGGTGAAGTTCCACGTCGCCGTGAACGACGGCAGCCAGTACTGCTCCTCGATCTCGGTCGCCTCATAGGACGAGGTTCCGCCGAACAGGTCGCGCGGGGTCACGCTCTGCTGGCCGTCCTCGAAGCGGACGCCGAAGGTGGTGCGGATGGTCGGCACGAACTCGGCGTCGACCATGGCGTAGATCGCGTTTACCTTCATGTCGGCGTCATAGGCGTTGGCGCCGTTCGAGCCGGCGATCTCGCGCAGCTGCAGCGTCCACGGATTGATGTTGAAGTCCGAGAACAGATAGTCGACCCGCGCGCGGCGCTGGCTGTCGGTCAGGCCGTTGACGGCCTCGAACTGCAGGTCGTGACGCTCGGCCGAGCGGGTGTTGTCCAGGGTCGAGGCGCCGACGCTGATGGTCGCCTCGCGGCCCGCCGCCATCGGCAGCTTATAGGCCAGGTCCACGCCGCCGGACCAGATTTCGTCGTCCAGCTCGCTGAACGAGATCTGGTTGCCCTGGACGTTGTGGATCAAGCGGTCCTGGGCGTCGACGCCGTACTGGAAGCGCGATTCATAGGGGGCGTCGCGCGAGGTCTTGGCGTAGGCCGCGCGCCAGTCCAGCTTCCACTCGCCGTCGGCGCCGAAATAGTGCTCGCCCGCCAGTTGGCTGGTGAACAGCTGACGCACGAACCACTCGGTGTAGTCGTTGCGGATCACGCTGCCGCCGGCGTCGAAGTCCGGACCGGCCGAGGTGCGGGCGCGCTTGGTGGTGGTGCGGACGTAGAGGTTGGTCCACTTCACCTCATGATCGTCGTTCGTCAGCGACAGCCCGCCCAGGAAGTTCAGGCGCACGTCGTTCTGGTTGGACTCGACGTCGAAGGTCGAGACCGGCACCAGGTCGTCGCCTTGGAACTGGCCCTCTTCCTGGATCGCCTGACGGGTGCGCCAGGAGTTGTCGTAGCCGGCCACGGCGATGACGCCCAGGTCGCCGACCTCGGTCGGGGTGCGGAAACCGCCCGCCAGCTCCAGGCTGCCGTCGACCGGCGTCTGCTGACGCTGCATCAGGCGCAGCGGCGCATTGACCATCGAGCGGCCCATCGTCTGCAGCTCGGCGGCCGAGAAGTTGGCCATGTTGATCTGCTTGCCGGTGCGGAAGGCCAGGTCGATCGGCCCCGGAATCTTGCGGGTCTCGTCGTCGAAGCCGGTCCAGTCGGTGTCCGAGCCGTAATAGACCAGGTTGTCGCGGCCCGTCGTCTCGGTGTTGCCGCCGATGCCCGCCTTGAAGGTCAGGAACGGCTCGGCCGGGGCGTCCACGGTGCGCAGGTCGATGACCCCGCCGCCGAACTCGCCCGGGTAGTTGGGGGAATAGGACTTCTGAACCGTCACGCCCGCCAGGATGCTGGAGGGGAACAGGTCCAGCGGCACCACGCGCTGCAGCGGCTCGGGGCTGGGCAGCGGCGAACCGTTCAGCAGGGCCGAGGAATAGCGCTCGCCCAGGCCGCGCACATAGACGAAGCGGCCTTCGACGATCGACAGGCCGGTCACGCGGGTCAGGGCGGCGGCGGCGGTGGAGTCGCCGGTGCGTTGCAGGTCTTCCGATGTCAGGAAAGCGGCCACCTCGGCGCTCTGACGGTTCGGCTGCGGGATATTGCGGCCCAGGACGACGATGTCGCCCAGTTGGGTGGCCGGGGTCTGCGACACCTGATCCGGGCTTTCCGGATCGGCGGGCAGTTCATTGCTCAGAGCCACGGCGGCGACAGGGGCGGACGCCTGGGCGAGCGCGAGGCTGGGCGCGCCGAAAGCGGCGACCAGGGCGCTGCTGGCCAGCAGCAGCCCGTTACGGGTCAGGGTCTTGTTCTTCATGTTCGGCTGCCTTGCGTAGGTCGAGAGAGGCTGGACGCTCAAAGGGTCGGCGGCGGCCCTTTCGGACCGCCGCCTCGCCAGAGGGTTCATCAGCACTTCGCGTTGGCGGTCAGGCCGCAGGTCCAACCCTGCCACCAGGTGTCCGAAGCGTTCTTCACGGCGCCGATGTAGTCGGTGTCGGTGAAGGCGGCGTGGACGCTCGAGGCCTTGACCGGGGTCACGGCGGTTTCATTGGCGCCGTTGATGAAGGTCAGAACCTGGTTGGAGATGGTCACGCCCGCGGTCGGGGCGGTCAGGGTCGAGGTTCCCTTGGCCGTATTGTTCGCGCCGGCCGTGAAAATCGGCTCCGAGCGAGCGGCGCCGCTGGCGCGGTAGGAGATGCCGCAGGACATGAAGACCGAGTTGAACACCGGGTTCACGCTGGCGGTGTCGGCGTCGGCGATGTCCAGGCAACCGGCCAGCGAACCGGCGGCGCTGGTGAAGACGGAGTTGACCACGGTCGCCTTCGTGCCCGTGTCGAAGTGGGCGACGGTGTGGGCGTCGGTCGGCGAGTTGCGGCCCACCATCGTCCAGTTGGCGATCTTGGGCTGCGAGTTGTAGCGCTGGGCCAGCGGGGTCGAGGCCGGAGCCGCCGAGAACTCGAAACCGGCCGAACGGCTGGTCGCGTTCGGGGCGCGCTGGGTCACGATGCCGAACTGGGCGCCGCCGCGCCAGCCGGTGTCGGTGTCGAAGGCGTCGTCGTCGGCGCCGTTGATGACGATGCGCTTCAGGTTGACGTTGCCGCCGAAGATTTCGATGCCGTCGTCCGACGAGTTGTAGGACTGGACGTATTCGATGGTCGTGCCCGCGCCGACGCCGGCCAGGGTCAGGGCCTGCAGCTCGTTGCCGGTCGAAATCTCAAAGCCCGAATAGCGGATCTGGACGTAGCGCAGACGGCCCGAGTTGTCGTTGACGTTGCCGCCGCCGTAGAAGGCGTTGGTGCCTTCCACCTGGCCCGTGCAGGTGACAGGCGCGGTCAGCTGGCAGTTGGCCTGGGGCGCGCGGCCGGCGATGACGATGCCGCCCCACTGACCGTGCGAGTTCTCGGTCGTCGCGCCTTCGACGTTCTGGCGGCTGGTGAAGACGATCGGCTGCGAGGCCGTGCCTTCGGCGTAGATCTGCGAGCCGCGGTTGACCAGCAGGTAGTCGCCGCCGCCCGAGGCGAAGATGGTCACGCCCGCTTCCACCGTCAGGATGCCCTGGGTGCCGGTGTTGGCCGAGGCGTCGACGCCGCCGTCCGTGCCGACGGCCGTGCGGCCCGAGATGGAGTAGATGGTGCCGGCGCGCAGCGGCACGGTCAGCGCGCCGTTGATCTGTTGCGGCAGCTGGCAGTTGCGCAGCGTGCCGTTGGCCATGGTGCCGACGTTGGCGAACCCGGTCGGGCAGTCAGCCGCGGCCTGGCCGTTGCCGCCATTGCCGTTCCCATTGCCGTTGCCGTTCCCGTTGCCATTGCCGAAGTCGCCTTCGCCGGGCGAGGCCACCTCGGCCGATCCGCCGCAGGCCGCCAGGGCGAGCGTGCTGGCCGCCACCACGAGCAGGGTCTTGAAGCTGCTGTTCATCGTCGTTCCACCGGTTGGTCAAAAAGCTGCGGCGGGAGGCGGTCATACCGACCGGAATGACGTCGAACCCCTCCTGCCCGGCGGCGAGGGATAGCGAAAAGCAGGACCGAAGCTTGCGCGAGCCGGTGACGGATCGACCTCCGTTTCATGCCGTTTCGACTGAGAAACCGTGACGAAAATTCCGCCATCGGATCAGAAACCGAACCCGCGCTCAGGGCGACGGACCCACGCCCCTTGTATTGCCCGGCCATCCGCAGCAAACCCGCTGGCTTCATGATCTCCTCAAGACAGGAGCCACCGATGGGCGGCCCAGACGCGCAACCGCGCCCCAACGCCGAGTCCGGCGCTCAAAGCCTGGCCCGCAGCCTCAGCTGGCCGCATCTGGTGGCCATGGGCGTGGGCGCTATCGTCGGCACCGGCATCCTGACGCTGATCGGCATCGGCGCGGATAAGGCGGGGCCGGCGGTTCTGCTGTCCTTCCTGATCGCTGGCTTCGTCTGCGCCTGCGCCGCCCTGTGCTACGCCGAGATGGCGACCACGGTGACGGCGTCCGGCAGCGCCTATACCTATTCCCGCGTCGTGCTGGGCCAGGCGGTCGCCTGGATCATCGGCTGGAGCCTGATCCTGGAATACAGCCTGGTGGTCAGCGCCGTGGCCGTCAGCTGGTCAGGCTACGCGGCTCCCTTGCTGCATGATTGGCTGGGCCTGCCCATGGCCCTCATGCAGGGACCGCACGCCGGCGGCGTGGCCAATGTCCCAGCCCTGTTCATCATCATGGCCGTGGGCGCCCTGCTGCTGGCCGGAGCCAAGAAGAGCGCGACGCTGAACCTGATCCTGGTGGCGGTGAAGCTGTCGGCCCTGGCCCTGTTCGTCTGGTTCGCCCTGCCCCACTTCAACGCCGCCAACCTGGAGCCCTTCAGCCCCTTCGGTTTCGCCCGTCAGATGGGTGAGGACGGCGTCGAGCGCGGCGTCATGGCGGCGGCGGCCATCATCTTCTCGGCCTTCTACGGCTTCGACGCCATCGCCACCGCGGCCGAAGAGACTCGCAACCCCAAGCGCGACCTGGCCATCGGCATCATCGGCTCGATGCTGGCCTGCGCCGCCATCTACACCGTTATCGCCACGGCCGCCCTGGGCGCCACGCCCTTCACCCGCTTCGCCAACAGCCCCGAGCCGCTGGCCCTGATCCTGCGCGAGATCAACCAGCCGGGCGCGGCCCACTTCCTGGCGGTGACGGCGGTGCTGACCCTGCCGACGGTGATCCTGGCCTTCTTCTACGGCCAGAGCCGCATCTTCTTCGTCATGGCGCGTGACGGCCTGCTGCCGCGCGGCCTGGCCCGCGTGTCCAAGGGCGGGGCGCCGGTGCGCATCACCGTCTTCACCGGCGTCGTGGTCGGCGCCATCGCCCTGTTCGTGCCGCTGGACGAGATCGTGGCCCTGGCTAACGCGGGCACCCTGGTGGCGTTCAGCGCCGTGGCCCTGTGCATGCTGATCCTGCGCCGTCGCGCGCCTGACATGCCGCGCGGGTTCCGCACGCCCCTGGGCTGGGTCGTGGGCCCCGTGGCCATCGCCGGCTGCCTGTACCTACTGGCCAGCCTGCCGCAGAAGACGCAGCTGTGGTTCGTGTTCTGGAACCTGGTCGGCCTGGGCGTCTACTTCATCTACAGCCGCGGCCGCGCCGCAAAGGCGCCCCAGGACGGTTCGACCGAAGGCTGATCCGCCTATCTCTGAAAAAGAAGGCCGCCCGGTGGACGCCGGGCGGCCTTTTCACTTCCGCCTCTGGGGGAGACTTAACGGTCGGCGCCCGTCACGGCGGGACCGTAGAACAGGGCGTTGAACAGCAGCCGTGAGGAAGCCCGCGCCTGGGCGCGGTTCACCACGTCCGGCCCCAATACGATCACCCGCCCCTCGCCGTGCTTGATGTCCAGCACCGCCTCTGCGCCCGATAGACGCTCCGACCCGATAGCCCAGCCGCTGTTCACCGCCACCTGCTGTGGATAGCGCACCATTGACGTCCCCTCGCCCGCGGGGCGGAAGCCCGCATTGCGATTGAAGAAGACGTTCATCTCGCGCGGCGCTCCGAAGGCCAGAGGGCGGCTGTTGTCCACCTCAGTCTTGAGCACCGCGCCAGGAATGAAGAAGTCGGTCGGCGCCAGCGGCCTGCCGTCGGCCTGGGTCAGCACGTCCTGCACCGGCGCGCCGATGGCCTTGGCCAGGCGATGCGACGAACCGATGGTGACCAGACTGCCGCCGTCGCGCACGAAGACGTCGATCTGCGGCGCCGTCTTCTCGGCCGTTACGGCCCCCAACCAACCGCGATACTGGGCCGGGATCGTCTCAGGGTCCGGTTGTTCGCGCTGGGCCGCCGCCGACAGGTCCGCAGGAATCATGTCCGACGCGAAGACCAGAACATCAAAGTCCTTGTTCAGATCGCCGGCGTCTAGGCGCTGCGGATAGACAACCTCGAACGGATATTCGAACTGCTCCAGCATCCAGCGGGTCCAGCCCGAAGCCATGGAGCCGCCGTAACGATCGACCAGACCGATCCGAATCGGCTTCAGGGCGATGCGGTCGCCGCCGGGGGCACGGGCGACGGCGTGAGCGTTCAGGCCCAAGTCGCGTACGGCCGCCTCGACGATCGGGCGAGTCTTGTCGTCAGCTGGAATCCACAGAGCGCCGGGAGCCAGAGTCGTGCGGCCAGCGCGGGTCTCGCCTTCCTGCCAGAAGACGGGCGCGCCCGCCGCCAGCAGGCGGTTGGTCAGAATGAAACCGTTGATCGGCGCATGATCGATCAGCCAGCCCGCCCGACCCGTTCCCTCGATCCTGCCCGGCGGCGGCGCCATGACATCGGCGACGCGCTCGGTCGGAGCCTCGAAGCCGTCCAGGATACGGTCGAACTGAACGCCCATCTGCATGGCCAGAGTGTAGCCGGTGGCGTCATAGGGCAGCTTGGGCGGCCCGCCCGGATACTGCAGATCGTGCGGGTGATCCTGCGGCTCAAACATGTCCAGCACGTGCGGGCGATAGGCCTGGGCCGTCTTCACCACATAGGAACCGGCCGGATAGGTCTTAGCCCCGATGGTGAAGGCGCGCGTCGCCCGCTCGACGTCCACGCCGGTCTTGATCAGGCTGTTCAGGAAGGCGACGGCGGTGGGCAGGTCAGCCTGGTCCGCGGGAATGACATAGCCGCGCGGATCGCGACGGGCCGGGTCGCGCAGGATCTGCTCATACAGCGCAGGATCAACGCCGCGACGCCCCTGCTGCGCGTTCTCTCCGGCCGCAGTCTGCAGGGCTTCGACCGTTGAGGGCGTGACGCGCCAGGTGTCGGTATTCCCCTTGTCGATGGCGTTCTGGCCCATGCGCCAGATGTTGAACAGCGTCCGGTCCTTGTTGCGCGAGGCGTAGTTCAGCACGGCGCGGTTGATCGACTGCGAATAGTCGATCGACTGGGCGAAACGCCAGGTCTGAGGCGCGACCGGCATGGGCAGGTCGTTACGCGGCAGTTGGTTGTCCGGGATCAGGCTGATCCGGCTGGGCGTCGGGTGGCCGGTGATCTCGGTCAGCAGGCCGACGGCGTTGTGGAAATAGGTGACGGAGCGCTCCATCCCGTTGTTCCATGTCGAATAGTTGGCCCCGCTGCGCATGGTCGAGCCGGGCTTGCCCTCCTCGATCAGGCGGCTGTGCATCGCCGCCCCGACCTCGGATAGGGTGCTCATGACCAGCGGATCATAGTTGTAGTTGAAGGGGTCGCGGAACGGCGGCATGAAGACCACGGTTCCCGCTGGCGCCGTCTGGTGGTGGTTATAGATGATCTGCGGGAACCACTCGCGAAAGAACTGCCGGTTGACGTTGGTCGTCTCAGTCATGGCCGACAGGTAGTAGTCGCGGTTGTTATCGTGACCGACGTATTTCTGGTACAGAACAGGAATGCTGTCGTACTCGCGCTTCAGCGGATCCTCGTTGCGCATGTACCAGGTGGAGACCAGCTCCCACCCGTCCGGGTTCAGCGGCGCGAACAGGATGACCACGTCGTCCAGGATGCGCTTGGCCTCGGCGTCCTCGGCCGTCAGCCATTCATACAGGGCGGCGATCAGGGCCTGGGGCGGCACCGTCTCGGTCGAGTGCAGGCCGCCGTCGATCCAAACCACGGCCTTGCCTTCGGAGGCCAGGGCGCGAGCCTCCTGCTCGCTGACGCCCTCGGCCTTGGCCAGGCGCCGCGCGATCTCCTGATAGCGGTCGATGTTCGCCAGGTTCTGGGGCGAGGAGACGACCGAGAGGTACTGCGTCCGCCCTTCGGACGAGCGGCCGATCTCAACCAGCTTCATCCGGTCCGACTGTCCGGCCAGAGTGTGCAGATAGCGTTCGAACTGAGTGTAGGTGATCAGGCGATAGTCCGCCCCGACCTCATGGCCGAACGCCTCCAGCGGCGTGGTCAGAGTGCGGGCGGGCGTCGCCGTCGCAGCCTGGGGCGAGACCGCCGCCTCTAGCGCCAGCGCGCTGGTCGTTGTCATGGCCAGCGACGAGAAGGCCAGCACAGCCAGACCTGCGGCCAGCATGGCGGGGGGACGAGACATGGGATCTCCTGATGCGTTCACTCTCAGCCTTCTGCGAGGCTTGGCGACAGCTTGGCGTCTTCCCGCCCCCGACGCAATTTGCACGACTTCGGAAAACACCGCCCCCGGGCGCAAATTCTCTTCGGATGTACCGCATGAAACCGAAGCCTCGACGTTGAACGACGCTAGGGCGCGTCCCTCCCCGCCTCCAGAGCCGTCTTCAAACTGCCGAGGTCCGGCAGGAACCAGACCGCACGGCCTCGATTGCTCTCACGCACATAGTCGGCCAGCGCATCCGATGCGGCTTTCTCGACCGAGATGTCGCCGATGATCGCCAAACCAACATGGTAGTTGACGAACTTTTGGGTCGTCTCGCCCGCAAGGCGGGTGCGCAGACGAAGAAAATCCTGCCCCAGACGACTGACCGGCAGGGCCAGCCAGTCCGCGTTCGCTTCAAAGGCCATCGACAGGAAGTCGTTGATGTCGCCTGTCGTCGCCAACAACGAACCATCCGCGGAGCAGATAGAGACGCGGCGGCCATTCCATGTCTCGATGGAAGGCATGGCGAAGGTCATTGAAACATCCTGCCCGTCACAGAATTCCAGACAAAGAAAAGGACGACCGGATTGCTCCGGTCGTCCTTTCGGCATCGTAGCGATGAAGCCGAAATCAGGCCTCGTCGTCGCCTTCGATGGCGAAGACCGGACCGGAGTCCAGGCCCTTGGCGGCCACGTCGCGATCGACGAACTCGATCACGGCCATCGCGGCGTTGTCGCCGTGACGGAAGCCCGCCTTCATGATGCGGATATAGCCGCCGTTACGCTCGGCGTAACGAGGGGCCAGCGTGTCGAACAGCTTGCCGACTTGCGGCACGTCGCGAACGGCGCTGATAGCCTGACGACGAGCGTGCAGGTCGCCCTTCTTGGCGAGGGTGACCAGCTTCTCGACGAAGGGACGCAGTTCCTTCGCCTTCGGCAGGGTGGTCGTGATCTGCTCGTGCTTGATCAGCGAGGCGGCCATGTTGGCGAACATGGCCTGGCGGTGGCTGACCGTACGGCCGAGCTTACGATAGGCGGCGCCGTGGCGCATCGGGGTCTCTCCTACTCAACCCTGGTTTCCCGTCCCTACTCGGCGGACGAGACCTGGGGCCTCTCATTCTAACCGCCCCAACCGATCCAACGGACCTGGGCGGAGGGTTGATGATCAGATCTGGTCGTCGAACTTCTTGGCCAGATCTTCGATGTTTTCCGGCGGCCAGTTCGGCACGTCCATGCCGAGGCTCAGGCCCATGGACGCCAGAACTTCCTTGATTTCGTTCAGCGACTTGCGGCCGAAGTTCGGGGTGCGAAGCATTTCGCCCTCGGTCTTCTGGATCAGGTCGCCGATGTAGACGATGTTGTCGTTCTTCAGGCAGTTGGCCGAACGGACCGACAGCTCCAGCTCGTCCACCTTCTTCAGCAGCGACGGGTTGAAGGGCAGTTCGGGCTTGCCGTCCGACTGCTCGACCGCCTTGGTCGGCTCATCGAAGGTGATGAAGATCTGCAGCTGGTCTTGCAGGATGCGCGCAGCGTAAGCCACAGCGTCAACCGGCGAGACGGCGCCGTTGGTTTCAACTTCCAGGATCAGCTTATCGTAGTCCAGCGACTGGCCCTGACGGGTCGGCTCGACGCGATAGGCGACGCGCTTCACCGGCGAATACAGGGCGTCGACGGCGATCAGGCCGATCGGGGCGTCTTCCGGGCGGTTCAGTTCGGCGGCGACGTAGCCCTTGCCGTTCTGCACCGTCAGTTCCATGCGAACCGAAGCGCCGTCATCCAGGGTGCAGATCACGTGATCCGGGTTCAGCACCTCGATGTCGGCCGGCAGGTCGATCTGAGCCGCGGTCACCGGGCCGGGGCCCGTGGCGCGCAGCGTCATCCGCTTCGGACCTTCCGCGTGCATGCGCAGGGCCAGTTGCTTGATGTTCAGAACGATGTCGACCACGTCCTCGCGAACGCCTTCCAGCGACGAGAACTCGTGAACAACGCCGTCGATCTGAATGGCCGTGACCGCCGCGCCTTGAAGCGAAGACAGCAGAACGCGACGAAGCGCGTTGCCGAGCGTCACACCGAAACCGCGTTCGAGAGGCTCGGCGATCAGACGCGCCTTGTGCTGCGGGTCAGACCCGCCCTCGACTTGCGGTTTCTCGGGACGGATCAGCTCTTGCCAGTTTCTTTCGATCATAAAGTCCCTCGAACGGGTTTCGACGGCACCGTGTTCTCACGTTCAGAACAACAGGAGCCGCCGGGAGAAGGGTTAGGCGGCGTGAACCTTAGACGCGACGGCGCTTCGGCGGACGGCAGCCGTTGTGCGGCATCGGCGTCACGTCACGAATGGTCGTGATCGTCATGCCGACGGCCTGCAGGGCGCGCAGGGCCGACTCACGGCCCGAACCCGGACCCGAGACGTTCACTTCCAGCGTCTTGACGCCGTGCTCTGCGGCCTTCTTGCCAGCGTCTTCCGCAGCCATCTGAGCGGCGTACGGCGTCGACTTGCGCGAGCCCTTGAAGCCCATGTGGCCGGCCGACGACCAGGAAATCGCGTTCCCTTGAGCGTCGGTGATGGTCACCATGGTGTTGTTGAACGAAGCGTTCACGTGGGCCACGCCCGAGGTGATGTTCTTGCGTTCGCGGCGCTTAACGCGACCCGGTTCCTTAGCCATCGGTCAGGCCTCTCTCTTACTTCTTCTTGCCGGCGATCGGCTTGGCCGGACCCTTGCGGGTGCGAGCGTTGGTGTGGGTGCGCTGGCCGCGGACCGGCAGGCCCTTACGGTGACGCAGGCCGCGGTAGCAGGCCAGGTCCATCAGGCGCTTGATGTTCATCGACGTCTCGCGGCGCAGGTCGCCTTCGACGGTGAAGTCGCGGTCGATGGTCTCGCGGATCTGCAGGATCTCCGCGTCGGTCAGCTGGTTCACGCGGCGAGCCGGCTCGATGCCGATCTTGGCCGTGATCTCCTTGGCGTTGTGCGCGCCAATGCCGTGAATGTACTGAAGCGCGATTTCAACGCGCTTGTTCGTCGGAATGTTGACGCCTGCGATACGGGCCACGAAATTCTCCAAGTACGCGTTAATTCAGACGCAGAAACCGCTCCGGTCAACAGACCTGGAACGTGTACGCCCTTCGCGGAAGGCCGCCCTTATACAGGGGATTCCCAATGCGTCAACGGGCAAGCGCCGTGAGCAGGCTGGCTCAGGGCCATTCGACCCCCACCCGGACCTCTCGACCATCAAGCGGCGCTCCGTTCTGCGTCGCAGGACGAAAGCGGAAATAACGCGAGGCCGCAAGGGCCGCCTGACCGAATCCCATCCCCGGCGGCGATTCGTCGACCAGGCGGCAATCGCTCAGAGTGGTGTCGAGGCGCACCCGGCAGGCCAGGGTCGCCTGACCGCCTCGCCGCTGGCGGAAGGCCTCGCGCGGATGTAGCGTCCGCAGCTCCCCCACCGTGGGGCCGCGAATGATGCGCGGCGGGCCGTCGCCCACGCCAGGACCGACGCCCGATCCGCTGCCGCCCCCGCTGCCGGTCCCCTGCCCGCCCTGCCCCTGACCATGCGTCGGGCCAGGTTCGGGCGCAATGCCGATCACCAGCGGTTGCTCCGGGGCCGGACGCGGCGGCGGCGTGACTTCCGGCTTGGGCGGCTCAGGACGGGGACGCGCGGGGCGCACGACGGATGGCGCGGCCGGGGCGCCGCCGCCCTGGGACGGCGCAGGCTCTGGAGGCGGCGGCGGCGGTGCGACCGGCTCAGGCCGGACCAGATCGACAATGATGAGCGGCGGTGGCGGCACGAAGGTCGCCTCGGGTCGACCGACGCCCAAAAGCACAAAGGCGCCGAGGTGCAGAAGGGCCGCCAGCCCCGCCGCGCCCCAGCGCCATTGCTTCATTCGTTTCGGCCGCAACCGTCTCTCCCGCGCAGGCTTCCGAACGCTAACGCTTCAGAAGCGGAGGGGATCAGACCGCGTGTCGACTCAGGCGTCCAGCGCCGCGTCGATGGCGGCGGCCACGGCGGCGATGTCGCCCATGCCGTCGACCTCGGTCAGCTTGCCCTGGTCTGCATAGTAGGGAAGCAGCGGCGCGGTCTGGCGGTTGTACACGGCCAGGCGGTCCTTGAAGGTCTCGGGGTTGTCGTCCGCCCGACCCTGCTCGGCGAACCGCTTGCCGATACGGTCGGTCAGGGCGGCGTCGTCCACCTTCAGGCGGATGACGCTGTCGATCTTGGCGCCGCACTTGGCCAGCATGAGGTCCAGGGCTTCAGCCTGGGCCACCGTGCGGGGGAAGCCGTCGAAGATGGCGCCGCCGGCGGCCTCGGCCTCCGGCAGGCGGGCTTCGATCAGGGCGATGACGATCTCGTCGGTGACGAGGTCGCCGCGCGCCAGCACGTCCTTGACCTTCAGTCCCAGCTCCGAGCCGGAAGCGATCGCCGCGCGCAGCATGTCGCCGGTCGAGAGCTGGACCATGCCTCGCTCTTCGACCAGCCGCTTGGCCTGGGTGCCCTTGCCGGCCGCAGGCGGCCCGAACAGGATCAGGTTCATTTTATATTCCGGGCTCCCCTACCCGATCAGCGACGGACAGGAGCGGAACCGCCCCGGCCACGGCCGCGCAACTTGGCCTTCTTGATCAGACCCTCGTACTGGTGCGCCAGCAGGTGCGACTGGATCTGGGCGACAGTGTCCATCGTCACCGAGACCACGATCAAGATAGACGTTCCGCCAAAGTACAGGCTGTTGCCCAGGCTGCTGACCAGGAACTCCGGCAGCAGACAGACGGCGGTGATATAGGCGGCGCCGATCACCGTCAGGCGCGTCAGCACATAGTCCAGATACTCGGCCGTGCGCTTGCCCGGACGAATGCCCGGCAGGAAGCCGCCGTACTTGCGCAGGTTCTCGGCCGTGTCCTCGGGGTTGAAGGTGATCGAGGTGTAGAAGAAGCAGAAGAAGACGATCAGGACGGCGTACAGGATCATGAACACCGGCTGGCCGTGCGTCAGCTGGGCCGTCACCAGGGGCAGCCAGCTCATCCAGTCCGGCAGGTTCGCATTGGCGGTGAACTGGGCCACCGTCGTCGGCAGCATCAGCAGCGACGAGGCGAAGATGGCCGGGATCACGCCCGCGGTGTTGACCTTCAGCGGCAGGAAGCTGCGCTCGCCGCCCGTCATGCGGTTGCCTTCCTGGCGCTTCGGATACTGGATCAGAAGGCGGCGCTGGGCGCGTTCCATGAAGACGATGAAGACGATGACCGCCACCGCCATGATGGCGATGAACAGCAGGGTGAAGGCCGACATCTGACCCTGCTGAGCCAGGCCCAGCATCCGCGCCACCGTCGACGGCAGAACCGCCACGATGCCCGCGAAGATGATCAGGGAGATGCCGTTGCCGACGCCGCGCGCCGTCACCTGCTCGCCCAGCCACATCAGGAACATGGTGCCGCCGGTCAGAACGGTGACCGTCGAAATGATGAAGAACAGGCCGGGCTGATCGATCAGGCCCGGCTGGGCGTTCAGGCCCACCGCGATGCCGAAGGACTGGGCCAGGGCCAGGAACACCGTCAGATAGCGGGTGTACTGGTTCAGCTGCTTGCGGCCCGACTCGCCGCCTTCCTTCTTCAGCTTCTCCCACGGCGGATACACCGCGCCCATCAGCTGGACGATGATCGACGCCGAGATGTAGGGCATGACGTTCAGCGCGAACACGGCCATGCGCTCGACGGCGCCGCCCGAGAACATGTTGAACATGTCCAGGATGCCGCGTTGGCCATCCGGGTTCTGGAAGAAGGCCAGGAAGGCCTCGCCGTTGATCCCAGGGATCGGAACATAGGTGCCGATCCGGTAGACCAGCAGCGCGCCCAGCGTGAACAGCAGGCGCTTGTGCAGCTCGGTCGCTTTCGCGAACGAGCCCATGTTCATATTGGCAGCAAGTTGTTCAGCGGCCGAAGCCATCAGGCGGTCCCCACGACTATGCCCGTCGTCAGATAGGCGGAAAGCGGCGCTCTTGCGAGGGCCGCTTTCGGAAAATCGTCATCCCGGTCCGGACGATCCCGGCGGAGGCGCGAAAGCCGCGCCCCCGACAGGATGACGATATCGGATTTTAGGCCTTGGCGGCGGTGCGCTTGGCGCGAGCCGAGATCTTGTTGGCGTCGCCCTTCGGAGCCTTGGGTTCCGGCGCCTTGCCGCGAGCGGCGTTGCGCTTTTCGAGGCGAGCCGCAGCCTTGGCTTCGGCTTCGATGCGCTGCTGGGTGACCGAGCCGCCGGCGGCTTCGATCGCCTTGACGGCGCCCGACGAGGCCGACCACACGACCAGGTTCAGCTTGGCCTTCAGTTCGCCTTCGCCCAGAACGCGCACGCCGTCCTTGACGCGACGGATCACGCCGGCGGCGACCAGGGCCGCGCCGTTGATCTCGGCCTTGGCGTCCAGCTTGCCGGCGTCGACGGCCTCTTGCAGGCGCCACAGGTTGACTTCAGCCAACTTCGGCGCGTTCGGCACGTTGAAGCCGCGCTTCGGCATACGCATGTACAGCGGCATCTGGCCGCCTTCGAAGCCGCCGATGGCGACGCCCGAACGCGACTTCTGACCCTTGACGCCGCGACCGGCGGTCTTGCCCTTGCCCGAGCCCGGGCCGCGGCCGACGCGCATACGCTTCTTGGCGGCGCCTTCGTTGTCACGGATTTCGTTCAGCTTCATTGCCTGATCCTTTCGGGTTCTAGCGCCAGGTCCGCCAGGCGGTCCTGACTCGGCGTTGGATAAATTGAAGGGCCGCTGATTAAGCGACCCGCGTCAGCATCGCAAGATGCTTCCTTCATAAAGCGAAACGCCCTCCCCCGCGAACGGGAGAGGGCGATCCGTCTTACTTCTCGACCACTTCCACCATGTGGGCGACCTTGGCGATCATCCCACGGACGGAGGGGGTGTCTTCCAGGGTCGACTCACGGCCGATCTGGTTGAGACCCAGGCCCACCAGGGTGGCGCGCTGATCCGACTTGCGGCGGATCGGGCTCGCCGTCTGACGGACGGTCACAGTCTTGTTTTCGGTCTTGGCCATCTATCAGCCCTCCACGGCTTCCGGCGCCGAGGCGCCGTCATTGCGGCGGCCCATCAGGTCGGACACCTTCTTGCCCCGCTTGGAGGCGATCTGGCGCGGCGACGACTGAACCTTCAGAGCTTCGAAGGTGGCGCGGATCATGTTGTAGGGGTTCGACGAGCCGGTCGACTTGCCCACGACGTCCTGGACGCCGAGGGTTTCGAGGACCGCACGCATCGGACCGCCCGCGATGACGCCCGTGCCCGGAGGGGCAGCGCGCATCATGATCTTGCCGGCGCCCCAACGGCCCGAGCCGTCGTGGTGCAGGGTGCGGTTCTCGCGCAGCGGAACCTTGATCATGGTCTTCTTGGCTTCTTCGGTCGCCTTACGGATGGCTTCCGGCACTTCGCGCGCCTTGCCGTGACCGAAGCCGACGCGGCCTTTGCCGTCGCCGACGACCATCAGGGCCGCGAACGAGAACCGGCGGCCGCCTTTGACGGTGGCGGCGACGCGGTTGATGTGCACCAGCTTCTCGATGATGTCCGAATCCGGACCTTCAACGGGAGCGTTGCGGTTGTCGCGACGGTTGCGATCGCCGCCGCCGCGTTGGGGTTCACGAGCCATGCTTGCCGTTCCCTTAGAAGTTCAGACCGGCTTCGCGCGCGGCTTCCGCCAGCGCCTTGACCCGGCCGTGATAGATGTAGCCGCCACGGTCGAAGACGACGTCCGTGACGCCCTTCTCGATGGCGCGCTCGGCGATCAGCTTGCCAATCTTGGCGGCGGCTGCGACGTCCGAACCCTTGGAACCCTTGCCGCCTTCCAGCGACGAGGCGGAAGCCACCGTGATGCCCTGGGCATCGTCGATGATCTGAGCCGAGATGTTCTTGTCCGAACGGAAGACCGACAGACGCAGACGACCATTGGCCACCGCCTTGAGGCGACGACGGGTGCGCTCGGCGCGGCGCTTGGCTTGTTGTTGAAGAGAGAGAGCCATGACTTACTTCTTCTTGCCTTCCTTGCGCCGGACGAACTCGCCCTGGTAGCGCACGCCCTTGCCCTTATAGGGTTCCGGCGGACGCATCTTGCGGATGACGGCGGCGATTTCGCCCACAGCCTGCTTGTCGTTGCCCGAGATCTTGATCTCGGTCTGCTTCGGCACGGCGAAGGTGATGCCTTCCGGCGGAACGATGTCCACGTCGTGCGAGAAGCCGAGCTGCAGCGAGAGATCCTTGCCCTTCAGGGCGGCGCGGTAACCGACGCCGACCAGTTCCAGGGTCTTCTCGAAGCCGTCGGTCACACCGGTCACCATGTTGGCGACCAGGGTGCGCGACAGACCCCACATGGCGCGAGCGCGCTGGGTGTCCGAACGCGGGGTCAGCGACAGTTCGTCGCCTTCCTGCGTGACTTCGATCTCTTCGGCGACGGTCCAGGAGCGTTCGCCCTTCGGACCCTTCACGGTGACGGCCTGGCCGTTGAGCGTGACAGTCACGCCCTTCGGCACAGCGATGGTTTTCTTGCCGATACGAGACATATCAGTAGACCCTGCAGAGGACTTCGCCGCCGACGTTGGCGTCGCGGGCGGCGGCGTCGGACATGACGCCCTTCGAAGTCGAAAGGATCGAGATGCCGAGGCCGTTCTTGATCGGCTTCAGATCGCTGATGGCCGAATAGACGCGGCGGCCGGGCTTCGACACGCGGGCGATCTCGGCGATCACCGGCTGGCCGTCGAAGTACTTCAGCTCGATCTCGAACTGCGGAAACTCACCGGGGTTTTGAACCAGCGAGTAGCCGCGGATGTAGCCTTCGTCCTGCAGCACGTCGAGGACGCGCTGACGCAGACGGGAAGCCGGGGTGAGCACCGACGAACGCTTGCGGGTGGCCGCGTTCTTGATGCGAGCGATCATGTCGCTCAGGGGATCGTTGATCATCATATCTGTTCGCTCCCCTTACCAGCTCGACTTCGTCAGGCCGGGGATCTGACCCATGTTGCCCAGCTCACGCAGGGCGACACGGCTCATCTTGAGCTTGCGGTAGTAAGCCCGCGGGCGGCCCGTGACTTCGCAACGGTTGCGAATGCGGGTCGGCGCGGAGTTACGCGGCAGGGCAGCCAGCTTCAGGCGCGCGTCGAAGCGCTCCTCCAGCGGCAGGCTCTCGTCGTTGGCGGTCGCCTTCAGGGCTTCCCGCTTCGCGGCATACTTCGCAACCAGGGCCTTGACGGCTTCGTTGCGGTTTACGGCGCTTTTCTTAGCCATTGTTCTCTTCCCTTCCCGATCAGTTCACGAACGGGAACTTGAACTCGGTGAGGAGAGCCTTGGCTTCCTCATCGGTCTTGGCCGTGGTGCAGACAACGATGTCCATGCCCCACATCTGGTCGATCTGGTCGTAGTTGATCTCCGGGAACACGATGTGCTCCTTCAGACCCGTGGCGTAGTTGCCGCGACCGTCGAACGAAGTGCCCTTCAGGCCCCGGAAGTCCTTCACGCGCGGCAGAGCGATCGTGATGAAGCGGTCCAGGAACTCGTACATCTGGGCGCCGCGCAGCGTGACCTTGCCGCCGATGACCATGCCTTCGCGCAGCTTGAAGCCGGCGATGGAGTTACGAGCCTTGGTCGGCACAGCCTTCTGACCGGCGATGGCCGTCAGATCCTTGAGGGCCGCGTTGGCCTTCTTGGAGTCGGCGACAGCTTCACCGATACCCATGTTCAGGACGATCTTGTCCAGTTTGGGGATCTGCATCTCGTTGGAGTAGCCGAACTTTTCCTTCAGGACGCCGCGGATGCGGTCCTGATATTCGGCCTTGAGGCGCGGCGTGTACTTGGTGTCGGCCATCAGATGACGTCTCCCGTCGACTTGGCGAAGCGGACCTTCTTGTCCCCCTCGACCTTGAAGCCCACGCGGGTCGCCTTGCCGTTGGCGTCGGCGATCGCGACGTTCGACAGGTGAAGCGAGGCTTCCTTGTGCTTGATGCCGCCTTGCGGGTCAGCCTGGGTCGGGCGCGTGTGGCGCTGAACCATGTTGACGCCTTGCACGACGACGCGGTTTTCGGTCGGCAGAACCTGCATCACCTTGCCGGTGCGGCCCTTGTCCTTGCCGGTCAGGACGACGACGTTGTCGCCCTTCTTGATCTTGGCGGCCATGGTTACAGAACCTCCGGAGCCAGCGAGATGATCTTCATGTGGTTCTTGGCGCGCAGCTCGCGCGGAACCGGGCCGAAGATACGGGTGCCGACAGGCTCGTTCTGCTTGTTGACGATGACGGCGGCCGACTTGTCAAAACGAATGACCGAGCCGTCCTTGCGCTGGATGTCCTTGGCGGTGCGCACGACGATGGCGCGAACGACGTCGCCCTTCTTCACGCGGCCGCGCGGAATCGCTTCCTTCACCGAGGCGACGATGGTGTCGCCGATCGAGGCGTAGCGGCGCTTGGAGCCGCCCAACACCTTGATGCACATGACCCGGCGAGCGCCCGAGTTATCGGCGACCTCCAGGTTAGTTTGCATCTGGATCATGGGATCCGATCCTTCTTCTTACGAAGCCGAGGCCGGGGAAATGATTTCCCAGCGCTTCAGCTTGGACTTGGGGGCGCATTCGATGATGCGCGCGATATCGCCGACTTTGAGAGCGTTAGCTTCATCGTGGGCGTGGTAGTTCTTGGACTTGCGGACCGTCTTGCGGAGCAGCGGGTGCAGCAGGGTGCGCTCGACCTTCACGACGACGGTCTTGTCGCCCTTGTCGGAGACGACCACGCCTTCAAGAATGCGTTTGGGCATCGGTGTTTCCTTACGAGGCCGCACGCTTCTCGCGCAGAAGCGTCGAGATGCGAGCGATGTCCTTGCGCACTTCCGAGACCCGGTGGGTCTTTTCCATCTGGCCGGTGGCGGCCTGGAAGCGCAGGTTGAACTGTTCCTTCTTGAGCTTCAGCAGCTCGTCGGACAGTTGGTCGACGGTTTGCGACCGGAGATCGGCGATCTTGGTCATTAGGCGGCTTGCTCCGTAACGATGCCGGCGTCCAGGCGGGTGACCACCTTGGTGCGGATCGGCAGCTTGGCGGCGCCGAGGCGCAGCGCTTCACGAGCCACGTCGTCCGGCACGCCGTCGATTTCGAACATGATGCGGCCCGGGGCCACGCGAGCGGCCCAGTGGTCCACCGCGCCCTTGCCCTTACCCATCCGCACTTCGGCCGGCTTGCCGGAGACCGGCACGTCGGGGAAGATACGGATCCAGACGCGGCCCTGACGCTTCATCTGACGGGTGATCGCGCGGCGAGCCGCTTCGATCTGACGCGCCGTGATGCGCTCCGGCTCGACGGCCTTCAGACCGTAGGAGCCGAAGTTCAGCGAGAAACCACCCTTGGACGAGCCGTGGATGCGGCCCTTGAAGGCCTTGCGGTACTTGGTCTTTTTCGGTTGCAACATGGCCTATCAGCCCTCACGACCACGGCGCGGACCGCGATCACCGCGGGGGCCGCGCTCACGGCCTTCGTTGGACGACGGACCCGAGGCTTCCTGGGCCCAACGCTTGTCCTGGGCCATCGGGTCGTGCTCGAGCACTTCACCCTTAAACACCCAGACCTTCACGCCGATGATGCCGTAGGTCGTCTTGGCTTCATAGAAGCCGTAGTCGATGTCGGCGCGCAGCGTGTGAAGCGGCACGCGACCTTCGCGATACCATTCCATACGAGCGATTTCGGCGCCGCCCAGACGGCCCGAGACGTTGATGCGGACGCCCTTGGCGCCCAGGCGCATGGCCGACTGCATCGAACGCTTCATGGCGCGGCGGAATGCGATACGGCGTTCCAGCTGCTGAGCGATGTTCTCGGCGATCAGCTGAGCGTCGGTCTCCGGCTTGCGGACTTCGACGATGTTCAGGTGAACTTCGCCTTCGGTGCGGGCCGAGATGTCCTTGCGGAGCTTCTCGATGTCAGCGCCCTTCTTGCCGATCACGACACCCGGACGGGCGGCGTAGATCGTCACGCGGCACTTCTTGTGGGGGCGCTCGATGATGATGCGCGACACGCCGGCGGCCGACAGGCGTTCCTTCAGCCACGTGCGCAGCTTCAGATCCTGGTGGAGCAGTTTGGCGTAGTCAGCGCCGCCGGCGAACCAGCGGCTGTCCCACGTGCGGTTCACGCCGAGGCGCAGACCGATCGGATTGATTTTCTGTCCCATCAGGCAGCCTCGCCGGCTTCACGGACCACGATCGTGATCTCGCTAAAGGGTTTCAGGATGCGCGATGAGCGACCGCGAGCGCGGCTCGCGAAACGCTTCATCACCAGGTTCTTGCCCACGAAGGCCTCGGCGACAACCAGGTTGTCGATGTCGAGGTTGTGGTTGTTCTCAGCGTTCGAGATCGCCGAGTACAGAACCTTGCGGACATCGCCAGCGATGCGCTTGTGGCTGAATTCCAGCTCGTTCAGCGCCTTCTGGACCGGCAGACCGCGGATCGACGCGGCCACCAGGTTCAGCTTCTGCGGGCTGATGCGGACGTTGACCAGCTTGGCGCGGGCCTCGGTCGCGTCAACGCGACGGGGGTTCTTGGTCTGGGCCATGGATTACTTCCTCTTGGCCTTCTTGTCCGCCGCGTGGCCCGGGAAGTTCCGGGTCGGGGCGAACTCGCCGAACTTCATGCCGACCATTTCTTCGGAGACCGACACCGGCACATGCTTCTGGCCGTTGTGGACGCCGAACGTCAGACCGACGAACTGCGGCAGGATGGTGGAGCGGCGCGACCACGTCTTGATCACGTCCTTGCGGCCCGACGATTGAGCGGCGTCGGCCTTCTTGAGCAGATACCCGTCGACAAACGGGCCTTTCCAGGAGGAGCGGGCCATTCTTAGCGAGCCTTCTTCACGTGACGGCTACGGATGATGAACTTATCCGTGGCCTTGTTCTTGCGGGTACGGGTGCCCTTGGTGTCCTTGCCCCACGGCGTAACCGGGGTGCGACCACCAGAGGTCCGGCCTTCACCACCACCGTGCGGGTGGTCGATCGGGTTCATGGCGACGCCGCGGACGTGCGGACGCCAGCCCATGTGACGCTTGCGGCCCGCCTTGCCCAGGTTCTGGTTCATGTGCTCGGGGTTCGACACGGCGCCGACCACGGCCATGCAGCCGTCCAGGACCATGCGAAGCTCACCCGAGCCCAGACGGATCTGAGCGTAGCCCTGGTCGCGACCGACCAGTTGAGCGTAGGCGCCGGCCGAACGGGCCAGCTGAGCGCCCTTGCCCGGCTTCATCTCCACGTTGTGGATGATGGTGCCGACGGGGATCGAGCGCAGCGGCATGGCGTTGCCCGGCTTCACGTCGACCTTCTCACCCGCGACGATGGTGTCGCCGGCGTGAAGGCGCTGAGGCGCGATGATGTAGGTCTTCTCGCCGTCCGGGTAGACAACCAGGGCGATGAAGGCGGTGCGGTTGGGGTCGTATTCCAGACGCTCGACCGTGCCGACCACGTCGAACTTGCGACGCTTGAAGTCGATCTTGCGGTACAGCTTCTTGGCGCCGCCGCCGCGGAAGCGGACAGCGATGCGACCGCCCTGACCACGACCGCCCGACTTGGTCAGGCCTTCGGTCAGCGACTTCTCCGGGCGGCCTTTGTGCAGCTCGGAACGGTCGACCAGCACCAGGGCGCGGCGGCCCGGCGACGTCGGATTGTAATGCTTCAGAGCCATCTTCTTAGAGCCCCGTCGTGACGTCGATCGACTGGCCTTCGGCCAGCGTCACGATCGCTTTCTTGATGTCCACGCGACGGCCCAGGATGCCCCGGAAGCGCTTGGTCTTGCCCTTTTGAACCAGGGTGTTGACCTTGAGGACGTTGACTTTGAACAGGCTTTCGACCGCAGCGGCGATCTCGTCCTTGGTCGCCGTGCCGGCGACGCGGAAGACGACCTTGTTCTGCTCCGACAGGATCGTGGCCTTCTCGGTGATCACCGGAGCCAGGATGGTGTCGTAGTGCTTGGCGGTGGGTTGAGCGGCGGCCATTATGCGGCTTCCTTCTCAGCGAAGCGCGCCTCGATGGCTTCAACAGCCGCCTTGGTCAGCACCAGTTTGTCGGCCCGCAGGATGTCATAGACGTTCAGGCCGGCGTTCGGCAGCACGTCGATGTGCGGGATGTTGCGCGCGGCCAGGCCGAAGTTGGTTTCAACTTCCGGACCCGCGATGATCAGAGCCTTGGTCCAGCCCAGCTTACCGAAGGTCTCGCGCAGCGAGGCCGTCTTGGCTTCCTTGACCGAGACGCTGTCGACGACGACCAGGTCGCCGGCCTTGGCCTTGGACGACAGGGCGTGACGCAGAGCCAGGGCGCGGACCTTCTTCGGCAGCGAGTAGCCGTGGTCACGGACAACCGGACCGAAGGCGCGCGAGCCGCCGACGAACTGCGGCGCACGGCGCGAACCGTGACGAGCGCCGCCGGTGCCCTTTTGCTTGTACATCTTCTTGCCCGTACGAGAGTTCTCGTTGCGGGTTTGAACCTTGTGCGTGCCGGCGCGGCGCTTGGCCAGCTGCCAGTTGACGTAACGGGCCAGCAGGTCGCCGCGGATGTCGGAGATGCCGAAGACGGCGTCCGACAGCTCAACGTCGCCAGCAGCCTTGCCGTCGAGTTTGATGACCGAGAGTTTCATTACGCTTCACCGCCTTCGGTCGCTTCCACGGCCGGCGCTTCAGCCGGGGTCGAAGCGGGTTGAGCAGCGGCCGACTTCACGGCGCCCGGGAACGGGGCGTCCGAGGGACGGGCCTTCTTGATGGCGTCGCTGACCTTGACGTAGGCGCCGTCGTGACCCGGGACAGCGCCCTTGATCAGGATCAGGCCACGCTCGGCGTCGACGCGGACGACGGTCAGGTTCTGGGTCGTGACGACTTCCTGGCCGAGATGGCCAGCCATCTTCTTGCCCTTGAAGACCTTGCCCGGATCCTGACGCTGGCCGGTCGAACCATGCGAACGGTGCGAAATCGACACGCCGTGCGAGGCGCGCAGACCACCGAAGTTCCAGCGCTTCATGGCGCCGGCAAAGCCCTTACCAATGGTATGGCCCTGGATGTCGACCTTCTGGCCCGCGAGGAAGTGGTCGGCCGACAGTTCGGCGCCCACGTCCAGCAGGGCGTCTTCACCCACGCGGAACTCGGTTACATAGGCCTTAGGTTCGACCTCGGCCTTCGCGAAGACTTCGCGTTGAGCCTTGGCCGTGTTCTTGGCCTTCTTAACGCCAGCGCCCAGCTGAAGGGCGACGTAACCGTCGCGCTCCTTGGTACGTTGGCCGACGACTTGGCAGCCGTCGAGCTGGAGCACAGTGACCGGAACGTGTGCGCCGTCATCGGCGAACACGCGGGTCATCCCCAGCTTCTTGGCGATCACGCCCGTGCGCATGTCGGATCCCGCCTCTTTCTTTCTTAGATCTTGATCTCGACGTCCACGCCGGCGGACAGGTCGAGCTTCATGAGCGCGTCCACGGTCTGCGGGGTGGGGTCGACGATGTCGAGCACGCGCTTGTGCGTGCGGATTTCAAACTGCTCGCGCGACTTCTTGTCGACGTGCGGCGAGCGGTTCACGGTGAACTTTTCGATCAGGGTCGGCAGCGGGATCGGACCACGAACGGTCGCGCCCGTGCGCTTGGCGGTGTTAACGATTTCGCGCGTCGAAAAGTCGAGGACGCGGTGATCGAAGGCCTTGAGCCTGATGCGGATGCTTTGATCCATATCGGTTGTTATTCCCATGCGGCCGGAGCCGCGTCCCTGTGAACCATTTCAAAGACCGAAGCCTCAGAGCGATCACTCGCCCCCAGGAAACGCAAATCCGCAAAAACGAGCGGCCCACGCAGTCCCCCGCGAAGGCCGTAAGTTCCCAAGAAGCTGCAAAGAACAGTAACTTAGGTCGTCCCTGCGGACCGCGTCTGCACCCGAAAGTGCACAGCCGGTCCAACAAGAGGGGTGCTTATGCCTTCCGATTCCGTTTCCGTCAAGCGCGGAAATCCCCGCCCCGTCAGGGTTTGCGACTCACGTCGCCCGCGCCCCTCCCTGACCGCGCACTGCAACATAACACGGGCCGATCGTTAGGGACTGAGGCGGGAAAACGGCCAGATGAACGCCGCGGAAAGGCGTTGCCGCAATGCGCGCCGCATACTGACGCAGTTATGCCGCAATGCGTCACTTTTGGGCAACATCGCCCCTGATGTGACCTCTGCATGACATGTTTGTTACGGCAAAGCGCCAAAGAGCGACCTATGTCTCGCTCATCGCCGGACGGGCCAAGCTTGTTTGGCGGCAGTACATAAGGACAAGAAAATGAAAACCGTCTTTCTCGCTTCGGTCGCCGCCGCGACCCTGATCGCCGCTCCCGCCTTCGCTCAAGACGCCATCGGCTCGGTCGGCATCGCCTACAACTACGCTGACGTCGAAGGCACCGACGTGAACCGCGGCGTCATCGACGGCACCGTCGCTTCGCCGGTGTTCGGCGACTGGACCGTCACCTTCAACGCTGAAGCCGCCTACACGGACGTCCAGCACGCCGGCGACGAAACCACCCTGGCCGGCGCCGTGCACCTGTCGAAGAAGATCGAAGACATGCGCTTCGGCGGCTTCTACGCCGCTTCGGAACTGGGCAACACCACGCTGAACACCTTCGGCCTGGAAGGCCAGAAGTACCTGGACCGCGCCACCCTGACGGGCGTTGTCTCGTACGGCACGGCTGCTGACGCCGACATCTGGACCGTGGCCGGCGACGCCGCCTTCTACGCCACGCCGCAACTGCGCCTGAGCGGCGGCGCCGCCTACACCAACGTCGACGCCGACAACATCTTCATCGGCGCCGGCGACGTCGACGCCTGGTCGGCCGGCGTGGCTGCTGAGTACCAGTTCGCCAACTCGCCGTACTCGGTCTTCGGCGGCTACGACTACGTCAAGTCCTCGGACCTGGACGTCGACGCCAACGTCTTCAAGATCGGCATGCGCTACAGCTTCGGCGGCGGTCTGCAAGCCCGCGACCAAGCCGGCGCCAACCTGGGCCGCACGCACAACGGCGTGTCCGCCCTGCTCGGCCTCTAAGCGATCTTCGCGGTCTTCCGACCGCACGGATCAACGAAACCCCGGCGGAGCGATCCGCCGGGGTTTTTGTTTGCCCGGACCGTCCAGGCCCCAGGCATGAAAAAGGCCCGAGGGGTTCCACGCTCCCGGGCCTTCTCCTTCAGGGGGTCGCGGCGTCAGCGACCGATGCGCAGATCCCCTGATCCCACGATCGAGCGGGACACCGCGCCCGTGGCTTCGGCCACTCGCACGTCGCCCGAACCAGCGATGGCGACCGAAACATCGCCCGCCGTTCCGCCGAAGCTCACGTCGCCCGAACCGCCGATTGAGACTTCCAGGGTCGAGGCGCGGCCGCCGCGCACCCGCACGCCGCCGGATCCGCCGATGGCGACGTTGGTCTCTCCATCCACACGCGCTACATCGATGCCGCCCGAACCGCCGACGCTGGCGTCCAGCTTGCCCGTGGCGCCGGCGAAGACCGAACCGGAACCGCCGACCGCAGCTTCCAGATTGCGTGACGTACCAGCCCTGATCGAGCCGGATCCGCCGACCGACAGGTCCACATCGCCATCAACGTTGGCCACCGTCCACGAGCCGCAGCCTCCATTACCCAGCTCGACGGACCGGGCGCCGCGCCCCACCGAACCGAAGATGGCGCCGCCGCCGCTGACATCCACGTCGCGCGGCGTGCGCAGGACGATCAGAGGGGCCTCCTCCATGCGAATGCGGCCCTTGCCGCGCACCTCGACCGTCGCGCCTTCGCCGGGTTGGCGAGCGTCTGCGGGGCCGCTGTTGCACGAGCCGATCTGGCCGCCGTTAAAGCTCATGCCGCGCCCGCGTCCCAAGCCGCCATCGATGCGGACCTGAGCGCCTCTGCGTTCAATCCGAAGCTCCGGCAGGCCGGCCGAGCCCTGGGTGATCTCGACGCCGACGTCCGAGCGATCTTCCGGAATGACGATGACGCGCGCCACGGCGTTGCGGATCGTCACATCCTCGGCCATGGCCGGCGCCGCCAGAACGGCGGATGCGGCCAGTGCGGTTCCCATGGCGGCGGCGATTGCAGCGGGTTTCATCAGCGGGGTCTCCCTGTCTCTGTGTCCAGGCGAAACTGAGGGCCGCGCCCCGCAAAGTCAGTTTAAATCGAGGTCATGAACCCCTTTTAACCTAAGGCGACCGTCAGGTTGCGGGACCGCCTGCACGATCCGGCGCCAAGGCCGCAGCGCCATCCGTCGCGCCCACAGCAGGCTCGAAATCCCGCTCGAACGCGGCGATGCGGCTCTTCATCAGGCCCGTGCGCTTCAACGCCACCGAAGCGGCCCAGCGCGCGGCCAGTTCGGGCTTGCTCATGCGATCCGTCGTGCGCGGCTCCCCTCCCCGGCTGCGCAGGAAGGCGTTGGTGTAGAGCGCCCCGTTGCGGATACGCGACGGCCAGCTCTGGAACTCCACCGACAGGGAGACGCAGAAGCGGTCCAGGTTCTCCACCCGATGCGGCGCATAGAAGGGCCAGGTCAGCGCCTGGCCCGGCTCCAGATCGACGATTCGAGCGTCGTCCTCGAAGGCGCGGCGATAGGGAATCTCTTCGGTCGTCTGGCGGGTGACGACCTGCTCCATGCTGCGCTCCGGCAGATGGGCCTCATCACCCGGATAGACGAACAGGCGCTTGCGACCGCGCATGTGCAACAGCACCACGCCGCCGGCGTCGAAGTGGTAGGGCACCCGCGCCTTGGGCGAGGACAGGATCAGTTGGCCGCTGGCGCTGGCCGCCTTCAGACCATAACCGCCCAGGATGCGCTCGAAGTCGACCATGGCCGCGCGCCACAGCTCGGGCCAGCCCTGCTCCACCTTGCGCATATTGACCCACAGGCGGCCCTGCTGGATCGCCTCCAGCAGTTCGGCGCCGTTCAGGCGCCCGCGCGCGCCGGTGCGCAGGCTGACCTGACCCTCGTCGTCATAGTCGTACAGGTTGATGTCGAACAAATCGGCCGGATAGCGGTCCAGCACCTCGGCCAGCGCCTGATCCTCGGCGAAGCCGTCGGCCGCCAGGGCGTGCGGGTGAATCTCGGCCTGGGTGATCGGGCCCGCGTAGCGCGTCATGGAAGCCGTCATTCCGCTCTCCTCATCAATCGGCCGAGCCGGCCGCTTTTTGTTTCCGGACCATGTCGGCGGCCGCTCTAAGCACGCCCGAGGCCTGACCGGCCAGACTTGTCTCACACGCCTCGACCACGGACCAACGCCGCCGCGTGCTGATGCGCAACCGCTCCGCCCGTGCATGGCCCAGCACGCCCAGGGCGGCGCTCGCCGTCGCGCACATGGCGACGCCGACGCCCGGTCGAGCCACAACGCCTTCGACGGTCACAAGGCCCCCGTCGTCATAGTATTTCTTGTAGTTGCCGCCGACGCCGACGCCGTAGTCGAAGATGCGATAGCCTCGCTCCGAGCCCAGACGGATCGTCTCCTGCGTCAGCACGATGCCGGGCGACCAGCGCGCGACCTCCTGCTCATAGACCGGGAACCACAGGTGGAAATGACGCCCGGCGTGCATGGAGTACTCCATGGCGACGACCCGTCCGTCCACCCGCAGCACGGCCATGGAGGCGCCGAAGCCGTCCTCGCCCCGGCAATCCATCAAGGCGTGCAGGACATCGCCCGTCCAGCCGCAGGCGAAGATGTCGTGATGCCCCGTGCGGCGGTACTGTTCGCTCTTCTCGATGATCAGGCGTTTCAGCAGGGCGTGGTCGTGCAGCTCGATCTCGATTTCGACCGCCCTGAACGCACCGTCCAGGCCGCGACGAGAGCGCTCCTTGTCCTTGAAGTATTTCGGGAAGGCCTTCCGGCGCCGTGCGTACCAGGCGTCGAATCCGCCCTCATCCGGCACCACGGAGACCACGCTGTGATTGCGCAGCATCGCCTGCGGCGCCTCGCCGATCCAGGCGGCGGCGGCGAAACGCGGCGCGCCGATCAAGGCCGCCGCCTCCTGCATCGAAGGCTTGTCCTCGCGCGGGCCGATGACGCCGTGATAGTCGTTCATCGGCGCGGCGAGGGGCTGAACCGTCCCGCCCCGACGCTGATGCGGATAATAGCCGACGACGCGGCCGTCCCGTTTGAAGACGGCCACAGCCGAACCGGGACAGATCGGCCCGGCCGTCCGTGCGAACTCCCACCGGAAATAGGGGCTGCTCAGGTCCGGATCCGCGCGCGCCCACTTGTTCCATTGGACGCCCTCCTCGGCCGACAGGTCGACGAGGTTGCGGATTTCAACTGATAGTGGTCCCGACATGACGCTCCCTTCGGAACGATCCCAGCAAGTCCCGTTCCAACACCGCCTCATACGGCCAAGCCCTTGAGGCCGGGTTAGCGTTCAGCGCCTTGCACAAAAGATCGGAGCTTCACCGCGTATCGCCGCATTGACCTCATTCAGGAGGTGCTCATGCCGAAACCACGCCCCAAGACCCGCGAAACCGAGAACGAGAACCAGCGTCCCGACAAGGAGGGCAGTCCGCCTCGCCCGGCCACCGAGCCCAAGGGCGCCGAGGGCAGCAGCAACTCGGGCCGCACGGAAACCGATCCCGCGACCGGCGCGCCGAACGGCTGACATGCAAAACGGCCCCCGGATGTCTCCGGGGGCCGCTCTGTTACGCTTTACTCTCGGCCTACCGCCCTTGCGG
>NZ_RHWX01000029.1:927-1424 GCF_003938605.1 Brevundimonas sp. 357 | reverse complement strand
GCTAATATTGTTAGCTAATTTGTTAGTAAAACTGTATACGAATTTAGATAGTAAAAAAACAGTTTGTTCCTTATATAGAGGCACTTTTACTACTGATTAAATGTCAGATATGCTTACAAATATACTTATAAATATGCTTACAAAATTAGCTAATATTTCCGTTGACAAAGCTTTGTTACTATTGTTAAACTAAATTGACTAGCAAAAGTGAAACATAAATTTATTAAATAAATGTAAAAATTAGGAGAAATCAATGTCTTATAGAGTACAATTAATAATTTCAGAAGATGTAGAAAGTCAGCAATTTGGCACTAATGTTATTAATAAAGTAATTAATCCAGCTCTTTCTATTAATGCGCCTTTAATTCCTACTGCTTTATCATTTTCTGTAACAGCTGTGGTGTCTGAGATAGAGGATACAGAAAAGATAAAAATAGTAGAAATTGAAGTTTTAAACAAGAATGAAAAACAAATTTTTTCTACGGGTGAAGTATCGG
>NZ_RHWX01000029.1:0-917 GCF_003938605.1 Brevundimonas sp. 357 | reverse complement strand
ATAAACGCCAGAAATGGCTTGGTTGAAGAAGCAGGAGAGCATTATGCTGTTGTTAAATTTAATGGAACTGAGATTGGAAGGCAAATCTTTGATATCAAGGTCAACAAACCAGTGGAAAAAAATTAAGGAGACGATACGGATGCTTGATATAGTACCATCAAATACACATCGGAGTGGTAGCTTAATAAATTTTGCTGCGATTTTTGCTTGCGCATCGGTAATTCTAGCATCTCCAGTTGTTGTGGATGCAAGTTCTACTCCGAAAACTAAAAATGATAATCAACTTGTAATTACTACAAAAAATGAGATTAACACAATTTCAAGTAATGATGGCAAAATTTTTGATGTGATAAATACGGTTTTAAAAAGAAAAGCTGAAATCAATATAAAATATGATGAAGATTTAAACTTGTATTTCTTTGTTATCAAAACAACATCTGAATTGTTTTCCTCAGATTACGATGTTTTGGATACTCTCGATAATGTATTATCTGACTATAAATATATGGGGAAATCTGTAGTAGCAACTTTGGGGGAATAAAATGTTTGACTTTAATGAATATTTATCTATTTCCAAACAAATTGAATCAGATGATAAATATAATTCTAAAGAATCTTATAGAAGAACTGCTGTTTCAAGAGCATACTACAGTGCTTTTAAAAAATCTGATGAGTATTTGAAAGAAAATTATGATATTATTTATAATGGAAGTAGCGGAAAAGGAAGCCACCAAACCGTTTGGAATTTGTTTTCAACAGTTAAGGAATTGAATACCTTAGGAATACATAATAGTGGGTATAGAATGTTAGAGAAAAGAAAATGTGCTGACTATATTCCTAATGAAACCATTACGAAAACAGATATGGCGCTGATGAATCGAGAAGCAGAAAAAATAATAAACAAACTCACCTAATGA
>NZ_RHWX01000028.1:1429-3424 GCF_003938605.1 Brevundimonas sp. 357 | reverse complement strand
ATGTCTGCGCCCACCTTCGCGGAACCTGACCAGGGTCCGCTAGCGGGCGGCCGGAAGGTGAATGCTAGGCATGATCTAACCCTCGGTCTCTGGCGTCGCGACTGCGAAATTTCGCGAGGGTTTCCGAGAAGGTGATTGCGCTTCGCAGATCTCCAGGCGCGTGGGTGCGGACGTAGTCAGCGCCATTGCCGATCGCGTGAAGTTCCGCCGCAAGGCTCGCTGGACCCAGATCCTTTACAGGAAGGCCAACGGTGGCGCCCAAGAAGGATTTCCGCGACACCGAGACCAATAGCGGAAGCCCCAACGCCGACTTCAGCTTTTGAAGGTTCGACAGCACGTGCAGCGATGTTTCCGGTGCGGGGCTCAAGAAAAATCCCATCCCCGGATCGAGGATGAGCCGGTCGGCAGCGACCCCGCTCCGTCGCAAGGCGGAAACCCGCGCCTCGAAGAACCGCACAATCTCGTCGAGCGCGTCTTCGGGTCGAAGGTGACCGGTGCGGGTGGCGATGCCATCCCGCTGCGCTGAGTGCATAACCACCAGCCTGCAGTCCGCCTCAGCAATATCGGGATAGAGCGCAGGGTCAGGAAATCCTTGGATATCGTTCAGGTAGCCCACGCCGCGCTTGAGCGCATAGCGCTGGGTTTCCGGTTGGAAGCTGTCGATTGAAACACGGTGCATCTGATCGGACAGGGCGTCTAAGAGCGGCGCAATACGTCTGATCTCATCGGCCGGCGATACAGGCCTCGCGTCCGGATGGCTGGCGGCCGGTCCGACATCCACGACGTCTGATCCGACTCGCAGCATTTCGATCGCCGCGGTGACAGCGCCGGCGGGGTCTAGCCGCCGGCTCTCATCGAAGAAGGAGTCCTCGGTGAGATTCAGAATGCCGAACACCGTCACCATGGCGTCGGCCTCCGCAGCGACTTCCACGATGGGGATCGGGCGAGCAAAAAGGCAGCAATTATGAGCCCCATACCTACAAAGCCCCACGCATCAAGCTTTTGCCCATGAAGCAACCAGGCAATGGCTGTAATTATGACGACGCCGAGTCCCGACCAGACTGCATAAGCAACACCGACAGGGATGGATTTCAGAACCAGAGAAAGAAAATAAAATGCGATGCCATAACCGATTATGACAACGGCGGAAGGGGCAAGCTTAGTAAAGCCCTCGCTAGATTTTAATGCGGATGTTGCGATTACTTCGCCAACTATTGCGATAACAAGAAAAAGCCAGCCTTTCATGATATATCTCCCAATTTGTGTAGGGCTTATTATGCACGCTTAAAAATAATAAAAGCAGACTTGACCTGATAGTTTGGCTGTGAGCAATTATGTGCTTAGTGCATCTAACGTTTGACATGAGGGGCGGCCAAGGGCGCCAGCCCTTGGACGTCCCCCTCGATGGAAGGGTTAGGCATCACTGCGTGTTCGCTCGAATGCCTGGCGTGTTTGAACCATGTACACGGCTGGACCATCTGGGGTGGTTACGGTACCTTGCCTCTCAAACCCCGCTTTCTCGTAGCATCGGATCGCTCGCAAGTTGCTCGGCGACGGGTCCGTTTGGATCTTGGTGACCTCGGGATCATTGAACAGCAACTCAACCAGAGCTCGAACCAGCTTGGTTCCCAAGCCTTTGCCCAGTTGTGATGCATTCGCCAGTGACTGGTCTATTCCGCGTACTCCTGGATCGGTTTCTTCTTCCCACCATCCGTCCCCGCTTCCAAGAGCAACGTACGACTGGGCATACCCAATCGGCTCTCCATTCAGCATTGCAATGTATGGAGTGACGGACTCTTGCGCTAAAACGCTTGGCAAGTACTGTTCCTGTACGTCAGCAAGTGTCGGGCGTGCTTCTTCTCCGCCCCACCACTCGACGATATGAGATCGATTTAGCCACTCATAGAGCATCGCAAGGTCATGCTCAGTCATGAGGCGCAGTGTGACGGAATCGTTGCTGTTGGTCACGATGCTGTACTTTGTGATGCCTAACGT
>NZ_RHWX01000028.1:0-1331 GCF_003938605.1 Brevundimonas sp. 357 | reverse complement strand
CTAACTTTGTTTTAGGGCGACTGCCCTGCTGCGTAACATCGTTGCTGCTCCATAACATCAAACATCGACCCACGGCGTAACGCGCTTGCTGCTTGGATGCCCGAGGCATAGACTGTACAAAAAAACAGTCATAACAAGCCATGAAAACCGCCACTGCGCCGTTACCACCGCTGCGTTCGGTCAAGGTTCTGGACCAGTTGCGTGAGCGCATACGCTACTTGCATTACAGCTTACGAACCGAACAGGCTTATGTCCACTGGGTTCGTGCCTTCATCCGTTTCCACGGTGTGCGTCACCCGGCAACCTTGGGCAGCAGCGAAGTCGAGGCATTTCTGTCCTGGCTGGCGAACGAGCGCAAGGTTTCGGTCTCCACGCATCGTCAGGCATTGGCGGCCTTGCTGTTCTTCTACGGCAAGGTGCTGTGCACGGATCTGCCCTGGCTTCAGGAGATCGGAAGACCTCGGCCGTCGCGGCGCTTGCCGGTGGTGCTGACCCCGGATGAAGTGGTTCGCATCCTCGGTTTTCTGGAAGGCGAGCATCGTTTGTTCGCCCAGCTTCTGTATGGAACGGGCATGCGGATCAGTGAGGGTTTGCAACTGCGGGTCAAGGATCTGGATTTCGATCACGGCACGATCATCGTGCGGGAGGGCAAGGGCTCCAAGGATCGGGCCTTGATGTTACCCGAGAGCTTGGCACCCAGCCTGCGCGAGCAGCTGTCGCGTGCACGGGCATGGTGGCTGAAGGACCAGGCCGAGGGCCGCAGCGGCGTTGCGCTTCCCGACGCCCTTGAGCGGAAGTATCCGCGCGCCGGGCATTCCTGGCCGTGGTTCTGGGTTTTTGCGCAGCACACGCATTCGACCGATCCACGGAGCGGTGTCGTGCGTCGCCATCACATGTATGACCAGACCTTTCAGCGCGCCTTCAAACGTGCCGTAGAACAAGCAGGCATCACGAAGCCCGCCACACCGCACACCCTCCGCCACTCGTTCGCGACGGCCTTGCTCCGCAGCGGTTACGACATTCGAACCGTGCAGGATCTGCTCGGCCATTCCGACGTCTCTACGACGATGATTTACACGCATGTGCTGAAAGTTGGCGGTGCCGGAGTGCGCTCACCGCTTGATGCGCTGCCGCCCCTCACTAGTGAGAGGTAGGGCAGCGCAAGTCAATCCTGGCGGATTCACTACCCCTGCGCGAAGGCCATCGGTGCCGCATCGAACGGCCGGTTGCGGAAAGTCCTCCCTGCGTCCGCTGATGGCCGGCAGCAGCCCGTCGTTGCCTGATGGATCCAACCCCTCCGCTGCTATAGTGCAGTCGGCTTCTGACGTTCA
>NZ_RHWX01000027.1 GCF_003938605.1 Brevundimonas sp. 357 | reverse complement strand
GCCTATTGCCAGTCGGAGGGAGCGGACGTATATCGCCGCCTCGCTCGGAGACGGGCTGGCCCGACGGGCTTCGGAGACGGTGTTTTCGGGGTTTTGATTGGGGCAAGGGTTTGAAAAAGCTTCTTGCTTCGATTGGTTGGATCGGTTAGTTTCCGCGCTTCAATCGAATTGCTGGATTGAGTTGAGGGATAGCCTCTCGGTTTTCCCGGCGGTTTACTGCGGCCTTCGAAGCTTCGGTTTCGGAAAAAGCAGAAAGGCTGAAAAGCCCGGTTGACAAGGAGATCGGCTCTCACTAGATAGCCGCCTCCGCCGCTCCTTCCGGAGCGGTTTCGTGAAAAGAAAGTTCTTTAAAAAGAACTGCTTGACACGAAAAACTGGGTCGGCTAGATAGCCGGCTCCGCCGCGGACCCGGCGCTAAACGGTCCGGCCGGTTCTTCCGGTCCCGGTCTTTGAAATCGTTGATCTGGAAAGAGAAACGCAGGCGGCGGTGTCCTGGCGAGAACCCTTCGGGGTTCATCAGTCGACACTGACAACTGCGGTCTTTTTGAAAAGACATACCATGTAACCGGTCTTCGGATCGGTGAACGTGGGATCTCGTCAAGAATACGTAGAACTAATGCCAAGCGATCTTAGGGTCGCAAATGCTTAGGTCAGATAAGTCAACTCAACCTGAGAGTTTGATCCTGGCTCAGAGCGAACGCTGGCGGCAGGCCTAACACATGCAAGTCGAACGGATCCTTCGGGGTTAGTGGCGGACGGGTGAGTAACACGTGGGAACGTGCCTTTAGGTTCGGAATAGCTCCTGGAAACGGGTGGTAATGCCGAATGTGCCCTTCGGGGGAAAGATTTATCGCCTTTAGAGCGGCCCGCGTCTGATTAGCTAGTTGGTGAGGTAACGGCTCACCAAGGCGACGATCAGTAGCTGGTCTGAGAGGATGACCAGCCACACTGGGACTGAGACACGGCCCAGACTCCTACGGGAGGCAGCAGTGGGGAATCTTGCGCAATGGGCGAAAGCCTGACGCAGCCATGCCGCGTGAATGATGAAGGTCTTAGGATTGTAAAATTCTTTCACCGGGGACGATAATGACGGTACCCGGAGAAGAAGCCCCGGCTAACTTCGTGCCAGCAGCCGCGGTAATACGAAGGGGGCTAGCGTTGCTCGGAATTACTGGGCGTAAAGGGCGCGTAGGCGGATCGTTAAGTCAGAGGTGAAATCCCAGGGCTCAACCCTGGAACTGCCTTTGATACTGGCGATCTTGAGTATGAGAGAGGTATGTGGAACTCCGAGTGTAGAGGTGAAATTCGTAGATATTCGGAAGAACACCAGTGGCGAAGGCGACATACTGGCTCATTACTGACGCTGAGGCGCGAAAGCGTGGGGAGCAAACAGGATTAGATACCCTGGTAGTCCACGCCGTAAACGATGATTGCTAGTTGTCGGGCTGCATGCAGTTCGGTGACGCAGCTAACGCATTAAGCAATCCGCCTGGGGAGTACGGTCGCAAGATTAAAACTCAAAGGAATTGACGGGGGCCCGCACAAGCGGTGGAGCATGTGGTTTAATTCGAAGCAACGCGCAGAACCTTACCACCTTTTGACATGCCTGGACCGCCACGGAGACGTGGCTTTCCCTTCGGGGACTAGGACACAGGTGCTGCATGGCTGTCGTCAGCTCGTGTCGTGAGATGTTGGGTTAAGTCCCGCAACGAGCGCAACCCTCGCCATTAGTTGCCATCATTTAGTTGGGAACTCTAATGGGACTGCCGGTGCTAAGCCGGAGGAAGGTGGGGATGACGTCAAGTCCTCATGGCCCTTACAGGGTGGGCTACACACGTGCTACAATGGCTACTACAGAGGGTTAATCCTTAAAAGTAGTCTCAGTTCGGATTGTCCTCTGCAACTCGAGGGCATGAAGTTGGAATCGCTAGTAATCGCGGATCAGCATGCCGCGGTGAATACGTTCCCGGGCCTTGTACACACCGCCCGTCACACCATGGGAGTTGGTTCTACCCGAAGGCGGTGCGCTAACCAGCAATGGAGGCAGCCGACCACGGTAGGGTCAGCGACTGGGGTGAAGTCGTAACAAGGTAGCCGTAGGGGAACCTGCGGCTGGATCACCTCCTTTCTAAGGATGCTTCTCCAGTCTCTCACGAGACTATTGAGGCTCCGCACAGCGAGAAACGCTCACGCAGCAATGCGGTAGTGTTTCGAGCATATATGCGGGGCGCCGCCGTCTCCGTTTCTCTTTCCTCATTTCGTCATCGACGCTGCGAACATTCGGTTCGTCGCATTGATGGCGCGATCGCGAGCCTGGGGATTTCCCGGCCTGTCGCACTGCCCTAGGCCCGTAGCTCAGGTGGTTAGAGCGTACGCCTGATAAGCGTAAGGTCGGCAGTTCGAGTCTGCCCGGGCCTACCAGTCCTTTGGTAAGGACGTGCGACGGTCGCCGATGAAGCTCTCCTGGCTAAACTCCTGAAAGGGGCCTTAGCTCAGTTGGTAGAGCGCCTGCTTTGCAAGCAGGATGTCATCGGTTCGAATCCGTTAGGCTCCACCAGGTTTCAAGTGTGCTACCGCCCTGCGGGCTACTTGAGCACTTCGCGATCATATCAAGTTTGCATCCGGTCGCATGATCGGCTGCATTGACATTGTAAAGGAAGAATTTGACCGGCTCCTCATAAGCTTTCAGGTCAGGTTCGAGAAGATATTGTCTGACAAAGTAAAATCAGACGCAGGTCCGGTGGATACCTCTTTCCATCTCCCGGATAAGCCTGCGTATGAGTTTTGCTGAGAAACGATCAAGCGTTGAAGGGCTTCTGACGGATGCCTTGGCGTAGAGAGGCGATGAAAGACGTGGCAAGCTGCGATAAGAACCGGGGAGGCGCTAGCACCCTTTGATCCGGTTATCTCTGAATGGGGAAACCCACCTTTGCAGTCTTCCAACTCTGCTTTTCGGAGCAGCGATTGGATGATTGTTTAAAGGTACAATGAGCTGAATACATAGGCTTCATTGAGCGAACCCGGGGAACTGAAACATCTCAGTACCCGGAGGAAAGGACATCAACCGAGACTCCCGTAGTAGTGGCGAGCGAACCGGGACCAGGCCAGTGCTCTTGTGAAATAAAGTCGAACGGAATGGAAAGTCCGGCCATAGCGGGTGACAGCCCCGTAGACGTCAAACAGCAAGAGACTCGAGTAGGGCGGGACACGTGAAATCCTGTCTGAACATGGGGGGACCACCCTCCAAGCCTAAGTACTCCTCTACGACCGATAGTGAACAAGTACCGTGAGGGAAAGGTGAAAAGCACCCCGACAAGGGGAGTGAAACAGATCCTGAAATCGGAAGCCTACAAGCAGTCGGAGCCGCCAAGCGCGGTGACGGCGTACCTTTTGTATAATGGGTCAGCGACTTCATGTGTCGAGCAAGCTTAAGCCGTTAGGTGTAGGCGCAGCGAAAGCGAGTCTGAATAGGGCGCTAAGTTCGATGTATGACGACCCGAAACCAGGTGATCTATCCATGAGCAGGATGAAGGTAAGGTAACACTTACTGGAGGTCCGAACCCGTGAATGTTGAAAAATTCTGGGATGACTTGTGGATAGGGGTGAAAGGCCAATCAAACCTGGACATAGCTGGTTCTCCGCGAAATCTATTTAGGTAGAGCGTCCGACGAATACCCTGGGGGGTAGAGCACTGGATGGTTGCGGGCTGCGCGAGCGGTACCAATACTAACCAAACTCCGAATACCCAGGAGTACTATCGGGCAGACACACGGCGGGTGCTAACGTCCGTCGTGAAAAGGGAAACAACCCTAACCATCATCTAAGGCCCCCAAGTCATGGCTAAGTGGGAAACGATGTGGGATTGCTTTGACAATCAGGAGGTTGGCTTAGAAGCAGCCATCCTTTAAAGAAAGCGTAACAGCTCACTGATCAAGCGATCCTGCGCGGAAAATGTAACGGGGCTAAAGCCATGCGCCGAAGATATGGGTTTGCAGTTTACTGCAAGCGGTAGCGGAGCGTTCCGTAAGCCTGTGAAGGTCAACTGTGAGGTTGGCTGGAGGTATCGGAAGTGAGAATGCTGACATGAGTAACGATAAACAGTGTGAGAAACACTGTCGCCGAAAGACCAAGGGTTCCTGCGTAAAGCTAATCTGCGCAGGGTTAGTCGGCCCCTAAGGCGAGGCTGAAAAGCGTAGTCGATGGGAAGCAGGTAAATATTCCTGCACCAGCTAGAAGTGACGGATGGCATAAGTCGTCGGGGCTTATTGGATTGTTCCCGGCGGTGGCGTTGTCCCTGGAAATAACTCTAGCAGAGACCGTACCCGAAACCGACACAGGTGGTCAGGTAGAGCATACCAAGGCGCTTGAGAGAACTGTGCTGAAGGAACTCGGCAAATTGCACGCGTAACTTCGGAATAAGCGTGACTCACCCTGGGCAACCAGGACTGAGTGGCACAAGCCAGGGGGTAGCGACTGTTTAGCAAAAACATAGGGCTCTGCGAAGCATCAATGCGACGTATAGGGTCTGACGCCTGCCCGGTGCCTGAAGGTTAAAGGGAGGAGTGAAAGCTCCGAACTGAAGCCCAGGTAAACGGCGGCCGTAACTATAACGGTCCTAAGGTAGCGAAATTCCTTGTCGGGTAAGTTCCGACCTGCACGAATGGCGTAACGACTTCCCCACTGTCTCCAGCACAGGCTCAGTGAAATTGAATTCCCCGTGAAGATGCGGGGTTCCCGCGGTCAGACGGAAAGACCCTATGAACCTTTACTATAGCTTCGCCTTGGCGTTAGCGACCGTATGTGTAGGATAGGTGGGAGGCTATGAAGCCGGGGCGCCAGCTCTGGTGGAGCCATCCTTGAAATACCACCCTTACTGTCGTTGACGTCTAACCGAGGGCCGTTATCCGGTCCCGGGACATGGCGTGGTGGGTAGTTTGACTGGGGCGGTCGCCTCCCAAAGTGTAACGGAGGCGCGCGATGGTTAGCTCAGACCGGTCGGAAATCGGTCGTCGAGTGCAATGGCATAAGCTAGCCTGACTGCGAGACTGACAAGTCGAGCAGAGACGAAAGTCGGCCATAGTGATCCGGTGGTCCCGCGTGGAAGGGCCATCGCTCAACGGATAAAAGGTACTCTAGGGATAACAGGCTGATTTTGCCCAAGAGTCCATATCGACGGCAAAGTTTGGCACCTCGATGTCGGCTCATCACATCCTGGGGCTGGAGCAGGTCCCAAGGGTATGGCTGTTCGCCATTTAAAGTGGTACGTGAGCTGGGTTCAGAACGTCGTGAGACAGTTTGGTCCCTATCTGCCGTGGGTGTTCGAAGCTTGAGAGGATCTGTCCCTAGTACGAGAGGACCGGGATGGACATACCTCTGGTGGACCTGTCATGGCGCCAGCCGTGCAGCAGGGTAGCTAAGTATGGAATAGATAACCGCTGAAAGCATCTAAGCGGGAAACTAACCTCAAAACAAGGCTTCGCTGAGGATCGTGGAAGACTACCACGTTGATAGGCCAGGTGTGGAAGCGCGGTGACGTGTGAAGCTTACTGGTACTAATAATCCGATCGGCTTGATCGTTTCTCAGCAAAACTCATTCGATCTTACTTGTCGAAATCATAGACAATATCTTCTCATTCATGTGTGTCGGGTTGACCTGGTGGCTCTGTCGGAGGTTCCCCACCCGATCCCATTCCGAACTCGGTCGTTAAGACCTCCAGAGCCGATGGTACTTCGTCTTAAGGCGCGGGAGAGTAGGTCGCCGCCGGGTCTACCCGACACACATGAATGACTTCTCGATCCTTCTTCCTTTACTCACCGCCTTGCCGCGGGATGGAGCAGCCCGGTAGCTCGTCAGGCTCATAACCTGAAGGTCGTAGGTTCAAATCCTACTCCCGCACCCA
>NZ_RHWX01000026.1 GCF_003938605.1 Brevundimonas sp. 357 | reverse complement strand
TCCAGCCTCGGATGCTCCAGAAAACGGGGGCGGATCACTAACCCAAGGACTCTGGTCGCCGCTGGATGAAAACTCAGAGGCACGTCAACGGAGTTTCTGCTCTACGTCGATGACCTCCGCGCCCAACGCGATCCGGTCCTGACCACGCTCGCCCGCCGATTGGCCTCATCGTCCGATGATCATGTTCGTCTCTACATTCTCTATTACGCCGGCTCATCCACACGGTATGAGACTCCGACCGTCGAGCAGATCGCTTTTCGAGACGACCTGATGGCCCGTCTAGTCAATGCTGAGACAGGAACCAACATGGCGGCCCTCGTCTGGAAACTGGCTGAAAGCGCAGCAGAGCGAGGCAACGCTCTTGAGCGTCTCGCGCTCCTGTGCCGACGCTTTGACGCCGAGACCATCCTCGATCACCTGGAAAGCCGGCCCGAAGATCGCGGCCATAGGCTTTGGAACGATCTGGTCCGCTATTTGACCGACGCCGGCGTCCTTACCGCACCGCCAGAGTCGCAAGCGGTTCGCTGATCACGCGCCATGGTTGAGATTGCACACCGATCACACTATCCGAGAAGCGGGGATGATCTTTATGGCCGACAATTCGAAACCGCTCATTGTCGAGGATGTCGCCATCAATGCGCACTGCTTGGGCGAGCAGTGGACGCTTCTCGATTTCGATAGGCTCGCCTATCTGGTCGCCGTCATCGCCCTAGGCCAAGCGCAGCATGTCGCCGTGGTGCTGGCGGGGTTGGACCCCGGGAGCCCGGTCCTGGGACTGGCGGAGTTGAAAGCCCAAGCGAACACGGTGCTGACGGTCGCAGGTACCGATCCTTGGCAGAGGGATGGCTTCATATTCGAGGCGATTTCCTGGATCGCTGCGCAACAGAGGGCCGGTCCTGGCGACTTCATGCGCGACCCGCACGTCAAATCCACCACTCAAGGCTTGGACGGCCTGCTGATCCACGTCGAGAACGGAGCGATCGCCCAATCGACTATCTTCGAGGACAAGTGCTCGGGCGAGCCCAAGAAGATCTTCGCGGCCCAGGTGATGAAGTCCTTCCAGGACTATCATCTTGCCAAACGCTCCGCAGAACTCCTGGCCGCAGCCGGCGAACTGCTGCGACAAGCGAACCTCCCTTCAGTCGCCGTACCCAAGGCGGCGGCGGCCATACTCGACCTGAAGAAGCGCCGTTATCGCGCCAGCCTTGCCGTGACCCCCGACGTGGACTCCGAGGTCGCGCGCGCCTCAGTCTTCACGGGCTACGAGAAACTTGCGGGGCTGACTGCCGATCAGCGGCTCGGCGCAGTTTTTCAGATTCCAACCGACAAGCTTCGTCCCTGGTTTGACGCGTTGGCGACCGCCGCCCGAGCGCATGTCGACGCCCAGACCGAGACCACGATAGCCGAGCCCACGAATGTTTGATCCCGAGACCGCCGCCTTCCTGCGCTCGGCGCCGGCTCTGCCTACCCTGGCGTCCGACCGGATTCCGCTCGAGCTGACCGAGGCGTATGCCCAACTGGTCACGGCACGCCTGCGTGAAGACACAGCCGACCCGCCCGCCCGTGCGAGGCTGGCGAACATCGCCGACACCTATGAGCTGATCGCTGTCGTTTCCCAAAACAGGGACGAAAAGCGCGCCTCCTCATTCGTGGCGGCGACTGCGCAGCAGATCCTGGCCAAGGGCGTCACCGACGCTGTTCCCGATAACGAGCTCTTGAGCCGCGATGAGGTTCACCCGGCGCTCGCCGCCTGCCTTCTCTTCCTCGCGGCGGAACAGTATCCCGATGCGAATGAAGCCGCGAACGCCCTGCCCGTCCGCACCGACGCCAGCAGCTTCACGATCGAGACTCTCCTCTCAGAAAGCATTCGCGCGCTCGCAAAGGGCCAGCTGATCGATATCCTCAATCGCGCCCAGCGGCGCAAAACGTTGCGCGCCAGTCGGGACAGCATCCCGGCCGAAGCGACGTCTCTCCTCTATGCGGCCCTGCTGGACGGCGTGGAGCTTCTGGCCTCGGAACTTCTCGCTCAACCCCACCCCCTCGCGGAGACCTTGCGCTTTCAGCGATCCGGCGCGGCGTTCGATCGTGTGCTCGAACTGGCGACGCTCGACCATCCGGCGGTCATAGGCGCGCGGGCGCTCACGACGACCTATCCCGGTCCATCTCACCTTGCACGCCTTCTCAAGGCCTCCGGCGAGACGTTGGGAGAAGCGTCAATCCAGACGCTGCCGCCGCCCACGGGCGCGGATGAGGGCGTCTGGATGTCCTGGCTGGCTCATCGGGCTAAGACCAAGCCGCTCCTGTGGCCCAACCATCGCGCCGCGCTCGCGTCCGGTTTTCATCAGACGGGAAAGTCCGCCCTCCTCACGCTTCCGACCGGCGCCGGCAAGACCACGGTCGCCGAGTTCAAGATCGCCGGCGTCCTGGCCCGCAAGCAGGCGGTCATCTTCCTTGTTCCGACACACGCCCTGGCCGATCAGCTGCGGGACGATTTGGCCGAGGCCTTTCCCGACGAGATCGTCGATGGGTCTGTCACGACGGATTTCGACCTTCTGTTGCTGAGCCTGGCTCCCCCGGCCCGGATCGAGGTCATGACGCCCGAGATGTGCCTGGCGCGGCTCAGTCTGGGTGACGCCGCCTTCGATGGCGTCGGTCTGCTGGTCTTTGACGAATGTCACATGCTCAGTCCGGCCGCCGGGTCACTGCGACGCGCCCTGGACGGAATGTTCGCCGTCCTCGGCTTCCTCAAGGCGAGGCCCGACGCTGATCTTCTGTTCCTATCCGCCATGGTCAAGGACGGTGGGGATTTCACCGCCTGGATTCATGAGCAGACCGGTCGACAATGCGTTCTCATCGACCCCATCTGGAAGCCGAGCCGACAGGCGCGAGGCGTTGTCCTCTACGAAGCCGCAAAGCTGAGGACGGTTCTGGCCTCGGCCGCCAAGGCCCGATTGCTCGCCGGGACGAATGGCCTCGGGAAGGCGGCAAAAGCCCATCTGCGTGCCCGGCCCCACGTGCTGTTCGGCCTGCAGCACAACTGGAACAACGTCGGGACGACCGACATCACCATCTCGGAGCTTTTGGCCACGGACGTTGAGCTCGACGGAACCGTAGGCCCCACCGGCCCCTATTTGCTGCCGAATGCGAACGCAGTGTCCTGCGCCATCGCTACGGCCTCGGCCAAACAGGGCCTCAAGACGATCGTCTTCGTCACGACGGCCCAACAGACGATCAAGAACGCCGCGCGCGTCGCCGAAGCGCTTCCAGAGCTGGGACCACACACGACTTATGAGCTGGAACTGCACAGCGCCATTGAGGACGAGATGGGGAGCGGTGGTCACTCTCTGGTTCCGAGCCAGGCCGCCGCGGTGCCCCACTCCGCCGATCTATTGCCGATCGAGCGGAGGCTTGTGGAGACCTACTATCGCCGCAAGGACGGCGCGGCCGTTATCGTCGCCACGACGACCTTGTCGCAAGGAATGAACCTTCCATCCGAAGTCGCGATCCTGTCGGGCGACAAGCGGGCCGATCTGATGGAAGGCGGACGCGAAGCGCTCAAGGCCCACGAACTTCTCAACGCTGCTGGCAGGGCGGGGCGAGCCGGTCACTTAGCCAACGGCGTGGTCATCCTGGTTCCTGAGGCCATCTTAAAGTTCACTGGCAAAATCCCAGACACCAACGCCAAGAAGAAACTCCGATCGATCCTACCCGAGAGCGACCGATGCATTGAATTGGACGATCCGCTAAATGCCGTGCTGGATCACATTCAGACCTCGCCGGCGGTGGCCGAGGTCGCCTATGTGATCAATCGCCTGCAGGGCGATGCGGTTGATCGCCTCGAGGATCTGAAGCAGCGCTCGTTCGCCGCCTTCCAGGCCCGGAGAAAGAGCGAGGAGACGGCGTTCGTCTCCAGGCTCGGCGCGCTGAAGACCGCCCTTGACGCGTCCCAGACCACGCCATGGGCTCCGCATATTCTTGAGCTGTCGGCTCAGTCAGGCGCGGCCGCCGGCGTTCTCCAAACGCTGGCCGGCCGGCTTTCCACAACGGGGCCGTTGCCGCAGGACGTCGTGGGTTGGATCGGATGGATGGCCGACTGGTTCGCCGCCGAACCATTGGCCGCCGGGCTTTTGGGCTCCTCCGAAGCGGCCGCGCGATCAGCGGTCAAGATCAACAAGACGGCCGACCTCGCGCCGCACTGGCCGACCCTCAAGAAAGCCCTGGAAGCCTGGGTCAACGGGCTTCCCCTCGCTGAGATCGAGAGCCTATTAGGCGGATCGGTCGAGACCCATCCGCATTGTCCCAGAGCACGCGAGATCGCCACCGATCTCGGCCCGCGGGGCTTCTCTTATGCGGCAAGCCTGGTTGTTCAGGTTCTCAAGGCTCAGTTCGAGGCCGCGGGCCAAGACCCCAATCAGATCCCGGTGACCGCTTATCTGGCGACCGCCATCAAGCGCGGCTTCCACTCGCAGGACCTTGTGGCGTTCGCGATGGAGACAAAGGGGCCCTTGACGCGGGTCCAATACCATCGGGCCCATGCGAAGGCCGGAAACGCCGCCCAACGTGCGTTCGGAGCAGCGCCGATCACGATTGCGCTGGACGATTGAGCGTTACTGACCCCGGCGGTCGTATTCCTCTCATTCAATAGGTCCCTGCCACTATCTGATAGCGACGAAGCGCGGATCCATCGTACTGGGATCGCTGAAGGCGACGGTGGAGAGATCGTTCTCGACGCTTACACCGTCTGGACGGTCGTGACGATGGGGGCGCTGGATTTGCAGTCGATTCAGCACATTGACGATCGCCCAATCGACGATGGACGACTTGCGGCGCTTGCGCGACCGGATCACGCCCCGCCCCACCGCCCGAAGCGGATGGTCCCAAGGTCTGGTTCGAGTCAAGAGCAGTACAATTGGATGGCTCCCAAGAGCGCATCTGATTGACCTGCTATGACTTAGCGCGGGTGCCTCGATGAAGATAGCCTCCGACAGACGTAAGCATTGATGTGCGATCGCCCGGCCAGCGTACACTTCGCAGTCAAGTTCCTTAAGGTCTGCCTCAATCGGAGCGCATGTTTTGGCTGGCGTTTCATCTGGAACAAAGATGCGGATACCACCCGCCTCCTCTTCGCCTTTTACGTGAGCGATAGCTTCGTTCAGGCCACGCCTTATCACCTCAAAATCATCATCGCGCCTCTATTTGGGCGCCCGATCGCTCACCATGGCACCCACCGTTTACTTAAACGGGCTCGATTCGCATGCGGAGGCCAGCTTCATGAAGGGCTTCAGCAAAACGCCCCAGAGGCAATGCCCGACCGCTGTCGCACGTCAAAAAGACTGCAAGTGCACTGTTCCACGCGCCTGGATCGCTTGCGTCTTCGTCACGCAACAGCTCGAGATATGCGGACACATCATCTGGCTCGCTAATGTAGTTAGCCATATCGAAGGGGCGTGTTTTCAGCATCTCATCCATAATACTTCCTTACCCTCACAGCGTCCTATGTTTCAAAATGGATACGAATCCCCAAAGCGTGCGCTATCTTCAAAACCGTATCAAAACTCGGATCACCATCCGCCCCGAGAGCCGTTTCCAGCTCCGCCAACATCAAGCCTGCCTTCATCGCAACAACCGAGGCAGAGCCGCTGGCGCGGACGGCGACACCCATCGCCTTGAGTATCTCTTCGGTATCATGACCAGTCTCTTCCGCGACCAAGTCGATATAAGCGGCGATGTGCGCAGGGCTGGTAAGCGCGTCCGCCGGATCAAAAATGGTGATGCCTAGATCTGACATAGTCGTAAGCTCCCGCTTCTCGCCCACGTGCCGCGCCCCTGCCTCATCTTACGATTTCCAATCGCCTGCCAGGACGATCCAGGCGATCCGGTCGAACTCGACAGGGGCCACGGAGGGCTTGGAGCCGTGCGCCTGGCGCCAATTGAAGGCGTTCCGAGAATAGCGCCCCATACTCGTCGGCGCGAGCCAACAGACCGACAAAGCCATCGTGGACAAGCGCCAATTCCGCCGTCTGGTCTTCGAAAGCGCATAGATCTGAGCGCACCTCGAGAACATCATAGGGGCGAGCAAAGCGCTCTTTGGAAAGATACTGGCGCCACCACGTTTGCAGGACCACCAACCGATCGCCAGCCTGAGGATCCACCCTTTCTTGGAGCTGACCCAGGTAGCAATGTATGGCTTCTTCCGCTTCCATCGCCGCCTCAATCAGTGCCCGCGCATGCGTCGTACGCCACACCAGATCCAACCGATCGGCCAGTCGACCGTCCTTTTTGAGGAGCGGTTCCAAGCTTAATTCGATATCGCCGCAAAGATAGAGGTCCAGGTCGTCTACCCGAACGAATGGCAGCAATTGACGCAATCCTTCACGGACCCGATCTTCGTCCAGGTCCAGGAACATCTCCAAGTCTATGTCGCGTATGGCGATGATATAGGGGGTTTCCGACCGCTTCTGGATCCGGTTTTTCCAAAGAAGCAGAAGGATTTGGAGCACTAGAGCCCCCTCCGCGCCCAGGCCGTCAGCAACGGCGCGACGCATTGCATCCAAGGAGGCAAGATGAACGAGTTGCTTCAAATCGGCCCCGTCCAGATGCGTCTCTTCCCCGATAAGATAATCCAAACGTGTCAGGCCAACATCCCGCATATCAAGCTCGCGCAGAATCACACTGATAGTGTGTAGATGGTGGCGACGCTCCACCGCAAGCCATTGTGGTGGAAAGTGATCCGGACCTTCTCGCCTTTGGTCGCGCCGTCAGGCAGCTGCGGCTTGCGCGCGACCTCAGCCAGGAGGAGCTAGCGCATCGGTCTGGGCTGCACCGAAATTATGTGGGCGGCATCGAACGTGGCGAACGCAACGTCGGCATCCTGGCCGTGTTTGCCCTGGCGCGGGGACTGAACTGCGCCCCCGCGGACTTCTTTCAATAGCCACAGACCCGAGTCATCGCGCTGGCCGTTTAGGCGTCTGTTTCAGGCGCCCCGCTACGCTCCTCAAGAGGGCAGAATGCCTGCTGGCTGCCGCGAACCCCACGAAAAATTAGCGCGCCGCCCGCATGCGGGACTCTCGCTTAAAGCTCCCTACGGGAGCGGGCACACATTACGCACAACTGCGTCGCCGTAACCGGCTGATAACATTCAGCAATAAAACTGCGGGAGGGTGTGAACTTTCGCACACCCTCGCACGAAATACGGTTTTCCTCAACGATTCCAGTACCATGAGGTGTTACACCTCAAACACCCCTCTACATGAATTCGGTGGTTTAATGCCTTCTCTCAACCCGCGTGTCGTGACAAACATCTCGCCCCATTATCATCGCCTGATGTCAACGAAGCTTGACGACACAGGCGTCAGCGCCAGCGAATATCTGCGGCGCTTGATCATCACCGATCTGGAAGGCCATCAGGACTACATGGTGAAGCTCATGGGCCACCGGCTGATGCAAGCTTCCGTCCATCTGGCCGCTCTATCGAAGGAGCGCTTCAGCGAACAAGAATTCGCGCACCTGCGGACCTTGGCGGCTGACATTGGCGTCGCCGCCTTTGGTCCCCTTCCCGTCCGGCCATACGATTTTGATAGACCGGCTGAAATCATGGCAAAGCTGCAGATGCTTCACGACCTGCTTGATGGATTTTAGGCCAGAGGGCGATTGGTTTCAGGCCGCTTCGTCTCAGAAAGCCTCCGACAGGAGATGGGGCGGCGTTAACCGCTCATTAATCCAGGACGGACAACATCCGTCTCGGACCCCTCATAACTTTGCGTGGCGCGAGCCTGTTCGCTCACGCATGCCTGAGGGTCCATACATTGAAATCTCTCCCCCACTCGCGTTCTGCTGCCTCCGAACACGAGGAGCCTCAGCAGCGCACGCCGAGCCCATCGCCCGCTTTATCGGCGAAGAGCGAGACCTCCCCAGCGACCCTTCTGCCCGATGTAAGAAGCGAGGCTTCCCGGTCGCCGCTGCATATCGCCACGACCATACGCGATCACGCCCAGATCCTTGCTCTGGACGCGCCCTTGCCGACCGACGCCCGAGCAGCCTTGGCTGAAGACCTGCTCGCCAGCCTCGTCCGCGCCCTAGCGCGCGTGGCGGTGGAGAGGCAAACTTGGCCATCTCCCTGCCATTCGGAAGACGACCTTTAATGATCAGCGCCCGGTCCCCTGCGCCCCGTTCGTTGCCGCGCGCCGCTCTCTACGCCCGCTTCTCCAGTGATCTGCAGAAGCAGACCTCGATCGAGGATCAGTTCGTCGCCTGCCGTGCCTTCGCCGCCCGGCAGGGCATTGAAGTCGTCGGCGCCTTCGAGGACGCCGGCATATCCGGCGCCTCAATCGCCAACCGCCCCGGCTTTCTGGCCATGGAACGCGCGGCTAAGGGCGGAGCGTTCAACGTGGTGATCTGCGAAGCGCTGGATCGGCTGTCACGGTCTCAGGCCGACATCGCCGCCATCTATGAGGACCTGCGGTTCCACGGCGTGGCCATCCATACGATCTCGGAAGGCGTCGTCGATGAACTCCACGTCGGCCTCAAGGGCACGATGAACGCTCTCTTCCTCCAGGAGATTCGCAGGAAGACACGCCGAGGCCTGGAAGGCGTGGTTCGTGATGGCCGTCACACCGGCGGACGTGTTTATGGCTACGCCATCCGCCGCGAGTTCGACGCGGCGGGCGAACCGATCAGGGGTCTTCGCGATATCGTCCCAGCCGAGGCCGAAGTCGTCGTCGAGATCTTTCGCAAGTACGCTGCGGGCGCCTCCCCCCGCGCCATAGCAGCAGACCTGAACGCGCGCGGCGTTCCTAGCCCTCGAGGTAAGGCCTGGAACGCGTCGACCATCAACGGCAACGCCGAACGTGGAAATGGCGTCATCCACAACGAGCTCTACCGAGGCATTCTGGTGTTCGGACGGCAGACTTGGCTGAAGGACCGCAGTACCGGCGCTCGCAATGCACGCAAGGGCGACCCGGCCAGCATTGTCCGCCAGGAAGTGCCCGACCTGCGGATCGTTCCTGAGGAACTCTGGCTCAAAGTCCGCGCCCGCTACGAAGAGAACCGACTGGGCCCGCAGAAGACGTCCTCACTGGCCTCGGTTCGACCGAGGCATCTGCTCAGCGGCAAGCTGACCTGCGGCTGCTGCGGCGGCCCGATGATCCGCAGCGGATCTGAGCAGAGGTTCGTCTGTTCCTGGCGACGCGAGCGCGGCTCGGCCGCGTGTGACAACGGTCGCGGGGTGAAGGGCGCCGACATCGCCGCCCGGGTCCTGACGGCCCTCAGAGACCGCCTTCTGGCGCCTGACATCGTTGCCTCCGCCATGAAGGAGGCCCGTCTGGAAATGGAAAAACGCAATCGGGCGGCGCGGGGCCGGCGAGGCAAGCTGGAAGCTGAGCTGGCCGAGGCCAAACGCCGGTCGGAGCGACTTATCGATCAAGTGGCCGACGGCGTCCTGAGCGGCGCGGCGATCAAGGATAAACTCTCCGTCCTCGAGGTCCAGCGCGCAGCTCTGGAGGCGGCACTGACGGCTGAGGAAGCGCCCTCGCCCATATCTCTACACCCAGGGATCGCAGAGCATTATCGCCGCGTGGTGATCGACCTGGCCCAGGCGCTTCACCGCAGCGACAGCGAGGCGGCCGCAGAAGCGCGCGATCTGGTGCGCCAACTGATTGAGACGGTCGTGGTGACGCCGCTGCCGGAACGGGGCCGCTTTGCACTGACCGTGAAAGGCAAAATCGCCGCCCTGGTAAGCCAGGACGGCGATTGTACTACTGTAGTGGGTGCGGGAGTAGGATTTGAACCTACGACCTTCAGGTTATGAGCCTGACGAGCTACCGGGCTGCTCCATCCCGCG
>NZ_RHWX01000025.1 GCF_003938605.1 Brevundimonas sp. 357 | reverse complement strand
GACAGGATCGTGGCGGTGGAGGCGGTCAACGCCCCCGCCGACTTCATGGGCGGGCGTTTGCTGATCGGGAAGGCGGCGCGGGTATCAGCCGAACGGCTGGCTGATTCTGCGACGTCCATGAAGGCTGTCGCCCTGTCCTGAGGCGGGTGATGGAATGGCGGTGCCAGTCAGGCGAGCGGGCCTGTCGGCATCGCCGGCATCCAGGAACGATTCCAATCTGCCTGACCGAGGCGTGAAGACGCCTGCGCCGGACGTGACATGTCCAGGCGGTGAAACAAGTGCTTGATTGAAATGGAGAGATTGGCCCCAGCCCTTGCCGATCCGGGATCAGCAAGGGCTGGGATGGTGCCGCCGGGCAGGATTGAACTGCCGACCTCAGCCTTACCAAGGATGCGCTCTACCACTGAGCTACGGCGGCGGGTCACTGAGGAAGCGGCCGTATAGCCAAAGGTTTCGGCTGGGCCAAGCCAAAAATGCATGCTTGATCAAAATCTTTGCACGCGGTCTGCTGCCGTTATGGACAAGCCGACCAAAGACGCCGACGAGACGGGGCGGGACGTAGACTCATCCCCTTCCGCCAGCCCCGCAACCTTGGCCAAGGCCGAGCGCGCGGCGCGTCTGGCGGCCGCTCTGCGGACGAATCTGCGCCGCCGAAAGGCGCCGGGCGCGGGCGGCGCGCGGCCGCCGAGCGAAAGCAACTGAAAGTCATCCGTCTTGCGACGTTACGGCCTTTCGCGGGCGCCGTCCGACTTGCTAGATAACCGGTTCGCCGGGCCGTAGGGGTCCGGGCCTCCCAGGACTTCCCCGACACCCATGGACAGCATCGTCATTCACGGCGGCAATCGCCTCAACGGCTCCATTCCGGTCAGCGGGGCCAAGAATTCGGCGATCAAGCTGATGGCGGCGTCGATTCTGACGGATCAGCCCCTGCTGCTGACGAACATGCCGCGTCTGGCGGACACGCGCTTCTTGGGCCAGCTGCTGCGTCAGTTCGGCGTGCAAGTGACCGAGCGTGACGGCGCCGACGGGCAGGAGACCCTGTTCCATGCGCCGGAGCTGACCTCGACCTTCGCCCCCTATGATCTGGTGCGTCAGATGCGGGCCTCGTTCAACGTGCTGGGGCCGCTGCTGGCGCGCACGGGGAACGCTAAGGTCTCCCTGCCGGGCGGCTGCACCATCGGCGCGCGGCCGGTCGACCTGCACCTTCAGGCCCTGACGGCCATGGGTGCGGCGATCGAGCTGGAAGAGGGCTATGTCAGCGCCACCGCGCCCAAGGGCCTGCGTGGGGCCGAGATCGAGTTCCCGTTCGTGTCGGTCGGCGCGACCGAGCACGCCTTGCTGGCCGCCGTTTTGGCGGACGGGACGACGGTGCTGAAGCGTGCGGCGCGCGAACCCGAGATCGGCGACCTGGCTCGCTGCCTGATCGCCATGGGCGCCAAGATCGAGGGGCTGGATACGGACGTGCTGACGATCACCGGCGTCTCGTCCCTGTCGGGTGCGACCTGGTCGGTGATTCCCGATCGAATCGAGATGGGCTCTTATGCGCTTGCTGCGGCGATGGCGGGGGGCGAGGTGCGTCTGACCAAGGGGCGCGCCGATTTGATCACCGCCCTGACCGACAAGATGGTCGAGGCGGGCGTCGAGATCGAACCGACGCAGGACGGCCTGATCGTGCGCCGCGACCCGACGCAGCGGCTGAAGGCCGTCAACGTCACGACCGAGATCTATCCGGGCTTCGCCACCGACCTGCAGGCGCAGTTCATGGCCCTGATGACGACGGCCGAGGGCGAAAGCGTCATCCACGAGAACATCTTCGAGAACCGTTTCATGCACGCGCCGGAGCTGGCGCGCCTGGGCGCCGACATCACCGTCCATGCGAGCGAGGCCGTGGTGCGCGGCGTGGAGGGATTGAAGGGCGCGCCGGTCATGGCGACGGATCTTCGCGCCTCCATGTCTCTGGTCATCGCCGGTCTTGTGGCCGAAGGTGAGACGACGGTCGGCCGCGTCTATCATCTGGATCGCGGCTTCGAACGGATGGAAGAGAAGCTGGGCGCGTGCGGCGCCGATGTCCGACGGATCAAGGGGGAGGGCGATGACCACTGACGGCGAACCGATCTCGACCCTGACCGACGAGGTGGCGGACGAAGGCGCTGCGGGCGAAAGCCTGGCACCGATGACGCCCCTTCGCCTGCTGGCCGAGGATGCGGAAGACCTGCAGATCATCTCTGCCGCGCTTCAGGACGCCATCATGCGTCCGGTCGACATCCGTTGGGAGAAGGAGGCGCGGCGCCTGACCGTCGTCCTGTCGCGTTTCTGCTGGGAATGCGGCGGCACGCGCGTCATGGCGGCCATGCAGTTCGGCGACGTTCAGGCGGTCAGGAGCCGCCGTCTGCCGCGCCTGCCCGAGGCGGCGCTGGAGCTGTTGGCGCTCGACTTCCTGCCGACCGAGGCGCCGGGCGGTCAGGTGATGATGATGTTCGCGGGCGGCGGCGATCTGCGGATCGACGTGGAATGCCTGGATGCGGTGCTGACCGACCTGTCCGAACGCTGGCCCGCGCGGGTGGCGCCGACCCATCTGGACGGAGCGGCGGAATGAGCGGGCCGCACAAGCTGACCGCGATCGAGATCGACAACGCCTCTCTGCCGGCCGCGACGGCCGAGATCGAGCATCAGCGCCGGGTCGCCATCTTCGACCTGATCGAACAGAACAGTTTCATCCCGGACGGCGCTGAAGGCGGTCCTTACACCCTGGCTCTCTCGTCGCAGGATAATCGTCTGGCCTTCGATATCGCCGGACCGGATTTCAGCCGGACGCATGTCCTGTCGCTGACGCCGATGAAGACGGTGATCCGTGACTACGGCCTGATCTGCGAAAGCTACTACGAGGCCCTGCGCGGTTCCTCGCCCAGCCAGATCGAGTCGGTCGATATGGGGCGGCGGGGACTGCACAATGAAGGCGCGGCCCTGCTGAAAACCCGGCTGGACGGCAAGGTGGAGATCGACCAGGAGACGGCGCGCCGGCTCTTCACCCTGGTCTGCGCCCTCTACCGTCGGGGCTGAACTCGACTATCTGAGCGTTTTGGTGCATTAGGCGCCCTCACTTTCACGGCTCGCGCTCACGCTCGGCGCGGGCCCGTAGCTGTTCACACGGGCGAGAGAGGCCGCATGGCTAAGGAAGAACTGCTGGAATTCCCCGGCGTGGTCAGCGAACTGCTGCCGAACGCGACGTTCCGCGTGACGCTGGAAAACGATCACGAGATCATCGCCCACACCGCGGGCAAGATGCGCAAGAACCGCATCCGGGTGCTGGCCGGCGACAAGGTGCTGGTCGAAATGACGCCCTATGACCTGACCAAGGGTCGCATAACCTACCGCTTCAAGTAAGGACGCGCGTGTCGCGTCCTGACGCCTTGGCTCCGAGGTTGATTCTGGCCTCGTCGAGCCCGCGCCGCATCGAATTGCTGGCGCAGATCGGCATTGCGCCCGATCTGGTCGATCCCGCCGATATCGACGAAACACCCGAGAAGGCCGAGACGCCGCCGCGTCTGGCGCAACGTCTGGCCTGCTCCAAGGCGGCCGTCGTGGCTGGGCGTCATCCCGACGACGTGGTCCTGGCGGCTGACACCGTGGTGGCCGTGGGGCGCCGCCTGCTGGAAAAACCCGCTGACGAAGCGGAGGCGATCCGCTTTCTGAAACTGCTGTCGGGGCGCAATCATCGCGTCTTCACCGGCGTGGCCGTGATCTGCGGCGGGCGCACGTCCTGGCGCGTGGTCGACACCCGCGTCAGCTTCAAGCCGTTGTCGCAGGACGAGATCGCCGCCTATGTCGCTTCGGGCGAATGGCGCGGCAAGGCCGGGGGCTATGGGATTCAGGGCCGGGCCGCCGCCTTCATCACCCGAATCGTCGGCAGCCATCCCGCCGTCATGGGCCTGCCGCTTTATGAGGCGGCGAATCTGCTGCGCGGCGCAGGCTGGAGAGGCGAGGCGGCCTGATGGCCGATGTCGAGGTCTTCCTGGACGCGGCTCCGGGCGAGACCCGTGGCATGGTCTTTCGCGACGGCCGCGCCTGGACCCTCATTATACATAGAGACGACGATCGGCCCGAGCATCGCCTGGGGGCCCGCGTCGTCGGCCGTGTGGCGCGCCTGGCGCCCGGTCTGCACGGCGCCTTCGTCGACCTGGGCTGCGGCGAGCCGTTCGGCTTTCTGCCGTTGGGCAAGGCGGATCGTCCGGCGGAAGGCGCCAAGCTTGAACTTCTGATCACGGCCGAGCCGCGCGAGCGCAAGGGGCCGGTCTTGCGCAGCCTGGGAGAGGCGAGCGGAGAGCCGCGTCTGCTGGCGGCCGGACCCGACGTCGCCGCCATCCTGAAGCAGCTGGCGCCGGGCGCGCCTGTGTCCACGGGCGTCGAGGCGATCCGCGCGGCGCTGGAGGCTGAAGAGGAGGCGCTGTCCGGCGGCGTGGTCGTGCCGGGCGTGGGCCTGGATCTGGCTGTGCAGCGGACGCGGGCCTTGATCGCGGTTGACATTGATTACGCGCCCGCCGCCGGACGAGATTCTCGCAAAGGGCGCGAGGCGGTGAATCGCGAAGGCCTGCGACAGACGGCGCGGTTGCTGGCGCTGAAAGGGTGGGGCGGTCTGGTCGCCATCGACCTGGCGGGCGTCGGACTGCACCCAGAGACCACTCTATCCATGGCGCGTCAGGCGTTCGCCGATCACGACGGGGCGGCGATCGGGCCGCTCAGCCGGTTCGGCCTGCTGCAACTGTCTTTGCCCTGGGGGCGCGCGCCTGCGGACGAACGACTGGCGGCGCCGGGGGCGCCGCAGATCGGCGCCCTGCGTCGGCTGCGCCTCGCCTTGCTGACGGATCGCGCCGCGCCGCGCCTGACGCTGCACTGTAGTTCGACATCGGCGGCGATCCTGTCACCCTGGGTGGCGCAGCTGGGGCCGCGCGCCCACATCCGCCCGGACGCCGCGCCGGGCGTGTTCGAGATCAAGGAGGGTTGAGCATGGCCCAATGCCCCATCTGCCGTCGCGCCGAAGCTGTCGCCGCCTACAAGCCCTTCTGCTCCAAGCGTTGCGCCGACATCGATCTGCAGCGCTGGTTCACAGGCGGCTACGCCATTCCGGCGGAAGATGCGCACGATGATGAAAAAGATCGCGGAATTGAGTGAATTGGCGTCTGGACAGCCCGTCCGAGCTCGCCTATAGACCCGCCTCTCGCGACGACGTCGTGCGCCTGGATAGCTCAGTTGGTAGAGCAGCGGATTGAAAATCCGCGTGTCGGTGGTTCGAACCCGCCTCCAGGCACCACTTTCCCTTCATTGTCGAATATTCGCTTCGGTCACCAAAAAGCCGAAAATTCGTCACGGGCCTAAACTTTTCTTAACCTTGGCTTACACGGCAAGTTTGTTGCTGTTTTGTGACTTTTGCGCGCATTTTTTATGCGTCGCGTGCCGTAACGCGTCGGGCAAGGGGTGAAAAGCCATTTTCCGCCCTTGACGCTAAGATACCGCTTCGCCAAAGGGACAGGATCGCATTCCTGCTTGCAGGCTGTGGACGGCGAGATATTGTCTCTGTCGTCATGGTTCGCAGGCGCTTCGGCGCTTGGAGGATTGCGGCGCCGACCGGCGGGGGAGAAATCCGGCGGGAGGAAAAGATTTCACTGTAAAGGCGCGGCCGACTGACGCGGTCGCCGTCTTGGGTTCCACGAGTCAGACCAAAGCAGGAACTGGCGAAACATGCTCGATAAGAAGACGAATATCCTCCTCGCTATGGCCGGCGCAGCCGTCCTGATGGCGAGCTCGCCGGTTCTGGCGCAGGACGCAGCCGCTCCGGCCGCTCCGGCCGCCGCTTCGGCTCCCGCCGCTGCCGACGCCGCCGCTCCGGCCGCCGACGCTGCTGCTCCGGCGGCTGACGCCGCTGCTGAAGCCCCCGCTGAAGGCGGTCACGGCGGCAGCCTGACCCCGATCGCCATGTTCATGATGGCGCACCCGGTCGTTAAGGTCGTGATGGCAGGCCTGGTCCTGGCGTCGATCTTCTCCTGGACGCTGCTGCTCATCAAACTGGTCGAGTTCAGCTCGCTGACCAAGACGACCAACCGCTTCCTGGAAGAGTACCGCGGTGCTCGCAACCTGGCCGACATTCGTCGCCTGGCCACCTCGGAAGAGTTTGAAGGCAACCCGCTGGCTGACATGGCGGCGGCCGCTACGGGCGAAATCGAACTGTCGCGTCAAGCTGGCCTCGACGTGATCGGCGCCCACCGCGACGCCACTGTCGCTCGCGCCTCCAACGCCGTCGCCGCCGTCCAAGGCGGTCTGGGCATCCGTCTGTCGGGCGGCCAGCAGTTCCTGGCATCGGTCGGTTCGTCGGGTCCGTTCATCGGTCTGTTCGGCACCGTTTACGGCATCATGAACTCGTTCATCGGCATCGCCGAGTCGAACACCACCAACCTGGCCGTCGTGGCTCCGGGTATCGCTGAAGCCCTGCTGGCTACCGGCATCGGTCTGTTCGCGGCCATCCCGGCGGTTATCTTCTATAACTACTTCAACACCCGCATCGCGTCCTACGGTGCTCGCGCCGATGGCTTCAACGCCGAGCTGATGAACTCGATCTCGCGTCAACTCGACAAGGGAGCGTAAGACGGATGGCCGCCAAACTTTCCGGTTCCGGCGGCGGCAAGTACACCGTCGAGGCGAACAGCGATATCAATGTCACGCCTTTCGTCGACATTATGCTCGTTCTCCTTATCATCTTCATGGTGGCGGCTCCGCTCGCCACCGTGTCGGTGCAGGTGAAACTTCCACGTGCCGTCGCTCCGCCGGCTCCCAACCCGCCCAAGCCTATCTTCATCTCCATTCAGAATGGCGGCGAAGTGTTCGTGGGCGATTTCCGGACCTCGGTTGCAACGCTAGGCGATGATCTGAAGACCCAAATCGGAACGCGTAACCCTGACCAGGAGCGGATTTTCATCCGTGCTGACCAGCAAACGCGCTACGGGGACTTCATGCAGGTCATGAACGCCTTGCAGGACAATGGTTTTTACAGCGTCGCCCTGGTTGGCGAAGATCAGTCGTAAGGGGGCGTGACGCAAAGCATGACTGCTGAACATCACGAGCATCGCGACCCTCTGCTCGACGCCCCGAAGAAGAAAAAACTTTCGACGGGCGCAATGGTCGGAATCGGCATTTCGGTTGTCGTTCACGTTCTTGCTGGTTTTTACCTCTACAAGAGCAAGTTCGAACTCCAGGAGTTCGATTACGTGGACGAGGCTGTGGATGTGGAGTTGATGGCGCCGCCACCGCCGCCACCGCCTCCGCCTCCGCCGCCGCCGCCGCCGCCGGATACGCCTCCGCCGCCGAAGCTTCAGGTGCGCGAGCCGGTCGTCAACACCCAGGCGCCTCCGCCTCCGGTGACCTTGCCGATCGAGCCGACGAAGAAGGAAGACCGCGTCGAATACACGGGCCCGCCCGTGATCGTCCCTGGTCCTCCGCCTCCGCCGGCGCCGCCCGCACCGCCGCGTCCTTCGGTGATCACCAACCCGCAGTGGGCTCGCCCGCCGCGTCCGACCGAACGGGACTTCCCGCAACGCGCTCTTGATCGCGGCGTGGGCGGTTCGGCCACGGTCGAGTGCACGGTGACCCCGAGCGGGAAGCCCGAAGGTTGCCGCGTCGTCTCGGAAGAGCCGTCCGGCATGGGCTTCGGCGCTGCGGCCGTTCGCATCGTCCAGCGTGGGCAACTTTCGCCCCGCACGGTCGACGGCGCTGCAACGAACGCCAAGTTCGTGGTCCGGGTGCCTTTCAACCTGGACTAAGCGAGCGATCGCATTGAAACGAAAAGAAGCGCCTCGAGGTCTTGCCTCGGGGCGCTTTTTTCATGTGCTGAAACCTCAAGGTCGCGGCTCAACGAAACGAGCGATGGAAACGCACTTTGCGGCGTCAGGCATGGAGCCGGGCGGCTTGCCTGTGCATTATGGCCCCTGACTGTTCCGGAGGACTGATGTCTCGTAAGCCCCTTATGCTCGCCCTGGCGATCACCACCGGCGTTCTGGGCGCCGGGGTCGGCGCCTGCGCCTATAATGAGGCCCTGGGCCGCAATCAGCTGGTCTTCATCGACGACGGCGTGCTGGTCCAGCAGTCGCAGGCGGCCTGGGCCGAGACGCTGCGGACGCAGAAGGTGTCGAACAATACGGCCCAGAACGCACGGGTGCGCCGGGTGGGCGACCGCATCGTCCAGGCGGCCAATCTGACCAATCGCCATTGGGAATATGCAGTGTTCGACGACGCCACGCCGAACGCCTTCGTCCTGCCGTCGGGCCATATGGGGGTGACGACGGGACTGCTGGCCATCGCCAAGAACGACGACCAACTGGCCGCCGTGATCGGCCATGAGGTCGGCCACGTCATCGCCCGCCACGCCGCCGAGCGCGCCTCGACCACCCAGACGACGGGCCTGATCCTGGGCGCGGTGCAAAGCCAGGCCGGGGATTACAGCCAGGCGGTTCAGGCCTTTGGCGGCATGGGCGCGCAGTTGGGCGTGCTGTTGCCGTTCTCGCGCAGCCATGAGCTGGAAGCGGATCGACTGGGCGTCGATTACATGGCGGCGGCCGGCTACAGGCCGTCGGAATCGTTGGCCCTGTGGCGCGCCATGGCTGAAGGGCGGCAGTCGGGGACGCCGGAGTTCGCCTCGACCCACCCGTCGGACCAGACCCGTCTGATGCAACTTCAGCAGTATATCGCCAGCCGCGGTTGGAACTGACGGGGATAAAACATAAAATCCTGCGCGAGGACGAAATGGCCGCTTGCCCCCGACGGCGAGGCCCGCTAGAGAACCGCCCTCGCGCAGAGATGTGCAGCCTTAGCTCAGCTGGTTAGAGCGCCGGTTTGTGGAGCCGGAGGTCCTCAGTTCAATCCTGAGAGGCTGTACCATTCTCCCTCGAATCGCTTCTTGCGAAGATCGAGGGAGAAGTATGACGATGACGTCGCCGGCGTGGGATCCCCAACAGTACAACCGCTTCGAGCGCCAGCGTGATCGCGCGGCGATCGATCTGCTGTCTCAGCTTCCGGGCGATCTGGATCCGCATGAGGTTTGGGACATCGGCTGCGGCACGGGCCAGCACGCGGCCTTGCTGAAGCGGCGCTGGCCGGAGGCGCAGGTGCATGGGCTGGATTCCAGCGCCGCCATGCTGGAGCAGGCGCGGAGCCTGCCGGACGATGTGGACTGGGTGCAGGGCGATCTCGGCGCCTGGAGGCCCGCCGCGCCGGTGGACCTGATCCTGGCCAACGCCTCCCTGCAGTGGGCGCCGGACCATGCGGCGCTGTTTCGACGCTTGACCGAGTCGCTGGCGCCGGGCGGTGTGCTGGCGGTGCAGATGCCCATGGCCTGGGAGACGCGCCATCACACCCGAATGCGCCAGACGGCGGCGGACGGCCCGTGGAGCGCGCGCCTGAAGGGCGTGGACACCATCCAGCCGCTGCTGGCGGTCGAGGATTATTACGACGCGGTGGCGGATCTGTGCGAGGAGGTCGATATCTGGTCGACGACCTATCTACATGTGCTGGACGGCGAGAACGCGGTGCTGGAGTGGATGAAGGGCACGGCCCTCAGGCCTTATCTGACCGCGCTTTGCGAAGACCCAGCCAACCACGACGCCTTCCTGGCGCGCCTGGCTCAGGTGTTGGGCGAGGCGTTTCCGCGGCGTCCTGAGGGAAGGACTCTTCTGCCATTTCCTCGACTGTTTCTTCTGGCGCGCCGGTCCGACGGCGGCGGTGCAGGGTCTCGATCGGCCCGTTGAGGCTGTCCAGGGCTGCATGCGCGGCCTCGTAGCCCGCCGCGACGCCCGGCTCATAGGCTTTCCAGTCGCGGATATCGACGCCGTCGGGCGTGGGCAGGATCAACAGGTCCGTCTCGGCGCGGGCCTGCATCCGCTCGGCCTCGCTGGACAGGGTGGCCGAGCGCATCAGGATGGAGACGATCGGCGGCCCGTGCTTCCACGCGCCCGACAGGATCCAGCGCCACCAGGACGGCGGATTCTCCAGCGTCTCGGGATCGACGCCGCGCGTCATGGACACGTCGACGCCGACGACGGGCCCGCTGTTCAGCCGCCGCATCACATCGCTGGGGAAGTTTCGCAGCACGGCGCCGTCGACCAGCACCTGGCCGTTCATCACCACGGGCGGCATGACGCCGGGAATGGAGATGGAGGCGCGTAGGGCGTGGCGCAGCATCCCTTCACGATGAACCTCCAGCTTGCCCGAGGTCAGATTGGTCGAGACGGCGAAGAAGGGCAGCAGCATGTCCTCCATCTGCACGTCGCCGAAGGCCTCCTTCATCATCGCCTTGACCTTGCGGGCATGGGTCATGGCGATGATGGGCGGGGCGATGTCGGCCAGAGGGTCGGACAGGACGAAGGCCTGGCGGATGTGGTGCTCAAGCTCTTCGTCCGACCAGCCGAGGGCCGGGCCCGCGCCGATGACCGCCCCCATGGAAGCGCCGCCGATGAAGTCGATGGGCGTGCCCGCTTCGCGCAGGGCCTTCAGCGCGCCGATGTGGGCATAGGCGCGCGCGCCGCCGCCCGACAGCACCACGCCTACGGCCGAGCCGGTAATCAGGCGGGCGATCCGCGCCGTGTCGTCGAACAGGCCCTCGACCGCATGGAACCAGCGGCCCGGCTTCAGCACGTCCAGCCAGGCGCGGGTGTTGCTGGGGCGCGGCATCCGCGGATCGCGCAGGAGGATCAGGTCGGTGCGCTGGCCCGCGTCGTCCCAGTCGTCGGCGACAGGCGGGGCAGGGGGCGGCGGCCGGTCGGCGGCCCCGACCAGGAACAGGCGGTCGACCTGGCGCGCGCACAGGGCGGCCCAGTTCGGCTCGTCCGCTTCGGCGACGTAGAGGACGTAGTCGTGGGCGTCCTCGACGCGCGAGAACCATTCGGCCGCCGACGCCAGGGCCGAGCTGTCGATGACGTGGCAGGTGCAGCCCTGAGCCTCGACCGCGCGGGCCACGCGCTCAACGAAGGCTCGGATCGGCTTGCCGCGCGCGGAGACGAAGCCGAAGACGTTCGGCTCGGTCCCGCCGCCGCGCTCGCGGGCGCGGCTCAGCATGATCTGGCCCAGCTCGGACATCAGCATGGGATCGTTGCGCGCGGCGTCGAAGAAGGCTTCGCGCGGCAGGGCCAACACGTCGCTGTCGCGCAGGGCGACGACGTCCGACATGTGCGAGGTGCCGGCCAGCATGGCCAGTTCGCCGACCGGCTCGCCCGGCTTGATGACGGCGGTCATCTGCGGAACCCGTCCGTCGTCGTGACGGAAGACGCCCAGGCGCCCGGCGCGCAGCAGATAGAGGGTGTCGGCCCGGTCGCCGGCCGAGAACAGCCGCTCGCCCCGCGTCAGGGCGAACCAGCTGGCGCGGCTGTCCTGCGCGTCCTCGAAGGCGCGGGACAGGGCGACGGCGAGCGTGTCCGGTCGAAGCGGGGCCATGACAGGCAGATATAGCCGATTTCGTCGCGGGGGAACCGAACCGGCTTCCCCCCGGCGCGGAAGCCTCCTAAACCTTGGGCATGCCCAAGCTGATTTCCGCCGTCGATCGCAACAGTCCTGCTTTCAAAACGCTGGATGCGCACAATCGCGCCCTGCGGGACGAGCTTTATGAAAAGGTCGCCAAGGCCGCGCGCGGCGGCTCTGACGCCAGCCGCGACCGCCATGTGGCGCGCGGCAAGCTGTTGCCGCGCGACCGGGTCGAGCGGCTGCTGGACCCGGGCTCGCCCTTCCTGGAGGTCGGCCAACTGGCGGCCAACGGCATGTACCGGGACGAGGCGCCGGGCGCGGGCATGATCTGCGGCGTCGGCCGGGTGTCGGGCCGTGAGGTGATGATCGTCGCCAACGATCCGACGGTGAAGGGCGGCGCCTACTTCCCGATGACGGTGAAGAAGCATCTGCGGGCGCAGGAGATCGCCGAGCAGAACAACCTGCCGTGCGTCTATCTGGTCGATTCCGGCGGGGCCAACCTGCCGCACCAGGCCGAGGTCTTCCCGGACCGCGACCATTTCGGCCGCATCTTCTTCAATCAGGCGCGGATGAGCGCGCGTTCGATCCCGCAGATCGCCTGTGTCATGGGATCGTGCACGGCGGGCGGCGCCTATGTGCCGGCCATGTCGGACGAGACGGTGATCGTGCGCAATCAGGGCACCATCTTCCTGGCCGGTCCGCCGCTGGTGAAGGCCGCGACGGGCGAAGTTATCTCGGCCGAGGAACTGGGCGGCGCCGAGACGCACGGCCGCAAGTCCGGCGTGGTCGACCATGTGGCCGAGAACGACGAGCACGCGCTGGAGATCGTGCGCTCCATCGTCGCCAATCTGAACACCATCAAGCCCCAGCCGCTGGACGTGCGCGAGCCGCGCGCGCCTGCTTATGACCCGGCCGAACTGTACGGCATCATCCCTGAGGATGTCCGCGCCCCCTATGACGTGCGCGAGGTCATCGCCCGCATCGTCGACGGCTCGGAGATGGACGAGTTCAAGGCGCTGTACGGCACGTCGCTGGTGTGCGGCTTCGCTCGCATCTGGGGGCAGCCGGTGGCCATTCTGGCCAACAACGGCGTGCTGTTCTCGGAAAGCGCCCAGAAGGGCGCGCACTTCATCGAACTGGCCTGCAAGCGCAAGATTCCGCTGCTGTTCCTGCAGAACATCTCGGGCTTCATGGTCGGCGGAAAATATGAGGCCGAGGGCATCGCCAAGCACGGCGCCAAGCTGGTCACGGCCGTCGCCTCGGCTGAGGTGCCCAAGTTCACCGTCCTGATCGGCGGCAGCTTCGGCGCCGGCAACTACGGCATGTGCGGCCGGGCCTACAGCCCGCGCTTCCTCTTCACCTGGCCCAACAGCCGCATCAGCGTCATGGGCGGCGAGCAGGCGGCCAGCGTCCTGGCCACCGTCCACCGCGACGCGGATGCGTGGACGCCGGAAGAAGCCGAAGCCTTCAAGGCGCCGATCCGCCAGAAATACGAGGACGAGGGCAACCCCTATTACGCCACGGCTCGCCTGTGGGACGACGGGGTCATTGACCCGGTCCAGACCCGCGACGTGCTGGGTCTGGCCATCAGCGCCAGCCTGAACGCCCCGATCCCCGAGACGACCTTCGGCGTATTCCGGATGTAAGGCTATAAATTACACAATGCTCAAAAAACTGCTTGAAGCCGGATCGCGCGGCTGAGAGTGTCGCGTCGGCGATCTCGATGCGGGATCGAAATCTGGACGACAAGGACAGTGACATGAAGAAGACGGCAGCACTGATCGCGCTGACCACGCTGCTCGCGGCCTGCGGATCGCAGGCTGATTCCAAGGCCCCGGCCACGGTTGAAGCCGCGCCTGAGGCTGCGGCGACGCCGCAGACCGCACCGGTCTCGGCGGCTGAAGAGGCGGCCGCGCGGGCGGGCGAGCCATCCGAAGCGGTCTTCCCGATCGGCTATCGCGGCAACTGGGACTATAGCGACGACGGCTGCGCCAAGGACGAGAGCGGCACGCGCTTCGTCATCACGGCCAATGAGATCAAGGGCTATGAGGACACCTCCAAGCTGGTGGCCCTGGAGACCTTGCAAGGCGAAGGCGACGCCATCCGGGTGGTTCTGGAGAACCAGTCGTCCGACGGCGATCAGACCCTTGTCCAGACCCTGCGCCTGTCGCCGGTGGCGGGCGTCTCGCTGCGTGTCGAGCAGGACGGCAAGACCGTTCGCGCCAACCGCTGCGATCCTGTTTAATCGCCTTCTTCCCCTGTGAGGGGGAGAGGGATGACGTTTGAAGCGTTCTATCGGCCAAGGAGCCCATCATGACTGACCAAAAGCCGACAGAAGAAGAGCTGAACGCTCTGGACATCACCGACGCCGAGGCGGCGGAGATGAACGCCATCGCCCACCCCTTCGTCGCCGATGCGGCGCCGGACGCGAACGACGACCTGGTGCAGATCGACGCCACCGCCGACGGGGTGGTCTTCGTCACCATCAACCGTCCCGAGAAGAAGAACGCTTTCGACGCGGCGACCATCGCGGCCCTGTATGAGGCGTTCGAGACCCTGCACGGCGCCGACAAGGTGCGCGTGGTCTTCATCCGCGGCGCGGGCGGGACGTTCAGCGCGGGCGCAGACCTGAACTGGATGCGCTCGGCGGCCGACTGGTCCGAGAGCGACAACCGCGACGACGCCATGGGGCTGGCCAAGATGCTCAAGGCCCTGCACGACGTGCCGGCCCTGACGGTGGCTCTGGTCGAGGGTGCGGCCATGGGCGGCGGGGCGGGCATCGTCGCCGCCTGCGACATGGCCGTGGCCGTCGAGGGGACGCGCTTCGCCTTCTCGGAGGTCAAGCTGGGCCTGATCCCGGCGACCATCGCCCCCTACGTCATCGAGGCGGTCGGCGCGCGCCGCGCGCGCCAGCTGTTCCTGACGGCCAACATCTTCGACGCCGACTACGCCGCCCATGCGGGACTGATCGACATGGTCCTGCCCGAAGGTTCGGTCGATGAGTTCATCTCCATGCTGACCGACAGCCTGTCGGCCAATGCGCCGGGCGCCATGGGCGACGCCAAGCGCCTGGTGAACGACGTGGCGGGCGAAGAGATCGACAACCGCCTGCTGGAAGAGACCGCCAAGCGCATCGCCCGCGCCCGCGTCTCGGCCGAGGGCCAGGAAGGCGTCCGCGCCTTCCTCGACAAGCGCGCGCCGAACTGGGCGCAATAAGGTAGTCTGATGTTCAAGTCCGTCCTGGTCGCCAATCGCGGCGAGATCGCCTGCCGCGTCTTCCGCACCGCCCGTCGCATGGGCCTGCGCACCATCGCCGTCTATTCCGAGGCTGACGCCCAGGCGCTGCACGTTCGTGAGGCGGACGAGGCGGTGCTGATCGGTCCGGCGGCGGCGCGCGACTCCTATCTGGATGCGGCCAAGGTGCTGGCGGCGGCCAAGGCGACGGGGGCGGAGGCCATCCACCCCGGCTATGGCTTCCTGTCCGAGAACGCCGACTTCGCCGAGGCCGTGGCGGCGGCGGGCATCGTCTGGATCGGCCCTCAGCCGTCCTCGATCCGGGCCATGGGCCTGAAGGACGCGGCCAAGAAGCTGATGATCGAGGCGGGCGTGCCCGTCACCCCCGGCTATCAGGGCGAGGACCAGTCGCTGGAGACCCTGACGGCCGAGGCGAACCGCATCGGCTTCCCCGTTCTGATCAAGGCGGTCGCGGGCGGCGGCGGCAAGGGGATGCGCAAGGTCGATCGCGCCGAGGACTTCGCTGAAAATCTGGCGTCGGCCCAGCGCGAGGGTCAGTCGTCCTTCGGCGATCCGCGCGTGCTGATCGAAAGCTACATCACCCGGCCGCGCCACATCGAGGTGCAGGTTTTCGGCGACAGCCACGGCAATGTCGTCCACCTGCATGAGCGCGACTGCTCGTTGCAACGCCGCCACCAGAAGGTGATCGAGGAAGCCCCGGCGCCCGGCATGGATCAGGCCACGCGCGACGCCGTCACCGCCGCCGCCGTGCGCGCCGCCAAGGCCGTGGACTATCAGGGCGCGGGGACCATCGAATTCATCGCCGACGCCTCCGACGGGCTGAAGGCCGACCGCATCTGGTTCATGGAGATGAACACCCGGCTTCAGGTCGAACACCCGGTGACCGAGAGCATCACCGGCGTCGATCTGGTCGAATGGCAACTGCGCGTCGCGGCGGGTCAGCCGATCCCGCTGGCGCAGGAAGATATCCCGATGAAGGGCTGGGCCATGGAGGCCCGCCTCTACGCTGAAGACCCGGCGAACGGTTTCCTGCCGTCGATCGGGCGGCTGGATCACTTCGTCATGCCCGACGACATCCGCGTTGACACCGGCGTAATGCAGGGCGGCGAGGTCAGCCAGTTCTACGATCCGATGATCGCCAAGCTGATCGTCCACGAAGACACCCGCGAGGCCGCCGCCGCCCGTCTGGCCGACGCCTGCCGCGACGTAGAAGTCTGGCCGGTGAAGACCAATGCGGGCTTCATGGCGCGCTGTCTGGATCACCCGCGCTTTGTCGAAGGCGACGTGGACACCGGCTTCATCGCGGCGGAGGAGGCGGCGCTGATCGCCCCGGCTCAGGTTTCCGCCCGCGCCATAGCCGCTGCGGCGGGACAGATCGGGCTGGAGGCGGACGCCGCCGCCTTCGACGCGCCGGATAATGTGCTGGCGCCTGTCCGCGCGGGCTTGTTCGGTTTCCGGCTGAACGCGGCGCCGCAGGCGCATACGGCGGTCCACCATGACGGCGCGGCTCACGCCCTGACCCTGACCGGCGAGCCGGGCTGGTATGGCCGTTCATCCAGCTTCACCGTGAGCGGCGATTTCGGCTCGGCCCAGATCTATGGCGAACCGGGCGTGGTTGTGGTCGACGGCGAGGTGGTCAGCACCTTGTCGCCTGACGCTGAGCGGGTTCTGGTGTTCGACGGCGGCGACGTGGTCGAGTTCCACCGCCGCAAGTCCAGCGGACCGGCGGGCGGTTCCGCCTCCGACGGCGGCTTGCGCGCCCCCATGCCGGGCAAGATCGTCGCCGCGCCCGCCAAGGCCGGGGACAAGGTGGCCAAGGGCCAGCCGGTCGTGGTGCTGGAGGCCATGAAGATGGAGCACGCCCTGACCGCGCCCTTCGACGGCGTGGTGGCCGAGTTCAACGTCGCCGTTGGCGATCAGGTCACGGACGGCGCGGTGCTGGCCGTTGTGAAGGCCGAGGGGGCAGGCGAATGATCGTTGCGGCGATGATGGCGACGGCGCTTCTGGGCGCCGATCTGAGCGATATGCCGGCGGCCTCGGCGGCGGATTTGCAGTGCATGGGCCTGCTGGCGGTGGCGATCGACGATCCGGCCGCCTCGGATGCGCTCAAGCAGCAGTATACGGGCGGCATGATGTATTATCTGGGCCGTCTGGAAGGCCGTGATCCGGCGCGGAACTGGATCGGGCGGATGCTGGAATATACGGACTCCACCCCGGTTCAGCAGGTGCGTTCGCACAGCCAGCGGTGCGGACAGGAACTGATCGCCAAGGGGCAGGAAATCTTCACCCAACTGGATCGCGAGCCCTGAGCCGGGCTGGCCTTCGCGGCGTCGGATGACTAGTTGGGCCTCATGCCCCTGCACATGATCAAGCTCTGCGTCGGCGTGACCGAGGTCGAGACGCTGGAAGCGAACGCGGCCCGGTCCGATTGGCGCATCGTCCACACCCGCATGACGCCCAAGCGCGCGGCCGAGATCGAGGACGGCGGTTCGCTGTACTGGGTCATGAAAGGCTCCGTGACCTGCCGCCAGCGCATCCTCGAGATCACGACCATCGGCGAGGGCAAGGCCAGCCGCTGCGAGATCAAGCTGGACAGCCAGGTCATCCGCACTGCGCCCCTGGCCCGGAGGCCGTTTCAGGGCTGGCGCTATTTCGAGAAGGACGTGCCGCCGGACCTGACCGTGGCCGAGCCGACGGACCTGCCGCCTGACCTGGCGCGAGAGTTGCGCGAGCTGGGCGCCTGGTAGGCGCCTGAAACGCACGTAAAATCGTTTGACCCGCGCCTGCGCGCGTGGCTGTTGCGGCCTCCGATGGTCCAGTCCCTGTTCAGCTTCCATAATCGCGCCACCCTGACCGAGCTGTTGAAGCTGGCCTGGCCGGTCGTGCTGGCGCGTCTGGGCATCATGACCATGGGTCTGACCGACGCCATCGTCGTCGGCCACTACGCCAGCCGCGAGCTGGCCTATCACTCCCTGGCCTGGGCGCCGTCCTCGGTCGTGCTGACCACGGCGGTCGGCCTGATGATGGGGGTGCAGGTCATGACCGCCCGTCTGCTGGGCGAGGGGCGCGGCGATGAGGTCGGCGCGGTCCTGCGTCGCGGCATGACCTACGCCCTGCAGATCGGCTTTGTCGCCATGATCGGCCTGCTGCTGCTGGGGCCGTTCGGCCTGGTGCACATGGGGCTGGAGGACGGCCTGGGCGAGGGCGCGACGCCTGCCCTGATGGTCTTCGCCCTGTCGATGCCGGCCTATCTGATTTCGATCTGCGCCCTGTTTTTCCTTGAAGGACTGCATCGGCCCAAGGCGGGCATGGTGGCCATGTGGGTGGCCAATGCGGTCAACCTGGCGCTGAACCTGCTGCTGGTGCCGGACATCCTGGGCATCGGCCTGGACGGCGCCGTGGCCTCGGCCTGGGCGACGTTCGGCGCGCGGGCGGCGCTGGCGATCTTCCTGGTCATCTTCATTCTGCGCCTGCCCGAAGCGCGCGCCTGGGGCGTGTTCAACAAGCCCAAGCGCGACAAGGCGGTTGAAAGCCAGCAGATCAAGGTCGGTCTCGGCGGCGGCGCGTCCAACTTCATCGAGGTCGGGGCCTTCGCGGCCATGACTCTGTTCGCCGGCCAACTGGGCGCGGCCGAGACCGCCAGCTGGGCCGTGGTCATCAACGTCTCCGCCATCGTCTTCATGGTGCCCATGGGCCTGTCGTCGGCGACGGCGGTGTTGGTCGGCCGCAGCTACGGCGGCGGCGATCGAGCGGGCGTCATGCGGGGCGGCCTGGCGGGCGTCGGCGTGGTGACGGTGCTGGCCTTCATCATCGCCATCGGCCTGTGGCTGACCGCACCGCTAGTGGTCGGCGCCTATACGACCGACCCGGCGATCCTGGCCATCGCGGCCCCGGCCTTGGCGCTGGCGACTCTGTTCTTCGTCGCCGACGCCCAGCAGGTGGTCGCCGCCCAGGCGAACCGCGCAGCGGGCGATGTGGTGTGGCCGACGCTGATGCACCTGCTGTCCTATGGTTTCATCATGATCCCGCTGGGCTGGTTCCTGGCGCATCGCATGGGCGTGGACGGCCTGGTCTGGTCGGTGATCGTCTCCAGCCTGATCTCGGGCGCGCTGCTGACCGGGCGGTTCGTGCGGATCGCGCGGCGGCTGCCGGCGACAAGGGCGACGCCTGTCTCCTAGGACGTCTGCCCTATAAGACACTTGGCCCATAAAAGGTGACGTTCGGGTTTGCGCCCTCTATATCCGACGCCTCCCTGTCCAGACGTTGGAAGATCATGTCCCGCATCCTCATCACCTCGGCGCTGCCCTACATCAACGGCATCAAGCACCTGGGGAATCTGGCCGGGTCGATGCTGCCCGCCGATGTGTGGGCGCGCTTCATGCGAAGCCGGGGGCATGACGTCCTCTATGTGTGCGCCACCGACGAGCACGGCACCCCGGCCGAGCTGGCCGCCGCCGCCGCCGGTCAGGACGTCCGCACCTATTGCGACGAACAGCACGAGGTTCAGAAGAAGGCCGCCGACGCCTTCAGCCTGTCATTCGACATCTTCGGTCGCAGCTCCAACGCCCCGAACACCCGCCTGACCCAGCACTTCGCCAAGGTGCTGGAAGAGCGCGGCCTGATCGAGGAGCGCGTCGACCGGATGATCTATTCGATCGACGACGCGCGCTTCCTGCCCGACCGCTATGTCGAGGGAACGTGCCCCCACTGCGGATATGAGAAGGCGCGCGGCGACCAGTGCGACAACTGCGGCCGCCTGCTGGACCCGACCGATCTGATCAATCCCTATTCGGCGGTGTCGGGCAGCCGCAATCTGGAGGTCCGCGACACGCGCCACCTGTATCTGCTGCAGACCAAGGTGGCCGATGACGTGCGCGCCTGGGTCGACGCCCGCTCGCCCCAGTGGCAGCCGCTGGCCCGCTCCATCGCTTACAAGCATCTGGACGAGGGCCTGATCGATCGCGGCATCACCCGCGACCTGAAATGGGGCGTGCCGGTCGTCGGCCCCGACGGCGGACCGCGCCCGGGCATGGAGGGCAAGGTCTTCTACGTCTGGTTCGACGCGCCCATCGAATACATCGCGGCGACCGAGGAATGGGCCGACAAGACCGGCGGGAACTGGCGCTCCTGGTGGCGTCTGGACGAGGGCGCGGAGGACGTGCGCTACGTGCAGTTCATGGGCAAGGACAACGTCGCCTTCCACACCGTCAGCTTCCCGGCGACCATCCTGGGCTCGGGCGAGCCGTGGAAGACGGTGGATCAGCTGAAGGCCTTCAACTGGCTGAACTGGTACGGCGGCAAGTTCTCGACCAGCATGGGCCGGGGCGTCTTCATGGACCAGGCGCTGGAGCTGCTGCCCGCCGACTACTGGCGCTGGCACCTGACGGCCTATGGTCCGGAGCATTCCGACGCGGCCTTCACCTGGGAGCAGTTCCAGTCGACGACGAACAAGGATCTGGCCGACGTGCTGGGCAACTTCGTCAACCGCATCGTCAAGTTCACGGAATCCAAGTTCGACGGCGTCGCGCCCGAGGGCGGCGAACCGGGCGCGCTGGAAGACAAGCTGGCGGCTGACGTCAAGGCGGCCCTGGCCAGCCTGACCTATGAGTTCGAGGCTATGGAGTTCCGCAAGGCGGCCCAGGCGGCGCGCGCCCTGTGGGTGCTGGGCAACGAATATCTTCAGGAAGCCGCCCCCTGGACGGCGCTGAAGACGGATCGCGAACGCGCCGCCGTGGTGGTGCGCACCGGCCTGTCGCTGGTCGCCCTGTTCGCCCGCGTGACTGCGCCCTTCATGCCTGAGGCGGCGAGCCGCATCGCGGCGACTGTGGGCGCTACTGATCTTTCGTGGCCTGATGTCGAGGGCGACCTGCTGAACCTGGTCCCCGCCGGTCAGACGGTCGCCGCCGCCCAGGTGCTGTTCGCCAAGATCGAGGACGCTCAGGTGACTGAATGGACCGAACGCTTCGGCGGCGCCGAGGGATGAACGCCGGGTCCGTTTCCCCTGCTTTGAATGCGGTGACGCCGGATCGGCGCGCCGTCATTCGCGAGCGGTTGCGACGAACGGGACGCGCCCAGGTCGAGGGCATACTGACCGAACCCTCGGCCATGGCGCTGTATGATCTGGCGCGCGCGGCGGATTACAACGTCGTGACGCGGAGGGGGACCGGCCATGTCGACCTGCCATCTGCGTGGCTGGCGTCTCTTCAGCCGGATCAGAAGCGTGGACTGGGAGAGGCGATCCAGAAGTCGGCGGCGGCGGATTTCCAGTATCTGTACGACAACTATCCGGTGTTCGACCTGGTGCAAGACGGTCTTGCCGAGGCGCCTTGGCGCGCCCTGGCGGCCTTCCTGAATGGCGATGACTTTCTGGGGCTGATGCGAGAGCTGACGGGAGAAGAGCGCATCGCCATGGCCGACATGCAGGTGACGCGTTACCGTGCGGGGCACTTCCTGACTGAGCATGACGATCATGCAGAAGGGAAGAACCGCTACTTCGCCTATGTGCTGAACCTGACGCCTGGTTGGCGGATCGACTGGGGCGGGCTGCTGGCCTTCCATGGCGAGGACGGCAATGTGGCCGAGGCCTTCACGCCGCGTTTCAACACGCTGAACTTGTTGCGGGTGCCGACGCCGCATTCGGTGACGCAGGTGGCGCTGTCCGCCGGCGGCGACCGGATTTCGATTACGGGTTGGTTGCGTGGTCGCTGAGGCGATGGCCTGAACATGAGAAAGGCCCGGATCGCTCCGGGCCTTTCGTATTTCAGGAGGCAGGTTGAGCAGGCTCGACCGTCTGCGGCGGCGGATCGCGTCGTTCGCGGCCGCCGGGCAGGCCGTGGGGCGTGTGCGAATCCGCGCCCTTTCCGCTGTGTTTCATGTGCTTGGCCTGTTCCTCGGCGCCGATGTCGAGGAAGGCGGGGGCGGAGGCGTTGAACTGATCCGCATGGCCGGTGCGCACGATCACCGAACGCCCGCCGTCCCAGATCATGTGCAGGGCGACGTAGAGGACGATGGCCAGGCCGACGTAGGCGATCCAGCGATAGCGGTTCAGCAGCTTGGCGATGAAGCTGGCGGCCAGGCCCATCAGGGCGATCGACAGGATCAGTCCGAAGACCATGATCCACGGGTGGTCGTGGCTGGCGCCGGCGACGGCCAGGACGTTGTCCAGGCTCATGGTCAGGTCGGCGATCATGATCTGGATCAGGGCGGCGCCGAAGGTCTTGCGCTTCAGGCCCAATTCCTCGGGCGAGGGACCGCCGCCGTGTTCGATGGCCATGGCGCGCTCGATTTCGGCCTCGGCCTCGGCCTGGTCGTGGGTGGCCTGCTCGCGCAGTTCGCGCCACATCTTCCAGCACACCCACAGAAGCAGGAAGCCGCCCGCCAGCAACAGGCCGACGATGGCCAGAAGCTGGACGGTGATGAGCGCCAGGCCGATGCGCATGACGACGGCGGCGGCCAGGCCGATCAGGATGGCCTTGCGGCGCTGTTCCTGGGGCAGGGCGGCGGCGGCGAGGCCCACGGCGACGGCGTTGTCGCCGGCCAGAACGAGATCGATCATCAGCACCTTGCCGAGGGCGGAGGCCTGACTGATCAGTTCGGGATTTGAGAGGAAGTCCATGCCGGACTCTTAAAGCCCAGCCGGACCCGCGCCAAGACGCCGCAGGGACGAGTTGACGCGGGGGCTCGGCTCCTAACTGGCGCGGCCTTGGGCGCGGGCGGCCTCATACAGGGCGATGGCGGCGGCGTTGGAGACGTTCAGGCTCTCGAAACCGCCGGGCATGGGGATGCGCGCCATGGCCTCGCAGTGCTCGGCCACCAGGCGGCGCACGCCGTCGCCTTCCGAGCCCATGACGATGACGGTCGGGCGGGCGTCCAGCGCCTGTTCCAGCGTCAGCTCCGATTCGCCGTCCATGCCGATGGCGCGCCAGCCGTGGTCGGCCAGCTTCTCCAGCGCGCGGCTGAGATTCGTCACGCGGGCGCAGGGCAGGCGTTCGGTCGCGCCGGCCGAGGCCTTGGCCAGGGCGCCGGCGAGGGCGGGGGAGTGGCGATCCTGCACCACGATGCCGCGCGCGCCGAAGGCCAGGGCCGAACGGAAGATGGCGCCGACGTTCTGGGGGTCGGTCAGCTGATCCAGCATGACGATGACCCCCTCGGCCGGCTCGGCCAGGTCTTCCAGGGCGACGCCCTCTAGCGGCTGGACCTTGAAGGCCATGCCCTGGTGCACGGCGCCGGCGGGCAGCATCCGGCCCAGGGCGACAGAATCGACCACTTCGATTCGGTGGCCGTTCGCCAGATTCTCACGCTGGATCTCTTCGGCGCGGTCTTCCGTGACCATCAAACGGCCGCTTCCGCGCCGCGCGGGATTCGCCAAAGCGGCCAAAACCGGATGACGTCCCCAAAGAAAATTATCGGCGTCCGGGCGCGAGCGGGCGGTTTTGCGTTCGTTATCGTTCCCGCCGCGTCCTTGCGTGGCGGGCGTTTGAGGCCGATCCAGACGGCCTTCCCCTCTCTTTTGGAAAGATTGTTTTTTACCGGTTTTCCGGTCGTTGCGTTCTCGAAATGACGACACTATAAGACGGCCTCCGATTTGGGCCCCAGGGCTTTCGGTTCAGGCGCTTCCTCTACTGCAGGCGTCGCCCGACAGCGAAGGCTTTCGTCGCGAAATGATCGAAAGATTGTTTCCGGCGTTTCCAGACCGGCATTGACATAAGGCGCGCTGGGGGAATGTCCCGAGCGGCAAAGGGGGCGGACTGTAAATCCGCTGCGTAAGCTTCGCAGGTTCGAGTCCTGCTTCCCCCACCACGCGCCTTCAATGCCCTGGGACGGAGTCCAATGAAGGTATCGGGTGCGGAAACGTCGCTCTTCATACGAAGAGCGGTGCAACCGCATTCTTCGTGCGGGTATAGCACAATGGTAGTGCAGCAGCCTTCCAAGCTGAGGATGTCGGTTCGATCCCGTCTACCCGCTCCAGGTTTTTTGAACTGAGCACAGCGCCCCTCCGTTCCGGACCCGGGCCACAGGAGTTTGGCCATGGCCAAGGAAAAGTTCGAACGCACGAAGCCGCACGTGAACATCGGCACGATCGGTCACGTTGACCACGGCAAGAC
>NZ_RHWX01000024.1 GCF_003938605.1 Brevundimonas sp. 357 | reverse complement strand
GTGCTTCAAGGCGCTGAGCTGGTCGTGGCCGGCGCGGACTTCGCCATAGGCGCGGCGGACGGTCTCCTTGGTCGTGGGCGCCCCCACCCCGGGGGCCCCCCCCCCCCCCCCCCCCCCCCGCGGCTCTTGGGTCAGCGGGACCAGATCAGGCTGTGTCCGCCCTCGACCTCCACCAGGGAGGCGTAGATCGGCGCCGGGAAGCTGGGATCGTCGAGCTTGACCGAGAGGTATTCGCGGTTCTGCTGGCTCGTCTTCTTCCAGGCGGCGCCGAACTCGGTCTGGCCGGCGAAGATCCGGAAGTCGGGAGCCTTGTCGTCGGTCTTCTCGTTCGGCCGCAGGACCGCCGCCTTGACGTTGAGGGTGAGGGTCTTGATCGAACCGGTGTAGCCGTCGCCTTGGGCGGTGAAGGTGCCGATGGTGGCCATGTCAGTCTCTCCTTTGCTTCGGGCCACGCCTGTCGCGGCCTCGATGGCGATCGGGAGACCGGGGCCCGGGCGGCGCGCAGGGAGAGCGAAGCGAGCCCCCGCAGCGAAGCGAAGGACCGCAATGAGAGACTTTCTTGTTTCGCGAGGAAGGCCGTCAGGCCGGGGATGAAAGTCGAGCGAGCGGTTGCGCCAGCCGACCGGGTTTCGGTCAGATCCGCCTCATCGAGAGGCCGCGCCGACTGGCGCGATAAGTATGCGAGACAATGGCCGCCCCAACCGCCCCGTTCGCGCGCCATCGGCACTACGCGGTCGGCCGGGACCCTCCCCCACTTCAGGCTCAGGCCGCTGCCGGGAAGATCTTCTCGACGTCGAGGCTCCCTGCGGGCGGAGCCCGCAAAAGCTCGGCTTCGGGCCGTTCGAGGTTGAGCCAGGCCGCACCCTCCTCGGGCTTCAGCACGACGATCTGCCGGTTATGGTAGGGCGCAATGTCGGTCCCGGGCTCGGTGGTCAGCATGGCGAAGGCGCCATCCTTCACCAGACCCGCGACCCAGAAGAGGCGCTCGCCGGCGAGGGTGAACCGCCACTTGGTCTTCCGCTTCTGTCCAGGCTCCGGGTCGGTGAACTCGAAGAAGCCGTCCGCCGGGATCAGACACCGGACCGAGTTGGCGAAGGAACGGCCATCCGAGCGGAAGTTGAACACCGGCGGCCCCTGCGGCGAGCGCCACGCCCAAGGCGTTGTGACCAGCTGGGGACCGCTTCCGCCCAAGGTGATGATCGGCACCCGATCGCCGATCCGGATGGAGGCGGCCGGCCCAAAGTTCGGCATCCCGCCCGGGAACACAAGCGGGTCGCCGCTGCGATTGAAGGTTTCGATTACGCCGTCGAAGGGCAGGATGAGCTGGAATTCGTTGCACATCGCATCATCTCTCCCCGCATCGACGGTCGCCGTCGGTCCGACCGGTGTCGATTGCCATTGAGCGGATCCCGTCCGTTGTCACCGCAGTCGCTGACACGGAACCCGACTCGCCAGCGCGGATTCCCTTCTCATCGAAGGGAGACCGCCATGTCCAAACGCGAACTGATCGAACCGACTCCAGGCGACAAGCGCTATGTCCGCCGTGACAGCGAGGGCCGCTTCGATGAACAGGTCGATGTCGGTAAGTCGTCGGCGCAGGATCAGAAGCGCCAAGCGAAGACCGCGTCGAAGCCGGGCCAAGGCGACAAGGGCGACCGGCGTCACTAGCCCGCCCGCCGCCGCGCCGGCGCCCGCGCCGGCTTCGCGGTGGCGGCGGGCCGGCTTGCCGTCCGCCCGCGCCCGCTGCGCGGCGTGGCGGCGCCCTGGAGACTGGCGCGCAGCGCCGCCATCAGGTCTCCGACTTGGGTGTCGTCCGGCTCGGCTGAGCGAACCGGCGCCTGGCCCTTTTGCTTGGAGGCGATCAAAGCCTTCAGCGCCTCCTCATAGCGATCCACGAACTGATCCGGATCGAACGGGCCCGCCTGCTGCTCGATAATCCGCCGCGCGATCTCAATCATCGCCGGATCGGGCTGCTTGTCCGAGATCGCGCCGAAGACGTCCCGCGTGTCGCGGACCTCGTCGCGGGTGCGCAGGGAGTAGGCCAGAATGCCCTTGCCGCGAGGTTCGAGCGCCAGAAGGCGCTCCCGCGTAGAGAGGACGACGCGGCCAAGCGCGATCTTGCCTTCTGACCGCATGGCTTCACGAATGACGCCGAACGCCTCCTCGGCGATCCCGCCGGCCGGGGCGAGGTAATAGGGATTGTCCCAATAGACCCGGTCGATCTCGTCCTCGGGGACGAAGCGCTCGATGTCGATCGTCTTGGTGCTCTCCAGCTTGACCGACTTGATCTCCTCGTCAGTCAGCAGGATGTATTCGTCCTTGGCGACGGCGGAGCCTTTCACCAGGGACGAGCGATCAACGGGGCCCGTTTCCGGGTCCGTCGTCACCATCTTGATCCGGTTGTTAGTCGCCGGATTGATCAGATTGAAATGGACGTCGCCGCCCGAACTGGTGGCGGTGTAGAGCGCCACCGGGCAGGTCACCAAGGACAGACGCAGGTGTCCCTGCCATGTGGGCCGATAGGCCATCGTCGAAGCCTCCGCACGGGCCATCCGGCCCGCCAAGATTCGACTCAACACCGAGCGGGGTGATTCGCTCCGGCCTCCGGCCTCAGTCGCAGGGCTCGGCTTCGCCGTCGCTCAGGTCAACGGTGAAGCAATGCTCCTGGCCGTCGTCGACCCCCGTCACGAAGATCCGGATTTCGCCGTCGCCATCGACCGGCGGCGCATAGAGTTCAGTGTAGCCGACCGCCGCCGCTTCGTAGCTCGGCGCTTCCACGACGTGGCCATGGCCCCGGCCGACGCCGTCGGCCCAGGCGAAATAGCGGTGCTGTTCAGGATCGGTCATCGGATCTCCTCGGACGTCCAAACGCGAAACCAACCGAAAGGATTCACCGCGATTCGTCCGGGGATAAGGCGCCCGCCCCGTTGACTCCGTGACGAAATGAGAGCCAGAACATTTCAGGAACGTTTATGACACCGAACCACGGGAGGCCGACATGCACGCCCGGCCTTCCGCCGAGCTCGAAACCCTCAGGGCGCGCATCCGCGCGCTTGAGCACGACGGCCGGCCGGCCGGCGGGGCGCTGCCCTTCGGCGTGCCGCCGCTCGACGCGGCCCTTCCCGGCGGCGGGCTCGCGCTGGGGGCCCTGCACGAGGTCGCGGGCGGCGGGGACGGCGCGGTCGACGGCGCCGCGGCGGCGCTGTTCGCCGCCGGCATCGCCGCGCGCCGACCCGGTCAGGTGCTCTGGTGCGTGACCCGCCCGGACCTGTTCGCGCCGGCGCTCAGCCAGGCGGGGCTCGGTCCGGATCGGGTGATCTATGTCGAGGCCGGCGACGAGCCCAGCCTCATGGCCTGTTTCGAGGAGGGCCTGCGGCACGGCGGTCTCGGCACGGTCGTGGCCGAGACGGCGCGCCTCAGCATGACCGCCTCGCGGCGCCTGCAGCTGGCGGCGGAGACCTCGGGCGCCCTGGCTTTGGCGATCCGGCGCTGGCGCCGCGCCGCCGACGCCGCCGACTTCGGCCAGCCCACGGCCGCCGTCACCCGCTGGCGGGTCAGCCCGGCGCCGTCCTCTCCCCTGCCCGTTCCCGGCGTCGGCCGGGGACGGTGGTTCGTCGAACTTCTCCGTTGTCGCGGCGCCGAGGCCGCGGAACTCACCCTGGAACCCTGTGATGAGACGGGTCGTCTCGCTCTACCTGCCGAACTGGTCCGTCGATCGGCTGCGCCGTCAGCTCGGGAACGACGCGCCGCCGCCTGACCAGCCCCTGATCCTCGTCGGCCGCGTCGGCCGGCGCCGGGTCGTGACGGCCGCCAACGCCGCCGCGCGTCAGGCGGGCGCCCGCGCGGGGCAGGCGGCGACCCAGGCCCAGGCGCTGATCCCGGGCCTCGACGTGCGGGACGCGGACCCGCAGGGCGACGCCGACGCCCTGGAGCGGCTCGCCGTTTGGGCCCTGAAACGTTATGCGCCCGTCTGCCAGACCGATCCGCCCGACGGCCTCGCCATCGACGCCACCGGCGCCGCCCATCTGAAGGGCGGTGAGGCGGCGATGCTGGCCGACATGGTCCATCGCCTCGCCGAGGCCGGCGTCCGGGCCGAGGCCGCCATCGCCCCGGCCTACGGCGCCGCCCATGCCCTCGCGCGCTTTCGCCGCGACCTCCGGATCGTGGACGACGGCGGGATCGACGCGGCTATTGGGCCCCTTCCTCTCGAAGCCTTGCGCCTATCCGGCGACCTGATCGCCGGCCTGAGGCGCATGGGGTTCGAGCGGATCGCCGACGTCGCTCATCGGCCCCGCGCGCCCCTGGCGCTCCGCTTCGGCCCCGATCTGGGCCGTCGCCTCGACCAGGCCTACGCCCGCACGGGAGAGCCTCTGATCCCGGTCGAGGCGCCGGAAGCGCCGCGGGTCGAGCGCGTCTTCGCCGAACCGATCGGCGCGCCGGAGACGCTGGCGCGCTACGCCGGCGCCCTGGCCGCTGACCTCTGCCGGGCGCTCGAGACCGCGGGGCTCGGCGTCCGTCGCCTCGACTGGCTCTGCTATCGGGTCGACATCCGACTCGAAGCGGTCCGCGTAGGCCTCGCCCGGCCGATCCGCGATCTGTCGCGGATCACCCGCCTGTTGACCGACAAGATCGAGACGATCGATCCGGGGTTCGGGATCGACCGGATGATACTCGTCGCCACCAGCGCCGAACGGCTGGACTGGCGTCCCGGCGCGACCGCCCTGGCGGAGACCGCGACCCCGGACGTGTCCGACCTCATCGACGTGCTCGCCAACCGGATCGGCGCCCGGCGTCTCTACCGGCTGCAGCCCGTGGAGAGCGACGTTCCCGAGCGCTCGATGCGCAAGGTCCCGCCCCTCGCCGCGCCGTCCGCCCAGGACTGGGCGCAAGACTGGCCCCGGCCGACCCGGCTTCTGCGCCGCCCCGAGCCCGTCGAGACCCTGGCCCTGTTGCCGGACAATCCCCCGACCCACTTCACCTGGCGCGGAATCCGCCGACGCGTGGTCCGCGCGGACGGGCCGGAGCGGATCTTCGGCGAATGGCGGCGCCGCGACGCCGAATTGCACGCCGTCCGCGACTACTTCCACGTCGAGGACGACGCCGGCGAACGCTTCTGGCTGTTCCGCGCCGGCGACGGCGAGGACGCCACAACCGGCTCGCAGGCCTGGTTCATCCACGGCCTGTTCGGATGACCCCCGCTCCCCGCCCGCACGTTGAACGATCATGACGCTGCAAACCGATCTGTTCGGGTCGCCGCTCGAGCCGGACGGCCTGCGATACGAGCCCGCGCTCGTGACGCCCGACGAACAGGCCGCGCTAGTAGCGGCCTTCGCCGGTCTGCCGTTCGCGCCGTTCGAGTTCCACGGCTGGCTGGGCGCCCGACGCGTGGTCTCGTTCGGCTGGCACTACGACTTCACCCGGGGGCGTCTCGACGAAGCCGCTCCGCTCCCTTTTTTCCTGCACGACCTGCGTGACCGGGCGGCCCACTTCGCCGGCGTCAATTCGACATTGGTCGCCCAGACCCTCGTCACGGAATACGCGCCCGGCGCCGGCATCGGCTGGCATCGCGACCGACCCCAGTACGACAAGATCATCGGCGTTTCGTTCGAGACGCCCTGCCGGATGCGGTTTCGCCGGAAGGCGGGCGCAGCCTGGGAGCGGCGTTACCTCGATCTGGAGCCGGGCTCCGCCTATCTCCTCGACGGCGTCGCCCGTCGTGAGTGGGAACACAGCATCCCGCCTCTGGCCAGCCTCCGCTACTCGGTGACATTCCGGACGCTTGCGCAAACCTGACGCCTTGCCGCCCCCCGGACTCGCCAAAAGAACAAAAAAGGAACATAGCGGCGCGATGCGCTACGCCGAGCTCCACTGCGCGTCCCACTTCTCCTTCCTGCGGGGCGCGAGCTCCTGCGAGGAACTGTTCGGCCAGGCTGCCGTCTGCGGCCTTGAGGCCCTCGCCGTCACCGACCGCAATAGCCTGGCAGGGATCGTCCGCGCACATGAAGCGGCGAAGGTCACCGGCGTGCGGCTGATCATCGGCTGCCAACTCGTCCTCGAGGACGAGACGGCCGTGCTCGTTTATCCCCGCGACCGCGCCGCCTACGCCCGCCTCTGCCGGCTTCTGACCCTCGGCAAGGGTCGAGCGGGCAAGGGCGGCTGTACGCTCGGCTGGGAGGATGTCGCCGTCTTCGCGGAAGGCCTTGTCGCGGTGCTGGTCCCCGACCGCGCCGACGCCCGATGCGAGTTGCAGCTCGAGCGGCTTGTCTCCGCCTTCGGCGCCGACGCTCACCTGGCACTGACCCTGAGACGGCGGCCGAAGGACCAACTCCGGTTGCACCAGCTCTCCGACTTGGCCCGGCGTCACGGCGTGAGAACGGTCGTGACCAATGACGTCCTTTTCCACCACCCAGACCGGCGAATTCTCCAGGACGTGGTCACCTGTATCCGCGAAGGGTGCACGATCGACGAGGTGGGCTTCCGCCGCAGCCGGTTCGCCGACCGCCATCTGAAGCGGGCCCAGGAGATGCACAGGCTGTTCAGCCGATACCCCGACGCCCTCGCCGCCACGGTCGAGATCGCGGACCGGTGCCGGTTCAACCTCGATGAACTGGCCTATCAGTATCCCAAGGAAGCGGCCCTGCCCGGCCTGACGCCGCAGCAGGCTCTGGCGCAGCTGACCTGGGAAGGCGCCGAAAGGCGTTACCCCGAAGGCATCCCGAACAAGGTGCAGGCCACGCTGCAGCACGAACTCGGGCTGATCGAGCGCCTCGGCTACGCGCCCTATTTCCTCACCGTGAACTCCATCGTCAGGTTCGCGCGCAGCCGGCAAATCCTCTGCCAAGGCCGTGGGTCGGCGGCGAATTCGGCGGTCTGCTATGTGCTGGGCATCACCTCGATCGATCCCGGCCGCAACGATCTGCTGTTCGAACGCTTCGTCAGCCAGGAACGCAAGGAGCCCCCGGACATCGATGTCGACTTCGAGCACGAGCGGCGCGAGGAGGTCATCCAGTGGGTTTACGATACCTACGGTCGCGATCGGTCGGCGCTCTGCGCCACCGTCATCCGCTACCGCTCGCGCGGCGCCCTGCGCGACGTCGGCAAGGCGCTCGGCCTGTCCGAAGACCTGATCAAGACCCTCTCGTCCCAGGTCTGGAGCTATTCCAGCGAGGGCGTCGAGGACAAACACGCCGAAGAGCTGAACCTCAACCTTAAGGACCGGCGGCTCAGAATGGCGCTGGACCTGTCGCGCCAGCTCATCGGTTTCCCGCGACACCTGAGCCAACATCCGGGCGGCTTCGTCCTGACCGATGACCGGCTGGACGATCTCGTTCCCATCGAACCGGCGGCGATGAAGGATCGCCAGGTCATCGAGTGGGACAAGGACGACATCGACGCCCTGAAGTTCATGAAGGTCGATGTGCTGGCGCTGGGCATGCTGAGCTGCATGCGCCGCGGCCTCGACCTGCTTCGCGAGCACAAGGGGATCGATCTCGATCTGGCCAGCATCCCGGCTGAGGATCCGAAGACCTATGCGATGATCCGGAAGGCGGACACGCTCGGGGTCTTCCAGATCGAGAGCCGGGCGCAGATGGCCATGCTGCCCCGGATCAAGCCCCGCACCTTCTATGACCTGGTCGTGGAGGTCGCCATCGTGCGACCGGGCCCGATCCAGGGCGACATGGTCCATCCCTACCTCGGACGCCGGGAAGGCAGGGAACCGGTCGACTATCCCAAGCCTGAACTGGAGAAGGTGCTGGGAAAGACGCTGGGAGTCCCCCTGTTCCAGGAACAGGCGATGCGGGTGGCGATCGAATGCGCCGGCTTCACCCCCTCGGAGGCGGACCAGCTCCGCCGCGCCATGGCGACCTTCAAGTTCACCGGCGGCGTCAGCCACTTCAAAGACAAGCTGGTCTCCGGGATGGTCGAGCGCGGCTATACGCAGGAGTTCGCGGAAAAGACCTTCGGTCAGCTGGAGGGTTTCGGCTCTTACGGTTTCCCGGAAAGCCACGCGGCCTCCTTCGCCCTGATCGCCTACGCCTCCTCCTGGCTCAAATGCCATCATCCGGATGTCTTCTGCGCCGCCTTGCTGAACGCCCAGCCGATGGGTTTCTACGCCCCGGCTCAGATCGTGCGGGACGCCCGCGAACACGGCGTCGAGATCCGGCCGGCGTGCGTCAACGCCAGCCGTTGGGACTGCACCCTCGAACCCACCGATCGAGACAGCCGGTTTGCAGTCCGTCTCGGCTTGCGCATGGTCCGCGGGCTGGCCAACGGCGACGCGGCGCGGCTCGTCTCCGGTCGAGCCGACCTGCCGTTCCGGACGATCGACGAGCTCTGGCGGCGAGCGCAGGCGCCGGTCTCAGCCCTGACCCGTCTGGCCGAGGCCGACGCTTTCCTGCCCAGCCTCGGCCTGCAGCGCCGGGAGGCACTCTGGGAGATCAAGGCGCTGCGCGACGATCCCCTGCCCCTGTTCACCGCGACCGCCGAGCGCGAGCATCAACGGATTCCGGAAATCCAGGAACCCGCCCCCGACCTTCTGCCGATGACGGCCGGTCGCGAGGTCGTCGAGGACTACACCCACCTTGGCCTCACCCTCCGCGACCATCCCCTCGCCTTCCTGCGAGATGAACTCCAGCGCCGGCATGTGATGACGTGCGCCGACGGGACGGCTATGCGCGATCGGCGCCTGACCCGGATCGCCGGCCTAGTGCTCGTCCGTCAGAAGCCCGGCTCGGCCAAGGGCGTGATGTTCATCACCATCGAAGACGAAACCGGCGTCGCCAACCTGGTGATCTGGCTCAGCCTCTACGAACAGCGGCGCCGGGTCGTCCTCTCCTCAAGCCTGCTCATCGTGGACGGCAAGGTGCAACGCGAAGGCGAGGTCGTCCACATCGTGGCCACCAAACTCCATGATGGGTCGGACCTGCTCGCCTCCGTCGGCGATCGAGGCGACACCTTCCCCCTGCCCCATGGCCGCGGCGACGAGGTCTATCACGGCAGCGCGCCAGACCCTCGCCAAGCCCGTCCAAAGGCGCGAGACATCTACATCCCCGACCTCCACCTCGACACCATCCGGCCTCGGACGCGGGATTTCCGTTAGGCGCCAATTCCGGACATTGGGGCGCCGCCAACAATCGGACGTTGGCGGCTTGGCTGGCGGAACGTCCGCTCCCGACCCGTTGCGGACATCGGGAATGTCCGATGTGTCTGCGACTGAGCCATCGCCGTTTCGAAGGCACGCTCCTTTCGTCATCGTCAGTTGGGCACGACCTCAGATGTCTCGATCAGAGAGCGTGTGCAGCCGTGCGATGTCTTGCCTGAGCTGTTGAATCTGCATGTCGGGTCTCATCGAGAGCTTTATCACCAGCGCCATCAGCAACAGCACCGCCGACGGCAGTCCCCATCGCATTGCATCAATGACTTGGTCGGCGTTGAAGAAGCGCCAGGCCGCGTATGCCCCGGCCACAAACATCAGGGCTTGGCTGATCATCATGATCCAGTTCACCCAAGCATTGCGTCGGCGGAACAGTCCCAACGCCTGATCGAGAAAGGCGGGCTCCTCGCCAATCTGCTCCAGCAGGCGGCGTTCCTCGTTGCGTAGCTCAGCGTCGATCCGGATGTCTGGGTCAGTCATTGGTATCTCCTTTCAGCGCGGCTCTCAGTTTCAGCCGAGCATGCATGAGGCGGGTCTTGATCGTGCCGACAGGCGCATCGAGGGCAACCGCGACTTCCGCGACCGACAGGTTCTCGAAGTGATGAAGTGCCAGCGCGGCGCGTTGGGCAGGTGGAAGGTTTCTGATGGCCTCGTGAAGCGCCGCTATGTCGGATGCCGGGGTCTCCTGGCCGTGAACGGCCGCCGGCTCGGTCTCTGCCGCCTGTTCCAAGGCGTTCGCCAGCCGGCGGTCCGACTGTCGCCGCCGAATGATGGCCGTCGCCTGACGCGTGGTGATGCGATAGGCCCATGCGGGAAAGGCTATGGGGTCTCGCAATCGCGTCAGCCCGAGCGCGATTTCGACCCATGCCCCCTGGGCGGCGTCGTTGGCCTGGTCAAAATCGCCGAGCAGGCGCCAAGCATGTGCGACCAGCTTCCGGTTCCAGCGCCCAGCTAGACGCCGAAACGCTAACACAGACCCGACTTGAGCCTGACGCACGAGCAATGCATTGTTGTGCCGGTCGTACTGCTCCATGCGCGGACTCTTCCCGGTCAGCGGAGCCTGCGGATCAGCCGCAACTCAAGTTCAACAACCTGGCGCTTGAGCCGGTTGATATGCATCACAGGCCAGAATGCGAACTTGATGGTGAAGGACATCAGGATCATCCCGAGAGCGGGGAAACCCCACCGCAACGCCTCCAAAGCCTCGCTCGACTGGCTGAAGCGCCATGCGCACCAGACGCCGCCTGCGAAGAGCCCGATCTCGGCAGTCATCATCGCAAGCGTTGGCCAGGCATTGCCCCCGCGGAATAGCCCTTTGGCCAACTCGAAAAATCCAGGCTGCTTCTCCAGCGGCGCCAAAGCAGCCAGTTCTTCAGTTGACCAGGTTGCAGGGGTCGTATCGGTCATCTTTGTCTCCTTGACCAAACCGTATGGGAAAGAGGTGTCACTCGCGCGCCGTTCGGTTCAATCCGTCGACCAAAAATCGGCAAGAAGCGTTCGCCACCGCGCAAGCTAACGGTTTGGAGCCCTTCAGCGGCGAGCTGAACGTCTACTTCCCGCCCCTAGCTGGTGCTGAGGCCGTCCGCTTTTCGGCCCGTCATCGACGTCCGCTCTCGACGAGGATGCGCGGGACCGAAATCGACCCGTTGCGGACAGTTGAGTTGACTGATCCCATCGGCCCGGGTCACAAAGTCAGGCTGACGCCCCTCGCCCCGAGGTATCGGCCTGCACCTCATCCGCCTCTGCATCCGGGTCGCGGCCTTGGCTGCGGTCAAACCATCGCATCACCGGTGTGACCGTGATGCCGTGCAGCAGGATCGACATCAGGCAGATCAACCCCACGATGGCCCACAGCCGGTCGCCGCCCTCGAACGGCGCGGCGTTCAGCCCATAAGCCAGATAGTAGAACGATCCCACGCCGCGGATGCCAAAGAAGGCCAGAATCAGCTTCTCGCGCAGAGGCCGCTTCCAGCCGATCAATCCGATCGTGCCGGTCAGGGGCCGCACCAGCAGCACGATCACGGCGGCCACCGCCGCGTCGACCGGCCTCAACGGCGCTAGCAGACCTGACACCAGCGCTCCACCGAACAGCACTAGAACCACCATCATCGCCATCCGTTCGATCTGCTCGATGAAGTCGTGCATCTGGGCTTGAAAGTCGTGGTCTCGATCGGCGTGCCGGAACGCCAGCGCCGTGATGAAGACCGCCAGAAACCCGTAGCAGTGCAGCATCTCCGTCACCGAATACGAGATGAATGTCGCTGCCAAAACGATGAAGCCATCACGTGTCGCTGCCAGCCGCGTGCTGACCGGGATGGCAAAGGTCAGCCACCCGAACAGCCAGCCGATCGCCCAGCCGATAGCCAGCCCCGCGCCGATCTCCCACAGCACGCTGACGGTCAGCCATTCCAAGAACCATTGGGTTTTCTGGCCCGACGCCACCAACGCCAAGGCGATGGCCATGTTGACGAACGGAAACGCCAGGCCGTCGTTCAGCCCAGCCTCGGACGTCAGGCCAAACCGAACCTCGTCTTCTCGCCCCTCGCGCGGCGCTCCCACCTGGATGTCGGAGGCCAGCACCGGATCGGTCGGGGCCAGCGTCCCGGCGAGCAGTATTGCACCTGCCAGCCCAAGCCCCAAGACCGTCCAGCCCAGTATCACGATCGCCGCGACCGACAGCATCATGGTCACGCCCAGCAGTCGCCAGGTCACCCCCCACCTCTGCAGGTTGAAAATCCTGTCGATCTTCAGTCCAGCGCCCATCAGGGCGATAATGACCACAAATTCGGTCAGACGCTCGGTGATGTCGGGATGGCGCTGAGGCAGCGGATCGAACACCACCTGTGGCAAAGCGAAGAGCCCGGCACCGAGGATCACGCAGACGATCGGCAGCGACAGTGGCGCACGCCGGAAAACCAGCGGCAACCACGCCACCAGAGCGACCAGCGCCCCCACCACAAACAGCATCAGGATATATGGATCGGGCATAGGTCTCCGGGGCCATCCGACTGGACCGCGCTTACTTAATGCGACAGCGCCCATAAGGTCGCCGATGCTGGCAAGAAGCTTCACCGGAGTGCCCGATGACCTCCACCCTTGATGCAAACGACCCTTCCGCGCTGCCTAAAGCGGCCGACGCAGGGCTCTAAAGCTTTGTCCGCTTCCCACCCATTGCGGACAGGTGCCGGGCCCGCTGAGCGAACCCGGCCGTCGTCAGAGATCTATTTGCTCAGAGAGCTCCAGGGCGTCGTCAACTTCGATGCCGAGGTAGCAAACTGTGCTCTCCAGCTTGCGGTGACCGAGCAGCAGCTGGCAAGCGCGCAGATTGCCGGTCTTCTTGTAGACCAATGAGACCTTCGTGCGCCTGAGGCTGTGCGTGCCGTAAGCCGCAGGCTCAAGATCGATCAGGCGTATCCATTGATCGACCAGTCTCGCGTACTGCCGTGTACCGATGTGGTGCCCGGCATGACTTCGGCTTGGAAACAGCCAGTCGTCTTCACGCTGCCCTCGAATTTCCAGCCAACCCGCAATGGCATCGCGGGCCGGCTCTGTGATCTCGAAGGGAACCGGGCGTCCGGTCTTCTGCTGGATGACCGTGGAGCGGAGCCTCAACGAACCGCCAGGCGGGACGTCGCTCACACGAAGTTTTACGAGGTCACACGCTCTGAGTTTTGCATCGAGCGCGCAGTTGAACATCGCAAGGTCGCGGACGCGCTTGGCAACCTTGAGCTGCTGTCGGATCGCCCAGATGTGCTTCGGCTTCAACGGAGCCTTCGGGCCGATGAGACGGCCCGCGTTCCAGGGGCGTCGAGGGATGATGAAAAGGTCAGACTGGCGCATGGCCAACCTCCCACGGATGGCCTCCCTGCCCCGGAAGATTGTACACCTGTTCCGTCAGCCGTCCGCCCCGAGCGGATATTGAGCCAGCATCGGAAATGAGACCTGTTGCAATGGACACATTGCGACGATGCCTGCGTCCTTCCCAGTTTGGCGTGGACGGCGCCGATGCGGCGGGTTGACCGGGGCGGCGTATCTTCAGCGGCGATGGATCTACGACGATCTCCCCGTGACCGGCCGCTTTCGATCCGTCGACGCGATGCGGGTCATGGGCCTGATGGACTATCCGGAACTGCCGCCCCCGTTTCGCATGTGGACCCACGCGGGCGACGCGTCGTTCCGCCGTAGGGCCTGACGCCGCGCCTCGACGGCGCGAGCCAATCAGACCTTGCTTATTCGCCCCCGGAAGGTAGGCAGGTTCTGTCCTCACCTGCCGACGAGCCCGGATGTTCAAGAACAAGACCCGTACCTTCCTGCGCCCTTCCCGGCTTGAAGTCTGGGCCGCCGCGGGCCTTGCGGCAGTTCTGGTGTTCTTCCTCGTTAGCGGGTTTATCGCCTACGCGAACGTTTCCGGGCTCCGCACAACCAATCAACAGGTCATCAAAACCCATACGGTGATGATCACCGCTGATGAACTGCTCAGTGCGGTGCAAGACGCTGAGACCGGCCAGCGCGGCTTCGTCCTGACTGGAGATGCCCGGTATCTCGCCCCCTATGAGCGGGCCCATCCAGTCGTCACGGACCGGTTCGAGACCCTCGTTGAATTGACCGCAGACAACCCGCGCCAGCGCGGGACCATCGCCCCCCTCAAACGCCACCTCGACTCCAAGATGGCCGAGCTCGCTCGCATTGTAGCGGTCCGACGCGCCGAGGGTCTTGAGCCCGCACGGGCGCTCATCCTGACCGACCAAGGTTTGTCCGACATGGATGGCATCCGCGACCACGTGGCCGCCATCCGCGCCGAGGTCCTTCGCCAGCGCCAGCAACTGCTCATTGACATGGAAGCGGCCTACCGGACCGCTCTGATCAGCGGCCTGCTTTCCGCCCTGTTTGGCGCGATCCTGACTGTCTCCGTCTTCCTGCTTATCCGCCGCAGCGCCCGGGCCCGCACCCGCGAGGACTGGCTACAGACCGGCAAGGTAGGCCTGACCGAAGCCATGGGCGGCGACCTGACCATCGAGGAGCTGTCCGACGGCGTGTTGGGCTGGCTTTCGCGCTACGTCGGAGCTCAGGCGGCGGCCCTGTTCAAGGGCGAGTCAGGTCACTTCCGCCGCGCGGCGCTTCTCGGCGCACCCGCCGGGGCTCGCGTCCCGACCGAGTTCCGCCTGCGCGAAGGGCTGCTCGGCCAGGTCGCTGCCGATGGACGCCCCACCTTGCTCAACGACGTTCCCGAAGACTATCTGACCATCGGATCGGCCTTGGGCGAAGGTGCGCCCCGCCACTTGGTCATCGCCCCGACGCGCGCCGAGGGCGTCATCAATGGCGTCATCGAACTGGGCTTCCTGCACGAACCCGACGCGCTGGTGCTGCAGCTCTTGAGCGAGGCGGAAGACGCCATCGGCGTGGCCCTGCGTTCCGCCCGCTACCGCTCCGACCTTCAGAACGCCTTGGAGGAGACCCAGCGCCAGGCTGAAGAACTACAGGTGCAGAGCGAGGAGCTGCGCGTCTCCAATGAGGAACTGGAGGAACAGAGCCGCGCCCTAAAGGAATCCCAGGTGCGGCTTGAGCAACAGCAGGTCGAGCTGGAGCAGACGAACAGCCAGCTGGAGGAACAGGCTCAGACCCTGGAGACCCAGAAGGATGATCTGGAGCGCGCCAGTGCGGAACTAAACGCGCGCGCCGATCAGCTCGAACAGGCAAGCCAGTACAAGTCCGACTTCCTGGCGAACATGTCCCATGAGCTGCGCACGCCGCTCAACTCCCTGCTGATCCTCTCCAAGCTGCTAGGCGACAACGCCGACGGCAACCTCAGCGAGGAGCAGGTGCGCTACGCCGACACCATCCAGTCCTCGGGCAACGACCTGCTGACCCTGATCAACGACATCCTCGACCTGTCCAAGATCGAGGCCGGCCACGTCGAGATGCGCCCCGAAGGGGTGTCCCTGCAGCGCGTGGCCGCGGACCTGGATCAGCTGTTCCGGCCGGTGGCGGAGGAGCGCGGCCTTGAGCTGGCGATCTCGGTCGAAGGCGATGTGCCCGACATTCTGGAGACCGATCGCCAGCGGCTTGAACAGATCCTCAAGAATCTGCTGTCCAACGCCGTCAAGTTTACCGAGGCTGGCTCCGTACGGTTGTCGGTCACGGCTGATGACCGCCGGGTTCGCTTCGCTGTGGAAGACACCGGCATCGGTATCTCGCCGGATCAGCAGGCTGCGGTGTTCGAGGCCTTCCAGCAGGCGGATAGCGGCATCAGCCGGCGCTTCGGCGGCACAGGCCTGGGCCTGTCCATCTCGCGCGAACTGGCGCGCCTGCTCGGCGGCTCGATCAGCCTGCGCAGCGCGCCGGGCGAAGGCTCGACCTTCACCCTGAACCTGCCGCAGACCTATTCGCCCGCGGTCCAAGCGCCCGTCCCCGCACTGGAGGCCCGCGTCGGCCTTACGCCCAAGGCTGCCGGTGCTCCAACGAAAATCGGGCGCGTCGCTCCCATGCCGCGCGCCATCGAGGACGACCGCAATGCGCTCAGCGGGTCGCGCCGTCTCCTGCTGGTGATCGAGGACGATGACCGCTTCGCCGGCATTCTGCGCGACCTGTCGCGCGAGCTTGGTTTCCAGTGCCTGGTCGCCGGCACCGCCGCGGACGCTTTGGCGCTCGCCCGCCGCCATTCGCCCAGCGCCATCGTCCTCGACATCGGCCTGCCGGACCAGTCGGGGCTCACGGTGCTGGACAGCCTTAAGCGCGATGACCAGACGCGCCACATTCCCATCCACATTGTCTCGGCCGAGGATCATAGTCATACGGCCCTGGCGCTGGGCGCGCGCGGCTACACGCTGAAGCCGGTCAAGCGTGAAGACCTCGCAGAGGTGCTGTCGGGGCTGGAGAAGACCCTTGAGCGCACGGTACGTCGCGTGCTCATCGTCGAGGACGACCTTGTCCAGCGCGAGGCTGTCCAAGCCCTGCTCGCGTCCGACCAGGTCGAGACCGTCGGCGTCGGAACGGCCGCCGAATGCCTGACAGCCCTGGCGGAACAGACCTTTGACTGCATGGTGCTGGACCTGACCCTGCCTGACGCCTCAGGGACGGGGTTGCTGGAGACGCTCAGCCGGGACCACGAGCACGCCTATCCACCGGTGATTGTCTACACCGGCCAGGACCTCTCGGCAGAGCTTGAGCAACAGCTACGTCGCTACTCCAGTTCCATCATCATAAAGGGCGCCAAATCGCCCGAACGCCTGCTGGACGAGGTCTCCCTCTTCCTGCACCAGGTCGTGTCGGACCTGCCGCCCGAGCAGCAGAGTATGATCCGCAAGGCCCGCAACCGCGACGCAGTGCTCGAGGGCCGCAGGATCCTCATCGTCGAGGACGACGTGCGCAACGTCTATTCGTTGACGAATGTTCTTGAGCCGAAGGGCGCCGTGGTGGCGATCGCGCGCAACGGCCAGGAGGCGCTCGACCAGCTCGAGGCCGCTGCGTCCGATCCTTCGCAAGGGATCGATCTGGTGCTGATGGACGTGATGATGCCCGTGATGGACGGCCTGACGGCCACGCGCCGGATCCGCGAGGACAGCCGCTTCGGCAAGCTCCCCATACTAATGCTGACTGCCAAGGCCATGCCGGACGACCAGGAGCGCTGCCTCGCCGCGGGCGCCAACGATTATATGGCCAAGCCGCTGGATGTGGACAAGCTGCTGTCCCTCGTCCGTGTGTGGATGTCCCGCTGAGACCTGCCATGCCAGAAAGCTTGGAAGACCTGGAAATCCAGCTGCTGCTGGAGGCGCTCCATCAGCGGTATCATTTTGACTTCCGACACTACGCCCGCGCGTCGATAAAGCGTCGGCTGACCCAAGCCCGCGACCAGATGGGCTTCGCCAATTTCTCAGCGCTGCAGGCGGCCCTGCTGCACGAGCCTGCCATGCTGTCGCGCATGCTGGGCTATCTGACCGTGCAGGTCAGCGAGATGTTCCGGGACCCCGGCTATTTTCGGGCGCTGCGCGAGAAAGTGGTGCCGCACCTGCGTACCTGGCCGTCGCTAAAAGTCTGGGTTGCGGGCTGCAGCCACGGCGAGGAGGTCTATTCGCTCGCAATTCTGTTCAAGGAAGAGAGCCTCTACGACCGCACCCTGTTCTACGCGACCGACATAAATCCCGAAGCCCTGCGCGCGGCCGAGGCCGGGGTCTATCCCTTGGACAGAATTCGACGTTTCACCGAAAACCACCAGAAGTCCGGGGGGCGTTCCTCACTGTCGGACTATTACACCGCCGACTACGGCCGGGCCGTCTTCGATAAGAGCCTCCGCGAAAGGGTGGTTTTCTCCGACCACAGCTTGGTGACCGACGCCGTCTTCGCCGAAATGCAGCTGGTGTCCTGCCGCAATGTGATGATCTATTTTGATCGTGAGCTGCAGGACAGGGCCATCGGGCTGTTCCACGATACCCTTCCGCGCAACGGTTTCCTCGGCTTGGGTTCGCGCGAAAGCCTGCGTTTCTCCAGCCACGCAGGAGCCTTCACCGAGTTTGTCGGCGACGAGAAGATCTACCGTAAGCAGGCCGCATGACCGACGCCGTCGTCCCCGCCCGCGCCCGCTCCGCGATCGTCATCGGCGCCTCGGCCGGCGCTGTCGAGGCCCTTCTCGCCCTGCTGCCGGCCCTGCCCGCCTACAGCCCGCCGATCCTGGTCGCCGTCCACGTCCCGCCCGATCGCGACAATATGCTGGTCCCACTGCTGCAGACCCGCTGCGGCTTGCACATAAAGGAGGCGGAGGACAAGGAACCGGCCTGCCCCGGCACAATCTATTTCGCGCCGCCGGACTATCATCTGCTGGTCGAACAGACCGGCGACCTGGCCCTGTCCTCGGATGAGGCTGTGCACTATTCCCGCCCGTCGATCGATGTCCTGTTCGAAAGCGCCGCCGACGCATGGGGCGCCGGCTTGGCCGGGGTGATCCTGACCGGCGCCAATGATGACGGGGCGGCCGGTCTGGCGGCGGTGGCGCGCGCCGGCGGTTTCGCCATGGTGCAGGATCCGACGCAGGCCGCCGCCTCCGCCATGCCGGAAGCGGCCTTGACCGCCTGCCCACGCGCCCAGCCACTTTCGCTCGCGGCCCTCGCCGCCCGCCTCGCCGACTGGAGCGCCAGATGACCGCCCACCCCACGCCCGCAACCGTCTTGATCGTGGACGACCTCGAGGAGAACCTGGTCGCGCTTGAGGCTCTGTTGCGCCGCGACAGCTTACAGGTGCTCAAGGCACGCTCCGGCGACGAGGCGCTGGAAATCCTGCTCACTACTGACGTGGCGTTGGCCCTGCTCGACGTGCAGATGCCGGGTATGGACGGCTTCCAGCTGGCCGAGTTCATGCGCGGCAATACCCGCACCCGCCATATCCCGATCATCTTCGTCACCGCGGGCAGTGCAGACCGGCAGCGGCGCTTCCGGGGCTATGAGGCCGGGGCGGTGGACTTTATCCAGAAGCCGATCGAGCCGGACGTGCTGCGAAGCAAGGTAGAGGTCTTCATTGATCTCTACGACTACCGCCACGAGGTCGTGCGCCAACGCGATGAACTGGATGCCCATGCCGCCGCCCTGGTTGCCGCGGACCGACGCAAGAACGAATTTCTGGCGGTGCTGGGACATGAGCTGCGCAACCCGCTGATGGCGCTGCAGGCGGGTCTCCAACTGTTGGAGCGGGACGCTGGAGCAGACGCCGCCGTCGTGGTGCGAGCCCGTATGACCACTCAGGTTCACCACCTGTCTCGCCTGATAGAGGACCTCCTGGACGTCACCCGGATTGACCAGGGAAAGATTACCCTGCGGCTGGAGCGGGTGTCGGTCCAGACCGTGCTGGACTCGGCCGTCGACACCAGCCGACCAAAGGTGACCGCCGGTCGCCACAGCCTGAAGATAGAGGGCCCCGTCGAAGCCGCCTGGATCATGGCGGACTTCACCCGCGTGTCCCAGATCCTCAGCAACCTGCTGACAAATGCCGCCAAATACACCCCGCCGGAAGGGGTCCTGTGCCTCGTCACCAGGCTTGAGGCCGACACCGTCGACTTCGAGGTCTCGGACAACGGGATCGGTATTCCCCCCGAAATGCAGGACGGAATCTTCGACCTATACACCCAGGCCCCGGGCCCCGACGGACGCTCCGCCGAGGGACTCGGCATCGGCTTGGCGCTGGTCCGGCAGTTGGTCCAACTGCACAAGGGCGACATCACTGTCCGAAGCGATGGCCCGGGACGGGGGAGCACATTCAAGGTTCGGCTGCCGCGCGCACTTTGACCCGCACCTCGGCATCAGCGTGCAGGTCTATTCGTTGCGCGCCTCTGCCGAAGTTTCACCTGGTGGCGCTCGTACTGACACCCAAGAACCTGGCCGGTGAGCTTGTCGCCCCCTAGCGGAGTTCATCAATACGGACTTCAGGCCTGCGCCAACAGCGGACCGAGACGCCTCGGCGGAAAGTAGACGTTGCTTTCGATCAACTTGTAATCGATCTCAGCCCGCCGGCGAGCGTCTTCCGGGACTTGGCAGCCAATCCGGACGAAACTAGGCTACGCTGGCGGGCACACGCGGACGCTCGATCAGACGCTCGCTCGTCAAGCTCCGCTCCATTTTCCACGCCCTGCCAGCGTGGGCGGGAGCAATGCCTGTGACGAACATTGACGGTGAACCGACCCCGCCCGCACTGAGCCACCTCGATCTTTTCCTCCGCTTCCTGCGCTTTGGACTGCTCGCCTTCGGAGGCCCCGTCGCACAGATCGCCATGATCCGACGCGATCTGGTCGAGGATGAGCACTGGATTTCCAGCGCGCATTTTAACCGTCTCCTAGCCGTGCTCCAGATCTTGCCGGGGCCGGAAGCCCACGAACTCTGCGTGCATCTGGGGATGCGGGCGAAGGGTCGCCTCGGCGGGCTTCTTGCCGGGCTGGGATTCATGACGCCGGGTCTGCTGATCATGCTGGCGATCGGCTGGGCCTACGTCGAGTTTGCCCCCCTGATGGCCGTACTCGCAGGCGCCTTTCTTGGCGTTCAGTCGGCCGTCATCGCTATCATCGCCAGAGCCGTGCACAAGATCGGCTCGCACATCCTGGAGGACGGCTGGCTTTGGGGCGTCGCCCTGGTCGGCTTCGTTGCGACGCTTGCGGGAGTGAGCTTTTGGCTCGTGCTTCTGGCGGGTGGGACGACCTATGCCCTGGTCAAAGGCGGTCGATACGTCATCGCCGGAACGGCCGCAGTGACCTTCTGCGTTCTTGTCGCCTTGGCCCACAACCCGCTCGACGGCGCCCTGATCCATGCCGGGGAAGCCGGAGCCGGCGCGCTGGCGATGTTCTGGACGGGACTGAAGGCGGGGCTCCTGACGTTCGGTGGAGCCTATACGGCCATCCCATACGTCCGAACCGACACCGTCGGACGTGGCCTGATGAATGACGGGCAGTTCCTCGACGGCGTCGCTTTCGCAGGCGTCATTCCGGCGCCGCTCGTAATCTTCTGCACCTTCGTCGGCTTCATTGTCGGCGGCTGGAGCGGCGCCCTCGCAATGACGGCCGGCGTCTTCCTGCCTGCGTTTGCTTTCTCGATGGTCCTTTATGAGCGGCTCGAACGGGTCGTCGCCGACGAGAGACTGCACCGGGTGCTGGCGGGCGTTGCCGCCGCGGTCGTCGGCATCATCGCGGCGACCTGCGTTCAGCTGGGTTGGGCCACCCTGCAGCGCGTGCCGTCGGCGCCGGCCGCAATTGCAATCTTCGTCCTTGCACTGACGACCGTCTGGTTCTGGAAAAGTCGCTACGCTCCGGCCGTCGTCCTCTTGGGTGCGGCTCTGGCCGGATGGGCGGTGTTCAGATGATCGCTGGTGCAAGCCCTGTCAGGACAGCGCCAGTTTCGGACCTTGAGGGCATGCCGGAGCGCGGACTTTGGGGCGAGGAGGCGCGCGCGGTCTGGCGGAGACCATCAATTCAACTGGCGGTTCGCGGTCCGGAGCGGACTAGACTGGGCTGAACTGATTCGGCGGCCACATGTCTCGGGACACCATTTTCATCTGCCACGCCACGCCGGACGACAACGATTGTGTCCGTTGGCTCGGCGCGAGACTTATGGGCCACGGCTACAAAGTATGGGCGGACATGTTCGGCTTGAAGGGCGGAACGCCGTTCTGGAGCACGATCGAGGACGCGCTTCGGGAGCACGCCTGCAAGGTCATCTTCGTTGCCTCGACTGAGAGCGTCGATCCCCAGCGCCAAGGGGTAAGAAACGAGCTCTCCGTGGCCGACGCGGTGCGGAAAACGCTGGCGGACCCAAGCTTCATCATCCCGGTTCGGATCGACGGCGTCGCCTTCGCCGACTTTCCGATCCTCGTGCACCAGCTCAACGCCATCGATTTCAGCAAGGGCTGGGGTCCTAAACTCGTTGAACTGCTCGACACGCTCGACACCGCCAACGTGCCTCGCCTTGAGCACGACCAGACCGCCGAGTTCGAACGATGGCGACAGGACGCGGCCAAGACCGCAGCCCTCGTCAACGCCGAGCCGGAGCCTGTGCTGACCAGCCTGTCTCCCATCAACTCTCTGCCGGCCACACTGCGCTATCTAAAGGTCAACGCGGACGCCGCAATCGTCGCGCAGTCGCTGCGCCCGAGCGGGATTCCCTTCTCGGTCTTCTATCAGTTGCTTTTGACCTTCGCCGACCTCGATGAGGTGAATGCGGCCCTGCCGACGCCGTTTGTCGCCGAGCTCCGCGCCGAACGTCCGCTGGAGGACTTTCTGCAGGGCCCCTCAGCCGACGTCACGAGTCCCAAGCGCGGCGACGCTCACAATATCGCCACGGCCTTGTTCCGGGAGCATGTGGAGCGGCATCTGCTCAGCCGCGGCCTCAAACCCCTGGAGCAGCGCTCGGGATCGGCCTTCTATTTCCCGGCCGATCTCCTCGCCAACAACAAAGTCATCTATACGGCCGCGTCCGGAAAGCGGACCTACAAGAAGGTCGTGGGTCGCAGCGAGCGGAACCGCGTCTTCTGGCATCTGGCAATGAAGGTGACTGTCGTCCTCGGACCGCCGGCGTTCGTTCGGTTCAAGCCCTATGTCGCTTTCTCCGACGACGGGCAGGCTGCAATCACGGATCCGAAGCGAACGACACCGATACGCAGGCGGTTCTGCAAGAATTGGTGGAACCAGCACTGGCGCCAGCTTCAGGAAGCCTTCGCCGCCTGGCTGGCGGACGGACAGTCGGACTGCGTCATTCCACTCGACGGAGACCAGAGACTAACCCTCGCCGGTCGGCTGCTGCAGCTGACCGCCCAGAGACACATCGTCGGAGATCTCCAGTTCCAGGACGACGCTGAAGATCCGGACGAACCGGAGGATGATGACGACGACGGCGTCTTCGATGCTGATGCTGAGGACGAGGCATGAGCGACTGGACACTGACGCACATCGACGAACCGATGCTTAGCTTTGGCTTCAACCAGAAGACCGAGCATCCAAAGGACGGCCTATTCCTGTTCGGCCCGCCGGCCTCCAACCAGAATCCCGCGCGCATGGATGTGGGCGTGATCGGAACGCTGGAGGGGATCAGGCGGTACGAGACCTGGGTGAAGGCCTTGGGCGCGACGATCGCGGCTCCGGAAAGCGGCCGCGAAGAGAACAAGACGATGTGGCCGGGATTTCAGGCCGCGTTCGGCGTGCCCTGGCCCGCGACGCCCTTTGCCAAGATCACGATCGACGGCGATCTTCTGAGCCGCCGCATCCGCAGCGAGGATCGACATGACGGGATTTTCCGCGCGGTCGATGTCTATGGCGACGCCTTGCGGAAATACCTGCGCGAGCAGGAAGCCCGACCGCAGTTCTGGTTCGTGGTCATCCCCGAAGAGGTGCATCGGTTCGGTCGGCCGAAATCCATCGTGCCTCGAGAACAACGGGAGAAGGCATCAGGAACGATCGGGCGTCGAGCTGCGAAGTCCATCCTGTCGGCAGGCTCGCTCTTCGTCGAAGAGATGGAGGCCGCCGCGCTCTATGAGTATGAGCTCAACTTCCACAATCAGCTGAAGGCTCGGCTGCTCGACACGGGCCAGGTCTTGCAGGTGGTTCGGGAAACGACCCTGACCCCTTCCGAGTTCGAGGAAGGTGCCCGCAGGTCCCTGCAGGATCCGGCGTCGGTCGCTTGGAACCTCGCCACGACCAGCTTCTACAAGGCGGGCGGCCGCCCGTGGCGGGTCGCAGAGGTCCGCGAGGGCGTTTGCTATGTCGGGCTGGTGTTCAAACACATCGAAAACGCCAACGGCCGCGACAACGCCTGTTGCGGTGCCCAGATGTTTCTGGATTCTGGCGAAGGCGTGGTTTTCAAGGGCGCCGTCGGACCTTGGTTCTCATCCACCGACCACAGCTTCCACCTGAGCCGCGAAAAGGCCGCGGAACTGATGGGGATGGTGATCGCCTCCTACACCGAGATGCACGGCCGCCCGCCAGCCGAATTGTTCATCCACGGCAAGACGTGGTTTGAGACGGCGGAATGGGAGGGTTTCCAATCGACCGTGCCCCCGGAGACCAGACTGGTCGGCATTCGCATCCGGCGGCAGAACGAGTTGAAGCTGTTTCGCTACGGCAGTCGGCCGGTGTTGCGGGGGACCGCCATCCTCGCCTCGGATCGTCGCGCCTACCTCTGGACGACCGGCTTCACGCCTCGGCTTAACACCTATCCGGGCCGGGAGGTGCCGAACCCCATCACCGTAGACATCGTCCAAGGCGAGGCGGACATCCGGCAAGTACTCACCGACCTAATGTCGCTGACCAAACTGAACTTCAACAACGCCGGCTTCGCGGACGGCCTGCCGGTCACGCTGCGCTTCGCTGACCTGACCGGTGAAATTGACGTGCCCCTGAGTTTTCATCCAGCGGCGACCAGAGTCCTTGGGTTAGTTACGCCTCGCAGCGTGGGGTGAGCAA
>NZ_RHWX01000023.1 GCF_003938605.1 Brevundimonas sp. 357 | reverse complement strand
GATGCTCCAGAAAACGGGGGCGGATCACTAACCCAAGGACTCTGGTCGCCGCTGGATGAAAACTCAGGGGCACGTCAACAGCGGGCTTACGATGACTGAGTACGTGAGGGCGTTGATCGAGGCCGATCTAGCGGGCCATCAAGATTACATGCTGCGGCTGATGGCCCATCGGATGACCTTGATGTCGATCCAGGTTGGCGCCATGGCTAAGGATAAGTTCGACGATGACGAGTACCATCGCTTGCGAAAGATGGCAGTAACTATGGGTCGCGCCGCGTTTGGTCCTCTCCCAGTTCGTCCATACGATTTCGAAGAACTTCCGGAAGAAGATGAGCGGATTCTCGCCCTTCATGCAGTGCTCGACCCGAAAAATGATGTCTGGTAGCAGAACCTCAGTTCTGCAGAGTTACTGACGTGCTTCGCCGAGCGTCGATGGCTGCCTCGCTGTCGCTCCTGGGATAGGGCTTTCACCGATCACGCAAAGCGCTCTCGTCCGGCCGTGTTGCCCGATAGCGCACGGTTGTGCGATCGGCGCCCAGCGCCCGGCAGGCCCGGCGCTCACTTAAGATGTAAGGGAAGTGAAGATGTACTCGCCGTTGGATCCGCTGCCGACGGCGCCACTTCCAAAACGATCCTTCCGGGCGACGTCGTCCAGCATCGAATTCACCCCTGATAGCCTGCATGTCACCCACGCTATTCGCATGCCAGCGCACAAGGGCGAGGTTGGTGAATTTGAGCGTGGCGCGGCGTAGGTTGGTGGGGCTTCTACGAGGTCGACATCGCGAGCCAGCGCGAAGGCGTTTAGGAAGATCATGAGAAAAATGCGATTGGTGTCTTACGCCAATCGGTCTTGTGCAAACGATTGGCGTAAGATACCAATCGTGCATGGCTCGACTTTCTCATCTTACTTCCACTGTGGCTGCTGCCTCGGGTGTGCCGGATACGGCGGCGCGGGTGATTGCCCGCTCGCTTCGGGAGGCTGGCCTAGTTTCAAAGGGAGGGCGCGGACTTAGCGCGGCGCGCATGGGGGCCGCCGATGTAGCGAGTCTATTGCTCGCTTTTGCATCGCCCGAGGACGTCACTAAATCCGGGCAGACGGTCAAGGTTATCGGAGATTTGAAACTAGAGCCTTGGGTTCCGCTCGGTAAGAGGAACCTCGATTTTTTGATTCTGGAAGATGAAGAAGATCGGACGGGCTTGTCCGAGAAGCAGACGCTTTGGAGCGTCCTCACGACGCTGGTCGAACGATATTCTTCCGAGGGCCGTCTGCCGCTAGAGGAGAAGGCGGCGACGGCCAAGGTGGCGTGGGCCTTCGACATGGTCGACAGCGGCCCTCGCGAAACCGACCCGACGCCATGCGCCATCACCCTGTCGGTGACAAAGGACGAATTCGGTTGGAAGGCAGAGGTAATAGTCGCCGAAAGAGGCGGCGACGACCTAGTGCTCAGCTTCTCGCCCGACGGAGTATGGCCACCTCGAAGGCGTAGGGAGGATAATCCGGGGCGTAGTCATACTATAACTCTGCCGCCAGCCATCGCTCACGCGGCCATTCGCTGCATGAGAGATGAAACGCCCACGGAATTCCAGCTGATACGGCAGGGCGAATGACGATGGGGCGGCGACATCAGGATCTCCCGCTGAGCTTGCCCCCACGCGGTCTGGGCCGCGAGGTTGCGAGCCGTTATATTGGGATTAGCGTCACCAAATTCGACCAACTGGTCCAAGAGGGGCGAATGCCGGCGCCGAAGCGGATCGACGGACGCAAGCTGTGGGATCGAGATGCCTTGGACGAGGCATTTTGGGCCTTACCTGACGATGGCACTGACCGCGCCGATAATCCGTGGGACGCAGCTGCGTGAAGAAAAAGCCTGCTCACGTTTCCTACTACCGCGACGTACGGGGGAAGGTGCGGTGGCGCTTTCGCCGTGTTGGTTTCCCTGAATCCCAAACAACCGAAACGTTTGGCTCTGAGGGATGGTGGGCTTGGTATGCGGCTGCGTCGAACGCCCAGCCGGTCAAGATCGGCGCGAGCCGGGTCAAGCCAGGATCCATCCACGCGTTGGGCGTGGCCTACTATGGATCGGGTGATTTTCTTGGACTCAAGCCGAACACCCAGCGCACCTACAAAGGCATCTTTGATCGCTATCGGGACAAGTACGGCGACAACCCTGTAGCCATGCTCGAAGCGCGGCACATTCGCGGGCAAATGGATAAGATGGCAGCGACCCCGGCTGCGGCGAACAATATGCTCAAGGTGCTGCGGGCGGTGATGCGCTTCGCTGTGGACCGCGGATTTGCTCGTGCCGATCCCACTGTCGGCGTGCGGATGCTTCGATACAGGAGCGACGGCTTCCACGCCTGGACTGAGCATGAGATCGAAGCGTTTGAGCTCAAATGGCCCGTCGGAACGAATGAGCGGCTCGGGTTCGACCTCCTCCTCTACACCGCTCAGCGGTCGGGCGATGTTCGGCAGATGACCGTTCACCAAATCCGGGACGGTCGGGTTCTCGTTCGTCAGGAAAAGACCGGGCAACTTGTCGATATCCCGCAGCATCCAAACCTCCAGGTATCGTTAGCAGCGCGCAAGATCGAGCACCTAGCGCTGCTCACCACGCAGCATGGCAAACCTTTCACCGAGAAGGGCTTTGGAAATTGGGTGAGCAAGGCGGCCGAGCGCGCAGGTCTGCCTCACTGCTCCGCTCATGGGCTGCGAAAGGCTGCGGCACGGAGATTGGCTGAGGCCGGCTGTACGGTCCACGAGATCATGTCGATTACGGGGCACCAAAGTTTGAAGGAGGTGGAACGCTACACGCGTGAAATCGCCCGGCGTGGGTTGGCCGATACAGCCATGAACCGCATCGCTTGATGCACGAAGCCAGAACGGTTCTGTCTAACTCTCAGTCCAAGGTTAGACGTATTTCGGGGTAACATAATGATTTGTTGCGACAAATTGCGGCGGGTGGCGGGCCGCGACCGATAGTGATGATCACTACGTTTACGCCATAGCCCTCTAAACCAGCAAGCCATGCAACTCCGAGTGTAAAGTGTAGCTTGACGCTATCCGCTCATGTGACCTATTATGTGCGTGAAGATTCGGAATGTTATTCCGCCGGATACGCGCGCGCTCTGAAGCAGCGTATGGACGGAGATAGCCCCCAGTCTTGATCATCAGGGAACGGCTTAAAGGTGGGCTCAGGCGCTATGACAGGATTTCGAGGGCAAGCTCCCGCCCATCCCGGCGGTTTTGTGAGGGCAGAGGTGATCGAGCCTCTAGGCCTTTCGGTCACGGCTGCCGCTGATGTGCTCGGTGTCACCCGAGCCGCCTTGTCTGCTTTTCTCAATGAGAGGGCCGACTTGTCGCCCGAAATGGCGATCCGCATCGAGAAGGCATTCGGCGTCTCGATGGAAACCCTCATGCAAATGCAGAACAGCTTCGACATCGCTGAGGCGCGCGAGCGGGCCGGAGACATTAATGTCGCACCCTATAGGGGCAAAGAATGAAGCTGTTACGGAATAGTGGCAACGAGCGTGTGATCGACCGGCTTCGTGACTGGCTTCGTCCGGGCGCGTCCATTGATCTTATGTCGCCAGAATTCTCGTTGCACGCCTTCGCCGAGATGCAGGACATGATGGCGAAGCCGGGTCGTATTCGGTTGCTTTTGGGTGAGGAAAAATCTCTTATCCAATCTCTCTTCGGCCGCGCGGCGGACATTTCCTATCGAGGAAAACTCCAAGGGCGTTGGCTTGCCCACTCGGCCCACGACTGGATCAAGAGCCACGCCGAAATTCGCTATGCAGCCGCACCTCCCCCGCAATCCATGATCGTCGTTAACGCAGGAGCAGTGCAACATGCCGTTCTTGGTACCTGCGCCTTTACAACCGAAGGCCTCGGCATCACGCCGAATACCGAGCTTGGCCTGATCCAGACCACCGACACTAACGAGGAAGCCGCCGCATTCGCCGAATGGTTTCAAACCAACTGGAGCGTACTGAAGCCGAGGGTGACCAGCGGTGAGGTTTTTACCACTTGGCTCGCCGAGGCGGCATCCCAACGCCCCGCATCCCTGCTCTATTTCAAGTTCCTATTCGAGCTATTCAAGGATTTGGGTGACGAACTGGACGAAGAGCGGATCATCAAGTCTGCCACGGGCATCCGCAACACCACGGTCTGGAAGAAGCTTTTCAAGTTCCAGCGCGACGGCGTCGTTGGTGCCATTGACAAGTTGGAACGGATCGGCGGCTGCATCATCGCCGACAGCGTCGGCCTGGGCAAAACCTTTGAGGCGCTGGCCGTCATCAAATACTACGAGTTGCGCAATGACCGCGTTCTTGTCCTGTGCCCCAAGCGGCTGCGCGACAACTGGACGCTTTACAAGGCCAATGACCGGCGCAACATCCTCGCGTCCGACCGCCTCAATTACGACGTGCTCAATCATACTGACCTGTCGCGCGATGGCGGTATGTCCGGCGACATCGACCTCAGCCATGTGAATTGGGGCAACTACGACCTTGTCGTAATCGACGAGTCCCATAACTTCCGCAACAAGGCGACCCACAAGGAACGTGACACCCGCTACGACCACTTGATGAAGCGCATCATTAAATCGGGCGTCAAAACCAAGGTGCTCATGCTGTCTGCAACGCCGGTCAACAACCGTCTTGCCGACCTCAAGAACCAGATCGCCTTCATGACCGAGGGCAACGACTTCGCGCTCATGGGGCACGGCATACAGAGCATCGAGGCGACCATCCGCAAGGCGCAGACGCAGTTCAACCGCTGGCTGGACCTGCCCGAAGCCGACCGCCGCCCCGCGCGGCTGATGGACATGCTCGGCTTCGATTATTTCAAACTGCTGGATCTGCTGACCATCGCCCGGTCGCGCAAGCACGTCCAACGCTATTACGGCACCGAGGAAACCGGCCAGTTCCCGGAGCGTCTGCGACCCGTCAACATCAAGGCCGACGTGGATCTGGCTGGAGAGTTCCGGCCCATCCGCGAGATTAACAACGAGATCAGGCGGCTAACGCTCGCCGCCTACGCGCCGCTCCGCTACGTCCTCCCCCACAAGCAGGCCGTTTATGACGAGAAATACAGCACCAAGATCAGGGGCGGCGAGAGCTTTTTCCGGCAGGTGGACCGCGAGGAAAGCCTGATCCACCTGCTGCGCGTCAACATTCTCAAGCGTATGGAAAGCTCGGTCGCGTCCTTCGCGCTCACCATAAAGCGCCAGCTTGCCGACGTGAACGCGCTGTTGGCGAAGATCGACGCCCACGACGAAAGCGTGGATGAAGTTTCCATCGACGATGTCGATATAGACGATCCCGCCTTCGAGGCTCTGTTGATCGGGCGCAAAGTCAAAGTGCTTCTGCATGATGTGGACCGTGTCCGCTGGCGGCAGGATTTGATAGAGGACCGCAACCGGCTCGCCACGTTGCTGTCCGCCGCACAGGCCGTCACGCCGGAACGCGACGCCAAGCTGGCCGCTTTGCGCGACGTGATTGCCAGCAAGATCGCTACGCCGATCAACGGTGAGAATCGTAAAATCCTGCTGTTTACGGCCTTCGCGGACACGGCGGACTATCTCTACGCCCAGCTCGCCGAATGGGCGAAGAACGAACTTGGCCTCGAAACCGCTGTCGTCAGCGGGACGGGTGCGAACAAAACCACGTTGCGCGGATTGCGTGGCGACATGAGTTCAATCCTTTCCGCTTTCTCGCCGCGCTCGAAAGAGCGCCCCAAGGAGTTGAACGTCGAGGGCCAGATCGACCTGCTCATTGCCACCGACTGCATTTCCGAAGGCCAGAACCTTCAGGACTGCGATTTCCTCATCAACTACGATATTCACTGGAACCCCGTGCGGATCATCCAGCGGTTCGGGCGTATCGACCGTATCGGTTCGACAAATACCCGCATCCAGTTGGTCAATTTCTGGCCCAACATGGAGCTGGACGAATATCTTGACCTCGAATCCCGCGTGAGCGGGCGGATGGTGCTCTTGGACGTGTCCGCGACCGGCGAGGAGAACGTCATCGAGTTTCAGGCCGGAAACCAGATGAACGACCTCGAATACCGTCGTGCCCAGCTGCAAAAAATGCAGGATACGGTGATCGACCTTGAGGACTTGTCGAGTGGTGTTTCCATCGCTGATCTGACGCTCAACGACTTCCGCATCGACCTTGCCGGGTATATGCACGAGCATCGGGAGAAGCTGGAGAGCCTGCCGTTAGGCACCTATGCAGTGGTGCCTGCATCCGACACATCTGGCCCCGAAAGCGACCTTCCGCCCGGCGCGATTTTCTGCCTGAGGGCGGTTGGCGAGGCGGCGGAGCGCGCCGCCGAACCCGGCTACCCCTTGAGTCCCAATTTCGTCGTCCATGTCGGCGACGAAGGCGAGGTACAGTTGCCATATACGCAGGTGAAGCAGGTGCTCGACCGCCTCAAGAAGGCGGCTATCGGACGCGATCTTCCCGATGCCAAAGCTTGCGCCCGCTTCGACAAGGCCACTCGATACGGGCGTGATATGGAAAACTATCAAGCCCTGTTGGCGCGGGCTGTCGCCTCCATAGCTGGTAAGAGCGAGGAACGCGCCGTCGCAAGCCTGTTCAGTCCCGGCGGCACCCACGCCCTGAAGGGGGAATTTGCCGGTATCAACGATTTCGAGGTTGTAGCCTTCGTTGTCATCCTGCCGGAAAGCGGGGCGGTATGACGGCGGGCGCGGGTTTCCTCATCATCGTCAACGCACTGGGGCTCCCTCCCAGCGCGCGCGTCGATGTGCGTGTGCCCAAAAAACTGCTGGTCGAGCAAGGTGCACCGACTGCCGCCGACAAACGCGCCATTCAGGACGGCATCGATGAATTGCAATGGTTCGCCGCGTGCAAGCCTGCTACCATTGGCGTTCAGGCATTTTCCGATGATACCCGCGAATATCTTGAGATTGCTATTGTGGGCTGCGTCTTCCGTCCGGGCGCTAAGGCTGCGCGGCTGATCGAGCTGATCCACCGTGCCATTCCTTACCCGGTGTTGCTAGTCACCGTCGACGAGAGCGGCCTTTCTGTATCGGCGGCGCACAAGCGCCATGCTCAAAATGACTCAGGCCGCACGGTGATCGAGCATGTCGTTACGGCGGGTAGTATCCGCGCCGATGCGGTAGATTCCGTGCAGATCGCGTTCCTGAAAAGTCTCGCGCTGGCGCAGCAGCCGCGCACCGACCTGTTCGCCCTTTATACTGGGTGGATAGCCCGGATCGAGGCCATCAACGCGGCGCGCTTGACGGGCGCATTTGTCGCGACCGATGATCAGGAAGCTCTCGACCGCCGCCGCGAGGCGCTGGACGCCCACGCGCGCCTCACAAAAGAGATCGAAAGTCTGCGCGCCAAGGCCAGGCACGAGAAGCGGCTTAGCCGCCGCGTGGACCTCAACCTAGAAATCCAGCGCCGCGAGGCTGACCTCACAGGATATACAAAATGGCTTTAACCGTGCCGAGCAAAAGGCCTCGAGCAATTGTAGGACCGATCATATCCGATATCGCCAGTATTGCCGGCAATGACGTGACGCTCGCTACGGCATTCTACACGGCCGGTGCTCTGAATGTAATTAATATCGATGCCAAGCGGCTCCGCCTGTTGATGCGGTTGAACACCAAATCAGTTGCTGACTGGGCTATGGGTTCCCTAGATCCTGTCGCGCTCCGTACGTTCATAGAGCGGCATCGGCAGGCAGGCGGAGAAGTCTCACTACTTATCAGCCCTACGGCCCATGCAAAAATCTATAGCGGCCAAAACGGCTATTTGGTTGGCAGCGCCAATCTAAGTACCCGCGCCCTGTCTGGCAGTGCTGCTGAAGTTCTTTGGTTTGAGAGTGATACAGCGCGAAAGAAGGCGATGGAATTGGCTGTCGAAGACTACTCAAAAGGCTTCAGCTTGTGCACACTTGCAGCACTGGATGCCTACATTGCCACGAATGAATCGAAGGTGAAAGCTCTCGCAAAGAAGATACCTCGGGAATTATTCTTCGAAGAACATGATCGCCTCCCTCAAGGTATTGTACGACCTCCGCGTTTAGGCGATTACGACGCCTTTTTAGAGTGGCTCTCGAAGCACCCAAGTCCAGCAGCAAAAGAGGTGCTGGCGCGAGCTAATGGCAAGTCAAACCTGAGCGGGCATATTCGACAAGCGTTTTTTGGACTCCGACAGTTCTTTCTCGGCTCTCCTAGCACCCTGCGCGACTTTACGAAAGTTGACCCGGATGGCTATTCTTTCTCCGGAGACAATCCAACCGCTTCTAAACTTGGCGCCTTCGTCACCAGACACGCCCGCGACGAAGGGCCGTTCGCTCCCAAGAAATGGCAGACATACTTACCAAAAAGCGCAGGGGGTAAGCAGATAACAGGGGGAGCCACATCGGGAAATTTGAACCGTATGTTCCCATTGCTTGCTCAATATCTAAATATAACAATCGGAAGAATGCAGTGACTGAAACTGGTACTCAAATTAGGAAGATCGAAAAGGGCGACCCCCTAACCATCAGTGAGGATTTGATCGGAGCTAACATCGCGCAACTGCTCGATCTTTTCCCAGCGATCCTCGTTGAGGGCAGCGAGGGGGGCTACGCTGTCGACGTTGACGCCCTAAAGCAGCTAGTCGGTGATGCGACTGTCTCGAGCGTCGATGAGAAATATGGCCTGTCGTGGCATGGTAAGCGCAAGGCTCGCCAGATTGCGCTCACACCTTCTACCGGGACACTATTGCCGCAGCCCGACGAAAGTGTTGCTTGGGATTCGACGCAAAATCTGCTTATCGAGGGTGATAACCTTGAAGTGTTGAAGCTATTGCAGAAAAGCTTCAACCGTAAGATCAAGGCTATCTACATAGACCCACCCTATAATACAGGTCGAAATCTTATTTACCCTAATGACTATCAAGATGGTGTTCGTACTTATCTGGAAGTGACTGGTCAGATAGAGGGTGGAGAAAAACTGCAGAGCAATCCTGAGGCTGGCGGCCGCTTCCATACCAACTGGCTATCTATGATCTACCCACGCTTGAAGCTCGCGCGGAATCTACTTGCGCCAGATGGCGTTCTCATCGTGACCATAGACGACAATGAGGTAAGTCAGCTCGGCGTCATTCTGCGCGAAGTGTTTGAAGAGGGAAACTTCGATCACGTCTGCGTTCCTGTCATCCATAACCCTCGAGGTGTCCAAGGCAAAAACTTCTCCTACGTCCATGAGTATGCCTATTTTGTTTATCCGGCCGGAACTAAGGCAATTTGTGATCGTAAGATTGAAGATGAGAAGGTTGACTGGTCTCACCTCCGAAATTGGGGGACGGAATCAGAGCGATCCGACGCAAAAAACTGCTTTTACCCAATTCTGGTCAAGGATGGGATAATCATCGGATTCGGTGACGTTTGCCCAGATGAATTTCACCCTCGCCAGACGGAGGTGGTCGAAGGTGTTTCCTACGTTTATCCAATCGACAAGGCTGGAGTGGAGCGCAAGTGGCGTTATGCGAGGCAATCGGTTGAGGCGATTGCTTCCATGCTTCGCGCCAAGCAAACCAGCTACGGATATGAGATCGAGCTTGGGAAAACTTTTGGTCTCTACCGCACGGTGTGGAACGATAAAAGGTATGACGCCAACGATAACGGGACGGGACTAGTCGGCGACCTTGTCCCGGGTTCGCCGTTCACGTTTCCGAAAAGTCTTTGGGCTGTCTACGATAGCCTGCTCGCGGTAACCGAGAATGACCCGGATGCTATCATTTTAGACTTCTTCGCTGGCAGCGGCACTACCGGCCATGCGGTCATGGAGTTGAACAAGGATACGGGCGGAAGTCGCCGATTCATCCTCGTCCAGTTGCCAGAGCCTGTTGAGAACAACAAAAAATTTCCGACGATCTTTGAAGTTACCAAGGCGCGTATTAAGGCGGCAGGAGAACGCATCAAGTCCCAATCTCCCACTTTTACGGGCGATGTTGGCTTTCGTGTTTTCAAGCTCGCATCGTCTAATATTCGCGCATGGGAGCCGGAGCCGTCCGACCTCGAAGGCACCTTGCTCGCCAATGCCGAGCATCTTGTGCCGGGCCGCACCGAGCAGGATGTGCTCTATGAGCTGTTGCTCAAGCTTGGCCTCGACCTGTGCGTTCCCATCGAGAAGAGAGATATTGCCGGGAAGGCTGTCTATTCCATCGGTGGCGGCGCGTTGATCGTTTGCCTGGCCGATGGCCTCACCAAGGACAGCGTCGAAACCGTCGCCAACGGCATCGTCGCGTGGTGGAAGGCGCTTGTGCCCGCCGTTGCTACCCGAATCGTATTCAAGGATTCCGGCTTCGTCGATGACGTGGCCAAGGCCAACATGGCGGCGATCCTGAATCAGAACGGCATCCTCGATATGAGGAGCCTGTGAGATGAAACTCCATTTCGAGCCGGATCTCGATTATCAGCACACCGCTATCGAATCGGTCTGCGACCTGTTCCGCGGGCAGGAGATCAACCGCACCGAGTTCACTGTCACCCGCCAAGCTGCCTCTGGCGCGCAACAGGAATTGGGCTTCGTCGAAAACGCCTTGGGCATCGGCAACCGTCTGACGCTGCTTGATGACGAAATAATCTCCAACCTTAACGAGATTCAGCTCAAGAACGGCCTGCCGCCGTCCGCGAGTCTCGCATCTGGCGATTTCACCGTGGAAATGGAAACGGGCACCGGCAAAACATATGTCTACCTGCGCACCATCTTCGAGCTGAACAAACACTTCGGCTTCACCAAATTCGTGATCGTGGTGCCATCTGTCGCGATCAAGGAGGGCGTCTATAAGACGCTCCAGATCACTGAGGATCATTTCAAGGGCCTCTATTCCGGCCAGCCCTTCGATTATTTCCTCTACGATTCATCGAAGCTGGGGCAGGTGCGCAATTTCGCCACCAGCCCGACCATTCAGATCATGGTCGTGACCGTGGGCGCGATCAACAAGAAGGACGTGAACAACCTCTATAAGGACAGCGAGAAAACCGGCGGCGAGGCACCCATCGATTTGATCCGCGCCACCCGTCCCGTCATTGTCGTGGACGAACCGCAGACCGTGGATGGTGGCCTGAAGGGGCAAGGCAAGCAGGCGCTCGATGCTATGAATCCCCTTTGCACATTACGCTATTCGGCAACCCATGTGGACAAGCACCACATGGTTTACCGGCTGGACGCGGTGGATGCCTACGAGCGTAAGCTGGTCAAGCAAATCGAAGTGGCCTCGATCGAAGTCGAGGGCGGGCACAACAAAGCCTATCTGCGCTTCCTATCCGCCAGCAACAAGGGCGGTGCCGTGACCGCGCGTGTCGAAGTTGATGTGCAGACGAAAGGCGGAAAGGTCACCCGTAGCGAGATCACCGTGTGCGATGGCGACAATCTGGAAGAAGAAACGGGCCGCGCCATCTACAAGGATTGCCGCATCGGCGAAATCCGGGTCGCGCGCGATAATTCCCTTTTGGAAGTGAAAACTGCCGGGTCCGAATCCTTCCTCGCCGTAGGACAGGCCATTGGCGACGTGGACGCTGACGCCGTCAGACGGCTGATGATCCGCCGCACCATCACCGAGCATCTTGAGAAGGAACGCCGCCTTGCACCGCTGGGGGTCAAGGTGCTCAGCCTGTTCTTCATTGACGCTGTGGAGCACTACCGTTCCTACGACGAGGACGGCAACGCCGTGAAAGGCAAATATGCGACGATCTTCGAAGAAGAATATCGCCGCGCCGCCAAGCTCCCCGAATTTGCCAGCCTGTTCAAGGAAGTGGACCTCACGACCAATGCCGAGGAAGTCCATGATGGCTATTTCTCCATCGACAAGAACAAGCGATGGGCCGACACCGCCGAGAATAATCAGGCGAACCGCGACAGCGCCGAACGCGCCTACAATCTCATCATGAAGGATAAGGAGAAGCTGCTTAGCTTCGATACGAAGCTCAAGTTCATCTTCTCCCACTCCGCGCTGAAAGAGGGCTGGGATAACCCCAACGTGTTCCAGATTTGCGCGTTGCGCGAAATCGGCACAGAGCGCGAACGCCGTCAGACCATCGGGCGCGGCCTGCGTCTTTGCGTCAACCAGCAAGGCGAACGCCTGCGCGGTTTTGAGATCAACACGCTCACCGTGATCGCCACGGAGAGCTACGAAGCCTTCGCCGAAAATCTCCAGAAGGAGATCGAGGCCGATACCGGCATCCGCTTCGGTATCGTCGAAAAGCACCAGTTCGCGGCCATTCCTGTTCAGCAGGAAGACGGTACCCTCGCCATGCTGGGCTTCGAGGAATCGGCCGCGATCCACGAATATCTCAAAAACGCTGACTTCATCGACGCCAAGGGCAAGGTGCAGGACAAGCTGCGCACGGCGCTGAAAAACAGGACGCTGACGGTGCCTGACGAGCACGCAGCGCACCTTCCGCAGATCGAGGAAGTCCTGCGCAAGATCGCTGGCAGGCTCGACATCAAGAACGCCGACGACCGCAAGCCGGTACGTGTGCGCAAGGAAGTCCTGCATAGCGCCGAGTTTCAGGCGCTGTGGAATCGCATCAAGCACCGTACAACCTATCGCGTTCACTTCGACAATGCCAAGCTGATCGAGGATTGCACCAAGGCTATTTCCAATGCCCCGCCGATCACCAAAGCGAAGGCCGTCATCCGTAAGGCCGATCTTGCCATTGGTCAGGGCGGCGTGATCGCCACCGAAACCTCGACTTCCGGCCCCGTGACTATCGATGAGGGCGATATTGCTCTCCCCGATGTGCTCACCGACTTGCAGGACCGTACGCAATTAACGCGCCGCAGCCTTGTTACCATCCTGACTGACAGTGGCAGGCTTAGCGATTTCAAGCGCAATCCCCAAGCCTTCATCGAGCTTGCGGCAGAAATCATCAACCGCACCAAGCGCCTCGCACTCGTGGGCGGCATCAAATATCAGCGGATCGGCGATGATCATTTCTACGCACAGGAGCTGTTCGAGCAGGAAGAGCTGACCGGTTACCTCAAAAATATGCTTCAGGACACACAGAAGTCAGTCTTCGAGCACGTCATCTACGACTCCGGCGGCGTCGAGCGCACCTTCGCCGAACAGCTCGAAAAGAACGAGGCAGTGAAGGTTTACGCCAAGCTGCCCGGCTGGTTCAAAGTCCCGACACCGCTTGGCACATACAATCCCGATTGGGCGGTTCTGGTGCAGGTGGACGGCGAGGAGCGCCTATACTTCGTTGTCGAAACGAAAGGAAGCCTGTTCACGGACGATCTGCGCGACAATGAAGCCGCGAAGATTGCCTGCGGAGAGGAGCATTTCAAGGCGCTCGCGGTTGATCCGAACCCGGCCCGCTATGTCAAGGCGACCAAGCTCGACGATGTGCTGAGCCACGTTTAGAGGGTTGCGTTACGCATAAGATGTGGAGCGCGGCTTTGCCGCGCGATGGCGGGCGGCGCTGCGATATGTGAGGTCTCCGCACCGCCCGCCATCGATCACGCCCGATCCTGCTGCGGTTGGATTCTGTCACGCGCATCTGTCGGGCGTTCCGCCTCGAACGCCTCTTTCCCCTTTTCGGCCCAGAGTTGTCGCGCCCGCTCACCGTCCTCACTTTTGAGCTTTTCCGCAGCCCAGATCATCGCGCCGTAGATCATGGGGCGGTCGTCGCCGGTCAGGTCCACGACGCCGGATTTGACGACGAGGCCGCCGAGTTCGATCAGGTGCCGGGTGCGCTTGCGGCGTTCGACCTGCCACGTCCTCATATCATGCCGCGCCCGCTGTGCCTGATGCCGGTTGCGCGCGGCTCGGTTGCGTCGGAGCGCCGCCAGCGTCGCGGTCAGGCTCTGATGCAGTTCGCCGCGACCGGCCCTGAAAGAACACCGCACCGCGCTTGGCCCATGCCTCCCTCTTTCCGGCATCGGTGGTTTCCGCCAGCACGATGAGCGCCCCGGCCAGTTCGTCGGCGGTGAGGCTGTCCGCTCCGGTGGCGATCACCAGTTCGCCAAGCTGCTCCACCTTGCGGGCTTTCAGTTCCCGCGCCTTGTCTTCCAGCGCCTTCAGTTCCGCATCATAGTCGCGTGGTCTACGCATTGCCGTATCCTTTCCCGGTCGCAAGTGGTTGATGCGGTAAGGATAGTTGCGCGGACGACAGAACGCAGTATTGTTGCCGGGACAGTGTGGCACGGCCCGGTCCATCCCGAGATTTTTTCGAGGGAGGGCGCGCTTATACGTCGTTCCGACGTGCGCTTGACCGTGGCAATGCTTGATCGCGATGGCGATCTATCATCTTCACGTCAAGGTCATTGGCCGCAAAGCCGGAAGCAGTGCGGTGGCGTCCGCCGCTTACCGCTCGGCCTCGCGGATGCACGACGAGCGCATTGACCGCGTGCAAGACTTTTCTAACAAGCGCGGCGTCGTCCATTCCGAAATCCTGCTGCCGGAGAACGCGCCCGAACATCTTGGCGACCGCGAACGGCTCTGGAACGATGTCGAAGCCTTCGAGGTGCGCAAGGATGCCCAGCTTGCCCGCGAGGTGGAATTCGCCATTCCGCGCGAGATGAGTGAAGCGCAGGGCATCGAACTTGCCCGCGACTTCGCGCAGTCCGAATTTGTCGATCAGGGCATGATCGCCGATCTCAATGTGCATTGGGACATCGGCGAAGACGGGATGCCGAAACCTCATGCCCATGTCATGCTCACCATGCGCAGCGTGGACGAGAGCGGGTTCGGCCAGAAGGTGCGGGACTGGAACCGCACGGAGATGGTCGAACGGTGGCGCGAGCGTTGGGCCGAGCACGTCAACGAACGCCTTGCCGAACTCGACATTGATGCCCGCATCGACCATCGCAGCCTTGAGGCGCAGGGCATTGGGCTTGAACCGCAAAGTCAGATCGGAGCGCCCGCGCAGCGGATCGAAGGTGAAGGGATCGAGGCCGCAGACCGCGCCGACATGCACCGGGAGATCGCGCGCAACAATGGCGCACGGATCATTGCCGATCCTTCCGTGGCGCTGGACGCGATCACACAGCAGCAATCGACCTTCACACGGCGCGACATGGCGAAGTTCGCGCATCGGCACAGCGACGGCATCGACCAGTTCAACGAGGTCATGGGCGCGATGCGCGGTTCACCCGATCTGGTTGAGCTTGGGCAGGACGGACGCGGCGAGGATCGGTTCACCACCCGCGACATGATCAAGGCGGAACAGCGTTTGCATTGTGCGGCGGAATTGATGGCCGAGAAGGAATTGCACGAGGTCAGCAGCAGGGACAGAGAGGCAGCACTCGCCAGCGCGGAAAAGCGCGGCCTTGTCCTGTCAGGCGAGCAGGCTGACGCGCTGGCGCATGTCACGGACGGGCGTGATCTTGGCATTGTCATCGGCTATGCCGGGACGGGAAAGAGCGCCATGCTCGGCGTGGCCCGCGAGGCATGGGAGGCGGCGGGCTTTGAGGTTCGCGGCGTTGCCCTGTCCGGTATCGCGGCGGAAAATCTGGAAAGCGGATCGGGCATCCCCTCGCGCACTATCGCCAGCATGGAACACGGCTGGGGACAGGGCCGCGACATGCTGACCGCCCGCGATGTGCTGGTCATCGATGAAGCGGGCATGGTCGGCACGCGGCAGATGGAGCGCGTTCTGTCCCATGCCGCCGAGGCTGGCGCAAAGGTTGTTCTGGTTGGCGATCCGCAGCAGTTGCAATCCATCGAGGCGGGCGCGGCGTTCCGGTCTATCCATGACCGTCATGGCGGCGTCGAAATCCATGAGGTGCGCCGCCAGCGCGAGGACTGGCAGCGTGACGCGACCCGTGATCTGGCGACAGGAAGAACCGGCAATGCGATCAGCGCCTATGACCGTCACGGCATGGTGCATTCCGCCGAAACGCGCGAGCAGGCGCGCGGCGATCTGATAGACAGATGGGATCGCGACCGGCAGGCATCGCCGGACAGCAGCCGTATCATCCTCACCCATACAAATGTCGAGGTGCGGGAACTCAACGAGGCCGCTCGCGACCGGATGCGGGAGGTGGGCAATCTGGGCGAGGACGTCCTCGTCAAAGTAGAGCGGGGCGAACGCAGCTTCGCCGCTGGGGATCGCGTCATGTTTCTCCAGAATGAGCGCGGCCTTGGCGTGAAGAACGGCACATTGGGGACCGTCGAACAGGTCAGCCCACAAAACATGGCCGTGCAGACCGACGATGGTCGCTCCATTGCCTTTGACCTGAAAGACTACGACCGCATCGATCACGGCTATGCCGCCACCATCCACAAGGCGCAGGGCATGACGGTGGAGCGGACGCATGTTCTGGCGACACCCGGCATGGACGCGCACGGCAGTTATGTGGCCCTGTCGCGCCATCGCGACGGCATGGACCTGCATTATGGCCGCGACGACTTCGCCAGTCAGGATCGTCTTGCCCGCACCCTGTCGCGCGACCGCGCTAAGGACATGGCGACGGATTACGACCCGGCGCAGGACTATGCCGAGCGGCGAGGTATCACCTTCCGCGCCCGTGTCGCCCAGATCATGCGAAGGCTGATGCCGGAACGCATGCGCGATGCCGTCGATGACATGCTCGACAGATTGCGCGCGCCGGGCGACGGCGTGCCTGGCCCCGAGGCCGGAACTGGCCGGGAAAGGGAAAGGACCGGGAAGCCGGTGGCGGAGCAGCAAATCGGGGAAAACTCGGAGGCCGAGTTGCGCCGCGCCCGTGGCCGGGCCTTTGTCCGTCATGCCCGTGCCGTCGATGCGATCTTCAAGGCGCAGGACCGGGACGTCGCTGCAACGCCCAAGCAGGTGCAGGAACTTAACGAAGCCCGCGCAGTCTTCAATGATCTGAGGCCCCACGGTTCCCAAGACGCCGAGGCGGTTTATAAGCGGAATCCCGACTTTGCGGCTGATGTGGCTTCTGGTGATCGTGATCGAGCCATGCCCGCAAGGCATGCCGTGCAACGGGAAACCGAGATGCGTCAAAATCCCGACCTGCGCGCCGACCGCTTCGTGGAGCGGTTCCGGGACCTCAAGCAGACCGGCGACCGACAGTATGCGGCAGGCAACTATTCTGGCTACAAGGCCGCCCGCACCGAGATGGGCAACATGGCAAAAAGCCTTGAGCGCGATCCCCAGATGGAATCCCTGCTCGAAGGTCGCAAGAAGCAACTCGGCATCGACATGGATTTCGACTCAGGCATGAGGCTGGGGCGGCAACTTTCCCTCAGTCATGGCCTTGGCAGAGGCCGGGGCATCGGATTGTAGAACGAGGACTTTCCTATTTGCCGCCGTTTCTACGCCATAGCCCTACGCTGCCTAAATATCAGTTGCACAACGATAAATCACTGTTCTGTCTGGTCTCTGCAATCTTCAGAAACAACCAGCAGGAGGCAGCGCAGCCATGCGTCAACCAGACCGTATCGTCCGTTTGAAGACCGTTCTCGCCCGCACCGGGCTGTCCCGGTCCACTATCTATCGCAAGATCGCCGAAGGCACCTTTCCAGCCCAGATCAAGATCAGCACCAATGGCGCGGGCTGGAAGGAATCCGACATCAATCGCTGGGTCGCCAACCCGGTCGGATGGCGGCAGCGTTCGTTCAACGAATTTGATTTCCTCGATGACTTCTGATCGCAGCGACGCCCCCAAGCCCGTGATAGCATCCCGTTCCCGGCGTACCAAACGACCACCTACGGCGTCGGAGCAGCTTGAGGAATTGTTGGGTTATCCTTGGCCGTTCCCCGGCAGGCCGCCCAAGCACGACCTCAGCACATGGACTGTCATCGACGACTGGCCTGATCCCGTGCCGGTCACAGAAGCCGAGATCGAAGTGTTCGAGCGTTGGTTCGGCGACCTCTTCGATAAACTCTTTGACCCCGACATCGGATCGCCCGATGCCGGGGCTGAGATTGATCTTGAAAACGGTACTAAATAATGATACTGGATACTCCATGAAAAAGCGTCACAGAGCCACGCTGGAACTGATCTTCGCCCGCCCGGTCAACGGTTCGATCCGCTGGGCCGACATAGAGGCGCTATTTGTAGCTCTCGGTGCGGAAGTCAGCGAGCGGGAAGGTTCGCGCGTCGGCGTGTTCCTGTTCGGCGAAGTGCGCGTCTTTCATCGCCCGCATCCGTCACCGGATACGGACAAAGGTGCGGTTGCCAGCATCCGTAAATGGCTGGACGAACACGGAGTAAAGCCATGAACAATGTCGTTGAAATCAATGGTGAGAAGGCGGTCATCGCTTTCGATCCCGAGATTCAGATGCTGCGCGGCGAGTTTGTCGGCCTGAATGGTGGGGCCGACTTCTATGCCGAGAGCGTCCACGATCTGATTGAGGAAGGCCGCAAGTCGCTGGCCGTGTATCTCGAAATGTGCCGGGAGAAGGGCATCGAGCCGCGTCGGAAGTTCTCTGGCAAGTTCAATGTCCGCCTCACGCCTGACGACCATGCCGCTGCAGTCATTGCCGCAGCAGCATCGGGCAAGAGCCTGAATGAATGGATCGTCGGGACGATCCGGGAGGCCGCTGAATAGCGGCCCCGTTCGGTTCGACCGGATTGAAAGGAGACATCGCCATGACCGCTTCCACCGTGCCCCTGCGCGCCGCCCTTTACCTGCGCGTTTCGACGGCGCGGCAGGCCGAGCATGATGTTTCCATTCCCGACCAGAAGCGGCAGGGCGAAGCCTATTGCGAGGCGCGGGGTCTGCAACTGGTCGAAACGTTCATCGAACCCGGCGCATCGGCCACCAATGACCGCCGCCCCGAGTTCCAGCGCATGATCGAGGCCGGAACGTCCAAGCCCGCGCCCTTCGATGTTGTCGTGGTCCATTCGTTCAGCCGGTTCTTCCGGGATCACTTCGAGCTTGAGTTCTATGTCCGCAAGCTGGCGAAGAACGGTGTGAAGCTGGTCTCGATAACTCAGGAAATGGGGGATGACCCCATGCACGTCATGATGCGGCAGATCATGGCGCTGTTCGATGAATACCAGTCCAAGGAAAACGCCAAGCACGTCATGCGGGCTTTGAAGGAAAATGCCCGGCAAGGCTTCTGGAACGGCTCGCTTCCCCCTATCGGCTATCGCACCGTCGCCGCCGAGCAGCGCGGAGCCAAGACCAAGAAGAAGCTCGAAATCGACCCGCTCCACGCCGACACGGTGCGGCTGATCTATCGCCTTGCGCTGGAAGGTGACGGCACCACCGGCCAGATGGGCGTCAAGAACATCGTCTCCTACCTCAACAGCCGCCGTATCTTCACCCGCGACGGCGGGCGTTGGGGCATTGGGCAGGTTCACCGCATCCTGACCCGTCGCACCTATATGGGCGAGCATGAGTTCAACAAGCGCTCCAAAACCAAGGAATTGAAGCCGGTCAGCGAGATCGTGACTGTTCCGGTCCCGCCCATTATCGACAAAGATACGTTCGAGGCGGTTCAGAAGCTGCTGAAGGCCCGCAATCCCAAGGTCATGCCCGCCCGCGTCATCAGCGGCCCGACCATGCTGACCGGCCTGATCCATTGCGCCAAGTGTGGCGGGGCCATGACCATTCGCACCGGCAAGGGCGGGCGGTATCGTTACTACGCTTGTTCGATGAAGGCGCGACAGGGACCGACCGCCTGCGAGGGCATGGCCGTGCCGATGGAGAAGCTGGACGATCTGGTCGTCAATCACCTTGAGAAACAGCTACTTCAACCTGAGCGGCTGGAAACCGTCCTTGCCGCCGCACTCGACCGGAGGGAAGAACACGCCGAGCGCCGCCGCGAGCATATCGCCGAGTTGAACAAACGCTCAGCCGAATCGGAATTGCGCCTCAAACGGCTCTATGACGCCATCGAGGCAGGTGTTGCCGATCTGGACGACCCGGCGCTGAAAGATCGTATCGACGGCCTCAAGGCCATCCGCGATCAGGCCAAGGCCGATGCTGACCGGGCGCAGGCCATGCTCCAGAACACAGGACAGAAGGCGGTGACGCCGCAGATGCTGCGCAAGTTCGCCACAACCGCCCGCGAGCGTATCCGGCTGGAAAGCGGCGGCTATCGCCGTGACCACCTTCGCGCGCTCGCACAGCGCGTCGAGGTCGCGGAGGGCGAGGTTCGCATCATGGGATCGAAGACCCGGCTGCTACAGACGCTTGTGGCGGGAAGTGGCGTAAACTCAGTGCCCACTCAAGGACTGAAGTGGCGGACAGAGAGGGATTCGAACCCTCGATAGAGTTGCCCCTATACACGCGTTCCAGGCGTGCGCCTTCAACCACTCGGCCACCTGTCCATTCCACCTGAAGCCCGGATGCGTCCGGGGCGGAGCCGTCGGGAGCGGACCGACGGGAGGGGCTGATTAGAGCATGACGTCCCCATGGGCAAGCGCCCTTGAAGCCTCCATATAGGCGAAGACGCTGTTTTCGCGGAGTTCGCGCCATGTTGTTGAAGAAGAATGCTGAACTGCCCACGCTTGAGACGGCTCTACCGGGCCGGGCCGAGGCGCTGGCGACCGATGAGACCCACTTCGTCCTGGGCCATGCGCTGAAGGGGCCGCATCCGGCGGGGATGCAGACGGCCGTGTTCGGCATGGGCTGTTTCTGGGGCGTGGAGCGGGTGTTCTGGCAGTTGCCGGGCGTGTGGGTCACCTCGGTGGGCTATGCGGGCGGGATCACGCCCAACCCGACCTATGAGGAGGTCTGCTCGGGCCGCACCGGCCATACGGAGGTGGTGCAGGTGGTGTTCGATCCGGCCGTGATCACCTACGGCGACCTGCTGAAGGCCTTCTGGGAGAACCATGACCCGACGCAGGGCATGCGCCAGGGCAACGACCAGGGCACGCAGTATCGCTCGGCCATCTATACGTTGAACGAGGCGCAGCAGGCGGAGGCGCTGGCCTCGCGCGACTCCTATCAGGCGGCGCTGAACGCGGCGGGGCGCGGGGCGATCACGACTGAGATCGAACCGGCCGGGCCCTATTACTTCGCAGAGGGCTATCACCAGGGCTATCTGGCCAAGAATCCGGCGGGCTATTGCGGCATCGGCGGGACGGGCGTGGTCTGCCCGATCGGCCTGGGCGTCGGGGCCTAGGATGGACCGCGCGGGCGTGGGCAAGGCCTGCCTGGCCTTGCCGGGGGCGACGATGGATCACCCGTTCGGGCCGGGCCATGACGCCTATAAGGTCGGCGGCAAGATGTTCGCCATCATCGGGGCCGAGGGCGGACTGTCGTTCAAGGTCTCCGACATCGCCTATGAAGTGCTGACCGAGGAGGGGCGGGCGGCGCCTGCCCCCTATCTGGCGCGGGCGAAGTGGGTGCATCTGACCGATCCGGGCGCGTGGCCGGATGATGAACTGGCCGATCATCTGAAGTCGGCCCACGCCCTGATCGCCGCCAAGCTGACGAAGAAGGCGCGGGCCGAACTGGGGCTTTAGGCGGCGGCGTTCCGCGACCGGAACCACAGGTAGAGAATTCCCACGGGCGCGATGAAGACCCACAGGAAGAAGTTCACCAGCACCTTCAGGAACATCAGGATGACGGCGTTCATGAAGAAGACGGTCTCGCCCATCATCACCCGCTTGATCTCGTCCCAGACCAGCTTGGAGAAGGGAAACAGCAGGGCGCCGACGCCGAACACGGCCAGGGTCACGGCGCGGTCATGCAGGGGCTTGGCGCCGTCCAGCGACAGCACCATCCAGATCATGAAGGCCATGAAGGCGGCGCTGAGCACATAGGCGCGGATCAAATCGCCCGGCTGCACCGAGCCGAAGATGCGTTTGATGAAATTCATGTCGGAGGGAGGCTCTCTTACCGGGTCTTGGTCTTCTGTTCGGCGATCCAGCGGTCCATGCGCGCGTCCAGCAGGGCCAGCGGCAGGGCGCCGTCGACCAGCAGGGCGTCGTGGAAGGTCCGCACGTCGAAGCGGTCGCCCAGTTCGCGTTCGGCCTTCTGGCGGATTTCACGCAGGCGGATTTCGCCGATCTTATAGGCCGTGGCCTGGCCGGGATCGCCGATGTAGCGCTGCAGTTCGGTCTCGATGTTGTGCGCGGACAGGGCCGAGTTGTCGCGGAAGCAGGCGCGGGCCTGTTCCTCGCTCCAGCCCAGCCAGTGCAGGCCGGTGTCGGCCACCAGACGACAGGCGCGCCACATCTCATAGCTGAGGCGGCCGAACCGCTCATAAGGCGTGCGATAGATGCCCATTTCCTCGCCCAGGAACTCGGAATAGAGGCCCCAGCCTTCGCTGAAGGCCGTGACCGAGGCGTCGCGGCGGTAATAGGGCTGGTCCGCGGCTTCCTGCTGCAGGGCGATCTGCAGGTGGTGGCCGGGCACGGCTTCGTGCACCGTCAGGGCGGGCAGTTCATACAGGGGCCGCTGGTCCAGCTTGCCGGTGTTGACGATGTAGCCCCCGGCCACGCCCGTCGCCATCGAGCCTGAGTTGTAACGGCCGGTGGTGTAGGTCTCTTCCATCTCCATCGGCACCGGGCGCACGCCATAGGGCAGGCGCGGCAGGGTGGCGAACAGGGACGGCAGCCGGTCATCCGAGCGTTTGGCGATCTCTGACGCCTTCTCCAGCAGCTCCTCGCGCGTCTTGGCGTAGAACTGCGGGTCGGTGCGCAGGAAGGTCAGGAAGCCGGCGAAGTCGCCGGTCCAGCCTGCGGCGCGCATCTCCGTCTCCATGCGGGCGCGGATGCGGGCGACTTCCTGCTGGCCGATCTCATGCACCTGATCGGGCGTCAGGTCGGTGGTGGTGTGGCTGCGGACCAGGAAGGCGTACAGGTCGCGGCCGCCGGGGCGGTGGACCAGGCCCGGCTCCTGCGGGGCCTTGGGCGCGTACTCGTCGCGCAGCAGGTCGCGCCAGGCGGTGCGGCGAGCGGTGATCGGTCCCTCGACCAGGGCGCGGGCGCGGGCGCGGAACTGCTCCTGCTGGGCGGCGGGGATGGTGGCGGGCAGGGCGTTGAACGGACGCAGCAGGACGTCGCCCGCCTCGCCCGGTTTCAGGTCGCGCTCGGCCTGGGCCAGGGCGCTGTCGACGACTGAACGGGCCTGGATCAGGCCGGTGTCCAGCCCGCGTCGGGTGTTGGCGATCCCGGCGTCGTAATAGGCGGGCGCGGCCTCCAGACGCTTCAGCCAGGCCTCGGCGTCGGCGGCCGTGGCGATGCGCGCAGCGGGCGCCAGATAGGCCAGAAGCTGGCCGGGACCGCCTTCGGAATCAAAGGCCAGACGCGACGGATCCAGTTCGATCCGCTCCAGTTCGCGGCCGATCAGATAGCCGACGAAGGCGTGGTTCAGGCGGTGGGCTTCGTCCAGCGCGGCCGGGTCGATGGCGTCCAGCCGCGCCTTCAGGGCGTTCAGCGGGGTGCGACGGGCCAGCTCGCCCGCACGGCTGGCGTCGGGCAGGCGCGACAGGGCGGCGCGGTCGCCGTCCATGCCCGAGCCGATCGGGTCGTTCTGACGCAGATAGGCTTCGTAATCGACCAGCAGGGCGTCCAGCGCGGCGGCGGTCGACGACTGGCCTTGAACGACGGCGGCCTGGGCCGGCAGGGCGGCGGCGCCCGCAAGGCCCGACAGGCCGATACCGGCGGCGAGAAGAAGATGACGCATGAACTAAAGCCCTCCCAAGAACTGTCGGGGAGGGGAGCGGACGTCACCGCTGCGGTCAAGCCTTCAGCGGCACAACGCCAGGAAACGCGCCGCGCGGTCTTCCGAACCCGGCTGGGCGGCCATCATCGCGCGCTGGTCCCCGTTCCACACCGCCAGCCAGCCGACGCGACGAAACTGCAGGAAGACGGGGTGGGAGGCGGGCGCCATGGCGACCAGGTGGACGCCGTCGTGCATGTCGGCCGCCTCGACGCGAGCGGGAAAGGTTTCGGTGTCGCCGCCCGACTCCAGGATGATGGCGCGACGGTTCGGCGCCTGATCGGCGGCCAGGGACAGGCCGATCTTGCCCGAGCCGGGCGCGCACATGAGGCTGAGCGGCACGTCGTCGGACTGGGCCAGCCCATAGGACAGGCGCGGCTCGTCCGGGTCTTCGTTCAGGAACCAGTCGTAGCCGGCGACGGGCAAGGGCGCGCCGGTCGTGTTTAGCGGGGCGATACTGGGAGCGCAGGCGCCCAGGGTGCTCATGGTGATGAAGGCGGCGGCGGTCAGCCAGCGGGCAGGGCGCATCCTCGTCCTTATCCGGTGCACAGTTCGGCGAAGCGGCGCAGCTTGGACAGATTCGCCCGATCGATCTCGATGGCGGTCGCCTGATCGCCGAGGGCGAGGGTCAGGCGGCCTGAGGCCAGGAAGGCGGCGAAGACGGGATGGTCGGCGCGCAGCGTCGCCTCCAGCCGTCCGCGTCGCGCGCGGGCCTCGACCTCGGCCGAGGCGCCGCCGGAGCGGATGACGGCGAAGCCGTCGGCGCCGGGCGCGTCATGGAAGGCCAGGCGAACGACGCTGGAGCCGGGCGCGCATTCCAGGGTGGTGCGCAGGCGCGGCGTATCGGGAATCTCATTGGCCAGGACCAGCGGTCCGTCGCCGCTGTAGAGGGTCCAGGTCCAGCCCTCGGACGCGCGGGCGGACCGGGCGGGCGATGCGGCCTGGGGCCGCTCTGCGGGCGGATGCGCCCCGGTCTGAGGGGCCGTCTGCACGGCCAGGGAGAGCAACGTGGCCTGAACCAGGCCGAGCATTGAGGTCATGTTTCAGCCCCCGCTGAGGAAGACGGGGGACTGTGGTCAGGCATGTCCCGAAGCGCAATAGCTAAGAAACCCCTGGACCATTCGCCGCTCCGCGCGGGTGGCGGTCAGCTGGCGGTCCCCGGCCTCGGTCTGGACCGTCATGCGGCCGCCGCGCGCCAGGCCGGTCAGGGCCGCGTCGCCGAGCGGCAGACGCGCCTCGAAGGCCTCGCCGTTCGACAGCGGGTCGATGGGCTGCGGCTCGTGCGAGGCCAGGATCAGGCCCGCGCTGCGCGGCTGGACGTCGCCATAGACCACGGCGGCGCCGTCGCCCGGCGCGCAGGTCAGCATCAGGGCCAACTGGTCCGAATCCGGCAGGCCATAGGCCAGTTTGGCCATCGGCCCCTCGTGCAGCATATGCCAGCCGGCGACGGCCTCGGCGCCGGTGCGGGACGAGGACGGAACATGGGTCGCCGCATGGGCCGCGACCGCGGCCAGGCCCACGACGGCCAGGATGGGAAAGACGGTTTTACGCATGACAAGTTCACTCGCGTTCGACAGATCAAACGCGGGTCGCTTGTTAACGGTTCACGGCTCCGCTGGATCGCGCGCGATTCAGTGATGCGGTGCGGCCGGAATCACACGTTTCGGTGAACGCGGGTCAGAAGGGGCTGAAGCGCTCGACCAGGGACTGGGCGGCGGGCGTCGCCTGCATCCGGCTGATGTCGCCGCGCCCGCCGTAGCTGATGCGCGCTTCGGCGATCTGGCTGTGGCGGATGGTGTTGGCGCTGGAGATGTCCTCGGGTCGGACGATGCCGGCGACGGTCAGCTCGCGCACCTCGCGGTTGGTGCGCACTTCTTGCCGACCCTGGATGACCAGGTTGCCGTTGGGCATGACGGCGGTGACGACGGCGGCGACCGTCAGGTTCACCCGCTCCGAGCGGTTGACGCTGCCCGAACCGTTGGCGTTCACCGCCCCTTCCGTGCCGATCATGTTGGCGGCGTCGAAGCCGCCGGGGAAGGCGCGGCCCAGGCTGTTCTCCAGCCCGAAGAAGTTGGTGACGCCGCCCGAGGCGCTGTTGGTGCGGTTGCGCTGGGTGGTGTTCTGGGTCTGGGCGCGGTCGTTAATGTCGATGGAGACGGTCAGGATGTCGCCGACGCGGCGCGCCCGCTGGTCGCCGAAGAAGCTGCGCGCGCCCGTGCGCCACAGGCTGTTGGCGCTGGCCGAGGTCGGCTCGGGCAGATAGGCCTGCTCGACCGGGACCAGGGCGGCCGGATAGCCGATGGGGGCCAGTTCCGGCCCCTTCACCGCCTCGATGGCGGTGGAGCAGGCGGCCAGGCTCAGGGCGGACAAGGACAGGGCGACGACGGTGATGGGGCGCATGATGGAACTCTCGCTCAACGGGTGGCGAACTGTTGCGGGTTGCGGCGGGCGATCTGGGCGGCGGGACCGGCGACGGCCCGGCCGGGGGCCACGGCCACGGCGTCGATGGTGCGGTTGGACTGGACGTTCAGGATCGGCACGGCCTCGCCGGCCGAGGCGTTGCGGGTCGCCTTGCCGGTGACGGTCAGCTCGACGCCGTCGTTGATATAGGCGACCTCGACCATGTCGTTGCGGGCGATGACCTGAGGCGAGGCCAGGTCGCGCGGACCGACGGGCGAGCCGGCGCGCAGGGCGCGCTTGGCCTGAAGGCCGATCACCGCCTCGGCGTCCTGGGGGCCGCCTGCGGGGGCCAGGTGCGACTGGACCGAGGCCCAGACCACGTCTTCGGGCTGGATCACGTCGCCGGCGGCCAGGCTGCGGGCGTAGGTCAGAACCTCGACGCTGGATCCCGCTCGGGCGGGCGCGCCGACGCTGGCGGCGGCGGGTCGGGCGGAGGCTTCTGCAGGCAAAACGCCGCTAGAAAGGGCGCCGCCTTCGCGCACCACAATGCGGCGCAGGCCCGCCGGATTGCTCCACTCCAGCCCGGCGCGGCGCGCGGCGATCTGGACCTGCGAGGCCTCCAGCACGGCGGTGCCGCCGGCGCGACGGCCGACCACGACGTTCGAGGCGGCGCCCGCGTCGTCGAACAGCTCGCCCAGGGTGATGCGGCCGTCGTCGTCGACCGGATCGGGCAGCAGATTGACCGGCCCGGCCCATGCGGGGGCGGCGAATGCGGCGACGGCGGCGGCGAGGATCAGGGCGCGCTTCATGGCTCAGACCTTCCCTTCAGCTCTTCACCTGGGCCGAGACGGACAGCATCTCATCGGCGGTGGTGATGACCTTGGAGTTCATCTCATAGGCGCGCTGGGCGACGATCAGGGCGGTGATCTCGCTGACCGCGTCGACGTTCGACGCCTCGGTGTAGTGTTGCAGCAGATTGCCGTAGCCGACGTCGCCGGGCGCCCCGACCGTGGCCGGGCCGGACGCCGCCGTTTCCAGCAGCAGGTTGTCGCCGATGGCTTCCAGCCCCGCCTCGTTGAAGAAGGTGGCCAGTTCCAGCTGGCCCACGACCTGCGGCTCGGTCTGGCCGGCGGTGGTCACCTGAACCTGACCCGACTTGGAGATAGAGACGTCCAGGGCGTCCTGCGGAATGGCGATGGCCGGTTCGACCGCATAGCCGTCGTCCGTCACAAGCTGGCCTTCGCCGTTGACGGTGAAGTTGCCCGCGCGGGTATAGGCCAGCTCGCCCGAGGGCAGGGTGATCTGGAAGTAGCCCTTGCCCTGAATGGCGATGTCGTAGGTGTTGCCGGTGCGGTTGGGGCTGCCCTGTTCGGTGATGCGATAAACGCTGCCCGCCTTGACGCCCGAGCCGATCTGGATGCCGGTCGGCACCACGGTGCCCTGCGACGAGGACTGGGCCCCCATACGCTCGACGTTCTGGTACAGCAGATCCTGGAACTCGGCCCGCTGACGCTTGAAGCCGACCGTGTTCATGTTGGCGATGTTGTTGGAGATGACCTCCACGTTCAGCTGCTGGGCGGCCATGCCGGTGGCGGCGGTGCGAAGCGCGCGCATGTCTCAGCTCTCCCTTACGAAACCCGGCCCAGCCGCTCGACGGAGCGGCGTGACAGGTCGTTGGCGTTTTCGATCATCTTGGTCACGCGCTCATAGGCGCGGCTGATCTCGATGAGGTTGGTGATTTCCACGAGGGTGTTGACGTTCGAGCCTTCCAGCATCCCCTGGCGGACCTGGGCGTCGGTGGCGTCCATCGGCTGGGCGTTGGAGGCGTTGCGGTACAGGCCGTCGCCGGATTTTTGCAGCACCGACAGGGCGTCGAAGCGCACCACGGTCAGGCGGCCGACGGGTTGGCCTTCCTGGCTGATCGTGCCGTCGTGGCCGACGCTGGCGGGGCCGCGTTGCGGGTCCAGAACGATCTCGGCGCCGTCGGCCATGACCGGCAGGCCCTGCTTGGTCGTCAGTCGCCCGTCCGGGTCGGTCACGAAGGCGCCGTCGCGGGTATAGGCGGGGCCGTTCGGCGTCTGCACGGTGAAGAAGGCGCCTTCGCCCTCGATACCGAAGTCCAGCTCGCGGCCGGTCTGCTTCAGCGTGCCCTGGCCGAAATCGCGACCCACGCCCTTGTCCAGCACGAAGCTGGCCGAGGGGCGGATATTGTCGTTGCGGGCGCGCTGACCCACTTCGGTCCCGACCATCAGCTGTTCGACCTTGAAGCCGGTGGTGTCGGCGTTGGCGACGTTGTTGGCCACGATGTCCAACTCGCGGCGAAGCGTCATCTGACGAGACAGTCCGATATAGGCGGCGTTTTCCACGAGCGGGCTCCTTTCGCCGTTTCCCGTCGCAACGACCGTGCCAACAGGGTTAACGCCCGTGGAATGGGGGTTTGAGCGGTTTCATCCCCTGCGGCGCCCGGCAGGATTTGCCGATTGTAAACGCCTCGTTAACCAAAACAGGGCCACACCCGGCATGTGAGGATCGGGGCGGCTTACGCATGCTGAAACTGAAGCTGGGCAAGAAGAAGAGCGAAGCGCCGACCGGCGACGACGCGAACCTGCCCGCCGTGAGCGACGGCGCGCCCGGCGCCGAGGGCGAGGACGGCGAAGCCGCGCCCGCCAAGAAGAAGATCCCCCTGCTGTTCATCATCATCCCGGCGGCCCTGGTGATGCTGGGCGGCGGCGGGGCGACGGCCTTCCTGCTGATGAAGCCTAAATCCGCCGAGGCGGCGGGCGATCATGCCGCTCCGGCCAAGGAAGAGAAGAAAGAGAAGAAGGAAGGCGGTGGCCACGGGGGCGGCGCCAAGGAAGGCGAGGCGGCCGAGGGCGCGGGCAAGATCGCGGCCGGTCCCGACGGCGTGACCTTCTACACCCTGCCCGACATGATCGTGAATATTCAGTCGGCTGACGGACGCCCGACCTATCTGAAGTTGCGCCTGACGCTGGAGACGAAGGACGCCGCCGTCGCCTCGCATCTTCAGGCCGAGGCCCCGCGCATGCAGGACATGTTCCAGGGCTTCCTGCGCGAACTGCGGCCCGAGGATCTGGCCGGGTCGGCCGGGTCGTATCAGCTGCGCGCCGAGATCCTGCGCCGGGTCAATCTGATCGCCGCGCCGGGCAAGGTGGACGCCGTGCTGATCGAAGAAATGCTGGTCCAGTAGTCATGACCGACGCCCTGGCCCCCGAGACGGAACTGGACCCCTTCGGCGGAGAGGTCGATCTGGGCGCAGCCCTGTCCGAGCGGGTGCTGAACCAGGACGAGATCGACAGCCTGCTGGGCTTCGACATGGGCGGCGGCGACGACGCCGAACGCAGCGGCATCCGCGCCATCATCAACTCGGCCCTGGTCTCCTACGAGCGCCTGCCGATGCTTGAGATCGTCTTCGATCGCCTGGTGCGGTTGATGACGACCAGCCTTCGCAACTTCACCTCCGACAATGTCGAGGTCAGCCTCGACACCATCAGCTCGATCCGCTTCGGCGACTATCTGAACTCCATCCCGCTTCCGGCCATTCTGGCGGTGTTCCGGGCCGAGGAGCTGGACAACTACGGCCTGCTGACGGTCGATTCCAACCTGATCTATTCGATCGTCGACGTCCTGCTGGGCGGGCGGCGCGGCACGGCGGCCCTGCGGATCGAGGGGCGGCCCTACACCACCATCGAGCGGGTGTTGGTGCAGCGCATGGTCGAGGTCATCCTGAACGACGCCCGCCAGGCGTTCGAGCCCCTGACCCCCGTCCACTTCAACCTGGACCGGCTGGAGACCAATCCGCGCTTCGCCGCCATCGCGCGCCCGGCCAACGCCGCCATCCTGGTCAAGCTGCGCATCGACATGGAAGATCGCGGCGGCCGGGTCGAGCTTCTGCTGCCCTATTCGACGCTCGAACCGATCCGCAAGATGCTGCTGCAGCAGTTCATGGGCGAGAAGTTCGGTCGCGACAACATCTGGGAAGGCCACCTGGCCACCGAGCTCTGGACCACCGAGACCGAGGTGCGCTGCGTGCTGGACGAGCAGCAGATGCCCCTGTCCAAGGTGCTGGACCTGAAGGTCGGCGACACCCTGATGCTGAACGTCACGCCTGAGTCCGAAGTGTCGGTGCGGGCGGGCTCCATCCCGCTGACCACCGGTCGCATGGGCCGCAAGGGCCAGCACATCGCCGTCCGCGTCGAAGGCCCCATCAGCACCGACGCCGCCGCCCGCCTCGCCAGGGAGAACAGCTGACATGACCGGCATCATCCTCGACTCCATCCTCATGCTGCTGCTGGTCGCGGCCATCGGCTACGGCATCAAGCTGGAGCGCAAGCTCAAGACCCTGCGCGAGGGGCAGTTGGCCTTCGCCGCCGCCGTGACCGAGTTGAACAGCGCCGCCGGGCGCGCCGAACAGGCGCTGGCCACCCTGCGCGCCTCGGGCCAGGAGACGGATTTGCTGCACGACCGCATCATCAAGGCCCGCGCGGTTAAGCAGGAGCTGGAGGTGCTGATCGCCCGCGCGCCTGCCCGCCCGAGCGACAGCCGCATCGAGACGCGCGACGACGAACGCCGCGCCGCCGCTCGTGCGCCGGTCAGTGCGGAGCCGATGGTCGAACCCGAACCCGCCCGCGCCTCTTCGGTCGCGCCCTTGCTGGACGACGAGGCCCGCGCGCGTCGCATGGCCTCGCTGATGGAGCGCATCGAGGGCGCTCGCGCCGTCATGAAGGCGCCGTCGCCGAAGCCCGCGCCGGCGCCGGAGCGCGCCTCGCCGGTGATGCAGGCCCTGGCCGCTAACCATGCTGCGCAACAGAGCCTAAACCGCGCCCGCCGTAGTCTGGACGACGACCTGTTCGCTGCCTGATGTCAGCCCCTATGTCCCAGGCGCGAAGCATCTTTTTTGCCCTATGTCCGACGCGCGGCGCCGGACGACTTGAGGGCGCCTTTCCTGAGTTTGATCGATGAGCAAGCTGCCCCGCCTTCTGCCCCTGATCGCCGTCGCCATCGGCGGCGTCGTGGCCGTGCGCGCCGCGGGCGTGGCGCCGGAACTGTTTCAAGGCGCCACCGCCTGGGCTCAGGAAGCGGTCGCGGGGGAGGGCGAGGCGGCCAAGCCTGAGGCTAAACCCGCTGCCGTCTGCGCCCTGACGCCGGAGCAACTGGCTCAGCAGGCGGGCATTTCCCCGGCTGAACTTCGGATCATCCAGTCCCTGTCCAAGCGCCGCGACGCGCTGGACGCGCGCGACGCCGACTTCGCCACCACCCTGCCGCTGATGGTCGCCGCCGAGCAGAAGCTGGACGCCAAGCTGCAGGCGCTGGAGGCTCTCAAGGGCGAGATCGGCGCCTTGGTCGGTCAGGTGGACGAGAAGGAAAAGGCCGAGGCCGACCGTCTGGTCGCCGTCTATTCCGCCATGCGGCCCAAGGAGGCGGCGGCCGTCTTCGCCACCCTGGACGACAGCGTGCGCCTGCCGGTCGCCTCGGCCATGCGTCCGCGCACCCTGGCCGCCATCATGGCCCAGATGCAGCCCGCCGCCGCGCGCGAACTGACCGAAAAGCTGGCCAGGCGCTTCCAGGCCCAGCAGTACGCCGCCCGCGCCGCCGCCGCTTCGGCTCCGACCGAAGCCGCGCCCGCCCCGACGCCCGCCGCCCAACCGGCGGCCCAGCCCGCCGCTGCGCCCGCGCCCGCGCCGACCCGTGCGGCTCAGCAGACC
>NZ_RHWX01000022.1 GCF_003938605.1 Brevundimonas sp. 357 | reverse complement strand
TTCTCGATCTCGGGCCGCGGCACCGTGGTGACCGGTCGCGTCGAGCGCGGCATCGTCAAGGTCGGTGAAGAAGTCGAGATCGTCGGCATCCGTCCGGTCCAGAAGACGACCTGCACGGGCGTCGAAATGTTCCGCAAGCTGCTGGACCAGGGTCAAGCCGGCGACAACGTGGGCGTGCTGCTGCGCGGCACCAAGCGTGAAGACGTCGAGCGCGGCCAGGTGCTGTGCAAGCCGGGTTCGATCACCCCGCACACCAAGTTCGTGGCCGAGGCCTACATCCTGAACAAGGAAGAAGGCGGCCGTCACACGCCGTTCTTCACGAACTACCGCCCGCAGTTCTACTTCCGCACGACGGACGTGACCGGCATCGTGCGCCTGAAGGAAGGCGTCGAGATGATCATGCCGGGCGACAACGCCGAGCTGGACGTCGAGCTGATTACGCCGATCGCGATGGAAGAGAAGCTGCGCTTCGCCATCCGTGAAGGCGGCCGCACCGTCGGCGCCGGCGTCGTGGCCAAGATCGTCGAGTAATCGACGATCCTCGCCACGCGAGACTAAAGCCGAGGCGGGAGCTCGCTCCCGCCGGGGCCAAGATCGTCGAGTAAGATCGACGTCAGAATGGGCGAGGGCCTCGGTCCTCGCCGGTTCGACAGTACGAGTAAGCGTACCGGCCTCAACCAGCCCGCAAGGGCGGTAGGCCGAGAGTAAAGCGTAACAGAGCGGCCCCCGGAGACATCCGGGGGCCGTTTTGCATGTCAGTCGTTCGGGGCGCCCCGCTCCTTTTGCGTTGAATCAAAATAAGAAGCCCGACTTTGGTCGAACGGAGCGGTTAAGGCTTTCTCAGCCATGCGGGGGTCATGAGACGCCGCTGAAAGGACTCTCTATGACTGACGTTGACTGGCCCCGTCGCGCCGGCCTCTCCGCCGCGCTGGATGAGGCCGCCATCGTGGCGATCACGGATCGCGCCGGCCGCATTCTGTACTGCAACGACAAGTTCGAAGCTGTCAGCGGTTATGCGCGCGAGGAACTGATCGGTCAGACGCACAGGGTGGTGAACTCGGGCGTCCACGCGCGCGACTATTTCCGCAATCTGTATCGCACCATCGCGCGGGGCGAGGTGTGGCGCGGCACCATCCAGAACCGCACCAAGTCAGGCGAGTCATACTGGGTCGATACGACCATCGTGCCGAACCTGGGGTCTGACGGCAAACCCGAAACCTATACGGCCATTCGCTTCGAGGTGTCGGACCACGTCCGCGCGCTCAAGGCGCTGGAGCTGGCGCAGGCCGAAGCGCGACAGGCCGCTGAGGTGCGGGACCGCTTCTTCGCCAACATCAGCCATGAGGTGCGCACGCCGCTGAACGCGGTGCTGGGCCTGGCCTCGGCCCTGGCGCATACGGCGCTGACGCCGCGTCAGACCGAGATGCTGAAGCTGATCACAGGAGCAGGCGACGCCCTGCGCCGCGTGCTGGACGACATGCTGGACCTGTCGAAGATGCAGGCGGGTCAGTTCAGCCTGTCGCTGACGCCGTTTGATCTCAGAACCGACATCGAGGCGGTGGTCGAGATGCGGCGGGCGGTCGCCGAGGACAAGGGGCTGACGCTGGACGTCGCCTTTGCGCCGAGCGCCCAGGGGCAGGTGATCGGAGACGGCGTCCGCATCACCCAGATCGTCTCCAACCTGGTGTCCAATGCGGTGAAATTCACGGCTGAGGGGCGTGTATCTGTTCGTGTCGACGTGCGCGTCGAGGACAACCGGGAACATCTGATCATTGAGGTCGAGGACACGGGCATGGGCTTTAACGCCGAAGCGGCGCGACGCCTGTTCGATCCCTTCGTTCAGGCCGATGACGCCATATCGCGCCAGTTCGGCGGTACTGGTCTGGGCCTGTCCATCTGCAAGTCGTTGGCCGAGTTGATGGGCGGCGAAATTGCCGCAGAGTCGGCGCTGGGTAAGGGCAGTCTGTTCCGTGTGATCCTGCCGGTCGACCGTGTGGCGGCGGCCGTGACCGAACCGGCTGCGACATCGGTTGAAGCGGCGCATGCGTCGGATGAGGGCGCGCAGATTCGCGTCCTAGCGGTCGAGGACAACCCGGCCAATCAGATGGTCGTGCGCTGCCTGCTGGAGCCGCTGGGCTTCGAGATCGTCACCGCCGACAACGGTCTGGAAGGCGTGCAGCGCTTTCAGCAGGAGCGTTTCGACATGGTGCTGATGGACATGCAGATGCCGGTCATGGACGGGCTGGACGCCATGCGCCGCATCCGCGCCGACGAAGCGCGTCTGGGCGCCGCACGCACGCCCATCGTCATGCTGACGGCCAACACGACCGAAACCCATCATCTGAAAGCGGTTCAGGCGGGCGCCGACCATCTGGTGGCCAAGCCCGTCACCCTGGAGATCCTGATGCAGGGCATGGAGCAGGGGGCCGCCGCCGCCGCCGAATGGTCGAGCGAACATGTCCTTTCGGCGGCCTGAGGGGCCGGTGCGCGCGCTGAACGCCGCAGTTTCGACAACAAAGCTGGCGCAGGCGGGGCTTCGCCTTTACTATCGACCGCGCGGACGCCGTTAGTCGCGCCGCGCTCAGGGCTTCTCCCTTTTCGATGTTGACCATCGCTATCGTCGTCGTGCTGCTGCTTGTGGTGCTGAACGGCCTTTTCGCCATGACCGAACTCGCGGTCGTGTCCTCCCGTAAATCCAAGCTTCAGAGCCGCGCCGAACGAGGCGATCGCGGCGCCCGCGCCGCGTTGAAGCTGGCCGAGGAGCCGACGCAGTTCCTTTCGGCGGTTCAGGTGGGCATCACCCTGATCGGCATTCTGGCGGGCGCCTATGGTCAGGCCGCCATCGCAGGCGAGTTGGATGACATCCTGACGGCGAACCTGCCGGCCCTGGCCCCTTATTCGCAAATCATCGCCACCGGCGTGGTCGTGGTGCTGATCACCTATGTCTCGCTAATCGTCGGCGAGCTGGTGCCCAAGCGCCTGGCCCTGATCTTCCCCGAGACCATCGCCTCCAAGATGGCCGGTCCGATCTCGACCCTGGCCCTGGTGATGAAGCCGTTCGTCCTGCTGCTGACGGCCTCGACTTCGGGCATCCTCAAGCTGTTGGGCGTCAAGGACCGCGACGGTTCGGACGTCACTCAGGAAGAGGTGGAGAGCATTCTGGCCGAGGGCACGTCCGCAGGCCTGATCGAGCCGGAAGAGCAGGAGATGATCGAGGAGATCCTGCGCCTGGGCGACCGGGCCGTGCGCGTGGCGATGACGCCGCGCCACGAGGTCTACTGGATCGCCCTGGACGATTCCGAAGAGACGTTGCGCGAGGAGATCCGCACCTGTCCCTATTCGCGCATCGTGGTGGCGCGCGATAACGACATCGATAATCCGCTGGGCGTCGTCCACAAAAAGGATCTGCTGGACAGTCTGCTCGACAATGGCGAGTTCAACGTCGAGAAGCTGGTGGCCGAACCGGCCTTCATCCCGCAGTCGACCTCGGTGCTGAAGGCGCTGGAGATACTGAAGGGCTCGAAGGTGCACATGGCCTTCGTGGTCGATGAGTACGGCGCCTTTGAAGGCGTGGTCACGGCGACGGACCTGCTGGAGATGATCGCCGGCGATTTCAACGAGAGCCATGACGAGGTCGAGACGGCGGTGCGCAAGCGCGCCGACGGCACCTGGGCCGTGGATGGTCAGATCGATCTGGATGAACTGGGCGAGGCCCTGGGCGAAGACTTCGGCGAGCATGAAGGCTTCCACACGGTGGCGGGCCTGGTGCTGCACCATCTGTCGCGCGTGCCGAACGAGGGCGACGTCCTGCAACTGGGGCGTTTCGAGGTCGAGGTCATCGACATGGACGACCGACGCATCGACAAGCTGCTGTTCCGCCCGGTGATTCACGGACAGGAGGATGACGCCGCCTGATCCAGGCGGCGTCGCTTACTCAATCAGGGGCGGTCCAGCGGCTGGACCAGGGCGACCCGATAGGGACGCATGGGGCCGCCCGGCTCGGCCAGAGAGACGTATTCCCCCGGCACGAAGCGTTCGCTTTCGAGGCGGAAGCCGACGGCGTCGGCGTCCTCGCCGGGGAAGTCCAGCACCCAACGGCCGTCGGCGCCCTGAGACAGTTGGCCGAGCGCCAGGGTTTCGCCGTCGCGGAAACCGCGGACGCGCGTGCGCTCGGGCGCGGCGAGCAGGGCCGGGGCGTCCAGCCGCGCCTGCTGATCCAGCGTCATGACCAGGTCATAGCCGTCGCGCGGATCGCCGTGCGGCGCATCGGCCTCGCGGGCCAGCTCCAGCCGGATGTGGTGCAGCGTCATGGTCAGCGCGCCTTGCGGTCGGCGAGATTGCTGCTGATCACGCCATAGGCCATGGCGGCCATGAAGGTGAGAAAGAAGGCGCCCATGGCGGCGACGGGGGCGATGACTTCTGAGGGCATGGCAGTTCTCCTATGCCGACAGCAGAGCGTATCGCGACGCCCCCCGCCTTGATGGAGATCAAAGGTCTCGCAGATCAGGCGGCGACCTGAAGCGGTCCGGCGCAGGCCTGGACATGACCGTCCGGGGCGATGCCGCTGACCGTCAGGGCCTGATCGCACAGGGCCAGCGGGGCCGGGCGGTGGCTGATCAGGATCAGACCCTGGCCCGTGCGCTGGAGGCGTTGCGACAGCCGGTCTAGGGCCTGAGCCTCGGTGGCGGCGTCCAGCCCTTCGGTCGGCTCGTCCAGCACCAGCCAGGGGGCAGGGCGCAGATAGGCGCGGGCCAGGCCCAGGCGCCGCCGCTCGCCGCCTGACAACCGTGCGCCGTTTTCGCCCAGAGGCGCGTCCAGGCCGCCGGGCGCGGCGCGGATGCGGTCGGTCAGGCCGGCGTCCTCCAGCACGGCCCAGAGCTGATCGTCATCGGCCGAAGGGGCGGCCAGGCGAAGGTTCTCGCGCACCGTTCCGGCCATCAGCACTGTCTGCTGCGGCGCATAGGCGAACAGCGGCCGCACCGCATCCGGGGACAGGGCGGCGCCGTCCATATCGGCGAAGGCGACCTCGCCTGGAATGGGCGCGCGCAGATGCATCATCCGCTCGATCAGGGTGGTCTTGCCCGCGCCTGAGCGGCCCACGACGGCCAGGCGTTGAGGCGGCGTGAGGCGCAGATCGGCGGATGACAGGCGAAGCGTCGGCGCTGCGGCGGCAGGCGCCGCGACGGGCGCTTCCCCGTCCAACAGTTCGCCCAGACGCTGGACGGCGACCGCGACGGCGCCGTTCTGGCGCAGGGCGTTGAGCAGATTTCCGGCGCTCTCGATCGTGGCGACGGCGGCCAGCATGGCCAGCGCCGTCAGGGCGGGAGAGGAGGCGCCTGCGGCTAGCGCCGCGCCCGTGACGCCTAGCGCCATGGCCAGGGTCTGGCCCGCCATCAGCCAGCCTCCGGCGCGGGCCAGGGCCTCGGCGGCGGCTTCGACGGCGCCGCCCTGACGGGCCAGACGATCCACCGCCCAGTCCTTCATCCCATAGGCCTGAAGCTCGGGCGCGGCGGCGGACATGGCGGCGAAGTCGGTCTTGAAGTCGCCCATCGCCTCCTGCAGACGGCGGCCCGCAGGCTCGGCCAGGCGGCGGCCCAGGACGACGCCCAGCGCCACGCTGACCACGGCGGCCAGGGCGACCGCGACGGCGGCGCGCCATCCGGCCAGCGAGGCCATCACCATGCCGGTCAGCAGGCCTGCACCTGCGCTCCACGGCGCGGAAAGGCGCACGAAGCAGTCCTGCACGGCGTCGACATCCTGCACCAGCCGGGCCGAGGCCTCGCCGCCCGCCAGCGACAGGGCGCGCGTCGCGGGGCCGCGCGCCAGGCCGTCGAACAGCTGGGGGCGCAGGGCGGCTAGGGCCTTCAGCGCCGCCTCGTGCCCGGTGACGCGCTCGCCATAGCGGGAGGCGGTGCGGATGATGGCCAGGAAGCGAATGACCGCGCTGGGCACCAGGTAGTTGAACACATGGGCCACGGCCGGTCCGGCCGCCCCGGCCAGGGCCGATGCGGTGATGAACCAGCCGGACACGCCCAGCAGGGCCACGGCCCCGGCCGAGACCAGCGCGCCCGTGACGGAAGCGGCCAGCAGGCGCGGAAACTGGGCGCGCTCCTGAGCGCGGATCATGGCCTGGAGGCGGACGACGCCGGGAGAGGACTGAGGCTTCACAGGCGCACCACCACATCGGCCAGTTCGGCCACGGCGTCGGAATGGGTCGCGATCAGGGTCGTGCGCCCGCGCGCCGCCTCGCGGATGAGCGGCAGCAGGGTGGTCTCGGCCGCGGCGTCCAGATTGGCGGTCGGCTCGTCCAGCAGAAGCAGGGGCGAGGGCTTGAGGAAGGCGCGGGCCAGGCCCAGGCGCCGCCGCTCGCCGCCGGACAGGCCGCCGCCGCGCTCGTCGATCCGGCGATCCAGCGCGTCGTCGAGGCCCGCCTTGCGCGCGGCCTGTTCGATCTGTTCGGACGTGGCGCTGCGATGGGCCAGGGCGATGTTTTCGGCTAGCGTTCCCCGGATCACGACCGGCGCCTGACCGGCCCAGGCGATCCAGGCGGTCAGGTCGGGATGGTCCGACAGGCGCGCGTCGCCGACCTCGACCTCGCCGCCTGACAGAGGCGCCAGACCCAGGAAGAGGTTCAGCAGGCTGGTCTTGCCCGCACCGCTGAGGCCGGTCAGGGCCACGATGGAGCCGGGCGCGATCGTCAGATCGAAGCCGCTGAGTACCGGCGCGTCGTCATAGGCGATCGCCACGTCTTTGAAACGCACGGCGGGGGCAGAGGCGGGCAGGGAGAGACGCGCGCGGGGCGTCTCGTCGACCTGATCCAGGCGGCTGAGGCTGGGGACGGCGGATTCGGCGGCCTGACGGTCGTGATAGGCGGCGGCGAGGCGGCGCATGGGCTGATAGACCTCGGGCGCCAGGGCCAGGACGAAGAAGGCCTGCGCGAGGCTCAGTTCGTCGGGCGCGGGGAAGGGCAGCAGCTTCAGCAGGTTGAAGCCGCAGTAGACGGCGACCAACGCGACAGCCAGTGCGGAGAAGAATTCCAGCACCGCCGAGGACAGGAAGGCGACCTTCAGCACCTTGCCGGTGCGGCGGGCCAGATCGTCCGAGGCGCGGGCGATGACGCGGGTCTGCTGCGCCTCGGCCTGGAAGGACAGGATGGCGGGCAGGGCGCGCACCCGGTCCAGAAACAGCCCCGACAGACGCTCCAGCGCCAGGAACTGACGGCGGCTCTCGGCGCCCGCCGCCATGCCGGTCAGGGCCATGCCCAGCACGAAGGGCAGCAGGGTGAAGATCAGGATGCCGGCGGTGAAAGGGCTGACAACGCCCGCCGCCAGGATCAGGATCAGGGGGGAGACGGCCGCCGCCGTGCGGGCGGGAGTGAAGCGGGCGACGTGGCCGTCCAGCGCCTCAACGCCTTCGGCGGCGGCGGTCATGGCGGCGGCGTCGGACAGGCGGCCGCCGAGCGCGCCTGTCAGCACGCGGCGACGCAGGCCGTTCTTGGCGGCGCGAGCGGCGCGGGTGTTGACGAGGACGGCGCCCTGGTTGAGCGCGGCGCGCAGGATCAGGGCGGCGACCGCCAGAATCAGACCGGGAACGGCTTCGGCCAGCCCTTGCGGCAGGGCGCCGACGGCCAGGGCCAGTCCTGCGGCGAAGCCGATGGCGGGGAGGGTGTCGGCGATCACCAGGGCGCCGCCCAGGCTCATCAGGCGACGCCAGGGGGACAGGGCGGATTTCAGCCAGGCCGCAGGCGCAGCCGTCTCTGCGATTCTCGGAGGGTTCGCCTGTTGAGGGTCGACCGGCTGGGCCGTCATCACGTCTCCTGGTGCGCCGTTCTGGGAAAGCGGGCCTGATCCGGCCTCATCCACCGTAACCGGCGACGATAGAGGATGGGGCAAAAAGCCTATGTGGCGAAAGGTCTTTGGGCGAAACGCCCTCTAGTTCAAGTCGCTGTCTCTGGCTTTGATCAGGATCAAGGCGCGCCAGACGGCGCTGCTTTAGGTTAGAGTAGAACGCCGGTCGATGGGGGCTGGCGGTCAGGAGCCTGGAACGATGATCGACCTGGCGGTCGTAGACCTTTCACGCCTTCAGTTCGCACTGACGGCGCTATACCACTTTCTGTTCGTGCCCCTCACATTGGGCCTCTCCTTCATGCTGGTCATCATGGAGAGCATCTATGTGATGACCCGTCGGCCGATCTGGCGGACGATCACCCGTTTCTGGGGCGCGATCTTCGGCATCAACTTCGTGCTGGGCGTCGCCACCGGCCTGACGATGGAATTCCAGTTCGGCATGAACTGGAGCTACTATTCCCACTACGTCGGGGACATCTTCGGGGCGCCGCTGGCCATCGAGGGCCTGATGGCCTTCTTCATGGAGGCGACCTTCGTCGGCCTGATGTTCTTCGGCTGGGACAAGCTGAAGCCGCACGCCCACCTGTTCGTCACCTTCATGGTCGCGCTCGGCACCAACCTGTCGGCCCTGTGGATTCTGGCCGCCAACGGCTGGATGCAGAACCCGGTCGGCGCCGCCTTCAACCCCGACACCATGCGCATGGAAGTCACCGACTTCATGGCGGTTATCTTCAACCCGGTGGCCCAGGCCAAGTTCGTGCACACCGTCTCGGCCGGTTACGTCTGCGCCGCCGTGGTCGTGCTGGGCATCTCGGCCTTCTATCTGCTGAAGGGCAAGCACAAGGGCTTCGCCAAGCGGTCGATGACGGTCGCCGCGGCGTTCGGCCTGCTGTCGTCGCTGTCGGTGGTCGTTCTGGGCGATGAGTCGGGCTACGCCCTGACCGACAACCAGAAGATGAAGCTGGCCGCCCTGGAAGCCATGTGGCGCACCGAAGAGGCCCCGGCCGGTCTGACCCTGTTCGGCCTGCCCAGCCTTGAGGACCGCCATACCCACTTCGAGGTCAAGGTGCCCTACGTCCTGGGCCTGATCTCGACGCGCAGCATCGACAAGCCTGTCGAAGGCATCCTGGAGCTGGTCGCCGTCGCCGAGGACCGCATCGAACGCGGCGTCGTCGCCTATGACGCCCTGGAGAAGGTCAAGGCCGACCCCACGGACATGGCCGCGCGCGGTCAGTTCGAGACGGTCCGCAACGACCTGGGCTACGGCCTGCTGCTGAAGCGTTACGTCGAGGATCCGCGCACGGCCACGCCGCAGCAGATCCAGCAGGCCGCCTGGTCGACCGTGCCGAACGTGCCGCTGATGTTCTGGGTCTTCCGCTTCATGGCGGGCATCGGCTTCCTGATGATCGGCCTGTTCGGAACGGCCTTCATCCTGTGCACCCTGCGCAAGCATGAGACGAAGTGGTTCCTGCGCCTGGCCGTCCTGGCCATCCCGCTGCCGTGGATCGCCATCGAGTCCGGCTGGCTGCTGGCCGAAGTGGGGCGTCAGCCCTGGGCCGTGGAAGGCGTTCTGCCGACCTTCCTGGGCGTGTCCAGCCTGGGCGTGCCGCAACTGCTGACCACGATCATCTGCTTCACCCTGCTGTACGGCGTGCTCGCCGTCGTCGAGGTCGGCATGATCCTGCGCGCGGTCAAGAAGGGACCGTTCGCCGAACAGGAAGCCCGCGAAGCCGACGCCATCACGGAAGGCGAGCCCGCGGTCGTCTGACCCGGTCGTTGAAGGAAAAAGAGAGATGGAACTTCCCCTCGACTACACCACCCTCCGCCTGATCTGGTGGGGACTGCTGGGCGTGTTGCTGATCGGCTTCGCCCTGACCGACGGGTTCGACATGGGCGTCGGCGCCCTGCTGCCCTTCGTCGCCAAGACGGACGCAGAGCGCCGCATGGTCATCAACACCGTGAGCGCGACCTGGGAAGGCAACCAGGTCTGGTTTATCGTCGGCGGGGCGGCGATCTTCGCCGCCTGGCCCCAGGTCTACGCCGTCAGCTTCTCGGGCTTCTACCTGGCGATGTTCCTGGTGCTGTCCGCACTGATATTGCGGCCCGTGTCGTTCAAATATCGCTCCAAGCGGCCTGAGGCGCGCTGGCGCTCCATGTGGGACTGGGGCCTGTTCATCGGCAGCTTCGTTCCCGCCCTGGTGTTCGGCGTGGCCGTCGGCAACGTCCTGCTGGGCGCCCCCTTCCGCCTGGATAGCGACCTGCGCAGCTTCTACGAAGGCAGCCTGCTGGGCCTGTTCACCCCCTTCACCCTGATCTGCGGCCTGCTGTCGGTCTCCATGCTGGTGCTGCACGGCGCGGCCTGGCTGGCGATCAAGGGCGAAGAAGGCCCGGTGCTGAAGCGCGCCCGCGCCATCGGCACCGTCGCCGGCGCGGCCAGCCTGGTGCTGTTCGCCATCGGCGGCGCCATGGCAGCCTTCGGCGACATGGGCTTCCGCATCACCGGCGTGGTGGACACGGCCGGCGTCTCCAACCCGCTGCGTACGGCGGTCGAGGCCGCGCCCGGCGCCTGGATGGACAACTACGGCCGCTATCCGTGGATGATCATCGCTCCGGTTCTCGGCTTCGCCGGCGCCGCGGTCGGTCTGCTGGGGATGTGGCGCAAGTCGGCGGTGATGGCCTTCGGCGGCTCGTCGGCCTCGGCGGTCGGGATCATCTCGACGGTCGGCCTGTCGATGTTCCCCTTCATCCTGCCCAGCTCGATCAACGCCCAGTCCAGCCTGACGGTGTGGAACGCCTCGTCCAGCCATACGACCCTGTTCATCATGCTGATCGTGGTGGCGGTCTTCCTGCCCTTCGTCCTGCTCTACACCTCCTGGGTCTACAAGGTGCTGTGGGGCCGTTCGACCGAGGCTGAGCTGAAGACCAACCCCGACCTCTACTGATCCCGCGAAAGGAGATCATCTCATGTGGTATTTCGCCTGGATCCTGGGCCTCGGCCTGGCGGTGGCCTTCGGCGTCCTGAACGGCCTGTGGCACGAGTTCCGCCTGTTCGATGAAGGCGACGAGGGTCACTCGGAACCCTGACCCCCGTCATCTGACGGACAGACGAAAGATCCCCTTCGGCGCTGGCCGGAGGGGATTTTTCTTGGATGAAATCGACGAAATTTCCATGACTTGCGCTGGATCAAGGCGGCGTGATCAGGGCGGACGCATGGTCATGAAGACATCGAAGCCGGACCCTCTCCCGATCCGGCGAATGTCGGGGATTGAACCGATGAAAACCGCCGCCGCATTGATCGCTTCCGTCAGCCTGCTGGCCGTCGCGGGCGCCGCCTCGGCCCAGAACGCCGCGCTTGAACAGGTAGGCAAGGGCTCGTTGATCATCACGGCCCGCATGACCGGCGTCCTGCCGCAGGCCGATGACGCCATCGTCACCGCCGCCGGGGCCGACAGCGGCCTGAAGGCCGATGTGGGCGACGACTGGATGCCGACGCTGGGCTTCACCTATTTCGTCGCCGACCACTGGGCCGTCGAGGCCATCCTGGGCGCGACCCAGCACGAGGTGCGGGCCAAGGGCGGGGCGACCGATGTGGCCGTGCATGAGACCTGGGTGCTGCCGCCGGTGGTGACGCTGCAATACCGCCCGACGCCGAACGCGACGGTCAGCCCCTATGTCGGAGCGGGCGTCAGCTACATGGCCTTCTTCAGCGGCAAGGATAAGAACGGCTTCGAGGTCGATCTGGACGACGGCTTCGGCGTCGCGCTTCAGGCCGGGGCCGACTGGAACATTTCCGGCCCGTGGACGCTGAACCTGGACGCCAAGAAGGTGTGGTTCGACACAGACGCCAAGATCAACGGCGGCGCGCTGAAGAGCAGCGTCAGCCTGGACCCTTGGGTCGTGTCGGTGGGCGTCGGCCGCAAATTCTAAAGCCGATGCGGGGAGGGGCGCGGAACGTCAGGCCGCGTCCCCCTATCCCTTTAGCCCAAGATCAGGCGGCGCCTTCGCCCAGGGTCTTCAGCGCGGCCGGATCGGGCAGGGCGACGTCATTGCCCGGCAGAAGCTGGATCAGGCCCGAGGTCTTGAACTGGGTGAAGACCCGGCTGACCGTCTCGATCGTCAGGCCCAGATAGTCGGCGATGTCCAGCCGCGTCATCGGCAGGTGAACGTGGCCCACGGCGCCGCCCAGCTGCACCTGTCGCTCGGACAGGCGGGTCAGGAAGCTGGCCAGCCGCTCGCGCGCGGTCTTGCGGCCCAGCAGGACGATCTGCTCCTGCGCGGCCATCAGTTCGTCCCCGGCCAGGGCCACCAGACGGTGCTCCAGCGCAGGCAGGGCGTTCAGCAGTTGATCGAAGTCGCCGCGCCGGAAGCGGCAGGCGTTCAGCGGCGTCAAAGCCTCGGCGGTGAAGCTGGACGGCCCGCGCCCGCCCAGGCCCAGGAAGTCGCCTTGGAACAGGAAGCCGGTGATCTGGCGTCGTCCGTCGGGCAGCAGACGATACAGCTTCACCGCCCCGTCCACGACGTTGAAGACATAGGGGTTCGGATCGCCCTCATGGAACAGGGCCTGGCCCGGCTGGGCGGTGACGCTTTCGCTGGCGCAGGCCATGCTCTGCAGCTCATGACCCTTCAGGTCCGCGCAGACGCCTAGCGGGCGGGCGCCGCAGGTGGAGCAGGGATGGACGTCTTCCAGACGCACCTCTTCGATTTCGGCCCGGGCCGCAGCGGTGTTCACGAACGTCGTCTCCCGAATAGCGCGGTAGTCTAGGCGATAGGGGGCTGATTCCGAATAGGTCAGCCTGTCCTAGCCTTCAGTTCGGCGGCGCAGTCCGGCGCGATGGCTTCCTCGGCGTAGCGCAGCCGCGCGCCCAGCTGGCAGGCGAGGGCGGTCAGTTCGACGGCCAGGCTCTGCCGCACCAGGGGGCGCACGCCCATTTCACGCACCACGAAGGGACCGGCCCACAGGGTCTCGCCGTACTCCAGATCGGGCTGCCGCCACCAACTGACGAAGCCCAGAACCCCGCCGCGCTGGTTCCGGGCGCTGAGGATGCCCCGGCTTTCCGGGGCGGCGCGCCAGGCGGTCAGGAAGGCGTCCCACTGGCCCGGCTTCAGATTGGGCCGCCACAGCCGCGCCAGGGCGAAGGCGGCGGGCGCCTCGGCTTCGCTGAGGGGGGCCACCTCCAGGCGAGGCGCATCGGACGCGAAGCGGGACTCTGTCATGGGGGCATTGGAACCGAAGCGGCGTCCAGTCGCCTTGATCTGCGTCAAGGCTGCGTCGAAGCTGCCCAGCCAAACTGCCTCGTCATCTTCTGGAGAAACGCCATGAGCTCGACCTCGCGCATCACCCCGATCCACGGCGGCGCGGTGGCCGCCATCCTCAAGCTGCTGGACAGCCAGAAGCTGATGACCCTGGCCGTGAACCGGGCCGACGGACGGCCGCAGGCGGCGACGCTGGGCTATCTGAACGACGGGCTGAACCTCTATTTCGTCACCGCCCGCGACAGCGAGAAGCTGAAGAACCTGACCGCCGACCCGCGCGTCGGCGTGGCCGTGCGGGGCGTGGGCGAGGAAGGGGAGGCGGTCGGCGTCTCCATCGACGGCCGCGCCGAGGAGGTCACGGACGGCGACGAGGTGAAGCGGCTGAACGACCTGATCATCGCCCGCTCGCCCGACCTCAGCCCCTGGGCGCCGGGCGGCGACGCCGTGGCGGTGGTCAAGGTGATTCCCGAAGAGATCGAGGCGGTGGCGGTGGTGGACGGCCGCAGCCGGGCCCAGACCTTCTCGATCGGCGATTCCGACGCCCTGGTGAAAGGGCTGAGCTATGAGCCCAGCGCCGTGGCGCGTCTGTTCTGAGGAAAATCCGCGACTTCGCGCGTCTGCGGCGCAGATGGCCCTTGAAATGACGGTGGGGCTCGGGCATACGCCCCCCTCTGGCGAGGGTCGCGCCGCTGGGTGGATATCCACGGCGCGCTGATCTTTGTCCGGGACACTAGGAGTGTAGCTCAGCTGGTAGAGCATCGGTCTCCAAAACCGAGGGCCGGGGGTTCGAGTCCCTCCACTCCTGCCATTCCCCCTGTTGCGATCGCCTGGGACTTCCCATGTGGAGCAGCGGGATCCAGAGGTTGAAGAGACGTCAAATGGCCAAGGCGAAGACCCCGGGCGGCCGCCGCACCACGGGGACCAAGACCGCAGCAGCCGCGCAAGGCGCAGCGACCGTGGCCGTCGACGCGCCCGCGCCGAAGAAGAAGACGTCCATTCCGCAGTTCATCAGCGAAGTTCGCGCTGAAGCCCGCAAGATCGTGTGGCCCAGCCGCAAGGAGACCTGGATCACCTCGGTGATGGTCTTCATCATGGTGCTGATCGCCGCCGCCTTCTTCTGGGTCGTCGACACGGGTCTGGGCTTCGCTTCCCGCTTTATTCTCGGCCTTGGCCAATAAAGGAGCCGCGCACATGACTGATGCAGCGCCCAAGCCGGCGGCCAACCCCCGCCACAAGTGGTACATCGTCCACGCCTATTCGAACTTCGAGAAGAAGGTCGCCGAGCAATTGCGCGACCAGGCCAAGCAGCAGGGCCTGGAAGACGCCTTCTCTGAAATCCTGGTTCCGACCGAGGACGTCATCGAGATCCGCCGCGGCAAGAAGGTCAACGCCGAGCGCAAATTCTTCCCGGGCTACGTCCTGGTGAAGATGGAAATGACCGACGAGGCCTATCACCTGGTCAAGAACACGCCGAAGGTCACGGGCTTCCTGGGCGCCGCGGGCGGCACCAAGCCCCTGCCGGTCTCGGAACGTGAAGTTCAGAACATCATCGGCCAGGTGGAAGAGGGCGTCGAGCGTCCGAAGCCCACCATCCGCTTCGACATCGGCGAGAACGTCAAGGTCATCGACGGTCCGTTCGCCAGCTTCGACGGTCAGGTCGAAAGCGTCGACGAAGAGAACGCCCGCTTGCGCGTGGCCGTCTCGATCTTCGGCCGTCCGACCCCGGTCGAGCTGGAGTACAATCAGGTGGAGAAGGTCAGCGCCTGATCGGCCTGACGTTTTCTACTAAGTATGCAGCGGCGGCCTCCGGGCCGCCGTTTTGCGTTTCGACTGGTGTTTCCCCCTCCCATTGGGAGAGGGGCGCGCCCGCTGCCCATTTGCCTTCTATCCCTCCCCCTGCTAAACGCGCGCCTTCGCTGGACGGCCTTCGAGTCGCCCGGCGTCAAATCCGTGGAAGGCAGCCATGCCGCACCACGGCTCACCGGCCGGGCGCATCGTCGCCGGGTCATTCATAGGAGAGACCAATGGCCAAGAAGATTCTCGGCTATATCAAGCTGCAAGTGCCGGCCGGTTCGGCCACGCCTTCGCCCCCGATCGGCCCGGCTCTGGGTCAACGCGGCGTGAACATCATGGGCTTCTGCAAGGAGTTCAACGCGCGGACCGAGAAGGAAGCCAAGGGCACCCCGCTTCCGACCGTCATCACCGTCTATCAGGACAAGTCGTTCACCTTCATCACCAAGACGCCGCCGGCGACCTGGTATCTGAAGCAAGCCGCTGGCATCAAGTCGGGCGCAAAGCTCGTCGGCCGCGAGTTCGCCGGCAAGATCACGCAGACGCAACTGCGCGAAATCGCCGAGAAGAAGATGAAAGACCTGAACGCGAACGACCTGGACGCCGCGTCGCGCATCATCGAGGGCTCGGCCCGCGCCATCGGCATTCAAGTGGTGGAGGGCTAAGACATGGCTAAGCTGACCAAAGCCCATAAGGCCCGCACGGGCGTCACCGAAGACCTGCTGGTCTTCTCGGACGCCATCAAGCTGGTGAAAGACAACGCCAAGGCCAAGTTCGACGAGTCGATCGAAATCGCCATCAACCTGGGCGTCGACCCGCGTCACGCCGACCAACAGGTTCGCGGCGTGGTGAACCTGCCCTCGGGCACCGGCCGTGACGTCCGCGTCGCCGTCTTCGCCAAGGACGCCAAGGCTGATGAAGCCAAGGCCGCCGGCGCCGAGCATGTCGGCGCTGAAGACCTGTACGAGAAGATCGCCGGCGGCTTCATGGACTTCGACCGCGTGATCGCGTCGCCGGACATGATGGCCCTGGTCGGTCGTCTGGGTAAGGTGCTGGGCCCGCGCGGCCTGATGCCGAACCCGAAGGTCGGCACCGTGACCCCGAACGTCGCTCAGGCCGTCAAGGACGCCAAGGGCGGCGCCGTCGAGTTCCGCGTCGAGAAGGCGGGCATCGTCCACGCCGGCATCGGCAAGGCCTCCTTCACCCAGGACGCCCTGGAAGCCAACGTCAAGGCCATCGTGGACGCTCTCGTCCGCGCCAAGCCGTCGGGCGCCAAGGGCACCTATGTGAAGCGCATCGCCCTGTCCTCGACGATGGGCCCGGGTTTCAAGATCGATCCGGCTTCGCTGGGCGCCTGATCCGGCTTCACGGCTAAGAATGACGACGGCCCCGGAAGAGCGATCTTCCGGGGCCGTTTTCTTTGTTGATTACGCCTACCGCGCTTTGCGCTGTTTGAGGCGTCTTTCAGTAGCCGACGGTGAAGCGGGCGCGGGGGTGCTTCGGCGTCTCGATCTCGTCGGCCATGGCGATGGCGTAGTCGGGGAAGGAGATGCGGCTGTTCCCCTGGTCGTCCGTCAGCAGGGCGTCGTCGCCCAGACGGAAGACGCCGGTGCGTTCCGACCCGGCGAACAGGGCCGAGGGCGACAGAAAGGTCCAGTTCAGCTCCGGCTCGGCGCGCAGGACGTCCAGGAACCGGCCGCCGGCCAGGGCTTCGGCCTTATAGGCTTCGGGGAAGGCGGGCGTGTCGACCAGGCGTTGGCCCGGCGCGATCTCCAGGCTGCCGGCGCCGCCGACCACCAGATAGCGCGGAACGCCTGCATCCTTGATCGCCTGGATCAGCAGGGCCGGATCGCTGTCCACGAACATGATGGCGCTGACCACGGCGTCGGCGCCGGCCAGGGCCGGGGCGAGAGAGGCGGGCTGGTTCACGTCGCCTGCGACAGCGGTCACGCCGGGGGCGACGGGCACGCGGGCGGGCTGGCGGGCCACGCCCGTCACCTGATGCCCGCGCCGGGCCAGTTCCTTGACGATCTCTGATCCGACACGGCCGCTGGCGCCCAGGACGGTTATGTTCATGGGATGGTTCCTGTTAGTTACCGATGGGTACCAGGTGTGCTATGGGAAGTTATCATGCAAGAAGGCACTTTTCTCTCACCAGGTTCCCCGGCGGTGACCGCTTCCAGCGACAGCGAGCGGGGAAACGTCTATGCCGCCGACTGCCCGACCCGGCTGTTGCTGGATCGGATCGCCGACAAGTGGACGGTGCTTCTGCTGACCACCCTCGCGGACGGGCCGATGCGTTTCAATGCGCTCAAGCGCCGGATCGAGGGCGTGTCGCAGAAGATGTTGAGCCAGACCCTGCGCCAGATAGAACGCGACGGTCTGGTCACACGAACGGTCGAGGCTGCTGTGCCGGTGTCCGTCACCTATGCGATCACGCCCCTGGGGCAGGGGTTGGTTCAGGCCTTGCGACCGATGATCGACTGGGCCGAGACGCGCATGGACGAAGTGGCGGCGGCGCAATCAGCCTATGAAGCACGGGTTGCGGACGCCTAATCCACTAAATCCGTGTGCGGATGACTTGACGAGCCGGTATTGAATCCGGTCTTGGAGCGCGGGCGCCTGAGCGGCGACCTTATCGGAGAGGCCTCATGCTCAACTGGTTCCAGGCGCTGCTGCCGAAGGAAGACAACTTCTTTCGGTTGTTCGACGCCCATGCGCAGACGCTGGCTCACGGCGCGGGCGCCCTGCGCCAGATGATGAACGGCGGACCCGCGACCGGGGAATGGTGCGCCAAGGTGGTCGCCCACGAGGAAGAAGCCGACGAGATCGCGCGCGAGGTGCTGTTCGCCGTGCGCCGCAGCTTCATCACCCCGTTCGACCGCTCGGACATTCGCGGCCTGACCAACTCGCTGGACGACACCATCGACCAGATGCAGAAGGCGGCCAAGATCGTCACCCTGTACGAGATGCGCGACTTCTCGCCCAAGATGCAGGAGCTGGCCGACATCGCCGTCGAATGCGCGGCCCTGACGCAGGAGGCCTTCGCTTTGTTGCCGGCCATGCGCAAGAACCACGACCGCCTGAACGCCCTGACCGAACAGATTACCAACCTGGAGGCGCGCAGCGACGACCTCTATGACGCGGGCATGAAAGCGCTTTATGAGGCGCACCGTCACGACATGACGGGCGGCAACACCCTGGGCTTCATCATCGGCAGCCAGCTTCTGGATCATCTGGAGAAGGTGATCGATCGCTTCGAGGACGTGGCCAACCGCATCAACGGCGTTCTGGTCGAGCACCTGTAGGGCGCCATGGATCACGCCCTCCTGATCCTGGTCTTCCTGATCGGCGTCGCCCTGCTGTTCGACTTTCTGAACGGCCTGCACGACGCGGCCAATTCGATCGCCACCATCGTCGCCACGCGCGTCCTGCCGCCGATCTATGCGGTGGGGTGGGCGGCCTTCTTCAACTTCATCGCCTTCCTGTTCTTCGGCCTTCACGTCGCCGACACCATCGGGCGGGGCATCATCTCGCCGGACGTGATCTCGGATCAGGTGATCTTCGGCGCCCTGATGGGGGCCATCAGCTGGAACGTCATCACCTGGCTGGGCGGGATTCCGTCGTCCAGCTCGCACGCCCTGATCGGCGGCCTGCTGGGGGCGGGCATCGCCAAGGCGGGGACCAGCGCCGTGGTCATCGCTGGGGTGCTGAAGACGGTGGGCGCCATCTTCATGTCGCCGGCCATCGGCTTCCTGCTGGCCCTGCTGCTGGTGCTGATCGTGTCCTGGCTGTTCGCCAAGGCCAATCCCAACTTCGCCGATCGGGTCTTCCGGGGTTTGCAGTTCGTGTCGGCCTCGGCCTATTCCCTGGGCCACGGGGGCAATGACGCCCAGAAGACGATGGGGATCATCGCCATCCTGCTCTATTCGCGCGGCATGCTGGGCGGCGAGTTCCATGTGCCCTTCTGGGTGGTCATCACCTGTCAGGCGGCCATCGCCCTAGGCACCCTGTTCGGCGGCTGGAAGATCGTTCACACCATGGGATCGCGGATCACGCGCCTTTCGCCCCAGCAGGGTTTCTGCGCCGAGACGGGCGGGGCCATCACCCTGTTCGCGGCGACCAGCATGGGCATTCCGGTGTCGACCACCCACACCATCACCGGCGCCATCGTCGGCGTGGGCGCGGCCAAGCGCGTCTCGGCCGTGCGCTGGAGCGTGGCGCGCAGCATCGTCACCGCCTGGTTCATCACCATGCCCGCCGCCGCCGCCATCGGCGCCCTGTTCTACGCCCTGGGCGGGCTGTTCCTGACCTGATGTCGAACAAGCCTCGCACCCTTTCGTCCGAGACGCGCCAGGTCGCGGCCCTGCCGTGGCGGCACGGCGCGGACGGCGTGGAGATCATGATGATCACCTCTCGCGAGACGCGGCGCTGGGTCATCCCCAAGGGCAACCGCATGGCGGGCAAGACCGACGCCGAGGCCGCCGTGATCGAGGCCTATGAAGAGGCGGGCGTCCAGGGCGACGTCATGGGAGCGCCGATCGGCTGGTTCCGGTACGGCAAGCGGCTGAAGTCGGGACGGGTTCAGGCGACCATCGCCAGCGTCTATCCGCTGGAAGTCTTCATCCAACTGGGCGCCTGGCCGGAGGACGCCCAGCGCGAGCGACGCTGGATGTCGACCGAAGACGCCGCCGCTGCCGTGGACGAGGTCGAACTGGCCGAACTGATTCGCGATTTCAGGCCGGTTCGTGGGGCGGAGTAGGGCGTTTCGCTTTCAACAAAGAACCTTGTTCACTATGAGTGCGGCGTCGCTATGGAGAATCCGATGTCGTCCTTTCTGTCCGCAGCCTGTCTCGCTCTTGTCGTGACGGGCATGACCCTCTCGGCGCCCGTCCAGGCCCATGCGTCGCTTGAGGGGCAAGCCAAGGCCTCGGTGCAGGTTTCCGATAATCGTGCGGCCCTGACCCGTCGTTATCTGGAGCTGACTACGGGCGGCATCGACAAGATCGTACAGCAGCTTATCAGCGAGGAGCTCGCGGGCATGGCGGACGCGATGCCGGCTGAGCAACTGGCGTGGTTTCGCGCCAATACCGTCATCATCATGCGGCCCCATATGGATGCGCTGATCCGGAGCTTGAGCGACGATATCCAGACACGGTTCACCGAGGCCGAACTGGAAGCCCTGGTCGGCTTCTACGACACGCCGGAGGGGCGTGCGATCGCCGCCAAGCAGATGGAGATGGGCGGCGCCATGAGTCAGGCCATGCAGAGCTTCGAGATGTCCTATCTGCAGGATCTGATGACCAAGTTCTGCGGCGCCTTCGACTGCGGAGCCATGGCGCAGGAGGCGGCGGGCGCGACCAAGCCCGCCAAGCGTTGATTTTCCCGCCGGGCCGTGTATAGAGCCCGCATCTCGTCGGGGTCTCGGCTCTGACGATGCCTGTCCGAGAACTTCGGGATGCGGGGGTCGCCCGCGTCATAATCGTCCAGAGAGCCCTCTGGCGCCGTGGGGAGATGGGGATGCAAAGACCTTTTGCCTGCCGGTATCCGGCGGGCGGGCCACGCTTCCTTCGGACAATACGACCGGCCTGAACGCTGTGCAGCGATGCATGGCGCAATGGCCAATCCGTCGCTGGGAATAAGCTCGGCGGCGAATACCAAAACTGGAGACCACAATGGACCGCGCACAAAAAGCCGAGTCGATCGAATCGCTGAAGAGCGTGTTCGCCGACGCGGGCGCCGTGGTCGTGACCCACAACCTGGGTCTGACCGTTGTGGAGATGGAAGACCTGCGTGGTCGTCTTCGTAAAGAAGGCGCCGCGTTCAAGGTGGTGAAGAACCGTCTGGCGCTCAAGGCGCTGGGCGTCGAGGAAGGCAGCGAGTACCACGACCTGTTCAAGGGCCCCGTGGGCATCGCATACGCCGCCGATCCCGTCACCGCCGCCAAGGTCACGGCCGAATTCGCCAAGGGTAACGACAAGTTCGTCATCCAGGGCGGTTTCATGGGCGACAAGGTTCTGGACGCCAAGGGCGTCGAGGCCCTGTCCAAGCTGCCGTCGCTGGACCAACTGCGCGGCAAGCTCATCGGCCTGCTGCAAGCCCCGGCGACCAAGGTTGCCGGCGTCCTGCAAGCGCCGGCCGGCCAACTGGCACGCGTCTTCAACGCGTACGCGACCAAAGACGCCGCCTAAGCCCCGTCATCTCTGCATATTTCTCTGAACCTCATCCTACCGAAGGAAGACTAAAATGGCTGATCTCGCCAAAATCGTTGAAGAACTGTCGGCCCTGACCGTCCTGGAAGCCGCTGAACTGTCGAAGCTGCTGGAAGACAAGTGGGGCGTCTCGGCCGCCGCTCCGGTCGCCGTCGCCGCTGTCGCCGGCGCTGCTGAAGCCGCTCCGGCCGGCGAAGAGCAAACCGAGTTCACCGTTGTCCTGGTTGACGGCGGCGACAAGAAGATCAACGTCATCAAGGAAGTCCGCGGCGTCCGCACCGACCTGGGTCTGAAGGAAGCCAAGGACCTGGTCGAAGGCGCTCCGCAGCCGGTCGTCGAGAACGTCTCGAAGCAAGCTGCTGAAGAGCTGAAGAAGAAGCTGGAAGAAGCCGGCGCCAAGGTCGAGATCAAGTAAGATTTCGGATCTGGCCTCTAGTTCGCCGATCCGGCTGGACCAGAGACTGCTTTCCAAAGCGAAACGGGCCGGAGGGAAACCTCCGGCCCGTTTTTCTTTTTTAGCCGTTAGCCTCTCCTTCCCCATGAAGGGGAGGGAGAGGCGCGGTGTCCTGGCTCCTACCGTCGGCGCGGGCTGAGGATGTCGCCCAGCCGATCCGGCGTGCCGGGAATCCGCTCCAGGCGCGGGTAGCGCAGACCGTCGTGATAGTCGAAATCGACGGTGCGATAGCGGTCGCCGTTCTTGAGTAGCAGGCGGATCGGGGCGTCGGTTCCCTTGGCGGCGGTGACGGCGTCGCGCAGCTTCTCAGCCGAGGCGGCGATGTCGTTGACGGCGACCAACTCCCAGCCCGGTCCGATGTCGGCCTCGAAGGCGCGGCCGCCCCAGCGGACGCCGGTCAGCTTGTTCGACGAGGACAGGGTGAAGCCCAGGGAATACTGGAAGTCGTTGGCCCAGCCTGACTGGATGCGCTTCTCGTCGGCCGTCAGGTTGTCGGTGTAAGTCAGGCGGTAGCCGCCGCGCGCCAGACCGTCCAGGGGCGCCCTGGCGTCCGGGCCGCTGGCGTCCAGGCGGGTGCGCAGGAAGGTCGCCCAGTCATGCGGATGGACCGCGTTTAGCGCCGCGACCACGTCGTCGAACGTATAGCCGCGCGGCGCCCAGGAGCCGTCGTCGCCGCCGAAGAAGCCCTTGGCGAAGTCGTCCAGCGACTTCTTCCCGCCCGTCGCCTCGCGGATCAGGGTGTCGGCGTCCAGCCAGATCAGCAGGGCTTCGCGGTAGTAGTCGCCCGTGCCGCGCATCCACGACGAATAGGGGTTCGAGGTGCGATAGCCGAGCAGGTTGTGGTTGTTCGTGTCCTGCAGCGGGCGCCATTCGCGGCCGGGCTGGTTGTCATAGAAGGCGGCGTTCTCGGCCACGGTGACCAGAATGTCTTCCTTGGAGGCCAGGCCCGAGCGGGCGGTCAGCACATCGCCCCAGTATTCGGTCTGACCCTCATAAACCCACAGCAGAGTGTTCTGGGTCGGGATGTTGTGGTTGGCGGTCAGTTCGTCGACCGGGCGCTGGCGCTTGCCGTTCCAGGCGTGGACGAACTCGTGCGGCAAGAGGCCGACGGCTCCCATGCTTTTGCCCCAGTTGGTGAAGAAGTCCGTCGGGACCGAGTTCTCGGACGAGCGATGATGCTCCAGGCCGATGCCGCCCATCTTCGACGTGGCGGCCACCAGGAAATCGTAGCGGTCATAGGGGCGGGCGCCGAACAGGCGGTCAGTCTGGGTGACCAGGTTCTGGAACCAGCCCAGTTGCTCGGTCGTGGGAGCCAGATCCTTGGCCGCATCGGCGACGATGTTCAGGTGGACGGCGCCTTCGCCGTTTCCGCGGCGCGGGTCGATGGCGATGCGCTGGAAGTTGGCGCCGCCGAACAGGGGGCTGTCGATCAGGGTGTAGAGGTCGGTCGGCGCAAACGTCGCCAGGCCGTCGACGAAGCTCTCGGTATCCAGCGCCACGCCGTATTTCCAGCCCTGCGGCAGGCGGATCGACGGGGCGAAGGTGATGCCGGTCGAGCGGTAGCCCGCCGGATAGAGCAGCGCCTTCTCCCACTGCAGATTGACCATCTCGGGCGTCATGACCACGCGCCAGGTCGAGCTGTCCGGCTGGGTCAACCACTGGAAGTCGACGGTGATCTCGCTGACGCCCTGCGGCACCTCGATGTGAAAGGCATAGGGGTCGATGGTGTCGCGCAGCCAGTCGATGCGGGCGCCGCCGCCCTGCACCGTGACGCCGGATACCAGCTGGATCGGGCCGGTCGCGGCGTGGTTGCCGGGCAGGAACTTCGGATAGAGCAGGACCAGATGGCCGGGCGTGACCGGGATGGTCTGGCGCACGCGGACGATCTTCTTCTCGACGTCGGTGGCGTCGACCTCATACCGGATGACGCCGGGATAGGCCTCGGCCGTCGGCGCCGGGATCGGCGGCAGGGCTCGGGGCAGGGCCAGGGGCGTGTTCTGCGGCGTCGGCGCGGCGGGGGCCTGCGGGCCGGTCCATTGCTGAGCGAGCGCGGTCGAAGCGGCCGAGGTCAGCAGCAGGGCGAGGGCGGCGGCGGGCAGGCGATGGGTCAGGGTCATGTCGGCTCTGTAGCGGCGTTTCTGTCTGGGGGCGACCTTCTCCCTCCCCATGAAGGGGAGGGAGAGGCGCGGCGCGTGGGTCTATCGCCGTCGTGGCGACAGGATGTCGCCCAGCCGGTCGGGCGCGCCTTCGATCCGTTCAAGATGCGGGTAGCGCAGACCGTCATGATAGTCGAAGCGCACCGTCTTGAAGCGGTCGCCGTTCTTCAGGATCAGCTCGATCGGGTCGGCCGATCCCTTGGCGGCGGTGACGGCCTCTTTCAGCGCGTCGGCCGAGGCGGCGCGGCCGCCGACGGCGACGACTTCCCAGCCCGACGTCAGCCCCTGTTCGAAGGCCGGGCCGCCCCAAAGGACGGAGGTGATCCGGTTCGAGCCGTTCATCATGAAGCCGAGCGAATAGGTGAAATCGTTGCGGCCCAGCTCTTTATACAGGGCGCCCATGTAGCCGGACGGCTCTTCCTTGAAGACCAGGCGGTAGCCGCCGCGTTCGAAGCCGTCGAGCGGACCGCGTGAGTCGGGGCCGACCGCGTCCAGCCGCTCGCGCAGGAAAGCGGCCCAGTCGTTCGCCTGCACTCCGTTCAGCGTCGAGGCCACATCGGCGAAGGTGTAGGGGGCCGGATCCCAGTCGCCGTCCTCGACGCCGAAGAAGGCCTTGGCGAAGTCGTCCAGCGACTTCTTCCCGCCCGTCCGTTCGCGGATCAGGGTGTCGGCGTCCAGCCAGATCAGCGCGCCTTCGCGGTAATAGTCCTCGCTGCGCTGATAGCTGCTCCAGGGCTGCGGGCGGCGCTGGCTGATGATGGGGTCGTTGGTGGTGTCCTGCATGGCGCGCCACTGGCGGCCGGGGATGTGCTGGAAGCTGGCGGCGCTCATGGCCAGGACGTCCAGCGCCTGCTGCTTGGACATCAGTCCGGCGCGGGCGGTCAGGACCAGGCCCCAGTACTGCGTCTGGCCCTCATAGACCCACATCAGGGAGTTCTGCAGCGGCTCGTTTAGATTGGGCGTCAGCTGATCGGCCGGGCGGCGCCATTTGCCGTTCCAGCTGTGGGTGTATTCGTGGCCCAGCAGGTCGCGGTCGGCCAGAGTGGCCTCGCGGTCGGTGAAGTACTTCACATCGACGCTGTTCTCGGACGAGCGGTGGTGTTCCAGCCCGATGCCGCCCAGCTTGTCCGTCACCGCCAGCAGGAAGTCGTAGTGGTTGAAGTGGCGCGCGCCGAACAGACGGTCGGCCTGCTGGACCAGGTTGCGGTGCAGTTGGACGTGCTCGTCCGTCGCCTCCAGCATCTTGGCGTCATCGGCCACGACGTTCAGGCGCACCGGCGAACGGCCGCCCGGATCCAGGTCGATCTGGCGATAGTGGGCGCCGGCGAAGACGGGGCTGTCGGCCAGGTGCTCCAGCGTGATGGGGGCGAAGGTCGCCAGGCCGTTCTCGAAGCTGACGGTATCCAGGGCGACGCCGTAGTTCCAGCCCTGAGGCAGCTTCAGCGTCGGCTGGAAGGTGATCTGGCGCGAATAATAGCCCGCCGGATAGAGCAGGGCCTTCTCCCACTGGATATTCAGCATCTCGGGGGTGACGACGACGCGACCCTGACTGCCCTCGATCGGCGTCAGCCACTGGAAGGCGGCCTCGACCTCGGTCACGCCGGCCGGAACCTCGATCTGATAGGCCCAGGGCTGGACGGTGTTGCGCACCCACTCCAGCCGCCGCCCCTCGGCGGTGAAGGTCAGGCCGCCGACGTTGGCGACGGGGCCGACCGGGCCGTGGTTGCCGGGAATCCATTGCGGATAGAAGAGGACCAGAGGGCCGGAACCGCTGACGGGGATGGTCTGGCGCACCTGGATCAGGCGGCGGTCGATGTCGGTGGCGTCGACGTCCAGCTTGATGACGCCGGGATAGGCCTCGTCCTTGGCCGCCGGGATCGGCGCCAGGGCGACGGGCAGGGCGGGCGTTCCCACCTGGGCCAGAGCGGGCGCTCCCACGGCAAGGAGGATGACCGAGGCGCTGGCGGCCAGAAGAAAACGCTTCATCACAGAATTACCCGGTTACGGCCGCCCCCTCGCGGCCTCGACAAGGAGGCGCAGACGACAGCGTGTCGCAGGCGCCGTCAAGCCGGATGACGTTTCCGTGTCGGGGGGGGGGGGGGGCTGTCGTGACGCCGTGTCTCCATCCCGCTCATCCCGGCGGATGCCGGGATCCAGTACTTTGGCTTTAGGCGCTCTGCTCAGCGGATAAAACTCAGCGTGAGGCTCTCACTGGATCCCGGCATCCGCCGGGATGAGCGGGGATTAAGGTTCGTCTCCCACAAATCTATGCAAAGCGACCCGTCAGCCTTCCGGGTTCACCTCAAGCAACTCGACCGTGAAGCGCAGGGTCGAGTTGGCGGGGATTTCCGTGCCCATCCAGCGGGGGCCGTAGGCCAGATCGGCGGGGATGACGAACTGATAGGTTTCGCCCTCGCGCATCAGGGCGACGCCCTCGGTCCAGCCCTTGATGACGCGGTTCAGCGGGAAGCTGGTCGGCTCGTTGCGCGAATAGGAGCTGTCGAACTCGCGCCCGTCGATGAAGGTGCCGCGATAGTGGACCTTGACCGTGTCGGTCGCCGTCGGCTGCTCGCCCTCGGGGTTGGCCTTGCCGATCAGGCGGTATTGCAGGCCGGATTCCGTCGAGGTCCAGCCGCGACGCTGCCCGTTCCACATCAGATAGGCGGCCTGACCGACCTCCCAGTTTTCCTGGGTAGCCGGGCCGACCGGCTCACGCAGACCAGGGTAGTCGACATCGGGCGTCGAGGCGCAGGCGGCAAGCGACAGGGCGGCGAGAGCGGGCAGGACGATGTGCTTCATAAGGCTAGGCTTATCACGCTGATCGAAACTGTCGACTGCTCGCGTGAGGGGTCTTTATTTCGTCGAAGAAGGGCGTATATATGCGCGCTCCGCAGATTCCATGAATCCCGCGCGAAAGCGCCGAGGCCCGGTTTGTCGCCCTCCGACCGGTGCGAAGGCGTCGCCCCTCCCCAAGGGGGCGGATACATCCAGGCGTCCTGATCCGCATGCGGGTCGAGGGTGGACGCCGAGAGACATTTACGGTCACGGATCGCCGGTCGGCGCGCCGTGGCTGCTGCATTGAGAGCGGGCCTCGCAAGGGGCCGCGATTGGGAAAACAGAATGGCCAAGTCCACCGACGGTCTCGCCTTGGGTAAGATCGCTGCCGCCACGTCGTTTACCGGCAAGAAGCGCATTCGCTACAGCTTCGGGCGTATCCCTGAAGCCGTGCAGATGCCGAACCTGATCGAGGTTCAGCGCGCTTCCTATGAGCAGTTCCTGCAGCGCGAGTCGCGCCCGGGCCTGCGTAACGACGAGGGCATCGAAGCGGTCTTCAAGTCGGTCTTCCCGATCAAGGACTTCAACGAACGCGCCGTCCTGGAATACGTCTCCTACGAGTTCGAAGACCCGAAGTACGACGTCGAGGAATGCATCCAGCGCGACATGACCTATGCCGCGCCGCTGAAGGTCAAGCTGCGTTTGATCGTCTTTGAGACCGAGGAAGAAACGGGCGCCCGTTCGGTCAAGGACATCAAGGAGCAGGACGTCTACATGGGCGACATCCCGCTCATGACGGATAAGGGCACCTTCATCGTCAACGGCACCGAGCGCGTGATCGTCTCGCAGATGCACCGTTCGCCGGGCGTCTTCTTCGACCACGACAAGGGCAAGACTCACTCGTCGGGCAAGCTGCTGTTCGCCGCCCGCGTCATTCCTTATCGCGGTTCGTGGCTGGACTTCGAGTTCGACGCCAAGGACATCGTCTACGTTCGTATCGACCGTCGTCGTAAGCTGCCCGCCACCACCTTCCTGCTGGCCCTCGGCATGGACGGCGAGGAAATCCTCAAGACCTTCTACGAAACGGTTCCGTACGAGAAGCGCGGCGAAGGCTGGGTCACGCCCTACAAGCCGGAGCGCTGGCGCGGCGTGAAGCCGGAGTTCGACCTGGTCGACGCCGACACCGGCGAAGTGGTCGCGCCTGCCGGTCAGAAGATCAGCGCCCGCGCCGCCAAGAAGCTGGCCGACGGCGGTCTGAAGTCGCTGTCGCTGGCGGCTGACGCCCTGCTGACCAAGTACCTGGCTGCTGACGCCGTCAACTACCAGACCGGCGAAATCTACGCCGAGGCGGGCGACGAGCTGGACGCCGCCGCTATCGAACTGCTGGAAGCCAACGGCTTCACCACCATCGACGTGCTGGACATCGACCACGTCACGGTCGGCGCCTACATGCGCAACACCCTGCGCGTGGACAAGAACACGGGCCGCGAGGACGCGCTGTTCGACGTCTATCGCGTCATGCGCCCGGGCGAGCCGCCGACGCCGGAAGCGGCCGAGGCCATGTTCAACTCCCTGTTCTTCGACGCCGAGCGTTACGACCTGTCGGCCGTCGGTCGCGTGAAGATGAACATGCGTCTGGAAACCCCCGAGGTTTCAGACGAAATCCGCGTCCTGCAAAAGGACGACGTGCTGAAGGTGCTGCAGATCCTGGTCGGCCTGAAGGACGGCCGCGGCGAGATCGACGACATCGACAACCTGGGCAACCGTCGCGTGCGTTCGGTCGGCGAGCTGCTGGAAAACCAGTACCGCGTCGGTCTGCTGCGCATGGAGCGCGCCATCAAGGAGCGCATGAGCTCGGTCGATATCGACACGGTCATGCCGCACGACCTGATCAACGCCAAGCCGGCCGCTGCGGCGGTTCGTGAATTCTTCGGCTCGTCGCAGCTGTCGCAGTTCATGGACCAGACGAACCCGCTGTCGGAAATCACCCACAAGCGTCGCCTTTCGGCGCTTGGCCCGGGCGGTCTGACGCGCGAGCGTGCGGGCTTTGAAGTCCGCGACGTTCACCCGACGCACTATGGCCGCATCTGCCCGATTGAAACGCCGGAAGGCCCGAACATCGGTCTGATCAACTCGCTGGCCACCCACGCCCGCGTGAACAAGTACGGCTTCATCGAAAGCCCGTACCGTCGCGTGGTCGAAGGCAAGGCGACGGAAGAGGTGGTCTACATCTCGGCCATGGAAGAGGCGAAGCACGTCATCGCCCAGGCCAACATCGACCTGAAGGACGGCGAGATCGTCGAGGAGCTGGTGCCGGGCCGTATCAACGGCGACTCCCAGCTGCTGACCAAGGAAACGGTCGACATGATGGACGTGTCGCCGAAACAGGTCGTTTCGGTCGCCGCCGCCCTGATCCCCTTCCTGGAAAACGACGACGCCAACCGCGCACTGATGGGCGCCAACATGCAACGTCAGGCCGTGCCGCTGGTGCAGTCGGACGCGCCGCTGGTCGGCACCGGCATGGAAGCGGTCGTGGCCGTGGACTCGGGCGCCGTGGTGATCGCGCGTCGTGACGGCGTGGTCGAGCAGATCGACGGCACCCGCATCGTGGTTCGCGCCACGGGCGACGTGGACGCCGGCCGTTCGGGCGTCGACATCTATCGCCTGTCGAAGTTCCAGCGTTCCAACCAGTCGACCTGCATCAACCAGCGCCCGATCGTGCGCGTGGGCGATGAAGTGAAGGCCGGCGACGTGATCGCCGACGGCCCGTCGACGGACCTGGGCGAACTGGCTCTGGGCCGCAACGTCCTGGTCGCCTACATGCCCTGGAACGGCTACAACTTCGAAGACTCCATCCTGATCTCCGAGCGCATCGTGCGCGACGACATCTTCACCTCCATCCACCTCGAAGAGTTCGAAGTGATGGCGCGTGATACGAAGCTCGGGCCGGAAGAAATCACCCGCGACATCCCCAACGTCGGCGAGGAGGCCCTGCGCAACCTCGACGAAGCGGGCATCGTGGCCATCGGCGCCGAGGTCCAGCCGGGCGACATTCTGGTCGGCAAGGTGACGCCGAAGGGCGAAAGCCCGATGACCCCGGAAGAGAAGCTGCTGCGCGCCATCTTCGGCGAGAAGGCTTCGGACGTGCGCGACACCTCGCTGCGTCTGCCGCCGGGCGTCGCCGGCACCATCGTCGACGTGCGCGTGTTCAACCGCCACGGCATCGACAAGGACGAGCGCGCCATGGCCATCGAGCGCGCCGAGATCGAGCGTCTGGGCAAGGACCGCGACGACGAGCTCAAGATCCTTGAGCGCAACGTCTACGGCCGCGTGAAGCCGCTGCTGCTCGGCAAGACCGCCGTGTCCGGCCCGAAGGGCATGGGCCGCGGCGAGGTCACCGAAGAGAAGCTGGCCGAAGTGTCCAAGGGCCTGTGGTGGCAGGTCGCCCTCGACGACGAGAAGGCGATGGGCGAGCTGGAGGCCATGAAGAAGCAGTTCGAGGACGCCCGTAAGGCCCTCGACCGTCGCTTCGAAGACAAGGTCGAGAAGTTGCAGCGCGGCGACGAGATGCCGCCTGGCGTCATGAAGATGGTCAAGGTCTTCGTGGCCGTGAAGCGCAAGCTTCAGCCGGGCGACAAGATGGCCGGCCGTCACGGCAACAAGGGCGTCATCTCCAAGATCCTGCCGATCGAGGACATGCCGCACCTGGACGACGGCACCCACGTCGACATCGTTCTGAACCCGCTGGGCGTGCCGTCGCGCATGAACATCGGCCAGATCTTCGAGACCCACCTGGGTTGGGCCGCCGCCGGCCTGGGCAAGCAGATCAAGGGCTTGCTCGAGCAGTGGATGGACGGCGGCATGCGCGACGCCCTGGTGTCGCGTCTGACCCAGATCTACGGCGCCGACACTCCGCTGCCGCAGAGCGACGAAGAACTGATCGAACTGGCCCAGAACCTGTCCAAGGGCGTTCCGTTCGCGACTCCGGTCTTCGACGGCGCGCGCATCTCGGACATCGAGGATCTGCTGGAATCGGCGGATCTGGATCGTTCGGGTCAGTCGATCCTGTTCGACGGCCAGACGGGCGAGCAGTTCAAGCGTCCGGTCACGGTCGGCTATGTGTACATGCTGAAGCTGCACCACCTGGTCGACGACAAGATCCACGCCCGCTCGATCGGCCCGTACTCGCTCGTCACCCAGCAGCCGCTGGGCGGTAAGGCGCAGTTCGGCGGTCAGCGCTTCGGGGAAATGGAGGTCTGGGCTCTGGAAGCTTACGGCGCCGCCTACACCCTGCAGGAAATGCTGACGGTGAAGTCGGACGACGTGGCCGGCCGGACCAAGGTCTACGAGGCCATCGTCCGCGGCGACGACAGCTTCGAGGCCGGCATCCCCGAGTCCTTCAACGTGCTGGTGAAGGAAATGCGCTCGCTGGGTCTGAACGTGGAGCTGGAAAACAGCTGACCGGATCAAGCGCCCTTCCCCGCCTCGGCGGGGGAGGGCGGTCCGCCTGTTCTCCTCTCTGAATGATTTTCGCGGGGCATTCCCGCAGAAGGAATAAAGATGAACCAGGAAGTCCTGAACATCTTCAACCCGGTCACGGTCACCCCGACCTTCGACCAGATCAAGATCGCCCTGGCCTCGCCGGAGAAGATCCGTTCGTGGTCGTTCGGCGAGATCAAGAAGCCGGAAACCATCAACTACCGCACGTTCAAGCCCGAGCGTGACGGCCTGTTCTGCGCCCGTATCTTTGGCCCGACCAAGGACTACGAGTGCCTGTGCGGCAAGTACAAGCGCATGAAGTACAAGGGCATCATCTGCGAGAAGTGCGGCGTTGAGGTCACCCTGGCTCGCGTCCGCCGCGAGCGCATGGGTCACATCGACCTGGCCGCTCCGGTCGCCCACATTTGGTTCCTGAAGTCGCTGCCGTCGCGCATTTCGCTGATGCTGGACATGGCGCTGAAGGACGTCGAGCGCGTCCTGTACTTCGAGAACTACATCGTCACCGAGCCGGGCCTGACCCCGCTGAAGCAGAACCAGCTGCTGACGGAAGACGAATTCTATCACTATCAGGAAGAGTTCGGCGACGACGGCTTCACTGCCGAGATCGGCGCCGAGGCGGTCCGCAACCTGCTGATGGCGATCGACCTGAACGCCGAGGCCGAGAAGCACCGCGCCGAACTGGCCGACAACCCGTCGGAGCTGAAGGCCAAGAAGGCGTCCAAGCGCCTGAAGCTGCTGGAAGCCTTCATCGAGTCGGGCAACAAGCCCGAGTGGATGATCCTGACCATCGTCCCGGTCATCCCGCCGGAACTGCGTCCGCTGGTGCCGCTGGACGGCGGCCGCTTCGCGACGTCGGACCTGAACGACCTGTATCGCCGGGTCATCAACCGGAACAACCGCCTGAAGCGCCTGATCGAGCTGCGCGCGCCGGACATCATCATCCGCAACGAAAAGCGGATGCTGCAGGAATCCGTCGACGCCCTGTTCGACAACGGCCGTCGCGGCCGCGTCATCACCGGCGCGAACAAGCGTCCGCTGAAGTCGCTGGCCGACATGCTGAAGGGCAAGCAGGGCCGCTTCCGTCAGAACCTGCTGGGCAAGCGCGTCGACTACTCGGGCCGTTCGGTCATCACCGTGGGCCCCGAGCTGAAGCTGCACGAGTGCGGCCTGCCCAAGAAGATGGCGCTGGAGCTGTTCAAGCCGTTCATCTACGCGCGTCTGGACGCCAAGGGCCTGTCGGGCACCGTCAAGCAGTCCAAGCGCATGGTCGAGCGCGAGCAGCCCGCCGTCTGGGACATCCTGGACGAGGTCATCCGCGAGCACCCGGTTCTGCTGAACCGCGCGCCGACGCTTCACCGTCTGGGCATCCAGGCGTTCGAGCCCAAGCTGATCGAGGGCAAGGCCATCCGCCTGCACCCGCTGGTCTGTACGGCGTTCAACGCTGACTTCGACGGCGACCAGATGGCCGTGCACGTCCCGCTGAGCCTCGAGGCCCAGCTGGAAGCGCGCGTGCTGATGATGTCGACGAACAACATCCTGTCGCCCGCCAACGGCAAGCCGATCATCGTGCCGTCGCAGGACATCGTCCTGGGCCTGTACTACCTGTCGCTGGTCAAGGAGAACCAGCCGGGCGAGGGCAAGCTGTTCGCCAACATGGGCGAGATCGACGCGGCCCTGGACGCCCAGGTCGTCAAGCTGCACACCAAGATCAAGGCGCGCTGGACCGAGATGAACTCGGACGGTGAAGTCGTGACCAAGGTGATCGACACCACGCCGGGCCGGATGAAGCTGGGCGCTCTGCTGCCGCTGAACCCGAACATCGGCTACCGTCTGCTCGAGAAGAACCTGACCAAAAAGGAAATCGGCAACCTGATCGATCAGGTCTACCGTCACTGCGGTCAGAAGGCGACGGTCATCTTCGCCGACCAGATGATGCAGATGGGCTTCCGCGAAGCGGCCAAGGCCGGCATCTCGGTGGGCAAGGACGACATCGTCATCCCGGCCAAGAAGGAACAGCTGGTCAACGAAACCCGCACCCAGGTCGAAGAGTACGAGCAGCAATATGCTGACGGCCTCATCACCAAGGGCGAGAAGTATAACAAGGTCGTCGACGCCTGGGCCAAGGCCACGGACAAGATCGCCGACGAGATGATGGGCGAAATCGCCCAGCCCCGCGTCCTCATCAAGGGCCAGGAGCCCGACATCAACTCGGTCTTCATGATGGCCAACTCGGGCGCTCGTGGCTCGCAGGCTCAGATGAAGCAGCTGGGCGGCATGCGCGGCCTGATGGCCAAGCCCTCGGGCGAGATCATCGAGACGCCGATCATCTCGAACTTCAAGGAAGGCCTGACCGTCCTTGAATACTTCAACTCCACCCACGGCGCCCGTAAGGGTCTGGCCGACACCGCGCTGAAGACCGCCAACTCGGGCTACCTGACCCGTCGTCTGGTGGACGTGGCGCAGGACTCCATCGTCACCGAGGAAGACTGCGGCTCGACGCGCGGCATCACCCTGCGCGCCGTGGTCGAAGGCGGCGACGTGCTGGTCTCGCTGGGCCAACGCGTCCTGGGTCGCTATGCGGCCGAAGACATCAAGGAGCCGGGCGGCGAAGTCCTGTTCCCTGCGGACACCTATCTGCAGGAAGAGGAAGTCGAGCTGATCGACAAGGTCGGCGTCCAGTCCATCAAGGTCCGTTCGGCCCTGACGTGTGAAGCCGACGCCGGCATCTGCGGCATGTGCTACGGCCGTGACCTGGCGCGCGGCACCAACGTCAACATCGGCGAAGCGGTCGGCGTCATCGCCGCCCAGTCGATCGGCGAGCCGGGCACCCAGCTGACGATGCGTACCTTCCACATCGGCGGTACGGCCCAGGTGGCGGAAACCTCGTTCTTCGAGGCGACCAACGCCGGCGTCATCAAGGTGGTCGGCCCGACCGTTATCGCCGCCCACGGCGATCCGGTGTCCATGAGCCGCAACGTCGTGGTCACTGTGACCGTCGACGGCAAGGACCGCGAATCCTACAAGGTGCCTTACGGCGCGCGCCTGCGCGTCAAGGACGGCGGCGAGGTGGTCAAGAACCAGCGCCTGGCCGAGTGGGATCCCTACACCACCCCGATCCTGACGGAAGTCGGCGGCGTGGTGCGCTTCGAAGACCTGGTCGACGGTCTGTCGGTCAAGGAAGAGACCGACGAGGCCACCGGCATCGCCCAGCGCGTCGTGTCGGACTGGCGCGCCAGCCCGCGCGGTTCGGACCTGCGTCCGGCCGTCGGCGTGACCCAGGGCGACAGCTACGCCAAGCTGTCGAGCGGTTCTGACGCGCGTTACCTGCTGCCCGTGGGCGCCATCCTGTCGGTGGCGAACGGCGACGAGGTCAAGCCGGGCGACATCGTCGCTCGTATCCCGACCGAAGGCGCCAAGACCCGCGACATCACCGGCGGTCTGCCGCGCGTGGCCGAACTGTTCGAAGCCCGTCGTCCGAAGGACTGCGCGGTCATCGCTGAGATGGACGGCCGCGTCGAATTCGGTCGCGACTACAAGAACAAGCGCCGCATCAAGATCACCCCGGAAGTCGATGCAGACGGCAACCAGGGCGAAGCGGTCGAGTTCCTGATCCCGAAGGGCAAGCACATCTCCGTCCACGACGGCGATCTGATCCAGAAGGGCGACTACATCATCGACGGCAACCCGGATCCGCACGACCTGCTGCGCATCCAGGGCGTCGAGGCGCTGGCCGAGTATCTGGTGAACGAAGTGCAGGAGGTCTACCGACTGCAGGGCGTGCCGATCAACGACAAGCACATCGAAGTCATCGTCCGTCAGATGCTGCAGAAGGTCGAGGTCATCGACTCCGGCGAAACCACCCTGATCCGTGGCGACACGGTCGAAGTGGCTGAAGCGGCTCTGGAAAACGCCAAGGTTGAGAAGCGCGGCGGCCGTCTGGCTGTCACGCAGCCGGTCCTGCTGGGCATCACCAAGGCGTCGCTGCAGACCCGCAGCTTCATCTCGGCGGCGTCCTTCCAGGAAACCACGCGCGTCCTCACCGAGGCTTCGGTCCACGGCAAGAAGGACATGCTGGAAGGCCTGAAGGAGAACGTGATCGTGGGTCGTCTGATCCCTGCCGGTACGGGCTCTTACCTGCGCAGCCTGCAGAAGATCGCCAACGAGCGTGATGCTGAGCTGACCCAGGCCCGCGAAGATGCGGTTGAGCCGCTTCCCGCGGATCTGGCCCTGGAGCTGGAGCAGTCGGCCGACTGATCCGGGTCTCGGACCTGCGAAGACTGAAGAGGGCGGCGTCGAAAGGCGCCGCCCTTTTCTGTGGCCTATCGCGCTTCGCGCTACTTGAGGCCGGTTATGCGCCTCTACTGAGCTTTCGCTTCCCTCTCCCTTTGTGGAAAGAAGGAGCCGCGTCTACTGCGGCCGCATCGGCTCTCGGGGTCCGGCGGCGCCGGGCGTCATCGGGCGGCCCGAGGCCGGGGCGCCGTCGCGGTGGGTTTGGACGTTGCGGTTGGAGTCCATCTGCATCGAGGAATCCAGGTGGGCGCCCGCGCAGCCCGTGCCGAAGTTGGAGCCGGGACAGTCCTGAGGCGCCAGCACGCCGACGCCCCCGCTGAGCGGACGACGTTTGGCTTCATAGCGGCGCAGGGCGGCTGCGCCTTCTCGGGCGAACCGCGTGTCTCGATCAGGATCGCCCGTGCCGGTGATGGGGCGCCGTGCTGCAGCCTCCGCCGCCCGTTCATTGAAACGCTCGTCGCAGATTACGCGCTCGGCGCGGGTCAGCATTTCGGGGGAGCGGCAGCCGACAGGCGACGTGCGCAGAGCGCGCGCCGTGGCGGCCGCCTGAGTTTCCGTCGTCACGCGCCAGGGATCGGCGATCGGGTCGGCTGAAGCGGAGGAGGCGGCGTCGGGCGTAGTCCTTGCGATGCGTGGCGCAGGCGGCGTCGGACGATCCGGCGTGGAAGGCGCAGGGGCCTGGGCCTGGCTTGTGCTGTTAGCGCCCCGCGCCCGCGCCTGAGGCGAGGGCTGGGTTACGACGACGGTCTGCCGAGGCCGTTCGTCCGGCAGGAGGGGGCGAGGTTCGATGTCCAGATAGACGACGGGCGGCGTATCCGACCCCAGACGGGGCGGCGGCTTGACGGCGTAAAAGGCGAGAGGAGCCAGCAGCAGGCCGTGGATCAGCAGCGAAGCTCCGGCCGTCGCCGCGCGTCGATGGCGTGCCCCCTTGCCGCGCCCGCCCAATTTGTCCAGCACCACGACGGTCATGCGACGTCCCCATCCCTGGAGCAGAACATGGCTTTGCAAGCGTGGCGATATGTGGGCGAGGGATCAAGAAGGCGAACAACGTGCGGCGAAGCGCGCCGTGCGCGAATCCCTTGACCTGTTAACGGATCGAGCGTAGAAGCCGCGCACTTTCGAGACGTGGGCGGCTCGCCGCTCGCTGAGATCGTGACAATTGAACGGACGGGCTGTGTCCCGCCGGAACGCCCGAAGCGCGCGTTCCGGTTTTTCTGTTTGGGCGTCGTGACCTCGGCTCGATAACACCCGGGCGGGGCTTCGGTCTCGTTCAAAAGAAGGCTCATGAGGCGCTCCGGTCGAAAGACACACGCCTCCACATCGAAAAGAGACGAATTCGAATGCCCACGATCAACCAGCTGATCCGCAAGCCCCGCAAGCCGAAGCCGGTCCGCAACAAGGTTCCGGCCCTGGAGGGTTCGCCCCAGCGCCGCGGCGTCTGCACCCGCGTGTACACCACGACCCCGAAGAAGCCGAACTCGGCTCTGCGTAAGGTCGCCAAGGTCCGCCTGGCCAAGAACGGCGTCGAAGCCGTTTGCTACATCCCCGGCGAAGGTCACAACCTGCAGGAGCACTCGGTCGTGCTGATCCGCGGCGGCCGCGTGAAGGACTTGCCCGGCGTGCGTTACCACATCCTGCGCGGCGTGCTCGATACGCAAGGCGTCAAGGACCGCAAGCAGCGTCGTTCGCACTACGGCGCCAAGCGTCCGAAGTAATCGGCCCCGGCCTACGTTTCAGAGATTTCCCCGACGTCAGTCGGGCCCGAGAAGGAATAACCCATGTCGCGTCGTCACCGCGCCCAGAAGCGTGAAGTTCTGCCGGATCCCAAGTTCGGCGATCTGATCGTCACCAAGTTCATGAACTACGTCATGTACGAAGGTAAGAAGGCCGTCGCCGAAAACATCGTTTACGGCGCCTTCGACATCCTGGCGGACAAGAAGAAGGAGCAGACTGCGGTCGAGACCTTCCACGCCGCCCTGGAAAACGTCGCCCCGTCGGTCGAAGTCCGCTCGCGCCGCGTCGGCGGCGCCACCTACCAGGTGCCGGTCGAAGTCCGTCCGGACCGTCGTCGCGCCCTGGCCATCCGCTGGCTGGTCAACGCCGCGCGCAACCGCGGCGAAAACACCATGACGGAAAAGCTGGCCGCCGAGCTGCTGGACGCCTCGAACAACCGCGGCACCGCGGTCAAGAAGCGCGAAGACACCCACAAGATGGCCGAAGCCAACCGCGCCTTCAGCCACTACCGCTGGTAAGCGTCTTAAAACCGCCAATGGCGGCGGCTATTTAAGACGATCTGGCGCGGGCGTTTTTTCGGAATCGCCCGCGCCGTCATATCCGACACCCCAGGGCGCTCGCCGCGTCCGCGAAGCTCCCGGAAGGCAACTTCAATGCCCCGCACACATAAAATCGAAGACTACCGCAACTTCGGCATCATGGCCCACATCGACGCGGGCAAGACGACGACGACCGAGCGGATCCTGTTCTACACCGGCAAGAACCACAAAATGGGCGAGACGCACGACGGCGCGTCCACCATGGACTGGATGGACCAGGAGCAGGAACGCGGCATCACGATTACGTCGGCCGCGACGACCGCTTTCTGGCGCGAAAAGCGCCTGAACATCATCGACACCCCCGGCCACGTGGACTTCACCATTGAAGTCGAGCGTTCGCTGCGCGTGCTCGACGGCGCCGTGACGGTGCTGGACGGCAACGCCGGCGTCGAGCCGCAGACGGAAACCGTCTGGCGCCAGGCCGACAAGTACCGCGTGCCGCGCATCGTCTTCGTCAACAAGATGGACAAGATCGGCGCCGACTTCGAGAAGTCGGTCGAGTCGATCCGCGACCGCCTGGGCGCCAAGGCTGTGCCGATCCAACTGCCGATCGGTTCGGAATCGAACCTGAAGGGCGTGGTCGATCTGGTCGAGATGAAGGCCCTGGTTTGGGAAACCGACCAAGTCGGCGCCTCGGCCGACGTGCGCGACATCCCGGCTGACATGGCCGACGCCGCGGCCGCCGCTCGCCAGTACCTGGTCGACAACGCCGTCGAGATCGACGACGAGGCCATGGAAGCCTACCTGGAAGGCAACGAGCCCTCGGTTGAAGTGCTGAAGCGCTGCATCCGTAAGGCCGTGATCACCGGCGCCTTCTACCCGATCCTCGCCGGCTCGGCCTTCAAGAACAAGGGCGTGCAGCCCCTGCTCGACGCCGTCGTCGACTATCTGCCGTCGCCGGTGGACATCCCGCCGACGCCGGGCATCGACTTCAAGACCGAAGAGCCGGTCGTCCGCAAGGCTTCGGACGAAGAGCCCCTGTCGGTTCTGGCGTTCAAGATTATGGACGACCCCTTCGTCGGCTCGATCACCTTCTGCCGCCTGTACTCGGGCAAGATGGAGACCGGTCAGTCGCTGCTGAACTCGTCGCGCGACAAGCGTGAGCGCGTCGGCCGCATGCTGCAGATGCACTCGAACAACCGCGAGGACATCAAGGAAGCCTACGCCGGCGACATCGTCGCCTTGGCCGGCCTGAAGGAAACCCGCACGGGCGACACCCTGTGCGACCCGCTGAAGTCGCCGGTCATCCTCGAGAAGATGGAATTCCCGGCGCCGGTCATCGAGATCGCCGTCGAGCCCAAGACCAAGGCCGACCAGGAGAAGCTGGGCGTCGCCCTGGCCAAGCTGGCTTCGGAAGATCCGTCCTTCACCGTCTCGACCGACCACGAGTCGGGCCAGACGATCCTGAAGGGCATGGGCGAGCTGCACCTGGACATCAAGATCGACATCCTGAAGCGCACCTACAAGGTCGAAGCGACCATCGGCGCGCCGCAGGTGGCCTATCGTGAATCGATCAGCCGCAAGGTCGAGATCGACTACACCCACAAGAAGCAGACCGGCGGCACGGGTCAGTTCGCCCGCGTGAAGCTGGTGTTCGAGCCGGGCGAGCCGGGTTCGGACTTCGTCTTCGAGTCGGCCATCGTCGGCGGCGCAGTGCCCAAGGAATACATCCCGGGCGTCGAAAAGGGCCTGAAGTCGGCCAAGGACAACGGCCTGCTGGCCGGCTTCCCGGTGATCGACGTCAAGGCGACGCTGATCGACGGAGCCTTCCACGACGTCGACTCCTCGGTCCTGGCCTTCGAAATCGCGTCGCGCGCCGCGTTCCGCGAACTGAAGGAAAAGGGCGGACCGAAGCTGCTCGAGCCGATCATGGCCGTCGAGGTCGTGACCCCGGAAGAGTACCTGGGTTCGATCATCGGCGACCTGAACGGCCGTCGCGGCATGATCCAGGGGCAGGACATGCGGGGCAACGCCGTCGTCGTGAACGCCTTCGTGCCGCTGGCCAACATGTTCGGCTACGTGAACACGCTGCGCGGCATGTCGCAGGGCCGCGCCCAGTTCACCATGCAGTACGACCATTATGAATCGGTGCCGCAACACGTCGCCGACGAAGTGATCAAGAAGTACGCCTAAGTCCGTCTTTCTGACGGACCCACTTGAAAACGGGGCGGTTTGACCACAAATCGCCCCACCTATCCCCAAACCCATTTGGACCCCAGTTTGGGGACACCAGGAGCTAGAGAATGGCCAAGGAAAAGTTCGAACGCACGAAGCCGCACGTGAACATCGGCACGATCGGTCACGTTGACCACGGCAAGACGACGCTGACGGCGGCGATCTCGATGACGCTGGCGAAGGCCGGCGGCGGCAAGGCGATGAACTACGCCGACATCGACAACGCGCCGGAAGAAAAAGCGCGCGGCATCACGATCAACACGTCGCACGTCGAGTATGAGACGGCCAACCGTCACTACGCGCACGTGGACTGCCCGGGCCACGCCGACTACGTGAAGAACATGATCACGGGCGCGGCTCAGATGGACGGCGCGATCCTGGTTTGCTCGGCCGCTGACGGCCCGATGCCGCAGACCCGCGAGCACATCCTGCTGTCGCGTCAGGTCGGCGTTCCGGCGCTGGTGGTGTTCCTGAACAAGGTCGACATGGTCGACGACGAGGAGCTGCTGGAGCTGGTCGAGATGGAAGTGCGCGAGCTGCTGAGCTCGTACCAGTTCCCGGGCGACGACATCCCGGTGGTGAAGGGTTCGGCCCTGGCCGCCGTCGAAGGCCGCGATCCGAAGATCGGCGAAGAAGCCGTTCTGGCGCTGATGCAGGCCGTTGACGACTACATCCCGCAGCCGGAGCGTCCGATCGACCTGCCGTTCCTGATGCCGGTGGAAGACGTGTTCTCGATCTCGGGCCGCGGCACCGTGGTGACCGGTCGCGTCGAGCGCGGCATCGTCAAGGTCGGTGAAGAAGTCGA
>NZ_RHWX01000021.1 GCF_003938605.1 Brevundimonas sp. 357 | reverse complement strand
CCAACGCGCGAGATCGGACACTGCGGAAAGATTGTAAAGGGATCGTCCCGGACGAGCTCTGTCGCTGGGCTCGAGGGCAAGGCTAGGCGACGCCAGCGATGACTGAGCGGCGCCGAGATCGTAGTGAACTCGTCCGGCTTCCACGACCAGGGTCCACCCGGCCAGTCGCGACCATGGATGCCCAGCATTCAGCAGGTCCGTTGCGAGCGGCACGACACGGTCAGCTAGGACGTCCGCCAGAGGCAGCATTCTGACAGCAACACTGCAGGCAAGGTCGACATCGTCCGACGCCATATCTGACCGCGCGGCGTGGAACAGCCGCTCGACGAGCTCGTCGGCCAGAGGCACCCGGGCCGTCGCGACGATGTCCAGAGCGCGCAAAAGGGTGTCTTCACCGTTTCGGCCGTCGACGCCGGCCGCGATGAGACCTCTAACGACCTTGTCTCCGGCCCCTTCCGCAGCCGCGAACCAGAGACCCTCGGTCCATCGGTCGTTCGCAGCGCGAACGGCGACCGCGGCGTCGAGATCCGTCGGAGGCAAACCTGCGATGAAGCGTCCTGCCGCGAATTCCGCGAAGCTCTGATGGACCATGGTGAGAAGAACGGTCGTACCGTGGCTAACCGTCTCCACCAGGCCTATCGCCTCCCAGTAGTGGAGACAGGCGCGCGCCGTGCTTCGTCCCTGAAGAGGAGGAACGGCCAAGGCCGGCGCCAGCTGTTCGCCGATCAGCTTGACCAGGGCGTCCTTGGGCTGAATCGGATCGTCGAGGATCAGCGCACAGAGATGGTCGATCACCTGGTCGAGAACGTCGGTTGTGGCGGGAGCCGGGCCCGCGCGCTCGGGCGGCTCCGCCTGGATCATGGCGAAGATGGCCCGGAAGAGATCGACACGCGAATGGCCGATTGAATGCCCACGACTGATAAGAGCCGCCGCGATACCCAGCATCAACGGGCTGTGCCCGAGCGCCTCACGAATGTGACGGTCCCTGATCAGCTGATCGGGGTCGTCTAGATTGTGAATGACGGTTTCGCCCCCGATCTGGCGAAGGAGGCGTTGAAGGTCGCGACCGCTGTCGCCGCCGGGTGCGCGAACGATTTCATAGTGACGCCAGTTCTCGAGCGGGGCCGGGTCATAGCCGATCGGGCGGCTGCTGGTGATGATGCGCGCACCGGGTCGCCCATGTTGAAACTTGCGCAGCGCCCGCAGGACAGAAGGCTGTGACGAGCCAGCCTCGTCCAGGCCGTCGCATATCAGCACCCAGTCGTCGATTGGTGCGGTCCTCAGGAATTCGGCCGACAAGTGCGACCCGTCCAGCGCCAGCTCGAAGGCGGCCGTCTCGAATGATGATCCGTTCTTCATCGCCGCCGCGATGCGTTTGGCGTCCACGAGAAGTACGGGATAGCCGTCGAGCGCGTAGTTGCGGGCCAGGCGACGAAGAAGCGTGCTCTTTCCCATGCCGGGGCCGGCGATGATGACCGCCTGTCGAAAGAAGCGTCCAACGGAGTCCGCATCGCAGGTCTCACCCTTGGCTCCGGGCCGGGCCGACCAGCCATGGTAGGCGTCGAGGGCAGTCTGAGTGTCTGTGGTGGCAGGAATGGTCTCCGTGGTCATGCGTCATCAAATCTCGAACCAACGCCGCTCTCCTCAAAGAACAGCCTTGAATCACTCAGCACGCGATTTGGGAATCCACTTTGTCCACACCGGCTAGGATGCCCTTCCGACGGGCTTCGCTTTGTCCTGCTGTTGGATCCTGTCGATTGATTACGATCAAACGGCTTGATCCCATGACGGGCTAAGGCCGGGGCATGAGGATTTTCCCATGACACAGGCTGCTACCATCAAAATCGTCTTCTTCGGGCGGCCGGCGGATCGGTTCGGCGGCGAGCGGATGATCGACGGCCCCCAGGGCGGGCTGAGGATGAGCGATCTTCGTCGGCGCATCGCCATAACTGCGGACGGAGGCGATATTCTGCTTGACCCCGCAATCCGGGGCGCGGTCGACGGCGTCGAATGCGATGACGACGCCTGGGTGAGCCCGGGTCAGGAGGCCGCCTTCTTTTCTATCTTTTCTGGAGGCTGAAGGTGCCGCTCGACGTCGAACTGGCGCTCGCTCCCTTCAGTCCAGCCGAGCTTCTGGAGGTCTTTGTCAGAGATCGCCCAGCGGACGGCGCCGTGGTCTCCTTCATCGGTTTGGCGCGAGGGCAGGGGAGGGACGGCGATACCGTGTCTCGACTACAATTGGACTGGTATCCAGGCATGACTGAAAGATCGATGCTCGTGATCGCCCGAGCGGCGCAGGAACGTTTTGAGGTGAGCGATATCCTGGTGCGCCATCGTTGCGGCGAACTGTCGCCTGAGGAACCCATCGTCCTGGTGGCGGTCGCTTCGCCGCATCGTCGGCAAGCCTTTCTCGCTGCGGACTACCTCATGGACCGGCTCAAAACCGAGGCGGCCTTCTGGAAACGAGAACACAAGGCTGGGGGGGCGGCCTGGGTCGAGCCTTCCGCCGCAGACCGGGCCGATCTGGCCCGTTGGAGCTGACATGGCCGGACTAGATCACAATCTTCCCTTCTACGGGCTCAATATCGCCGTGCTGACGGTTTCCGATACGCGAACGCTTGATACCGACACCTCAGGCGGCACTCTGGTGCAGAGATTGACGTCAGCAGGGCATAGACTGGCGGCACGGGCGATCGTCCGGGATGAGGTGACCGACATCCAAGCGGTGATGCGGGCTTGGATCGCCGATCCCGACGTCGACGTTATCCTCAGCACGGGCGGAACCGGGTTCGCTCCTCGCGATGTGACGCCGGAAGCGGTTCGGCCTCTGCTCGATCGCGTGATGGACGGGTTTTCCGTCGTGTTTCACCAGGCCAGTCAGACCACGGTCGGGGTCTCGACCCTACAGTCGCGCGCCTTGGCGGGGCAGGCTGGCGAGACCTTTGTCTTCTGCGTGCCCGGATCAACCGGCGCCTGCAAGGATGCTTGGGATCTCGTTCTCGCCGAGGAGTTGGACAGCCGGTTCCGACCTTGTTCTCTGGTAGGGCAGATACCCCGCTACCGGGGAATATGCCCATGAGCCTCCTGACCCATCTTGATGCGGAAGGGCGCGCGCGCATGGTCGATGTGTCCCACAAGGCGCTGACGCGCCGGAGGGCCGTCGCCACGGGTCTTCTGAGATGCGCTCCCGAAACGCTGACCCTGGTGCGCGAAGGACGCGCGCCCAAGGGGGCGGTGGTGTCCACGGCGGAGATCGCGGGGGTTATGGGGGCGAAGCGGACCGCCGATCTCCTGCCTCTTTGTCATCCCCTTTCGCTTGCTCGGGTCGCCGTGACCATCACGCTCGACGACTCCCTGCCGGGTTTCCGCATTGAGGCCGAAACAGTCACGGTCGGTCAGACAGGCGTGGAGATGGAAGCCCTGACCGCCGTGTCGGTCTCAGCCCTGACCCTCTACGACATGCTCAAGGCGGTTGATCGCGCGATGCTGATCGAGGGGGTGGGGCTTGTGGCCAAGACCGGCGGTGCAAGCGGCGACTGGATCAGGAACGAAGAATGATGCTGGAGTTCGAGACCGCGCTGAAACTGCTCTTGAGCCAGGCCCAGCCGCTGGAAGCGGAAAGGGTTCCGCTTGAGGAGGCTTGCGAGCGAATCCTTGCGTCCGACCTGAAAGCTCTGCGAGCTTCTCCTGCCGCCTCTGTCTCCGCCATGGATGGTTACGCCATTCTGGATCAAGATCTCGGGGCGACCTTGTCTGTGGCGGGCGAGAGCTTCGCAGGGTCGTCGATCCCACCGATGTTAACGGCCGGCACGTGCATGCGAGTGTTCACGGGCGCGCCAGTGCCTCCCAATGCTGACCGCGTGGTGGTTCAGGAGATGGTCGTAAAACGCCCCGAAGGGGCAGCCATGCCGCTGGCCCGCCCGCGGGGCGATCATATCAGGCGAGCGGGCTCGGACTTCACGCCAGGAGAGATTTTGCTGGCTCGAGGCGCTGCGCTCACCCCCCAAGCCATGGTTGCGGCTGCAGCGGCGGATCATGATCGCGTGGAGGTGGTCCGTCGACCTCGAGTGGCCATTCTAGGAACCGGAGACGAGCTGCGTCCGCCCGGCGCGCCGGGCGGCGCTTTATCGGTGCCGGACAGCGTGACCTATGGCGTGATGGGGCTGGTCCAGCGCTACGGCGGCGATGTCTGCATGCGATCGCGCCTTCCGGATCGCCCCGACATCCTGCGTCAGGCCGCCATGGAGGCCGCGGCGATGAGCGACGTCATCGTGGTGACCGGCGGGGCCTCGGTCGGGGAGCGGGATTTCGCGAAGTCGATGTTTGATGACCTCGGCATGGAAATCCTCTTCTCCAAGGTGGCGATCAAGCCGGGCAAGCCGGTGTGGCTGGGTCGAGTTCGCAACGCTCTTGTGGTGGGGCTGCCTGGCAATCCCACCTCCGCCATGGTCACTGCTCGCCTCTTCCTGGCCCCCCTCATTGCGGGCCTGGCCGGGCGTGATCCGCGGTACGCTCTCGACTGGCAGGCGGCGGTGCTGGATGGCGAGACGCCGGAAAGGGGCGAGCGGGATCTGTTTCTGCGAGCTACACGGCGTAACGGTCGGCTGCAGCTGGCGGGAAACCAGGATTCGGGCGCGCAGAAGACCCTGGGACAGTCGGAGGTTCTGGTCTGGCTGCCGCGCGAGGGGACGCGGCACGGTTGCCGGAGCCTGAGGCTGTAACCTTAGAGGGGGCGCCGATCAGGGCGAAGGCAGGAAACGAGGAAACAGGATCTCATTCTCGATGCGCATGTGATCGAGGAGATCCTGATGAAAGACCAGAGCTTCCTCATACAGGCGACGCCAGGTTCCGCAGGCAGAGGCGGGAGGCGTGAACCCTCCCGTCAGCAGTCGTAACGACGCCAACTGTTCTTCCACCTCGGCATGTTCCGCCAACATCCGGGTGATGGGGCCGCCGATCATCGGTGCTCCTCCCGCCAGCATCATCGGAAAGAGAATGCGCTCTTCCTTCTGTTGATGGGTTTCCAGATCCTCGGCGATGACCATGAGCAGTTCGGATAGACCGGTCGGCGCATCTGTCTGTCCTGCGTGCGTCCGTTCCACTCTTTCGGCTAGGGCGATGAGCACTGGCAGTTGGCGGCGATGGGTCTGATGAAAGCGCTCGAGAATATGCTCGATCAATCGGGAGCTCTCCAGAACCCGGAGGCTTTCGTCTGACGGATCATGAGTGACGAAGGGCGAAACGCTCACGAGGGGCTTCCTTTTGCTTTTCGAGAAGGGCCGCAGGCAGGGCAGTCGGGGCGGGCGCTCACCGTGACAGGGACGGTCCGCCAGGACAGGAGGTCGAGCATAAGAAGACATCCCGCTCGGTTTTCGCCAGCTTCGGCCAGGGCTTTGACCGCCGCCGCCGCCGCCAGGGCGCCTGCCACGCCGGTCAGGGCGCCCAGAACGCCTTGGGAGGCGCAGGCGAAGGCTTCGGGGTCGGGTTCAGGATTGAGGCATCTCCAGCACGGGCGCGACCTGAAAAGTCCGACCTGTAAGACCCAAGGGCCTACGGCGGCCGATACGAGGCTCTTGTCCTGGGTCACGCATGCGTCGGAAACCGCCAGGCGCGTGGCGAGATTGTCGGAACCGTCGATCACCATGTCCCAGGCGCCGAGAATGTCTGCGGCGTTGTTCTCGTCGATACGACGATGGATCGGCATGAGCTCAATGTCGCTGTTCAGCCGGCCGAGCCGTTCGGCGGCGGCTGGCGCCTTGTCGTGTCCGATATCGTCCTCCGTGAAGAGGACTTGCCGTTGGAGGTTGGAAAGGCTCACCTGGTCGAAGTCCAGCAGGCCGAGACGGCCGACGCCGGCCGCGGCGAGATAGAGGGCGGCGGGCGCGCCGACCCCGCCGACACCGACGATCAGCACACGCGCCTTCTTGAGCGCCTGTTGGCCGGCGCCTCCTACGTCACGCAGCATGAGGTGGCGGGCGTAACGTTCGACTTCCTGGTCTGAGAATGAGGGCGCCATGTCGGCACCATAGTCGTGCAGCGGTTCGGCGAGATTGATCGAAGACAAACGACGCATGGGCGCGGCGGGATAGGGAAGGCTCAGGAGAATTGCCTTATGTCCACCGCCAGCGCCATGCGCGCCTACAAGGGTCCGGCCCTTTTCAGCTTCGGTTTTCGTCCCTTCTTCCTGTTCGGGTCTTTGTGGGGCGCCCTGGCCGCGCCTCTCTGGGTCTATGTGCTGGCCCACGGCGGCGATCTCTCCGACCGCATTGGTCTGGATTGGCATATTCACGAAATGCTGTTCGGCTATGTGGCCGCGATCGTCGGCGGCTTCCTGTTGACGGCCGTGCCGAACTGGACCGGGCGCTATCCGGTGATCGGCGCCCGACTTGCTGGACTGTTCGCGCTGTGGGCGGCGGGACGGGCGGCCATGCTGCTGCCTGGATTGGATCGCTTGTTGGTTGCGACCATCGACGGCGCCTATCTCCTCGCGCTTTCGGCTGTGATCTGGCGCGAGGTCGTCGCAGGCCGGAACTGGCGGAACCTAGTGGTCGCCCTTGCGATCACCGGATTGGCTGCGAGCAACATCGCCTTCCACCTGCGTCCGGAAGCAATAGGGCTGGACGTCGCCGTCAGAACGGGCTTCGCCGCTGTTGTTTTGTTGCTCGTTCTCATCGGGGGACGGGTGACGCCGAGTTTCACCCGCAACTGGCTTGCCCGGCAAAAACCAGGACGTCTGCCCGCCGCCGCCTCCAGATTCGACGCACTGGTGATCGGCGTCACTAGCCTCGCCCTCGCAGGATGGATCGTGAAGCCTGATCTGGCAGGCGTCGGCCTCGCCCTGGCGGCCGCCGGAGCGCTGAATCTCCTGCGTCTGGCGCGATGGGCGGGATGGAGAACCGCGACCCAGCCGTTGGTTTGGATTCTTCATCTCGGTTATGCGTGGCTGGGCGTGGGACTTGTCTTGCTGGGCCTTGCGGTGATGGGGGCGCCCTTCGCCCCGTCCGCCGGTCTGCATGCGCTGACGGTCGGCGCCATGGGGGTGATGATCCTGGCGGTGACGACCCGCGCGGCTCGCGGCCATACAGGACACGAATTGTCGGCGGGCGCGGGAACCCTGCTTCTCTATGTTCTTATTAACGCTGCGGCGCTCGTGCGTGTCGCGGGCGGATTGTGGTCCGATACCTATGGGCTGGCTCTCATCCTCTCAAGCGGGCTCTGGGCGGCCGCACTGCTCGGTTTCGTGGCTCTATACGGCCCCATGCTTTCGCAGCCACGCCTCAGGAATTGAGCGTCGCTTGCTTTTGATCAAGGCGGCCGGCGCGTTTTGCTTTTAGCCTGCCGACTACCGCTCCGAGCCGCGTGACCTAAAGCCCTTCCATGGTTGCGCGGCCGGGCTCCGAAAGGGGCCGAGGGCGGCCGGGGAAACCCGCCCGCCTCCCATGTTCTGGAAAGGAGCTTCTCCAATGGCCGCTTCCGGGCCTCAAGCTATCGACGGTTTCGGCCGCCGCTTCCGATATCTTCGTCTGTCGGTCACCGAGGTCTGCAACTTCCGGTGCGACTACTGCCTGCCCAACGGTTATCGGAAAACCCCCGGGGCTTCCTTCCTGACGCTTATGGAGGTGAGGCGGCTGACCCAGGCTTTCGCGCGTCTGGGCCTGACCAAGATCCGCCTGACGGGCGGTGAGCCGACGGTGCGACGGGATTTTACCGAAATCGTCGCCGCCATCGCCGCCCAGGAGGAAATCCGCAAGGTTGCGGTCACGACCAACGGCTGGAATCTCGAGAAGTGCGTGCAGGACTGGCGCGACGCAGGCTTAACCCACGTGAATGTCAGCGTGGATTCGCTGGATCGGGATGTCTTTCAGCGCATCACCGGACATGACCGGCTCCCCGCCGTGCTTCGGGGCCTGGACCTGGCCATGGAGGCGGGGTTCCAGTCGGTGAAGGTAAATGCTGTTCTACTGCGGGGGTCCATCGAGCAGGAGCTCGAGCGGTGGGCGGACCACGTCGCTGATCGTGCCCTTTCAGTGCGTTTCATCGAACTCATGCGTACGGGAGACAACGCCGACTATTTCGCCCGCAATCACATCGGCGGCCAGGTGGTGCGGGACTGGCTGGCGCAGCACGGATGGACGCCGCGCATCCGGGAGGCCGACGCCGGTCCCGCCACCGAATACGTCAGTCCGGATCATCGCGGCTTGATCGGCCTGATCGCGCCCTACGACGCCGGCTTCTGCGACGGATGCAACCGACTGCGGGTGACAGCCCGGGGAAAGCTGCGTCTGTGTCTCTTCGGAGAGGGGGGAGTGGATCTGCGGCCCTATCTTTCGGAGGAGGTCGAAATGGACGCGCTTGTCGAGCAGGTCGCTTCAGCCCTCGGCGCCAAACCGCGCGCTCACGCGCTGCATCAGGGAAATTTCGGCGATACGCCGAACCTGGCCGCCTTCGGCGGCTGAGCGCCGCCTCCTTCTTCTTCAGTGTCGGTCGACCAGGTTTCGGACGCCGCCTTGCCAGCAGGATGCAAGGCGGCAGGCGCATGATTGTCGATAAGGGCTGACGGGCGCGCAAGGCGTTTCAGCGCCCGCGGACGTTCAAAGGAGATCTGGGCGCCCCGGACGTGCACGCCGTAATCGGACAGTTGTGCGAAGGCGCGTGAGAGATTTTCGGGCGTCATCCCCAATAGAGAGGCGAGCACGCGCTTTTCGTGAGGAAGGATGATCCGCGCCTCATTCTGCTGGCGCGCGCACTGAGCCAGAAGATAGTTGGCGAGCCGTTCAACCCCGCCGCGCAGCTTCTGGGCCTTCACCGTGCGGACCACGCCGCGATAGCAGCCGGCAAGTTCCTGAATGACTGCGAAACCGAAATCGGCGTCTTGGCGCGCGGTGCGCCTCAAAGCTTCTCCCGACAGCATCAGGATCTGGGAAGGTTCCAGAGTCCGCGCCGACATCAGGGCCTGGGCCTCAAGCATGACGGCCGCGAGGATGAAGGTCGAAACAGGCCGCAGCACGGCCAGGGTTGATTCCTTCTCCTTCCAACTGCCCTGCAGTTCTACTGAACCGCTGAGCAGGACATAGAGAAAGTCGACGGGGTCGCCTTCCATGAGGAGTGTGGTTCCGGCCGGGAAGCGCTGCAGAAAGGCGCCCGCCGTGGCGTCTCTAAAGACGGCGGGCGACGCTCCCATAAACAGGGGCAGTGCGCGAATACGGTCTAGGTCGGCCGGACGGATAGGCATGGCGCAAGAAGACCATGACGCACGCCGGGTCGGATTGATCAGAATCAAACGCGGCGTCGCCTAGGCGCGTGCATTGCGCGTAATGATTGTCAGTCGCGATTGCCCACGACGCCGATGTGGTTTTTTGCGCTGAATCGACACGCGTCTAGGTCCGACTTGATCAAAAGCAAGTCGAGGCCGCCGCTCCTGGCGCACATCACCTGCACGGAGTCCTGCTCCGGTTTCGCAGAGGGCGTGATGGCTCGACCAGTGCAAATGACGAAGTCGGCCGGGGGCGAGGCGCCCGGAGCATGGCGCACTCTGTGGCTTAGCACCCTGGGATTCACTACCTGTTTCGCTGTCTGGACGATCTTTTCCATCATCGGCATCCAGATAAAGGCGGACCTGGGCCTGTCCGAGACCCAGTTCGGCCTGCTGGTCGGCGCGCCGATCCTGACCGGATCCCTGAGCCGGGTTCTGCTGGGGGTTTGGGCCGAGCAGTTCGGCGGGCGCAAGGTCAATCTGATCGTCGGCGTCCTGGCGGCGGGGGCGACCTTTCTCCTGGCTCAGGCGAGCACCTATCCGCAGTTCCTGGCTGCGGCCTTGGCGCTGGGCCTCGCGGGGGGCGCCTTCTCGGTCGGCGTGACCTATGTCTCGAAATTCTTCGGACCGTCGCGCCAGGGCATGGCCCTGGGCGTGTTCGGGGCGGGCAATGTAGGCTCGGCCGTCACCAAGTTCGCCGCGCCCTTCGTCATGGTGGCTTTCGGTTGGCAGGCCGTGGCCCAGATTTGGGCTGCTGCCCTGCTGATCATCAGCCTGATCGTATTTCTTCTGACTCGCGACGACCCTGTTACGGTTGCCCGTCGCGCTTCGGGAGAGAAGGCGCCAGCGACCTGGCTGCAGCTTTCGCCGCTCAAGAGCCCGAGAGTCTGGCGCTTCTCACTCTATTACTTCTTCGTTTTTGGCGGCTTCGTCGCCCTGGCCTTGTGGCTGCCGCGCTATCTGACCGGCGCCTACGGTCTGGATATCAAGACCGCCGGCATGGTCGCGGCGGCCTATTCGATCCCAGGATCGCTATTCCGAATCTTCGGCGGATGGCTGTCGGATCGCGTGGGCGCCCGCAAGGTCATGTATCTGACCTTCGTCATCAGCGTGGTCTGCACCTTCATCCTGTCCTACCCGCCGACCCAGTATGAGGTGGCTGGCCTGAACGGGCCGATCCGTTTCAGCCTGGCGCTGAGCCTTCCAGGCTTCATCGCCCTGGTCTTCCTGTTGGGCTTCGCCATGAGCCTCGGCAAGGCTGCGGTCTACAAGCACATCCCCGTCTACTATCCAGACCACATCGGTTCGGTCGGCGGCCTGGTGGGGATGATCGGCGGCCTGGGCGGCTTCGTCCTGCCGATCGCCTTCGGCGCCCTGAACGATTGGACCGCCATCGGCTCAAGCTGCTTCATGCTGCTCTTCCTGCTCGTCGCCGTAGCCCTGGCCTGGATGCATCTGGCGGTGCGGCGAATGGAACACGCCCACAATCCTCAGCTGGCCGGCTTGCCGGCTTTCCCCGAGCTGGACGGCCTCGATGGCCGCTCGGCGCGATAGGAGCATTCCCTCATGTCCCGACGACATGTTCTGACCGACTGGCGCCCGGAAGATCCGGCTTTCTGGGCCGAAAAGGGCAAGCGCATCGCCCGGCGCAACCTCTGGATCTCGATTCCCAACCTCCTGATCGGCTTCGCCGTCTGGATGCTCTGGTCCACTGCCGTGACAAGGCTGCCCCAGGCCGGGTTCGAGTTCTCGACCGAGCAACGTTTCTGGCTGACCGCCTTGCCAGCCCTGTCGGGAGCTACCCTGCGCATCTTCTACAGCTTCATGGTGCCGATTTTCGGCGGGCGGCTGTGGACCACTCTGACGACCTTGAGCTTGCTCGTCCCCGTGGTGGGAATGGGCGTGGCGGTGCAGCACGTCGAAACGCCTTATTGGGTCTTCGTGGCTCTGTCGTTGTCGTGCGGCCTGGGCGGGGCGGTTTTCGCCTCGTCCATGTCCAACATCGCCTTCTTCTTCCCCAAGGCGGAAAAGGGCAACGCCCTGGCGCTGAACGCGGGGCTCGGAAACCTCGGGGTCAGCGCTCTGCAGTTGCTGGCGCCTATCGTGGTCGGCGTGGCCTTTTTCGGTCCGCTCGGCGGCCCGCCCCAGGTCTTCGTCGAGAATGGCGTGGAGCACCGGATCTGGCTGCAGCACGCGCCGCTGATGTGGGCGCCCCTGATCGTGATCGGCGCGGCCCTGGCCTGGTTCGGCATGAACGACGTGGCCTCTGCGCGCGCCTCCTTTCGCGAACAGTCGGTGGTGTTCAAGCGCAAGCACAACTGGTTGATGTGCTACCTCTACATCGGCACCTTCGGCTCCTTCATCGGCTTTTCGGCGGCCTTCCCTCTGCTGGGCAAGACCCTGTTTCCCGATGTGAACATCCTGCAGATCGCCTTCCTGGGGCCGCTGGTCGGCGCCGCGTCCCGCGCCCTGACCGGCTGGATCTCGGATCGCTGGGGCGGCCAGCACGTGACGCAGTGGGTTTTCCTGTCGCTGATCTTGGGGGTCATCGGCTTACTGCACAGCCTTGGAACCTGGGGCGGCGCGCCTAGCTTCCCCGCCTTCTTCGCCAGCTTCCTGTGGCTCTTCTTCTGGACGGGGGTGGGCAACGCCTCGACCTTCCAGATGATCCCAGGCCTCATGCGGCTTGAGATGGCGCGTCTGATGCCGACCGCCGCCGCCAGTGAGCGTTTGAAGGCCGCTGAGCTGGAATCCGCCGCCATCATCGGCTTCGCCTCGGCCATCGGCGCCTATGGCGGATTCTTCATTCCGCTGGGTTTCGCCACCTCCATGGGCGTCTTCGGCGGGCCCACGGTGGCGCTCTATATCTTCATGACCTTCTACGCGACCTGCCTGGTCGTGAACTGGGCCTTCTATGCGAGGCCGAGGTCGATCCTGAACAATCTTGAAAAGAAGGTGGCCTGAGCATGAGCCATACCCTCGATCGTCTCGCTTTCTTCAAGAGAAAGACTGAGCTCTTCTCAGGTCGGCACGGCGTCATGACCGATGACGACCGCAAGTGGGAGGAATCCTATCGGAACCGCTGGCGTCACGACAAGATCGTGCGGTCGACCCATGGCGTGAACTGTACGGGCTCCTGTTCGTGGAAGATTCACGTCAAGAGCGGCATCGTCACATGGGAGACTCAACAAACCGATTATCCCCGCACCCGCGCCGGCCTGCCCAACCATGAGCCGCGGGGCTGCGCGCGGGGCGCTAGCTACAGCTGGTATCTGTATTCAGCCAACCGCGTGAAATATCCGCTGGTCCGTGGTCGCCTGCTGCGCCAATGGCGTGAGGCGCGCCGCACCCTGGCGCCGGTGGCCGCCTGGGCCTCGATCCAAAACGATCCGGCCAAGCGCGCCGACTATGTGAAGATGCGCGGCGCCGGCGGCTTCGTCCGCGCGACCTGGGACGAGGTCAACGAGCTGATCGCGGCGGCCAACGCCCACACCGTCAAGGCCTGGGGCCCTGACCGCGTGTTCGGCTTCTCGCCCATCCCGGCCATGTCCATGCTCTCCTACGCCGCCGGCGCGCGCTATCTGCAGCTTCTGGGCGGAGTCTGCGGCTCCTTCTACGACTGGTATTGCGACCTGCCGCCAGCCTCGCCCCAGACCTGGGGCGAGCAGACTGACGTGCCGGAATCGGCGGACTGGTACAACTCCAGCTTCATGCTGCTGTGGGGCTCCAACGTTCCGCAGACCCGCACGCCCGACGCCCACTTCTACACCGAGGCCCGCTATCGCGGCGCCAAGTCGGTGGTCATCTGCCCCGATTATTCCGAGGCGTCCAAATTCGCCGACCTGTGGCTGGCGGTGAAGCAGGGGACGGACGCGGCCCTGGGCATGGCGTTCGGCCATGTCATCCTCAAGGAGTTCTATGTCGAGCGCGAGACCTCCTACTTCAAGGATTATGTCCGTCAGTATTCGGACCTGCCCATGCTGGTGCGGCTGGTCCCGCAGGACGGCGGCTATGTGGCCGAGCGCATGCTGCGAGCCTCCGACTTCGTCGACGATCTGGGCCAGGCCAACAACCCCGACTGGAAGACGGTGGCTCTCGACGAGATCAGCGGAGACGTGGTCGCGCCGAACGGCTCCATCGGCTTCCGTTGGGGAGAGGATGGGCGCTGGAATCTGGAGGAGCGCGAGGCCGAGGGGCGTGAGACGCGCCTGCGCCTGGGGCTGAAAGGGGTTCATGATGAGGTGGTGGGCGTACGCTTCCCCTATTTCGCCAACACCGCCTCCAACGGCTTCGCCTCGAGCGATCACCCCGACGTCCTGACCCGCAACGTCCCGGTGCGGAAGATGGCGCTGAAGGAGGGGGAGACGCTGGTGGCCAGCGTCTATGACCTGTTCCTCGCCAACTACGGCGTCGATCAGGGCTTCGGCGGCGAGCACATGCCGCGCGACCATGATGATCCGGAACCGTATTCCCCAGCCTGGGCGGAACAGATGACCTCTGTGCCGCGCGACCAGATCCTGGCCGTGGCGAGAGGCTTCGCCGGCAACGCCGAAAAGACCAACGGCAAGTCCATGGTGATCATCGGCGCGGCCATGAACCACTGGTTCCACATGGACATGAACTATCGCGCCGTCATCAACATGCTGGTGATGTGCGGCTGCGTCGGTCAGTCGGGCGGGGGCTGGGCCCACTACGTCGGCCAGGAGAAGCTGCGTCCGCAGAGCGGCTGGGCGCCGGTCGCCTTCGCCCTCGACTGGATCCGGCCGCCGCGCCAGCAGAACGCGACCTCCTTCTTCTACGCCCACACCGGCCAGTACCGCTATGAGACGGTGTCGCCGCAGGAGATTCTGTCGCCCACCGCGCCGGCCGGCGACTGGTCCGGTTCGTTGATCGACTTCAACGTGCGCGCTGAGCGCATGGGCTGGCTGCCATCTACGCCGGCCTTGAAGACCAATTCTCTGGATGTGGTCCGCGCAGCCGAAAGCGAGGGCGTCGATCCGGTCGCCTATGCGGTTCGGACGCTCAAGGACCGCTCGCTTGAGATGTCCTGCATGGACCCTGAGGATCCGGCCAACTGGCCGCGCAACATGTTCATCTGGCGCTCCAACCTGCTGGGATCGTCAGGCAAGGGCCACGAGTACTTCCTCAAGCACCTGCTGGGCGCCGACCACGGGGTCCAGGGCAAGGACCTGGGCGAGGACGGCAAGGTCAAGCCGCAGGATGTGCGCTGGCGCGACGCCACGACGGAAGGCAAGCTGGATCTGCTGGTGACGCTGGACTTCCGCATGTCCACCACCGCCGTCTATTCCGACATCGTCCTGCCGACCGCTACCTGGTACGAGAAGCACGATCTCAACACCTCGGACATGCACCCCTTCATCCACCCCCTGACGGCGGCGGTGGACCCGGCCTGGGAGGCGCGGTCCGACTGGGACATTTTCCGAGGCCTGGCCAAGACCTTCTCCGAGGTCTGCCCTGAGGTGCTCGGCGTCGAGAAGGATCTGGTCCTCACCCCGATCCAGCACGACAGCCCCGGCGAGCTGGCCCAGGCCTTCGAGGTCAAGGACTGGTGGAAGGGCGAATGTGAGCCCGTGCCCGGCCGGACCATGCCCGTCATGACCGTGGTCGAGAGGGACTACCCCAACCTCTACAAGCAGTTCACCTCGGTCGGGCCGCTGATGAATACGGTCGGCAACGGCGGCAAGGGGCTGAAGTGGAACACCGATCATGAGGTGGCGGCGCTCAAGGCCCTGAACGGCGAGGTGCGGGAAGAGGGGGTGTCGCATGGCCTGGCCCGCATGGAGACCGCTATCGAGGCGGCCGAGGCGGTGCTGATGATGGCGCCCGAAACCAACGGCGAGGTGGCGGTGAAGTCGTGGGCGGCGCTCTCGCGCTTCACGGGCCGCGACCACACCCACCTGGCTCTGCCCAAGGAAGATGAGAAGATCCGCTTCCACGACATCGTGGCCCAGCCGCGCAAGATCATCTCTTCGCCCATCTGGTCAGGGCTGGAGTCCGAACACGTCTGCTACACCGCCAACTACACCAATGTGCACGAGCGCGTGCCGTGGCGAACTCTGTCGGGGCGTCAGCAGCTGTATCAGGACCACCCCTGGATGCGCGCCTTTGGCGAGGCCCTGTGCGTCTATCGTCCGCCGCTGGACCTGAAGACCACTTGGGTCAAGGGCATGAAGCCCAACGGCGAGAATGAGGTCGTGCTGAACTTCATTACGCCGCACCAGAAATGGGGCATCCACTCGACCTATTCCGACAACCTGCTGATGCTGACGCTGAACCGCGGCGGGCCGGTGATCTGGATCTCGGAGATCGACGCTCAAAAGGCGGGAATCGTCGACAATGACTGGGTCGAGCTGTTCAACGCCAACGGCGCCATCTCGGCGCGGGCGGTGGTGTCTCAGCGCATCCGTGAAGGCACGACCTTCATGTATCACGCTCAGGAAAAGATCGTGAACACGCCGGGGTCTGAGATCACGGGCCGGCGCGGGGGCATCCACAATTCTGTGACGCGGATCGTGCCCAAGCCGACGCACATGATCGGCGGATACGCCCAGCTTGCCTATGGCTTCAACTATTACGGCACGGTCGGTTCGAACCGCGATGAGTTCGTCGTCCTGCGCAAGATGAGAACGGTGGACTGGCTCGAAGAGCCCCGTTCGGACAAGGAGAACGTCTGATGAAGGTCCGCGCCCAGATCGGCATGGTGCTGAACCTCGACAAATGTATCGGGTGTCACACCTGTTCGGTGACCTGCAAGAACGTCTGGACCAGCCGCGACGGTGTCGAATACGCCTGGTTCAATAACGTCGAGACCAAGCCCGGCGTCGGCTATCCTAAGGACTGGGAGAACCAGGGCCGCTGGAACGGGGGATGGGAGCGCGCCCGCAACGGTCGCATCCGCCCCCGCATGGGCCCCAAGTGGCGGATCCTGGCCAACATCTTCGCCAACCCAGACCTGCCCGAGATCGACGACTACTACGAACCGTTCGACATGGACTACGCCCATCTTCAGGAAGCTCCTGAGATGAAGCACTTCCCCACGGCGCGCCCGCGTTCGAAGATTTCCGGCGAGCGGATGGAGAAGATCGAGTGGGGACCGAACTGGGAAGAAATACTGGGCGGCGAGTTCTCCAAGCGGTCCAAGGACTACAACTTCGCGGGCGTTGAGAAGGAGATCTACGGAGCCTTCGAAAACACCTTCATGATGTATCTGCCCCGGCTGTGCGAGCACTGTCTGAACCCCACCTGCGTGGCCGCCTGTCCCTCGGGCGCCATCTACAAGCGTGAGGAGGACGGGGTCGTCCTGATCGATCAGGAGAAGTGCCGCGGCTGGCGCATGTGCGTCTCGGCCTGCCCCTACAAGAAGATCTATTACAACTGGGAATCCGGAAAGTCGGAGAAGTGCACCTTCTGCTACCCCCGGATCGAGGCGGGCATGCCCACGGTCTGTTCCGAGACCTGCGTGGGGCGCATCCGCTATCTGGGCGTGATGCTGTATGACGCCGACCGTATCGAGGCGGCGGCCAGCGTCGATGAGAAGGACCTCTACCAGGCTCAGCTCGATGTCTTCCTGGACCCGAACGACCCGGCGGTGATCGCCCAAGCACGGGCCGACGGCGTTCCTGACGCCTGGCTGGCGGCGGCGCAGCGCAGTCCGGTCTGGAAGATGGCGATGGACTGGAAGGTCGCCTTCCCGCTGCACCCCGAATACCGGACGCTGCCCATGGTCTGGTACGTGCCGCCGCTGTCCCCGATCCAGTCAGCGGCTTCAGCCGGCGCGCTGGAAATCGACCAGGAGATGCCTGACGTCAGATCCTTGAGGATTCCGGTGCGGTATTTGGCGAACATGCTGACCGCCGGCGTCGAGGAACCCGTCGTAACCGCTCTGGAGCGCATGCTGGCGATGCGCGCCTTCATGCGCGGCAAGACCGTCGACGGCCGGATCGACCACGCCCTGGCCGAACGGGTGGGGCTGAGCGCCGCCCAGATCGACGACATGTACCGCATCATGGCCATCGCCGATTACGAGGATCGCTTCGTCATCCCGACCAATCATCGCGAGACGGGCGAGGACGCTTTCGACCTGCGCGGCTCCTGCGGCTTCACCTTCGGCAACGGCTGTTCCGGCGGGACGACGGAATACGGCCTGTTCGGCCGGGTCAAGAAAACACGTCCCCGCAATCCGATGGAGGTGGAATGATGTCCGCGACCTATAGCGCGCTGGGGCGGCTGCTGACCTATCCCGGCGCGGAACTGCAGGCGTCCGCCGATGAGCTGGCGGCCGTGATCCGCGCCGAGGGCCGGGTTCCGGTCCGCATCCAGAAGGCCCTGAACCGTCTCGTCGAGGATCTGAAAGGCGGGGACATCTACAGTCTGCAGGAGCAGTACGTTGATCTGTTCGATCGGTCTCGCTCCCTGTCCCTGAACCTCTATGAGCATGTTCACGGCGAGAGCCGGGACCGGGGCGAGGCGATGGCGGGATTGCTGGAGCTCTATCGCAGCGAAGGGCTGGAACTGGCGACGTCGGAACTGCCGGATCACCTGCCGGTCTTCCTGGAGTTTCTCTCGCTTCTGCCTGCGGATCGTGCGGCTTCCCTCCTGGGTGAAGCGGCCCATGTGCTGGAGGCGATCGGCGAGAGGCTGCACAGGCGCGGCAGCTCCTATCGCTCGGTGTTCGGCGCCCTGGCCGCGCTGGCCGGCGCGGCGGATGCGGCGGCCGTCGCCGCCCTGCTCAGCGAGCCCGATCCCGATCCCGATGATCTCACGGCTCTCGATGAGGCCTGGGAGGACACGCCTGTCACCTTCGGCCCGGACGATGTCGGCTGCCCCAAGGCCGACGCCTTGGTTGCGGCGATGAACACGCCATCCGCCCAACGGCCCAGCGCGGCTTGAAGGAGGCCACGTCATGAATGTGATGAACCAGTTTTTCTTCGGCGTTTATCCCTATATCGCTCTCGCGGTCCTTGCGATCGGGTCGGTCATTCGCTTTGACCGCGAACCCTACACCTGGCGCACCGGCTCCTCGCAGTTGCTGCGCCGCCGGCAACTGGTCGCGGGATCCATCCTGTTCCACCTCGGCGTCCTGATGATCTTCGGCGGGCACCTGGTCGGCCTCCTGACGCCGGTGGCCGTCTGGGACGCCCTCGGCGTGGCCCATTCCGCGAAGCAGTTGCTCGCCATGGTTGCGGGCGGCGTCGCTGGCGTCATGATGCTGATCGGGGGTCTGCTGCTGCTTCACCGACGGCTGTTCGACCCTCGCATCCGCCGGACCTCCAGCTTTGGAGACACGGCGATCCTGATCATCCTCCTGATCCAGCTGTGTCTGGGCCTGTCGACCATCTTCATCTCGGCCCGCCACATGGACGGCGAGGAGATGGTGAAGTTCATGAACTGGGCCCAGGGCGTCTTCACCTTCCGGGCAGGGACGGCCGACTACATCGCGGACGTTCACTGGTTGTTCAAGGCGCATATCGTCTTAGGATTGACCATCTTCCTGGTCTTCCCCTTCACCCGCCTGGTCCACATGTTGTCTGCGCCGGTGTGGTATCTCAATCGCCGGGGCTGGCAACTGGTCCGTAGTCGTCGCCAGATGCCGGTCAGCCGCATCGCTTCGGCGCCCGCTTCGATTCGCGGTCGCAAGGGAGATGGACGATGAGCCGCGAAGCCGCAATCGTCATCGGCGGCGTGGAGGTGCCCGAGGCTCTGATCGCCCAGGAAATTTCGAACCATCCGGCGCCCAGCATCGAACAGGCTCGCAAGCTGGCGGCCCACGCCCTGGCCATTCGGGCGCTGTTGCTGAACCGCGCCTCGGAGCTTGAGATAGAGGCGACGCCCCTCTTTGACGACGAAGGACGTGAAGAGACGGTCGATGAGGCCAGGATTCGCGTCCTTCTCGAGCAGGAGGTGAGGGCGGATCCGCCCTCGGAGGCCGAATGCCGAAGGGTTTATGATGCGCGGCCGGATGACTTTCGCTCCTCCGCTATGACCGAGGCCTCTCATATTCTTGTGGCGGTGACAGGCGAGGACGAGGCGCTCTGGGAAGCGGCGCGTCTGACCGCCGAGGCGCATCTGACGCTGGCGCGCGCGCGGCCCCAGGCCTTCGCTGAACTGTCCGGTCGCGTTTCGGACTGTCCGTCCAGCAAATCGGGCGGCGCTCTGGGGCAGTTGGTCGAGGGCGATCTTGCGCCCGAGGTGGAGCAGGCGCTCGACAGGCTGGAGCCGGGCGAGATCAGCGAGGCGCCGGTGAGGTCGCGGTTCGGTTGGCATGTGCTGAAGGTTGATCGCCGGGTCGAAGGCGCGCGTCTTCCTTTCGAACATGTGCGACCTTGGATCGAACGCGCCTTGCAGGAAAGAGCTTGGCGCGCCGGGGCTGCGCGCTATGTGGCGGCCTTGGGGGAAGCGGCGCGGGAAGAAGGGGTAGCGATCAGCCTGACGACGACAGGCCAGGTGAGCGAAGGGCCGCTGTCGCTTGGCGTCTTGCTTGGCGTGGACAGTGAACGTTTCCGCACTTGGCTTGCGGCGTCGGACCCGGACTTGGCCGACCTCGCCTACGCCGCCTGCGAGGCCTCGGGCGAGGATCCGGGAGCCTGGGTCCAGAGCCTGCTGCGCGATCACCTCTCGGCGGCCGACGACGAGGAGTGGACGCGGTTGCTGTCGGCGGCGAAGGACGCCGATGATCCCGCGCTCGCCTGCGCCTGCGCCGTGCTGCGGCAAAAACTGCAACCGGCGGCCCGCACCTTCACCCTGCTGAAGCGGCGACGCTAGGACGGCCTGCGTCATGACGCCGAAAGCCAGTTCGCCGGGTATGACGCAGGGCGTGCCGATCGAGCCCATGCCCATGGAACTGATCGCCTCGCCGCTCGACTGGCTGTTCGCCGAACACTATCGGCAGCGCCAGCTTTGCCGAACGATCGACGCGGCGGCCGTCATGCCCGAACGGCCGTCGAGGCTGCTGGCTGTGATCATTGACTATCTCAGACATGATCTGCCCTTGCATGTGCTGGACGAGGAGGAAGACCTCTTTCCCCTATTGCGGCGACGTTGCCCGCCCGAGGATGACATCCATGGAGTCCTCGGCATGCTTTCCAGCGATCACCATGCTGAAGCTGCGAGCGCGGCCCGACTCGCCGATCGTCTGGAGGAAGTGCTCAGGGCGTCCGAGGACCGACCGATGACGCCTGATTTGGTGCGGTCCATGGGCAACTTCACCCAGAGGGAAAGGCGACACATCGCCCTAGAGAATGCGGTCGTGCTGCCGATCGCCCGTCTGAGGCTGACGCCGCGCGACCTGTCCGGTCTGTCGCGACGTCTGGCCGCGCGGCGCGGGCGTGGCTGAAATGGAAAAAACCTCATGATCGACAACCTTCTGGACGCGAATCTACGGTGGGCGGCGACGAAGACCCGCATGGACGCCGACTACTTCCGTCGACTGGCACGCCAGCAGGAGCCTGAGTATCTCTGGGTCGGCTGTTCGGACAGCCGTGTGCCCGCGAACGAGATTGTGGGACTGGATCCCGGCGAACTGTTCGTGCATCGCAACATCGCCAATCTGGCCTCGCCGCAGGACATCAACTTCCTGTCGGTGCTGCAGTACGCCGTCGAAGTGCTGAAGGTTCGCCATATCATCGTTTGCGGCCATTACGGCTGCGGCGGAGTGCGCGCGGCCCTGACGCGGCGCCGCCAGGGCTTGATCGACCATTGGCTTCAACCTGTGCGGCGGCTGGCCCACGAACGGGCGGGCGAGTTGCGCCTGATTGAAGATCCGGAGATGAGGGCCAACCGTCTTTGCGAGTGCAATGTCGTGGCCCAGGTCGAGGCGGTCGCGGCCAATCCTTTCGTGCGCGACGCCTGGCGCAAGGGTCAGTCGCTGACGGTTCACGGCTGGGTCTATTCCATTCAGGACGGGCTTCTGCGCGATCTTGAGGTCAGCGTCTCGGCGCCGTCTCGCGCGCCCCGCCGAACGCCGTGATGACGCCGGTCGTCATCCTGGCGGGAGGGGAGGGCCGACGCATGGGCGGGCGAAAGCCGGAGCGGCTTCTGGCGGGACGTCCCTTGATCGCCCACGCGGTGGATCAGGCGCGGAAATGGGGCGATCCCGTCGCCGTCGCGTTGCGCAGCGAGGGCCAATGGCCGAACCCTGAACCGGACGTGCGCCTGATCCAAGACGACCCAGCCCTGGAGGGGCCGTTGGCCGGATTGGCGGCGGCGCTGGAGTGGGCCCTGTCGCTGGGGCGGGATCGCGTTCTGGTCGCAGCCTGCGACACGCCTTTCCTGCCGAACGACCTGGCGCGACGCCTGGAGGAAGAACTGCGGCCGGATGCGGGCGCGGCCCTGGCCGCGACTCCGGGGCGGCTGCATCCCGCCTGCGCCCTCTGGCGTGTGGAAAGCCTGGCCGCGGTCCGGTCCGAGGCTGCGGCGGGGAGGGGTTCTCTTCGCGGCGTCGCCGCGCGAGCAGCGGCCACGATTGTCGAATGGCCGGCTCAGGCGGCGGACGCATTCGCCAATATCAATACGCCGCAAGACCTGTTGCTGGCGCAGGCGCGGCTGAAGGAAATTTCTTCCTGCTGATTTGCCAGAGCGCAAAAGAGACGCACCGACCGAAGCGCATGGTTGCGGGGCAGGAGGTAGAGCGTCATGCCGACCCTTGGGAAGCCAAGCATCCACGTCCGCCGAGAGGCGATGACGGGCGAGATGCGACGTGTGCTGACCGACGCGGTGGGGCTGGCCGACCGGCTCGAACCTAGCCTGGCTTGCCACGAAGCCTGGCCACATGGCCTCGGCGACATACTGGCGGATCTTCTCGACCTGTTTGAGGATCACATGGGCCGTGAAGCGAGATGGTTCGCCGCTCAGGAAGGGAGTGTCGTGCCGGTGCTGACGGCGGATCATCAGGCGCTTGGCGAGGGCTTGCAGGCGGTTCAGAAGGCGACTCGACGTCTCACCGCGCCGCAAGGAGCCTGTGCGGAATGGGAACGGCTCTATGTCCTATGCGGCCGTCTTCACCAATCGCTTCTGACCAGGATTCAGCAAGAAGACGAAGTCCTGGAAAGCCTGCGCGCCTGAAGAAACTGCTTTCCGGGCCTGAGGCGAAAGGCGTCGTTTCAGATTCCGTGGCTCAGGACCGTCACGCGAACGAGCTCTGAAAGGCTTCTGACCTGCATCTTGGTCATGACATTGGCGCGATAGACCTCGACCGTTCGCGGACTGATGCCCAGATCATACGCAATGACCTTGTTCGCATGGCCGGCGACCAGGCCGTCCAGCACCTGTTTCTCACGCGCTGACAGGGTCTCCAGTCTTTCGAGAACGAGCCGGTCCGCCGCTGAGGCGGGCGTGGAGCCGTCGAGGGCTCGGCCCAGGGCGTCCAGCAGCAATTCGTCCGTGAAGGGCTTCTCGATAAAATCCTGCACGCCGGCGCGGATAGCCTCGATGGCGAGCGGCACGTCGGCGTGCCCGGTCATGACCACGACCGGCAGCGTCACGCCCTGAGCACGAAGCTGACGGACTAGTTCTATACCGTTCATGTCCGGCATGCGGACATCGGTCAGTACGCATCCCTCCAGCGTCGTCTTCGATGCTGCGTCCAGCAAATCTCCGCCGCCGGCGTAGAGACGGGTGGCGATGTCGTTCGTCTCCAGCATGAACGCGAGAGAGTCTCGCAGTGCGGAGTCGTCATCGACCACATGCACCATGGCGTCAGGCGTCGTCGTCATTCAACCTCTCCTGGTCGGCCGCTTTCAGGGTAAAGGCGAACCGGGTGCCGCCGCGCGGGTTGGGTTCTGCCCAGATTCGCCCGCCGTGCGCCTCGATGATGGTGCGGCAGATCGAAAGGCCGATGCCCATTCCGCTACGCTTGGTCGTCATGAAGGGCTGGAACAGCACTCCCGACATGAAGGGGTCCAGGCCTGAGCCGGTGTCCGAAACCGTCACGCGCGCCTCTCCCTGCTCCCTTTGAAGCGAGATGGTCAGATGCCGAACCGGCTGGTCCTCCATCGCCTCCATGGCGTTCCGGATCAGGTTGAGAATTACCTGCTGGATCTGGACACGGTCGGCCAGGACGAGGTCCACCCCCGGATCGAAGACGAAGTCCACGTGGACACCGTGTTCCTTGGCGCCGACGAGAGCGAGGGCTCCGGCCTCCTCGATCAGCTTGGGGAGGCTTTCGACCTGTCGCTCGACCTCGCCGCGCGCCACGAAATCACGTAGGCGGCGAATGATCTCTCCAGCGCGGAGCGCCTGATCTCGCGCCTTGCCGAGCGCATCATCCAAGCGGTCGCGCGGCAGGTCCGGCTTGTCTAGCAGGCGGATTGAGCCGTTCAGATAGTTGGTCAGGGCGCTCAAGGGCTGATTGAGTTCGTGGGCCAGGGCCGAGGCCATCTCCCCCATGGCGGTCAGCCGCCCGATATGTATCAGCTCGGTCTGAAGATCTTGAAGTCGCGCTTCTGTTGCTTGGCGCTCCGTCAAGTCGCGGATGAACCCTGTGAAGAAGCGCTGATCTCCCGAACGCATTTCGCCGACTGCGAGCTCCATCGGAAAGGTCGATCCGTCCTTGCGTTGTCCCACCACGACGCGGCCCAAGCCTATGATGCGCTTCTCGCCCGTTCGCATGTAGCGTTCGAGATAGCTGTCGTGGGCCGCCTTGTAGGGTTCGGGCATGAGTCGCTTGACGTTTTCGCCCACGACCTCCTCGAGAGACCAACCGAACATGCGTTCCGCTGTGGGGCTGAAGGATCTTATGATCCCGTTCTCGGTAATGACCACCATAGCGTCGGGGACCGTGTCGAGAATGGACTGCAGATGAGCCTCGCGCGCCCGCAGGTGGGCGTTCACCGCCGTAGCCTGCGCGCGCATGCGATGCAGTAGCTCGCCGCCGAAACTGATGAGCCCGCCCAGGACAAGAAAGACCACGGCGGCCAGGAAGTCGCCTTCGGTCTGTTCCCCTCCCTGCCAGGTGACAAGCAGACCGCCGCCCACGCCTAGAAGCGTAGCCAGCAGGCCGGGACCGACCCCGCCGACGGCCGCCGCGGCCGCCACCACAGGCACGAAGAACAGGAAGGCGATGCGATCGCCCAGTTCCGGTTCCATCGCCGTTCGGGCGGCGTAGGCCGCCGCGACGCCCGCCACGGACACGAGGAAGCCCATGACGTATCGTCGCGAAGCTCTGCCTGACGACGGAGCGGCAGAGGGTGCGAGGGGGTGCTTCATCATGTCGACCGTCGCGCCGTCGGCGCCGAGGGACGATCAGTCTGGCGGATTCCGCACCGCAAGACCATGCGATGGAACGGACAATCATCAATGCGCCGTTTGATCAGCGTCAAACAGGGAGCCTTGGGCGGCGATTATATGAAGCGGGACTTCATAACGGATCGTCTTCATGAAACGTCTCCTGCTCGCCACCACCGCTGTCGCCCTTCTATCCGGCGGCGTGGCTCACGCCAGGGTCCAGTCACAAGGCGAGGAGTTTGGCGGTTGTCCGGGTGAAAATCTGGGCGAGGCCTATAGACTGGGAGAAGTGGTCGTCACAGCTCGGGATCGGATGGGGCGTCCGGCCGGCGGCGCCGTGATCCGAGCCGACGACATCGAGCGTTTCGGCCGGACCAGCGTGGATCAGGCGCTTGACCTCCTGCCTGGGATCAGCGCCGTTTCGACGGGCGGATCACGCAATGAGCGCTACGCCTCGATCCGGGGCTTTGATCGGTTTCAGACGACCCTCTCGATCGACGGGGTCAGGGTATTCCTGCCGGCCGACAATCGTGTCGACCTGGCCCGTTTCCTGACCGCGGACCTGTCGCAGGTGCAGGTCGCCAAGGGCTATGTCTCGGTGCTGGACGGACCGGGCGCGATGGGCGGGGCGATCAATCTGGTGACGCGCCGACCGACCCAGGCCTTCGAGGGAGAGGTCGGCGTCGGCGTGGAATTCGACAATCGGCTGCAGGCCGCCCGACATGCCGTGACCGCCCGGGTCGGAGGCGCCTCGCAGCGCGGCTACGCCCAGATCAGCGGCGTCTACGCCGAGCGCGGCCACTGGTCCCTTCCGCGCGGCTTCGAGGCCACGACGCTGGAGGACGGCGGGCGGCGCGATTTTTCGGATACGGTGGACTGGCGCATCAATCTGAAGGCGGGACTGACGCCGAACCAGACCGACGAATACTCCTTGACCTATACGCGTCAGGAAGGATCGAAGAACGCGCCCTATCATGTCGGCGACGGCGCCAATACCCGCTACTGGAACTGGCCCGAATGGAACGTGGACAGCCTTGCCCTGATCACGCGGACTCAGGTGACGGAGCGGGCGACGCTGGAGGGGCGTCTCTATCGCAACACCTTCTACAACGCCCTGTTCGCCTATGACGACGCCAGCCAGACCAGTCAGACCCAGCGTCGCGCCTTCCAGTCCTATTATGAGGATGAGGCGATCGGCGGTGATCTAAGGCTCGCCCTCGCCCTGACGCCCGTCGACACCCTTCGCGTCGCGATGTTCCTGCGCGAGGACGAGCACGTCGAATGGCAGACCAGTTTCGCGCCCTCGCTTTCGGTCGAGCCGCGTCAGACGACCCTTGAGCGGACGGCTTCGATCGCGCTGGAGCACACCCGCAGCTTCGGTCCCGCCCTGGATCTGGTTCTAGGCGTCTCGCGTGACAGCCGCGATTTGCGCAAGGCGCAGGACTACAACGCGGGGGTCATGCTGGATCACCCCCTGACCGACGACGCAGCGACCAACGCCCAGGCCATGGTGATCTATCGCGCCGGGCCGGGCTTGAAGCTTCACGCCGGTGTGTCGTCACGGAGCCGGTTCCCGACCCTGTTCGAGCGATTCAGCTCGCGGTTCGGCGCATCGGTGCTCAATCCGTCCGTTCGAAGCGAACGCGCGATCAACTATGAGCTCGGCGTCCGCCGCGAAATCGAGGAACGGGTTCAGATCGAGGGCGCCGTCTTCTACAGCGACCTGAAGGACATGCTGGTCCAGGTTCCTGTGGATCTGGGGCCGCCCTTCGGCGTCACCAAGCAGACGCGTAACGCTGGGGATGGACGTCTCTACGGCGTCGAGGCTTCGGTTCGCGTCGCGGTATCGCCCAGGGTCAGCGCAGGCGGAAACTACACCTACGTCAGGCGGGAATTGGAAACGCCGAGCGAGCCTGACTTTCGTCCAACCGGAACGCCGTCCCACAAGGGGTTCGCCTGGCTGCGATGGACGCCTGCGGAGCGACTGGCCGTCACGCCGAGCCTGGAGGCCTGGAGCGGCCTTTGGACCTACGCCGTGGTTCCGCCGCAAGGCTATTACGAAACCGATTCCGTCATCCTGACCCATCTCACGGCCGAGGTCGCGCTCACGCCCGCCGTGGATCTGGTCTTCGGCGCCAGAAATCTCTTCGACGCGACCTACATGCTGACGGATGGTTATCCGGAGGCTGGCCGAAGCGTCCGTCTCGACCTGAAGGCGCGGTTCTGATGCGCGAGGTCGCGGCGGGACTGGAGGCGAGCGTCTCTCTTTTCAGAGAGGGCCGCTCTCCGGTCAGTACGGACCGGACGGCGCTGCTGCGCGCGGTCGAGGAGACCGGATCGATCAGCGGCGCCGCACGGCGTCTGGGGCTCAGCTATCGGGGCGCCTGGGATCAGGTGCAGGCGCTGAACAACCTGTTCGAAAGCCCCCTGATCGTCGCGGAGCGTGGCCGATTGGGTAAGGGCAATGCGGTCCTCACGCCGCGCGGTCGGGCCATGATTGACGTGCTGGAGCGGGTGCGGGCGGAACTGACTGCGGCCGTGGCCCGGGTCGGCGACCTCTTCGACGGCGATATCGCCGCGGACCTTTTCTGGAGTTTGGGCATGAAGACCAGCGTGCGCAACGCCCTGCGGGGGCGGGTGACGGAAATCACGCGCGGGGCGGTGAACGGCGAGGTCGTCGTCGCCCTGAGCGACGAGGCGCAAATCGTCTCCATCCTGGCTCATCGCGATATCGACGGACTGGGCCTGACGCCCGGCGCCGCCGTCGTCGTCCTGATCCAGGCCGGCGACATCGTCCTCGTTCAGGGCGACGGGCTGCGAACCTCGGCGCGCAACCGGATTCCGGGGCGCGTGAGCGGCCGCGAGGACGGCGCGGTCAACAGCGAAATCAGCCTAAACATCGGCGGCGCGAAGACCCTGGTCGCCACCGTGACTCTGGAGAGCGCGCGGGCGCTCGACCTGACCCCCGGCGCCGCCGTGACCGCCCTGGTCAAGGCGCCCCACGTAATCCTCGCGACGGAGACTTGAGATGCGCATCGCCCTTATCCTGACAGCAGTGCTGGCCCTCGCGCCCGGCCCGGCCCTGGCGCAATCGCTGGTCCTGCAGGGCGCCGGCGGCGAGACGGTCGCGCTTGAGGCGGTCGATCTTCTTGCCTTCCCCCAGGAGACGGTCGACTTAAACAGCCACGGAGCCGTCGTGACCTATGCCGGTCCCCTCCTGTTCGAGCTTTTGGGTCTGGCAGGCGCGCCGGAGAGCGCGGAGATGCACGGCGCCGCGCTGGCCCAAGCGGTCCGGATCACCGCCTCCGACGGCTATCAGGTCGTTCTGAGTCTTGGCGAGACCGATCCCGGCCTGCGCGCGGCTCGGACGATCATCGCCGCGCCGTCGGCGACGGTCGATGCGGACCGTCCGGCCGGGTTCCGGGTGATCGTCGAGGATGAGATTCGACCTGCCCGGTCGGTCTATGGCGTGACGCGGATCGAGATCCTGAATATAAGTCTGGGTTTGCCGCACTCGGGATCGCACCATTGACCTGGGCGGATAGGCCCTTTGCGATCGGCCGTCGCGGATTCGTCGGCCTGTTTCTGGCGGCCTCGCTGCTGGCGGGCTGCGGTTCGTCTACTGGCGAGGCTGAAACGGCGCCCGTGGTCTTCGCCGCGGCGAGCTTGCAGGAGGCCATCGGTGACGTGTCGGAGGCCTGGGTGCGACGTGGTCATCGCGCTCCGGTGGTCTCCTTCGCAGGGTCTTCGGCCCTGGCTCGCCAGATCGGCGCGGGGGCGCGCGCCGATCTTTTCATCTCGGCGGACGAGGCCTGGATGGACGCGCTGCAGGATCAGGGGCGCGTGGTCGTCGCCTCGCGCGCCGTCCTGACCCGGAATCGCCTGGTGCTGGTGGCGCCCGCGCCGGCGGCGCCGCTGGACCTGCGCGATCAGGGGGCCTTCGATGCGGCCCTGGGCGAGGGAAGGCTGGCCATCGCCCATCCCGAGGCGGTCCCGGCCGGACGCTACGGCAAGGCCGCCCTCACGGCCTTGGAGCTCTGGCCGCGGGTCGAGGGGCGCTTGGCTCCTGCAGAGAACGTGCGCGCCGCTCTGGCCCTGGTCGAGCGCGGCGCTGCGCCTCTGGGCGTGGTCTATGCGACCGACGCCCGTGCGTCGGAAAAAGCGACCGTGGTCACGGTCTTCCCCGCTACGACGCATCCGCCGATCGTTTATCCCATCGCCCGGTTGACGAGGTCCGACAACCGGGAGGCCGAGGCCTTCCGGCGCTTCCTGCTCTCGGACGAGGCCGCCGCCATCTTCCGGGCGCGCGGCTTCGCGGCGGGAGCGGAATCATGATCCAGGCCGCCGACTGGAGCATCGTGGCCCTGTCGCTCAAGGTCGCCGTGGTCGCTGTCCTGGGCGCCTTGCCCCCGGCGTGCGCCCTGGCCTGGCTGCTGTCGCGCGTCCGGTTTCCGGGCAAGGTGTTGCTGGACGGCCTGGTTCACCTGCCATTGGTGACGCCGCCCGTGGTGGTCGGCTGGCTCCTGCTCAGCCTGTTCGGGCCCGCCGCGCCGATCGGGCGATGGCTGGAAGAGGTCTTGGGGCTGGAGCTGATGTTCCGCTGGACCGGCGCGGCCCTGGCCGCAGGCGTCATGGCTCTTCCGCTCATGGTGCGGTCTATGCGGCTTTCGTTCGACGGCGTGGACCGGCGGCTGGAGTACGCGGCGCGAAGCCTGGGCGCCGGTCCGGTTCGCGTCTTTTGGAGCGTAAGCGCGCCGCTCGCCGCGCCTGGCGTCCTCGCCGCCCTGGTCCTGGGCTTCGCTCGCGCGCTGGGCGAGTTCGGGGCCACGATCGCCTTCGTCTCCAATATTCCCGGCGAGACCCGGACTCTTTCTTTGGCCATCTACAGCGCCCTGCAGACGCCGGGCGGAGAAGGAACGGCGACCCGCCTGGCGGTTCTGTCCATCCTCGTCTCCCTCGCTGCCCTGGTCGCGTCCGAAGCCATGATCCGAAAGGGGCGGCGACATGCGGCTTGAGGCAGACGTCAGCCTGAGAAACGGGGAGGGCGCCCTGACCGCCCGGTTCCGGATCGACGAGCCCCTGTGCGTCGTGACCGGCGCCTCCGGCGCGGGCAAGACGACGCTGCTGCACGTGATCGCCGGTCTGCGGCGGCCGGACAGGGGGATCATCCGTCTGAACGGGCAGACGCTGTTCGACTCGGCCGCAGGGGTGGACCTGGCGCCCGAACGTCGGGCGATCGCCTGCGTCTTTCAGGACGATCGGCTGCTGCCCCACATGGACGTAAGGGCCAATCTCCTGTTCGGCCGCGCGGATCACAGGCGCGAGCGCGGAATGGAGGAGTTCGATCAGGTCGTGGATGCGTTGGGGCTGCGCGGCCTGCTGCGTCGCAAGCCGGCGAGCCTGTCGGGCGGCGAGAAGCGGCGGACGGCCCTGGCGCGAGCCCTACTGCAGCGTCCGGCTCGACTTCTGTTGCTGGACGAGCCCTTGACGGGACTGGACCTAGCTCGCCGCGAGGCGGCCCTGGAATTGATCGAACGCCGACGGGACCGGACCGGAACGGGCGTCCTCTATGTGACGCATCAGGCGACCGAGGCGCGGCGGCTGGGCGGGACGCATCTTGGGGTCTGCGTGAACGATCTCGGCGTTGCGCGAGCGCAAGTCCGGCTGACCCCGGGCGTCGTAGAGGCATTCCCGTCGCCGTTTTTCGCGACGTCCTGATCCGAAGGAAGGCAGATGATCACCAGACGCATGGCCATGGGGGGGGCGGGCTTGGTCATGCTGGGCGCAGCGGCCAAGCCGGTCGTCCACGAGGTTCGTATGCTTAATCGCGGGGCGGCCGGCTCCATGGTTTTCGAGCCCGGCCTGATACGGGCCCGCGTCGGCGACGTCGTTCGTTTTCTTCCTACGGATCCTGGTCACAACGCTGAACTGATCCGCGGAATGACGCCGGACGGTGTTCCTCTAGCCCGGGGGGTGATGAACCGAACCCTTGATCTGCCGATCCGACGCCCCGGTCTCTACGGCGTGAAATGCGCGCCGCACCTGGGAATGGGAATGGTGGCCCTGATCGCCGTCGGAAATGTGAGGGCGGAGGTCGCGGCGTTCCAGACGGCCGCGGCGCGCCTGCCGACCCTGTCCCGTCGCAGGATGACGGCCATGCTGCAACAGGTGGTCTGACGGGACGCAACTCCGGTGTTTCCCCTAGGCGGGATACCCGAATACCTGCGGGTGAAGACCCCGACTAGCTTCGCGGCATCGAATGATGAGGTTGTCATGAACGCCACCTTCACCCTACCGCCAGCGGCCGCAACGGCTGGATCGGCTGTCGCGGCGTCCGACGCCTCTTGCCGCCTTTGCAAGGCTTTCGCTGAAACCCAGACGGCGGCGACGCGGGTCGGCGCAGGCGAGGAAGTCTTCCTCGAGGGCGAGGAAGCCGATTTCGTCTATCGTGTGGAGGAGGGCGTGCTGATGAGTTATCGCATGCTTGGCGACGGCCGACGTCAGGTCGTCGACTTTCACCTTCCGGGCGAGTTCCTGGGCTTGGAGGCTGGGGTGGAGTATTCCCTCACCGCCCAGGCCGTCACGCCGGCCAAGGTGGTCGCCCTGGGACGGCGTCGGCTGGCGACGCTCGCTGCCGACGATGTCCGTCTGACCCGTGACCTGTGGTTGGCGACGGTGGGCGCCTATCAGCGCAGCCAGGATCACGCCGCCATCCTGGCGCGACAGAGCGCCACGGAGCGCGTGGCCGCCTTCCTTCTCAGCTACGCCCGGCGCATCGGCGCAGTCAGGGACATGACCTTGCCCATGAGCCGTCAGGATATGGCGGATTTTCTCGGCCTCGCCATCCACACTGTCTCGCGAACGCTTACTCACCTGGAGGCGGACGGTCTGATCGCGGCGCGTTCCAGCCGTCAGGTCCGACTGATGCGCAGAGACCGGCTGATGGCGCTGTGCCCATGACGCCTCTCGAAGAAAAACGAGCGCAGGGGGATCTGGCCGGCCGTCATGTTCCGCGTACCTTTTCCGACCGGTTGGCGCGGGTTGCGGTCAGGGGGTTGCGCACCTGTGCGGGCGGCGTCTTCGCCAGACGATACGGGCATCGCGCTGTAGTGTTGGAAACCATAGCGGCCGTGCCGGCCATGGTCGCGGCGACTCTGACTCATCTCCGTGCGCTGCGGACCACGACGGATGATCGGGGTCGGGTGCGGATGCTGATGAATGAGGCGGAGAACGAACGGATGCATCTGATGACCTTTGTCGAGCTTCATCGTCCGGGTCTGATCGAACGCCTCGCGATCATGATGGCGCAAGGAGGAGCCTATCTGATCTTCTGCGTATTGTATCTCTGCTCCGCGCCCACTGCGCACCGGTTGGCCGCCTATCTCGAGGAGGAGGCGGTGGCCAGCTACACCCATTATCTGGCCGAGATCGACGAAGGACGCAGCCCGAACCCGGAAGCGCCGCAGATGGCCCGCGACTATTGGGGGTTGCCGGAAGATGCGACCCTCTGGGACGTGATCTTTATGGTGCGGGCCGACGAGATGGGGCATCGCGACGTCAACCACGCCATCGCAGACGAATTGGCTCGGGCGCGTGAGCGCAAGCCAGTCCCGATCAAGCCACACTGGACGGCTTCCTGATCGCGCGTCCGGCGCTCGTCCCCTATGTCCCGAGCCGTTTCATGATCGATCCGCTTCCTTCAGCCTGGCTTCCCTTCGCGTCCAGATCGCTGCCCCGTTACACCAGCTATCCCACGGCGATCGCTTTCCGGCCGGTGAGAACGGGCGATGTCCCTTGGTCGGAAGACGGATCAGACAACAATCTTTCGCTCTATGTCCATGTGCCCTTCTGCGAGCGGCTGTGCTGGTATTGCGGATGCAACACCACCATCGTCTCCTCCTATGAACGCATCGCCGCTTTCCATGAGGTGCTCCTGAAGGAGATCAATCTCTGGCGGACGCGGGCCGCGTCCTGGAAGGGGCAAGTCCGTCATCTTCACTTCGGAGGCGGCAGCCCGAACGCCTTGCGGCCGGAGGATTTTGGGGCGGTGGTGCGGGCGCTGCAGGATGTCTTCATCTTTGCGCCCGACGCCGAGATCGCCGTCGAACTGGACCCAGCCTTGCTCAATCCCGCCTTTGTGGACGGTTTGGGACAGGCCGGCGTTACGCGCGCCAGCCTGGGAGTCCAGACATTCGACGCCGGCGTGCAGGCTCTGATCAACAGGCCGCAGCCCTTTGCACAGGTGGCGGAGGCGGTGAGGCGGCTTCGGCAGGCCGGGATCAGGGGCGTCAACTTCGACCTGATGTACGGTCTGCCGGCCCAGACGCCCGACAATGTGGCCGCTACGGCTCGCTTGGCGGCCTCGTTGGAGCCGGATCGCCTGGCGGTCTTCGGCTACGCCCATGTGCCGTGGATGAAGAAACACCAGAAGTTGATCGAGGAGGGTGCCCTGGCGGACGTCGCGGGTCGATGGGAGCAGGCCGGCGCGGCAGACGCCGTCCTGACGGAGGAAGGGTATCGCAGGATCGGTCTCGATCACTACGCTCGTCCCTGTGATCCCTTGTCTCGAGCTTTGGACGACCGGCGTCTGCGGCGGAACTTTCAAGGCTATACCGACGACCCTGCCTCAATCCTCATCCCCTTCGGCCCCTCGGCGATCGGTCAGCAGCCTTCGGCAATGGTCCAGAACGCTGTCGATGCGCGAACATGGCGCGAGGCTGTGGGCGCCGGGCGCCTGCCGGTCGCTCGCTTTCTCGTCGTGACGGACGAGGATCGGTTGCGTAGCGAGGTGATCGAAAGGCTGATGACCTATCTGGACGTAGATCTGGAAGAGGTATGCCTACGTCACGGCGTCGAGGCGGGGCGGCTGGACGCCTGTCTCGAGACGCTCCGTCCGCTTGAAGAAGCCGGCCTGTGCGAGGTGATGGGGCGTCGCGTGCGCATTCCCGAAGCCGCTCGTCGGCTGGCGCGGGTGACGGCGGCGGCCTTCGACGCCCGCTTGCCGGAGGCTGAGGGACGCCACGCTCGGGCGATCTGAATCGGCGCCTTGAAAACCGTCAAGCCCGTGCTTGACGGTTTTGGCGTGTGCATTTGACGGCGGGGTCGGGCCGCGCCCCTTCGCGCGGATTAGGCCGGGAGCGTGCTCAAGGAGAAGCGGGTATGCCCTTTCATTCGATCAAGACCTATGGCGCCGAGCGGGGCCTGTCGTGCGTGTTTCGTCAGTGGGATGCCCGCACAGACTGTCAGCTCATGCACGGCTATTCTCTCGGATTTCGCTTCACCTTCGCGGCAGAAACCCTGGATCGCCGCGGCTGGGTGCTCGATTTCGGCGAGGGCGGCTTCGGCGCCGTCCGACGCTGGCTCCACGCGACCTTCGATCACACCCTTCTGGTCGCTGCGGACGACCCGGCGCGCGAGAAGTTTGAGGAGCTGGCGCGATGCGGATTGGCCGACATCCGCATGGTGCCGGGAACAAGCTGCGAACGGCTGGCCCAACATGTGTTCGCGATGGTTCAGCCCATGGTCCATGACGCAACACAGGGTCGATGCCGACTGCGTGCGGTCGAGTGCTTCGAGCACGGAGCCAATAGCGCCGTCTATGAGCAACCGGACGCCCAGCTTCAGCAGACCGTCGACGACGTCATGCGGGCGGTGCTCGAGAGGCTTGAATAGGAGGCTCTCTCTTGATGCCGGTCAATCGTGTCGTCCGGCGGCCTTTTGCCGGTCGGCAAGGCGAGCGCCGAGCCGGACGCTAGGGTGACGGTCATGCCGACGCTCCGTTCTTATCCCGATCCCGTCCTGAAGCCTGCTGTGGGGGGCCTTGAGGAGGCGCTTGCGTCACCAGATTCGTCTTCGACGCATCGGCGAAGTCGGCGGCGCGAACGCCTCCGCGACGTAGCCATTGAAAAGACGCTGATCGCGTTTCGCGGCGTGCCGGAGCGACTGTTGGCCAAGGGAGTTCGAGATTTACGCCGTCGCCGCCCGGAAGTGTTTGAACGTCTGGGCCCTGTCGCGGATACCTCCATTCACATCGTCCCATCCAACCTGCCGATCAGGTTTCGATTGCGGCTGACCGACACTTGCCGTCCGGTCGCGGTGGTCGGCCGCGATGTCGAGGGGCCGTGTGCAGCCAGCATCGCCGGACCCTTGCCGCTCCTGTTGGAGGTGCTCGACGGTCGGTCTGACGCCGACGCCGCCTTCTTTTCTCGCCGTCTGGTCGTGACCGGAGACACCCAGACTGTCGTCGGTCTGCACAATACGCTCGAAGCCGCCGAACTCGCTCCTGCGGATCTCGTCGGCGCGCCCCCCGCCTTGCGCGGCGCGGCTAACGCCTTGGCGCGGCGCGGACTGGACTGGCTCAACAGGCGAGGCGCGGGCGCATGAGAGGGTCGATCGAACTGGTTTGTCCAGCCGGGTCGCCGGCCATGCTTCGGGCCGCCGTCGAGGCTGGCGCGGACAGTGTCTACTGCGGCCTCAGGGATGAAACGAACGCCCGGAACTTCCCTGGGCTGAACTTTTCTCCGGACGAACTGGCCCAGGCGTGCGTGTGGGCGCACGTGCGAGGTCGGCGGGTGCTGGTCGCGGTCAACACCTTCGCCCGGCCGGGCGAAACTGCGCGGTGGCAGGCCTCGATCGACGCCGCCGCCGTTTCCGGGGCGGATGCGGTGATTGTGGCCGATCTCGGCCTGCTGGCCTATGCCCGGGAGCGATGGCCCGAACTGAGGCTGCACCTTTCCGTCCAGGCGGCGGCCGGCTCGCCGGACGCCATACGCTTTTACGCCAGCGCCTATAATGTCCGGCGCGTCGTCCTGCCGCGCGTGCTCAGCGTGCAAGAGATCGCGTCGCTCATGCGGGAGGTGGAGGTCGAGACTGAAGCCTTTGTTTTCGGCGGACTCTGCGTCATGGCCGAAGGGCGATGCGCCCTATCTTCCTACGCTGCGAAGCGATCTCCCAATCTCTGCGGCGTATGCTCGCCCCCTGAAGCCGTGACCTATACGGAGGAGGATGAAGCGCTTGTCTCGCGCCTCGCCGGGTTTGCGCTTGATCGCTATCCGCTGGGCGAGAAAGCAGGCTATCCGACCCTCTGCAAAGGGCGCTTCGAAACACGGGGCCGGCTGTCTTATCTTTTTGAGGATCCTGTCAGTCTGAACGCCATGGGCCTTCTGTCCGGATTGCGGGCTGCGGGCGTCACGGCGGTGAAGGTCGAGGGACGCCAGCGCGGCAAGGCCTATGTGGCGCGCGTCGCCGGCGCCTTTCGTCAGGCCATAGACGCCCTAGACGCTGGCCGTGATCCGCAGCCGTTCGAAGGCCTGCTCAGCGACCTTGCCGAGGGGGGACGCGAGACGGCCGGCGCCTACAGAAAGACCTGGCGATGAAAGAGACGTCCATGGAGATCGCCCTCGGCCCCGTGTTCTACCACTGGTCATCGGAACGGCTCGCCGCCTTCTATGAGTCGATCGCCGCAGAGCCGGCGATCGACCGCGTCTATCTGGGAGAGGTGGTGTGCGGAAAGCGTTCGCCGCTGACAGAACATGCGCTGGCGGCGGCGGCCGAGCGGCTCATTGAGGCTGGAAAGACCGTGGTCTGGTCAGGTCTGGCGCTTCCTGCGACCGTCCGGGACCGCAAGGCGATAGCGGCCTTGAGCCAGGTTCCGGATCTGATCGAGGTCAACGACGTATCGGCCTTGCTGGTGCGCGAGGGGCCGTTTGTCGCCGGGCCGCTGCTGAACGTTTATAATGAAGGGGCGGTCGAGGAGTTGGCTCGTCTGGGCTGTGTCCGGCTCTGTCCGAACGTCGAGTTGTCTCTCGAGGCGATAGGCGAGATCGCGGCGCGCCGGCCGGGCATGGAGATCGAGTTATTCGCCTTCGGCCGTCTGCCGCTCGCCCTGTCGGGCCGCTGCTATCACGCGCGCAGCCATAGTCTTCACAAGGACGCCTGTCAGTTCGTCTGCGATCAAGACCCCGACGGCATGACGTTGCGGACCCTTGAGGGCGAGCCGTTTCTTGCGGTGAACGGCGTCCAGACCCAGTCCTATGGAATCCAGATGCCGGATTTCTCCGTGACCGAATTGCGGGCAGCCGGGGTGAACGCCCTTCGCCTATCGCCTCACACCGGGGATATGGCAGCCGTCGCGCGGGCCTTTCGCGCCTACGCCGACAATAGTCTGACCGCTCGCGAACTGGCGGAGAACGTGCGAGCGGTCGTTTCATCGACGCCGTTCGTCGGCGGCTATCTGCACGGACAGGCCGGAGTCGCGCCCGCGCGTTTCGCGTGATGGAGATGGAGCGCGCCTTGCTGCGAAACCGGATCGATGTGATCGATGAGCGGATCATCTGGCTCCTGGCCGCCCGGCAGCGGCTGACCGATGCTATGGCGGCCTTCAAGACGGCCGATGCGGTTCGAGATGATCAGCGTATCGCCGCTGTCCTGTCTCACATGCGGAGCCAGGCAGACGTCCTCGGTCTGTGCCCTGAAGCGGTCGAAAGAATCTGGGGCCTGCTTATGGAGGTCAGCGCGGGTCGGCAGGAGCGCCGCCTACAGGCAGGAGAGGGTTAGGCGCCTTGTTGATGACCAGCGACGGAAAACCTCAAGCCGCGACCTGAATGCTGTCCTTCACCAGTACCGCGAACTCTTCAAAGAGCGCGGTCCGGGTTTGGGCGTCGCTCCAGTAGGGATTGGTGAAAACGCATCGGATCACGGTCATCGTCGGGGCGTCCACCACGCCTCGCCAGCGTTTAACGTGGCTGTCGATGACCGCGGCGCTGGCTGGGCCGAGCTCAGTCTTTGACACCGAGAAGCCGGGAGCCTGGCTGATGACCTCAAACAGGGCGTGGGTCCGGCGATTGGCCGATGAGAGCCGTTCGCCGGCTGCGGCGATGGAGCAACAGGCGATGTTGGTGTCGGCCGGCTCGAGAAAACGCGCTTCCGGGACCAGGTCCACCATCTTCGCCTGGAACTGACGTCGGGCGCGGATCGTCTCGGCGAGCACCTCGCCGAGACCTGTCGGATCGAAACCGAGTGTGCGTCCGGTCAGCCACACGGCAGCGGCGCCGGCGCCCGAACGCGATCCCTCGAGGGTTGAGGCCCATTTAGCGTCGCCCAGTTCCGGCCGCGCCAGATAGGGGGCGTCGAAGGTCGATACGGCGTAGCTTTCCTTGTCGCGGGCGAGAAAGGCGCCGCAGGCGTAGGGCGTGTAGCCGAGTTTATGGGGGTCGATGGTGACGGAATCGGCCGCGCCCAGGGCGCCCAGAGCCGCGGCGGCTCTGGTGTCGAACACCTTCTTCGCTATGCGGAAGAAACCGCCGTAGGCGGCGTCCACATGACTCCAGACATGAAATCCGCCTTCTTGGCGGAGACCGTCCAGACGCTGTCGCCAGACGTGCAGGGAGTCGATCTGTCCGGTTTCCGTAGCGCCGGCGACGCCCACTGTCAGCAGGATCGGGCGGCCTTCGTCGCGAGCGCGCGCGACCAGGCCGTCGAAAGCTTTCATGTCCATTCGGCCATCGGCGTCGAGGGCGACGCTCCACAGGGCGTTCTCGCCCAGACCGAATACGCTGGCGGCCTTGCGCCAGGAATAGTGCGCCGTGGCCGGAGCCAGCAGCACCGGACCACGCCAACTGCCGCCCGAGGCGCGATCCAGTCGGCGCCAGATATCGACCGGGTCGCCCGCCGCGGCGCTGCAAAGGCGTAGCGCCTCTTCGGTCGGCTCGTGCGTTTCTCGCAGGCTTCGGTAGCGGTTCCATCCCATATGGGCGTCGGCGAAGACGTCAAGCGGACGCCCTGTCTGCTCGGCGAGCCACAGGGCCAGGCTGAGCCAGTGATCCATCCGGCAGCGCGCGCGCCAGACGGCTTCCATGTTGGCGACGGTGCCGCCGGAGGTGAAATGCCCCTGGGCCGTCTGAGGGTCATAGCCCAGCATGGTCGCCAGCATCTCGATGGCTTCCGTTTCCAGCACGCTTCCGACGCGACTGGCGTCCCGCGAGGTGTTGTTCGGATTGTGCAGCATGGCGGCGATCCAGCCGAGCAGGGCGGGCGTCGATATGTCCGACTTCATGTGCGCGATGTAGCGCGGGGTGCAGGTCGGGGTTTCGGCGCTCAAGGCCTGACAAAGCCGGCGGAGTTGGTCCGTCAGGATCTCATGGTCCTCATCCTGCGAGCAGGCGTTGGCGGAAGCGTCCTGTGGGAAAAGGGCCCGTCGCCACTCGAACCAGTGATCGAGCACGCCGGCCAGGGCTGTCTGAATCCGGACGGCGTTCTCGCCGCGGGCGCCCGGAAAATGGCTGGCGACAAGACTGTTGGCGAGGGAAACGGGCGCCATGATTGATGCTCGCGAATTCTGGAGGATGCGACGCCGCTTGTCGGAGACGGGCGGCGCCTGGATGTGGGCGTGGGGCGCGCGGCCTAGCCGCATTTCGAGTAACCGCAGTCCTCGCAGCTGTCGCAGCCCTCTTTGCGTATGAGGGAGCCGCCGCCGCAGCGCGGGCAGGAGGGGCCATGGCGAGGGCCTTCCTGGTGCGCGGAGACGGCCGAGATGTGGTCATTCCCGGGCGTTTCGGAGCGCGCTAGGTGCCGCTCGATCACCCCGCCGATCGCGGCCAGGAGGGAAGGGACGTAACGTCCGTGCAGCCAACCCCCGCCGCGAGGATCGAAGACAGCCTTGAGTTCTTCGGCGACGAAGCCGACGTCCCCGCCGCGTCGGAACACGGCCGAGATCATGCGGGTGAGGCCGAGGGTCCAAGCGTAGTGCTCCATGTTCTTGGAGTTGATGAAGATCTCGAACGGCAAGGGGCCGTCCGGACCTTCGATGTCGTTGATGGTGACGTAGACGGCGTGGGGGCTGTCTGGCCATTTGACCTTGTAGGTCTTTCCATCAAGCGACTCGGATCGGGGAAGCAGGACCAGCTCCGGGGTTGTGCGCGGCCTGTCGTCGGGAGCTGAGGGAGGGTCTACCGTCAGGACCGAGCCGGTCACCGCATTGGGGCGGTAGGTCGTCAGACCCTTGCACCCCATGCGCCACCCCTGGACATAGACCTCCGAGAAGTCTTCGAAAGAGATGTCTTCGGGGCAGTTGACGGTCTTCGAGATCGAGCTGTCGATGAAGGCCTGAGCCGCCGACTGCATCCGAAGATGGTGAAGCGGCGTAAGGGTCTGAGCGGTGACGAATACGTCCTGCGGGGGCGGAGTCTCTCCGTGCAGACGCTTCCAGACCGTTAGGGCGTAGTCCTCGACCGCCTCTTCGCGCCGTGTCCCGTCGGGTTGCAGCACCTTTCGCGTATAGGAGAAGGCGAAGACGGGCTCGACGCCGGACGAGACGTTGCCGGCCAGCAGCGAGGTCGTGCCCGTGGGGGCCACAGAGGTCAGGCAGCCGTTGCGCAGGCCGTGGCGGGCGATCAGGTCTCGCGTCTCCTCGTCCAAAGCCTTGAGGTTCGGCGTGTCCAGAATGGCGGCATCATAAAGCGGAAAGGCGCCTTTCTCGGCGGCCAGTTCGGCCGAGGCGCGATAGGCTTCGCGCTTGATCACGCCGAGCCACTGCTGGGTCAGGGCCTCGGCATTCGCTTCGCCGTAGCGGGCGCCGCAGAAGACCAGGGCGTCGGCCAGTCCCGTGACCCCGAGGCCGATCCGACGCTTGGCTCGCGCTTCCGCCGCCTGGGCTTCCAGAGGGTAGCGGGAGACGTCGATGACATTGTCGAGAAAACGGACGGCCGTCCGGGTCAGTTGGCCCAGCCGTTCTTCATCCAGCACGGCGCCCTTGTCGAACGGCGTGGAGACAAGTCGCGCCAGGTTGATCGATCCCAGAAGACAGGCGCCGTATGGCGGCAGCATCTGCTCGCCGCAGGGATTGCTGGCGGAAATGGTTTCGCACCAGGCCAGATTGTTTCGGTCGTTGACCTGGTCGATGAAGATGACGCCGGGCTCGGCGACGTCATACGTGGCTTGCATCAGCCGCCGCCAAAGTTCGCGCGCCTGAACCGTGCGATAGGTCTCGCCCGCGAACGTCAGGGGCCATTCCCCATCGCTTTCGAGCACTTGCATGAAGCTGTCCGGCACCAGGACGGAAACATTGAAATTTCTCAGCCGTCCAGGATCGCGCTTAGCGTCGATGAAGGCCTCGATGTCCGGGTGGTCGATCCTGAGGCAGCCCATCATAGCCCCGCGCCTCTGGCCGGCCGACAGGATGGTGCGGCACATGGCGTCCCAGACATCCATGAAACTCAACGGACCGGAGGCGTCTGCGCCCACGCCTTTAACGGCTGCGCCCGACGGCCGAATGGTCGAGAAGTCCATGCCCACGCCGCCGCCCTGCTGCATGGTCACCGCAGCCTCGCGGACAGCGGCGAATATGCCGGGAAGATCGTCGGGCACCTCGCCCATGACGAAGCAGTTGAACAGCGTCACCGATCGCGCTGTCCCGGCCCCCGCCAGGATGCGTCCGGCGGGCAGGAACTGGAAATCCGACAGGGCGTCCGCGAACCTGTCACGCCAGATGCGGCGCGCTTTCGGAGCTTCAGCGTTCGCGACGGCTGCGGCGACCCGCGACCAGGTCTGCTCGACGGTTTCGTCTCCGCCGCCGTCTGATGCATTGAAGCGATATTTGCTGCGCCAGATTTCAGCGGCGAGAGGGTTGTCGAACGCCATGCGATCCTCCTTCGAGAGGCGGTCAGGCTGACTGATTCAGACGCGCGGGAGTTTGCGTTCAGACAAAGACACGGATGCGGCCGAACTTGATATTTGGCAGGTTCGCATCGCCCCGCCCTTGGGGCGCGGGAATATGAGCTGATTGGGCCGGCCCCCCCCTGTGGGTCGGATCGCCTCCAGCACCGCTAGGTGCGCCGGCTGACAGGGGCTGGCGAAAGGCCCGCTCCTTCTGCGGCTCTTGTCGAGCTCCCAGACATCGTCCCGGATCTCGCCCCAAGTCGCCTTGAGCGTCATGGATTCCCGCGACGCCGTGAGGATAGTGAACTCCAGCGCTCGCGCCGACATTCCCTGGCTGTCGGCCAGACGCTTCATGAAGGCCGGTATCTGGAGATAGGGCATGGCCGGCATATGGCCGCGCTGAAGCCGGGGGCGCGGCGGCGAGATGGTTCAGGTTGCCCTGCTTCGAGCGCGGATCGCGCGGGCTGTGGGATGTTTGCCCTAGGCGGAAATGTCGATTGTGGGGTTGGTGCTAAGGTAGGTGGAGCGGGCTCCCGCACCCAAGCTTACAAAGCCCCGACGGCATACGCCACGGGGCTTTCTGCTGTCTGGGACACCGCGGGCCGGCTCCAATGCTCCGTCTCAAATGAAGCGCATGCGGCGTCCCTGGAGTCGTAATGCCGAAATCGGATGCCGAAGCAGTCGTCCTCGAGCAGCATACGGATCAGCAGTTCCGGATCAATCGAAGGTCGGTCGATGGCGCTGTAGAACGGCGCCAAATGCCCCCGCAGTCCGTCGAACTCCACGAACCAGTCACAATCGCACGCAGCCGGTGCCCCAGTCCCGCCGCTAGCGGTTGGAAGGGCTCTGGGAGGTTGACTGTCCCAGCGTTGAAAGCTCCATGACCTTGCGGAGGTTATTCACGGAGCTGGTCCGAT
>NZ_RHWX01000020.1 GCF_003938605.1 Brevundimonas sp. 357 | reverse complement strand
CGCCCTCATGCCCATACTGCCTCAGCAGCGCCGCCGCCGAGCCCCCCGCGTGTCCCGCGCCGATGATCACTACCTTGCTCATGACAGCGCAGATAGAGACGCCGGAAGCGAAGCGCCACCGCCTTTGCACCCATTCCCCACGCGACAGATCGGAAAGCGGGTTGACCGTTCCATTGTTACATCATAATGGAACACGCCATGAGCACCGACGCCGCCAAGACCGCCCTGCTGGACGCCCTGCTCTCGCTGAAGACGCGAGCGGAGGCCGACGCCTTTCTGGCCGACCTGTGCACCCCGGCCGAGCTGCGCGCCATGGCCGAGCGGTGGCAGGTGGCGCGGATGCTGGACGCCGGGGACAAGACCTATCGCGAGATCGCCGCCGAGGCCCCGGCCAGCCCGACCACCGTCGTGCGCGTCGCGCGCTCCCTGAAGGACATGCCGCACCAGGGCTATCGGCTGGTGCTGGACAGACTGAAAGCCTGAGTTGAGATCATGAGTACGGTTCAGGGGCGGCTGCGCATCGCCGTCCAGAAATCCGGCCGTCTGGCCGAACGCAGCCTCGATCTGGTCCGCGATGCGGGCCTGCGCGTGATCAAGGGCAACAACGATCTGCTGTATCGGATCGAGAACTATCCGATCGACCTACTGCGGGTGCGCGACGACGACATCCCGACCTTCGTGGCGGACGGGGTCTGTGATCTGGGTATCGTCGGCGAGAATGTGCTGGAAGAGGTCAGGAACGGCGGGCCGAACGCCGAGGTCGTCATGCCGCTGGGCTTCGGCCGCTGCACGCTGAAGATCGCGACGCCGCCGGGGCTGGACTACGCCGGACCGTCGTCGCTGCAGGGTCTGCGGATCGCCACCTCATACCCCAAGATCCTGCGCCGCTTTCTGGATGAGGCGGGGGTACAGGCCGACATCGTCACCATGCGCGGCGCGGTCGAAGTGGCGCCGCGGCTGAAGCTGGCGGCGGCCATCTGCGATCTGGTGTCGACCGGGGCGACGCTGGAGGCCAACGGCCTGAGCGCGCGCGAGACGGTGCTGGACAGCCAGGCGGTGCTGATCAAGGCGCCGACGCCGCCCGAGGCTGGGCTTCAGCACCTGCTGGACTCCATCGTCGAGCGAATGGCGGGCGTGGTGTCCTCGCAAGGGGCCAAATACGTGATGCTGAATGCGCCGCGCGCGGCGCTGGACCGGATCACCGCCCTGCTGCCCGGCGCCGGATCGCCCACCGTCATGCCGCTGTCCGGACGCGACGACGCTGTGGCCGTCCACGCCGTCTGTCAGGAGGCGGTCTTCTGGGAGACGTTGGAGAAACTGAAGGCGGAAGGGGCTTCGGCCATCCTGGTCCTGCCCATCGAGAAGATGATGTGATGAAGCGTATCGACTGGAACCAACTCGACGCCGCCGGACGCAAAGCCGCCCTGGCCCGCCCGCAGCGCCGCACTGAAGGCTTCGTCTCCAGCGTGGTGCGCGAGATTTTCGACGACGTGCGGGCGCGCGGCGGCGAGGCCGTGACCGACTGGGCGACCCGACTGGACGGCGCCGCCCCGCGCCGCATCGAAGTCACCGAGGCGACCGCCGCCCAGGCCCGCCGCGACCTGCCGCCCGCCGCCGCCCGCGCCCTACGCGTCGCCGCCGACAATGTGCGCGTCTTCCACCAGGCGACGAAGCCCGAGGACACGCCCTTCATCGAGACGACGCCCGGCGTGAAGTCGAAGCTGGTCTGGCGCCCCATCGGCTCGGCCGGGCTTTATGTTCCGGGCGGGACGGCGCCGCTGTTTTCATCGCTGCTGATGCTGGCCATACCGGCGGACGTGGCCGGGGTCGGGCGGCGGGTCGCCGTCACCCCGCCGTCGAAGGAGGGCTCGGTCCACCCCGCCATGATCGCCGCCGCCGCCGAGGCGGGCCTCGATGAACTCTGGCTGCTGGGCGGGGCGCAGGCCATCGCCGCCCTGACCTTCGGCGCCGAACTGGAAGACGGCGTCATCGCGCCGGTCGACAAGCTGTTCGGGCCCGGCAACGCCTATGTGGCCGAGGCCAAGCGCTACGCCTCCTCCTTGCCCGGCGGCCCGGCCTGCGACCTGCCTGCGGGTCCGTCGGAACTGCTGGTCATCGCCGACCGCGACGCCGATTTCGAGATCGTCGCGGCGGACCTGCTCAGCCAGGCCGAACATGACGCCGACGCCCAGGTGATCCTCGTGTCCGACAGCGGCACGGCCCTGAGCGAGATCATCGCCGAGGTCGAGCGTCAGGTCGAAAGCCTGCCCCGCGCCGCCATCGCCCGCGCGTCGCTGGCCGAGGCCCGCGCCATCCGCGTGCGGGACATGGCCGAGGCGTGCGAGGCGGCGAACCTCTACGGCCCCGAACACCTGTCGATCCAGACGCAGGAGGCCGAACGGCTGGTCGAGCGCATCACCGCGACGGGCGCGGTTTTCGTCGGGCGCTGGGCAGCCGAGACGTTGGGCGACTATGCGGCGGGGCCGAGCCACGTCCTGCCGACCGACGGCGCGGCGCGGACGCTGGGCGGCGTCACCACCGCCAGCTTCATGACGACCATGTCGGTGCAGACCGTCAGTGAACAGGGCGCCGCCGCCCTGGCCCCCGTCGCCGCCGCACTGGCCCGGCTGGAGGGGCTGGAGGCCCACGCAAGAGCCGCCGATCTGAGGAGCGCGGGATGACACAAAATCTCTTCCTTCTCCCCTTGAAGAAGAAGGTGGATGCCGGAGGCGCTCGGATGAGGGGTGTGCTGGCTTCGCCCTCCTCCGTCGTGTGCGCGGACACAGCCCCCTCATCCGTCTCGCTGTGCAGGCTGCCTTCTCCCCCGAGGGGAGAAGAATCATGACGCTGCCCGCCCCCTATCCTCCGCTGGTTTGCGGCGGCGAGGGTCTGGATCGTTATCCGGCCGAGCCGACCGCGCTGACGGCTCGCATGGCCGCACTTTACGGCGTCAGCGCCGATCAGGTGCTGCCGACGCGCGGGCTGACGCACGGGCTGGAGCTGGTCTGGCGCCTGTCCGCGCGCGACGGGCTGAAGGTGCAGGCGCCCGACGCCGAGCCCTATACGCAACTGGCCGCCCTCTACGCTCGCCCGGCCGACGACGCCGACACCGTCGCTGTAATCATCCGCGCCCTCGGCTCGCCCGAGGCCGTGGCCGAGATGGCCGAGCGCGTCGCCCCCGCCCTGCTGGTCGTGGACGAAGGCCTGGTCGAGTTCGCCGAGGCGCCGTCCGCTGTGGCGGTGGTGAAGGATCACGCCAATCTGGTCGTGCTGCGCAGCCTGTCGTTTGCCTATGGGCTGGCCGGGGCGCGGGTCGGGGCGGCGATCGCTCAAGCGCAGACGCTGGCGCGGCTGGCCGAGGTGCTGGAGCCCTACGCCCTGCCCGAAGTCTCGGTGCGGCTGGCGATGCAGGCGCTGGACCCGTCGCGGATGATGGAGACGGCCGAACGCATCAGCGCCGTGCGCCGCGAGCGCGCACGCGTGGCCGAGGCCCTGTCGCGCATCATGGCGCTGGAGGCCGGGGTCGGGCCGGTCATCATCGCCAGACCCTCCGACCCGGCAGGCGCCGTGGAGGCCCTGCGCCGCTATGGTCTGGCCGCCGATCCGGCGGGCGAGCGGGTTCGCCTGCCCGTCTCGCTGAAGCCCGAGGTCAACGACCGCCTGCTGGCCGCGCTGGGCGCCGCCAGCCCCGCCGCGCGGCGCAACCGCACGGGTCAGGCCATCCGCGATACGAAGGAGACGCGCATCGTCTGCGCCGTCGATCTGGACAGGGCCGGGCCGGTGAAGATCGAGACCGGCGTCGGCTTCTTCGACCACATGATCGAACAGGTGGCGGCGCACGGCGGATTTTCGATCCGCCTGTCGTGCGAGGGCGACCTGCACATCGATCCGCACCACACGATCGAGGACTGCGCCATTGCGCTGGGTCAGGCGCTGAAACAGGCGCTGGGCGAGCGGCGCGGCATCGGCCGCTACGGCTTCGTCTTGCCCATGGACGAGGCTGAGGCGGCGGTGTCGATAGACCTGTCAGGGCGGCCCTATCCGGTGTTCGAGGGGACGTTCGCCACGCCGATGCTGGGCGATTACCGTACCGACCTGACGGCGCACGTCGTGCGGTCGCTGGCCGAAAATCTGGGCGCGGCGGTCCATGTCCGTGTCACCGGCGACGACGACCACCACAAGACCGAGGCCGTGTTCAAGGCGCTGGGCCGCGCCCTGCGACAGGCGATCCGGGTCGAAGGCGATGTGGTGCCCAGCACAAAGGGGGTGCTGTGATGAAGGCGACGGCTTTCCTTCTCCCCCTGTGGGAGAAGGTGGGCGCCAGAGGCGCTCGGATGAGGGGTGTGCTGGCTTCGCCCTCCTCCATCTCATGCGCGGACACAGCCCCCTCATCCGTCTCGCTCCGCGAGCCACCTTCTCCCACGAGGGGAGAAGGGCGATGAACGTCACCCTGATCGGTTATGGCTCGGGCAATGTGGCCTCGGTGCGGTTCGCGCTGGAGCGGCTGGGCGCGCGGGTGCGGATCACCGACGATCCGGCCGATGTGGCCGAAGCCGAAAGAGTCATCCTGCCCGGCGTCGGCGCGGCCGGTTACGCCATGCAGAGGCTGAAGGCGTTGGACCTGATCGAACCGCTGCGCCGGTTTCCACGTCCGCTGCTGGGCGTCTGCCTGGGCCAGCAGCTGCTGTTCGACGCCAGCGCAGAGGATGGCGGGGCCGACCTGCTGGGGCTGATCCCCGGCCGGGTCGAGGCCATCCTTCCCGCCCCGTCGCGCCCCTCGCCCCACATGGGGTGGAGCCGCCTGACGATCCGTCGCGACGACCCGCTGCTGGACGGGGTGAAAGACGGCGACTGGGCCTATTTCGTCCACGGCTTCGTCTGCCCCGACGGTCCGGCGACCCTCGCCGCCGCCGACTACGGCGCGCCCGTGCCCGCCGTGGTCAACAGCGCCAACCGCTGGGGCTGCCAGTTCCACCCGGAACGGTCGGCCGCGCTCGGCGCGCGTATCTTGAAGAACTTCCTGGAGCTGCCCGCGTGATCATCTATCCCGCCATTGACCTGATCGAGGGCCATGCGGTTCGCCTTCTGCACGGCGATTTCAATCACGTGACCCGCTATGATTCCCACCCCGCCAACCGGCTGGCGGCCTTTGCCGCCGAGGGCGCCGAGTGGATTCACGTCATCGATCTGGATGGGGCCAAGGCAGGCGAGGCGCGTCAGTATGACCTGATCGGCGACATGGCCCGGGCCGTGCACATCAAGGTCCAGTCGGGCGGCGGCGTCCGCTCGGGAAGGGATATCGAGCACCTGCTGGGCGCCGGGATCAGTCGTGTCGTCATCGGCTCGCTGGCCGTCACCGACACGGATCAGGTGCTGAAATGGCTGGAGCAGTTCGGCCCCGACGCCATCGCCCTGGCCCTGGACGTCCGCTACGAGGACGGCTTGCCCGTGCCTGCCCTGAAGGGCTGGACCCAGTCGTCGGGCGTGGATCTGTGGAGCGTGCTGGATCGTTATCCGGTCGGAATGCTGCGCCACATCCTGATCACAGACGTCGGCCGCGACGGCGCCCTGACCGGCCTGAACCAAGAGCTGCTGTCCCAGGCCATCAGCCGACGCCCCGACCTGGACATTCAAGCCTCAGGCGGGGCGGCCAGTCTGAACGACCTGATCGCCGCCAAGGCGATCGGCTGCGCCGGGGCCATTACCGGCCGCGCCCTCTACGCCGGCCGCTTCACCGTGGCCGAAGCCATCAAGGCCGTGAACATGGCTCCGGTCTCGGCCAATGACCGCTAGACGCATCATCCCCTGCCTCGACGTGAAGGACGGCCGCGTGGTCAAGGGCATGCGGTTCGAGGGCCACGTCGACATGGGCGACGCCGCCGAACTGGCCGCGCGCTATCGCGATCTGGGCGCGGACGAACTGGTCTTCTATGACATCACAGCCAGCCCTGAAGGGCGGACGCTGGACTTTGGCTGGGTGCAGGACATCGCCCGGCTGCTGGACATTCCCTTCTGCGTCGCGGGCGGCATCCGCACGGTGGAGCAGGCGGCGCGGTGCCTCGATCACGGGGCGGACAAGGTGTCGATCAACTCGCCCGCGCTGGAGCGACCCGAACTGATCGGCGAGATGGCCGCACGTCTGGGGCGCCAGTGCGTCGTCGTCGGCGTCGACAGCGCCTTTCAGGACGGCGAATGGCGGGTGCACAAATACACCGGCGACCCGAATGCAAGGCGCGGCGCCGGGCGGCTGACCATGGAGTGGATCGTCGAGGCTCAGAGGTTGGGCGCAGGCGAGATCGTGCTGAACTGCATCGATCAGGACGGGGTGCGGCGCGGCTATGACCTGGACCAGTTGGCCGAAGCGCGGCGGCGGCTGACCATTCCGCTGGTGGCGTCCGGCGGCGCGGGCGCGGTGGAGCATTTCCGCGACGTGTTCGTGGAAGCGGACGTGTCAGGCGCGCTGGCGGCCAGCGTGTTTCACTCAGGCGCGATCACGATCCCGGAACTCAAGCGTTACCTGGATGCGCAGGACGTGGAGGTGAGGATATGACGACCATCTGTATCCTTCTCCCCTCGTGGGAGAAGGCGGCTCGCGGAGCGAGACGGATGAGGGGGCGGCCTGCCTCATCTCCCGCCGTCTCGCGTGCTGACACCGCCCCCTCATCCGAGCGCCTCCGGCGCCCACCTTCTCCCACGAGGAGAGAAGGAAGATGAGTCTCGACATCACCTCCATCGACTTCGCCAAAGGAAACGGCCTGATCCCCGCCGTGGTGCAGGACGCCGACACCCTGCAGGTGCTGACCCTCGCCTATATGGACGAGGCGGCGCTGCGCGAGACGCTGGACAGCGGACAGGCGACCTTCTTCTCGCGCTCGCGCGGCGGGCGGTGGAGGAAAGGCGAGACGTCGGGGAATTTCCTCAACGTCGTCTCGGTGACGCCCGACTGCGACGGCGACGCCGTGGTGGTGAAGGTGCGCCCGGTCGGCAACGCCTGCCATCTGAACCGCATCAGCTGCTTCGGCGACGAGGACGCGCCGGGCCTGGGCCGCATCGGGCGGCTGGAGCGCACCATCCATGTCCGCGCGCAGGCCGATCCCGATGACAGCTGGACCGCGCGCCTGATCGCCCAGGGTCCGAAACGCGCGGCCCAGAAGGTCGGCGAAGAGGGCGTCGAAACGGCCCTGGCCGGGGCGGCGGGAGATAATGCGGAACTCGCCAGCGAGGCGGCGGATTTGATCTATCACCTGCTGGTGCTTCTGCACGCGCGTGACATGGTGTTTCAGGATGTACTGGACGTTCTGGGCCGGCGGGCGAAACCGGCTACAGATCAAGGCTGACGGCCCGCTGTGCGGGTCGGCCTCGGACGAAGGAGACCTGAATGGCGGCGCTGATACTGTTCGGAGGCGGGGGCGACCTCGCCATGCGGATGCTGCTGCCGTCGCTGTACTTCCTGGATCACGACGGCCTGCTGCCGGACGGGCTGAAGATCATCGCCGCCGCCCGCACCGAAGAAACGACCGAGGCCTATCTGGAGAAGGCGCGCGCGGCGGTGCAGCCCCGCGCCGAGACCGACGACGCCTGGAGCGAGGACAGCTGGCGCCGATTGACTGAGCGGCTGGAATACGTGGCCGTCGACGCCACCGACGCCGAAAGCCTGAAGCCGTTGAAGGCGCGCTGCGGCAAGGGCGCGATCACGGCCTTCCTGGCGGTGTCGCCGTCCCTCTACGGCCGCATCGTCACGGCCATGAAGGCGGCAGGCCTGGCCGAGAAGAACGACCGCATCGTGCTGGAGAAGCCGGTCGGGCGCGATCTGGAAAGCTTCCGCGAAATCGACGACGCCGTGGCCGACGCCTTTGACGAACGGCAGGTATTCCGCATCGACCACTACCTCGGCAAGGAGACGGTGCAGAACCTGATCGCCCTGCGCTTCGGCAACGCCATCTTCGAGCCTTTGTGGAACAATCTGACCATCGACCATGTGCAGATCACGGTCGGAGAAACGGTCGGTGTCGGCGACCGCTGGCCCTATTATGACGAGTACGGCGCCCTGCGCGACATGGTGCAGAACCATATGCTGCAACTGCTGTGTCTGGTGGCGATGGAGCCGCCCAGCGATCTGGACCCCGACTCGGTACGCAATGAGAAGGTGAAGGTGCTGCGTTCCCTTCGCCCCATCATGGCCGAGGACGCCGAGCGCGTGACCGTGCGCGGCCAGTATACGGCCGGGGAGGTCGAGGGCCGCCCTGTCGACAGCTATGAGACCGAACGCGGCCAGCCGTCGGATACCGAGACCTTCGTCGCCATCCGCGCCGACATCGACAACTGGCGCTGGGCGGGCGTGCCCTTCTTCATGCGCACCGGCAAGCGGCTGGCCGAAAAGCGCACCGAGATCGTCATCCAGTTCAAGCCCGTGCCCCACTCCATCTTCGGCCACGGCGCCAGACACGGGATTGGGGGCGACATCTATGACAACCGACTGGTGATCGAACTGCAGCCGGACGAGGACATCTCCCTGTCGGTGATGAACAAGAAGCCGGGGCTGGAGCAGCGCATGCAGCTTCAGCCGATCCGGATGAGCCTGTCGTGGGGGCAAGACGGCAAGGACGCCGCCCCGCCGCGACGCCGCGTCGCCTATGAGCGGCTGCTGCTGGACGCCCTCAACGGCGACTCCACCCTGTTCGTGCGCCGGGACGAGGCCGAGCAGGCTTGGAAATGGGTCGATGAGGTGGCCGACGCCTGGACGTGTCGCGAGTGCAAGCCGCTGGACTATGCGGCGGGCAGTTGGGGACCGGAGGCGGCCGACCTGCTGCTGTCGCGCACGGGACGGAAGTGGAACGTGCGATGAGAACCCCAAGCACTCTTCCTTCTCCCCTCGCGAGCAGCCTTCTCCCACCAAGGGAGAAGGGAAGTGTCGGCATGATCCAGAGTTTCCCAATCCTCGACGTATGGGCCGAGGCCGTCGCCGATCGCTTGGCCGGGGCGCTGGCGGGAGCTCTGGCCGCCGACGGGCGCGCCCTGTTCGCCGGGTCGGGCGGGTCGACGCCTTCGCCCATCTATGCGCGGTTGGCGCAGGCCGATCTCGACTGGGCCAAGGTCACGACGACGCTGGTGGATGAGCGTTATGTGTCCGAAACGTCGCCGGACTCGAACGCGACCCTGCTGAAAGGCGCCCTGCTGACCGGCCCGGCCGCCGCCGCGCGGTTCATCCCGCTCTACAGCCCCGCCGTGACGGTGGATCGGGCGGCCGTTCTCGCCTCTCGCGCGCTGGACGCCGAGGGCCGCCCGCTGGACGCCGTCCTGCTGGGCATGGGCGAGGACGGGCATATCTGCTCCATGTTCCCCGGCAGTCCGACGCTGACCACCCTGCTGACCCCGAGCCTGAAGCCCGCCGTCTACGGCGTGCCAGCCGGGCGCGACGGCGCGGCACCGCCGCAGGAGCGGCTGACGCTCAACCTGCCGTGGTTGGCCTCGGCGCGGTGCGTCGTGCTGGCCCTGACCGGGGCCAAGAAGCGCGCCGTGTTCGAGCGGGAAGCGGCGGGCGATCCGGCCGTCAGCCCCATCGCCGCCCTGATCGCGGCGAACGCCCCCCTTGAAGTGTTCTGGACGGAGGCCGACTGATGGCGCTCAATCCTGTGGTGGCCGAGGTCACCGCCCGCATCGCCGAACGCAGCCGCAAGACCCGCGCCGACTATCTGCGCCGCATGGACGCGGCGACGGGATCGGGGTCGGGGCGGGCCAAGCTGTCGTGCGCCAACTGGGCCCACGCCTTCGCCGGGCAGACGGTGGCGGACAAGCTGACCGCCATGACCGGCGCCCAGCCGAACCTCGGCGTCGTCACCGCCTATAATGACATGCTGTCGGCGCATCAGCCGTTCGAGCGCTTCCCCGAGATCATCCGTCAGGCCGCGCGCGAGGTCGGCGCCACAGCCCAGGTGGCGGGCGGAACCCCGGCTATGTGCGACGGCGTCACGCAAGGTCGCCCCGGCATGGAGCTGAGCCTGTTCAGCCGCGACGTCATCGCCATGTCGACGGGGGTGGCCCTGACCCACGACGCCTTCGACGCCGCCCTGATGCTGGGGGTGTGCGACAAGATCGTGCCGGGGCTGTTCATGGGGGCGCTGGCGTTCGGACACCTGCCGGTCGTCTTCGCCCCGGCCGGGCCGATGCCCAGCGGTCTTCCCAACGCCGAAAAGGCCCGCGTCCGCGCCGAATATGCGCAGGGGCTGATCGACCGCGCCGAACTGTTGAAGAGCGAGATCGCCAGCTATCATTCGCCCGGCACCTGCACCTTCTACGGCACGGCCAATTCCAACCAGATGATGATGGAGATCGCCGGACTGCACCTGCCCTCGACCGCCTTCGTCCACCCGGACACCGGCTTGCGCGACGCCCTGACGGCGGCGGCGGCCAAGCAGGCGATCGAGCTGGCGCGCGAGGGGCGCGGACGCATGGCCGACGTCGTGTCTGAGAAGACCATCGTCAACATGATCGTCGCCCTGCTGGCCACCGGCGGCTCGACCAATCACGCCATCCATCTGGTCGCCATGGCGCGGGCGGCGGGGGTGCTGATCGACTGGACCGACATGGATCAGCTGTCGTCGGTCACCCCGCTGCTGGCGCGGGTCTATCCGAACGGGTCGGCCGATGTGAACGCCTTTCAGGCGGCGGGCGGGGTAGCCTTCGTCACCCGCGAACTGGTCCAGGCGGGCAACCTGCACGCCGACGTGACCACCGTCATGGGCCAAGGGCTGGAGCATTATTTCAAGGAGCCCCAACTGGAGGACGGCGAATTGGTCTGGCGCGACACAGTGAAGGAGAGTCTGGATCTGAGCATCCTGCGCCCGGCCTCGGATCCGTTCGACCACGAGGGAGGCCTGCGGCTGGTGCAGGGCGATCTGGGCCGGGCGGTCATCAAGATCTCGGCGGTGAAGCCTGAGAACCGCATCGTCGAGGCCCCCGCCGCCGTGTTCGAAACGCAGGAAGACGCGCTTCAAGCCTTCAAGGACGGCAAGCTGAACCGCGATGTCGTGGTAGTGCTGCGCTTCCAAGGACCGCGCGCCAATGGGATGCCCGAACTGCACAGCCTGTCGCCGGCTCTATCCGTGCTGCAGGACAAGGGTTTCAAGGTCGCCTTCGTCACCGACGGCCGCATGTCGGGCGCCAGCGGCAAGACGCCCGCCGCCATCCATGTCAGCCCCGAGGCCCTGGCGGGCGGCCCCCTGGCCCACGTGCGCGACGGCGACGTGATCCGGCTGGACCCTGAGGCCGGTGTGCTGACCACGGTCGGCGTCGGCGACATGGCCGCGCGCCCGGCGGCGACGCGCTCGCGCGCCCATGCCGAGGGCTCGTCCTGGGGCTATGGCCGCGAACTGTTCGGCGCCTTCCGTCAGGCGGTGTCGACGGCGGAGGAAGGCGCCAGCGTCTGTTTCGCCGCCCCCATCGGCGCGAACGGCCACGACGACGGCCCGCCCGATCCCAACCTGGTCGACCGCGCCGTGGACGCCTGAAGGAGAGCCGCATGACCGATCCCCTGCTTCTGGTCGGCGACGTCGGCGGCACCAACGCCCGCTTCGCCCTGGCCCGCATGGTCGACGGTCGCCCCGTTCTGGAGCATTTCGAGAGCTTCCCCGCCGAGATCCACCCGACCTTTCTGGACGGCGTAAAGGCCTATCTCGACGGCTGCCCGGTCAAGCCGACCGGCGGCGTCATCGCCGTGGCGGGGCCGGTGACGGACGGCGCCATCGAGCTGACCAACTCGCCCTGGCGCGTGTCGGAGGGCGAGCTTCAGACCCTGGGGCTGAACCCGATCCGGCTGATCAACGACTTCGAGGCCCTGGCCTGGGGCGCGCCGGTCGTGCCCGAAGACGAACTGGCGTCCCTGGGCGGCCCGGCCCAGGGGGATCCCCACGCCGCCATCGCCCTGGTCGGACCGGGCACGGGCTTCGGCGTCTCCGCCCTGGCGCGCGACGCCCACGGCCGCGAGATGGCCCTGCCCAGCGAGGGCGGCCACGCCTGTTTCGCGCCAGGCGACGAAGTCGAGGATGAAGTCCTGCGCATCCTGCGCCGCCGCTATGACCGCGTCTCGATCGAACGGCTGATCTGCGGGCCGGGCCTGCTGAACCTGCACCGCGCCCTGGCCGAGATCGACGGCCGCGAGACCCACATCGACGACCCCGCCCAGATCACGGCCCAGGCGCTGGACGATCCGAACAGCCCCTGCGGCGCCACCCTGGCCCGTTTCTGCGCCATGCTGGGCGCTGTCGCCGGGGACATCGCCCTGACCACCGGGGCGCGCGGCGGGGTCTATATCGCCGGCGGGATCGTACCGCGCATCCTGCCCTTCATCCAGGCCAGCCCCTTCCGCCGACGGTTCGAGCGCAAGGGTCGGTTCCAGGACTATATGGCCGCCATTCCGACCAAGGTGATCCTGCATAAACACGCCGCCCTTCTGGGCGCCGCGCGCGTGGTCTTCGCCGAGGCGGGCTGAAAATGTGATCACAGGCGCGTGAACCGAATGTGATCCAGCGAGTTTCCTAGGCTCAACCATCTGGAGCACCATCATGCGCAAACTCGTTCTCGCCGCCGTCTCCGTCGCCGCCCTGACCGGCCTGGCCGCCTGCCAGAATCCGGCCGAAAAGGAAGCGGACGCCCGCGCCGACGCCGTCGAGGCTCAGGCCGATGTGACGGCGACCCAGCTTGAGAACCAGGCCGACGCCGCCCCGACCGCAGCCCAGGCTGACGCCCTGAACGCTCAGGCGGACGCCGTGGAGAAGAAGGCCGATGAAAAGGCCGACGCCATCAAGGCCGAGGCCGGCAACGTCGATGGCGGCATGACCACCTCGAACACGCCGCCGAAGTCCTAAGCAGGTCTCACATAGAACAAGGGCCCCGTCGCGATCGCGGCGGGGCCCTTTTCATATCGGATTTGAGGAAGGCTTCAGACCTTGCCCTTTTCGAAGCCGGTCCAGCAGTCGTCGTAGTCCAGTTGCATCAACGGCGTCTGTTCCGCCCAGGCCGTGGTGCGGATCGGCATCCGCGTCTCGAACATGAAGGCCAGGGTGTTCTCGATCTTGTGCGGCTTGAGGTCCGCCTTGGTCGCGCCGTCCCAGCTGGCCTGATCCGGGCCATGGCCGCTCATGCGGTTGTGCAGGCTGGCGCCGCCGGGGGCGAAGCCGCCCGCCTTGGCGTCATACTCGCCGAAGATCAGCCCCATGAACTCGCTCATGACGTTGCGGTGGAACCACGGCGGACGGAAGGTGTTCTCGGCTACCATCCAGCGCGGCGGGAAGATGACGAAGTCGCAGTTGGCCGTCCCCGGCGTGTCGCTGAGCGAGGTCAGAACAGTGAAGATCGACGGGTCCGGGTGGTCGAAGCTGACCGTGCCGATGGTGTTGAACCGCGCCGTGTCATAGCGATAAGGGGCGTAGTTGCCGTGCCAGGCCACCACGTCCAGCGGGCTATGGTCGAAGGTCGTGGCCCACAGCTGGCCGCCGTATTTCTGCACGCACTCAGTCGAGCGATCCACATCCTCGAAGGCGGCGACCGGCGTCTCGAAATCACGTGGATTGGCCAGGCCGTTGGAGCCGATGGGGCCGAGATCCGGCAGGCGGAAGGGCGCGCCGTAGTTCTCGCAGACATAGCCGCGCACCTCACCGTCGACCTCGACGCGGAAGCGCACGCCGCGCGGGATGACGACCACGTGGCCCGGCGCCGCCTCGATAATGCCCATCTCGGTGACGAAGCGCTGCGCCCCCTGCTGCGGCACGATCAGCAGCTCGCCGTCGGCCGAATAGAAGACGCGATCGACCATCGAACGGTTGGCGACATAAAGGTGAACGCCCACGCCCGTCCCGGAATCGGCGTCGCCGTTGCCGCCATAGGTGGTCAGCCCCTCGACCCAGTCGGTCGGCTGGTCCGGCATGGTCAGCGGATCCCAGCGCATCCGGTTGGGATTGGGCGGCGTCTCGGTGAAGGGGCCGGAGCGCACGCGGCCTTGCGCGAACGGCTGATACGGCCCGTGCTGGGCCGAGGGCCGCAGGCGATAGAGCCAGCTGCGCAGATTGTGGTCGCGCGGAGCGGTGAAGGCCGCGCCCGACAGCTGTTCGGCATAGAGGCCCAGCGCCGGGCGCTGCGGCGAGTTGCGGCCGACCGGCAGGGCGCCGTCCACCGCCTCGGTGGCGAAGTGGTTGGCGAAGCCTGTCTGATAGGCGGGCGCGTTGGATCGCGTCATGTCGTTTCTCCCTTGCCGGGAGGTGTAAGCGATCCTCGCCCCACCGTCACCCCGAGCCGCACGGCTTTGCCCTGGATCAAACGAGAGTCAGCATCATCCTTTTCCCTCAAGGGGAGAAGGGGTTCAGAAGCCTTTCGCGCGAGCGAGGCGTTCGGCGTGGAAGCAGGCGTCGCCGAGAAGTTCGTTCAGCACCCGCACGCGCTTCATGAACAGGCCGACGTCGAACTCGTCCGTCATGCCGACGCCTCCGTGCATCTGGACCGCCTCCTGCACCGCCAGTTCGGCGACGCGGCCCGCCTTGGCCTTGGCGATGCCGGCGGCCTGTTCGGCGTCGGGGCGGCCCGCGTCGATGGCCTGAAGCGCGGCCAGAGTGGCGGCCTTGGCCAGCTCCAGCTCGGTGAACAGGTGGGCGGCGCGGTGTTGCAGGGCCTGGAACTCGCCGATCAGCTTGCCGAACTGCTTGCGGGTTTTCAGATAGTCGAGGGTGATCTTGAACGCCTGATCGCCTGCCCCAACCAGCGACGAAGCAGCGCAGGCGCGGCCCAGCGTCAGGGCGGCGTCCAGCGGCCCCCGTCCGTCGCCTACAGCGCGGATCACGGCGTCGGCGTCGACCTGAACCTCGCTCAAGGTCACGCGGGCGGCGTTGTGGGCGTCGACCATGACCGTGCGCTCGACCGACACGCCTGGCGTCGCCGGGTCGATCAGGAACAGGGTCAGGCCCTCATCCGTTTGCGCGGCGACGATCAGGGCGTCGGCGATATGGCCGTCCAGCACGAAGCTCTTGGCGCCATTTAGCTTGAAGCCGTTGCCGGACCGTTCGGCGCGCGCAGCGATCTTGGTCGGGGCGTGTTTCGGCCCTTCGTCGACGGCGAGACTGAGGATGGCCTCACCCGCCGCGATCCTGCCCAGCCATTGCTTCTGTGTCTCTGATCCCGCCGTCTTCAGCACCGTCGCCGCCAGCACGGACGAACCCATGAAAGGCGAGGGCGTCAGGGTGCGGCCCAGACTTTGAGCGATGACGCCCGCCTCGACGGCGCCGAGGCCCGATCCGCCGTCTTCCTCAGGAATGACGACGCCGGCGAAACCCATCTCGCCGAAGGCCCGCCACAGGTCGCGTGAGACGCCGTCCGGGTCGCGGCTGTCGCGCAGTTTCCGCAGGTGGGCGATGGGCGCGTTTTCGCTCAGAAAGCCGTCGGCGGCGTCCTGAAGCATAGTCTGCTCTTCGGTCAGGATCAGGGGCATCAATCCTACTTTCTCTTCGTCATGCCCGGACTTGATCCGGGCATCGGGCGTGGTGGCGAGCGGGCGGCGTCCAGTCCGGCACAGCCCTCGATCCTCGGGTCAGGCCCAAGGATGACGGCGGCCATGGAGGCGGGTTGGGCGTCACGCCCCCGGCAGTTGCAGCAGGTGTTTGGCGATGATGTTCAGCTGGACTTCGCTGGTGCCGCCCTCGATGGAGTTGGCCTTGGTGCGCAGCCAGTCGCGGGCGGCCTGACCGTCGTTCGAGCGCTCGCCTTCCCATTCCAGCGCGTCCGATCCGCCCGCCGCCATGGCCAGTTCGTGGCGGCGCTTGTTCAGTTCGGAGCCGTAGTATTTCAACATGGAGGCGATCGCCGGGTGGGCCTGTTTCGCCTTCATCTGATCGCCCGCCCGCTCCATCGCCAGACGGAAGGCGGCGGCGTCGATGTCGTAGTCGGCGATGCGGGCGCGCAGCAGCGGCGCGTCCAGTCGCCCGGCCTCGTCCAGCCCCAGATTATCGGCCGCGACCTGTCCCAGCGGGCGGCCGACGCCAGTGTCGCCCATGGCGCCGATCATGGTCCGCTCATGCGCCAGCAGGGCCTTGGCCACGTCCCAGCCGCGGTTCAGCGCGCCGATCAGGTTCTCCTTCTCGACCCGCACGTCGTCGAAGAAGGTCTCGCAGAAGGGCGACTTGCCGCTGATCAGTGTGATGGGCCGCGTCGTCACGCCCGGCGTCGCCATGTCGAACAGGACGAAGCTGATGCCCAGATGCTTGGGCGCCTCGGGGTCGGTGCGGACCAGGCAGAAAATCCAGTCGGCCTTGTCGGCGTAGGAGGTCCAGATCTTCTGGCCGTTGACGATCCAGTGGTCCCCCTGATCGACAGCGCGGGTCTGGATGGAGGCGAGGTCGGACCCGGCGCCCGGCTCGGAATAGCCCTGACACCAGCGGATCTCGCCGCGCACGATGGGCGGCAGGAAGCGCTGCTTCTGTTCTTCCGTACCGAAGGCCAGCAGGGCCGGGCCCAGCATCCAGACGCCGAAGCTGTAGAGCGCTGGATGGGCCTTGATGCGGCGCAGCTCGGCGGCCAGCACCTTGGCCTCTTCGCGGCTCAGCCCGCCGCCGCCGTACTCGCGCGGCCATTCCGGCGCAGTCCAGCCGCGTTCGGCCATGTGCTCCAGCCAGGCCTTATGCGCAGGGGTCGGATAGACGGCGTTGCGCCCGCCCCAGACCATATCCGCCTCAAGCGGCGGCGCGCCGCGACATTCCGGCGGACAGTTCGCCTCCAGCCAGGCGCGCGTCTGCGCGCGGAACGTCTCCAGATCGGCCATGGCCGCCCTCCCTCGCGTTCTTGCTTGGAGAGGACGCTAGCCGGTCCTTTTTGGAAACGGAACCCTACTTCTTCGAGGGCAGGAAGGGCGAGAAGGTGATGACGGTGAAGGTGTCGCGGATGTGCGGGCGCGTCTGCACCTGCTTGGTCACGAAAGTGCCGATGTCGGCGTCCTTGGGCAGCTGGAACTTGGCCAGCAGGTCATGCTGGCCCGATGTCGAATAGACCTCGCTCACATTCTCGACATTATCGACCAGATCGGCCGCAACATCGTTGGCGTAGCCCAACTCGCATTTGATGAAGACGAAAATGGCGGTCATCATGGCCTTCAAGCCTCCCGTTCAAGCGGAGGTCTCTAGCGGATGGAGACGACATGGGTAAGGCTTTGTCGCCCGAGGCGACGCAAGTAGAACGGGCCGCGGCCTATGAGGCGGCCTATAACAACCGCGCCCGGGTGCCGGGACACCCCGCCATTCTGGACCGCTGGCGCAAGGACTCGCTGCGGGTGATCGACGCCCGGCGGCCAGAGACGATCGAATACGGCCCGTCCGAACGGCAGAAGATGGAATGGTTCGACGCGGGCGCGGGCGCGCCCGTCGCCGTCTTCATGCACGGCGGCTACTGGCAGGCGCTGGACCGCGGCTGGTTCGCCTGGGTCGCGCCCGCCCTGCTGGAGCATGGGATCAGCGTCGTCGTCCCCGGCTACGACCTGGCGCCCGGTGTTTCGGTCGGCAAGATCATCAGCCAGATGCGCGAGGCAACGGAGTTCGTCCGCGCCCGCACCGGCAAGCGGCCGCTGGTGTTCGGCCATTCGGTCGGGGGGCATATGGCGGCGGGGATGCTGTCCGAAGGCCGGGCGCGCGCGGCGCTGGCGATCTCGGGCGTGTTCGACCTGGAGCCGCTGGTCCATACCTCGCTGAACGAGGCGCTGGGACTGGACGCGCCGGTCGCGCGCGCCCTGTCGCCGATCCACTGGCCCGCGCCGAACGGGGCGACGCCCGGCGGCACCGCCCTGGACTGCTGGGTGGGCGGCAACGAAAGCAATGAGTTCGTGCGCCAGAGCCGCGAGATGGCCGCCGCCTGGGGCGGCAAGGGCGCCGACACCCATGTCGAGATCGTCGAGGGGGCCGACCATTTCACCGTGCTGGACTCGCTGGCCGATCCCGACAGCGCCATGGTGAAGCGGTTGGTGGAGCTGGCCACCGCCGAATAGGCTTCGCCCCTCAGAGTGAAGGAGTTCCCATGCGCCACGACCGCCTCGCGGTGCTCACCGCCCTTGAAACCCAGGGCGTGGTGCCCGTCTTCTATCACCCCGACATCGAGGTCTGCGCCGAGGTGATTCGGGCCTGCGCGCGCGGCGGCGCCAAGGCGATCGAATTCACCAATCGCGGCGACTTCGCCTGGGAGACCTTCACCGCCCTGTCGAAAGAGTTCGCGCACACCGATCCCGACATCATCATGGGCGTCGGCTCGATCCTGGATGCGCCGACGGCGGCCCTCTATCTGGCGTCGGGCGCGCGCTTCGTCATCAGCCCCTGCCTGGTCCCCGAGGTCGCCAAGGTCTGCAACCGTCGCCAGGTGGCCTATTCGCCCGGCTGCGGCTCGGTGCGCGACATCTCCGAGGCGCAGGAGCTGGGCTGCGATATCGTCAAACTGTTCCCCGGCGCATCCGTCGGCGGGCCGGAATTCGTCAAGGCGGTGCTGGGGCCGATGCCCTGGAGCAAGATCATGCCGACCGGGGGCGTCGACCCGGATGAAGCCTCCATCGCCAAATGGTTCGGCGCCGGCATCGTGGCGACCGGCATGGGCTCGAAACTGATCACCGAAGCCGCCATTCAGGCGAAGGACTGGGCCGGCATCGAGGCCAAGGTGCGCCAGACTGTCGAGGCGATCGCGGCGTTCAGAAAGAAGTAGAAACGGCTCTCCCTCCCCTTCATGGAGAGGGTTAGCCGAGGCCGTCAGGCCGAAGTCGGGTGGGGCGGCCGGGTCATTCAGGCGCCGAGGTCAGGATCGCCTCGTCCACAAAAAAGACCCCGCCGTTTCCAGCGGGGCCTTTTCATATTCAGATGCCGACGACAATCAGGCGGCGGCTTCGCCCTTGGCGGCCAGCTTGGCCTGGTGGGCGGCCATGCCGGCGGCGATCAGTTCGGCGGCTTCGCCGGCGTCGCCCCAACCGTTGACCGTGACCGACTTGCCCTTCTCCAGATCCTTGTAGCGGGTGAAGAAGTGCTCGATCTGCTCGATCAGGATGGCGGGCAGCTGACGATAGCTGGAGACCTCGGTGTAGTAGGGGTTCAGCTTGTCGACCGGCACGGCCAGGATCTTTTCGTCGCCGCCGGCTTCATCGACCATCTTCAGCACGCCGATCGGGCGCGAGCGGATGACGCAGCCCGGCACCACCGGGGTCGGGTTCAGCACGATCACGTCGCAGGGGTCGCCGTCGTCCGACAGGGTGTGCGGCACGAAGCCGTAGTTGCCCGGATAGTACATGGCGGTGTGCAGGAAGCGGTCGACGAACAGGGCGCCCGATTCCTTGTCCATCTCATACTTCACCGGCAGGCCGCCCTGCGGGATCTCGATGATGACGTTGATGTCCCACGGCGCGTTGGGGCCGACCGGGATGGCGTCGATGTTCATGATACGCTCTTGTTGCAGGTGCGAACGGGGAGAGAATTGACGCGCGTGATAAGCTTTGCGCGGCTTTACGGCAAGCGTCGCGGCGATCACGCTTGCCTTGCGACGGCCGACGTGGCGTCAATCAGGCATGAGTCTGTTCGATTGGATCGCCCTGTTCGTCTTTGTCGTCGCCTGGCTGGGCTACGGCCCGCTGATCCGCCTGGTGGCGCGACGCAGCGGCTCCCTCAACATGGACATGCTGTCGGTGCGCGACGCCTGGATGCGCGCCATGACCCATCGCGAGATGCGGCTGATCGACAGCCAGCTGATGGGTCATTCGATCAACTCCGCCTCCTTCTTCGCCTCGACCAATCTGCTGCTGATCGCCGCCGTGGCGGGCGTGCTGTTCGGCGGCGAGGCGGCCATGCGCGGTTTCGCCGCCGTCGGCGCCGAACCCGTCGCCCCGCGCCTGATGGAGGCCAAGCTGGCCGTGGTGCTGCTGTGCCTGGCCCGCGGCTTCCTCGACTTCATCTGGGCGCTGCGCCAGTTGAACTACACCGTCGCCCTGATCGGCGCCGCGCCGGAAATCCACGAGGAAGCCGACCGCGTCGCCTATGGCCGCGCCGTGGCGCGCGTGCTGAACCCCGCCCTGACCAGCTTCAACCAGGGCGTTCGCGGCTATTATTTCGCCCTGGCGGCCGCCGCCTGGCTGTTCGGGCCGCTGTGGCTGATGTTGGGGGCCGTGTCGGTGTTCGCCCTTCTGGCCTGGCGTCAGCTCGCATCGCCCGCCGCCGGCGCCATCCGGCAGGCTCGCCGCCTGCTTGAACGGGGCTGACAATCTCGCAACTGCGAAATCAACGGCACGCGCCGCATTTCAGGATCATGGGATTGAGCGGCAAACTCGGTAACATCCCGTGATTGTATAAGATTGAATCGAGACTTGTATTTTTGTGCGCTGCAAACTAACTTGGTTTTCGACGCTTTCGAGCGTCTTGCCCTTCCTGGGCGTTTCCTCCCTATAGACTTTCAAAGCCGCGCCGTTTGGCGCGGCTCTTTTTTGCCTCCAGCGCAGCCGTCAGGCGCGCCAGTCGACGCAAAGCTCGGCGATCACCCGACGCAGGGCCGAGCGGCAGCGCTTCCATCCCGGCGACGGCGCCCAGGCCGCCTCGTCCCAGTACAGGCCCCGGCTCAGTTCGATCTGCACCGCCTGAAACCCGTCCTCCGGCCGCCCCCAGATCTGGGTCGCATAGCCGCCCGCATAGGGCCGGTTCAGCCCGACCGTCAGCCCCTGCGCCTCGAACAGCCGCCGCAGACGCCGCATCAGCAGCGCCTCGCAACTGGTCCCATGCCGGTCCCCCAGCACCACGTCCACGACCCCGTTCGTCGCCCGTGCGGGCATCGAGTGCCAATCGATCAGCACCGCCCGCCCGAACTCGGCCCGCGCCGCCTGCATCATCTCCGCCAGGGCCGCATGATAGGGGGCGTGCACCCGCGCCACCCGCGCCTCGGCCTCGCTTCGCGTCAGCTGACGCCCATAGAGCGGCGTCCCGTCCCCCGCCAGCCGCGCCACCACGCCATAGCCGGCCTGAGCCTTGGCGCTGGCGCGCGGCGCGACCGCATCGACGATCAGGGCCGGATCCCACTCGTCCGGCGCCCGGTTCAGATCGACATAGGCCCGGCCGATACGCGCGGCGATCAGGCTCGCCCCCTCTCCTGGCCCGCAGTCGATCAACTGATCCACCGCCGCGTCTTCGGCGCTGCGGACCGCCCGCGCCGAAGCCGTCGCCCCCATGTCGTCGGGATAGAGATCACCCGAATGCGGTGAGGCGAACACCAGGGGCGTCGCCCGCCCGGCGTCCGCCGGAACGATCCAGAAGGGCGGCTGAGGCGCATCCATGCCTTCGCCATAGCCTGCTTCGCAGCGGAAGGCGCGCCCCGATGCCGCGATGCCCCGTTCGTCTTCATCGCCGGTTTACCCGGCCGGGCCTAGGCTGGCCGCCAATTCCCCAACGGTTTCGATACGATCATGGCGCGCATTCTTCTGGCCGAAGACGACAATTCTCTTCGCGGCTTCCTGACCCGCGCCCTTGAGCGGGCCGATCATGAGGTCGTGGCCTGCGAGAACGGCGACGACGCCATCGACGCCCTGGACCAGGGCCCCTACGACCTGCTGCTGACCGACATCGTCATGCCGGGCGCCGACGGCATCGAGGTCGCCCGCGTCGCCGCCGCCCGCCAGCCGGGCCTGCGCATCATGTTCATCACCGGCTTCGCCGCCGTCGCCCTCAGCGCCGCCCAGGCCTCGCCCCAGGCCAAGGTTCTGTCCAAGCCCGTCCACCTGCGCGACCTGGTGAACGAGGTCGAACGCATGATCGCGGTCTAACCAAAAGAAAAGTCGAAGAAAGGCGTCAAAGCCCCTTGCAGGCCCCGCAAACTGCGGGTTATAGACGCCGCCTTCCCGCCCACCGACACATCAGTCGGCCGGGCCGCAGAACAGGCGGACGCGTAGCTCAGCGGGAGAGCACTACGTTGACATCGTAGGGGTCACAGGTTCAATCCCTGTCGCGTCCACCATTCTTTTCCTTAGGCTTTTCGGAACAGCACCCCACTCGGGAGGTCGTCCTGCCCAGGAAACGCCCATGAAACGCTCCCCGCCCAGGTCATCGCCGACCAATCGCTGAGCGCGCCTCTTCCATGTAGTTCGGACTGTGGTGCCCATAGACCCTGGTGATCAGCCCCTCGCTGGTGCCCGTGAAGCCGGCGACCTGCCAGGTCGGAACGCCCTTCTGAAGCAGCCAGGTGATGCAGGTGTGCTTCAGCGTGTGCGGCGTCACGTCCGCACCCAGGCCCGCCCGCTCCTTGGCGCTTTCAAAGCCGCTGCGCTGACGCTGGATGATCTCCCCATCGTATTCGCAGGGGCCGTGGATCGTCAGTCTGCGCCACCGCCGCAGGTGCGGCATCAGCCGATGCGGGATCGGACAGGGCGGCCGACGCTTCCGCGTTTCCCGTTCCGCAGTTCCCCGACGATGGATGGTTTCCGTGACCAGATCGACCGAGCCTGCCGTCGGGCTTCGCGTCCAGCGCAGGGCCAAAACGGCCGAATGGCGCGTCGCCGTATAGAGGGCGATCAGAATGAAACGGGCCACATGGTAGTTAGGCTCGGCGACACGCCGCCACCCCTTGACGCCGCCCTGTTCGTCAACGCCGACCGCTTCATACCCCAAGGCCCCGCGCAGAAGCCGCGCCGCTTCCATCCGCGTAAGCCAGCGCTCATTGGGCTGTCCCGCGTCCGGCTTGGCGATCGGGATCGGCCGATCCAGTTTTCCATGCCGATGGAGCAGGTTCAGCGCGGCCGCCAAGGTCTCGAGTTCACGTCGGGCGGTGGCCTCCACCACCGGCCTTCGCCCATGGGCGCCGCCGGTTCTCGCCTTCACGTACTTCCGGCAGGCTTCGATGTTGATCGCGTCGCAGGTCAGGTCTCCCACCCCCTCCAGCAGACGGTCGACATGATAGGGCTCGGGACCGGAATGATCGTCCCGCAGAGATTCCAGATAATAGGTCAGCGCATCGGCGACGGCGACCTTGGACGGATGTCCATCGCCGAAGTCAGGCCGGTGCTTGTCGGCTAGATAGCGGCCGAACGCCTCTTCAGCGCCTCGCTGGTCCGACTCGCCAAAGCCCGTGCCGATTTCACGTCCACGGTCGAGGATGACATAGCGGGCCTCTCGACCCTTTCGTTCGCGCAGATAGAGGCGCGGGGGTTGGGCGGGACGCGGCACAGTTCCCTCATCGCTTCGATGGCGGCCAGAGTGGTGAAATCCTTGTTGCCGATCCGTTCGATGACCAGGCGCCCCCGGCTGGCCTCCAACCGCAGGGTGCGCACCGAGACGGAGCCGTCAGGAAAGGCGAGACGCGCCGCCACGGACAGGCGAAGCGGGGTCGAAGACGTGATGGCGTCAGACCTGCGGTCGTGAAGATAACGCTCTACATGGGACAAAACAGCGAACTCGATCGTCAGAGACGACAATCGCTAGGGGCGCCCAGCGGGATGCCGGGACAGACGCCTCTTCGGGCGTCAGTTGTCGTCCACACACACATACAACGAACAGCGTTCCAGGCGCAACAAGAAAAAACACCTATCTTGTTGTTTTTGTTAAGAAATGATCTGCGCCTGGCAACACATTACGTCTTCTGATCTTTCCGCAGCCAGTCCGCAGCGACGAACGCCTTGTCCAGAAAGATCGCCACCTTCTCCCATTCGGCCCCCGCACGACCGCCCTGCGCAGCCTTCCGGCGCACTTCGGCCAGAAGCTCCTCCCGTTCGATGTAGGCTGCGATCCTTTCCAGGTCAGGCCGCCGCGGCGGCGGAGCCGACCGAGCGCGTTCTTTGGCTTGCTCCCGCGTACAGGCGCCCTTGAGGCGATTGGCGCGGTCGCTGATCACGCGAACATTCCCAGGCACATAGCCTTGGGCGGGCCTGATGCGGTCCAGCGAAGGCGATCCGCTCGACCGTTCGGAACCTGCCGCCAGCGGCACGCCGAGCACAGGACAAACGGGCGGCACCACCACGTCGCGACGGCGCAGGTTGAACGGGAGACTCAGACGCGCCGCCCTTTCTCGCGCCCTTTCCAGCAGGGCCGCAACCGGATCGCGACGCCGCCGCTGGCGCATATAGGCGCTCATATAGAGGGCGTTGCAGCGCCGACAGTTGGCGCGCTTCAGCTGCGCTCCGTGAATGGGACAATTCAATTCGAATTGGTTCTTCATGGACAGATAAGACTCCACGTTGATAATGAGTCCATGAATTCAAAATGAGTCTAAAGAGTCAAATTTAATTATGAAGACACCTCGTGCGCGCTCCCCCAACCATCCCACAGGTGCCCAACTGCGCGGCGCCCGAGGCCTTCTGAATCTGTCGGTCCTGGACCTGTCGGAGCGCACCGGCCTGGCCGTGAACACCATCAAGCGCGCCGAGGCGACGAACGACTTCGCGCCGATCAACCGCGCCAACGCCAACCTGTTGGTCACGGTGCTTCAGAATCTAGGCGTGGTGTTTCTGCCTGCGGACGAGGTGGTCGGGGCGGGCGTTCGGCTGGAAGCATCAGACACGCCGGCATTTGCGCGACGGCGAAGTGGGGATTGAGGCCAACCAAACGCCAGAATCGGTCGTTGTCAGTGACCGTATCGAGCCTTGTCTCCCGCTTCGCTTGACTCCCCCAGGGGGTTGGTACGCATATAGAACATATGGAGAACATTTGTTCACGGCCTGACGCTCTGGCGGCGCTGAAGACTCGCCTGGAGGCCCTGGATAGGGCCGGCGGTCGTCGCGTCGGCGCAGGCGTGCGCGCGGGAGGCGACGACGCCTTTGCGTCTCTGGCTACGGGCGTTCTGCATGATCTCTACGCCGCTGCGCCCGCCGACGCGGCGGCGGTCAACGCCTTCGGGCTGGGCATGGCGCTGCGGGCGGCGGCGGGGCGGCCCATCGTCTGGGGCCTGCATGAGATGATGGCCCAGGAGGCGGGACGGCCGCATGGGCCGGGCCTGCATGAGATGGGCTTGTCGCCGCGCGACCTGCTGCTGGTGCGGACGCGCGACGTGCAGACCCTGTTGGCCGTCGGCGAAGAAGCCCTGCGCAGTCCCGCCGTGGGCGCCGTGCTGTTGAGCGCCTGGGGCGAGGCCAAGGCGTTCAGCCTGACGGCCAGCCGCCGACTGGCGCTGGCGGCCGAGACGGGCGGTGCGACCCTGTTCCTGGCGCGGGCAGGCGCCCTGCCCTGCCCCAGCGCGGCCGAGACCCGCTGGTCCGTGGGCTCTTACGCTTCGGAACCCCTGGAAGGCGGGGCGCCGGGGCAACCGTCTTTTTCGGCGACCCTGCTGCGGCGGCGCGGCGGCGGGGCGACCGGGACCTGGATCATGGAGTGGGATCGTGAACAGCGAACCTTCCGCCCGCCCGCGCCGCTATCTGGCGGTCTGGTTCCCTTGGCTGCCCAGCGACCGGCTGCGGCGTCAGGAGCAGCGGGACGGCGCGCCGCCTGAGGATGCGCCGCCGGTCGTCCTGGCCGAGAAGATCAAGGGCGCGCTGCGGCTGGCGGCCGTCGATCCGGCGGCGGCGCGAGCGGGACTGACCCCTGGCCTGGCCCTGGCCGACGCGCGGGCGCGGACCCCCGCCCTGCGCGTCGTCGCCCATCGCCCTGACATCGACGACGCCCTGCTGGGGCGGGTGCTGGAGGATTTCGGCCGCTTCACCCCGATGATCGCGCTGGACCCGCCGCACGGCCTGATGCTGGACGTGACCGGCTGCGCCCACCTGTTCGGCGGAGAGACAGGCCTGATGCGGACGGTTCAAGTGCAAGCCGAACGCGCCGGACTCAAAATCCGGTGCGCCTTGGCCGGCACGCCACAGATCGCCCGCGCCCTGGCTCGCTTCGGCCCCGGCGGCCGGTTCGAGCCCGGCCAGGATCGCGCCGCCGCGCGCCGCCTGCCGGTCGCCGCCCTGGAGCTTTCGGACAGGGAGGACGAGGCCCTGCGTCGCCTGGGCCTGAAGCGGCTGGGCGATCTGGACGACCGGCCTCGCGCGCCCCTGGCCGCCCGTTTCGGCGTCGACTTCCCGACCCGACTGGCGCGGGTTCTGGGCGACGAGGACATACGCATCACCCCGCATCGCCCGCCCGCCCCCGTGGCCGTCGACCGCGTCTTTTTCGAGCCGATCTCGGCACCCGAGGACGTGGAGCGGGTCCTGTCCGACCTGCTGATCGAGGCCATGGACCGGCTGGATCAGACCGGCCTGGGCGGCCGCGCCTTCGAGGCCGGCTTCTATCGCGTGGACGGCGAGACGCGCCGCATCGTCGTCCACACCGGCCGCCCGACCCGCGACGCCACCGCGACCCTGCGGCTGTTCCGCGAGCGGATGGCGGCCCTGGCCGCCCCGCTGGACCCCGGGTTCGGCTTCGACCAGATGCGGATGTCCGTGCCCTGGACCCAGGCTTTGGCGCCGACCCAGCAGGGGCTGGAACGCGAGACGCCCGGCGAAGAAGCCTTCAGCCGCCTGATCGACCGGTTGACCGCGCGTCTGGGGCCGGAGGCCGTGCTGCGCTTCGAGCCCTTCGCCTCGCACATTCCTGAACGTGCGGCGCGACTGGTCCCGGCCGCCGCCCGTCATGGCGACGAGACCTGGCCCGACCTCGATTCCGACGATCCGCCCCTGCGCCCCCTGCAGATGTTCGACCCGCCCCAGCCGGTCGAAACCCTGGCCGAGGTCCCCGACGGCTATCCGCTGAAGTTCCGTTGGCGCCGCGTCCTGCACGAGGTGACGCGCGCCGAAGGGCCCGAGCGGATCAGCGGCGAATGGTGGCGCGCGCCGAACCAGCGCACCCGCGACTATTACCGGGTCGAGGACCGGGACGGCCGTCGCTTCTGGCTGTTCCGCCAGGGTCTCTATGGCGAGACGCTCGAGCCGCGCTGGTTCATCCACGGCCTGTTCGCATGAGGAGGCTCGACCCTTGCGGCGCGTACGCCGAGTTGGCGACGGCCAGCAACTTCTCCTTCCTGCGCGGCGCCTCGCATCCCAAGGACCTGGTGCTGACGGCGATCCTGCGCGGCCATGCCGGGCTGGGGCTGGCAGACCGCAACACCGTGGGGGGCGTGGTGCGGGCCTGGAGCGCGCTGAAAGAGATTCGCGTCGAGGGTCTGGCCCCGCCGGACAGGGTGCGCGACGGCGGCAGTCCCGGCGAGATCGCCTTCATCGAGGACCCGCTGAACGATCCGGCCCTGTCCGAAGAGATGAAACGTCGCGCGGCGGGCTTCCACCTGCTGACCGGGACGCGGCTGGTCTTCAACGACGGGACGCCCGACGTCATCGCCTATCCGGAGACGCGGGCGGGCTGGGGTCGGCTGACGCGCCTGCTGACCCTGGGCAATCGCCGGGCGAAGAAGGGCGAATGCGAGATCGGTCTGCGCGACCTGCTGGCCGATCCCGATGACCTGCTGCTGATCCTCGTCCCGCCCGATCGACTGACAGGGCTGGAAGAGGTGCTGGCCCGCATGAATGAGGCGGCGCCGGGCGCGGTCTGGCTGGGCGCCGCCCTGCACAGGCGCGGCGGCGACCGGCGGCGGCTGGCCCGGCTCAAGGCCATGGCGGAGCGGGCGAAGGTTCCCCTGCTGGCGCTCAACGACGTCCTCTACGCCGCTCCCCATGACCGCGACCTGCAGGACGTCCTGACCTGCATCCGCGAAGGCGCGACCATCGAAACCGCCGGCCGTCGGCTGGAGGCCAACGCCGAACGCTGGCTGAAGCCCGAAGATGAAATGGCGAGGCTGTTCAAAGACGCGCCCGAAGCGGTGACTGAGACGACCGCCTTCCTGTCGCGCGCGACCTTCGATCTGGCCGAGCTCAGCTATCAATATCCGAAAGAGCCTGTTCCGCCCGATTGGAGCCCACAGGCCTGGCTGGAAGAGCTTACGGGGCGGCACGCCGCCATGCGTTACCCTGACGGCGTTCCCGACAAGGTCCAGGCCCTGCTGGACAAGGAACTGGCCTTTATCGCCCGCAAGGACATCGCGCCCTATTTCCTGACCATCTTCGACATCGTCCGCGTGGCGCGTGACAAGCGCATCCTGTGTCAGGGGCGCGGCTCGGCGGCGAACTCGGCGGTCTGCTATGTCCTCGGCATCACCTCGGTGGATCCGATGGAGTCCGATCTTCTGTTCGAACGCTTCCTGTCCGAAGATCGAAACGAACCGCCCGACATCGACGTGGATTTCGAGCACGAACGACGCGAGGAGATCATCCAGCATATCTACGAACGCTATGGCCGCCATCGCGCCGGCATCGCCGCCACCGTCATCCATTTCCGTCCCCGCAGCGCCATCCGCGAGGTGGGCAAGGTCCTAGGTCTGACCGAAGACGTCACCGCTCGGCTGGCCTCCAGCCACTGGGGCAGTTGGGGGACCGAGATCGGCGATCGCCACGTCGTTCAGGCGGGACTGGATACAGCCAACCCGATGATCGCCCGCGCGGTCGAGATGGCGTCCCGTCTGCTGAACTTCCCCCGCCACCTCAGCCAGCACGTCGGGGGCTTTGTCCTGACCCAGGACCGGCTGGACGAGATGGTTCCCATCGGCAACGCCGCCATGCCCGACCGCACCTTCATCGAATGGGACAAGGACGACATCGACGCCCTGCGCCTGATGAAGGTCGATGTGCTGGCGCTGGGGATGCTGACCTGCATCCGCAAGGCCTTCGACCTGATCCGCGCGCATGAGAAGGAGGATTGGGAACTGCACACCCTCCCGCGCGAGGACCCGGCCGTTTACGACATGCTGTGTCGAGGCCAGTCCATCGGCGTCTTCCAGGTCGAGAGCCGGGCCCAGATCAACATGCTGCCGCGGCTCCGGCCACGTTGCCTCTATGACCTTGTCATCCAGGTCGCCATCGTCCGCCCCGGCCCGATCCAGGGCGACATGGTTCACCCCTATCTGCGTCGCCGCAACGGTGTGGAGGAGGTCGTCTATTCCTCACCCTCCCCAGATCACGGCCCGCCCGACGAACTGGAACAGGTGCTGCACAAGACCCTCGGCGTGCCCCTGTTTCAGGAGCAGGCGATGAAACTGGCCATCGTCGCCGCCGAGTTCAGCGACGGCGAGGCCAACGGCCTGCGCAAGGCCATGGGCACCTTCCGTGGCGACGGCAGCCTTCACACCTATGAGACGCGCATGGTCGGGCGGATGGTCGAGCGCGGCTATGATCCGGTCTTCGCCCAGCGGTGTTTCGAACAGATCAAGGGCTTCGGCTCTTACGGCTTTCCCGAAAGCCACGCCGCCAGTTTCGCCCGGCTGGTCTACGTCTCTTCCTGGATCAAGCACCGCCACCCGGCGGCCTTCGCCTGCGCCCTGCTCAACAGCCAGCCCATGGGCTTCTACGCCCCCGCCCAGATCGTGCGCGAGGCGCAGGAGGTCGGCGGGGTCGAGGTGCGCCCGATCGACGTCTCGCACAGCGACTGGGACAACAGTCTAGAGGGGTCTGAGAAGACGCCCGTCCTGCGTCTGGGCCTGCGCCAGATCGACGGCTTCAGGGAGGATTGGGCGAACGCTCTGTCAGCGGCGCGGGCCGAGGCGCCCTTCGCCGATATCGAAACCCTGGCCCGCCGCGCCGAACTGCCCGCCGCCGCCATGCGCAAGCTGGCCGACGCCGACGCCTTCCGTTCCCTGGGACAGGATCGACGCGAGGCCCTGTGGGCGGTGCGGCGATTGCCCGACGACAATCCCCTGCCCTTGTTCGCCGCCGCCGAGGCGCGCGAGCGCGGCGCCCGCGAACTGGGGAGCGAGCCCAACGCCCATCTGCCCCTGATGCCGCTAGGCGAACACGTCGCGGCCGACTATCAGACCGCACGCCTGTCGCTGAAGGCCCACCCCATGGCCGTCCTGCGCCCCGTCTTCGCCGCCGAGCGAGTCCTGACCTGCGCCGAAACCGAGGCGAAACGCGGCGGCTCGCGGGTGCAGGTCGCCGGCGTGGTCCTGGTGCGTCAGCGGCCCGGCAAGGGCAACGCCGTCTTCGTGACCCTGGAGGACGAGACCGGCATCACCAACGTGGTCCTGTGGGCGCGGATGCTGGACCAGTTCCGGCGCGAGGTCATGGGCGCCCGCCTGATGCAGGTCGAAGGCGTCGTCGAGAAAAGTCCCGAAGATGTCGTCCACGTCGTCGCCCGCCGCATCATTGACCGCAGCACCGAACTGTCCCGCCTGTCAGAAGACCACGAAACCCACGTGCAGTTGGTCCGCGCGGACATCGTCGCCCATCCGCAACCGCCGCGCCAACCGTCGCACCGGCATCCGCGCGACGTGCGCATCCTGCCGGGGTCGCGGGATTTCCACTAAGCGCCAGGAGCGGTCGTTCATGCCGCGCCCGAAAGTTGGCTTCCACAAGCCGTTACCGGTCCTCGTCGTTAGGCCTTCTTGCGTCGCCGCTTCGGCAATCCGCTCGGATTGCCCCAGAAGGTGACGACGGCCAGAGATCCCAACAGCGTCAACGCTAAGCCAGCCACAGTCACGATCAGCCGATAAGCCACTCCCCCGACCTTGGCCGCATGGATCGGATACTGGGCGTTCGCGACCCGCAAGCCGAGCGGCAGGGTCAAGGCGTCACGCGCGCCGACGATGCGACCGTCCGCCGGGTCAAACCAGACTTGGGTACGGCCATTGGGCAGCCATTCCGCCGCGCGCCGCATGCGCAGGCTGATCAGCCCCCCAGGCTTCGTGGGCAGGGACAGAATGCGCGGGTCCGCATCAGGAAAACGGCCTTGCGCCGCCGCCATCATCGCCGGCCAGTCGAGATCGACGGACAGGGGGCCGCCTTCATGTTCCGGCGGCGCCATGATCGCCTTCAAATTTTCCCTCGGCGACAGGACTTTGGCTAGGCCTTCGTATAGCGGGGACAGGGCCAGAATCGCGCCGGTCGTCAGGATCACGGCCAGCAGCGGCGCGCTCCACGCGCCCATGTCGCGGTGATGTTTGACAACTCCCGCCCGTTTCCAGGTCTTGGGCAGGGCGGCGAAGACAAAGGTTCTTCGCGTCGGCCACCACAGGATCACCCCTGTGACGACGAAGCCAAGACCGGCCAGGCCCGCGATCCCGGCGATGGTCTTTCCGACATCGCCGATCAGCAGATAGTGATGCAGGTCGAACAGCCACAGTTCCGGCCGCGCCCACAGGCTGTCCCAGCGCGCCACCACCTGCCCCGACTGGGTCGCATAGGCCCCGCGCGTCTTCTCTTCATAGTTCAGGCGATGGATGCCCAGACGATCGTCGGCCAGGATGACCGAACGCGGCCGGTCGGACGCCGAAAACGCCTGCTCCAGCGCCGCCCCGATCAGCCGGGGGTCCGAAATCCGCGCCTCTGTCGCATGAGGCACGACGGCGCGCAGCCAGTCGTCCTTGAACACCAGAACGGTTCCGGTCAGCCCCAGGACGAACAGCAACAGGCCGACCAGCCCCCCGGTCCAGCGATGCGCCAGTTGGACCAGACGCATCAGAAGCGACGGTCCCACCCGAGGGTGAAGGAACGGCCCCGACCGGCGAAGTAGCGCAGGTTGTCGGTCGGATTGCTGGTGTCTGAGCTATAGGTCAGATAGTCCTCGTTGAAGAGGTTCTGCACCGCCAGCGACACGCCGCCGAACGAGAAGTCGTAGCGCAGATAGGCGTCGGCCACGGTGTAGCCTTCGAAGTTGTTGCGCGGATCGCCGCCCTCGAAGTCACGCGCCAGATAGGCCTGGACCTGTAGACGCGCCGACAGCGGGCCGTTGGCGTAGACGGCTGCTGCGTTGATCCGGTCCGGCGAGATATTGGCCCCGTCCAGATCCTGGTCCACCCGGCCGTCGTCGTTTGTGTCGGTCTGGCCGCGCAGGCGGGCGTAACCGGTCGAGACCGTCAAGCCTTCAATCGGCGTGCGAGCGCGCAGATTCAGTTCCAGCCCCTCGATCTCAACCGCCTGACGCTGGACATCATAAACGCCGTCAGCGTTGCGAACCAGAAACTGGCCCAGGTCCGACGAGGACCAGAAATAGGTGGCGCCGACCTCGAACGGACCGCGCTTCACTTCCAGGCCGATCTCCTGATTGTCCGAAACCACAGGACTGATGTCGAGGAAGCTGTCGACCTTGACCCCATCGACGTTGATCGAGCGCAGGATGCGGCCGACGTCCGGCACAGTGTAGCCCTCGGCGTAGCTGGCGTAGGCGCGCACGCCGTCCATCGGCTCATAGACCACGCCGCCGTTGACTAGCGTCGCTTCGAACTTGGGCTTGCCGCCCGTCACTCGACGCGAGCCGTAGGAAGCCAGGGTGGTGAAGTCGTTGACCGACAGCTCGACGTTTTCCTGACGCACGCCGCCGGCCAGACGCACCTTGCCGTCGAACAGGCGCATATTGGCCTGAACGAAGGGGGCGACGCTCTGGAACTCGGTCGGCGGCACCCAGGCGCGGTTGGTGGCGATCAGAAGCTGTTCAGTGCGATCCTTCATCGCGTCCAGGCCCAGGGTCGCGGTCAGACCCGGCACGCCCGGCACGGCCCGTTCATAGCTGGCCCGCGCGCCCAGCTTGCGCGAACGGTTCGACGATTGATCGAACAGGGTGCCGATGGGGGCGATGCTGGCGTCCTGCATGGTAGCGGAACGGTCGCCGCCGAAGGTGTCGCGCGTACGGTTGAAGAAGACCTGGGCGCTGAAGTCACCGCCCCACAGGTCACTGTCGGTCAGCGAGGCCGAGACCGTCTCGACCCGATTGCCGGCGGGTTCGCCCTCGATCTGGCCGCGCTCGCTGCTGGCCGGACGGCCGATGCTGCGATCGCCAGGGACACGGACATAGTCGCCGTCGCCCTTCAGCTCGAAACGGTTGGCCAAGAGGTCCAGGCGCACCGTGTCGGTCAGATCCCAGCCGAAGCGACCGAAGAAGGACAGGGCCTTGGAATCCTGCACCTCGCCCTGGGTGTTATCGACGCCGACGCGGCGACCATTGGCGTCATAGAAGGCGCCACGCTGGTCATAGGCCACGCCGAAGACGCCGTCGAAATCGCCGTGGCGATAGGCGGCCAGTCCGCCCAGCTTGGCTCCGATCCCGTCGCCCTCAGGTCCGCCCGAACTGGACACCTGCGCCAACATCCGGCCGGTCAGGCCGTCCTCGGTCGGCGCCCCGATTGTCACCTGATTGACCACCCCGCCGGTGGCGCCGATGCCCTGCAGGGCGTTGGAGCCGTAGATCAGCTCGACCCGGTCCACGAAGAAGGGGTCGATCGTATAGCCGTCGCGCGAGCCGTCGCGGATCGGCGTCGACTGCGGAATCCCATTGATGGCGTAGAGCGGCGAACGGCCGCGCAGGCTCTCGCCCGAACCCGTCAGCTTCTGCCGGGTCGGCGAAAAGGACGGCGACAGGGTCGCGACCGCATCGATCACCGAGCCGCTGATGGCCACCTGCTCCGACAGGGCCTTGCGGTCGATGACGTCCACCGTCATCGGCAGGGCGCTAGCCGGCAGGACGGTCCGCGCCGCCGTCACCACCACCTCCTCTACCGTGCTGACCTGCGGCTCCTGTCGCGCCGTCTGGGCGGCGGCAGTCGAGGCGAAGGCGGTTCCAGCCAGTAGAGCAGAGACGGCTGCAAAGCCGGATGATCGACGCAGCGACAAGGCGGGCGAGACGAAGGGCATAGGGAGGCTCCTGAGGAAGGCCTCGCGCTTAAATGCAATTGCGAGCTATTTGCAATACATGATCTAGCCTAAGTGTCTCATTTGGCTGGTTCCAGTTCCCGTCATCCCTCCCTGAACCACCCCAACACGCCCGTCGCGTGTCTCCGCTGTCGGCATTGCGCCAGAAACGGCCATTGCTCGCCGTCAGTAAGCGGACATTCGGGTCCATTGCTGGAGGCCGTTTTGCCCAAGCCTTGATTGTGATTAACGAGGCCGATTTCGGGATGAAACCTACGGACCGAAATCGCCCCCAAGCTAGTCCACAGCCGGTTCTTGAGCCGGTGGCAGCAGTCTAAGAAACTCCTCGGCCAGACGCGACGGCTTGACGCTGCTGGACACCACGAAGGCGTATTCATGCAGAATGTCTGGATTGAACCGACGCAGCACGGTTTGATCGCGCACATAGGCCTGCGCCAGTCGTTCGTTGACGATAGCTACGCCGACGCCGCGCGCAGCCAGGGCGCAAGACGAGGCCACCGTGTGGGTTTCAACGCAGATTCGGGGGATGACGCCGGCCTCGGCGAAGGCGGCCTCGACCTGGGAGCGGAACCGCCGCCCTTGCCCTAGCATCACCAGAGGCGTGTTCTTCAGGTCCTGCGCCATGATTTCGGGCAATGCCGCCAAAGGATGATCAGCCGGAAGGACGCAGGCGGTCTTACTGACCAGAACCGTGCACGAGTCCAGATCGTCGCGGTTCAGCGGCAGTTTGACGAACCCGGCGTCGACGGCGCGCGACGCGATCATGCTCTTGGCCGTCTCCACTCCGTGCGAGTCGATCGAGAGATGAACGCGCGGATAGCGTTCCAGAAAATCGGCGATGACGTCCGGAAGCACCGCTTCCAGAAAGCTGGGCGGGGCGACCAGGCGCAGCTGGCCGACGCGAAAATCCGAGATGTCGCGGGCCAGCTCCTGAACCCGGTCGACGTTATCCAGCGCGCGCTCGACCTCTTCGTACAGCAGCAGCCCGTCCTGCGTCGGAATCAGCCGTCCCCGGTCACGGTAGAAGAGCTCAAAGCCGAGATCCTGCTCCAGCTGGGCCAACATCCGGCTGGCGGCCGGCTGAGTCAGGCCCAGGACGCGTGCGCCCGCCGTCACCGACCCCAGTTGCAGGATCGCCTGAAACGTCCGCATGGCGCGCAGACGGATCGGTCGCCGGGCGCCGGCCGAGACCAGCGCCATCATTCAGCTCCCGCGCGCCGGAACGATCGGCAGGACCAGCCGCGACAGACAGGTCGGCCCGGTGTGGATGCGGTTGATCGCGACCACCGCCCCGCTGGCCTCGCCTGCCGGGGCGCCCGAGCCTGGATTGACGTCGAAGTGGGGGAAGTTGCTGCTGGCCATGTCCAGGCGGATACGGTGGCCCGCCGCGAACAGGTTGCTGGTCGGAAACAGCTGGATTTCGACGTCATAGACCTCACCCGGAACCAACGGGCGCGGCGCCGCGAAGGAGTCCCGGAACCGTAGGCGCAGCACGCCGTGGGTCAAGTTCAAGGCGTAGCCTTCTGGATGGTCGGGGTTGGGCGGATAAACATCGACCAGCTTGACCGTCACATCCGTGTCCAGCGCCGAGGACGACACCCACAGGCGCGCAGTGATCGGCCCGGTGACCTCGACGGCCGCCGTCAGAGGCGCTGTCTCGAACGTCAGGACGTCGTCGCGGTCGGACAGGGCGCGTCCGACGACCGTCGCGCCGAACAGGCCAGGCGTCTCTCGCTGGTCATAACCACCCGCCGCCATGACCGGCGCGCCCGAGGCGATGGCCCCGCCGATGGTCGGCACGGGATCAGCCGGATCATGACGCCAGCTCCGCTCGCCCGGCGGCGGCGCTTCGGTCGACAGGCCGCCGTCGGCGTGCAGGTGAAAGTCGGTGAACACCGTACCCGGCAGGGGCCAGCCGGCCTCGGCCCGCCAACGGCCGCCGTGGTCCAGCCGCCCCTCCGCGGTTCTGCGCCCGCTGCCGCCGCCCATGACGAACAGATTGACCGGCGCCGCCAGGGCGTCGGGCGCGACCCGCCCCTTCAGCCAGCAGTCGAACCAGGCCCGGCGCAGGGCGAGGTAGTCCGGCGCCAGATTGCCGTCCAACGTCGCCGCAGGACCGAAATCCACGTCGCCCGCGTGGCGGACGGAGCGCTGGCCATGCGTCCACGGTCCCATGACCAGCTTGACCGGCCCGGCCTTGCTGCGGCTGAACCGGGCGTAGTTCTCCGTCGCCGACAGGGCGTAGGGATCGTACCAGCTGCTCATGAAAACCATGGGCGCGTCGGTGAACCCACCCTCATGGCAGGCGGCGCAGAAGTCGGGCGCGCGCCAGAAGTCGTCGAAGGTCTCGCGGCGCCACATGTCCCGAATAAAGGCGTCGTATTCGGGGGCGGCGGCCAGCGGCGTCCGCCCCGGCCGCCATGGGTTGACCGCCATCCAGTCGCGCACGTCCTGAGCGTTGAGGGCCTCCAGCCGCGCAGGGTCGTCCTGACTGAGCGGGGACAGGCGAGCGTGCTTCATGGCCCAGGTCAGTTGTTTCAGCTCAAAGGCCCCTCCCTGACGCACCCCGCTGTGGAAGGCGCTGGAGAATCCGCCAGAGTCCATGAACATGGCCCGCAGCCCAGGCGGGTTCAGACAGGCGGCCGCTGCCTGAACATGGGCGCCGTAGGACAGGCCCAGGGTGCCGATCCGGCCGTCGCACCAGGGCTGCTGCACCAGCCAGCCCATGACGTCGAAGCCGTCCTCGGCTTCATTGGCGTATTTGGTGAAGACGCCCTCGGAGCCGTAGCGCCCCCGGCAGTCGACCAGCACATAGGCATAGCCGTCCTGCGCGAACTCGGCTGCGATCGCAGGCTTGGAACGCGGGGTCGGATCGGCGGCGCTGCGGTCGGCGTGGTTGGTCCCGCGCCGGTCATAAGGCGTGCGCTCCAACAGGACGGGCAGCGGTCCCTCATCGCCCTCAGGCAGATAGACGTCGGCGGCCAGGCTGACGCCGTCGCGCATGGGGATCATGACGTCGCGCAGGATGCGGACGCCCGGCAGATGCGGCAGATCGGTCATGGCGTAACGGCTGAAGCGGCCACAGCAGGCTGCGGCAGGTGATAGGCGGCCGGCGCGCCCGGTCCGACCGGCAACTGGAGCCCCACCCATGTAAGGATCAGCAGCATCCCCGCCACGCCGAAGGCGGCGCTGTAGGGCAACATCAGGGCGATCATCGACCCCACGCCGAACTTGGGCTTCCACTGCTGGCACATGATCAGGACCAGGGGGAAGTTGCTGGCCAGTGGGGTGACGATGTTGAAAATGGAATCGCCCATCCGGTAGGAGGCGGTGGTCATCTCGGGCGACACGCCGAGCAGCATCAACATGGGAACCACGACCGGCGCCATGGCGGCCCACTTGGCGGAAGCCGAACCGATCACCAGGTCCAGAACCGACGACATCAGCAGCAGGCCGACCAGCAGAAGCGGCAGCGGCAGGGCCAGGGCCTTCAGGCTCTCGGCGCCCTTCACCGCCAGAACCGGCCCCATGTTGGACCAGCTGAACATAGCCACGAAGTGGGCGGCGAAGAAGGCGAGCACGATATAGGGCGCCATGCTCTTCAGCCCATCGGCCATCATCTTCACCAGATCGCGGTGCGAACGAATGGTCCCCGCCGCCGCGCCATAAGCCCAGCCCGTCGAGACGAACAACAGCATGAAGGCGGCGATCAGGGCGCCGTAAAAGGGCGCCAGGCGGCGCGGCCCCACGGCCTCATGATCCACCAGGGGGCTGAAACTCGGCCATAGGGTCAATGCGGCGAACAGGCCGACGACCACCAACGCCGCCAGACCTGCGCGACGCAGGCCGCGTTTCTGCGCCGGCCCCAGAACACCCAGGCCCGCAGCCTCGGCTTCGCCCGCCGTGCTGTCGCCGTCCCAGACGCCCAGGCGCGGCTCGACCACCCGGTCGGTCAGAAACCAGGCGATGGGGGTGAAGACCACGCCGATGGCCAGGGTGAACCACCAGTTGCCCAGCGGATTGACCCCGAAACCGGGGTCCAGCAACTGCGCCGCCGGGGCGGTGATGCCCAGCATCAACAAATCGAACTGACCGGGGATTACATTGCCCGCAAAGGCGCCCGAAATCCCCGCATAGGCGATGGCGATCCCGGCCAGCGGGTGTCGCCCAGCCTTGGCGTAGACCAGGGCCGCCAGAGGGATCAGCACCACATAGGCCGCATCGGACGCATGGTGTGAAAACAGGCCGATGACGAACACCGCCGGGGTCAGGAAACGTACCGGCAGCCGTCGCACCCCGCCGCCCAGAAGGGCTGCGAACAGACCCGACCGCTCGGCCACCGCCGCCCCGATCATGACGACCAGCACCAGCCCCAAAGGCGGGAAGCTGGTCAGGGTCTTGGGCATGTCGACCAGCAGCCGGGCCACATTGGCCTCGGACAACAGGCTCTGAGCCTGAAGCCGCTCGCCCGTCACCGGATTGACGGCGCTCCACTGGGTCCAGTCCGCCACCACGGAGGCGGCGACCAGCACCCCTATGCAGAACAGCAGGATGAAGACCGGATCCGGCAAGGCGTTGCCCATCGCCTCGATCCGGTCGAGCCAGCCCCGTTTCCGCCGACCGGCGTCGGTCGGCGGAGCCTCGGTGTCCGTCATGAGAAACGCCTGATCCTAGAACTGGAAGCCTAGGCGAACGTAGGCGCTACGGCCCCGCACGTCATAGGTGTACATGTCGAAGTTGATGGGGGCGTTCGCGTAGGACGCCGGCGGCATCACGTCGAAGAGGTTGTTGACCCCCACCGTGATTGTCGTGTCGTAGCGCTCGAACCGATAACCCGCCTCCAGATCCTGATAGAAGACGGCGTCGGTCTTGGCGTCCTTGACCGGGTTCACCACGTCGGTGCTGTCGCCGATGTAGCGGCCGCGCCACGAGGCGTTCCAGGGGCCGTCGCTCCAGCGCAGCGAGGTCTGGCCCTTCCAGTGCGGATAGGTCGAACGCGAACGGTCGCCATTGCCCGCGCGGTCGTCGACGATGGACGGGCCGCCCGCCGGGTCGGGACTGACGGTCGAGAACTCGCTCAGATAGGAGACGTCCACCATGGCGGCGAAACGGCCGACCGAGGTGCTGAACTCATAACGCGCGGTGGCGTCGACGCCCGAGGTGCGGATCTCGTTCAGATTCTGCGCACCCTGCACCAGGTTCAGCACGGCGCCGGTCGAGGCGTCGCGGGTGATCAGCGAGCAATAGGGATCACCGCGCACCGCGCACAGATTCATGATCTGGGCGGCCGACTGGGAGGCGATGGCGTCCTGGATGGTGATCTCGTACCAGTCGACCGTCAGGCTCAGACCCGGAACCCAGCGCGGTTTGAAGGCGACGCCCAGGCTGTAGGTGTCGGCCGTCTCAGGTTTCAGGTTGGTATTGCCCGAGGTCGTGCCGGGGATCAGGGTCTGATGGTTCTGCTGGTGATAGGTCGCAGGCACCCCGGCGCAGCCCGGCAGGCTGGGGTTGGCGGCGCCGCCGCCGTTGCACGGGTCGATGACCTGCAGCAGCACCTCGCGGCCGCCCTGGAACAGCTCCAGGATCGAGGGGGCGCGGAAGCCCTGCGACCAGGTGCCCCGCACCAGCACGTCCTCGACCGGCCGCCAGCCCAGGCCGACCTTCACAGTGGTGGCGTCGCCGACGGTGTCGTAGTTGGAATAGCGGGCGGCCAGGCTCAGATCGAGGCTCTGCGCCATCGGCATGTCGCGCAACAGGGGCGCGGCCAGCTCCACATAGGCTTCATGCAGGCTGTACTGGCCCGTCGTCGGCACGCGCGTCTGAGACGATGTGGCGGCATAGGCGCTCGACAGATATTTGGACGGCGCATTGACCACGGGGTCCGGCGTGTCGGTCGCCTTGTTCTGGCGATATTCATAGCCCGCCGCCACGGCCAGCGGACCGGCCGGCAGCTCATACAGGTCGCCGGTGACGTTGAACGCCAGGTCGTAGATCTCAGTGCTGTTGGACTCGCGCGTGGTGAAGCGGATGTAGTCCGCCGCCTCGGCGCTCATCGGCCCGAACAGATTGACCGGCACGCAGCCCTTCGTGGCGGCGCAGGTCGCCGGATTGCCCAGCCCCAGGAACAGGTTGTCGTAGTTGATGCCGTTCAGCGCCGAAGACTTCATCTCGTTGCGGGCGTAACTGCCGTAGGCGTCCCAGCTCCAGTCACGCTCGAACAGGCGGATCTGGCCGTCAAAGCCCGCGCCGAAGCGGTAGGTCTTCACGTCCTGGATGTTGTCGCGGTTGCCCACGTCGGACATGACCTTGCGCACCCGCCACGCCTGATTGGCGTTGAAGGCCAGGGCGTTGGCGCTCGGCACGCCGTTAGCCGTGCCGAAGGGGTTGTAGGCGTGGTTCGCCGACACGCTGAAGCCGCGCACCGAACCCGCCGTGCCGCCGATATCCAGCGGCACCGGCGCAAACATCTGATCCGACACCCGACGGTTGAACAGCGCCTCGGCATGGAAGCTCAACGTATCGGACAGGTCGCCGCGATAACGGCCATAGAAGCCGTAACGCTCGCTGGGGCCGGTCGTGTAGACGCCCTGCGTCAGCGGGTTGAAATAGTCGCCCGGGAGGCTGGCCACGTGAAAGCTGTTATCCGCCAAGGCGCCCGCGCCGATGGAGCCGAAACCATTGGCCGTGATCGGCGAGGCCGAGCTGGCGAAGCCGGCGCCCGTGCCGAAATAGGCGTTGTTGGCCAAGCCCGGCAGGGTGAACAGACCATAGGGGCTGGTGCCCGGCGCCGTCAGCGGCACAAGGGAAACCCGCGTCAGGTCACGATCTGTCGTCAGGATCGGGCTATCCTTCACATAGCTGGCCGAGAAGACCAGGGCGCCGTTGTCGAAGCGCTTGCCGAAGTTGGCGATGGTCTGAACCTGCTCGCCGTCGCCGCGATCGGTCGAGCCGTAGCGGGCGCTCAGACGCACCCCGTCGAAGTCGCGCAGGGTCTGGATGTTGACCACCCCGGCGATGGCGTCGGCGCCGTAGATGGCCGAGGCGCCGTCCTTCAGCACCTCGATGCCCTCGATCATGCCCAGCGGCATGGTGTTCAGGTCGACGAAGTCGCGGAAGCCGCGCTGGCCCACCCCGTCCACCCAGCGGTGGCCGTCGACCAGAACCAGGACGCGGTTGCCGCTGCCCTCGGCGCCGCCGAGGTAGCGTAGGTTGATCGACGAGGCGCCGTAGGAGGTGCCCTGGGTGCCGTTGCTGTTCAGGCTAACGCCCGCAGAGGGCAGTTTCTGCAACAGGTCGCCGATCGAGGTCGCGCCGGAGCTCTTGATGTCCTCAGCCGTCAGCGTGAGCACGGGCCCCACCGAATCGGCGTCCTTGCGCTGGATTCGCGACCCGGTGACGACGATCTCGCTGACCGAGGTGGCCGCTTCAGGCTGCGCCGCCGCCTGCTCCTGCGCCCAGGCGCTCCCCGCCCCAATCCAGGTCAGAACCGCCAGCGCCGCGCCGTTCCGCAGGCGTCGCGCCTGTCCACTCACCAATGCCATGATAATCACTTCCCGATTTCCGATGCCCTGCGCCGCCCCTTTTTTGGATCGAGACGTGCGATTGGGCCCACAAAGGCCGGGGTGCGAGACCGAATGCAATAATATTGCAGTTCCGTATCGAGTCATGCGCTGACGGCATAACCGAACAGACGGATCGCCATTTTATGACTAAAGATTAAAGGGGATGTGATGGATCCACCAGGTCGTCCTACGCCATGAAATCCGAGTACGCGAACTCTCTGACGTCGCAGATGCGCCATGAGCGGACATAGGTTCCAGTGCGCATTCCGGACGTTCATGCGGCCGGAGGCACGGCATGGTTTCGCCGCTCCGTTCACGGCGCTTTATCCCTACTAGGCCGGTCTGCGACGGTCATTTGTGCTTGCCGACGGAATTGAAGCAGTCGCTGATAACCTTAGCCTGCACTCCAACTCTTCAGACACCTCCGTACGAGCCGCGAAACCACTGCGCTGATCGCTCTGGTTGCAGCCGATCCAACCGTCGGCCTAGACTAAATGTTCGCTGATTCAAGGTTGGGGAAATGGCGCGGACGTTTCGACTTATTCGCGCCGGTGGGCATCCTCCTGGTCACAGGTCATCAGTGCCTATGTTCGACGAACCGATCGTGGAGTTCGTCCACGACGGTCAGCAACAACCGGACGACTGCGCCTATTCGGTCGTCATCGGGAACAACGGTTCCGGCAAAAGCCGCCTCCTCGGCAATATCGCCGGTGAGTTCGTTCGCTTCCATCGGGGTGCCAGCGGGCGTGGCGGGCGATCCCGCAAGATTCGGGTTCTGGACTACGCTGTAGACGGCCGGCCCTCTGTCAACGCCTTTGAAGACGTTTGGGCTCCACGCCCGTCGGTGGACCTTTTTCCAGAGTTGCCATCCCGCCTGATCGCGGTTGCTCTTACGGTCGTGGACAAGTTCCCCCTCGAACCCTCGGGGTCCAGCGACGATGTTCTGGAACGCAATCTGCTCTCCGACGGCGAAGACCCGCAGTTCTATTGCTACGTCGGAATGCGGGACCGGACCAATCGGGCCTCGATCTCGGCCCTGATCTATCGCGCGCTCGACGGCTTGGACCGCGCCCGCAGTGGGCAGGACAACGAACGGCTCAGCCAGGTTTTCGATCTGCTCGGCTATGCGCCCGAGATCCAGGTCAGGCTGGGTCTCGGAATCACTCCAGACGTTGCGGAGTTCGCCCGAGGCGAACGGGATTTGGAGAAGGTGTCGGACACAGACACGCGACTGCTCACCCGTCTACGCATGGCGTCCAGAAGCAAGCGCTACTCGATCGATTGGCTGCGACGCGCGCTCTACCCGTTCGTTTCCGCGACCAAGGCGAAAACGATCAGCTACAACATAACTTTCGACGGCGCCCTTCGGTCGAGCCCGTTCGACAAGGAGGCACTGCGGCTATTGCGGCGACTGGGCGCCCTGACGCTTAAGAGCGTCATCGTCCGACGCCACGATGGTTTTGAGCACGATCTGAGAGACGCCAGCTCCGGCCAGATCACGATGCTGACGGTTTTCCTGTCTGTGGCCGCGAACCTTCAGGACGGCAGCCTTGTCTTGATCGACGAACCGGAGACGAGTCTGCATCCTGACTGGCAAAGCCGGTACATCAACCTGATGCGCGAGGTCTTCTCAAACTTCAGAGGCTGCCATTTCGTCTTCAGCACCCATAGTCCGCTGATTGTGGCTGACATGCCCGAGGGGGCGAGCGTCTATTCAATGGATCGGCGTGAGACGGTATCCAGCGCCGAGCTGATCGGACGCTCACCGGATTATGTAATGGCGAGAGCATTCGATGTCGTCGAGCCGTCAAACCTCTATCTGCGCGATGTCTTGGCCGAGGCGCTCCGCTTGGTTGGCGAACGCCAGATCGGGTCCGAAGCCTTCGAAAAGCAGCTGACGGAATTAGTCCGGCTGTCAGAAACGATGGACGATGGCGAACAGGTCAAGCGCATCGTGAAGGATCTGCAGGACGCCAAAGCGGAGCTGTCGCCCGATGGCGGTTAAGGCGATCGTTTTTAGTGACGCGCAAGCTGGCCTGATCAAGACCGCTTTCGACGAGGCGCTGGAATGGGGCAGCGAAGAGCTGACCGGCCTTCGGGGCGAGATCAAACGCTTCTATCTCACGGAACAGGCCCGGCGCTGTTGCTACTGCCGCAAGCAGATCCAGACCAACTGACGTGCCCCTGAGTTTTCATCCAGCGGCGACCAGAGTCCTTGGGTTAGTTACGCCTCGCAGCGTGGGGTGAGCA
>NZ_RHWX01000001.1 GCF_003938605.1 Brevundimonas sp. 357 | reverse complement strand
TGACATAGCCAGCCTGTCACCCTGACTCGGGCCGGAAAACTCCAGCCTCGGATGCTCCAGAAAACGGGGGCGGATCACTAACCCAAGGACTCTGGTCGCCGCTGGATGAAAACTCAGGGGCACGTCACTCGCTTTCGACGATCCAACGCGTCGAACGGGGCGAGCCAATCTCTAGAGACAAGCTTGAGGCCATTGGGATGGCTCTTGGCCATCCGCCCGGCACCTTCACTGCGCCGCGCATACGCCGGACGGAGGAAGAAGCAGTAAGGCTGGTTGTAGATAGCTTCTCTCGGCTGGCTGACACGGTTCCGGTGCAGGTGGCTCCTCTCAGAAAGGAGCCGCAGCTTAGAGAAATCCTCGGTGCGGTTTGCGCCTATTTGGATTCCGACCTGGGACCTGAGGCCGAACATGACATGGCAGCGCTTCGCGACTGGATGGACTTTGCCAGTTGGATCGCCGCCACTGCAGAAGGTCTTGTTTCTCCCCGTCCAAGCCGGACATTCAAAAAGCGCGCACTCTACGCTGATATTTTCAGGCACGTCGGGATGATGGAGAAGAAATACCGCGCCGTCTGTTTGGTCGGCAGCTACGAGGCGACGTCAAACGTGCAACTCTTCCCGACGCTGCGGGTAGGCGTTCTGTCCTTCAGGTCCAAGATTTTGAACCCAGCGGCCGCGACGATTCCGGAGCTGCGGGGTCAGCCCGTCATCGATCTTCGGAAGATGCTGCACGCCTGGGCCGAGGACGCAGAATGATGCGTCCGCCTGATTCGATCGTCAGAAGGTTTTTCGCGGCCTACGCAGAAGAGTTAGGCAAATCATTGGGTCAGGCGACCGCGCTGTCTCTTGTGATGGCACTGGTGCTGCTGCTGTCAGAAGCCGCGCGCTAACCAGCTACTCCCTCCCATCGCAGGTATCGGTAGAGCGCCACAAGTGGCCAGTCCGACCGCGCCACGAGGCAGAAGCGGGCCAACGCCCTTCCCACCGCATACCCACGCAACTCCCAAGCGGAAGCGCCTTCCGGCTGATCCCGGCCGGGCGTCAAAGCTAGTGGTGCCCTGGAAAGGTGGTGCCGCTTGCGTGACTCGAACACGCGACCCCCTCATTACGAACTCGTTTGAAGCCCGACGGTCAAATCCAGCGCTGGTATGGCTTTGGACGCTATTTCGTGCCCTGGAAGGCGGGCCCACCCAAACACTTCCCATTCTGGCCTGATCGCGTGGTTCACTCGTTTCCTAGTTAGCGCGCGCTAACTCAGACCAAGTTCAAATTTCGACCTGCACCATACCTGCGGAGGCTCGCATTTGCGACCCGGTCCGGCGGTCAAACGTCGGCCTCGTCATCGTGGGGATAGGTTGCTTCGTAGTGCTCAGATACCGTGCGACCGTCGGCTGCCCTCCAGTACCTGCCAGGCTGAACGGCATAGGGCGCGCCCGAAATGATCATCTGCGCGCGGGTCAGCGACACCACCTCGTCGCGCAGACGAACTTTCTTGGCTTCCACGATCTCGATGACGTCGCCGGTTTCGACGTGAACCAACTCCGATCCGATCGACAGACCCATCTCTTCGAAATTCAGTGGCGGACGCCGCTTCTTCTGTTCGAAGCTCCGTTCGGCTTCATACGCGCGAGGTTCGTCCTTCTTCACCTCACGCTCGGCGGCGGCTTCTGCTTCCGGCGTGAGGTCGTCGCCCGGGAAGGCGTTCAGCAGTTCGATCAAGCGGAAGGGCTCGATCGAGAAGAACTCACGGGCCGGGTTCACACGCTCTCGACCGAAGGCGACATGAAGCGCCTTCTCCACCTTGACTGCATCGTGGACGCGGCGGGCGACGGCCACACGAAAGGGTAGAGGAACGCCTGTGGCCCGGCTCAACTCAGCCACGCGCCGTTCAACCGTGTCGCCCGATGTCCTGCCGATTTTCACGATTCCCGGCATGGCCTCGTTGGTGAGGACGTAAACGATGCCTTCGCCCATAGGGGATGATGCTAACTCGAACATGATGTCCTTATACGGTCATGAATACCTTTCGCAGTACGAAATATAGCGCCCGTGAAGTTGTGTGTGATCAGGATTCAGCCGCTTCCCTCTTCTGCTCCCCTTCGCGTTTCACATCTTGTGACTGCGCGAGTAGGCGGGGATCATGAATCGCGCGCATATATGCTTCCCAAGCCCTTCGCTCCTCTACCGTGCCAAACGGAGCGTTGAAGTAAGCCATACCAGTCTCTCGCCAGCGCTGGATAAGTGCGGGGTCTTGATCAGGCGAGCCTTTGAAATCCTCTGGACCTGCCTTCCCTCCCATCTTGTCGAGCGCGCGCAATTTCGCCTCCCGCAGCAACATGGGAATTTCAGTAGGGTCGCCTGTAGCTGCCTCGAAAGCGGCATTATACTCGGCGATAGTTTGGGGACGGGGCTGTGGGTCTGGTGTGCCATGGGGGCCGCAACCGAAAAGAATTAGGGTTGAGCAAACCGCAGCAATGCCACTGCTATTCATTGCGTGGGCCCGGTCCTTCGACGGTGCCCTGTGTGCCCATCACTGACTCGAGTTTTTTCCCAAAATGATGGCCGACGAACAGAACTGCTGCAATTACTAGCGATACGCTAGCAAAGTTGGACCAGAGCATCTGTTCTTGCATCAAGCCTATGTTGTGCGTGCCAGAAGGCGCGGTGTCGAAGCCAGTCGCCACGGTCAGGCAGATTACACCCAGGACCAAGCAAGCCGCTGACAGATATCCGAGATTTAGGCGCTTCACGTCTCACTCCCTTCGCATTTGAGAAACCGGAGTTCGCTTGATTCGGTGGAGGTTGGAAGCTCGGCGGGGATGCGTCTGTCGGTTGTGAGACGAATACCCGCATGAGGTGCCTTCGCTCCGCTCTCTCACGGTGGCGCTCTAGGCTCAGGATTGTCGGCGATCAAAAAATAGCGCCCACCCGCACCCCTACATGATGCCAGGACGCGGGCGAGGCGCTTGGGTTCAGGCCACCGGCTGCTGGGCTCTGCCGCCTCCACGGCCTTCAGAGTGTGTGAGCCACGAGCGCAACATAGTGTTATTTGATTGACTAGCGCGGACTAATGACGTTACACGAATTAAACAATTAGCGAGCGTTAATTGGGCGACCGCCTTGTTCGAGATCGTGGAGGGGACGAAATGAAGAAGCGGCATGAGAACGAGCTGAACCAGCTGCTGGAGAAGATAGCCTACGAGGGTCTGGCGGTGATCCCGAAATGGCAAATGGCCCTCTGGTATGATCAGGACCGATTTACAGTCGGTATCCGGCGGGACGTGCGGGAACGATGGATCGAACTGGCGTCCGAACTGCATTGGATTGAAGAAAAACCGCTCCACTTCGTGGAAATCAAGACGGACATTGTGCTGATGCACAACCCAGTTTTCTACGAGCACGACGAGTAGTCAAAAACCAGCGCGGCGTCTTTGCCGATGTTTTTACTGTTATGGGGATCTTATGACCACAGCTTGGTTTGTAGACGGGGGTTATGCGAGCAAGACTTGGCAGTCTGTGGCCGGTCGCGACCGTTTGGATTACGCGCTTCTGCGCCGGCATATAGAAGAAGACGCTGGAGAGGTCGTGGGGGACGCATATTATTTTGATTGCGACAATGATCCGCCGTCCGCTGGACAGACTGGCTTTCATCGGTTTTTAAGCTCTCCTCCTCCCCGCGGCCCGGGGTTGAGGGTGAAATTATACTGGCTTCAAAGCAAAGCTCATGAATGGCCCAAACATATGGGCGGAGGCCCAATCATACATCCTGTATCCGGCGATCAGTATGTCACGAAGACACAGAAAGCTGTCGATGTGGGTCTTTCGTTTCATATTATGCGGTCATTCAGTAAACGCGCTTGGAACAAGTTGTATCTCATTGCAGGTGATGGAGACTTTAGCGAAGTGATCCAGCATCTAGTCGAGAATGAAAACGTATCAGTCACTTTGATCGGTACTAGCAATTCCGTAAGCGGAGAGCTCGCTCCCTACGTCCGAATTATGGACTTCTCGGAAATCAAAGCGTCCGTAACAATGTCTGCACCTGCGAACGAATTTCCTCGATCAGTGGCGGTCTAGTTCTCCTGCACTCCGCGCTACTGGAAAAAATAAAGCGCCCACCCGCACCCCGACGTGATGCCAGGATGCGGGTGGAGCGCTTGGGGTTAGGCGGCGGCTTGCTTTGCCGCCCCGGCCTCGACGGCCTTCAGCAGGGTGTCGTTGGCCAGGTGGGAGTACCGCTGGGTCGATTGATAGCTGGCGTGACCCAGCACCTTGCCGACGGCGAACAGATCCACACCGCTGTTGACCATGAAGGACGCCGCCGAGTGGCGCAGGTCATGCAGCCTCAGGCCGGGCAGTTTCGCCACCTCGATCGCCTTCTGCCAGCCGTGCTTGATCGACACGAAGGGCAGGCGGGTGTCGGGGTTCGGCACCAACCAAGGACAGCCCTTGAAGCGCGGCAGTTCCTCGATGATCGCCAAGGCGGCCGTCGAAAGCGGAACGTAGCGAGACTTTCCGGTCTTGCTGGTCGGAATGAACCACGACCGGCGCTCGACATCGACATTCTCCCATCGGGCGTCCAGCAGTTCCCTCAGCCGTGCCCCTGTGAGGAGCAGTAGGCCGACAATGTGCTGAAGCTGAGTGTTCTGGGATGCCGCCACCGCCTCCCTCAGTCGGGCCGCCTCCTCGGCCGACAGGAAGCGTTCTCGACCGTTGTTCAGAGGTGCGCGGGGGATGCCGCGTGTCGGGTTCCTTTCCGTACCCGGAATGTCCCAGCTGGCGCCAAGGACGTAGGAACGCCCGAGCAACACCCTTAGCTTTTCCACTGACGCCGGAGCCAAGCCCGACGCCCGCTTTTCGCTCAGCCATTGGGCCACGGACCGGCTGTTGATGTCGGTCAGGCGTGTCTTTCCCCACTTCGGGATGATGTGGACCCGCATGCAGCTTTCAATATCGGCGTACGACTTCTGGTCCTTGGCGAAGGCGAGGTGTTTGGCCGCCAGCTCACTATAGAGGGGGATCGACTTCGCCAGCGCCTTCTTCGCGCCGGGGTCGCCGCCCATCACCACCTCTGACCGCAGCTGCTGAGCCTTCTTTTTGGCGGCGGCGAAGGTGACGTCGTTGAAGCCGCCGATCTTGTGCTGCTTCTGGCCGCCAGCCTGATCCTGATACCGCAGATAGTAGGTCTTCCCGCCGGTGCAGCGGCATTCCAGCACGAAGCCGGTGACGATGGTGTCGTACCAGTCGGTCTTCTTCTTGCCGACCTCGCAACCGGCGTTGGCGACGAAGGCCTGAGTCAGGTGGGCTTTAGGCATGGGTAGTCTCCTTGCATGTTTAGGGGATCGACGGGCGAGCGCCGTCAGGCCGCCGGGGAGGCGGTCGGTAGGGGTGGGGTGGTCTGGAGCGGGTCAGGCCCGCGAGGCCCCAGAGGCGGCCGCAGGGGCCACGCGTCGGGGGCGGGGATAGCCGGGCCATGGGGACCCGGAGCGGGCCTCAGGGGGCCGCGTTTGGGCGCGCGCCGAGAGAGGCGGGCCAAGTTCAAAAAAGGGGTGATAGGGGACCCCCTTTTCCCACCTTTTCAGTGTGGGGTTCGGGGGCGGATACCTACGGCGTCAGTTGATGATGACCCGCCAAGACCGCCGCTCCAGGCTCTCACCGGGTTCGATGCGGAAACAGCCGACACGACGGCCTCGGTTCTTTTTCAGATACCAACCGAATCTTCCAGGATTGACGGTGCGGCCATCAAGCAAATTGAGGTCTGCAAGCACGTCCAGAAGATCCGGGCGCTCAGCGGTCTTTTCAATGACCTTCCTGACCGTGACGGATCGGGTTCCGAAGAGGTCCGACCAGATATCCAGAAGTTCCTCTAACAGGTCCCCATCGGGGTCTTGGCGTACCTGTTCGATCAGGCTCTCGGCCGGATCGGGTTCGCCAAGCCAAATAAGAGGGTGCCGACACTTGGCTGACCACTCCTCGAAGGTGCCGATCGGAGGCACCTCAGCAAACGGTTGCCCGGCGGCCCTGAAAGCTTCGATGATTGTCAGGGCCGCGACAACGACTGAACCGCGATTTTTCCGCGCATGCGATACAGGTTCGTCCTTGCTATACCGATGCAGCGCAGCCTTCTTCCCCTTCGGGTCAAGATAGATTGACACCACCCGTCGACGCATATCCCCCTCGGGTTCTGTGCCATTGCCGGTGCCCAGGATAAGGGTGTTGGTGCGGGCAGTCGCAGTTTGGCTTGAACCGAGAATACGCTCGGTCGTCGTGGCGCTGGTAAGTGCCCGATTAAGGGGGCCGAGGGGTTTCCAACTGCCCTGCATGTCGTCAAACACGATCGCCGACGGCTTTTGCAGCAGCATCGCCAGAAGAACCTTTTTCGCCTCCTCGTCTTTCTCCGGGTAGGTCGTGTTGAAGGCTTCATCGGGCGTGGCGACCAGCACGATGAGCTTGGCGAGGTGGCTTTTTCCGCTGCCTGATTGTGTAGCTGAAATGTTGAAGGCAGGAGCCTGATCGAGTGTCGGTCTGACGGCTGCGGTAAGAATGGCTGAAAGTGCAGCGGCCATGTCTTTCTCGGAGACGAAGAAGAACTCTCTCAGGAGCCATTTCAGATAGTCGAGAGCATATATTGCCTCTTCTCTGGTGGGATCCTTCAGGGTGAAATCTGCACGATTGAAAGTCGCGTAGAGACCAGTGCCTTCGTCATACCCAGGCGTGGTTACCAGCGAGCCGTCCGCCCCGTAGAAGGGTTGGTGGGCGAGTCCGGACAGGTTGAGGAGATGGGGGCGGTCTTGACCAAGTCGTACGGCCCTAACGACGTGAGGGGGCGGGTCGCATCGCGTCCAGTCGTTTCCGCGCCCCTTCCTTTCCCAATAAGCCCTGTCCGCCAAGACGGCCGTCAACGTGTGGTCATTGACCAGCTCTACCGAAGCCCTCTCTCCGTCGCGCTTAATCCGAACAATCGGGCCGCCTGTATGAAAATATGAGCCTTCGTCAGCCAAGAGGCGTTCGCTGCCGACGGCCACACGATGAGACTGTCCGTCGTGCAGGCGAACACGAGGCTTGGCTCTTGCCGCTGCAGGGCTGAGGCCAAGGTGATCTACAAGGTGCGCTACTGTTCGGGCCTCGGGATGGTGGTGAGCGCAGTTGAACTGACCGATCTCATGATCGGTGTCTGGCTCCGCGTAAACCGCGTCGCTGCCGTCGGTCGGAAGGTGTTCATTTGCCCAAGGGCAGGTGACGCGGTGACGGCCGTCTCCAAGGCCTTCGAGGTATAGATTGGAGCCCGTCATGGCTTGCACTGTCGGATTGACGGTTGGCGCGGGCGTGAAGACGCCATCTCCATCGTACAAGTGTTCGCTTTTGGTGTCGGTGGTTCGGGGTTTCTGCGCCTCTTCTTTGTGTATTTGTTGTATCTTGTGGATGCGTATCTTCTTAGGGTCCATGCGTCGGAAATTCCTCTAACTTTGTTTCTTGTGGAAACGACCGGTGTTTCTGTCGTTGATGAAGTTATCGGGGCAGATTTTTTGGATGTATAGATCGCGATCCTGAGTAATGCTTTCCGGCAAGCGCTGGGTATTGAGTTACGTGCGTTGGCGAGGACATTGCCAAAATGGCATGCCCATTATTTTTCGGATCGAGCTATCCAGAGGCAGGATTTGGCGAATCGAGAGGCGCGGCCGTGGACCAAAAAGGGGAAAAGGGGGAGGCCGGGTTCGAGGCCATGCGCCTGAGTTGGTTGGAAGCCTTCGTTCGGACCGCTCGATCCAAAAAGCGAACAGCCGCCGCCGCTGAGATGGGCGTGAGCCAAGCCACGGTGACAAAGCACATCCAGAAGCTCGAACGTTGGCTCAGCGGGGGCCTTTACCGTCCGCTGGTGGCGGATAACGTCTGGCCTGTTCAGCTCACAGAAGCGGGGGAGGATTTCCTACCCGTGGCCGAACAGATTCTAGACCTATTGCGGACGGCACGAGACGGACCCGACAAGGTGGTTACGATCAAGAGCCCGATCTCAGCCAAAGATATCAAGGTGCCGAAGCTTTAGGCGGGGCTGGCGGGGACATAGGATGATGGTATCCATCCCTATCCCCGCTGATGCTTATCGCCTTGGGCTGGTGATCAGGCGCTTGGTCGCTGACGAACTTCGCCGCCGTCCCGTCACGACCACCACCACGACCGCAACCGTGGCCACGGCAATAATACAGGCGATCGGCTGGGCCACAGTGAGGGCTGACAGCGCTAGGGTGCCGAGGAACGCTAGCGTCTGTCGTGGTCGCGTGATGAAGGCGACAAGCAGCGTCACCAGAACCAGCGCCGCAAGGGCGATGGCGACCACCCTAAGAATGGCTAGGGCCACGCCCAGGATGAGCAGCAGGAGAAGCTTGTTCATCATCGACCGTCCGCCTCCTCGTTCCAGAAGTAGGCAAGGCATCGGTAGTGGATGCCTAGTTCGGTACCGGGCCCGTTCTCGACGAACAGCCGAACGGGCGACCCCAAGGGGCGCGTGATGACGATCTCGAACCAGAGGCCGTGGTCCTCTACCCAGTCGAAGGCAAGGTCATCCGCATCGTCGCCGGTGAAGACGAACCCCAGGGCTGTGTTGATGACATCCGGCGTGTCGCCGCCGTGGATGACGATCAGGCGGGCGTCAGGATGGTGTTCTGGATGGCCGTAGAAGCGCCAGCCCTGACGAGCGAGAAGACGACGCAGGTCGGGATCGAGGTCTGGATCGCTCAGGGCGTTCGCCACCTCGGCAAGGGTGTTCAGGCAGAGCATAGGGAAGGTGTCCTTCAGGCATAAAAAAAAGCCCTCGGGCGAAGTGCCGGAGAGCTCGGGTCGGATGGATGGTCGGATCGCCTTTCGGCGGTGGTGGTTCAGATCTTGTCGGCGGCTGGTGGTCGATCAGCGACGCCAAGGCAGTTGAAGCGGAGGGTGTAGTTCGTCTCGGGGTGGTCGGGTACGAAAACCAGCATCCCGAAGTCGTCGGTCAGGACGTAGGCCAGCTCGAACCATGAGCCGTGGTCGTTGAACCACTCCCAGCCGGGCTGTTCGGCCTGGTCCCAGCAGATCGGATAGCCGACGGCGTCATGGATCACCTCGGCTGGATCGCCGGGCTGGACGACCACGATCTGCAGGATGTCCTTCAAGGGACGCCTACGGTCGGTGTCCACCTGCCAGACCCGTAGGCCGATCAGGGCGCGTAGGTCGGGGTCAAGCGCAGGGTCTGTGAGCGCGGCCGTTACGGCGTCGCGGTCCGTGAGCGAAAGCATGGTCTGGATAGCCTTTCCGGGCATAGAAAAACCCCCGCAGCGCGTGGCCACGGGGGTCGGTGATGTTGAAGTTTGAGAGGCCCTCAGGCGGGCGTAGTGAACGGGCTCAAAGTCTATGAAGAGCCAGGACTTCCCGGCCTCGCAGACGGAGGAAGGGCGAGGCAGCCTTCATGCAGATCGGCCCGACCTCTTACCTTGCCGCAGGGACGCTTGGCGACAGAGCCGTGGCGGCCTGAGAAAGCCGTTCTCTCAGGCGCTTGGATCGCGACATGCCCGAGAGCGGCATGGTCCCGCTGTGCGTGACGCTGAAGTAGTAGCCGTCCTGCACAGAGCCATCACCAGAGCGCCCCCTGGACGGCACCATGGTGGCGACGATCTGGTGGCTGTCGAACAGGAACTTGATCGTGGCCTGATAGCCCTTGTTCGGGTGTTCGACGCGCACGATAGGATCGCTGCCGAACTCTACGTTCATGGCGTCCACGAGAATCCGATCAGCTTGAGCCTCGGTGATCAGGAACACAGGCTCGCTTTGGCTGACATAGGAGCCGGGCGTCCGCGCGGGTGCTGATGCACAGCCGCTGATGGCCAAGAGACCTGCGGCAAGGGCTGCATAAACGAACGCCTTCATTGGCTACCCTTTTGTAGGGGCTGCGCGTGTTGCTGAATGAATTCCCTCTTGCGACGAAGGGCTTCGGAGCAGGCGGTGGCAACGGTGTTTGGGTCCCATTCTTTCTCAAGAATCTTCTGCTGAACCCTGCCCATAAACATGCCGGTGGGCGCGGACGGATTGGCGGTGAAATCGGCAGCGACCTGGTTGCAGAATTCCGCGATTTCCTCGGCCTGTGTAGGAGCTCTGGCGGCCTCGGCCGGGCGATCACAGGATGCCAAAAACAGGGCAAGTGATGAGGCAGTGACGATGGGATAGATGCTTTTCATGAGGTGATGTTGTCTCTGTTCGATTGATGTTTTTGGGGGTCATAGCCACCCGATGGTGGTGCTGCGCCGGTTGGTCTCCGGAGTTGTGGCGCGGGGGAATTGTGTTCGCCGAATATGGAAACATTCCATACCAAAAAGGGAAAAATCGCATAAGCAGATTTTCCATATAGGTGAGTTGCCGGTTTAGACTCGGCGGCTCATTCGATGCCTAAGACGATCTTCGGCGGCGATCATCGGCACCTTGTCGCGGTGCTCGTGGAAGCGCGTCGGACGTCGGGGCTTACGCAGGCCGAGTTGGCCGCGCGGGTGGGGAAGGATCAGTCCTTCGTATCCATCATCGAACGTGGTCAGCGACGGGTGGACGTGCTGGAGTTCGTGGCGCTGGCCAGGGCCATGGACGCCGAACCAACCCAGCTATTCGAACGGGTGACGAGAAGGCTGTCGAGGACGTTGAGGATATAGTCGCCTTCCGCCGTCTTGCTGATCATTCAAATAAGATGGTGCGGTTTGCGCGCGTTGCCGTCATCGATTTTCATTCAGCGGCATCAGGAACTCATCGCATTCATCGCATCGGTGCGGAAGGCGGCCGAGATCACACAGGTCGAACTCGCGGAGAGGCTGGGAAGCCACAGAGCTTCGTGTCGAAGGTGGAGCGCGGTGAGCGCCGCTTAGACGTGATCGAGTTTTGTGAACTTGCTAAGGCGCTTGGCCACGACCCAGCAGAGCTGCTGCGGAAGTTTGTAAGTTAAGATCTCGACGAGCGATCTTCCGGACGTTTATTGACCCCAGACCTTGAGATTTTACCCGTAAACTCGGCGTTCGTTCGTGTTCCAAAATCTTTGCGCAACCTTTACGCTTAAAGGGTAGTCACTCAAATGAGGCAAGCAATCTAGGGTAATGTTGCAGGGGCCGCGTCGGGGAGGGCGGGTGTGGCGGAGAGAAAGAAGGCTAAGGGCGGCGATGAACCAGCAACCATGACGTTGTCGGTTCGTTTGCTGCGGGACGACAAAAGCGTTGATGACGCGGTTAGAGGGACGAGCGAGATAAAAGAGGTTCCGGCCAAGTCTGGGCGTCTTTTTACAGGGCAAACTCCGGGCTCCGCCCCAGGCTGGCTGACCGTTGTCAACCAGTTCAGTGCCGAGGGCTCCATCAAGCTGGAAAACAAAAGTTGCTCGTCCGTCCTGTTTCTCGACGTGTCGCCGGATGGCGATGACAAGCGAGCACGAACCTTCGCGCTGGCATTCGGCGGCGGTCATTTGGCGCTCGACCCCGACGCGTTCGTCCGCAACTTCGGACTACGCGTGACCCTCAACTGTGTAGCGCGCGACGCCCTGCGGAATCTCGACGTGGCGACATTGGATTCGACGACACTTCAAAAGCGCATCCAGGCGAGCCGAAAATCCGATCTTCAAGGTTTCGGCATCGATTATCAGAACGACCTGCTGCGCTTAGCTGGTGGCATTCCGACCGACACGACCTTCGCCAGCTCGCTTGCGGGCAAGGATGCGCTGTATCTCACAAGCAAGCTGTCCGCCAAGGATATACAGAATAAATGTAAGAAAGCTCTGCAGCTATTCAATGCGACCGATTATCAAAAGGACTACGCATTCATCGATCAGATAGTGCCGGTTCGAGATAGATTGCTACTCGCCGAGCTAGACGATCTGGTTTTTGCGGAAGTACAGCGCCTGATCAAAGATCAGCCTTCTGACCTTCATATGACGCTTCCTGAAGTCATTGATCCTGAGGAAGGGCGAGATTTTGGTTATTTCGGCGCGGGTCTAAGATCGGGAGCAAAATCAAGCTTCGGTGAACTTGCCATTGAAGACTACATAATGGAGTTTAAGGCCGGACGACCAGCCGAAGTGTCGGGGATGGCCGACCTGAAGGCCAGCCATGAGGTTCGTGTTGTCGTTGATGGTCGGGGTGACAAGAAGAGGCGTCGCCGTGTATATGACTGCTTCGTTTATGAAGTGAGTCACAAGGAGAATACATATGTCCTTTTTTCGGGAGAGTGGTATTGTATTGAGGATAAGTTTTTCTCGGATGTAGAGAAAGATTACCAAGCACTTCTTTCCGCTGTGCCATTGCTAGCGTCAACCGGCTCGACCAATGAGCAGGAGCTGATTGCCGAACTTGATAAGGACGCCGACCTGCTCAACCTCGACAAGGTAAGGGCGTCTCCGTCTGGAGCTGCGGGTGCGAACTTGGAGCCCTGCGATTTCTTGTCCCGGAGGAAGGAATTCATCCACCTGAAAGATGGGCACGGATCTGCCCCGATAAGCCATCTTTGGAGCCAAGGCGTAGTTTCCGCCGAGAATTTCGTCCGCGATGAGGTGTTTCGGAAATCGATGCGCCACGCGGCCATCAAACGACAGAAAGCAGCAGGGAAGGCGGGTTTTGAGCGGCTGCTGCCGGACGGAAGATCGAAGCCAACCCCCAGCGACTACAAGGTGATCTATGGGGTTATGCGCCACCCATACCAGCGGTCCAAGACGCTCGGCCTGCCGTTCTTCAGTAAAGTCAGCCTTCGGGCAGCGGCGAGCCGCATTCAACTAATGGGCTACGTGGTGGAAGTGCATCTCATCGCCAAGCAGTGACGGCACAGACGAACAGGGCGCTCGGCTAGGGACGCCGCAGGGTTTCGTCTCCAAAGGTGGAGCGAAAACGGGTGCCGCCTGCTCGTGCCGCCGCCAAGAAAGTGTCGCCTAGATCTTCCCTTTGTGGCCTAGATCCTGCAGTCTCCCCTCAACCAGAGGGTTTGCTGATGCGCGCGATCGATTTGTATTCAGGTGTAGGTGGCTGGTCCTTGGGGCTGGCGCTATCGGGTATCGAGGTGGTTGCCTCATACGAGCGATTTGAGCCAGCCAATGAGACAAACCGAAAGAACAACCGGCATGACGCCATCAAGGCGGATATCCGGACCATGCGCCTTGAGGACTTGCCGAGGGGTATCGACCTTGTTGTGGGCAGTCCTCCCTGCACGCAGTTTTCTTATGCGAATCGAGGTGGAGGCGGTGATATCGCGGACGGCCTGAAGGACATCCACCGCTTCTTCGAGATTGTTGAGCACGTTAAGCCCAAGCAGTGGGTAATGGAGAATGTTCCTCGCGTCGCGGATGTGCTCCGTCGTGAACTGAGAGAAGGTGGTCAACTCGCGAAGTTCGCCTATCTCGCTCCGTCGATTCATGTCGTCAACATGGAAGAATGGGGGTTGCCGCAGCGAAGAAAGCGTTGTCTTGCCGGGGATTTCGACTTTGCCTTGCTTGAAAGTTATCGGGCTAATCTAAACCAGCGGACACTTGGAGAGACCGTCGCGGCGCTGTCGGGCGAGGTGGTCCATGATCCAATCTATGGGATAAAATTGGCGCGCGCTGAGCTCGTCGATCACGTGATCGAACCGGTTCTCGACGCGGAGGAGGAGCGGGTTAACCGCGCCGCCAAAACGACTCATACAGTCTACAATGCGATGCGTTTTCCCGATCCTCTTGATCGGAGCGTACGAACCATTACTGCCACGTGCACACGTGTTTCTCGGGAGAGTGTGGTGATCGCCGCTCCCGAGACCGACGGGGCGTATCGTCGACTTACTCTGCGCGAACGCGCTTCGCTGCAGGGGTTCCCTATCACATTCCAGTTTTTCGGCTCTTCCCACGGCCGCAAAGCGACGATGATTGGCAACGCTGTGCCGCCGCTTTTTGCCTACTACGTAGGTAATGCCTGCCTAGGCACTACGCTCGAAGACCTCCCAGACCCGTGTGAGGTAATAGGCTTGTTCAGCCCGACCGACGAACGGCCGCCCGTCACCAGGGTCGATCTCGCTGGCAAACGATATCCGGCCGATCGAACGTTCCGCTTCAGCATTCCCACACTCAATTTCAAAAGTGGCGTTCGGTTTGAGTTGGCGAACAAGCGAGGCGACACCTGCCCAGATTGGCATGTCGCCTTCTATTTTGGACACTCTAAAGACATCAAGGTTCTCTCCTTAGGAGGCGGCTGCCTGGAAGCCGTGATGTGCACGCTTCCCCCAAAAATACTGACCCAACTGGCGGCCCCAATCGAAGGCCTCCGTCGAGCGGTTCGAAAGGCTGACGTGAAACGGCTACAAGATGTCTGGACGAGAGCGCGGCCGGGCGGCACCCGTCCTTTTGACTTGTTGGATCAACTCGGCCTTTACGCGGACATGCTCGCCAACGAACTCGACGGCCTTTCCGAGAAGCAGGCAACGCTGGCTTTAGCTCACCTTCTTAGGTCCGAAGCTGGTGATGATGCCCAAAGTCTTCCAGGTCTGCCCAAACTTCAACGATTGTCCCGTCGCATCTTGGCCGGGGCGATTGTGGGAGGGGTTGTGAACGGTGAACTTTCCTCCTCCCAAGCTCGTCCCCGCGCGATCAATGCGCTGCGTGCTATGGCGGGGGGCTAGCCAGCCTCATCGAAGAGCCGCTTGAGCCGTCCCCAGCTCTCCTCAGGGAGCTGTTTGATCATGTTGACCAGCTTTTCATCACCCGAAGCCATGACAACGCGCCGGACATCCTCAGCAATGGCTTCGCCCTCCTGAGTTTCGGTTTCGTCAACGTCCATCCCTCTGACAATCGTCCCCGTTCTCAACGCCTCATCAAGCGTCAGAACGAAGTCTTGGGTAAACGACGCTCCGCACTCTTGGCACGTTTTGGCGCTCATGGGGTTCAGCGCATCGCATTTGTCGCATTGTTTAAAGCGTGGCGCGCGCTCCTCAAACTCATGTCCGCACACGTCACAGAACTTGGACGAGAGAGCGCTCTCCGTCGTGCAAATCGGACATTTCTTCGTTTTGGGCGGCCCGCTGTCTTCCCTAGCGCTCGGGGACATCTCGGCTTCAATTCGACGAGCGTAGCCTTCGAGAGTGTCAAAGGAGGGCATGACGACGTATGCTCGAGTATCGTCCTCTTGGCCGGTCGTTCTAACGACCCGACCAACTGCCTGCCGAAAAGCGAGTTCTGTCAGCGCCGAAGGTAAGTAAATCAGGACGCGTAGGCGGGGAATGTCAACGCCTTCGGAGATCATTCCGACTGAGACAATCCAGCGCTTGTCGGTGTGGCGAAACGCGTCAATACGGTTTTCAGCGTTCTGAAGTTGGCTGTGAACGATCGATGGCTTTTCGCCATCCATTTTCTCGATCAGCAGAGCCATATATTCTGCCATCGGGATAGTTGGTGCGATAACCAAGCCGCCCGCATTTGCCATTCGGAGGCGGAGGTCGTCCAACTTCTCAATGGCCCACTGAACCATCGTGCCTTGGTAGCCGTCCTCTCGTGGAGTTGCCTTGTCTGCCTCATACTGCGGACTGCAGGCTAACTTGTAGAAATTCAGTGCCCTTTGCAGCCCGGGAATGCGCTTGAGGGTTGGAGTTAATTCCGCCTCTGATTGACTGGACACATGAACTTTCTCTCCATCGTCGAGATCCACGGTGAAGTGACCTTCATGACGGTGAAATGTAGCCGGTCGACAATATTGCAGATCGACAGCTTCTCCATAGCTCAGCGTGTAGGTTCCGGCCTCGGGGTGGTCGATACGTCCATTATCGTCATACGCCATCCACACAGACTTCTTGCCGTCTGAGCGGATGGGGGTGCCGGTAAGAACCAGGACATAGCGAGCATCAGCGAAAGCCGTATCCGCTCCGTCGCCCCAAGCCGCCTTGACAGCGGCGTGATGGTGCTCGTCACAGATCACCAGCACTCGCGCGTTGCGGCACACGGCTTGGAAGCCATCCTGTAGACCTTGCACCGCTGCCCAAGTCGCGCACACGTCGATCTCGATGTCCTCGCCTGCGCCTGTGACCTTGCCCATGAAGCGGCCGGTCACTTGCTTGAAGTCTCGGGACCACTGTCTGACCACTTCAACGCGCGGCGCGATGACAACAACGCGATCGATATGCCCGCCTTCAATCAGGTTTTTGGCGATCGTGCAGGCTGCGATCGTTTTGCCAGCACCCGGCGCAGCGTTGATGAGGAAGTGCTTGTCTTCGCCCCTCTCCACTAGCCATTGCATGGCCTTCTGAAGAGCCAGCTGTTGCCATGGCCTGAGTCTCATTGGTCGCGCTCCCTTTTTAAGATTGCAGGGCGCGCATAAAGCCTGCCCATTGCTGAGGATCGTTGGACCACCGGCCGAAAAGGCAATGCGGTGGTCTGCGTGGAAATCCCGCCTGAGCTTGATGCCGCATTCAGCACAGCGTCCCCCGCTCACCAGGGCTAGGATCAGTCGCTGACGGGCGGAGAAAAGCCTTCTCACTGGCTGACCCGATACTCCGTGAACGTGATCTCGCGGATTGGAAGGTTGGCGGGGGGCTTCAACACCGCGTGTTGATTGATCCGGGCCATTGCTGCCGCGTACGCAACATTCTTCTTTGTCACATGATAGCCGTCCCGCTTCAGCTCAAAGATGACCTCCGGGAGGTTCGAGCAGCCGAAAAGCACTAGGGCTTCCATCCGTGTCAGCGGGTTGCCGCTGAGTAGATGCTCTTTGGCGGCAACAACGCTGCTGTTACTGGGGAGAGAGGCCATTTCCTATCCAATCGTGGTGCTGCCATTCCGGCCCAAGCTTGCGGTTCAGGATTTCCGTAAGACGAGAAACTATCACCGGGTCTCTTAGGTCGCGCCATGAAACATGCCGCTTCGACTCGAAGTAAAGGATACGCCACCCCCCGTCGCCCATAGCTTCGTCGACAGGAAGCGAAGAGAACGAACGCCCATCATATGCGACGCCAAACTCCGCCATCTCGTCGAAGGGGTCTTGATACGCACTAACCAGCAGGCTGGCCATCTTAAGAAGGTCGCCGGAGGCGTGCGTATCACCGAGCATCGTTCGAAGCTCAGCGTAGACCGCTCTGATTAAACCTGGCTTCCGCATACCAACCCCCGTTCGAAGGTCGGTCGTCCCCAGTGCGTCGTCAACAGCTTATTTGCGCTAACTTACCCATGCACTAGCGCGATAGACGTCCCACTGGTTACCCAAACAGTTCCCAAGCGGAAGCACTTTCCGGCTTATCCCAGCCGGGCGTCAAAGCTAGTAATGGTGTGGAAAGGTGGTGCCGCTTAGGTGACTCGAACACCTGACCCCCTCATTACGAATGAGGTGCTCTACCAGCTGAGCTAAAGCGGCCCCGGCGTCGTTCGCGCGCGAAGGCGTGAACGAGCGAGGAGGGCTCTTTATACGGGAGCGGCAGGCTTGCCAAGAGCCGATAGCATCCCCGGTTCGTCTGGTGTGATGGCGGTGCGGATTTCGACGAAATCGAAGGGACGCAAGGGGCCGGCGGCGGCTTCGGAGATGCAGATGGCGATGCGGCCGGATGAGGCGGCGCGAGGCAGGTCGGAGGCCAGCGCGCGGGCGGCGCGGGGGGAGTGGAGCATGACCGCGTCGAAAAGTTCGGGCGCGGGCGTGTGGGTCTCGAAGGCGGCGTAGACGGGCAGGCGCTGGACCGGGTGGTCGGGCAGCAGGGCGGGCAGGTCGCCCGCCGGTTCGCGCGCGCCGGGGGCCAGCAGGGGGCCGGGCGGAGCTTCGGCGGCGATCAGGCGGGCCAGGGCGTGGATGTCGCCGGCGGCTGAGCGGACGTCGCCGAAGCCGGCGGCCCGGGCGGCTTCGGCCGTGGCGTCGCCGACGGCGAAGACGGGGTGGTCGCGAAAGCGCGGGATCAGGGGGGCGAAGGCCTCGACGCCGTTGGGACTGGTCAGGGCGACGGCGGCGACGGCGGCCGGGTCAGGCGCGGCGTCGAGGGCGCCGGGCAGGAGCGCCAAGGTCAGCAGGGGCGCGACGATCGGGGTGAAGCCCAGCGCCGTCAGTCGGTCCGCCGTGCGGGCGGCGCCCGGCTCGGCGCGCGTGACCCAGACGCGGCGGATCGGCGGCGTCATGGCCCTAGAGCGCGATCTTCTGGTCGCCGGCGACGGCCTGAATCTGACCGCCGAGGTCGAGGCCCAGGGCGCGGGCGGCGGCGTGATCGACGTCTGCGGCGATGTCGCCGGAGCGGGTCCAGCGACCCGAACCGTCGGGGCTGAGCATTTCGGTGCTGAGGCGCAGGCGGCCGTCCGCGATGTGGGCGTAGGCGCCGATGGCGGTGCGGCAGGAGCCTTCCAGGGCGGCCATGGCCCCGCGCTCGGCGGCGACGGCGAGGGCGGTGGGGGCGTGGTTCAGGGCGCGGGTCCAGGCGGCGTCGACGTCGCCCTCGCGCGTCTGCAGGGCCAGGGCGCCCTGACCCGGCGCGGGCAGGAAGGCGTCCAGCGGCAGGCGCTGGCGGATCACCTCGCCCAGGCCGAGGCGGTTGAGGCCCGAACAGGCCAGCAGGATGGCGTCGAAGTCGCCGTCGCGCAGCCGCTTCAGCCGGGTGTCGACGTTGCCGCGCAGCATCTCGATATTCAGGTCGGGGCGCAGGGCCAGCGCTTGCGCCTGTCGACGTAGAGAAGCGGTGCCGAAGCGGGCGCCCTGCGGCAGGTCGGCGAAGGTCGCGTAACGGTCGCTGATGAAGGCGTCGCGGGGGTCTTCGCGCTCGGGCACGGCGGCGATGGCCAGGCCGGGCGGCTGTTCGGCGGGGACGTCCTTCATCGAATGGACGGCGACATCGACGCGGCCGTCCAGCAGGGCCTCTTCAATCTCCTTGGTGAACAGGGCCTTGCCGCCGACTTCCAGCAGGCGGCGGTCCTGGATGCGGTCGCCGGTGGTGACGATCTCGACCAGGGGCACCAGTGTTTCGACCTCAACCTCGGGCACGCCCAGGGCGCGGCCGATGGCGCGCTGCATCATGCCGGACTGGGCCAGGGCCAGGCGCGAACGTCGGGTGCCGATGCGCAGGAGAGGTTGAGTCACGTCGAGACGCCGTTGCGAAAGGGGGGGCGGGTCGCTAACTCCGCCCAATGAAGATGGACGCGGACTATAGCAGGGCGACGGACGGGGCAACCGAACGCGGGTCGGACGGTTTGACCGTGCTGGGCCTGGAGACCAGCTGCGACGAGACCGCCGCCTCGGTGGTGCGGCTGTCGGCGGCGGGCGCCGAGGTGCTGTCCAGCGTCATTCACAGCCAGATCGACGACCATGCGGCCTATGGCGGCGTGGTGCCGGAAATCGCCGCCCGCAGCCATGTGGAGATGATCGACGGCGTGACGCGCCGGGCCATGAGCGAGGCCGGGCTGGACTGGAGCGCGCTGGACGGCGTGGCGGCGACGGCGGGGCCGGGTCTGGTCGGCGGTGTCATGGTGGGCCTGTCCTACGGCAAGGCGGCGGCGCTGGCGCGGGGGTTGCCGCTGATCGCGGTCAACCATCTGGAAGGCCATGCGGTGTCGGCGCGGCTGGGGGCGGAGACGACCTATCCCTTCCTGCTGCTGCTGGTCTCGGGCGGGCACTGCCAGCTGCTGGAGGTGCGCGGCATCGGCGACATGAGCCGTCTGGGCACGACCATCGACGACGCGGCGGGCGAGGCCTTCGACAAGATCGCCAAGGCCATGGGGCTGGGCTATCCGGGCGGACCGGCGTTGGAGAAGCTGGCGGCGTCAGGCGACGGGTCGCGGTTCGAGCTGCCGCGCGCCCTGCTGGGGCGCAAGGACTGCGACTTCTCCTTCTCAGGGCTGAAGACGGCGGCGTCGCGACTGGCCCAGACCTGCGAGACGGAACAGGATCGGGCTGATCTGGCCGATGCGGTGCAGAAGGCGATCGCGCGCCAGCTGGCCGAACGCACCGAGCGGGCGATGAAGGATTACGCCGAGCCGCATCCGGAACTTGCTGACGGCGCCCTCAAGCAGCCGAGCCCCGTGGGCGAGGCGATAGGGCAAAAAGAAAGACTCTTTGTCGTGGCGGGCGGGGTCGCCGCCAATAAGACGATCCGGCGGACGCTGGAGGATCTGGCGACCAAGCACGGCTTCGCCTTTCTGGCGCCGCCGATGGCCTATTGCACCGACAATGCGGCGATGATCGCCCTGGCGGGGGCCGAGCGGCTGGAAAAAGGGCTGACGTCGGACATCGATGTCGCGGCCCGGCCGCGATGGCCTCTGGACGAGACGCGCGCGAGCGTTGATCCTGTGCACAAGAAAACGGGTCGCAAGGGCGCCAAGGCTTGAGCGGCCTGGCTCTCGGCGGGGGTCGGGGGACCGGAGAAGACATGGAATTTCATACGGCAGGCGTAATTGGCGGCGGCGCCTGGGGCACGGCCCTGGCGCAGAGCGCGGCGGCGGCGGGTCTGGCCGTCGTCCTGCAGGCGCGCGAGCCCGAGGTGATCGAGAGCATCCGCGCGCGCCGGGTCAACGAAGCCTTCCTGCCGGGGGTCGAGCTGGATTCGGCCATCAACGTGACGTCGGATCTGGCGGATCTGGCGGACTGCGATCTGATCCTGGCCGTGCCGCCCGCCCAGCACATGCGGGCGACGCTGACGGCCTTTGCGCCTTACGCCCGGCCGGGCCTGCCCATCATCCTGTGCTCCAAGGGCATTGAGCGCGGCTCGCTGAAGCTGATGACCGACGTGTTGGCCGAGACGATTCCCTCGGCCACGGCCGCCGTGCTGTCGGGGCCGAGCTTCGCCGCCGAGGTGGCGCGCGGCCTGCCGAGCGCCGTGACCCTGGCCTGCGCCGATGCGGCGATGGCCGAGGCGCTGGCGGGCGCCCTGTCAGGGCCGGTCTTCCGCCCCTATTACGCCGACGACCTGATCGGCGCCGAGACGGGCGGGGCGCTGAAGAACGTGCTGGCCATCGCCTGCGGCATCGTCGAGGGCCGCGAACTGGGCCGCAGCGCCCATGCGGCCGTCATCACCCGCGGCTATGCCGAGATCGTCCGCGTCGCCACGGCGCTGGGCGGCAAGGCCGAGACGGTGGCGGGCCTGTGCGGCGTCGGCGATCTGGTGCTGACCTGCTCCAGCCCGCAGTCGCGCAACATGAGCCTGGGCCTGGCGCTGGGGCAGGGTTTGAGCGTCGAGCAGGCGCTGGAGGGCAAGCGCTCGGTGGCCGAGGGTTATGAGAGCGCGCCGGCCGTGCGAGAACTGACGCGCAAGCTGGGCGTCGACACGCCGATCTGCGAGGCGACGGCGGCGGTGCTGGCGGGCGAGCTGACGGTGGATCAGGCGATCGAGAGCTTGATGAGCCGCCCGCTGAAGCCCGAGCGCGAATAGTGGCGCAAGAGGGTCCGGCGGCCGAGACGCAGGAGCGCAAGCGGGTCTGGAAGACGCCGCCGAACGTGGCCCTGTGTCTGGAAGCGGACATCAATGATCCCGGCTCGCGCGGCTTCGTGCTGCAGATCGGCGAGGCCTTCTTCCACGGCTTCGTGGTGAAGAAGGACGGTCAGGTCGCGGGCTGGGTGGATCGTTGCCCGCACGCGGGCTTTCCCATCGCGGTGGAGCTGGACCGCTATCTGACGCCGGACGGGTCGCTGATCCTGTGCGGTTGGCACGGGGCGGCGTTCGAGCCTCTGTCGGGCGCCTGCGTCGCCGGACCCTGCGCGGGCGGCAAGCTGACGCCCTGGCCGGTCGAGGCGCGGGACGGGGTCATCCGCACGGCGTGAGGCTTTACTAGCCCCAACACGGCCGTCATCCTCGGGCTTGACCCGAGGATGACGGCGGAGGAAGGGGCGGCCGGAAGCCGCGTCCCGCCTATTCCTTCGGGACCAGCTTGGGATCCTTGGTGAAGGCTTCGTCGACCTCTTCCTCGGTGATCCGCTTGGAGGGGTCGCCCGGCTGGTTGAGGTTCTGCTCCTCGGTGCCGTCGCCCATCATGCCGGGGTGGGGGTCTTTGGGGTCTTTCTCGGCCATGGTGATCTCCTCCGCATGGATGCAAAGGCAATCCGGCGACGGCGCCGGGCGTTCCATCACGCCCGCGCGAGGTCAGCGCTTCAGGCGCCGCGCATTGGCCGTGGCCTTGGCGTGGACGGGGGCCATGGTCTTAGCCTGCGCCTTCAGCGCCGCGCCGTAGAAGGACCAGCTGTCGTTCAGCGCCCGGCTCCAGGCGCCCAGGGCCCAGTCGGTCTGGGCGGCGGCGAAGGCCATCGGCGTGTCGGCGCGGGCCAGTTTGGCCAGGCAGTCGGCGGCCTCGGCCCCCTCGCGCGCGGCCAGGCGTCCGGCGCGTTCGGCCAGGTCCAGCGCGCCGGTATAGGCGGCCCCGGCCGAGGCCGTCATGGCCTCGACCTTCTCCACGCCCATGCGGCTCAGTTCGGCGTGGTCGGCGCGCAGGGGGTCGGCCAGAGCCTCGCCCATGATCTCGAACCGCCGCGTGATGACGGCGGCCGAGGCCTGGGCCAGTTCCTGACCGGCCTGGGCGTTGCGCAGGGCGTTGCGGGCCGTCTTCTGCATGGGACTCATGCAACGACCCTGGGCTGGTTTCAGGCGACCGGCAAGACTTCTTGCGCGAAGTCGGTCAGGTCGCGGATCAGGGCCGGAACGGCGGCGTCGATGATGCGCTGGCCCTTTTCCGGGGTCGCCTGGGCCGGGTCCGAACCGATGCGGCCGTCGGGGAAGCGGGCGCGATAGTCGTTGGCGTCGCGGATCGGGCCGAAGGGGGCGATCTTCGGCTCATAGTCGGCGGTCTTGATCCGGTCGGGATAGCCGGCCTGGGTCACGGCGATCTCGGACGGGGTGGCGTGGCTGCCGTGGCCGGTCGGGAAGATGTCCTCGCACAGCTTCTGCACGCCGGGCAGATCCCACCAGTTGCGCAGCTTCAGCACGAAGGGCGGGCGCTCGGCCCAGGGCTCGGGCGTGAAGGACCAGTCGGCGTAGATCTCGGCGAAGGCGGCCTCGATGGTGGCGACGTTGCCGCCGTGCCCGTTAAGGAAATAGATGCGCTCGAAGCCGTGGCGCGTCAGCGACGACACCCAGTCGGCGATCGCCGCCATGAAGGTCGACGGGCGCAGGGTGATGGTGCCGGGGAACGCCAGGTGGTGCTGGGCCATGCCGATGTTGAAGGTCGGCGTGATCACCAGGCTGTCGTCGCCCTTTTCGGCGGCGTGGGCGATGATCTCGGGGCACAGCCAGTCGGTGCCCAAAAGACCGGTCGGCCCGTGCTGTTCGTTCGAGCCGATCGGCACGATCACCGTCTTGGACAGAAGGGCGCCGGACTTCAGGCGCTCGTCGATCTCGGGCCAGGACGACAGGTGGATCAGCATGGGAAGGACTCCGACGGGCGGGAGGTGAGGGGACTGAGGGCGGCTTTACGCTGATCCGCCTTCAGGGCCAACTTGGGCGCGAACGCCTATTGCGGCGCGAAGGCGCGCACGAAGCGATGGGCGACCTCGCGGGCGCGGGCCGGCAGATCGGCAATGTCCGGGTGCGGCAGGCCCAGCACGGACCGCAAGTGGCCGTGCCCCAGGGCCATGCCGGTGAACATTTCCGCCGCGGCGCGGGCGTCTGGAACGGTCAGGCGTCCGGCCTCGTCTTGTGCTTCCAGCCAGGCCGCGATGCGGCGCACGCTTTCGCCGGGCCCTGCGTCGTAGATGGCGCGCGCCAGTTCCGGCGCCTCGGGCGAGACCAGGGCCACGCCGCGTAGGGAGGCGCCCTTGCCGCCCTGGCAGACCTTACCGATCAGGGTCTCGGCGATGGCGGCCAGCACCTCCTCGGGGCCGGCGCCCGAGGTCAGGGGGGCGGTTACGGCGTCCGAACGCTGGGCCGCCAGGGCGCGGCCGATGTCGGTTTTGGTCGGGAAGCGGTTGTAGAGCGTTTGTTTCGAGACGCCGGCGCGACGGGCGATCTCGGTCATCGAGGTCTTTGCGCCTTTTTCGACGAACAAGGCCGAAGCGGCTTCCAGAATGGCGCGGCTCTTGTGTTCGTCGATCTGGCCGAGGGCGCGAGGCATCAGTGGGCGTCCGAAGGAGCGGCGGAGGGATTGGGCTTGGCCGGCTTCGACAGCAGGGTCAGGAAACCGGCGCAGGCGCAGCCGATGGCCAATAGGGCGAAGGCGTCGCCGAAGGCCAGGGTCGTCGCCTGTTTCTGCAACAAGCCGTAGATCGCCTTCATCGCCGAGGCCTGGGGGTCGATGGAGCCGGCGAAGCGCACGGCCATGCCGGCCATCATGTCGCGCACCCCCTGATGGGTCTGGTCGATGGCGCTGGTCAGCTCGGCCATGTGCAGGGCGGTGTTCTGGGTCAGGGAGGTGTTGAGGATGGCGAGGCCGAAGGCGCCGCCGACGTTGCGGCTGAGGTTCACCAGCCCCGAGGCGTTCTTGACCATGTGCGGCGGCAGGGTGGCCATCGTCACCTGCTGCGAGGCGATCATGGCGATCATGACCCCGGCGCCGCGCATGGCCTGGACCCCGGCGAACTCCCAGAAGCCCCACTGATCCGTGACGATGCGGGCGTCCCACATGCCCCAGGCGGCCATCATGAAGCCGAGGAACATCAGGATGCGGGCGTCGACCTTGCGCACCAGCCGTCCGGCGATGGGGCCGGTGGCGAACATGGCCAGGCCTGAGACGATCATGGTCGTGCCGACCTCGGCCGCCGAATAGTCGCGCACCCGGCCGAGGAACAGCGGCAACAGGAAGGTGCCGCCGAACAGGGCCGCGCCGACGATGAAGGTCATCAGCACCCCGACCACGAAGTTGCGGTTGCCGAAGGCGCGCAGCTCGACGATCGGATTGCGGTAGCTGAGCGAGCGCCAGACGAAAGCCGGACCGCAGACGGCGGCGACGACGCTGAGCAGCAGGATCATGTCGTCGGCGAACCAGTCCTCCTTGGCGCCCTCCTCCAGCACGAATTGCAGGCTCATCAGGAAAGCGGCCATCAGGGCCAGGCCCAGCCAGTCGAAGCCCTTGGACAGGCTGGGGTCGCCCTTGTCGAAATGGGCGTAGCGTCCGACTAGGAACAGCACGATCGCGCCGGGAAAGACGTTGATGAAGAACAGCCAGCGCCAGCTGAGCCATTCGGTCAGATGCCCGCCCAGGGTCGGGCCGACGGTGGGGGCCAGGGTCACGATCAGGCCCATGATGACGCTGGCCGTCACCCGCTTCTCGGGCGGGAAGGCGGTGAAGGCCACGGCGAAGACGGTCGGGATCATGGCCCCGCCGACGAAGCCCTGAAGCGCGCGGAAGACGATCATCGTCTCGATCGACGACGACAGGCCTACGGCCACGCTCATCACCAGGAAGCCGATGCAGGAGGCCAGAAACACCTTCTGCGTGCCCCACAGCCGCGACAGGTATCCCGACAGGGGGATCATCACGACCTCGGGGATCAGATAGGCGGTCTGGATCCAGCTGATCTCGTCGGCGGAGGCGCCGACCCCGGCCTGGATCTGCGGCAGGGAGGCGGCGACGATCTGGATGTCCAGAATGGCCATGAACTGGCCGATGACCATGCCGGCGAAGCCGAGCAGCAGGACGGTCCAGTTGATCTCGGGCTGATCGGCGGGGGCCGCCTGAGCCGAAGACGCGGCGGCGTCCGTCACCGGGCGGAGCTCGGGTCGGCGGCCTGGGCCAGCGCCGTCTCGCCCATGTGGGCTTCGGCGAAGGCAGGCCCGCCCTGGCTCTTCAGGTCGACCTTGACCTCGACCGACAGGCCGGGCCGCAGGACGATCGGCTGGCCCGAGGCGTCGCGCTGGACGACGATGCGGACAGGAACGCGCTGGGTGATCTTGGTGAAGTTGCCGGTGGCGTTCTCGACCGGGATCAGGGCGAATTCCGAGCCGGTGGCCGGGGCGAAGCTGTCGATACGGCCCTGCAGCGACCGGCCGGGGAAGGCGTCGGCCTTGATCTCGACCTCTTGGCCCAGACGCATCCGCCCGACCTGGGTCTCCTTGAAGTTGGCGACGACATAGGTGTCCTGCAGCGGCACCACGGACATCAGCTGGCCGCCCGCCTGCACCACCTGGCCGAGGCGCACGCCGCGCGCGCCGACGACGCCCGCGACCGGGGCGCGGATCACGGTGCGGTCCAGCGTCAGCTGCGCCTGATCGATCAGGGCGCGCGCTTGTTCGACGGCGGCCACGCTCTGCTGGCGGGATGAGCCGAGGACGGCGGCGGTGCGCTGTTCGGCGGTCAGGGCGGCCTGGGCCTGGGCGACCGAGGCGCGGGCGGTCTCGGCGGTGGCGCGCTGGGTCTCGATGCGCTGCTGCGACACCCAGCCCTGATCGGCCAGTTTGCCGTAACGGTCGACCTCGGCGCGGGCCAGGTTCGCCTGGGCCTGGGCCTGGGTCACGGCGGCGGCGCGGGCGGCGATGGTCGCCTGCTCCTGCTCGGTTCGGGCGTCGACGTTGGCGACGGCGGCGGTCAGGGCCGCCAGATTGGCCTGGGCCTGGGCCAGGGCGGCGCGGGCGTCCGCGTCGTCCAGCCGGACCAGCACCTGACCGGCCTCGACGCGCTGGTTGTCCTTGACCAGGACTTCGACCACCTCGCCGCCGATGCGCGGGCTGACGGCCACGGTGTCGGCCTGGACGAAGGCGTTGTCGGTGCCTTCCCAGCGCTGCTTGCCCTGCCACCAGACCACGCCGCCGACGACGAGGCCCAGGCCGACGACGCCGGCGACGATCAGGGGCAGGCGCTTCTTGAGCGGGGCGGGGAGGGCCATGGGAGAGACAGCTCGCTTCGATTTCGCGCGTAAAATGGACGGCGCAGTCCAGAATACAAGGCGTGACTGCGATTTTTTGTCGCAGCGTCGCGAGCGCGCGACATTGACGCCGGGCGCGGGGGAGGCGAAGCGGGGACATGGCTCCGTTGAAATCCGCCTCCCGCCAGAAGAAGGCCGTTCAGAAGGCCGGGCTGGCCCCGCCGCCGGGCAAGCGTTCGCGCCAGCCGAAGAAGGCCCCCGTCGGCGCCATTATCAGCTGGCCGCCGGATGAGGGCCGGGTGGAGGAGATCTTCGTCCGCCTGTCAGGCGTCATGCCCGATCCGAAGACCGAGCTGGATTTCGTCAATCCCTACACCCTGGTGGTGGCCGTCGCCCTGTCGGCCCAGGCGACCGACGTGGGGGTCAACAAGGCGACCAAGGCCCTGTTCGCCGTCGCCGACACGCCGCAGAAGATGCTGGTCCTGGGCGAGGAGGGGCTGATCCCCCTGATCGCCTCCATCGGCCTTTACCGCACCAAGGCGAAGAACGTCATCGCCGCCGCCCGGATGCTGGTCGAGAAGCACGGCGGCGAGGTGCCGCTGAACCGTACCGACCTGCAGGCCCTGCCCGGCGTCGGGCGCAAGACCGCCAGCGTGGTGCTGAACGAACTGGGGATCGAACCGGCCATCGCGGTGGACACCCACGTCTTCCGCGTCTCGCACCGGCTGGGCCTGGCCAATGCGGCGACGCCGGACAAGGTGGAGGTCCAGCTGCACCAGGTGGTGCCCGAGGCCTGGCTGACCAAGGCGCACCACTGGCTGATCCTGCACGGCCGCTACACCTGTCTGGCGCAGCGGCCGAAATGTCCGGGGTGCGTGATCTCGGACCTGTGCCCCTCACGCGCCAGCTTCATGGGGGTGTGAGCGCCTAGCGCTCCAGCCGCGCCCGCACCGCCTGACCGAAGCGGGCGCCGGCTTCAGGCGCGGCGGCCAGGTAGAAGTCCGGCTCGATCAGTTCAGCCTCCATCAGCACCCAGTCGCCGTCGTCGTCCTTCGTCATGTCGATGCGGGCGTAGAGCAGGTCTTCATCTATGGCGGCCAGGGTGCGTTCGGCCAGATCGAGCGCGCCTTGGGGCGCGGCCTTCAGCGCCTGGTATCGGCCGCCGTACTGGGTCTGGATGCGGAACTCGCCCGCCGCGCCGGGGCGCTTGTTCACGACGTGGCTCAGCTCGCCGCCGAAGTAGAGCAGGGAGGTCTCGCCCTCGGTCTCGATGGCCTTGAGATAGGGCTGGATCATCGTGCCGCCGACGGGGGCGTCGGCCAGGGCCGCGTCCAGCAGGTCGCCCGCCGCCACCCGCAGGGTGCGCCAGGCGCCGCCCGAGACGGTCGGCTTGACGATCAGGGTCTCGGCGCCCGTGGCGGCGAAGGCGGCTTCCAGAACCGCAGCGTCGACGTGGTCGGCGAAGATCGTCTCGGGCACGGCGACGCCCTTTTCCGCCAGGCGGGCCAGATAGCGCTTGTCGGCGTTCCAGCGCAGGGTCGCGGCCGGATTGGCCAGGGGCGCGCCCGCCTCGGCCCAGGTCGTGCAGGCCTGGACCCAGCGGTCGTGGTCCTGATGATAGCCCCAGACCAGCAGCGGCAGGACCAGGGGGAAGTCCATCAGGGCGCGGGCGTTCTCGACGTGGTCGGTCCAGGGCGTCGGCCGGGCCGTGATCCCCGCCGTCGCCAGCGCTTCGCCCAGCCGGTCCAGCACGCCGGGCCACAGGGTCGAATAGGTGGGATCGGCCGGATCGGGGGTCAGGACGGCGACGTCGGTCATGGGCGCGGCTCCGCAAGGCCCGGCGGGGCCGTGTGCAACAGGTCCATCGGCTTTAGGCCGCCGCTGCATCGGCGTGAAGGGCCGCTTTTCGCCGGGAGGCGGGGCCGGCGCACTGGCGCGCGGCCGTCTCGCCCGCTATGGGGCGGACATGACCCAATCCCTGCCCGCCTTCGCCCAAAACGCCCGTTTCGACGTCTGCGCCCTGGGCAACGCCATCGTCGACGTCCTGGCTCCGTGCGATGCGGCCTTCCTGGAGGCCAAGGGCCTGATCCCCGGCTCGATGCAGCTGGTCGACGAGGATCAGAGCGCGACCCTGTATGACGCCATGGCGGCGGGGGTCGAGGCGTCCGGCGGTTCGGCGGGCAACACCGTGGCGGGCGTCGGCTCGTTCGGCGGACGCGCCGCCTATATCGGCAAGGTGGCCAAGGACACCCTGGGCGAGGTCTTCAGCCACGACATCCGCGCCGTCGGCGTCCACTTCGACACCCCCGTGCTGGAAGACGGCGCGGGCAAGGGCTTCGGCACCGGCCGCTGCCTGATCAACGTCACGCCGGACGGCCAGCGCACCATGTGCACCTTCCTGGGGGCCGCCAACCAGCTGACCACGGCCGATGTCGACGCGACCGTGATCGGCGACAGCGCCATCGTCTATCTGGAAGGCTATCTGTTCGATCCGGCCCCGGCCCGCGCGGCTTTCGAGGCCGCCGCCGCCGCCGCCCATGCGGCGGGCCGCAAGGTCGCCATCACCCTGTCGGACAGCTTTGTGGTGCACCGCTGGCGCGCCGAACTGCTGGCCTTCATCGAGACTTCGGCCGACATCGTCCTGGCCAATGAGGCCGAGCTGCACGCCCTGTTCGAGACCGAGGACTTCGACCACGCCGCCGCCCACCTGGGCCGCATCGTCGAGGTGGCGGCCGTGACGCGCGGCGCCGCCGGTTCGGTGCTGTTCCGCGGCGGCGAACGGGTCGAGGTCGCCGCCTATCCGGTCGAGAAGGTCGTCGACACCACGGGCGCCGGCGATCAGTACGCGGCGGGCGTTCTGCTGGGCCTGTCGCGCGGTCTGTCTCTGGCGCAGGCCGGGGCGTTGGGTTCGCTGGCCGCGTCGGAAGTCATCGCTCACTGGGGCCCGCGTCCGATGGTGAGGCTGAAAGACCTGGCGGCGCAGCAAGGTCTGAGCCTCTAAGAGCCGCGGCGCTCCAACATCGTCACCCTCGGGCTTGTCCCGAGGGCCCATGGTCCGGCGATGCGGGGCGACAGGCTGGTCCAGCCTAGGCGTGAAAGCGGTTCACCGACGGGGACGCCCCGCGCTGGATCCTCGGGACAAGCCCGAGGATGACGGAAAGAAAGAGAAGAGCCGCGACAAAGGGTCGGAGGCGGCGCCCGCTTGCCGTGGGGCGCTGGGCCGCGTAATCGGCGGCCCATGTTCGGCCTCGCCAATCCCGACCGCTTCATGCGCTTCACCGGCCCCCTGGTTCCGGTATTGTGGATCTGCGCGCTCGGCCTGCTGTTGCTCGGGACGTGGTTCAGCTTCGCCGCGCCGGGCGACTATCAGCAGGGCGACACCGTCCGCATCATGTTCATCCACGTTCCGGCCGCCAGCCTGGGCCTGATGGCCTATGGCGCGCTGGGCGTGTCCAGCTTCTTCGCCCTGGTGTTCCGCCATCCGCTGGCCGATGCGGCGGCGCGGGCGGCGGCGGTGCCGGGCGCGGCCTTCACGGCCCTGGCCCTGGTCACCGGCTCCCTGTGGGGCCAGCCCATGTGGGGGACGTGGTGGGTGTGGGACGCGCGCCTGACCAGCGTGCTGGTGCTGTTTCTCTTCTACCTCGGCTACATGGCCCTGCGCGCCTCGATCGACGATGAGGCCAAGGCGGCGCGGGCGGCGGCGGTGCTGGGGCTGGTCGGCCTGATCAATCTGCCGATCGTCAAGTTCTCGGTCGACTGGTGGAACACCCTGCACCAGCCAGCTTCGCTGCTGAGGTCTGGCGGGACCAGCGTGGACCCGGTCTTCCTGCCCGCCCTGCTGACCATGATGGCGGCCTACGCCGTGTTGTTCGGGGCGATCTGGTTGACGTCGATCCGCACCGAGGTGCGTCGCCGTCGTGTTCTGACCCTTCGCGCCCGTGCGGCGCTGGAAGCCTGATGGAGGCGCTTCGTGCTTGATCTGGACATGAGCCCCTACGGCGCCTTCGTCTGGCCCGCCTGGGGGATCAGCGCCGTTGTGCTGGCCGCCCTGTCGGCCCGCGCCCTCATCGCCGCCCGCCGCTGGAAGCGCGAGCTGGCCCGGCTGGAGGCTGCGCGCAAATGAAACGCTGGCTGGCCCTTTTGCCCATCGCCGTCCTGGCGGCGCTGGGAATCTTCCTGATGACGCAGATGGACCGGATGGCGGGCGATCCCGCCGCGGGCCCGACCTATAAGCCGGACGCCCTGGTCGGCCAGCCGATCCCGGAGACGACGGTCCTGCCCATCCTGGCGGACGGCAAGGCCAGTGACGACCTGCTGGACCTGAAGACGGCGGGCGTCGGCAAGCCGATGATCGTCAACCTGTTCGCCAGCTGGTGCGCGCCGTGCCGTCTGGAGCATCCGCATCTGATGAAGCTCAAGGAACAGGGGATCGCCGTGGTCGGCGTGGCCTATAAGGACGATCCCGTCGCCACCGACGCCTTCCTGGAAGAGCTGGGCGATCCCTATCGCCTGGTGCTGGTCGACCGCGAGGGGCGCGCCGGGCTGGACCTGGGCGTGTCGGGCGTGCCCGAGAGCTTCGCCGTCGACGCCTATGGGACCATCGTCGCCAAGTCCTCGGGGCCGATCCTGACCGACGCGGACCTGAAGAAGCTGACCGACGCCCTGAACGCCCCCGCGCGTTGAGGCGATCGCCCGAAACAGGGTGAATCGCGTATTAACCATATCTAGACGAAGCACGGGCATCCTCAGCCCATGTCCGCGATTTCGTCCGAGCGGCCGGCCTTTCCGCCCCAGGCGGGCGGTGCGGCCCACGCCCTGAGAACGGCCCAGTCGGCCTTCTTCCGCCAGGCCATGGGGCTGGCGGCGCCGACAGCGGTCGAGGAGACGACGCGTCCCGCTGCGGCGGCTTCTGCGCCGGTCGAGCAGACGGCGCCGACGTCGCGCCTGCAACGCCCCGGCTCCCTGCTCGACATTCGGGTTTAGGGCGCGGTCAGCCTTCAGCCGAGCCCTTGAGTGGGACCACGACGGCGTCGGTCTGATCTTCGGTCTGCGGTTGCTCCACGACCGGCTCGCCCTTTTTCTTCTTCTTGCCGCGGCCGTCGGCCTTGCCGTCGCCCTTGCGCGCGGCCTTTTCCGCCTTCTTGGCGTCCTTGGCCGCCTTCTTCGCCGCCTTGATGTCGGCGCGGGCCTGTTCGGGCGCGGCGTCGGCGGCGTCGGACAGGCTGCACAAAAGGTCCAGGAAGCTGTCGCGCTTGGACTTGGGCAGCAGGCCCATGATCCGCTTGTCGGCGGCCTCGACGCGCGGGCGGGCGGCCAGCAGGGCGGCCTCGCCCTCGGGCGACAGGCGCACGGCCTTGGCGCGGGCGTCCAGCGTCGAGCGTTCGCGCTCCAGCAGGCCCTTGGTCGTCATCCGCGCCACCAGGTCGGCCAGGGTCGAGCGGTCGATGCCGGTGGCCTTGACCAAGTCCGTCTGCGTCAGGCCCGAGCGGGCGGCCACGGCCTCCAGCACGGCGAACTGGCGCTGGGTCAGGCCGTCCGGCCCGGCTTCCTCGGCGTAGATGTCCAGCGCCAGCTGCAACGCGCGGTGCATCAGATGGCTGGGCGATTCCGCCAGCCCGCCCTTGATCTTCGCCTGCTTGCCCGACTTGATCATCGTCTTCGTTCCCGAACAGCCCGATACCGGCCGTGGCCGGATGATGCTGCAACAGCTAACAGCCCGGCTTAACGCTTTGACGACGTTAAGGCTGACGGTTTGAAGACATTTAAGCGGGCCTACCGCGCGTTCGCGCTGCTTGAGGCCTTTGTTTAGCGGGCCTATCGGGCTTCGCCCTACTTGAGGCCCGGAATGGGTGCGTGAAACGGCCACTCACTCCGTCATCCTCGGGCTTGACCCGAGGGTGACGGCGAGAAGCGAGACGCTCTAAAACTAAAGGCCCGTGTCGGGGGAGACGGGGCCGCGTTCCTCGTCCTTGGTCATGTTCTTCAGGATCAGCGGCACCTGGGACAGGCCGAAGACGGAGGCCGCGATCCACAGCACGCCGCGGAAGGCCGTCCAGACGCCGTTGGGATCGGGCGTTCCCAGGTTCAGCGCCGACCAGATGGCGGTGACGGCGGTCGGGCTGCGGAACACCTCATTGGCGATGGCGACGGCCAGGAAGTAGAGGCCGTAGCGGAAGGTCAGCTTGCGCCAGGCCTCGTCCGTCACCTTGATGGCCGAGCCCAGCAGGGCCTTGAACGGGTATTTCTTCAGCGGCAGCGAGCCCAGCAGGACGGCGGCCAGCAGGCCGTTCTGCACCGTCAGCTTCAGCTTCACGAACAGGTCGTCGTCGGTGACGATGGTCAGGACGCCGAACACCAGGGCGAAGCCGCCGGTGATCAGAGGCATGGGCGCAAGACGCCGCTCCAGGATGAAGCCCACCGCCAGGGCGATCATCGAGGCGATGACCAGAACCCAGGTCGCCTTGATCATGTCGCGGGTGATGAAATAGGCGGCCATGAAGGCGACCAGGGCGCCGAAGTCGACGGCCTGACGAATCCACTGCGGGCGCTTGGTTTCGGTCGCTTCACTCATACGCTTCAGTCCTCAAGCCCGACCAGGGATCGGGAAAACGCGCGGGCGTCGAACGGTTGCAGATCCTCGACCCCTTCGCCGACGCCGATCAGCTTGATCGGGGCGTCCGAGGCCTGGGCCACGGGCACCAGGACGCCGCCGCGCGCGGTGCCGTCCAGCTTGGTCATCACCACGCCCGAGACATAGGCGGTGCGGCCGAAGATCTTTTCCTGCTCCAGCGCATTGCGGCCGACGGTGGCGTCCAGCACCAGCAGGGTCTCGTGCGGAGCGTCGGGGTCGACCTTCTTCAGCACGCGCACGATCTTCAGCAGTTCGTCCATCAGGGTGGACTTGTTCTGCAGCCGCCCGGCCGTGTCGATCAGCACGACGTCGAAGCCTTCTTCCTTGGCCTTGGCGAAGGCGTCGAAGGCCAGGCCGGCGGCGTCGGCGCCGTCGCGGCGGCTCTCGAAATGGGCGCCGGCGCGGTCGGCCCAGACCTTGAGCTGTTCGCGGGCGGCGGCGCGGAAGGTGTCGCCGGCGACGATCATCACCTTGGCGCCCTTGGCTGTCAGGTCCGAGGCGATCTTGCCCAGGGTCGTCGTCTTGCCCGAGCCGTTCACGCCGACGAACAGGACGACGTAGGGCTTGGGCCCCGACAGCGGGTCGAACGTCGCCTGACGCGGCGTTAGTTCGGCGGCCACGGCCTCGGCCAGCGCCTCCTTGACCTCGCGCTCGTCGGAGGTCTTGCCGAAGCGCAGCTCGCGGAACCGCTCGACGATGCGGGCCGAGGCGGCGGGGCCGAGATCGCTCTCGATCAGATGCTCTTCCAGCCGCTCCAGCGCCTCCTCCGAGAGGGGCTCTTTGACGAAGGTCGAGACGACCTGATCGGTCATCTGTTTCGAAGACCGGGACAGGCCTTCGCTCAGCCGCTGGAACCAGCCTTTTTTGGGCGTATCGCTCATGACGTGAGCCTTAGCCGACAGCGGTTCGCAGGTCACTACAAACCGCTCATCCCGGAGGACGCCGGGAGCCAGTGCTTTGGCTTCGCGGCGCAACCCTATATTGATCGGGAAGGCCGTAAGGTCTGTGCCTATGGCTCTCACTGGCTCCCGGCGTCCGCCGGGATGAGCGGATGGATTGATGGTTTCCCACGGTTCTCACCCCTTCCACGCACCGCGCACCCACGGCTTCGTGCGCGTCGCCGCCGCGACCCCGGTGGTCCATGTCGCCGACCCGGCCGCCAACGCCGAGGAACATGAACGGCTGATCCGTCAGGCGGGCGAAGCGGGCGCAGACCTGCTGGTCTTCCCCGAACTGTCCTTAAGCGCCTACGCCATCGACGACCTGCACATGCAGGCGGCCCTGCTGGAGGAAGTGGAGGCGCATATTCGTCGCCTCGCCCTGGCTGCGGGAGAGGCTGGCGTCGCGGCGGTCATCGGCGCCCCGATCCGTAGCGGCGACAGTCTCTATAACTGCGCCGTAGTCGTAGCGAACGCCAAGGTTCTTGGGGTTGTTCCGAAAACCTATCTGCCCAACTACCGCGAATATTATGAGAAACGCTGGTTCGCCTCGGCCCAAGACATCGGCGCGGGCCCGACTTACGTGCCGCTGGCGGGGCAGTGGGTTCCCATGGCTCCGGACCTGCTGTTCGGGGCTGAAGACTTTTCTGGTTTCGTCTTCGGCGTTGAAATCTGCGAGGACTTCTGGGCGCCGCTGCCGCCTTCGACGCGGCTGGCCCTGTCAGGCGCCCGTATCCTGTGCAACCTGTCGGCGTCCAATATCGTCATCGGCAAGGCGGATGAACGCGCCCTGCTGTGCGCCAGCCAGTCGGCGCGCACGCTCTCGGCCTATGTCTTCGCCGCCTCGGGCTGGGGCGAAAGCACAACCGACCTGGCCTGGGACGGGCAGGCGACCATCCATGAGCTGGGCGCGAGGCTGGCCGAGGGGGAGCGCTTCGCCCTGCACAGTCATCTGACGGTCGCCGACGTGGATGTGGACCGCATCGGTCTGGATCGTCTGCGCAACGGCACCTTCGCCGACTGCGCCCGTCGCGAGGCCGTGGAGCGTCCGACTCCGATCCACTTCAAGACGCGCAGCGTAGCGACGACCGACGCCCTGATCCGTCCGCTGGACCGCTTCCCCTTCGTGCCGGACGACGCCGCGCGTCTGGATCAGGACTGCTTCGAGGCCTTCAATATTCAGGTTCAGGGCCTGATGCGGCGGATGACGGCGACAGGGTCGAAGACGCTGGTGATCGGCGTCTCGGGCGGGCTGGATTCGACCCAAGCCCTGCTGGTGGCCTGTTGCGCCTTTGATCGACTGGAGCTGCCGCGCACCGGCATCCTGGCCTTCACCATGCCGGGCTTCGCCACCTCGGACGGCACCAAGTCCAACGCCTGGGCGCTGATGAAGGCGCTGGGGGTGACGGGGGCCGAGATCGACATTCGCCCCGCCGCCGAACAGATGCTGCGCGACATCGGCCACGCCTTCGCGGACGGTGAGCCGGTGCACGACATCACCTTTGAGAACGTGCAGGCGGGCCTGCGCACCGACTATCTGTTCCGTCTGGCCAATCAGAACCACGGCTTCGTGCTGGGCACCGGCGACCTGTCGGAACTGGCCCTGGGCTGGTGCACCTATGGCGTCGGCGACCACATGAGCCACTACAACGTCAACGGCGGGGTGGCGAAGACCCTGATCCAGCACCTGATCCGCTGGGTGGCCGAGCGCGGTCTGGTGGGCGAGGCGGCGACGCCGACGCTGCACGCCATCCTGGCCACCGAGATCTCGCCCGAGCTGGTGCCGGCGGGCGCCGACGGGGCGATCCAGTCGACGCAGAGCATCGTCGGCCCCTATGCGCTGAACGACTTCTTCCTGTTCTACATCAGCCGGTTCGGCCTGAAGCCGTCCAAGGTCGCCTATCTGGCGCATCAGGCCTGGGGCGATGCGGCGACGGGCGCCTGGCCGGTCGGCCTGCCGCAGGGCGAGCGCGTCGCCTATGACCTGCCGACCATCAAGGGGTGGCTGCGGAAGTTCCTGATCCGCTTCTTCCAGACCAGCCAGTTCAAACGCTCGGCCGTGCCGAACGGGCCGAAGGTGGTGACGGGCGGGTCGCTGTCGCCGCGCGGCGACTGGCGGGCGCCGTCGGATTCCTCGGCGCGGGTGTGGCTGGACGAGCTGGACGCCAATACGCCGGACTGATGCGCGCGGGGGTTGAAACGACCCGCCTGGGGTTTACCCGCCCGCGCGGCGCGGGTTAGCGTTTTCTTCTCCCCGCCCTCTGTGAGCCTGACACACCCGGTCGTGCGGGAGAGCCCGGATCTGTCCGGGTCAGCCTTGGGCTGAGCGTTCGGGGCTGAAGAAGGATACGCCATGCGTTTTGCAACGGCCGCCGCCCCGACCGCCGTTCTGGCCGCCCTGTTCCTGACCGCCGCGCCCGCCCTGGCGCAGGACGCCGCTGAACCGGCGCCCGCCGCCGCGCCAGCCGCAGCCGGCGAACCGACCGACGCCGAACTGGCCCAGTTCGCCGCCGCCATGAAGACCGTCCAGAGCGTGGCCGCCTCCGTCCAGAACGGAACGCTCACCGAGGAGCAGCAGGCCCAGATGGCCGGCGCCGTGCAGAACTCGGGCCTGGCCGTCGAGCGGTTCAACGCCATTTCGGCCGCCGTTTCGGCTGATCCGATGCTGCAGGCCCGCGCGGCGGTGGCGGGCGCGACGCCGTCCGCGCCCGGCTCGGTCGGGGCCGGCGTCACCGACGCCGAAGCCGGTCAGTTCGCCGCCGCCATGGGCGAGATCTCGGGCATCGCCCGCGCCCTGAACGGCGCCCAACCGAACGCCGAACAGCAAGCCCAGATGGCCGCCGCCATCCAGAACTCGGGCCTTGAGATCGAGCGCTTCAACGCCATTTCCGCCGCCACGGCTCAGGACGAGCACCTTCAGGCGCGCATCGCGCTTGCCCAGGCGCGTCAGGGCGAATAGGCCATCTGAACGAGGGTCGTCGCTGATGCGGCGGCCCTTCTTCCATTTCAGACAGGACTGATCATGAGCGACGACGTCACCAAGGACTCCAACGGCAACCTCCTGTCGGACGGCGACAGCGTGACCCTGATCAAGGATCTGAAGGTCAAGGGCTCGGGCGGGGTGACGCTGAAGCGCGGAACCCTGGTCAAGAACATCCGCCTGACCGGCGACCCCGACGAGATCGAGGCCAACGTCGAGAAGGTGCGCGGCCTGGTTCTGCGCACGGAGTTCGTGAAGAAGGCATAATTTAGGGGGCCTACCGCGCTTCGCGCTACTTGAGGCCCATGTCGCTGGTCGACCTGGCCTCGTGCTGCGGGAGGCCCGGCAGGCTGCCTCAGCCCACTTCCGCCAGAAACTCGAAGATGGCGGCGCGCGCTTCGGGCTCATCCAGCATGGGGGCGTGGCCGACGCCGGGAACCTCGGCATAGGCCATGGCGGGCGCCGCCTTCTTCATCTTGTCGGCGATGGCGGAACTGAGCAGGTCCGAGGTTCCGCCGCGCACCAGCAGGGTCGGCTTCTTGCGCGCCAGCGCCCAGAACGAGGGCCACAGGTTGGGAACCAGCGCCTTGGACCCCGCCGCCTTGATCGGCGCTGCGATGTCGGGGTCATAGTCCAGCACGGGCGCTCCTTCGGTCCGCTCGCGGAATACGCGGCGGGCGAAGGCGGCCCAGTCGGCGTCCGTATAGTGAGGGAAGGCCGCCTCATTGATGCGCCGAGCGTAGGCGGTCGCGTCGTCCCAGCTTTCGATTATGACCGGCTGGCCGGTATAGGCGGCGATGCGGGCCAGGCCCTCGGCCGCGACCTCGGGGCCGACGTCGTTGAGGATGGCGGCGGCGATGGCCTTGGGCTTGATGGCTGTCAGCGCCAGGGTGATAAGCCCGCCCATGGAGGTGCCGAGGAAGACCGCCTTCTCGATCCCGGCCTGCTCCATCAGGGCCACGACATCCTTCGCATAGACATCCGGCGTATAGGTCATGGGATCGGGCGCCCGGTCCGAGCGTCCGCGCCCGCGCACGTCGACGGCCAGGACGCGGCGGCCGCTGTGGGCGATCAGGCCGGCGATGACGCCGAAATCGGCGCTGTTGCGCGTCAGGCCGTGGATGGCGATGACCGGCAGGCGCGCCGGACCCTCGGCCGGGGCGTAGTCGCGGGCGTAGAGGCTGAGGCCGTCCGGCGAGGTCCAGCGCCGCTCGACATGGCGGTCGGCCAGCGGGGTGGTCATCGGCATGGATCGTCTCCGAACAGCAGTTCCGTTCCAGCGATGTTAATTCATCAAATGCAGAATAGCGATCAGCCGGGAAGCAGATTGCGGACGAATTGATCGAGATCGCCGTCGATGAAGCGATGGCCCGCCACGCCTGCGCGCCGCGCCGCTTCCATGTCCGACGATTGATCGCCGATCATCAGCGAGCGGGAGAGGTCGAGGTCGTGCTCGGCGGCGGCCCTCAACAACATGCCGGGATTGGGTTTGCGGTCGGGGTGGTCGGGGTGGCGATAGCGTTCGTCCGCCGCCTCGGCATGGAAAGGACAGGCGTAGACGGCGTCGATGCGTCCCCCGCCGTCGGCCAGCTGCGCGACCAGCAGGCGGTTGAAGTCGTGCATGGTTTCTTCGCTGAACATGCCGCGCGCCACGCCCGACTGATTGGTGACGATGACGGTGACATAGCCCGCCTCGTTCAGCCGCTTCACCGCCTCGGCCGCGCCGGGGATCAGCACCAGCTGGTCGGGCCGGTGAGGAAAGCCGCTGTCGACGATCAACACGCCGTCGCGGTCGAGAAAAGCGGCCGGGCGCTGGGTCATGCAGTTTCCGTCAGCAAGGCCGAAAAGGCCGTCATCAGGTGATAGAAGGTCGAGGCTGGAACGGCCGCGTCCTGAGAGCGTCCGTCAGCGTCGTAGGTGTCGACCCACAGACCGGGCGTGGTCGTGGCCAGATAGGTGGCGAAGATGCCGTTCAGCAGGGCGTCAGCGCGTTCCATCTCGCCGCGCAGCCGCAAGGCGCGCAGGGTCTCGGTCTGGCACCACAGGCGGCGGCCGGCGTCCAGAAGACCCTTCTCCCGTCCGATCTCGCGCAGGGCGTGCCCCTCGGCGTCGAAGCCCCGCTCCAGGGCGACGCGGAACAGGACATCGGCCTTGTCGGAGTGCCCGGGCAGGCCCAGACGACGGGCCTGATCCAGCAACCAGACCCATTCCATGTGGTGGCCTGGCTCGGCCACCTCGCCCAAGGCGTCGGGGGCGATGGACCAGTCGGCGGCGAAATACTCGCCGAGGACGCCGAAGCGGGCGTCGAAGAAACGCGTGGCGAACAGGTCCAGGATGCGTCGCGCAGCGTTGTCCCAGGCGGGATGCGGCGCCGCAGCCTGCCAGAACAACAGGGCCTCCAGCAGGTGCATATGCGGATTCTGGCGTCGGGGCAGGCTCGGCGGCAAGGCCTCGTGCCAGCCGCCATGAAGGGAATCGGCCATGCCGGCTTCCATCGCCGCCAGGGTCGCCAGGGCCAAGGGCAGGGCGCGTTCGTCCTTTAGCACCCGGTGGGCGGCCGCTAGCCCGAACAGGACGAAGGCCAGGTCATAGAGGTCCGGCGTCGGGTCCAGAACGGCTCCTGCATCGTTGGTCGTGCGGACCCACAAGCCGTCGTCGCGCTGATTGTCGCGGATCAGAACCTCGAGCCCGCGCCGCGCCAAAGCCTCGCCTTCTATCCAGCCGAGCGAAGCCGCTTCGGCGAAGACATAGACCTGTCGCGCCTGGACGCGTGTGCGCCGCGGCAAGCCGGTGATGGGCCGACCGTCGAAATCCAGTTTCTCATAGAAACGCCCTTCGGAGTCGGCGCCAGCGGTCGCCCACAGCGGCAGGGCTTGGCGAAACAGCCAGTCGCGGACCCGGATTTGTGCGTTTGACAAGATCATGATGGTTCGGGCTTAGGCAGGGTCGCGGATTTTGCCAAGCCATGGTTTTCGTTGCATCCGGCAACGCGAAGTGACTCCGGGGGGTTTGTTCAGCACCCCCCCGCTTTGCTAGGACGCAGGCTGACACAGACGACCCGCCTTTGCGTCCGCGCCCCGGAGCCTTGGACTTCCGCCCGCGCCGGCCCCATCGAGAGAGCGACATCGCAATGACCATTCCCTTCATCGACCTTCAGGCCCAGCGTCTGCGCCTCGGCGGCAAGATCGAGGCCGCCGTTCAGGAGGCCGTCATCGGCGGCGCCTGGGTCATGGGCCCGCAGGTGCGACAGTTCGAGGCCGACCTGGCCGCCTTCGGCAAGGCCAAGCACGCCCTGGGCTGCGCCAACGGCACCGACGCCCTGGCCCTGCCGCTGATGGCCTGGGGGATCGGGCGCGGCGACGCCGTCTTCGTGCCCAGCTTCACCTTCGCCGCCACGGCCGAGGTGGTGCCCTGGTTCGACGCCGAGCCGGTCTTCGTCGACGTGGACGAAAACACCTACAACATGGACCCGGCCGCGCTGGAGCGCGCCATCGAAGGGATCAAGGCCGAGGGCCGCCTGACCCCGCGCGTGGTCATCGCCGTCGACCTGTTCGGCCAGCCTGCCGACTATCCGGCGCTCAAGGCGATCTGCGACAAACATGGCCTGAAGCTGATCTCGGATTCGGCGCAGGGTTTCGGCTGCACCATCGACGGCGCGCACCCGCTGAAATGGGCCGATGTGACCACCACCAGCTTCTTCCCGGCCAAGCCGCTGGGCTGCTACGGCGACGGCGGGGCGGTGCTGACCAATGACGACGACCTGGCCCAGCTGATGGATTCCATCCGCGTTCACGGCAAGGCGGTCGGGGTGGATCTGAAGGACCGGACCTTCGACCACGATCCCAAATATCTGAACATGCGCATCGGCCTGAACAGCCGTCTGGACACCATCCAGGCCGCCGTCCTGATCGAGAAGCTGAAGGTCTTCGCGCAGGAGATCGAGTGGCGCAACGCCGCCGCCGCCCGCTACAACGAGGGCCTGCACCCGCACGTCGCCAAGGTTCCGGATGTCCCGGCGGGCAATGTCTCCAACTGGGCGCAGTACACGGTCGAGCATTCGGACCGCGACGCCCTGGCCGCGCATCTGAAGGATCAGGGCGTGCCGACGGCGGTCTATTATCCGATCCCGCTGCACCTTCAGCCCGCCTATGAGCACTATCCGCGCGGCGCGGGCGGCCTGCCCGTCACCGAGCGGCTGAAGGATGTGGTGATCAGCCTGCCGATGCACGCTGATCTGGACGCGGACACCCAGGACCGCATCATCGCCGCCGTCGCCAGCTTCAAGGCCTGATCCGCATGACCCTCCATCAGACCCCCCTCAAGATCGGCGTCGCCGGCGCCGGCGTCATGGGCCGCAACCATGCGCGCGTCCTGTCCGAATTGCGCGACGTCGAGCTGACGACCGTCTTCGATCCCGACGCCGTGACGGCCGAGGGCGTGGCCGCCGCCTATGGGGCGACCGCCGTGACGACCGCCGAGGCTTTCGTGGCCGCCGGACTGGACGCCGCCGTCATCGCCACGCCGAACCGTTATCACGCCGAACTGGGCGTAGCCCTGCTGAACGCGGGCGTCCATGTGCTGGTCGAGAAGCCGATCGCGGCCACGGTCGCCGACGCCCAGGCCATGATCGACGCGGCCAAGACCAACAACCGCGTGCTGATGGTCGGCCATGTCGAGCGCTTCAACCCGGCGGTCGAGACGGTCAAGCGCGCCATCGACGGCGACGAGATTATCTCCATCCAGATCACCCGCGTCGGCCCCTTCCCGCCGCGCATGGGCGAGGTCGGGGTGGTCATCGACCTGGCGGTGCACGACATCGACATCATCCGCCACCTGACGGGGTCGGAGATGACCGAGGTCCAGTCGCTGCTGGGCCACACCCACGCCTCGCGCGAGGATTCGGCCCTGCTGCAGTTCCGTATGGACAATGGGGTGATCGCCCACATCACCACCAACTGGGTCACGCCCTACAAGACCCGCGTCCTGCAGGTGGCGACCAAGAACCGCTTCATCGTCGCCGACCTGATCACCCGCCAGGTGACAGAATTCTTCGGCCAGCAGCCGGACGGCTCCTACTCGACGCGGATGCTGAACGCCTGGCCCGCCGAGCCGCTCAAGAAGGAGCACGAGGCCTTCATCCACGCCATCCGCACCGGCGAGACGGCGGCGGTCAGCGGCGAAGACGGCCTGCGCAATCTGGAAGTGGCGCTGAGGTGCCTGGGGGATTGAACGCCTGATACGCCGCTCACCCCGGGGGACGCCGGGGCCCAGTGAGAGCTGCAAGCATGGCGGCTGAGGCCAAAGGACTGGATCCCGGCGTCCGCCGGGATGAGCGGGGAGAGTTTAGGCCTTCACCACCTGCATCGTCAGCCATTCGGCGATCAGGGCGGGCTTGTCGCCGCCGTCGATCTCGACGGTCAGTTCGTGCTTCAGCAGCCATCGGCCGCCCCCCTTGTCCTCGGCTGACAGCAGTTTGAAACGGCCGCGCACGCGCGATCCCGACGGCGCCGGGGCGAGGAAGCGCAGGCGGTCGAAGCCGTAGTTCACCCCCATGACCAGATCATCCAGCGGGGCGACCGCATCCATGCTCATGGCCGAGGCGAGGCTGAGGGTCAGGAAGCCGTGCGCGATGGTCCCGCCGAAGGGCGTCGCCTTGGCGCGCTCGGGGTCGACGTGGATGAACTGCTCGTCCTCGGTCAGGCCGGCGAAGGCGTCGATGCGCGCCTGATCCAGCGCGAACCAGCGGCTGACGCCGACCTCCTGTCCGATCAGGGATTGAAGTTCGCTGGCCTTGGTCATGTGACGCCCCTCCCGTTTGCGCCAGCCTTGCGCGGGGAAGGGGCGGAGGCAAGGCCTACCCCTCGAAGCGTCCCTCGATGATTTCGCTGAACAGGCCGGGGTCGACGTTGCCGCCCGACAGGACGACGCCCGTGGTCAGCCCCTTCGCTTCGACCTTGCCTGACAGCAGAGCGGCCAGGGACACGGCGCCGCCCGGCTCTATGACCAGCTTCAGCCAGCGGAAGGCGAAGCGCATGGCCTCGGCGACCTCGGCGTCGGTGACGGTCGCGGCGCCCGCCAGCCGCCGGTTGATCGGCCAGGTCAGCTCGCCCGGAATGGGCGCCATCAGGGCGTCGCAGATGGACGGCGACCCTTGCGGATGGGCGGTGCGCTGGCCCGCCTCCAGCGAGCGGCGGGTGTCGTCGAAGGCGTCGGGCTCGACCACGATGACGCGGGTGTCGGGGCTCTGTTCGGCCATGACCAGATTGATCCCGGCGATCAGCCCGCCGCCCGAGGCGCCGCACAGCAGCTGGTCCATCGGTACGCCCGCCTGCTCCAGCATCTCCAGCCCGACCGTGCCCTGGCCCTCGATGATGAAGGGGTCGTCGAACGGGGGGACCAGTACCGAGCCGCGCTCGGCCGCTATCTCGGCGCCGATGGCCTCGCGACTTTCGGTCCAGCGGTCGTAGAAGCGCACCTCGCCGCCGAAGGCGCGCACGCCTTCGACCTTCACCGCTGGACTGTCGGACGGCATGACGATGGCGGCGGGCGCGCCGACGCCCTTGGCCGCCGCCGCCACCCCCTGCGCGTGGTTGCCCGAGGAATAGGCCACGACGCCGCGCGTCTTCTCTTCTTCGTTCAGTCGGCTGACGCGATTATAGGCGCCGCGGAATTTGAAGGCGCCCGCCACCTGAAAGGTCTCGGCCTTCATCAGGACGCGACCGCCGACGGCCTCGTTCAGGGCCGGATGCTCGATCAACGGCGTGCGGACGGCGGCGGGGGCGATCTGGCGGGCGGCGTCGACGACGCCTTTAAAGCTGGGCGTATGCATGGCTTCCCTCTTACGTCGCGGCGCAGGCTCTGCATAACTCACATCATGCAAGCAAATATGATCCTCGCCATCGACCAGGGCACGACCTCGACGCGGGCGATCGCGTTTGAAGTTTCACAGCCTCAAGCAGGGCGAAGCCCGGTAGGCGACAAGAATGAAGGCGGGGCCTTCCACGCCGTCGCCGTCAGCCAGATCGAGCTGGCGCAGCATTTCCCGCAGTCGGGCTGGGTCGAGCATGACGCGGCCGAGATCTGGCGCGCGACGCTGCAGACCTGCCGCGAGGTGGTCAGGAAGGCGGGCGGCGTCGGCCGCTTCGCCGCCATCGGCATCACTAACCAGCGCGAGACCTCGGTCATCTGGGACGCGGCGACCGGCGAGCCCCTGCACCGCGCCATCGTCTGGCAGGACCGACGCACGGCCGAGGCGACGGGCAAGCTGGCGGCGGCAGGGCATGAGGCGATGGTGCAGGCGGCGACGGGCCTGATCCTCGATCCCTATTTCTCGGCGTCGAAATACGCCTGGCTGCTGGACGCCGTGCCCGGCGCGCGCGAGCGGGCGGCGCGCGGCGAGGTCAAGCTGGGCACCATCGACGCCTGGCTGATCTGGAAGCTGACCGGCGGAGACAGCCACGTCACCGACGCCACCAACGCCAGCCGCACCAGCTTGATGGACCTGACGTCGCGCGCCTGGCGACAGGATCTGTGCGACCTGTTCGGCGTGCCGATCGAGGCCCTGCCGGAAATCCGCGACTGCGACGCCCTGCTGGGCGAGGCTGATGCGTCCCTGCTGGGGCGCGCCCTGCCCATTCACGGCTCGGCGGGGGATCAGCACGCGGCGCTTGTCGGCCACGGGGCGCTGACGGCGGGCGACGCCAAGATCACCTACGGCACGGGCGCCTTTCTGGTCGCCAATGTCGGGGCGGCGCCGGTGGCCTCGACTTCGCGCCTGCTGGGGACGCTCGGCTATGCGGCGGGCGGAGAGGCCGCCTATGCGCTGGAGGGGTCCATCTTTTCGGCCGGGTCGGCGATCCAGTGGCTGCGCGACGGGCTGAAGGTGCTGTCGGACTCGCGTCAGTCCGAGGCGATGGCCCAGACGTTGAAGGACAACGGCGGGGTCTATCTGGTCCCCGGCTTCACCGGCCTGGGCGCGCCGTGGTGGGAGCCGGAGGCGCGCGGTACGGTCGTCGGCCTGACCCGCGACAGCGGACCGGCGCACATGGTCCGCGCGGCGCTGGAGAGCCTGGCCTATCAGACCCGCGACCTGCTGGACGCCCTGACGAAGGACGGGGCGCCGCCGCTGAAACGGCTCAAGGTCGACGGCGGCGTCACCGCCAACGCCTTCGCCATGCAGTTCGTCGCCGACATCTGCGAGGTCGAGGTCGAACGCCCTGCCTTCCAGGAGATGACGGCCATGGGCGCGGCGCGGCTGGCGGCCTATGGCGTCGGTCTGACCGAGGCCCTGTGGACCGCTCCGGCCGAGGCGCCCGCCGTCTGGACCCCGCGTATGGGAGCCGAGGCGCGGGCGCGGCTGCTCAAGGGCTGGCGCGGCGCGGTCAGGGCCGCCATCATCGCCGCCCAGCCGGAGGAGGGAGAATGACCGAGGCCGTGGATGCTCAGACATTGGACGCTCAAACTGCGTTTTCGGGCACGCGCGAGGTGGACGACCGCCATCGGTTGGACGAGGCGGCGCTGGACGCCTGGCTGGCGGCGAACGTCGAGGGTTACGCCGGGCCGCTGACCATCCGCCAGTTCAAGGGCGGCCAGTCCAACCCGACCTATGAGCTGACCACGCCGGGCCGGAGCTATGTGTTGCGTCGCAAGCCGCCGGGCGCGCTGCTGGCCAGCGCCCATGCCGTGGACCGGGAGTTCGCCGTCATCTCGGCCCTGCACGCCCAGGGTTTTCCGGTCGCGCGCCCCTATGTTCTGTGTACGGATGATGGCGTCATCGGCTCTATCTTCTACGTCATGGAGAAGGTCGAGGGGCGCATCTTCTGGGACTTGAAGCTGCCGGGTCTGACGCCGCCGGAGCGCCGCGACGTCTATGACGCCCAGGTCGATACGCTGGCGGCGCTGCATCGGCTGGAGCCGGAGGCTGTGGGCCTGGCCGACTACGGCAAGGCGGGGAATTATTTCGCGCGCCAGGTGGGGCGCTGGACCAAACAGTATCGCGCCTCCGAGATCGAGCCGATCGCGGCCATGGATCGGCTGATCGCCTTCCTGCCCGACAGCCTGCCGCCCGAGGGGCCGACGCGGATCGTGCATGGGGACTTCCGCCTCGACAATCTGATCCTCGATCCGGCCGAGGCGAAGGTGCGCGCGGTGTTGGACTGGGAGCTGTCGACCCTGGGCGACCCGATGGCGGACTTCTCCTATCTGCTGATCGCCTGGGTGATCCCGGCGTCCTTGCGCAACGGCCTGGCCGGGTCCGATCTGAAGGCGCTGGGCGTTCCTTCGGTCGAGGAGACGGTCGAGCGCTATGCGCAGAAGACCGGGACGGCGGCGCCGACGAACCTGGATTGGCTGTTCGCCTATAATCTGTTCCGGCTGGCGGCCATCTGCCAGGGCATCGCCGGACGGGTGCGCGACGGCACCGCCGCCAGCGCCCATGCGCGGGCGATGGCGGCCCAGGTCGGCCCGCTTTCGGACGCGGCCTGGGGCTTTGCGCGCAAGGCCGGAGCCTAGCGGAGCTATACGGAAACAGTTTTTGTTACGGATGGATTTGTGAAACGCTCTCGGAAGGCCTACCTTCCCATCAGGAGCATGAACCCTGATGTCTGACAGCCAACGTTTTCCCGTCGCCGCCCACGCCCTGGCCTATCTGGCCCACAAGGGCGCCTATTCGGCGACCGAGGCCGAGCCGAGCGCCGTTCTGGCCGCGTCGGTGCCGACCAATCCGGTGGTGATCCGTCGGGTCACGGCCCTGCTGGCGAAGGCGGGGCTGATCGCGACGCGCCCCGGCGCGTCTGGCGGATCCTGGCTGCTGCGCCGGCCCGAGACCATTTGCCTGGACGAGGTGCTGAAGGCCGTGAACGGCTGCGCCCATCTGGGCTCGCCGCCCGCTGGGGCCAAGGGCTGTCCGGTCGGCGAACACATCCCGCGTCAGGTGGCCAAGGCCCTGACGGCGGCGGATCAGGCGGCGGGCGCGGCCCTGTCGAAGATCACCATCGCTGACTTGCTGGAAGAAGATCCCGAGGTGTTGCGCGCCTTTGCGCCACACCCGGCCTGTCCTAACGCTGACGCCGCCTGACGTGGCGGTCTTGGGGGACGCGCGGCGCACCATCCTTATCACCGGCGCTTCGGCGGGCATCGGCGCCGCCCTGGCGCGCGTCTGCGCGGCGCGGGGGCATGACCTGATCCTGACCGCCCGGCGCGAAGGGCCGCTTCAGGCCCTGGCCGAGGAACTGGCCGCCGCGCACGGCGTCGCCGCGACGGTCATCGTCGCCGACCTGGCCGAGCCCGAGGCGCCTGTGCGTCTGGCCGAGGCGATCGCGGCGCGAGGATTGAGCGTCGACGGCCTGATCAACAATGCGGGCTTCAGTCGCACCACGGGCTTTCTGACGACCGATCCGGCGGACCACGCCGCCATGATCCGCGTCATGCTGAGCGCGCCGGTCGAGCTGTCGCGCATGGTGCTGCCCGGCATGGTCGCGCGCGGCTGGGGCCGGGTGCTGAACGTGGCCTCCCTGGCCGGACAGATGCCGGCGACGGGCGGCGACACGCTTTACGGTCCGATCAAGAGCTTCCTGATCAAGGCGTCGCAGGGGCTGTGGCTGGAGACGCAGGGGACCGGCGTGCACGTCACCGCCCTGTGCCCCGGCTACACCTATACCGAGTTCCACGACGTCAACGGCTCGCGCGATCAGGTCTCGGCCGCCTATCCGAAGTGGATGTGGATGGACGCCGACCGCGTGGCCCGCATCGGCTGGGACGCGGTCGAGGCCAACCGGCCGCGCGTGACGCCGGGCTTCGCCAATAATGTGCTGGCCGCGCTGGGCGGGCTGCTGCCGGACGCCCTGGCGCTGAAGATGGTCGGCGGCCACGCCAAACGGTTGGACCGCCTCTAGAGCTTTTAGTGCCCGCCCGAGGGGTAGGGGGTGGTGACGCCCGCGCTGAACATGCCCGGCAGGGCTTCGCCCAGACCCATCAGGATGAACTGGATCGCCAGGGCGCACAGGATCAGGCCCAGCACCCGCACCACGATGGCCATGCCCACGTCGCCCAGGATGCGGCTGATCGGGCCGGTGGCGGCGAAGCACAGGAAGGTGACGACGCAGGCGGCGACCATGGCGGTCAGCGACGCGGCCGTGCCCGCCGCGCCCAGCTTCTGGGCCTCGCCCGCCTGGATGATGATGGCTGAGATGGCGCCCGGTCCGATCATCAGGGGAATGGCGAAGGGCACGATCAGGCGCTTGAACCGGCGCTTGGCGTAGCCGCGCACGTCCTGGGCGTCGGTCGTCGCGTCGGCGTCGGCGAAAATCTTCAGGAAGTCCTCGCGCGCCATGTCCAGACCCAGCAGCAGCAGCAGGATGCCGCCCGCGATGCGGAAGGCGGCCAGCGAAATGCCGAAGAACTGCAGCAGGCCCAGGCCCGTGAAGAAGAAGAAGCCGAGGAAGACCGCCGCGAAGGCGCAGATCATGGCCGAGACGGTGATGCGCTGACGCAGGGAGGCGCCCGCCGTGGCCGCCGCGAAGATCGGCACATTGCCGATCGGGTCCAGCAGGGCGAACAGCGCCACGAACAGGTTGACCCCCAGATCGACCGCGTTCATTGCTTGCCCCCGCCTTAGAAAACCCGCCGCGCGACCGCGACCCCTTGTCTCACCTATCGGGGCATCCGCGCGCGCCTGCAAGCCGCCGAGAGCCGGAAATGTCGCAAGATCGCCCTAATCGCCCCTTCGACCCGCGCGTCATCTGCGCCCTGGACGTGCCGACGACCGATGAGGCGCGCGCCCTGGTCGAGCGGATCGGCGATGCGGTCGGCTTCTACAAGGTCGGGCTGCAGCTGTTCGCCTCGGACGGCATGGGGCTGGCGCGCGAGCTGAAGGCGTCGGGCGCCCGGGTGTTTCTGGACTGGAAGCTGCACGACATCGGCGCGACGGTGGAGAAGGCGACGGCGGTGCTGGCGAACGCGGGTTGCGACCTGCTGACCGTCCACGCCCGGCCCCAGGTGATGGCGGCGGCGGCGCGCGGGGCGGCGGGATCCGACCTGAAGATTCTGGGCGTCACCGTCCTGACCAGCCTGACCGACGACGATCTGAAGGCGGACGACCACAGTCTGTCGGCGGCCGAACTGGTGGAGCAGCGGGTGCGTCAGGCGCTGGAGGCCGGTATCCACGGCGTCGTCTCCAGCCCGCATGAGGCGGGCCGGGCGCGTGAGATCGCCATGGCGGCGGGGCGCGAGGACTTCCTGATCGTGACGCCGGGCGTGCGGCCTGCGGGCGCGGCCCTGGACGATCAGGCGCGCGCCGCGACCCCGGCCAGCGCCCTGCAATCGGGGGCGACCCATCTGGTCATCGGCCGTCCGATCACCGCCGTCGCCGATCCGCGCGCGGCGGCCCAGGCGATCACCCAGGAGATCGCCCTGGTCTGAGGCCTATGAGCTTGATCCGTAAGGGGTCTGCTTCACGTGAAACAAGAAGGGCGGCGTCTGCGGACGCCGCCCTTTTTTCGTATCAGCCGCGTTCGCCGCGTTCCTGGCGGTAGGGCCGCTCGGTCGGAGACGGCGGCGCCGGCGGGGCGGGCGGCACGGCGTAATAGCCCTGGTCGAAGTTCACGACCGGCGGGGCGGTTTCGATGCGCGGCGGCTCGACGTAGACATTGGGGCGGGCCACTTCGACCTGGGCCGGGGCGACGCGCACGTCGGCGGCGGCCACATGGACCGGCGGCGGCGCCACGTGGACGCGGGCCGGCTCGACGTAGACCGGGGCCGGCTGCACGAAGACCGGCGGCGATTCCACATAGACGGGCGGCTGCGAGACATAGACCGGCGGCTGGCTGACATAGATCGGCTCGGCGCGGTAATGCACCGGCTGCATAGGCTGGGGCGGCGGGCCGCAGCGGCCGCAGTCGTGACCGTATCCGCCCTGATAATAGCCCTGCTGGTAGCCGCCCTGATATTGGCCCTGATACTGGCCGCCGTAGCCGCCATAGCCGGCGCGCGCCCAGGGATAGCGGCCGTAGCCGTCGACCGGATAGCCGAAGGGCATGGAGCGGGTGACGCCGGAATAGGCGTAGCCGCCATGCTGGATCGGCGGCTGCGACGGGGCGATCACGACCGGCGGACGAACCCCGGCGCCGCCGTAGCCGTAGCCATAGCCATAGCTTTCGATCGGGCCGTAGCCGCCCTGCCAGCCGGTGTCGCTGTACCAGGTCTGGGCGCGGCTCTGGACCACGGGGCCGCGGGCGTAGCCGGCGGCGGCGTTATATCGGGCGCCGGCCTGATGGGCCTCGGCCGCTCCGGCGATGAGGACCGCCGCGCCTGCGGCGGCGTAAAATAGGGCCTTCATGGCTGCGCTCCTTGTTTCAGCCGTAAAGGTTAATGCGGATATCGCCAGAGCGTTCACTATTCTCCCGTCAAGGGAACCGGGGTCTTTTCCCTTCATGTCATGGGGAGCGGGACCGCGAAGCGGCGGCCGAGCGATCGCGCTCAAATCAGCTCAAGTAGTGAGCCGCCGTGCGGCGAGCGGTAGCGTCCTAACCCGCTCAAGCAGCGAGCCGCCCCGCGGCGAGCGGTAGCGCCTTAAAAGTCCACCGCCAGGCCCTTCTTCTCCCAGTCGCCGAAACGGGTCGGTTCCGGTCCCTTGCGGCCGCCGACCTCGTTCGGAAGCGCAGCGGCTTCCTCGGCGGCGCGGCGTTCGGCGGCCTCCAGCAGGGCGCGGCGGGCGACCTCGTTCAGGGGGCGCTCGGGCGTGGCGTGGGGCACGTCGGCGTTGAAGGCTTCCTCGGGGGAAGGTTCAGTCGGGGGGGTGGGCTGTTCGGTCACAGGTCGCCTGCCTTGAGAGCGGGGATACTGCGGCTCAAATAGACGTTCCGGCTGAACACGCCACCCCTGTCGCCTGAAACCTTTCGCCTGAAGCCCCGCATGAACCATCTGAAGACATTCGCCCTGCTGGCCGCGATGACCGCCCTGTTCATGGGGATCGGCTATCTGATCGGCAAAGGGCCCGGCATGGCGATCGCCCTGGTCGTGGCGGCGGGCATGAATGTCTTCAGCTATTGGAACGCGGACAAGATCGTCCTGAAGATGTACCGCGCCCAGCCGGTGGACGAGACCCACCCCAACGCCGTGGTGCGCGCCTATGTCGCCGATGTGAAGCAGATGGCGCAGGACGCCGGCATGCCCCTGCCCAACATCACCATCATCCCGAACGATCAGCCGAACGCCTTCGCCACGGGACGCAACCCCCAGAATGCGGCGGTGGCGGCGACGACGGGCCTGCTGGACATGCTGACGCGCGAAGAGATCCGCGGCGTGATGGCGCATGAACTGGCCCATGTGAAGAACCGCGACACCCTGACCATGACGGTCACGGCGACGGTGGCGGGCGCCATCGCCATGCTGGCCAACTTCGCCCTGTTCTTCGGCGGCGGCGACGACCGCGAGCGTCCGGGCGGCATGATCGGAACCATCGCCCTGATGCTGCTGGCGCCGATGGCGGCGGGCCTGGTGCAGATGGCCATCAGCCGCACCCGCGAATACGAGGCCGATCGCGTCGGAGCCGAGATCGCCAACGACCCTCAGGCCCTGGCCTCGGCCCTGCAGAAGATCGAGGCCTATGCGCGGGGCGCGGTCAACGCCCCGGCCGAGCGCAATCCGGCGACGGCCCATATGTTCATCATCAATCCGTTGAACGGGAAGGGGGCGGACAATCTGTTCTCGACCCACCCGGCCACGGGCAATCGCGTCCGCGCCCTGATGGAACTGGGCGCGAAGATGGGCATGGGCGGGCGCGTGCGTCCGGCGGCGGCCTTCGTCGCGCCTGCGCCTTCGCCTGCACCCTCTGCCGCGCCGATCCGGGGAACCAGCGTGCCGACGACCGACGACGCGCCCGCCGCGCCGCCGCGCGGGCCGTGGGGCTGAGGCTTCCGCAAGGATGGGCCTTTGCGTGCGCGGGCTTAAGCCGCTAGAGCGAAATCGGTTCAGTTGGACGAGTGTCCAACTGAACACAGATATTCGCTCCAAGCATAATTCTGGACCATTGTTCTGGGTTCAGTCGATTTCGACTGAACCGAAAATGGTCTAGAGCGCGCGCCATGACCGACGAGACCGATCCCAAACCGTCCGACGCCGATCGCCCCGAATGGGCGAAGGCGCATGGCCCGCTGCGTTCCTTCGGGCGCATCAAGTCGCGGCCGATCAAGGCGAAGCAGGCGGCCCTGTTCGACACCCTGATGCCGCGCATCGCCGTGCCGGACCCGGCCAAGGGGCCGATCGTCCCTCAAGCCCTGATGCCCGGCGCGAAAGCCGCCTGGCTGGAGATCGGCTTCGGCGGCGGCGAGCATCTGGCGGCCCAGGCGGCGCGTCATCCCGAGGCGGTGATGATCGGCTGCGAGCCCTTCCTGAACGGCGTCGCCTCGGCCCTGCGCCACGTCGAGGAAGGCGGGCTTGAGAACGTGCGGCTGCACGCCGACGACGCCCGCGCGGTGATGGCGGCCCTGCCGGACGCCTCGCTGGACCGGGTGATGATCCTGTTCCCCGACCCCTGGCACAAGGCGCGCCACAACAAGCGCCGCTTCCTGCAGGACGAGACGGCGGTGGAGATCGCCCGCCTGCTGAAGCCGGGCGGCAAGGTGCGCTTCGTCACCGACTGGCTGGACTACGCCGACTGGGCGCTGGAGCGGCTGGCGCGCACGTCGGCTCTGACGCGCCGTGAGACCGGCGCCGACTGGTTCGCCCCGCCCGAAGACCATGTCGTCACCCGCTATGAGGAAAAGAAGCTCGGCGACACCGATCCGATCTTCCTGGAATTCGAAAAGCAGGACTGAACGGCGGGGCGCTTGCGGGAATGGGACGGCGGGGGCTGACACGGCCCCCGCTTTCGCCTATATGACCGCTCACATCGTTAGACCGACGTCCAACGGCGTCGTATCAAGCGGCGGCCCGGACGGACCGTCGCTTTTGTTTTTGGAGTAGCCGCTTGCGGGCCAAGACCGCCGAAGACCGCGCTCTGCTTGAGCTGATCGACCCCGTGGCCGAGAGCCTGGGGCTGGCGGTCGTGCGCGTGCGCCTGATGGGCGGCACCCTGCGTCGTCGCCTGCAGATCATGGCCGAGCGCAATCTCGATCACGACATCTCGGTCGAGGAATGCGCCCGCCTGTCGCGCGCCGTGTCCGAGGTGCTGGACGCCGCCGATCCGATCTCGGGCGAATATCTGCTGGAAGTCTCCTCGCCCGGCATCGACCGGCCGCTGACGCGCCTGATCGACTTCGACCTGTTCGAAGGTCTGGAAGCCCGTCTTGAAACCGACCGCATGGTCGAGGGCCGCAAACGCTTCAAGGGCATTGTCGCCGGGGTCGAGGGCGAGAACGTCGCCATCGATCTGGACGGCGAGGACGAGACCGCCCTGATCCCCTTCGCCTGGCTGGCCGACGCCAAGCTGGTGCTGACCGACGAATTGCTGAAACGCGGCGCGGCCCTGCGCGCGGCGCGCGGCGAACCCGAAGACGACGGCCTGCCCGAGGGCGAGCCCGACGCTGAACAATCCAACTCCGACTCCACTAAGGACGACGCCTGATGGCCGTGACCGGAATCTCCGCCAACCGCCTGGAACTGCTCTCCATCGCTGACGCCGTCGCGCGCGAGAAGAACATCGACCGGGAGATCGTCATCGAGGCGATCGAGGAAGCGATCCAGAAGGGCGCCAAGTCGCGCTATGGCGCGCACCACGACATCCGCGCCAAGATTGACCACAAGACCGGCGAGCTGAGCCTGACCCGTCACGTCACCATCGTCGGCGACGACTGGCAGCCGGAAGACGAGCTGGAAGAATTCAACGACAGCGCCATGGTGCGCCTGCGCGACGCGCTGAAGCGCGACGCCGAGGCCGAGGTCGGCAAGGAATACGTCGAGATCCTGCCGCCGTTCGAGTTCGGCCGCGTCCAGACCCAGATGGCCCGCCAGGTCGTGACCGGAAAGGTCCGTGAGGCCGAGCGCGCCAACCAGTACGAAGAGTTCAAGGATCGTGTCGGCGAGATCGTCAACGGCACGGTCAAGCGCGTCGAATACGGCAACACCATCGTCGACCTGGGCCGTGGCGAAGGCATCATGCGCCGCGACCAGTCGATCCCGCGCGAGGTGTTCAATGTCGGCGACCGCGTCCGCACCTACATCTACGACGTCCGTCCTGAGGCCAAGGGCCCGCAGGTCATGCTGTCGCGCGCCCACCCCGGCTTCATGGCCAAGCTGTTCGCTCAGGAAGTGCCGGAAGTCTACGACGGCGTGATCGAGATCCGCGCCGCCGCCCGCGACGCCGGTTCGCGCGCCAAGATGGCCGTCCTGTCGAACGACAGCTCGATCGACCCCGTCGGCGCCTGCGTCGGCATGCGCGGCTCGCGCGTTCAGGCGGTCGTCGCCGAACTGCAGGGCGAGAAGATCGACATCATCCAGTGGAACGACGACGAGCCGACTTTCATCGTCAACGCCCTGGCCCCGGCCGAGGTGGCCAAGGTGGTGCTGGACGAGGAAGCCGACCGCGTCGAGGTGGTGGTGCCGGACGAGCAGCTGTCGCTGGCCATCGGCCGTCGCGGCCAGAACGTCCGCCTGGCCTCGCAGCTGACCGGCTGGCAGATCGACATCATCACCGAGTCTCAGGACTCTGAGCGCCGCCAGCGCGAGTTCGCCGAGCGCACCGCCCTGTTCCAGGAAGCCCTGGACGTGGACGAGACGATCGCCCAGCTGCTGGTCACTGAAGGCTTCGCCACGGTCGAGGATCTGGCCTTCGTCGAGGCTTATGAAATCTCCGAGATCGAAGGCTTCGACGAGGACACGGCCGAAGAGCTGCAAACCCGCGCCCGCGAGCATCTGGACCGCCAGGCGGCCGAGCTGGACGCCAAGCGCGTGGCCCTGGGCGTCGAAGACGGCGTGCTGGAAGTGCCGGGCGTGACCGCCGCTATCGCCGTCGCCCTGGGCGAAGGCGGGGTGAAGACGGTCGAAGATCTGGCCGACCTGGCCACCGACGAAATCCGCGGCGGCTATGAAGTGCGCGGCGGCGAACGGGTCAAGGTTCCGGGCGTGCTGGAAACCTTCAACCTGAGCCAGGAAGACGCCGAAATGCTGATCCTGCAGGCGCGTGTGGCCGCCGGCTGGATCGACGCTTCGGAACTGCCTCAGCCGGAATACGTCGAGGAAGAGACGCTGGAAGGCGACGTCGAGTTCGACGGCGAAGGCCAGGAAGACGCCCAGGCTGATGAAGCCGACGCTGACGCTGATGCAGAGGTCGTCGCTGACGACCTCGACGATCAGTCCCGCGACATGTGATGGGAGCCGCAGCTGTCCATGAGGTCGTCCGAGACGTTGATCGATAGGGATCGTCAGGACTTGGCGTCACGCCAGGTTCTCGATGAATCTCGCCTGATCCGTTTTGTCGGCGGCCCGGACGGCGCGGTGGCGCCCGATCTGGGGCGTAAGCTTCCGGGGCGCGGCCTGTGGGTCGCGGCCGACCGCGCCTCGCTTGAGGCGGCGATCAAGAAGAACCTGTTCGCCCGGGCGGCCAAGGCGCCGCTGAAGCCCGCCCCTGACCTGCCCGATCTGGTCGAGACCCTGCTGGTTCGGCGCTGTCTGGACCAGCTGGGTCTTGCCCGGCGCGAAGGCGTGCTTATCTCTGGGTTCGAGAAATGCGCTGCGGCGATCCGCAGCGGCCACGCCGCATGGCTGATCGAAGCCGCCGACGGCTCGGCCGATGGGCGCGGCAAGCTTCTGGCCCTCTCCAGACACGCCTCGCCCGCCCCCGAAATCTGCGGGGCCTTCAGCGCGGACGATTTGAGTTTGGCCCTTGGGCTGGAAAATGCGATACACGCCGTCCTGCTGCGAGGCGGGCGGGCTGATCGTTGGACCCAGGAGGTTCAGCGGTTGGCGGGATTTCGACCTCTCTGTCCCCAGAGCTGGAACCGGGCGGGGCCCGAACACGGCGCAGAGGACGACCGGAGCGCGGCTCCGGAAGGAGAGCCTTAGGGTTTGAGCGGCGGCGGGCCTGTTTCCGAAACAACGGAGGCGGGGCCGCATTCTGCTATGGGTGATTGAGAGACGAAGGCGGAATTCTCCGCCCTGAGTAAAGCGACCGGATGAGCGACGAAAACAACAATTCCAACGACGGCAAGACTCCTGCCAACACGCCTTCGCAAACGGGGCCGCGCGCGCCGTTGAGCCTGAAGCCGCGTGCGGCGGGTTCGGTCTCGACCGGCACGGTGAAACAGAGCTTCAGCCACGGCCGTTCCAAGACCGTCGTCGTCGAGACCAAGCGCCGCGCCGGCCCGCAGGGCGGGCATCAGCGTCCGCAGGGCTTCGACGTCGCGCGTCCGCGCCCCGAAGGCGGCGCGCCGCGTTCGGCCGCGCCGCGTCAACCGGCCGGCGGCGCCCTGTCGCCCGAGGAACAGGAGGCGCGTCGCCGCGCCATCGCCCTGGCCACGCAACAGGCCGCCGAGCGCGAGCGCAACGCGGTCGCCGCCAAGGCCGCCGCTGAGGCCGCCGAGCGCCAACAGGCCGCCGCCGCCGAAGCCGCTGCGACCAAGGCCGCCGCTGAAGCCGCCGCCGCCAAGGCCGCCGCCGAGGCCGCCCGCGTCGAAGCAGCCAAGCTGAGCGCCGCCGCGCCGGCGTCCGCTCCGGCCAAGCCGGTCGCGCCGAAGGTTGAAGCGCCCAAGGTCGAGGCTGCGAAGGTCGAAGCCAAGCCTGAGCCGGTCAAACCGGCGGCCCCGGCCGCTCCGGCTGCGCCCAAGCGCCCGGCGGTCAACTTCGGCCAACGCGCACCCAAGATTCCGACCGGCCGTGCGCCGCTGGAACGTCCCGCCTTCGGCGGCCGTTCGGCTCGCGAACAGGCCATGGGCGACGGCGAGCGTCCGCAGGCCCGTGAACAGGCGCCGCGCGAAGGCGGCCGCGAGGGCGCCGAGCGTCCTGCGCGTCCGGCCCAGACCGTCCGCTATTCGGCGCTGAACCCGCGTCCGGCCCCCGGCGCCCGCACCGGCGCGCCCGGCGCCTCGCGTCCCGGCGCCCGTCCGGCTCCGAACCAGCCTCCGGCCCAGCCCGAAGTGGCGCGCCCCAGCCGCGCCGGCGGCGGCTTCGCCCGTCCGGCCGCCGGCCGTGAGGACGATCGCGAGAAGCGTTTCGCCGACAACGCGCCCGGCAAGGCCGTCAGCCGCACGCGCGGCGAGCCCAAGCGCCGCGAAGGCCGCCTGACCATCCATTCGGTGGCGGGAGGCGACGAGGACGCCGTCGAGCGCATGCGCTCGCTGGCCTCGGTGCGCCGCGCTCGCGAACGCGAGAAGGAAAAGCGCCGCGGCGGCTCGACCGAAACGCCCAACCGTCCGCGTGAAGTGGTCATTCCGGACACCATCACCGTCGGCGAACTGGCCAACCGCATGGCCGTGCGCGGCGTCGACATCATCAAATTCCTGATGCGTCAGGGCCTGATGATGAAGATCAACGACGTGATCGATTCCGACACCGCCGAACTGGTGGCCGAAGAATACGGCATGGCCGTCAAGCGCGTGTCCGAATCCGACGTTGAAGAAGGCTTCATCGCCGACGCCGACGACGCCGATGCGGGCGAAATCCGCGCCCCGGTCGTGGCCATCATGGGCCACGTCGACCACGGCAAGACCTCGCTTCTGGACGCGCTGCGCACCACGGACGTGGCGGGCGGCGAAGCCGGCGGCATCACCCAGCACATCGGCGCCTATCAGGTGCGCCTGGCCGACGGTCAGCGCATCACCTTCCTGGACACGCCGGGCCACGCGGCCTTCTCGGCGATGCGGGCGCGCGGCGCCAACGTCACCGACATCGTCGTCCTGGTCGTGGCGGCCGACGACGGCGTCATGCCGCAGACGGTCGAGGCCATCCAGCACGCCAAGGCGGCGGGTTCGCCGATCATCGTGGCGGTCAACAAGATCGACAAGCCGGACGCCAATTCGCAGAAGGTCGTCAACGAGCTGCTTCAGTATGAAGTCATCTCCGAGAGCCTGGGCGGCGACACCCAGATCATCGAGCTGTCGGCCAAGGAGAAGATCAACCTCAACGGTCTGACCGACGCCATCCTGCTGCAGGCTGAAGTCATGGACCTGCGCGCCAACGCCGACCGTTCGGCCGAAGGCGTGGTCATCGAGGCCAAGCTGGACAAGGGCCGCGGCCCGGTCGCGACCGTCCTGGTCAAGCGCGGTACGCTGAAGCGCGGCGACATCGTCGTGGCCGGTTCGGCCTGGGGCAAGGTTCGCGCCCTGCTGAACGAGCGCAACGAGCAACTGCCTGAAGCCGGTCCGTCGGTTCCGGTCGAGATCCTCGGCCTGGACGAGGCGCCGTCGCCGGGCGACGTCTTCGCCGTGGTGGAATCCGAGGCCCGCGCCCGCGAACTGACGGAATACCGTCAGCGCGTGAAGCGCGAGAAGACCCAGGTCTCGGGCGGTTCGCTGTCGCTGGTCGACATGATGTCCAAGCTGCAGTCCAAGAAGGTCAATGAACTGCCGGTCCTCATCAAGGCCGACGTTCAGGGCACGGCGGAAGCCATCGTCGGCTCGCTGGACAAGATGGGCAACGACGAAGTCCGCGCCCGCACCGTCTATTCGGGCGCCGGCGGCATCACCGAGAGCGACGTCAACCTGGCCAAGTCGGCCGGGGCGCCGATCCTGGGCTTCAACGTCCGCGCCTCGAAACAGGCGCGCGACCTGGCCGAGCGCGAAGGCGTCGAGATCCGCTACTACTCGATCATCTACGACCTGCTGGACGACATTAAGGGCGTGCTCTCGGGCATGCTGGCGCCGCTCCAGCGCGAAACCTTCCTCGGCAACGCCAAGGTTCTGCAGGCCTTCGACATCACCAAGGTCGGCCGGGTCGCAGGCTGCCGCGTCACCGAGGGCGTGGTCCGCAAGGGCGCGCGCGTCCGCATCATCCGCGACGACGTGGTGGTGCTGGAACTGGGCGTGCTCAACACGCTCAAGCGCTTCAAGGACGAGGTCAACGAAGTGCCTTCGGGCCAGGAGTGCGGCATGCAGTTCGCCGGCTTCCAGGACATCAAGGAAGGCGACTACATCGAGTGCTTCACCGTCGAAGAGATCAAGCGCACCCTGGACTAGGGTGTGCCGGATCCGTCAACGGAAGGACATTGAGGGGCGCGGTTTCGCAAGGAGCCGCGCCCTTGGTTCATCTGCAAGACGCCTCTGGGGGTTCACCCGAGCCGTTGAGGACACTAGGGTTCGCAAATCGCCGGGGGGCGTGTTCACAGACGAGGCCGTCATGCGTCGCTCCATCCTGACTCTGGGACTCCTGGCCGCTGTGGCGACGAGCGTCGCCTCGCCCGCGCTAGCCGACACCCGTTTCCTGTCCTTTGACGCCCGCGACCGCACGACGCAGGCGCTGACGCGCGGCGTGACGCTGGAGGTTGAGCGCGGCTGGTTCGGCGCGACTTCATTGAAGAACCTCTTCTCTTCGACTTCACGCGGTTCGGCGCGCTTCGAGCGGGGCGGGCCGAACCAGGCGTTGCAGGTGTTGCCGGAAGGCTCTGGCGGCGGAAGCGTTTACGCCATCTCGGCCGAAGGCGACGGCCGCGCCCTGGCTCGGGCCTTGTGTCCCGGTGCGGACGAGACCTGGATCGTGGTCGGCCGTGTGCGAGCCGGTCATCCCTTAAGCATTGAGACGGTCGGTCGCTGGGCTGGCGGCGAGTTCCGTCACTGCGTCACGCTGAACTATGACTATCGCGGCGAGTGGTCGCGCCTGCAGGGCGCATCGCCCGCTCGCGACGCTCCCGCCGCCTACGGTTCCAACTAAGTCGGACGACGGACATGCTGGTTCGGTGGAGCCTTGCAGTTCTGATCGGCGCGTCCGCGGCTGTCTGGACCGCCGAACGGCCAGGCGATCCCGGGTTGTTCCCACCTGTGCGATCCGAGACGACGGTCGTCGTCCATCTGCTCGACAACGGCTTTCACACCGACCTGGCCGTGCCGCGCGCGGCGCTGGCGGCGGGCGACGACGCCCTGGCGCGGGCGGTGCGAGCCCTGCCGCCGGGCGACTGGGTGCGGGTCGGCTGGGGCGACTCCGTCTTCTATGTAGAGCAGGGAGCGATCAGCGGCCGCCTGCCCGACGGGGCGCGGGCCTTCTTCAAACCCGGCGGCAATCCGTCCGTGGTCATGCTGGACCCCGATCCGACCGATCCGGCGCTGTTCGCCGAGGCAGAGAGGGCGACGTTGCGCCTGTCGCCTCAGGGCTTCGCCGCCCTGCGCGCGCGGGTGGCGGCGTCGCTGCGGCTGGACGAGGGCGGGCAGGCCGTGGTTTCGGCGCAGAGGAACGGCGACGACGCCGTCTTCTACGCCAGCGGCGAGACCTTCTGGGTCGGGCATCTGTGCAATCACTGGACGGCCGAGGTGCTGAACGCGGGCGGCCTGTCCATGCCGATGGCCCGCAGCCTGACCTCGGGCGCGGTGATGCGGGCGGCCCGGCAGGCGGAACAGAGTGCGGCGGAACTGGACTTGAACGACGCAGGCGACTAGACCCCGCCCCTTCGCGTTTCAGAGCCGGCGTCCGATCCCCGGCGGCGCGAGCAGGAGGAGCCCACCATGGCCCGCAAGCAACACACCCGCAACGCCAGCGGCCCCCTGGGGCCGTCGCAGCGCCAGCTGCGCGCCGGCGAACTGATCCGCCACGCCCTGGTCGACGTGATGCGCGAGCATGAGATCCACGACGAGGCCCTGGTCGGCGTCTCCGTCACCGTGACCGAGGTGCGGATGAGCCCGGACCTGCGCCACGCGACCTGCTTCGTCGAGCCGCTGGGCGCCGGCATTGAGGCGGCCGAGACGGCCGGGCACGAGAGCGCCATCATCAAGGCGCTGAACGAACACGCCAAATTCCTGCGGGGGCAGCTGGGCCGCCGCATCGACATGAAGTTCACGCCGGACCTGAAGTTCCGCCACGACGAGAGCTTTGACACGGCCAGCCACATGGACCGTCTGTTCAATGATCCGCGCGTGCGCGCCGACATCGAACACGCTGACGACCAGGGCGAAGACTGAGTTATGGCGCGACGCAAGAAGGGCGATCTCGTCAACGGCTGGGTGTGCCTGGACAAGCCCTATGAGATGGGTTCGACCGAGGCGGTGACGAAGATCCGTCGTCTGTTCAACGCCCAGAAGGCGGGGCATGCGGGCACGCTGGACCCGCTGGCTTCGGGCATACTGCCCATCGCCCTGGGCGAGGCGACCAAGACTGTGCCCTTCATGATGGAGGCGCAGAAGGTCTATCGCTTCACCATCCACTGGGGCATTTCGACCGACAGCATCGACCGCGAAGGCGAGATCATCGCCCGCTCCGACGTGCGGCCTTCGGTCGAGGCGGTGACGGCGGCCCTGCCGTCCTTCGTCGGCGAAATCGACCAGACGCCGCCCGCCTTTTCGGCCATACGGGTCAATGGCGAACGCGCCTATGACCTGGCGCGGGCGGGGGTCGAGGTCGAGCTGCAGTCGCGCCGCGTGACCATTCATGAGGCGGCGGTGACGGCCGCGCCCGACGCCGATCACGTCGAGATCACGATGCGGTCGGGCAAGGGCGTCTATGTCCGATCCCTGGCGCGCGACCTGGCGATCATGCTGGGCGCCGAGGGCCATGTCTCGGACCTGCGGCGCGAGCGCGTGGGGCCGTTCTCGGTCGACAACGCCGTAACACTGGATTTTCTGGAAGAGTTGGCGCATAAGGGCGCCGCCTTTGAGGGCTTGCTGCCCGTTTCGACCGCTCTGGACGACATCCCGGAGTTGGCCGTGACGGATCAGGACGCCCTCTCTCTGAGGCAGGGACGGCCGATCGTTCTGCTCCCCCGACAGATTGAAACGCTCAAGGCCCGGCTCACCGCCGGTTCGCGGCTGGTTTCGGTCTTCGAGGGCGGAACCCTGGTCGCGCTCGGCAATCTCAGGGCCGGTCGGCTTGAACCCGACCGTGTTTTCAACCTCCCCTGACGCAGGCTCACCCGCTTGCCGATAGGAACTCCAACGCCCTCAAACAGCGAGCGCCCGCGGCGCGAGCGATAGGGCAAGAAAGGACTCTCGATGTCGATTACGGCTCAACGTAAAGCTGAAGTCATCGCCGACAACGCTCGCTCGACGGGCGACACCGGTTCGGCTGAAGTGCAGGTCGCGATCCTGACGGAACGCATCGCCAACCTGACCGAGCACTTCAAGACCCACAAGAAGGACAACCACTCGCGTCGTGGCCTGCTGAAGCAGGTTTCGCAGCGTCGTCGCCTTCTGGACCACCTGAACAAGACCGACAGCGCCCGCTATCAGGCGCTGATCGCCAAGCTGGGCCTGCGTCGCTAAGGCGCCCCCGGTTGCGGATCGGATAATTCCACGAGGCGCGGGCGGACACGTCCGCGCCTCGTTCCGCTCCTAGACTACGCTTTCCCGTGCGCCGCGGGTCTTACCGGCGCAACCGACGCGAGGGCCCGAAATCCGGTCCTCAATCACCCGTCCGGCCGCGATGATGCGGCCTGGCTAATGGGGACCGCAGGACTGAACGGCCTGCCGCTCCGCACACCCCCGACGGGAATACGCCCGCGGGAGACGAAAGAAGAATAATGTTCGACATCAAACGCAAGACGATCGAGTGGGCCGGACGCCCGCTGACGCTGGAAACCGGTCGCATCGCCCGTCAGGCTGACGGCGCCGTGCTGGCGACCTACGGCGAGACCGTGGTTCTGGCCACCGTCGTCTATGGCCGCCAGCCCAAGCCGGGCCTGGATTTCTTCCCGCTGACCGTAAACTACCAAGAAAAGACGTTCGCCGCCGGCAAGATCCCGGGCGGCTACTTCAAGCGTGAAGGCCGTCCGACCGAGAAGGAAACCCTGGTCTCCCGTCTGATCGACCGCCCGATCCGCCCCCTGTTCGTCAAGGGCTTCAAGAACGAGACCCAGGTCATCGTCACCGTGCTGCAGCACGACCTTGAGAACGATCCCGACATCCTGGGCATGGTCGCCGCCTCGGCCGCCCTGACCCTGTCGGGCGTGCCCTTCATGGGCCCGATCGGCGCCGCGCGCGTCGGCATGATCGACGGCGAGCTGGTGCTGAACCCCGCCATCGACCAAATGGGCGAAAGCGCCCTGGATCTGGTTGTCGCCGGTACGCAAGACGCCATCATGATGGTCGAATCCGAAGCCAAGGAGCTTTCGGAAGACACCATGCTGAAGGCCCTGATGTTCGCGCACGCCGGCATGCAGCCGGTGATCGACGCCATCATCGAACTGGCCGAGCACGCCGCCAAGGAGCCGTTCGACTTCCAGGCCGAAGACCACTCGGACGTCGTCGCCTCGATCAAGAAGCTGGTCGGCGAAGACATCAAGGCCGCCTACGCTCATCCGGGCAAGTACGAGCGTCGCTCGGGCGTCGACGCGGCCAAGAAGACCGCCGCCGCCGCCCTGGTGAAGACCGACGAAAACCCCGAGGGCGTCGACTCGTCGAAGTTCTCGGCGGCGTTCAAGGAATGCGAAGCCGACGTCCTGCGTCGCGACATCATCGAGAACAGCCACCGCGTCGACGGCCGCGCCCTGGACAAGGTCCGCGCCATCGTCTCGGAAGTCGGCGTCCTGCCGCGCACCCACGGTTCGTCGCTGTTCACGCGCGGCGAAACCCAGGCCCTGGTCGTCGCCACCCTCGGCACCGGCGAGGACGAGCAGTACATCGACAGCCTGACGGGCACCTACAAGGAGTCCTTCCTGCTGCACTACAACTTCCCGCCCTATTCGGTCGGTGAAGCGGGCCGAATGGGCTCGCCGGGCCGTCGCGAAATCGGTCACGGCAAGCTGGCCTGGCGCGCCATCCGTCCGATGCTGCCGTCGAAGGAAGACTTCCCCTACACCATCCGTCTGGTGTCGGAGATCACCGAGTCCAACGGCTCGTCCTCGATGGCTACGGTCTGCGGTTCGTCGCTGGCCCTGATGGACGCCGGCGTGCCGCTGGTCCGTCCGGTCTCGGGCATCGCCATGGGTCTGATTCTGGAGCCGTCGGGCGAGTTCGCCATCCTGTCGGACATCCTGGGCGACGAAGATCACCTGGGCGACATGGACTTCAAGGTCGCGGGCACCTCGGAAGGCATCACCAGCCTTCAGATGGACATCAAGGTCGCCGGCATCACCAAGGAGATCATGCAGCAGGCCCTGACGCAGGCTTCGGCCGGTCGTCTGCACATCCTCGACGAAATGTCGAAGGCGATGGAGGCCCCGCGCGCCGAGCTGGGCGAGTTCGCTCCGAAGATCGAATCCATCAAGATCGCGGTCGACAAGATCCGTGAAGTGATCGGTTCGGGCGGCAAGGTCATCCGCGAGATCGTGGAAAAGACCGGCGCCAAGATCGACATCGGCGACGACGGCACCATCAAGATCGCCGCCAACGAGCAAGAGAAGATCGAAGCCGCCAAGGCCTGGATCCAATCGATCGCCTCGGAGCCGGAAGTCGGCACCATCTACACCGGCAAGGTCGTGAAGGTCGTCGACTTCGGCGCCTTCGTGAACTTCTTCGGCGCCAAGGACGGCCTAGTCCACGTGTCCCAGATCGCTCTGGAGCGCGTCGCCAACCCGGCCGACGTCCTGTCGGAAGGCCAAGAGGTCAAGGTCAAGTTCCTGGGCTTCGACGATCGCGGCAAGACCAAGCTGTCGATGAAGGTCGTCGATCAGGAAACCGGAGAGGACATCACCGACAAGATCAACGCCGAGCGCGCTGAACGCGGCGAAGCCCCGCTGTCGGAAGACACCGGCGGCCGTCCCAAGGGCGACCGCAACGGCGGCGACCGCGGCCGTCGCCGTCGCGACTAAGCCTCGGCGTCATCGCTGAAATGAAGAAGGCCCCGCTGGAAACGGCGGGGTCTTTTTTATGGGCTATCGCTCGCGACGCGGTCGCGCGCTGCTTGAGCGCGCTTGAGGCGATACAGAACGCGGCGTCATCCCTCTCCCGGCGGGAGAGGGAGTCAGCCCTTGCATTCTTTCGGCGGGGTTTCGCCGTCGCGGGTCCACATCGCGCAGGAACGATCGATCTCGCTCTGGATCAGATTGCAGGGGTTGGAGGCGTGGCAGGGCGGGCGAGTCGCGGGGCTGACGGCGATGCAGCGCTGGACCAGGCGGGCCGAAGCCGCTTCGCCCAGGGTCTCAAGGCAGGGACGTTCGTCAAGCGGAACCGGCTGAGGCGCCATGCCCGGGCCTTCGGGCAGGCGGGCTTCGGGTTCGCGGGCCGGGGTGGGCGCTGGCGTCGGGACCGGCGCGGAGGCCGCCGGCTCCGGACGCGGCTGGCAGGCGGCGAGCAGGCCGCCGAGGATCAGGCAGGCCAGAAGGTACGGTCGGGTCATGCGGGGCTCCGGGATCGGGGTTCGCCTGTGCAACGACGATGGCCCCGATCCGGCTCCGCGAAAAGCCTTATCGGCGGGCGGCTTCGACGGCGGCGCGCTGAAGGGCGAACAGTTCGCCGCAGCCGATCTCGGCCAGTTCGAACAGGCGGTCGAACTCGCCCCGGCTGAAGCCGCGCTTCTCGCCGGTAGCCTGGATTTCGACGATCTGGCCCGCGCCGGTCAGGACGAAGTTGCTGTCGGCCTCGGCGGTGGAGTCTTCCTCATAATCGAGGTCCAGCACCGGCAGATCCTTGAACACGCCGCACGACACGGCCGCCACCTGATCCAGAATGGGGTCGGTCGTCAGCACGCCCTCGTCCTTGAGGTAGCTGAGCGCCGAGGCCATCGCCACCCAGGCGCCGGTGATGGAGGCGGTGCGCGTGCCGCCGTCGGCCTGGATCACGTCGCAGTCGATCAGCACCTGACGCTCGCCCAGCGCCTTCAGGTCGACCACGGCGCGCAAGGAGCGGCCGATCAGGCGCTGGATTTCCTGAGTGCGGCCCGACTGCTTGCCGGCGGCGGCTTCGCGGCGGCCGCGCGTGTGGGTGGCGCGGGGCAACATGCCGTATTCGGCCGTGACCCAGCCCTGGCCGGTGTTGCGCATCCAGCCCGGCACCTTCTCCTCGATCGAGGCCGTCACCAGCACCTTGGTGTGGCCGAAGGACACCAGGCACGAGCCCTCGGCGTAGCGGTTGACGCCGGTTTCCAGCGTGACGGTGCGAAGTTGTTCGGGGGAGCGTTCGGACGGGCGCATGGGAATTCCTTGGAAGCGGGATGGCGCGTGCTTATCCTGAAACCATGAGCCTGTCCCGCCCTGACCCGTCTGTCGTGCGTCTTCGTCCGGCCGTGGCTGCCGACGCCGCGACCCTGGCGCGCTGGGATGAGGCGCCGCACGTCGTCGCCTGCCTGACCGACGACCCCGACCATCATGAGGCGGCCGACTGGGACGAGGAGCTGGCCGCGCAGTCCGACGTCTTCCGCTACTTCATCGCCGAGGTCGACGGCCGTCCGATCGGAGCCATGTTGGACATAGACCCTGCGGGCGAACCCAACGGCTACTGGGGCGAGATCGAACCGAACCTGCGCGCCCTCGATATCTGGATCGGCGAGGCCGACGCCCTGAATCAGGGCCACGGGACGCAGATGATGACCCTGGCGTTGGACGCCTGTTTCGCCAGGCCGGGAGTCGAGGCGGTGGTGATCGATCCGCTCAACTCCAATACCGAGGCGCATCGCTTCTATCAGCGGCTGGGCTTCCGGCCGGAGGGGCGGCGCGTCTTCAACGGGACGGACGACTGCCTGGTCCATCGCCTGACCCGTGCGGACTGGGCGGCGCGGAGGACGGCGTCATGAGCCTGCTGCATCCCTCGCCGGGTCTGGCGACGCTGGATGCGCGGGCGCGCGACATCTTCCGGCGGGTGGTCGAAAGCTATCTGGAGACAGGCGAGCCGGTGGGGTCGCACACCCTGTCGCGCGCCGGGCTGGACCTGTCGCCCGCCTCGATCCGCAACACCATGCAGGCGCTGACGCAGGCCGGGCTGCTGGCCTCGCCGCATACATCGGCCGGGCGGGCGCCGACCCATGCGGGGCTGCGGCTGTTCGTGGACGGCCTGCTGGAGGTCGGCGACATCGGTCAGGAGGAGCGACGCGAGATCGACGCGCGGCTGGCGGTGCTGGGCGTCAAGGGCGGCGGCCGCAATGTCGAGGAGGCGCTGGATGCGGCCTCCTCCCTGCTGTCGGGTCTGGCGGGCGGAGCGGGCATCGTCGCCAGTCCGGTGCGCGAGGCGGGGGTGCGTCATGTCGAGTTCGTGGCTCTGGGCGGGGGGCAGGCGCTGGCGGTGCTGGTCGCCGACGACGGGGTGGTCGAGAACCGGCTGATGAGCCTTCAGTCCGGCGTCACGCCCTCGACCCTGCAGGAGGCGTCGAACTTCCTCAGCGCGCGACTGAAGGGGCGTCCGCTGGCCGAGGCGCGCCATGAGATGAAGGCTGAGATGGAGGCCGCCCGGCGTGATCTGGACGCGGCCGCCGCCCGTCTGGTCGAGGATGGTCTGGCGGCCTGGAGCGGCGGCGCAGGCGGCGGGGGGCATGACCGTAACCTGATCGTGCGGGGGCGCGGCAACCTGTTGCAGGACGCTCGCGCGGCCGAGGATCTGGAGCGGGTGCGCGTCCTGTTCGACGATCTGGAGCAGAAGGAACAGCTGATCGGCCTGCTGGACGACGTCGGCGCGGCCCAGGGCGTACGCATCTATATCGGCGCGGAAACGCGACTCTTTTCGCTTTCGGGTTCCGCCGTGATCGCGGCGCCCTATATGTCGGGCCGGCAGCGGGTGCTGGGCGCCATCGGCGTCATCGGGCCCGCGCGGTTGAACTACGCCCGTGTCATACCGTTGGTGGACTATACCGCCCGGGTGCTGGGCCGGATTCTGGACGGACAAGAGACGTGAACGACATCAACGACGAGACGCGGGACCAACTCGAGCAGGACATCCACGAGGCGGACCTCGCGCCCGAGGGCGACGATACGGCCGTGGTCGACGCCCTGATCGCCGAGCGCGACCAGTGGAAGGACCGCGCCCTGCGCGCCGTGGCCGAGGCCGAGAACGTCAAGCGCCGCGCCGAGACGCAGCAGAACGACGCCCGCGCCTACGCCATCCAGCGCTTCGCCAAGGATCTGCTGGGCGTGGCCGACACGCTGGAGCGCGGCCTGGCGACGGCGCCCAAGGACGCCGACGGCCCGGCGGCCGCCATGCTCACGGGGCTGGAGCTGACGCAGAAGTCCCTGCTGTCGGCCTTCGAGGCCAACGGCCTGACCCGCGTCGATCCGGCGCCGGGCGACGCCTTCGATCCGCACCTGCATCAGGCGATGATGGAGCAGTCCTCGGACACCGTGCCGGGCGGCGCCGTCATCCAGACGCTGCAGCCGGGCTACGCCCTGTTCGGCCGCACCGTGCGCGCGGCCATGGTGGTGGTCGCGGCCAAGGGCTCGGGCGCGGCGGCGGGCGGCGCCTATGCCGATCCCAACACGACCGGCGGGAATTTCGACGCCAAGGCCTGATAGTCTTCGCGCGCTGAAACGACGACGGCCCGGCGCAGACGCGCCGGGTCGTTTTTCTTTGCTTAGCTTCCCGCTCCGCGCTTGCGGCCAAAGGACTGGGCCCCGGCGTCCGCCGGGGTGAGCGGAAGGAAGGGTCAGTTTTTCAATCTCGAATCGAACAGCGCCAGCAGCCGCCGCCAGCCGTCCTTGGCGTCCGCCTCGCGGTAGGAGGCGCGGTAGTCGGCGTGGAAACCGTGCGGGGCGTCGTCGTAGAGGATGATCTGGCTGTCGCTCCGGCCGGCGGCCTTCAGGGCGTCGTTCATCGCCTTGACCGTGTCGTTGGGAATGCCGCTGTCTGCACCGCCGTAGAGGCCCAGCACGGGCGCCCTCAGCTCGCCCGCCAGGTCGATGGGCCAGGGGCGGCCCGCCGTCTTCTGTTCGTCAGTGGCCGTGTCGGCGGGGGACAGGCGGCCGTACCAGGCGACCCCGGCGTCCAGCGTCGGGAAGCGGGCCATGGCCTGCCACACCACCTTGCCGCCCCAGCAGAAGCCGGTGATTCCGACCTTGTCGGCCTTGGCCCAGGGCTGGGCGCCGATCCAGTCCAGCGTGGCGCCGATGTCGCCCATCACCTGGTCGTAGCGGGCGGCGGCGACGATGCGCATGATGGCCTGCATGTCGCTGAGCGGAGCCGGGTCTTGCACGCGGACGAAGAAGGCGGGGGCCACGGCGGCATAGCCCGCCTTGGCCAGGCGGCGGCAGACGTCGCGGATGTATTCATGCACGCCGAAGATTTCGGACACGACGATCACGACGGGGAAGGGGCCGGGGCCGTCGGGTCGGGCGACATAGGCGGGCAGGGCGAAGCCGTCGGGCGCCGGATAGGTCGCGTCGGCCGTAACCAGGCCCGCCGTGTCGGTGGCGATCGGCTGGGCCGACTGGCTGAGGGCGGCGGGGGCGTAGGCGGCGAAGAACAGCCCGCCCGCCGTCGCCACGCCCAGGCTGCGGCGGCTGGGGGCGATCTGGTCCGGGCTCAGGCCCTCGGGCCGGGTGATCAGGGTCATCTCGGGTCTCCGGTCGGCGCTGTGGAAGCCGCGACAGTGCCCCGGCTTTCGCCGCCGCGTCGAGTCCTTCCGTCTAGCCCGCGACCCGCAGGGTCAGGTTGACTCGCCCCCCGCCCGGCAGCAGCCGCGACGAGCCCGTCAGCAGTCGATCGATCCCGTGACGCGCCAGCCGCGCCGGTCCGGTCAGGGCGCAGACGTCGCCCGAGGCCAGGCGCACGCTGGCCGTCCTGCCGCCTTCGGCCGGGCCGATGCGGAACACCGCCGTGTCGCCCAGGGAGATCGACAGCACGGGCGCCGTCAGATCGCGCTCGTCCCGGTCCTGATGCAGGCCCATCTTCGCCTCGCCCTGATAGAGGTTGACCAGGCAGGCGTCGGGCGGGCTCGGCCAGCCGGTCAGGGCGTCCCACAGGCTCAGAAGCCGGGGCGGAATGGCGGGCCAGGGCGCGCCGGTCGCCGGATGGGTCGGCTGATAGCGATAGCCTTGGCGGTCCGACACCCAGCCCAGGGCGCCGAAATTGCTCATCCGCACGGAAAACGGCCGCCCGCCGGGCGTCACCGGCCGATAGAGGGGCGCCGCCTCCAGCCCTCGCCGCACCTCGGCCAGCAGTTCGGCCTGTTCCGCAGCGTCCAGCAGGCCGGGCCACAGACGAAAGCCGGGCAGGGCGGTCGGCGCTTCCCTCAGCTCTTTTCTGGGCGGTTGCAGGGGGTTTTGCGGGATCATCGGCCGAATTTAGCGGCGCCGCGCCGCCTTGTCCGCCATAAGGCGCGGAATCGGCCCGGAACCGGTCGGAAGGCCTTGCAGCCCCTGCGGTCTTTCCCATATCCGAGCCAATCCGGCGATAACCCCCTATTCGTTAGGGGCTTGTCCGCCGATCCCATCCACCGCCGAACCGGGCCTCGCCCGGCGCGGCATGATTTCAAAAGCCCATCTGGGGGCGGTCACGCGCGGCGCTTGATCCAAGGCCGCCGCATCGCCCGCCGCAAGGAGTGAAAAGACAAGCCCATGGCCAAGATCATCGGCATCGACCTCGGCACGACCAACTCGTGCGTCGCCGTCATGGACGGCAAGAACCCCAAGGTCATCGAAAACGCCGAAGGCGCCCGCACCACCCCGTCGGTGGTCGCCATTCAGGACGGCGGCGAAATCCTCGTCGGCCAGCCGGCGCGCCGTCAGGCGGTGACCAACCCCGCCAACACCTTCTTCGCCATCAAGCGCCTGATCGGCCGCAACTATGACGATCCGGTGGTGGCCAAGGACAAGGGCATGGTGCCCTTCGAGATCGTCAAGGGCCCGAACGGCGACGCCTGGGTCCAGGCGCACGGCAAGGACTATTCGCCCCAGCAGGTCTCGGCCTTCACCCTGGGCAAGATGAAGGAGGCCGCAGAGGCCTATCTGGGCGAGAAGGTCACCCAAGCCGTCATCACCGTTCCGGCCTACTTCAACGACGCCCAGCGTCAGGCGACCAAGGACGCCGGCAAGATCGCCGGTCTGGAAGTCCTGCGCATCATCAACGAACCGACCGCGGCCGCCCTGGCCTACGGCCTGGAGAAGAACGACGGTCAGAAGATCGCCGTCTACGACCTGGGCGGCGGCACCTTCGACGTCTCGATCCTGGAGATCGGCGACGGCGTGTTCGAGGTGAAGTCGACCAACGGCGACACCTTCCTGGGCGGCGAGGACTTCGACCTGCGTCTGGTCGACTACCTGGCTGACGAGTTCAAGAAGGAGCAGGGCGTCGACCTGCGCCAGGACAAGCTGGCCCTGCAGCGCCTGAAGGAAGAGGCCGAAAAGGCCAAGAAGGAGCTGTCCTCGACGACCCAGTACGAGGTCAACCTGCCGTTCATCACCATGAACGCCTCGGGCCCGCTGCACCTGAACATCAAGCTGTCGCGCGCCAAGCTGGAAGCTCTGGTGGACGACCTGATCCAGCGGACGATCGAGCCCTGCGCCAAGGCGCTGAAGGACGCGGGCCTCAAGGCCTCGGACATCGATGAAGTCGTCCTGGTCGGCGGCATGACCCGCATGCCCGCCGTGCAGGAAGCCGTGAAGAAGTTCTTCGGCAAGGAGCCGCACAAGGGCGTGAACCCGGACGAGGTCGTGGCCCTGGGCGCCGCCGTTCAGGCTGGCGTTCTGCAAGGCGACGTCAAGGACGTGTTGCTGCTGGACGTGACCCCGTTGACGTTGGGCATCGAGACCCTGGGCGGCGTGTTCACGCCCCTGATCGAGCGCAACACGACGATCCCGACCAAGAAGGCTCAGGTCTTCTCGACCGCTGACGACAATCAGTCGGCCGTGACGATCCGCGTCTTCCAGGGCGAGCGCCCGATGGCCGCTGACAACAAGGTGCTGGGTCAGTTCGACCTGATGGGCATTCCGCCCGCACCGCGCGGCATGCCGCAGATCGAGGTCGCCTTCGACATCGACGCCAACGGCATCGTCCACGTGACGGCCAAGGACAAGGCGACGAACAAGGAGCAGTCGATCCGCATCCAGGCCAACGGCGGCCTGTCGGACGCCGACATCGAGAACATGGTCAAGGAAGCCGAGGCCAACGCCGCGGCCGACAAGGCCCGCAAGGAACTGGTCGAGGCCCAGAACGGCGCCGACAGCCTGATCCACTCGACCGAGAAGGCTTTGGCCGAGCACGGCGACAAGATCGACGACGCGACCAAGGCGACCATCCAGTCGGCTCTGGACGACCTGAAGTCGGCCAAGGACGGCACGGACCCCGAGGCCATTCGCGAGAAGACCAACACCCTGGCGCAGGCTTCGATGAAGCTGGGCGAGGCCATGTACGCCGCCCAGCAGGGCGGGGCTGAAGGCGACGCCGAGGGCCAACCGGCCGACGACGGCGTGGTCGACGCCGAGTTCGAGGAAGTCTCGGACACGGATGAGAAGAAGGACGCCTAACCCGGCGCCTCGCTAATGTTCGGCCCCGCTTGCCAGACGGCAGGCGGGGCCGTTTCATGAAACTTGCATCATTCGACCGGGCGCCCATGTCATCAGGCAGGCCGTCGGTCATCCGCGAACGGAACGCCTCCAGATCAAGAGAGGCAGAACAGCACCCTGGCGCGGCGGGAAAGTAAGAGGACGAACGCCTGATGGCGCAACGTGACTATTACGAGATTCTGGGGGTCGAGCGGACGGTGGACGCCGTCGTGCTCAAGAGCGCCTATCGTAAGCTGGCGATGGAGCACCACCCGGACCGCAACGGCGGCTCCGAAGAGTCCGTGGCCCGCTTCAAGGAAATCTCCGAGGCCTACACCGTCCTGTCGGACGAGCAGAAGCGCGCGGCCTATGACCGTTTCGGCCACGCGGGCGTGGGCGGCGGCGCAGGCGGGGGCAACCCCTTCGGCCAGGGCGGCGGCCAGGGCTTCCACGACATCAACGACATCTTCTCCCAGGTCTTCGGCGACGCCTTTGGAGACGCCTTCGGCGGCCGGGGCGGCGGGCGCCAGCAACAGAGCGGCCCGCGTCGGGGCTCGGACCTGCGCTACGACCTCGAGATCACGCTGGAGCAGGCCTACAAGGGCGCCGACGTTGAGATCGCCATCCCGACCCTGATGACCTGCGAGGTCTGCGACGGCTCGGGCGCCAAGGCGGGCACCAAGCCGAGCATCTGCTCCACCTGCGGCGGCGCCGGTCGCGTGCGCCAGGCCAACGGCTTCTTCCAGGTCGAGCGCACCTGCCCCCGCTGCGGCGGCTCGGGCGAGATGATCGCCGATCCCTGCACCACCTGCCGTGGCCACGGCCAGGTCCGCAAGACCCGCAAGCTCAGCCTCAAGGTGCCGGCGGGCGTGGACGACGGCTCGCGCATCCGCCTGTCGGGTGAGGGCGAGGCGGGCCAGCGCGGCGGACCGCGCGGCGACCTCTATGTCTTCCTGTCGGTGCTGCCGCACGAGCTGTTCGAGCGCGACAACCTGGACCTGCTGGTCACGGTGCCGGTGCCGATGACGGTGGCGGCCCTGGGCGGCATCGTCGACGCCCCCTGCCTGGTCTCCGACGCGTGCGACGGCAAGTGCAGGGCGGCGGTCGATGTGCCCGCGGGCGCCCAGACGGGCAAGACCGTCCGCATCAAGGGCAAGGGCATGCCGCACCTGAACGGGCGCGGTCGCGGCGACCTGGTGGTCGAGCTGTTCGTCGAGACGCCGACCGAACTGACCGCGCGTCAGAAGGAGCTGCTGACCGAACTGGCGGACTCCCTGGGCGAGACCCAGACGCCGCGCAACACCAGCTTCGCCGGCAAGGCCAAGCGCTTCTGGGCCGACATCCTGGGCGGCGACGCCGATAATCCGAAAGAGACCGCGTGAGCGACATCTTCCACGCCGGCATCTCCGGCGCCCGGGGCCGCATGGGCCGCGCCGTTTCTCAGGTTCTGGACGCCCGCGAGGACGTGGTGGTCGCCGCTCGTTTCGATCGTGGCGAGACGGTCGATCTGAAGCTGTGCGACGTCATCATCGACTTCTCGACGCCCGAGGCGTCGGTCGCCCTGGCCAAGGCTTGCGCCGAGGCGGGCGGACCGGCGCTGGTCGTCGGCTCCACCGGCCTGACGCCGGAACAGGAGGCCGAGATCGAGGCCGCCGCCGAGAAGATCGCCATTGTCATGAGCGGCAACTTCTCGCTGGGCGTGAACATCCTGATCGGTCTCGTCGAGCACGCGGCCCTGCGGCTGGACGCGCGCGACTGGGACATCGAGGTGCTGGAGACCCATCACCGGCGCAAGGTCGACGCGCCCTCGGGCACGGCCCTGATGCTGGGCGAGGCCGCCGCCAACGGCCGGGGCCGCGATCTGGAGGAACTGCGCAGCGCCCCCTATGACGGCATCACCGGCCCCCGCGAGACGGGCAAGATCGGCTTCGCCAGCCTTCGCGCCGGCGGAGTGATCGGCGAACACACCGTCATGTTCGCCTCGGAGGACGAGATGTTGACCCTGTCGCACTCGGCCATGGATCGCAGTCTGTTCGCCAAGGGCGCGGTGGCCGCCGCCGCCTGGGTGCGCAACCGCCGCCCCGGCCTCTACGACATGCAGGACGTGCTGGGTTTCCGCCAAGCATGATGCTGGGTGGGGCGCTGGCGCGCCCCTGCGCTATCGTGCGCCGCGCGGCGGCTCGCTGCCTGAGCGCGGTGTCAGGCCGGTTCGGTCAGGAGGGCGCTCATGGCATCGCGCCAGGCGATCAGGTCGTCGGAGCGCTGAGTGATCAGGCGGCTGAGCGCATCGCACCGACCGAGCGTCGGGGCGGTCATGCCCCAGGCGGGGAAGGCGCGCCGCTCGATCCGGCCGCGCGCCACGATCTCGATCTCCTCGTGCCGCTCGTCGAAATGCAGGTGCAGCATCAGGATGTCTAGGGCGGTGGGCGAGCCCTCCAGGCACTGAACGAACACGCCGTCCTGCAGGGCCAGCGCTCCCGTGATGCCGTTGCGGGCGTTCAGGAAGGCGGCGACGTGAACGATGTCGGCCATCGCGGCCGCCTCCTCGTCCGGCGCCAGTTGCGAGCGGCTACAGTAGACGAGCTGGTCCAGCGTGTTCATGACGGCTACGCTAGAGCTATATTTGCAAGGATGAAAGTGACGCTTTCGTCAACGTCCGGTTGAGCCGAAGCCGCCGCCGCCGCGCGCGGTCTCGTCCACCGCCTCGACCTCGACCATCCGGGCCTGCTCGTAGCGGGCGATGACCATCTGGGCGATGCGGTCGCCGCGCTTGATCTCGAACGGCAGCTCGCCGTGGTTGATCAGGATGACCCCGACCTCGCCGCGATAGTCGCTGTCGATGGTGCCCGGCGAATTGGGCGCCGAGATGCCGTGCTTCAGCGCCAGGCCCGAACGCGGGCGCACCTGGGCCTCATAGCCGGGTTCAAGCGCGATCTTCAGGCCCGTGGGGACCAGCTTGCGCTGACCGGGCTCCAGCACCAGCGTCTCGCCCTCGCCGATGGCGGCGCGCAGGTCCATGCCCGCCGAACCGGCGGTCTCATAGGCGGGCAGGGCCAGACCCTCGGCGTGGGGCAGGCGTTCGACACGGATGGTGGTCATGACGGGGAGGTCTCTTCTAGGCCTTGAAGTGATCGGCGATGCGCAGGGTCAGCTTGCGCGCCACCTCGGTCTTGGACTGGCGCGGCCAGGGCTCGGCGCCGTCCTGGGTGAACAGGGTCACGGCGTTGCCGTCCGAACCGAAGACCTCGTCCGAGACGTCGTTGCCGATGATCCAGTCGCACCCCTTGCGCGAGAGCTTGGCGCGGGCGTTGGCTTCCAGGTCGCTGGTCTCGGCGGCGAAGCCGACCACCAGTGTCGGACGGCGCGGACCGGGGGCGGAGACGCCCGCCAGGATGTCGGGGTTCTCGATCAGGGCCAGCGACGGCGGGCCGCCCGGCTTCTTCTTGATCTTGCCTGAAGCGACGCCGTCCACGCGCCAGTCGGCGACGGCGGCGCTCATCACGGCGATGTCGGCGGGAAGAGCCGCCTCGACGGCGGCCTTCATCTCAATGGCGGCCTCGACCCAGACGCGGGTCACGCCGACGGGCGCGTCCAGCGCCACCGGGCCGGAGATCAGCGTCACCTGCGCGCCCAGTTCGGCCAGGGCGGCGGCGACGGCGTAGCCCTGCTTGCCGCTGGAACGGTTGGTCAGGCCGCGCACGGGGTCGATCGGCTCGAAGGTCGGCCCGGCCGTGACCACGGCGGTCCGACCCGTCAGCGGGCGGCCGTCCGGTCCCGCCAGCAGGCGGGCGGCGGCGTCGAAGATGACCGGCGGTTCGGCCATGCGGCCCGGCCCGAACTCGCCGCAGGCCATGATCCCGTCGTCCGGCCCGACCATGGCCATGCCGTGAAAGCCGTCGAAGCCCTTCAGCCGCTCGACATTGGCCCGCACCGCCGGGTGCAGCCACATGCGCACGTTCATCGCCGGGGCCAGCAGCACCTTCTTGTCCGTGGCCAGAAGCGTGGTCGAGGCCAGATCATCGGCCAGGCCGTTGGCGGCCTTGGCGATCAGCCCGGCCGTGGCGGGCGCCACCACCACCAGATCGGCCCAGCGCGACAGCTCAATATGGCCCATGGCCGTCTCGTCTTCCGGCATGAACAGATCCTGCCGCACCGGATGGCCGGTCAGGGCCGCCAGCGACATGGGGGTGACGAACTCGGCGCCGGCCTTGGTCAGCACGGCCATCACCTCGGCGTCCGCCTTCTTGAACAGGCGGATCAGCTCCAGCGCCTTATAGGCGGCGATGCCGCCGCCGACGATCAGCAGGATTTTGCGGCCGGAAAGCGAGGGTGCGGTCATGGCGAAATCTGTAGCCGGGCGGGGTGACGGCGTCGAGACAAAGCGACGTCGCTGACGTTTCCGTCAATGGAACATTGCCGGAACAAAAATTGTATGCCTAACTGTGTTCGGCGGATTTTCAGGAGGGGATGCCATGCATATGCGGATGTCTGCGGCCCTGGCTGCGGCGATTCTGGTTCTGGCGGGATGCGACAGCGGCGGCTCGGCGGTCGAGACGCGGGATCGCAGCACGGCCGAGCCGGTCGGCCTGGTTTCAGAGGGGGCGCAAGACGGCGTGGCGGATGCCGCGCCGCTGGAAGCGGCCAAGCCGCCGGTCACGGCCAATCGGCGGGAAACCGCCGACGCCAAGGTGCAGCGGCTGTACGAGCGCAACGGCGCGGACTTCGGCGCCAGGTCGGCCGAGGATTATCTGCAGAAGGTTCAGGCCTTCACCGAGAGTACGCCGTCCGGCACCGAGACCGTGAAGCGGTCGAACGGCGACACCCTGTTCTATCAGGCCTCGACCAACACCTTCGCCGTGGTGGACCGCAACGGCGTGCCGCGCACCATGTTCAAGCCGGACGACGGCCCGACCTATTGGGCGCAGCAGAAGGAGCGGGCCCCGACCTTCGGCCAGCGACGCAACAGGGCGCGTTCCGCCGAATAGCGGGCCTTGTCTCAGGCCGGATCGAACGTCAGGGGCGCGCCCCAGAACTGGGCGACCAGGTCCGACTGCGGGCCGGGCGCGCCCGTGGTCAGGAAGTCGCGGCGCGACGACGAGCCCAGGTCGTACTCCGGGTGGCGGTCGAAATAGCGCTCCAGAGAGTCGGCCACGGCGGCGGGCTGGCTGATGACCTGGACGCCGGGCGGCAGGGCCTGGGCGAACAGGTCGGCCACGATCTCATAGTGGGTGCAGCCCAGGATGGCCTTGTCCGGGTGGCGGCCGATGCGGCGGCGCAGGGCGTCGACGTGGTCGTCGACCACCACCTTCAGCTCTTCCGGCGGGGCGCCCAGCTCGATCAGACCGGCCAGACCGGGGCAGGCCTCGGTGAAGACGGCCAGATCGTCGCGGCGCTTGTCGATCTCGATCTCATAGACCCGGCTCATGGCCGTGGCGGCGGTGCAGAAGACGCCGGTGATGTCGATCGCCTGCTTCTTCTCGCCTTCCAGCCGTCCGTTGCGCTCGGCCTCGAACGACCAGGGCAGGCCGGTGGCCGCCTCGATGGTCGGGACGATAATGCCCAGGACGTTGACCGGGCGGCCCAGCTTTTCGCGCATCCCCGGAATCCAGGTCTGCTGCAGACGACGCAGGGCGATGGCCGAGGCCGTGTTGCAGGCCAGGACGACCACGGAGGCGCCCGCCTCAAACAGGCGCTCGCACCCGGCGCGCGTCAGTTCGACGATATCCTCGCCGTTGCGCCCGCCATAGGGAGCGTGGGCCTGATCGCCCAGATAGATGAAATCCCGCGTCGGAAAGCGGGTCGTGAGTTCGCGGTGGACCGTCAGGCCCCCCACGCCGGAGTCGAAAACGCCTATCGCCATGAGCGGCCTTTAGACCCACGGGGTTTCGCCGTCCAATGGTTAGGATTACATCGATTGCATGCGACGGCTCCGTCATCCGGACAGGCGGCCGCGTCAGAACAACAAACGGTTGGGAGACCTGGATGCACAGACGTCATCTTCTCATCGGGGGCGCGAGCCTCTTCGCCCTGTCGGGCTGCGCCTCGGCTGGGGCCGTGGAGAACGCCGTGAGCGGCGCCGTTGCCGCCCTGACGACTGCCGATGAGGCCCGCATCGCCCGCGCCGTCCTGCCGGCCGCCGCGCCGCGCGCCGAGCTGCTGCAGCCCTGGACCGGCCCTTATGAGGGCGTGCCGCCGTGGGACAAGGTGACGGCGCCCAAGATGCGCGAAGCCATCCTGGAAGGCATCGAACTGCAACGCGCCGACATCGCCGCGATCGCGAACAACGCCGAAGCCCCGACCTTCGCCAACACCATGGCGGCGATGGAGATGGCGGGCGAGCCGCTGGACCGCGCCATGAACGTGTTCAGCGTCATGACCTCGAACATCGGCGGCGAGCAGTGGGACGTGCTGGAGACCGAGCTGTCGCCGATCCTGTCGGCCGCCTCGGACGAGATCACCTTCAACGAGAAGCTGTTCGCCCGCATCAAGGCCGTGGCCGACGGCGCCGACGCGGCGGGCTTGAACGCCCAGCAGAAGCGTCTGGCCGAACGCAGCCGCGACGCCTTCGTGCGCAACGGCGCCGCCCTGAACGCCGCCGGCAAGGCCGAACTGGGCCGCATCAACACCGACCTGTCGAACGCCTTCACTGGCTTCGGCCAGAAGGTGGTCGCCGACGAGAACACCTGGACCGTCATCGCCAATGAGGCGGGTCTGAAGGGCCTGCCGGACTCGAACAAGGCCGCCGCCGCCGCCGCCGCGCGCACGCGCAACGTTCAGGGCTGGGCCATCGTCAACACCCGCTCCAGCGTCGATCCCTTCCTGACCTTCGCTGACGACCGCGCCCTGCGTCAGCAGGTCTGGACCAAGTTCGCCAAGCGCGGCGACAACGGCGACGCCAACGACACCAAGTCGACTATCGCCCGCATCGTCGCCCTGCGTCAGCAGCGCGCCCGCCTGCTGGGCTTCGGCAACCACGCCGAATGGCGCATGCAGGACACCATGGCCAAGACCCCGGCCGCGGCGATGGACCTGATGCAGCGCGTCTGGGCCCCGGCCAAGGCCCGCGTCGCCGAGGAGGTCGCCGACATGAAGGCGATCGCCGGTCACGACATCGAGCCGTGGGACTACCTCTACTACGCCGAGAAGGTGCGTAAGGCGAAGTACGACCTCGATCAGAACGAGCTGAAGCCCTACTTCGAACTGCACGCCGTGCGCGCGGCCTCCTTCTACATGGCCGAGCGCCTGTACGGCTTCGTCTTCAAGCAACTGCCCAAGGGAACCGTCTCGACCTTCGAGCCGGACGTGACCACCTATGAGGTCACGGACAAGGCCACCGGCAAGCTGATCGGCCTGTTCTACGCCGACGACTTCGCCCGTCCGGGCAAGCGTTCGGGCGCCTGGATGACCACCTATCGCTCGTTCTCGAAGCTGACGGGTTCGAAGCCGATCCTGGCCTCGAACAACAACAACTTCGTCAAGGCGCCGGACGGTCAGCCGCTGCTGATCTCGTTGGACGACGCCGAGACCCTGTTCCACGAGTTCGGCCACGCCCTGCACTACTTCTCGTCGGTGGTGACCTATCCGTCGTTCGGCAACACGCCGCGCGACTTCGTGGAATACCCGTCGCAGGTGCACGAGCACTGGGTGCTGAGCCGCCCGATCCTCGACGGCTACATGAAGCACGTCGAGACCAAGCAGCCGATGCCGCAGGCGCTGGTGGACAAGATCGAGGCCTCCTCGACCTTCAACCAGGGCTACGCCACGGTCAGCTACCTGTCCTCGGCCCTGGTCGACATGGACCTGCACACCCAGGCGACGCCGCCGACCGACATCGACGCCTTCGAAAAGGCCTCGCTGGGCCGTCTGGGCATGCCCAAGGAGATCGTGATGCGGCACCGCCTGCCGCAGTTCAATCACCTGTTCACCTCAGACGCCTATTCGGCCGGCTACTACTCCTACCTGTGGTCGGAAGTGATGGACGCCGACACCTGGGCCTACTTCGAGGAGTCGGGCGACGTCTTCAACCCGGACATCGGCGGCCGCTTCAAGTCGATCATCCTGGCGCCGGGCAACACCACGGACCGCGGCGACGCCTATCGCCAGTTCCGCGGCCGCAACCCGGACGTGGCGGCCCTGCTGAAGGTGCGCGGCTTCCCTGTTTCCTAAGGGGCCTACCGCTCATTTTGAGTGGCCTATCGGCCTTCGGCCTGCTTGAGGCCGTTGGCTAACAAAGTTGAAGGGGCCTGGTGGAGAAATCCGCCGGGCCTTTTCTTATGCCTGTTCTCACGCCGTCATCCTCGGGCTTGACCCGAGGATCGGACGGTCAGCCTGCTCAGCGATGATCGGACGCGCGCGCGTCGGCGCTTGATCCTCGGGTCAAGCCCGAGGATGACGAAGAGGGAGAAGTCTCGACGGCGTCGGTGTTCATGCTAAGCCTTGGCTGTGTCACGGGTCGCGTCGCGTCGAGACCCGAAGGGCGGCGCGAAGCGGCCAAGGCGGAGCTTTCTGATCGCGGCCCAGCAAAGAAGGAGCGCCCATGAGCGTCGTCGCCTCCTACGTCTACAAGGACGGCAAGCGGGTGCGCGAGGCGCCGCTGACGGATCAGGGCCTGGCCTTGGCCAAGGGCGAATACCTGTGGATCGGCCTGCATGAGCCGACGGACGATGAGTTCGACGTTCTGGTCCGCCGCTTTCACCTGCACCCCCTGGCGGTCGAGGACGCCTTGACGGCGCACCAGATCCCCAAGCTGGAGGTCTATGGCTCCGAGCTGTTCATCGTCGCGCGCACGGCCCAGGCCAAGGGCGATCGCATCCTGTACGGGGAGACCCACGTCTTCGTCGGCCCCAACTACGTCATCACCATCCGTCACGGCTCGGCGCGCGCCCATACCCAGCTGCGCGCCCAGCTGGAGGCCTCGCCGCACCAGTTGAGCCACGGGCCGGATTTCATCCTGCACGGGGTGCTGGACTTCATCGTCGACGGCTACATCCCCATCATCGACGCCATCGAGGACAAGGTGCTGGAGATGGAGCAGGTCGCCCTCGACAGCTTCCTGTCGCGCGCCGACATCACCCGCCTGTTCCAGCTGCGCCGCGAACTGCTCAAGTTCAGCCGGGTGCTGGGGCCGATGGAGGAGGTCTGCGTCAAGCTGCAGTCGCTGGACCTGCCCTGCATCGACCGCGAGGTCCGCCCTTACTTCCGCGACGTGGCCGACCATGTGCGTCGCGTCGCCAGCCGGGCGGCGGGCCTGCGCGACATCCTGGCCTCGGTGTTCGAAGTGTCCAACCTGCTGGAGCAGCAGCGCCAGGGCGTGATCACCCGCAAACTGGCCGCCTGGGCCGCCATCCTGGCGACGCCGACGGCGGTGGCGGGCATCTACGGCATGAATTTCGACTACATGCCCGAGCTGCGCTGGACCTATGGCTATCCGGCGGTGCTGGCCTTGATCGTCGCCATCTGCATCGGCCTGTACGTCACCTTCAAGCGGACCCGGTGGCTGTGATCAGCCGCTGTTCCTGAGGCCCGCGGCCACGCCGTTGATGGCCAGCAGGATGCCGTTGCGGACGCGCGGGTCATCGTCGCCTGCGCGGCGGCGGCGGATCAGTTCGATCTGCACATGGTTCAGCGGCTCGACATAGGGCATCCGCTGGCGGATCAGCCGGTCCAGTTCGGGCTGGCCGCCCAATAGAGCCTGTTGGCCGGTGATCGACAGGACGGCGGCGACGGTGCGGTCCCACTCGGCGCGGATGGCGTCATAGATGCGCTCGGCCAGGGCGGCGTCGGGGACCAGGCCGGCGTAGCGGCGGGCGATGGCCATGTCGGCCTTGGCCATCACCATCTCCATGTTCTGGACCACGGTGCGGAAGAAGGGCCAGGCCTCGGCCATGGCGCGCAGTTCGGCCGGGTCTTCGCCCTGAACCGCCGAGCCGAAGCCGAACCAGCCGGGCAGCATGACCCGCGACTGCGACCAGCTGAACACCCAGGGAATGGCGCGCAGATCCTCGATGGCGGGTGAGGCCGTGCGGCTGGCCGGGCGCGAGCCGATCTTCAGGTCGGCGATCTCGGCGATGGGGGTGGCGGCGCGGAAATAGTCGACGAATCCGGGCGTCTCATAGACGAGGGCGCGATAGGCCTTCATCGAGGCGGCGGACAGGCGCGCGGCCGTGGCGCCGTGCTGGGCGCTGTAGCCCGCGTCGGACTGCGGCCCCAGCGAGACCAGCAGGGCGCCGCAGGTCAGGGCGTCCAGGTTGCGCTGGGCCACCTCCGGCTCGCCGTATTTGTTGGCGATGACCTCGCCCTGTTCGGTGACGCGGATGCGGCCCGCGACGGTGCCGGCGGGCTGGCCCAGAACGGCCGAGAAGGCGGAACCGCCGCCCCGCCCCACGGCGCCGCCCCGGCCGTGGAAAAGCTGCAGCCGCACCCCCGCCGCGCGCGTGACCTCCAGCAGGGCGCGCGAGGCCTCGTGCAGTTCCCAGCCCGAGGTCAGGTAGGAGCCGTCCTTATTGCTGTCGGAATAGCCGATCATCACCTCCTGCACCCCGCGCGCCTCGGCCACGGCGCGAGCGGAAGGCTCGGCCAGGACGCGCTCCAGCGTGGCGCGGGCGGCGCGCAGGTCGTCGATGGTCTCGAACAGGGGCGCGGCCTGGATGGGACAGGCGCCGGGGGCGGCCGGGTCGTAGAGACCGACCTCCTTGAGCAGCAGATACACCTCCAGCATGTCCGAGGCGGCGTCGGTCTTGGACACGATATGGGTGCGGATCGCCTGCGGTCCGAAGGTCGCCAGGGCCTCGGCGGCGGCCTGAAGGATGGCGCGCTCCTTCAGCGTCTCGGCCGCATAGTCGGCATAGTGTGAGAAGAGGGGACGGGGACTGGCCAACTCGCGCGCCAGCACGGCCAGCCGTTCGACTTCGTCCAGGGCGGCGTAGTCGGGGCAGACGCCCGCGACCTTCAGCAGGTCGGAGACCACGCGCTGATGCACGTCCGAGTTCTGGCGCAGGTCCAGCGTCGCCATGTGGAAGCCGAACACGTCCGCCGCCGTGATCAGCCGCGCCAGCCGGTCATCGGCGAAGACGGCGCCGTGGGTCCGCACCAGACTGTCGTGCAGCACGTTCAGATTGGCGCGGAAGGCGTCGGGGCCGTCGTAGGCCGGGGCCTCGAAACGGGCCGGGCGCGGCGTCGGCTCGCCGGTCAGGGCGGGGTGGGCGGCCGACAGGCGGGCGTATATCTGGCTGAGCGCCCGGCGATAGGGCTCGTCCGCGCGCTGGATGGAGGCGTCGCCGGATCCCTTGGCCAGGGCGGCCAGTTCAGGCGTGACGCGGCTCAGGTCGATGGACAGGCTGAGTTCGGCGCCCAAGGCGTGCACCTCGTCCAGATAGAAGCCCAGCGCCGCGCGGGCTTGGCTGCGGAAGGCGGCGCGCAGGGTGTCGGCGTCGACGTTGGGATTGCCGTCGCGGTCGCCGCCGACCCAGGAGCCGATGCGCACGAAGGGCGTCAGATCCGGCGCGTCCAGCAGGCGGCGCCACTCGGCCAGCTGGGCCGGGGCGACATGCAGGAAGATGCGCTGTAGCCAGTCGACCACGGTGTCGATCTCGTCCTGCACCACCAGGGCCGATGCGCGGGTTAGCCGCGTGGCCCAAAGGATGACGATCTGACGGCGCAGGGCCGCCTTCAGGGTTTCGGCGTCGCAGGCGATCCCGTCGCGGTCGCAGCCGTCCAGTAGCTCGCCGACCGCCGTGGTGCGGTCGATGACGCTCTTGCGCCGCACTTCGGACGGGTGGGCGGTCAGGACCGGCGAGATCAGGGCCTGGGCCAGCAGGTCGCGCACCGCCGCCCTGTCGGCGCCCGCCTCGGCCAGACGCTTGAGCGCGCCCTCGGGAGTGTCGGCCCGTTCGCCCGCCTCGGCCTGGGCCTGGGCGCGGCGCTTGCCCGCCCGGTCCTCGGCGACATTGGCCAATAGGGAGAAGGCGGCGAAGCCGTGCGTCAGGCCGATGGCCTGATCCAGCGACAGCTCGCCCAGCAGCCGCTCCAGCTCCGAGGCGCCGTCCGATCCCGGATCGCGATGATAGGCCACCGAGGCCTGACGCACCGCCTCGATACGGTCGTAGAGCGCCTGGCCGCCCTCGTCGCGGATCACCTCGCCCAGCAAGGCGCCCAGCAGCCGGACCTCGTCGCGGAGACGATCATGGGGAAACTCGGAGGTCTGGGTCATGTGGATTGTCTCTCAGCGGGGAGGCCGGGCAGGAACCGTATCAGCGGGATCCGAACGCGCCAGCCCATGCTGCAACGCAGAAACCCTTCGTGTGGTCGCCTTTCGTCGCGAGAAACGGAGTCGACATCACCTTGCTTTTCCGCCATAAGCCGCGACTTCCGGCGCAATTGAACCTGCGCCTCCACCGGGACGACCCCATCCTTTCATGGATGGATGAGCCCGGAGAGGGCCTCTGTCGACGTGATCGTTCGCAGAGGTCGCCCGCCTATGGGCGTTTCTCATGGAGGCTTAAGGCCCAGGCGCATGAAAGGGTTTGAATGTTCGAGGCTCTGAACGAGCGGCTGACAGGCGTTTTCGACCGGATCACCGGCCGCGGCGCCCTGTCCGAAAAGGATGTCGAGGAGGCCCTGCGCGAGGTCCGCGTCGCCCTGCTCGAGGCCGACGTCGCCCTGCCGGTGGTCAAGGACTTCATCGCCCGCGCCAAGACGGCCGCGACCGGCGAGGAAGTCATCCGCGCGGTCAAGCCCGCCGATCAGGTGGTCAAGATCGTCTATGACGGTCTGGTCGAGATGCTGGGCGGCGAAGAGCCGGTTCCGCTGAACACCAATGCGACCCCGCCCGCCGTCGTGCTGATGGCCGGTCTGCAGGGCTCGGGCAAGACGACGACCTCGGCCAAGCTGGCCCTGCGTCTGTCGAAGTTCGACAAGAAGAAGGTCATGATGGCCTCGCTGGACACGCGTCGTCCGGCGGCCATGGAGCAACTGGCCACTCTGGGCCAGCAGATCGAGATTGCGACCCTGCCCATCGTGGCGGGCGAGAGCGCGGTCCAGATCACCCGCCGCGCGCTGCAGTCGGCCAAGCTTCAGGGCTTCGACGTCCTGATCCTCGACACCGCCGGCCGCATCACCCTGGACGAAGGGTTGATGAACGAGGTGGCTGAGGTCGCCGAGATCGCCAAGCCGATCGAGACCCTGCTGGTCGCCGACAGCCTGACCGGTCAGGACGCGGTGCGCACCGCCGCCGCCTTCCATGAGCGTCTGCCGCTGACCGGCCTGGTGCTGACCCGCGCGGACGGCGACGGACGCGGCGGCGCCATGCTGTCGATGCGCGCCGTCACCGGCCTGCCGATCAAATATCTGGGCGCGGGCGAAAAGGTCGATGCGCTGGACGTCTTCGACGCCCGCCGCGTCGCCGGTCGTATTCTGGGTCAGGGGGACATCGTCGCCCTGGTCGAAAAGGCCGCGGGCGAGCTGGACCAGGCCAAGGCCGAGAAGATGGCCCGCAAGCTGGCTAAGGGCCAGTTCGACCTGGACGACCTGGCGGGCCAGCTGAACCAGATGAAGAAGATGGGCGGTCTTCAGGGCATCATGGGCCTGCTGCCCGGCGTGGCCAAGCTGAAGAACCAGATGGCCGAGAACAACGTCTCGGACAAGATGATCGACCGCCAGCTGGCCGTCATCAGCTCCATGACCAAGGCCGAGCGCAAGAAGCCCGACCTGCTGAACGCCAGCCGCAAGAAGCGCGTGGCCAAGGGCGCTGGCGTCGAGGTTCAGGATATCAATCGCCTGCTGAAACAGCACCGGCAGATGGCCGACATGGTCAAGTCGCTGTCTAAGGGCGGCGGCAAGAACCTGCAGAAGATGGCCTCCATGATGGGCGGCCTGCCCGGCATGGGCGGCGGCGGTCCTGATATGAACCGCCTGAAGGCTCTGGGCGGCGGCAAGATGCCGGAACCCTCGGCCGATGAAATGAAAGCCATTCAGGACCGCTTGGCGGGCCTGGGCGGCGGACAACTTCCGGGGGGCCTTCCGGGTCTGCCGGGCTTCCCCAAAAAGAACTAACGCCTTTCTAGAAAGAGACTGAAAATGCTGAAGATTCGTCTGGCTCGCGGCGGCGCCAAGAAGCGCCCCTACTACCACATCGTCATCGCCGACTCGCACAGCCCGCGCGACGGCAAGTTCATCGAGCGCGTCGGCAGCTACAACCCGATGCTGCCGAAGGACAGCGCCACCCCGCGCATCGTCCTGAAGGCTGACCGCATCTCGGAATGGCTGGCCAAGGGCGCTCAGCCGACTGACCGCGTCGCCCGCTTCATCAGCCAGAGCCAGGACGAAGTTCTGGTCGGCAAGGTCAAGTGGACCCAGAGCAACAACCCGAAGAAGGGCGAGCCGGGCAAGAAGGCCCAGGAACGCGCCGCCGAGCGCGCCCAGCGCGAAGCCGACCGCCTGGAAGCCGAAGCCGCCGCCAAGGCCGAGGCCGCTGAAGCCGCCGCCGCCGCCGCCGCTCCGGCCGTGGAAGAAGCGCCTGCTGAAGAAGCCCCTGCGGCTGAAGTCGCCGCCGAGGCGACCGAAGAACAGGCCTGAGCCTTATTTCTCATCCGGCCCTGGCCGGTTGAAACGGGAAAGCAGCGTCCTTCCGGGGCGCTGCTTTTCTGCTATCTGGACCCATCGCATCGGCAAACGGAGCCCGGCCATGAGCAGCGAAGACAGACTGATCCTGGTCGGCCAGATCGGCGGCGCCTTCGGGGTGAAGGGCGAGGTGCGGATCAGCGCCTATACCGCCGACGCCATGGCCCTGGTCGGCTATTCGCCGCTGCTGGGCGCCGACGGCAAGCCGGTGCTGACCCTGCTCTCGGCGCGGCCGGACAAGGCGGGCGTGGTGGCCAAGGTCAAGGAGATCGCGACGAAGGAAGAGGCCGACGCCCGACGCGGCCAGAAGCTGTTCGTCACCCGCGACGCCCTGCCAGAGCCTGATGAAGACGAGTTCTACCTGACCGATCTGGTCGGGCTGGAGGGCCGCGATCCGGCCGATGTGGTGCTGGGCAAGGTGAAGTCGGTCCAGAACTTCGGCGCCGACGACATGCTGGAGATCGCCCCGGCCGAGGGCGGCCCGACCTGGTATCTGCCCTTCACCCGCGAGGCGGCGCCGGAACTGCACATCAATGAGGGCTGGCTGCGCATCGTCCGCCCGACCGAAGTCAGCGATCGCGACGAAGACTGATGCCGAAGCGGTTGCGGTTTGGCTGAAGCTCCCGACATTAGGGGCTCAACCCGACCTGGAGCGCCCCATGGCCGATCTGTCCGCCTTTCCCGTCACCCGTCCGTTTCCGCCGCAATATCCCGACCGGCTGCAGCTCTATTCGCTGGCGACGCCCAATGGGGTGAAGGTCTCCATCCTGCTGGAGGAGCTGGGCCTGCCCTATGAGGCGCACCTGGTCGATATCCTCAACAATGAGACCTGGACGCCGGAATTCCTGTCGCTGAACCCCAACGGCAAGATCCCCGCCATCATCGACCCCGACGGGCCGGGTGGGAAGCCGCTGGCCCTGTTCGAGTCCGGCGCCATCCTGGTCTATCTGGCGGAGAAGACGGGGCGCTTCCTGCCGACCGATCCGGCGGCGCGCTATGAGACGCTGCAGTGGGTCTTCTTCCAGATGGCGGCCATCGGTCCGATGTTCGGCCAGGTCGGCTTCTTCCATAAATACGCGGGCCGCGAATTCGAGGACAAGCGGCCGCGCGATCGCTACGTCGCGGAATCGCGGCGTCTGCTGGGCGTGCTGGAGGGGCGTCTGGAGGGCCGAACCTGGATCATGGGCGACGACTACACCATCGCCGACATCGCCATCCTCGGCTGGGTGCGCAACCTGGTCGAACACTATGGGGCGGGCGAACTGGTCGGCTATGCGGATTTTCCGCGCGTGGCCGCCTGGCTGGGGCGCGGGCTGGCCCGTCCGGCCGTGCAGCGGGGCTTGAACGTCCCGGCGCAGCCGTAAGGCGAGGTTGCGGGGGCGGCGGTGCGCCGCGCCCCGCGCACGCTCAGACTTCTTCGGTCGGGGCGTCGCCGACGTACTTCTTGATCGACTCGATGGCGCGCTTGGCGCCCGACTTGTCGGAATAGCCCTCGGTCGAGAAGATGATCTCGGAGTTGTATTTGAACCGGACGCGGAACTCGCCGGCCTTGTCCTGATAGACTTCGAACTTGTGCGCCATGATCGTCTCGCTCTGACGGCCGCCAGTCGGCCGAGGCGAAGAAGCTGCCACGGTCCCGCTCGGGCCGTAAAGGGCGCGAAGTGTAAAAGGCGGAGAAGCGGCTCAGCCGCGCGTGGGAATCCAGCGTCGCGCCGCCAGGGCCAGGAAGCCGACCGCCAGCCCCCAGAAGGCCGAGCCGACCCCGAACAGGGCCACCCCCGACGCCGTGGCGGCGAAGGTCAGGACGGCCGCCTCGCGATCCTTGGCCTCGCCCATCATGGCCCCCAGCGATCCGGTCAGGGGCGCGATCAGGGCCAGGCCGGTGATGGCGGCCAGCGCCCCCGTCGGCATGGCGATGAACAGGCCCGCCAGCGGCGCCGCGAACAGGGCGACGACCAGGTAGAACAGGCCGTAGATCACCCCCACGGTCCAGCGTTTGGCGGCGTCCGGGTGGGCGTCCGGCTCCGTGCAGATGGCGGCGGTGATGGCGGCCAGGTTGACGCCGTGCGCCCCGAACGGGGCCAGAAGCGTGCTGGTCAGCCCGCCCCAGAAGATCAGCTTGCCGGCAGGCGGAGCGTAGCCGGCGGCCCGCAGCACCACCAGACCGGGCAGGTTCTGCGACGCCAGCGTCACCAGATAGAGCGGCAGGGCCAGACTGACCGCCGCCTTCCAGTCGAAGGCGGGCATGACCGGCGACAGGCCGCCGAACAGACCGGTCCCCTCGGGCAGGGCGACCTGGCCGCGCACGGCCAGAACGGCGAAGGCGGCGACCAGAACGGCGGGCAGGGACCAGGCGGGCGCCAGACGACGCATGACTAGAAAGACCAGCAGCAGTCCCGCCGCCAGCATCAGATCGGTCGGAAAGACGAGGAACAGCTTGAGGCAGAAAGGCAGCAGCACCCCCGCCAGCATGGCCGAGGCGACGGCGGCGGGAATGCGCTCGGCCAGTCGACCCAGTGCGGGGATCAACCCGGTCAGCACCATCATCAGCCCGGCGATGACGAAGGCGCCCACGGCCGTCGACCAGCCGAGGCCGAGCGTCGAGGCGGCCAGCAGGGCCGCGCCCGGCGTCGACCAGGCCAGGACGACCGGCATCTTCAGCCGCCAGCTCAGCACAGCGCCGGGCAGGCCGATGCCCAGGCACAGGGCCGTGACCATGGAGATGATCTGGACGGGCGCCGCCCCCATGGCCTGTCCGGCCTGCACCACCAGGGCGACCGTGCCGCCGAAACCGACGACGGTCGCCACGGCGGCGGCCGAGAAACTGGCGGGCGGGGGCAGGCGTATGGAACTCATGCGCCCAAGCTAGGCCGGGCGGCGGGCGCCTGAAAGCAGAAATGCGCCTTTCCGCTCATCCGGCATACGCCGCGATGAGCGGGTAGTGGGGAGATGCAAAAAGGGCCGCCGGTGTCCCGGCGGCCCTCTGTCTATCCAAAACCCGGTCGGGTTCAGCCTTCCATGTCGTCCGGCAGGCCGACGGCGTGGAAGCCGGCGTCGACGTGGACGACTTCGCCCGTGGTCGAGCGGCCCAGGTCCGAGCACAGCCACAGGGCGGCGCCGGCGACGCCCTCCATCGAAGTCTCTTCCTTGATCAGCGAGAATTGCGCCGACTTGGAGTGCAGGCCGCGCCCGCCCGAGATGCCCGCCAGCGACAGGGTGCGCATGGCGCCTGCCGAGATGGCGTTGACGCGGATGTTTTTCGGACCCAGGTCGCGGGCGATGTAGCGGGTCGCGGCTTCCAGGGCGGCCTTGGCCACGCCCATGGTGTTGTAGTTCGGGATGACCCGTTCGGACCCGAGGTAGGTCAGGGTGATCATCGAGCCGCCGTTCGGCATCAGCCTGGCCGAACGCTTGGCCACGTCGACGAAGCTGAAGGCCGAGATGTTCATGGCCAGCAGGAAGCTGTCGCGGGTGGTGTTGTCGACGAAGGAGCCCTTCAGCTCGTCCTTGTTGGCGAAGGCCACCGAGTGGACGACGAAGTCGATCGTGCCGAATTCCTTCTCCAGCTCGGCGAAGGCGGCGTCCATGGACGCGTCGTCGGTGACGTCGGCCTGGATCAGCAGCTTGGCGCCGACGCTCTCGGCCAGCGGGCGCACGCGGCGCTCAAGACCTTCGCCCAGGTAGGTGAAGGCCAGCTCGGCGCCCTGGGCGGCCAACTGCGAGGCGATGCCCCAGGCGATGGAGCTGGAGTTCGCGACCCCCATGATCAGGCCCTTCTTGCCCTTCATGAGGTCTCCGGTGGGCATGTCCCAGCCTTCGCTCGTCGCCATGGGTTCGTCTCCGTATCTAGAACTTGTTCCGCCTTTTGGACGGGCGCGCGGCGGGTGACAAGCGTTCAGGCCCCGATCCGCCCCGTGATCCGCCGCTGGCGTTTCGCGGCGAGCGGCCTAAGTTGAAGCCATGAGCTTCGACGTCGACAGTCCGAATGCGCAACCGGAGGCGGGGCCGGTCTTCTTCGACCGCCGCGAACTGGACCAGATGCTGCGGGTCTATGGGCGGATGGTGGCGGCGGGCGAATGGCGCGACTACGCCATGGCCGGCCAGAAGGACCACGCCGAGTTCGCCGTCTTTCGCCGCCACGGCGACGCGCCGCTCTATCGGATCGAGAAGCGTCCGGCCCTACGCCTGAAACAGGGACAGTGGGCCGTGATCGGCGAGGGCGGCCATGTGCTGAAGCGCGGCCGAGACCTGGCCCAGGTGCTGCGCGTCTTCGACAGCCGCAGATTCACGGTGGTGGAGTAGAGAGCGCCCTTTCATTCCCGCGCATCCCGGCGTCCGCCGGGATGCGCGGAGCCAGGCAGTCGCCAACCCTCAACGTGAACGCAGCTAAGAAAAAGGCCCCGGCGTTGCTGCCGGGGCCTCATTCTTTTTTGGCCTATCGCCCTTCGGGCTGCTTGAGGCCTGCGCTCAAGTCGGCCGTGACCGCGTCACGGCCATAGCGCCTTGGAAAGCCCCTATTCGCGGCTGCCCATGAAGGCCAGCAGGAACTGGAACAGGTTGATGAAGTTGATGAACAGGCTCAGCGCGCCGAAGCCCGTCGCCACGCCCATCGCGTTCTTGTCGCCGCCGAGGGCGTAGTAGGTCATCTTCAGACGCTGGGTGTCATAGGCGATCAGGCCCGAGAAGATCAGCACGCCGGCGCCCGAGATGATCAGGTACATCACGCCCGATTGCATGAAAATGTTCACGATCGAGGCGATGACCAGGCCGATCACGCCCATGATCAGGAAGGTGCCCATGCCGGTCAGATCCTTCTTGGTCGTGTAGCCGACCAGGCTCAGACCAGCGAAAGCCGCGGCGGTGACGAAGAAGGTCGAGGCCAGCGAACCGTCGGTGTAGCGCAGGAACAGCACGCCCAGGCCCGCGCCGATGGTGGCGACCACGGCCCAGTAGAGCATGTTCACGCCCTTGGCGGTCGGGTTCTTCATGAAGAACATCGAGCCGAACAGCATGACCAGCGGCGAGAACTGGACGATCATGCCCAGCATCGTCAGGCCGGTGCGGCCGTCGGGGCCTTGAATGTAGAGTAGGTCGCGAGCCGCCGGGACGTTGCCGGTGACGTAGGCCAGGGCGCCCGCGACGACCAGACCGATCGCCAGCTTGTTGTAGACGCCCAGCATGAAGGCGCGCAGACCGGCGTCGACGGACATGTCCGCCGACTGCGGAAGCGGGCGCGCATAGCCGTTGTTGAAATCGCTCATCGCGAAAGAAGTCTCCCATTCGGCCGGGAATGTCCCGACCTTTGGCTGAAATATCGGGATGCAGACGCATCCTTGCAAGAAAAACCGGACTTCCGGTCGCCGGTTCCGCCCGCTACCAAGGGTCGCATGTTGCGCCTGTTCACCGCCATCGCCATTCCCGAGGACGTCGCCGAGACCCTGGCGCGGCGTCAATCCGGCCTGCCCGGCGCGCGCTGGCGGCCGCTGGACGCCCTGCACGTCACCCTGGCCTTCTATGGCGAGGCCTCCGAGCGCACGGCCGACGACTTGGCTTCGGAACTGACCCGCGCCGAGGGCGGCGGGGCGTTCGAGATCACCCTGAACGGCGTCGGCGCCTTTGGCGACGCGCATCGCAGCCATACCCTGTGGGCGGGGTTGGAGCGGTCCGAGCGCCTGAACGTCCTGGCCGGGCGCTGCCGGTCGGCGGGCGAGCGGGCGGGCGTTCCGCCGGAAAAACGCGAATACCGGCCGCACGTCACCCTGGCCTATCTGAAGCCCCAGGCGAACCCCGATCGCATCGGCGCCTGGATCACCGGGCACAATCTGCTGAAGTCGCCGCCGATCCGGGTGGATCGCTTCGGGCTTTACTCCAGCGTTTTGACCGGGGACGGCAGCGTCTACACCCTGGAACGCGAGTATCTGTTGTGATCGATCGCCCGACATCGCCCCTCGGTCCCACGCTGGAGACCGAACGCCTGTTTCTGCGCCCGCCGACGCTGGAGGATTTTCCGCGCTGGGCCGACTTCATGAGCGACCCCGAGACGACGCGCTTCATCGGCGGGGTGCAGTCCCGGCATGAGGTGTGGCGCGCCATCGCCTCGGTCGCGGGCATGTGGGCGCTGCACGGCGAGGGCATGTTCTCGCTGATCGAGAAGGCGACCGGCCTGTGGATGGGACGCATCGGGCCGCTGCATCCCTATGGCTGGCCGGGCCGCGAGGTGGGCTGGAGCCTGCACCGCGACGCCACGGGCAAGGGCTATGCGATCGAGGCCGCTGCGGCGACAATGGACTACGCCTGCGACGTGCTGGATTGGCCGGATGTCATCCACTGCATCGACCCCGACAACCGGGCGTCGGAGAAGGTGGCCGAGCGGCTGGGCTCGGCCAATCGCGGGCCGGGCGTCATGCCGCCGCCCTTCCATGAGCACGCGGTCAACCTGTGGGGCCAGACGCGGGACGAGTGGCGCGTGAACCGGCAGCGCTTGCGGTAGGAACATAGGCGGAACATAAAGGCGCATGGCCGCCGCCGCGCTTCACCTCGAACTGGTCTTCAGCCGCCCCGAAACGACCCTGTCCGTCACGCGGGGGGCGGCGCGGCTGATGCTGGACATGGGTTATGCGCCCCTGCTGGAGGTCTGCCTGCCCAATGGACGGCGCGCCGACGTCATGGCCCTGGGGCCCAAGGGCGACATCGTCATCTGCGAGGTGAAGTCGGGCGTCGACGACTACCGCGTCGACCGCAAATGGCAGGAGTACGGCCCTTTCTGCGACGCCTTCTACTTCGCCGTCGCGCCGGAGTTCCCCGAAGGCGTGCTGCCGGACGAGCCGGGCCTGATCGTCGCCGACGGCTTTGGCGGGGCGGTGGTGCGCGACGCGCCCGTCACCCCCCTGGCGCCCGCGCGCCGCAAGGCCCTGACCCTGGCCTTCGCTCGCCTGGGCGCGCTCCGGACGATGCGGGACTGAGCCTTCAGGTTGCGAGGAGGCGTCGGCTGCGGTTCAGAGCAAAAGTCATGTCGGCTTGTATTCCGCCTGCCAGCATATGGCGGGTGATCCGCTCGAAATGCGGGATGAAGACGGCCAGTTCGGCGCGCCGGGCGGGCGGAAGGTCGGCGGGCGGCAGATTCATCAGCACCGCCTCCTGCTCGCAGCGCCAGTCCAGCACGGCGTCGAAGGACGGCGCCTTGAGGAACAGCACCGCGTCGAAGCGAGAGAAGACTTCGGCGTAGGGACCGGCCAGGGCGGCGTTGGCGGCGCGTCGCCAGATCCCCTGTCCGTCTCGTTCGGCCTCCAGGGCGTTGACGGGCGCGGCGAGGTCAGCCTCGGCCTGCGGCGTCGCGCCCAGGCACCAGCCGTCGACCAGCACCGCCGACGGGCGGCCCGCAAACACAGGCCAGTCCGTTCTGGGCGCGCGATCATCGACCAGCTTGTCGAAGGCGGGCAGCGGCGTGCGGCTGTCGGCGCCGGCGGCGCGCAGGTCGGCCAGGGTTCGCTCCAGCAGGCCCAGATCATGCGTCCCCGGCGGGCCGCGCACGGCGAACAGGGGATGGACCTCGCGGGCCAGGGCCTGGCGCTCCGCCCTGGTCAGATAGACGTCGTCCAGCGACAGATGCGCGGCCCCCAGCCGTTCGGCCGCCGCGCGGGCCAGGGTGGTCTTGCCGGAGCCTTGCGCTCCGGCGATCCCGATCAGGGGAATGTGGTCCGGCCGGGCATTGAGGGCGGCCAGAGACCCGACCGCGTCCAGCAGCCGGGCGTCGATCATCTCAGTGCTGGCTTTCCGGCAGGCGCACGATCAGGCCGTCCAGGTCGTCGGTGACGCGGATCTGGCAGGACAGGCGGCTGTTCGGTTCGACGTTCTCGGCGAAGTCCAGCATGGACTCCTCCATGGCCGAGGGGCGGCCCGTCTCGGCGGCAAAAATCTCGTCGACATAGACATGGCAGGTGGCGCAGGCGCAGGCGCCGCCGCAATCTGCGTCGATGCCCGGCACATTGTTGCGGATCGCGCCCTCCATCACGGACAGGCCCTTTTTGACCTCGACCGTGTGCTCGGTTCCGTCGTGTTCAATGTAGGTGATCTTGGGCATGGAAGCGGTCTTAACTCTGGATGCAGGGTTGGCAAGCCTTGCTACGCGCCGGCCAAGGAAAACCCCCGGAACCAGGCGGCGCCGGGGGCTTTTCTTTTCGTTCGGACCGGCTGGATCAGGCGGCCGTCTTCTTGCGGGACGGCGAAACCATCAGCTTCTTGGTCTCGGCGATCGCCTTGGCCGGGTTCAGCCCCTTGGGGCAGACCTGGGCGCAGTTCATGATCGTGTGGCAGCGATACAGCTTGAACGGGTCTTCCAGGTCGTCGAGGCGCTTCTGAGTGGCGTCGTCGCGGCTGTCCGAGATCCAGCGGTAGGACTGCAGCAGGGCCGCCGGGCCGAGGTATTCCTCCTGGTTCCACCAGTAGCTCGGGCACGAGGTCGAGCAGCAGGCGCACAGGATGCACTCGTACAGGCCGTCCAGCTTTTCGCGATCTTCCGGCGACTGCAGACGCTCCTTCTCCGGGTCGGGCGTGTCCGACTGGAGGTAGGGCTGGATCGAGTCGTACTGGGCGTAGAACAGCGACAGGTCCGTCACCAGATCCTTGACCACCGGCTGGTGGGGCAGGGGGGCGATGGTGATGTTGTGCGACGAGCACTCGTCCCAGCCCTTGGTGCAGGCCAGGGTGTTGCGGCCGTCGATGTTCATCGAGCACGAGCCGCAGATGCCTTCACGGCACGAGCGACGGAACGACAGGGTCGGGTCGATCTCGTTCTTGATGTGGATCAGGGCGTCCAGAAGCATGGGGCCGTGATCGTCGGTCGAGACCTCGTAGGAGTCCCAGCGCGGATCGGCGTCCGTCTCCGGGTCGTAGCGATAGACCTTGTAGGTCTTGACGTTCTTGGCGCCGGCCGGGGCCTTGTGGACCTTGCCGGTCGTGGGCTTGGAGCCGCGCGGGAGGTTGAGCTGAACCATCTGCGATCCCCCTTAGTAAACCCGAGCCTTGGGCTCGATGTACGAGACCTCGTCGGTCATCGTGTATTTGTGTACCGGACGGTAGTCGATCTGGACGCCTTCGCCCGGACGCTTCCACGCCAGGGTGTGCTTCATCCAGTTGGCGTCGTCGCGGTCCGGATAGTCCTCGCGGGCGTGGGCGCCGCGCGATTCCGTGCGGTTGGCGGCGCCTTCGATGGTGACGACGGCCTGGGCGATCAGGTTGTCGTACTCCAGCGTCTCCACCAGGTCCGTGTTCCAGATCAGGCCGCGGTCCGTGGTCTTGATGTCCGAGCCGGCGGCGTCGATCGAGCGCAGCTTCTGGACGCCTTCGTCCAGGGTCTTGCCGGTGCGGAATACGGCGGCGTCGGCCTGCATGGCGCGCTGCATCTCAAGACGCAGGTGCGCCGTGGGGGTCGAGCCCGAGGCGTTGCGGAAGCGGTCCAGGCGCGCCAGGTGCGCGTCGGTCTGGGCCTTGGAGGCCGAGGGCACGGCCGAGTTCTTATCCACGACCTCGCCGCAGCGCAGGCCGACGGCGCGGCCGAACACCACCAGGTCGGTCAGGGAGTTGGAGCCCAGACGGTTGGCGCCGTGCACCGAAACGCAGGCGGCCTCGCCCACGGCCATCAGGCCCGGAACCACGCTGTCGGGGTTGCCGTCGCGCAGCGTCAGCACCTCGCCGTGATAGTTCGTCGGGATGCCGCCCATGTTGTAGTGGACGGTCGGCAGGACCGGGATCGGCTCCTTGGTCACATCGACGCCGGCGAAGATCTTGGCGCTTTCCGAGATGCCCGGCAGACGCGCGTGCAGGATCTTGGGATCCAGGTGATCCAGGTGCAGGAAGATGTGGTCCTTGTTCGGACCCACGCCGCGGCCTTCGCGGATTTCGATGGTCATGGAGCGGCTGACCATGTCGCGCGGGGCCAAATCCTTCACGGTCGGCGCATAGCGCTCCATGAAGCGCTCGCCTTCCGAGTTGGTCAGATAGCCGCCTTCACCGCGGGCGCCCTCGGTGATGAGGCAGCCGGCGCCGTAGATGCCGGTCGGGTGGAACTGCACGAATTCCATGTCCTGCAGCGGCAGGCCGGCGCGCAGCACCATGGCGTTGCCGTCACCGGTGCAGGTGTGGGCCGAAGTGGCCGAGAAATAGGCGCGGCCGTAGCCGCCGGTCGCCAGCACCACCATCTTGGCGCGGAACTGGTGCAACTGGCCGGTGTCTAGCTGCAGGGCGGTGACGCCGGTGCAAGCGCCGTCCTGCATGATCAGGTCCAGCGCGAAATACTCGATGAAGAACTTCACCTCGCGACGGACCGACTGGCCGTACAGGGTGTGCAGGATGGCGTGGCCGGTGCGGTCGGCGGCGGCGCAGGTGCGCTGCACCGGGCCTTCGCCGAAGTTGCGGGTCATGCCGCCGAACGCGCGCTGATAGATCTTGCCTTCATCGGTGCGGCTGAAGGGCACGCCCCAGTGTTCCAGCTCGTAAACGGCCTGCGGCGCGTTGCGGACCAGGTACTCAATGGCGTCTTGGTCGCCCAGCCAGTCCGACCCCTTGACGGTGTCGTACATGTGCCACTGCCAGCTGTCCTCGCCCATGTTGCCGAGCGAGGCGGAGATGCCGCCCTGCGCCGCCACGGTGTGCGAGCGGGTCGGGAAGACCTTGGTGACGCAGGCGACCTTCAGGCCTTGCTGGGCGGCGCCGAGGGCGGCGCGCAGGCCGGAGCCCCCGGCGCCGACGACGACGACGTCGTATTCGTGATCGATAAGCTCGTATGCAGCCATGGCGGGATCAGACTCCGGCCGGCAGCGGGGCCGAGCCCAGCGCCAGACGCACGATGAAGAAGACGCTGGCGGCCGCCAGCACGAGGAAGACCAGGTTCGACACCAGGATCAGCGACGAGCGGGAGGAAGCGGGGACGTAGTCCTCGAGGATCACCTTCCAGGCCAGGCTGGCGAACAGGCAGAAGACCACCGCCGTCACGGCCAGCAGGCCGGCGTTCAGGGTGCTGCCGAACCAGGCGACGACCGCGCCGTAGTCGGCGCCGGCCAGGGTGAAGCCGGTCGACAGAGCCCACAGGCCCAGCGGCATCAGGGCCAGCAGAGCCAGCTTTTCGAGCTTCCATTCCCCGGCGCCGTGGCGCTCGGAGATTTTCACATTGTTCTTGAATTTGGGCGCGGCGCTCACAGCGAAACCTTTCCGGTAGCGAACAGCACGACCCAGAACAGGACGGCCAGGACGATCGGACCCCAGACGGCGATCTGGGCCATCAGGTTGGCGGACTTGATATCCAGCCCCTTGCCCGCGTCGTTGATCAGGTGGCGCGCGCCGTTCAGCAGGAAGGAGAACAGCACCCACGTCAGGCCGAACCAGATGAACAGGCCGAACGGCGAGCCCGAGAAGGCGACGACTGAGGCGAAGGCGTCCGGGCCGCAGGCGACGATCGCGACCCAACCCAGCAGCAGGACGGCGCCCACGCTGGCCGCGCCGATGGTGACGCGGAACAGGATCGACGCGACCATGGTCATGTGCCAGCGCCAGATATCGGTGAAGGGCGACATCGGTGCGACGTGCCCGTTGGGGTGACGGACGTAGCGGCCCGTCCGGTCGCCAGTTTCGCCCGCAGCCGGGGGAGTGTTCGACATGCGAATGATTCTCAAAAAACCCGAGGAAATTCAGGGCCGGATTGCAGTGCAACAGGCTTTAGTGACGCAGACGGGCCGGTGTCAACGAAGGGGGGCGATTCCAAACGAAAGTCGGTCCCCAATGCTCGGATCAGAAGGAAGCGACGTGCGCCAGGGCCGCATCGCGCGTTTCGGTTGTGCAAGGAACCGCCCCGGGGCGCCCCCAGACCGGATCGGGCCACAGGGGGTCGTCGCGGCGGCGGCCGACGACATGGACGTGAAGCTGGGCCGTGACATTGCCCAAGGCGGCGACGTTCAGCTTGTCGACGGGCGCATCGCGCAGGGCGCCCAGTTCACGCACCAGGGCGCCGGCGCGGACGATCTCCTCGCTCAGAAGGGCGCGTTGGTCGGGCGTCAGGTCTTCCAGCTCGACCGCGCCGGGGACGCGCGGCAGCAGGATCAGCCAGGGAAAGCGGCCGTCGTCCTGAAGCCGCACCTGACATAGGGGCCAGTCGGCGGCGAAGACGGAGGCGGCCTCGAAGGCGGGGTCGGCGGTGAAGCTCATGCGACGTCCTGATCGGCGAGAAGGCGCAGGCGATAGGCGTTCATCGCCGTCTCGGCCAGACGCTGGGTCAGGCGCCAGTTGACCACGGCCCCGATCGGCGCGCCGACCAGCGGCAGCAGCTGGGCCAGCTTGGCCACGTCGATGTAGTCGCGGTACTCCAGCTGGAACTTGCGCCAGTCGAAGGCCTTCAGGGCGTCGGGATCGTCCGGCGCGCACATGGCGGCCTCCAGCGCGGCCAGGGCTTCGGGCCGATGCCGGGCGCTGGAAAAGGCCATCTGGAAGATGCGCAGGACGATCACCCGCTCCTTCAGGTCGCGGCCGGAATAGCCGTAGAGGGCGGCGATCTCGAACAGCATCTTGACCTTGATCGCCATCAGGGCGGGAAAGTCCGCCGCCGCCATCAGGAAGCCCCCTGCGCCCGCTACCCCGCCCTCGACGCTGGCGGTGGTGCGATACAGCTCGACGCGCGTGCGAACCCTGGCCTCGCGCTCTTGCAGGGCGCCTTCGGTCAGGGGGCGGGCGGTGGTCCACTCCGACCCGGCCAGCAGACCGCGCGTCATCTGCTGCACAGCGCCGGTCACGATCTCGTGCACGCGCTCGGGAATGACGCGGTTGATGCGGTCCTGGGTCGCGCGGGTGGTCTTGTCCCACAGGCCGGGCCGTTTCAGCTGGCGGTCGCGCCAGGCCAGGGCCTCGGCCAGGGCGCGCGCCTCATAGGCGGCGTCCGTCATCGGGGGAGCGTCCGTGGGTTTGGCCATGGCCGCAGCCTCGCAGGCCCCGACGAAAGGCGCAACGCGGAACGCTTGCCGCGACCGGCCGACAGGTCTAGACCGCCGTTCCAGCGACTACCGTTTCGCACACGCAATATCGACTGGAGAGACCTGAATGGCTCGCGCGAAGATCGCCCTCATCGGCGCCGGAATGATCGGCGGAACCCTGGCCCACGTGGCCGCGCGCGAAGCGCTGGGCGACGTCATCCTGTTCGACATCGCCGAAGGCACCCCCCAGGGCAAGGCTCTGGACATCGCCGAAGCCTCGGCCGTCTTCGGTCAGGACGTGGCCCTGAAGGGCGCCAACGACTACGCCGACATCGCGGGCGCCGACGTCTGCATCGTCACCGCCGGCGTGCCGCGCAAGCCGGGCATGAGCCGCGACGACCTGATCGGCATCAATCTGAAAGTGATGAAGGCCGTCGGCGAGGGCATTAAGCAGCACGCCCCCAACGCCTTCGTCATCTGCATCACCAACCCGCTCGACGCGATGGTCTGGGCCCTGCAGAAGTTCTCAGGGCTCCCCAAGGAGAAGGTCATCGGCATGGCCGGCGTGCTGGACTCGGCCCGCTTCGCCTACTTCCTGGCTGAAAAGACCGGCGTGTCGGTGCAGGACATCCACGCCTGGACCCTGGGCGGTCACGGCGACGACATGGTGCCGATGGTGCGCCACTCGACGGTCGGCGGCCTGCCGCTGCCGGACGCGGTCGCCGCGGGCTTCCTGTCGCAAGCTGACCTGGACGCCATCGTCGAACGCACCCGCAAGGGCGGCGGCGAGATTGTGGCCCTGCTGAAGACCGGCTCGGCCTTCTACGCCCCGGCTGAATCCGCCATCGCCATGGCCAAGTCCTACCTGCTGGACCAGAAGCGCGTCCTGCCGTGCGCCGTCTGGCTGTCGGGCGAATACGGCCTGTCGGACCTCTATGTCGGCGTCCCGGCCCTGATCGGCGCGAACGGCGTCGAAAAGGTCATCGAGTTCACCACCAACGACGACGAGAAGGCGATGTTCGCCAAGTCGGTCGCTTCGGTCCAGGGCCTGATCCAGGCCTGTAAGGATATTGAGCCTTCCTTGGCTTGAGGGCGCTGACGTGAGCCGCGCGGCGGCTCGCTGCTTGAGCGCTTAGGCGTCTAAATTGGAAAGGGCCGCATTTTCGAGTGCGGCCCTTTTTCGTGGGGTCTCTCTCTTTCGCCGTCATCCTCGGGCTTGACCCGAGGATCGAGCGGTCAGCGGGCGGGAGGGCGCCGAACGGACGCGGGCCCTTGGACGGCGGGCGCTAGGCGGATGGCCCGATCCTCGGGTCAAGCCCGAGGATGACGGAGGGTGGGGCGGCGCTACGGCAGGGATGACCTTGTGGGTGGACGGCTCAGGCCGCCTCGGCTTCCTCGCGCTGCTCCAGCCAGGTCTCGCTCTGCATCTCGTTGAAGCGCGAGACCGTCCGTTCGAACTCGAAGGCGCCGACGCCTTCAGTGTAGAGCGCTTCGGGTGCGGCCTGCGCCAGGACGACCAGACGGGTCTTGGCCTCATAGAGCGCATCCACCAGCGTCACCAGGCGGCGCGCCTCATGATGGTTGGCCGGGCTGAGCAGGGGGACGTCGGCCAGGAACAGGGTGTGGAAGCGCCGGGCGACGGCCAGATAGTCCTGCGGCCCCAAGGGGCGGCCGCACAGCTCGTTGAAGGTCGCGCGCGCCATGCCGCCGACCGTGCGCTCCAGCTTCACCTCGCGGCCCAGCACCGGCAGGGCGATGGGTTCTTCCGGCTCGCCGCCCTTGAGGTCGGACCACAGGGTTTCGAAGCCTTGCCGCGCCTCGGCGTCCAGCGGCGAGAACCAGACCTTGGCCCCGGCCATGCGGTCCAGGCGGAAGTCGCGGGCGCCCGCCGTCTCGACCACGTCGCAACGCCGGCGGATGATGTCGATGAAGGGCAGGAAGAGCTGGCGGTTGATGCCGTTCTTGTAGAGGTCTTCGGGCGCGCGGTTCGAGGTGACGGCCAGCACCACCTTCTTCTCGAACAGGGCCTCGAACAGCCGGCCGAGGATCATGGCGTCGGCGATGTCCGTGACCTGCAACTCGTCGAAGCACAGCAGGCGCGCCTCCGAGGCGATCAGGGCCGCGATCGGCGGAATGGGGTCGTCCCCCTTGCTGGTTCCGAACACGTCCTTGCGGTTGCGCGGCGTGCCGTCGCGCCACTGCTTCACCAGGTCGTGGATGCGCGCCATGAAGGCGTGGAAGTGAGCGCGGACCTTCTTCTGCTCGGGCGTTGAGGAATAGAAGAGGTCCATCAACATGGACTTGCCGCGTCCGGGCGGGCCCCAGATGTAGATGCCCTTGACCTCGGGCAGGGCGCCGAACAGCCCCTTCTTCGACAGGTCGGTCTCCAGCCGTTCCAGCGCGCCGATCAGGGCGGCCTGGGCCGGTTCGGGCGTGATCACGCCCTCTTCCACGCGGATGTCGTAAGCGTTGCGGATACGGGAGGTCATGGCCAGCAGATAGCCCTCGTATGGGGCCGGGGGAAGGCGCTCGCGGATTCGGGCGACGAATTGGAGGATTCTGGTTGCTTCGCGACTGCGAAAGACCCAAATGCAGAAGCGTTTCTCCCAAACGCCCCCGAACAAAGGATGATTTCATCATGGGCTATCGCGTCGCCGTCGTAGGCGCCACCGGCAATGTCGGTCGGGAAATCCTGGCCATCCTCGAGGAAGAGAACTTCCCCGTCGAGAAAATGCACGCGATCGCCTCCCGAAAATCCAAAGGCGTCGAGGTCTCCTTCGGCGACAGCACGATCAAGTGCGAGGACATCGAGCAGTTCGACTTCTCGAGCGTCGACCTGGTGCTGATGAGCGCCGGCGGTGGGGTGTCGCGCGAATGGTCCGAGAAGATCGGCAAGGCCGGCCCCATCGTCATCGATAACTCCTCGGCCTTCCGTCAGGATCCGGACGTGCCGCTGATCGTGCCGGAGGTGAATCCGGACGACGCCAAGCTGGCGACCAAGAAGAACATCGTCGCCAACCCCAACTGCTCGACCGCCCAGCTGGTGGTGGCGCTGAAGCCGCTGCATGACGCGGCCAAGATCAAGCGCGTCGTCGTCTCGACCTATCAGTCCGTCTCGGGCGCCGGGAAGGAAGGCATGGACGAGCTGTGGAACCAGACCAAGGCCATCTACGGCCTCGGCGACGCCACGCCGAAGAAGTTCCCCAAGCAGATCGCCTTCAACGTCATTCCCTACATCGGTTCGTTCCGCGACGACGGCTACACCGACGAGGAAGCCAAGATGTGGGACGAGACGCACAAGATGCTCGACTCGTCGATCAAGCTGACCGTCACCTGCGTCCGCGTGCCGGTCTTCGTCGGCCATTCGGAGGCCGTGACGGTCGAGTTCGACCGCCCGATCGAGCCGGACGAGGCGCGCGCAATCCTGCGCGAGGCGCCGGGAATCCTGGTCGTCGATAAGCAGGAGCACGACGGCTACATCACCCCGGTCGACGCCGCGGGCGAGCACGCCGTCTATGTGTCGCGTATCCGCAAGGATCCGACGGTCGAGAACGGCCTGTCGTTCTGGGTGGTGTCGGACAATCTGCGCAAGGGCGCGGCCCTGAACGCCGTGCAGATCGCCCAGCTGCTGGACGAGACCGGCGTTATCTCGCCCAAGAGCGGCTACCGCACTTTGACTGTCTAAGAAGAGGCCCTTAACGCCTCGCACGCGGTGCGAGGCTGCTTGAGGGGCGTCAGTCGTGTTGTCCCCCGTCGCGTCGGCGATGCGGCGGGGATCGAAAGGTTCCAGTGTGAGCGCCTCCCCTGCTGCTCCTGCGTCCGAAGCCCGCGCCGCCCTGGCGGCGGGGGTGCTCTGCTACCTGCTGTGGGGCTTCATTCCCCTGGTGTTCCAGCAGATGGCGCATCAGGGCGCGGACGCCTGGGAGATCATGGGCCACCGCGCCCTCTGGGGCCTGGTCTGGGCCCTGATCCTGGTCATGCTGTCGCGCCAGTGGGCCCAGGTGGTCGCCGTCTTCCGACAGCCCAGGGTGCTGGGCTGGCTGGCCCTGTCGGCGGTGCTGATCGCCGCCAACTGGACCACCTACGTCATGGCGGTGAACAACGGCCGGACGCTGGACGCTTCGCTCGGTTATTATCTCAATCCGCTGCTGAACATGGCCGCCGGGGCCTGGTTGTTCCGTGAGCGGATCGATCGTTTCGGCGTCATCGCCATTGTCCTGGCGGCGATCGGCGTGGTGCTTCAGGCGGTCGCCTTGGGCCATGCGCCCTGGGTGTCGCTGCTGCTGGCTTTCAGCTTCGCCGGCTACGGCATCATCCGCAAACGGGTCTCGGTCGACGCCCAGACCGGCCTGTTCATGGAATGCCTGCTGTTGGCCCTGCCCGGCCTGGCCTGGGTCGTCTTCATCGAGGCGACGGGTCAGGGCCATTTCACCGCCTCCCCCGCCGCCACCGCCTGGCTGCTGTTCGCGGGACCGGCGACGGTCATCCCTCTGGCCCTGTTCGCCTGGGCGGCGCGCCGGATGCCCTTGTCCAGCATGGGCTTTCTGCAGTTCCTGGCGCCGACCATCGTCTTCGTCATCGGCGCCTTGCAGGGCGAGGCTCTGGGAAGCCTGCGCATCGCCTCCTTCGCCTTTATCTGGGTCGGGGCCGCCGTCTTCGCCCTGGGCGCCGTGCTCAAGGTGCGCCGCGCGTCGGACACCGCCGAGACCATAGTGGCGCCCGAACCGGGCCTGCTGGACGACCCGGCCGAGGACCGCATGGACGCCCTCGGCGAGAATCCGCCGCCTGTGCGTTGAGGTCGGGCGCCGTCCCGTCCTAAAGAAGAAGGCGATGATGATCTGTTCTCGCTTCCTCGCCGCCGTCGCCGCAACCGTTCTGCTCGCCGGAGGGACCACGGCCTGCGCCCATGGCGCGCCTCAGACCGGCGGCGATGAAGTGATCCGCACCGCTCGCGTCGGGGGCAGCCGCGAGGCCGCGCCGACCGCCGCGCCGGGCGCGCCCGTCGCCGTGGCCGCCCCGCCGACCACGGCCGAGACCTTCGACGCGGTCAGCGACGCCCTGGACGCCGCCGCCGCCGCCTGGACCTCGGGGCAGGTGGATGCGGTCATGGCCACCTATGTCCACGACGAGCCCTTGCTGGTCTTCCTGGGCGACACCCCGCTGAAGGGGCCCGACAGCGTGCGCGTCGCCCTGGACGCCCGCGCGGCGGCGCCCGGCGGCCTGGGCGCGCTGTCCTATGAGTGGTTCGAGACCATACAGTTCGACGTCAATACGGCGGTGGTCTCTGGCCGTGCGGTGATGACGCGCGACGGTAAGACCCATCGCGGCCTGTTCACCCGCATCCTGCGCCGCACGGTCGACGGCTGGCTGATCGTCCACGACCAGCTGGCCTGGGGACCAGAGGCCTAAGACGCCCCCTACAAGGCCGTGTAGAGCGCTTCGACCAACCGAAGGGCGCGCGGGTCGCCAAGCAGGTGGGGCGACTGGCGCGTCATGACATAGGCGGCCGAGACGCCTGCCGCCTGATCGGCGAACGCCATCGACCCGCCCCAGCCGCAGTGGCCGACCGCCTCGGGATTGGGGCCGAAGATGTTCAGGCCCTGGTTGCGGGTGAAGCCCGCAGCCCAGCTCATGTCGAAGGGCAGCACCCTGTCCGGTCCGTGGATGCGTTCGCGCGTCGCCTGGGCCAGGGTTTCCTCCGACAGCACAGGCAGATGATCCAGCGCGCCGCCCGTGGCTATGATGGACATCATCCGCGCCAGATCCTTGGCCGTGCCGTGCAGGTTGGCGGACGGAATCTCCGCCATGCGCCACTCGGTCGAGCCGCGCCCGCCGGGGGCCGAGCCGCGGTCCAGGAAGGCGGCCTTCTTGATCGCGTCGATGGGGCCGAGGTCCGGTGCGGCGGCGGGCTTGCGCAGTTGGGCGACGCGGCCGTGTTCGCTTTCCGGCAGGCCGATCCACAGGTCCAGATCAAACGGCTGGGCGAAGTCTTCGCGCAGGGCCGCTCCCATGGTCCGCCCGTCGACTATGCGGAACAGCTCGCCCGCCAGATAGCCGATGGTGATGGGGTGATAGCCGGACGCCGTCCCCGGCGCCCAAAGCGGCGTCTGGGCCGCCAGCTTGTCCAGCACCGCCTGACGGTCGAACCAGATGGCCGGCTCCACGCCGTCGGAAAAGCCCGGCAGGCCGGACTGGTGGCTCATCAGCTGGCCGACGGTCAGCTGGTCCTTGCCCGCCGCGCCGAAGGCGGGCCAGTGGTCGGCGACCCGGTCCTCATAGGACAGCAGCCCCTTGTCCACGCAGCGCGCGATCATCAGGGCCATCACCGCCTTGCCGGTCGAGAAGACCGGGACCAGCGTGTCCTCGGCGAAGGGCGCCTTTCCCGCCAGATCGGCCGACCCGGCCCACAGATCGACAGCCACCTCGCCGTCGATGGTCACGCTGAAGCGCGCGGCCAGTTCGTTCAGCCCTTCGGGGGCGTCGGTGAAGTTGGCGGCGAAGGCGTCCTTCACCGCATTGAAACGCGGCGGGCAAACGCCATGGAGGTCGGGGAGGCTGGTCATGGATGCGGTCTAGCGCCTTGGCGGCTTCACGTCACTTGGGGCCGGTTACTGGCGCGCTGAGGCCGAGGCGTTGCGCGCGCCTTCGAACTCGTCGCCCGGCTTCCAAGCGGGCCAATCGCGCGAGTTGGCCAGATCGCGGCCGACTTCATAGAGCAGCTGCACATCGGCGGCGGCGGCGTCCATTTTCCACTGCGGCGTCCATTCGTCCGAGGGCTGATGATAGCGATTGGCGACGTAGTCGCGGCTCGCTTCATTATGCCCGGTGAAGCCGGCGGCGGCGAACAGGGCGGGTACGCCCTTGCGCGCCAGGGGGAAGTGGTCCGAGCGGTAGAAGGCCCCCGCGTGCGGCGCGGGATCGGGGATCAGGCGGCGACCCTCGCGCGCGGCCAGCACCGCCAGCCGGTCGTCCAGATCGTTCTTGCCCGCGCCGATGACGACGATGTTCGGGTCGATCTCGGTCCCCGGCAACAGGCTGTCCATATTGATGTTGGCGACCGTCGTCTCCAGCGGCCAGACCGGGTTGGCGGCATAGTATTCGGCGCCCAGCAGGCCGGTTTCCTCGGCCGCCCAGCTGACGAAGACGGTCGAGCGTTCGGGGCGCGGCCCCTCGGCGAACAGGCGGGCGATTTCCATGATCCCGGCCACGCCCGTCGCATTGTCGACGGCGCCGTTATAGATGTCGTCGCCGTTCTTGGGCGTGGCGCGGCCATAGGCGTCCCAGTGGGCGCCGAACATCACCGTCTCGTCGGGGTATTTGGTTCCGGGCAGGCGGCCGATGACGTTGCGCGTCTCGACCCGGTCGGCTTTCTGGCCGAAGTCGATGGACAGGGTCACGCCGTCCAGCGCCACGGGGCGGAAGTCCGGCGTGCGCGCCTGATCCTTCAGGGCGGCGAAGTCGAGGCCTGCGTCCCGGAACAGCTGTTCGGCGATCGCGCCCTGAATCCAGCCCTGCGCCGCCACGCGTTCCTTGTCCGGGTCGGCGCGGACGATGTCGAACTTGGGCGCGGTCGAGGAATTCTCCAGCGTCGACCACGGATAGCCCGCGCCCGGCGTGTCGTGGATGACCAGAACGCCCGCCGCGCCGTGCCGTGCCGCGACCTGGAACTTATAGGTCCAGCGGCCATAGAAGGTCATGGCCTGGCCGTCGAACTTGCCCGCGACGGGATGGCCTTCGGGCGCGCCGAAGTCGGGATCATTGACCAGCACCAGCATGATCTTGCCGGTCAGATCGACGCCCTTGTAGTCGTCCCAACCGCGCTCGGGCGCGTCGACGCCATAGCCGACGAAGACCAGAGGCGCGTCGGTCAGGCTGATGCGCTCCACCGGCCGGTCGGACGAGACGATGACGTCCGTGGCCCGCTGCAGTTCGGTCGTGCGGCCGTTGGCGGTGACGCTGATGGCGGCGGGGCCGTCCTGACTGGTGCGGCTGACCTGGGCGACCTGCACCCATGATCCGTTGGGGCCGCCGGGTTCGAGACCGAGCGCCTGGAACTGCTGCGTCAGCCATTCGATGGTGCGGTCCTCGCCGGGCGTGACCGGGGCGCGGCCCTCGAATGCGTCTGACGCCAGAACGCGCGTCGCCTCGTTCAGTCGGGCCGGATCGACGCGGCCGGTCTGGGCGAGCGCGGAGGTCGAACACATCAGGACAGCGATCAGGCCGACGGCGATGGAACGGGACAGCGACATGGGCAGGCTCGACATCTGAAAGGTTTGCGTCACGCTGCCCCCTGAGGGCGTCGCTGTCGACCCTGAAAGGCCTCAGCGCCCGTCCAGCCAGGCGCGCACGCCGTCCGCCGCGACGACGCCTGAGGCGAAGGAGGCCTGGAGCAGATAGCCGCCGGTCGGCGCCTCCCAGTCCAGCATTTCGCCCGCCGCAAAGACGCCGGGCCGCGCCTTCAGCATCAGCCGCTCGTCCACGGCGTCCAGCGCCACGCCACCGGCCGAGGAGATGGCGCGGCTCAGGCCCTGCACCCCGGTCAGAGTCAGGGCGACGCCCTTGATCCGGGCAACCAATTCGGCCGGGTCTGCGGGCAGCGGACCGCCTTCGCGCAACAGGGCGACAGCGGCGGCGTCCAGCCGCGCTGCCTTGCGCAGCCAGTTCGACAGGCTGTCCTTGCCGCGTGGTTTCGACAGGCGTTGCGTCAGCGCCTCGACGCTCAGATCGGGCCGCAGGTCGAGCATCAGCGAGGTCGTTCCATCGCGCTCGATCGCCGCGCGTAGCCCGGCGGACAGGGCATAGACGCCGCCGCCTTCGATCCCATAGGCGGCGATCATGGCCTCGCCGCGCACCGTGCGGCCCTCATGCGTCAGGGCGATCCCCTTCAGCGGCGTTCCGGCGAAACGCTCGCGGAACATGGGCGACCAGGCGACGTCGAAGCCGACATTGGCGGGGCGAAAGGGGACGACGGCGGCGCCCGCTTCTTCCAGCGCGGGAACCCAGGCGGCGTCGGAGCCGAGCTTGGCCCAGCTGGCGCCGCCCAGAGCCAGGATCACGGCGTCGGGGCGTTCTGTTCGCTCGCCGTCGGGCGTGTCGAAGGTCAGGGCTTCGTCTTGCCAGCCGATCCAGCACGAGCGGGTGCGGATCTCCACGCCCAACGCCTCCAGCCGCGCCAGCCAGGCGCGCAGCAGGGGCGAGGCTTTCATCGCCTTCGGGAACACCCGGCCGGACGAACCGACGAAGGTCGGTTGGCCCAGCCCCTCGACCCATGCGATCAGATCGGCGGGCGAAAAGGCGTCCAGCCAGCCCTTGATGCGCGCCTGCGCGGCGGCGTCATAGCGGTTCAGGAACGGCTCGGGCGGCTCCGAATGGGTCAGGTTCAGCCCGCCGCGCCCGGCCATCAGCAGCTTGCGCGCGACCGAGGGCATCCGCTCATGCATGACGACGCGCAGGCCCGCCTGAGCCAGACGTTCAGCGGCCATCAGTCCGGCGGGACCGGCGCCGATCACGGCGATTGTGTGCGGGGAGCGCGTCATTCGACCTTCCTAGACCGGAACGATTGCGCGGGGCATAGGCTCTATCATCATGAGCGTCGCCTTCACCCGAGAAGAAGATCTGGAAGCCACGGCCGCCGACCTGGTGGACCGCCCGATCTCGCCCCATCCCAACCATGTCACGGCCGAGGGGCTGGCCCTGATTGAGGCCGAGCTGGCGGCGGCGCGGGCGGCCTATACCCGCGCTCAGACTCAGGGGTCGATCGAGGCGGACCGCACCGCCATGGCCCGCGCCACGCGCGACCTGCGCTACTGGTCGGCGCGCCGAGCCTCGGCCCAGTTGTTGGAGACGGCGTCGGACGGGCGGGTGCGCTTCGGCGGATCGGTCGCCATCGAGCGCGAGGACGGCCGCAGCCAGACCTGGCGCATCGTCGGCGAGGACGAGGCCGACCCGGCCAAGGGCAGCGTCAGCCATGTCTCGCCCCTGGCCCGCGCCCTGATGGGCAAGCGGGTCGGCGACGATGCGACCGTGGCGGGCCAGTCGGTCGAGATCGTCGCCGTCGATTGAGGATGCGGCGGTTCAGTAGCCGCCCGTTCCCTTCTCCTTGGCCACCGGCTGGAAGTCGCGCACGAAACGCTCCAGCAGGCGCACGCTGTAGCCCGCAGAACCGGCCGGCTTGACGTCGCTGGCGCCGCCGAAGGCCATGTTGGCGATGTCCAGATGCGCCCAGGGCGTCTCGGGCCGGGCGAAATAGCCGATGAAGTGGGCGCCCGTGCCCGCGCCCGCCCCGCCGTCGCCCGAGTTCTTGATGTCGGCGATGGTCGAGGAGGTGGCCCGCACATAGGAGGGGTGCAGCGGCAGGCGCCATAGCGTCTCGCCCGTGGCGTCGCCCGCGGTTTTCAACTGATCGGCCAGGGCGTCGTGGCGGCTGAACAGGCCCGCATAGTCATTGCCCAGGGCGCCGCCGACCGAGCCGGTCAGGGTGGCCACGTCGACGATGGCGGCGGGGTTCAGCGTGGTGTCGGCCCAGACCACGGCGTCGGCCAATACAAGGCGTCCCTCGGCGTCGGTCGAGATGATCTCGATGGTCTTGCCGTTCATGGCGGTCAGCACGTCGGCCGGGCGGATGGCGTTCCCGTCGGGCATGTTTTCGGCCAGGGCGGCGACGGCGACCACGTCCACCGGCGCCCCGCCCTTGGCCAGGGCCAGGACCGCGCCGACAACGCTGGCGGCGCCGGACATGTCCATCTTCATATTGCCCATATTGGCGCCCGGCTTGATGGAGATGCCGCCGGAATCGAAGGTGATGCCCTTGCCCAGCAGGGCGATCGGGCCGTCGTTGGACGCGCCCTGGCCGCGATAGCGCACGGCCAGAAGGCGCGGCGGGCGGCTGGAGCCCTGGCCGACGCCCAGCAGGGCGCCCATGCCCAGGCGCTGCATGGCGGGCACGTCCAGTTCGGTGATCTCGACCCCCGGCACGCCGGCGAAGGCGGCGCGGGCGCGCTCGACGAAGCTTTCCGGATAGATGACGTTGGCCGGTTCGTTGGACACGTCGCGGGTCCAAGCCATGGCCTCGATCAGGGCGGCGCCGCGACGGTGATGCGCCTGGGCGCCCGATGCGTCATCGGCGATGACGGTCAGGGCGCCGGGCGTCGGGCGGTCGCGGCCGGTGGTGACATAGATATCCGAGCGATAGTGGCCGATGCCCAGGCCGGTCGCCAGTTCCGAGGCCAGATCAGCCGACAGGCCCGAGGTCAGGGCGGTCAGGGCGCCGGGCTGGCTGTTCAGGGCGCGGCCGGCGACGATCCCGGCGGTCTGAATGTCTGCGGCCTTGGGCGCTGCGCCCAGACCGACGACCAGGATGCGGTCCCAGCCGCCAACGCCGTGCAGATTCAACGTCTGGCGCGCCTTGTAGTCGAAGCGCGCGGCGGTCAGGGCCGAGGCGATCGCCTGGCGCGTCCCGGCGTCCAGGGCGGCGCCGCGCGCGGCCAGCTCGGCCTCCGACGACAGCGGCAGAACCAGGGCGCCCGACGGGGCCGCCGATGCGGCGAAGGTCACGGCGCGCGTCTGGGCCGGGGCGGCGCGCGCGGGCCAGTCCGAACGCTCGATGGCGGGCGCGGCGCGGCGCGATTGAGCTTCGGCCGGAACGGCGACGGTCAGGCCGGCGGCGGCGATCAGCGCGGCTGCGGCGAAGGACGAAATACGGGTGGTGCGGCGCATCGATCAGGGCCCCCTCTGTGACGATGAAGGCGCCTTTATGGGCGGGGGCGCCGCGCGGGGGCAACCGCTCCGCTGGCGGAAGGACGCCGGGCGCGACGCCTTGTCGCGCTTGTCGCGCGCTAGAGGCCGCGCCCGGCGCAGCGGCGGCCGTCAGCAGGCCGCCGGACGCGGGGGCGTCGGGCAGGGTCGGGCCCTGAGACGGACATCGCCGGTTTCGCGGCGTGAAAGGCGGTGGGCGTCAAGCAAGGCGCCGATCCAGCCCCACGCGGGTTCCTTATGAGTGCGGTGAATGTCTTCCATTGTTCGTCCTCCTTTCTGAGATCATCAGAATGGCGCATGGTGGCGACTATCACAAACGAGACGACGGCGTTCATCCATAAGGTTGACTTATGTCTGATCCTCTTTCCCGCATCCCGGTCGACGCGCTTCGCGTGTTCGAGGCGGCGGCGCGTCTGCTCAGCTTCACCCGCGCGGCCGAGGTTCTGGGCATGAGCCAGGCGGCGGTCAGCTGGCGCATCCGCGACCTGGAGCAGCGGCTGGAGCGGCCCCTGTTCACGCGCGGCACGCGGCAGGTGGCCCTGACGCCCGAAGGCGAGCGGCTGGCCACGGCGGCGACCGAGGCGATGACCCTGCTGCGCCGCGCCGTGGCCGAGGTGATCGAGACCGATCAAGGGGTGCTGGCCGTCACCACGCTCCAGACCCTGGCGACCCAGTGGCTGGCGACGCGGCTGGGGTCTTTCCAGCTGGCCAACCCGGATCTGGCGGTGCGGGTGGACACCAGTCCGGTCCTGTCCGGCCTGGGGGCGGATGGGCTGGACGTGGCGCTGCGGTTCGGTTCGGGCCGCTGGCCGGGACTGGAGAGCCGTTTCCTGATGCCCGCCGTCTTCACGCCCGTCTGCACGCCCGCGATGCGCGACCGGCTGGATCTGAAGACGCCTGCGGACTTGAAGCGCGCCCATCTGGTCGGAGAGCCGCAGGAATGGGCGGCCTGGTTCGCCGCCGCCGGGGTGGCCCCCGCCGACGCCGCCGCGCCGCCGCGCCTGACCGCCGACAATCAGGCGATGGAGGTGGCGGCGGCGCTGGGCGATCAGGGCGTGGCCCTGGGGTCGCCCATCCTCTACGGCCGCGAGATCGAACGGGGACTTCTGGTCCGGCCGTTCAAGGAGACGGTCGCCCTGGCCGAGGGATATTGGCTCTGCTACCCGCCCGGCCGTCGCCTGACCCCCAAGATCGCCCGCTTCCGCGACTGGGTGCTGGACACGGCGCGGACCGACCCGGCGGTGGTCGAGGGGGCGCGGCTGGCGGGGCGCGAGGTCGGGGAGGCGGGGCGTTAATTCTTCTCCCGCAAGGGGAGAAGGAAAAGAAAAGGGCGGGATCTTTAGATCCCGCCCCTTCCGCAGTCTCAGCGTGAGGTGACTTGGACTTAGAAGTCCATGCCGCCCATACCGCCCATGCCGCCCATGTCGGGGGCGCCGCCGGCCGAGGCCTTCTTCGGCGCGTCAGCGATGGCGGCTTCCGTGGTGATCATGATGCCGGCGACCGAGGCGGCCGACTTCAGAGCCGAACGGACGACCTTGGCCGGATCGATCACGCCCATTTGGACGAGGTCGCCGTACTCTTCGGTCTGGGCGTTGAAGCCGAACGAGGCCTCGGTCGAGTCCATGACCTTGCCGACCACGATCGAACCTTCGACGCCCGAGTTCTCGGAGATCTGACGGATCGGAGCCTGCAGGGCGCGGCGCACGATGTTGATGCCGGCGTTCTGATCGGCGTTGACGCCCTTCAGATCGATCAGCTTCTTGGAGGCTTGCAGCAGGGCCACGCCGCCGCCCGGGACGATGCCTTCATCGGCAGCGGCGCGGGTCGCGTTCAGGGCGTCGTCGACGCGGTCCTTCTTTTCCTTCACTTCGACTTCGGTCGAGCCGCCGACGCGCAGGACGGCGACGCCGCCGGCCAGCTTGGCCAGACGTTCCTGCAGCTTTTCCTTGTCGTAATCCGAGGTGGTGTCCTCGATCTGACGCTTGATCTGGCCGACGCGGGCCTCGATGCCGTCCTTCTCGCCCGAACCTTCGACGATGGTGGTGTCGTCCTTGGTGATGGAGACCTTCTTGGCCTTGCCCAGCATGTCCAGGGTGACGGTTTCCAGCTTGATGCCCAGGTCTTCAGAGATGACCTGGCCGCCCGTCAGGATGGCGATGTCTTCCAGCATGGCCTTGCGGCGGTCACCGAAGCCCGGAGCCTTGACGGCGGCGACGCGCAGGCCGCCGCGCAGCTTGTTGACGACCAGGGTGGCCAGGGCTTCGCCTTCGATGTCCTCGGCGATGATCAGCAGGGGACGGCCCGACTGAACCACGGCTTCCAGCACCGGCAGCATGGGCTGCAGCGAGGTCAGCTTCTTCTCGTGGAGCAGGATGAGCGGCTCTTCGAGGGCGACCTCCATCTTGTCCGGGTTGGTGATGAAGTAGGGCGACAGGTAGCCGCGGTCGAACTGCATGCCTTCGACGATGTCGACGGTGGTTTCGGCCGTCTTGGCTTCTTCGACGGTGATGACGCCTTCGTTGCCGACCTTGGCCATGGCCAGGGCGATCAGCTCGCCGATTTCAGCGTCGCCGTTGGCCGAGATGGTGCCGACCTGGGCGATTTCCGAGTTGTTGGAGACCGGCTTGGAGATGGTCTTCACTTCGTCCAGGGCCACGGCGACGGCCTGGTCGATGCCGCGCTTCAGGTCCATCGGGTTCATGCCGGCGGCGACGGCCTTCAGGCCCTCTTGCACGATGGCCTGAGCCAGGACGGTGGCGGTGGTGGTGCCGTCGCCCGCGTTGTCGTTCGCCTTGGAGGCGACTTCGCGGATCATCTGGGCGCCCATGTTCTCGAAGGCGTCTTCCAGCTCGATCTCTTTGGCGACCGAAACGCCGTCCTTGGTCGAGCGCGGGGCGCCGAAGGACTTCTGGATCACGACGTTGCGGCCCTTCGGGCCCAAGGTCACCTTGACGGCGTCAGCCAGGACGTTAACGCCCTTCAGCATCTTGTCGCGAGCGTCGGTGTTGAACTTTACGATTTTAGCGGCCATGCGGGCTGCTCCTATCTATAAGATTTTAAATCAGAAACCGGAAACCGGGGCGCGTCTTACGACAGCACGCCCAGGACGTCGGATTCCTTCATGATGATCAGGTCTTCGCCGTCGATCTTCACTTCGCTGCCCGACCACTTGCCGAACAGGACGCGGTCGCCGGCCTTCAGCTCCAGGGCGACGAACTTGCCGTCTTCGTCACGGACGCCGGGGCCCACGGCGACGACTTCGCCTTCCTGGGGCTTTTCCTTGGCCGTGTCGGGGATGATGATCCCGCCCTTGGTCTTGGATTCTTCTTCAACGCGCTTGACCAGCACGCGGTCGCCGAGCGGACGAAACGCCATCTGAGTAACTCCCGTTAGGATGTTGGTTCCAGCCCCCGGAGCCCGCGACTTTGGCAGTCGCCCTCCCCGAGTGCTAACGACCGGGGAGTTAGGCAGGGGGGCGGGAGGCGTCAAGGGCGACGACGCCCGAAATCCGGTCTCAAGATGAAGCGAAAATGAACGCACCCCGCCGGGGTCGTTCAGACAGGCGGCGCTAAAAGGGGGACAACGGATCAACCGGCTTTCGAAAGGAGCCCGCCATGAAGACCCTGTCCAAGATCGGCGTCGGCGCTATCGCCCTGACGATGCTGGCTTCGACGCCGGCTGCGGCCCAGCACTATCGCGACCGCGATCGCGACAACACCGGCCGTGACGCCGTCCTGGGCGCCGTGGTCGGCGGCGTCGCCGGCGCCCTGATCGGTCAAGGCGACGGACGCTATGTCGCGGGCGGCGCCCTGGCGGGCGCGGCCCTAGGCGCGGCCTCGTCCTCGAACAACGACGACTGCGGCTATTACCGCGGCGGCCGCTGCTATCGGAACCAGGGCCACTGGGAGCGCGAGCACGGCATCAACAGCCGCGACGGCTATTACAACGGCCGCTATGAGCGGAACGACGGTCGCTACTATCGCGACGGCCGCTATTGGCGGAACCACGGCGAATGGCGCAGCCATCAGAACCGCCGCGACCGCGATCGGGATCGCAACTATCGCTACGACCGTCGCTGGTAGGCGGCGCGTGAGATGAGGAAAGGCTCGGCTGCATGGCCGGGCCTTTTTTCATGGACGGGCCTTATTCGAAGCCGCTGCCTCGCTCGCTCGTCGGCAGCAACCGCCCCATGACGGCGACGAAGAAGGCCACGGTCCAGCCCAGCAGGATGGCGCCGTTGATGCCCTCGATCGCGCCCAGCAGCTTCCAGTCCGGATCGATGGAGGCGTCGCCATAGCCGATGGAACTGTAGCTGATCGACGAGAAATAGACCGCTTCGCGCAGGTCGGGCACGGCGCCCAGCAGATAGAAGAGCGCGGCGTAGAGCCAGATCTCGACCCCGTGCAGGATGAACAGCCCCAAAACCACGGTGACGGTATAGGCGGCGCCGCGCGGCGACAAAGGGTTGAGACGCACAGCCTGGCCGCGCCCCGCCTTGGCGTCTCCGGCGGCCAGCACCCGGCCCAGGGTCAACAGGCCGACGGCGTGCAGACCCACGGTCGTCAGCACCATGACGGTCGCGGTCAGCAGTTCGACGGTCATGTCCATGGCGCCGCTGTTTTCGATTCCGCCGATCATGACGGGCGAGCGGCGCGCTTGGCCGGGCCGACCAAACCCAGGTGGGTGAGGCCGAAGGCCTCCGGCGACTTCAGGCCGTAGCCGAGGGCGCGGTCGAAGCCGACGTGCGCCAGCCAGATCAGGCTGAGCGCGGTCGCCAAGGGCGCGGCGGTCAGCAGGCCCGCGCCCGCCAGCAGCAGCGGCCCGATCAGGCTGTGCGCCAGGTTATAGGCCCAGGCTCCCACGCGCGGACCCGCCAGGTAGCCGGCGAAGGACAGGTCGGGGGCCAGGAAGAGAACGGCGAACAGCGCCCAGCCCTGACCGAAGCGGCCATAGGCCAAGGCGGCGAGGACGAGCAGGGCCAGCCCCTCCAGCCGCTGCCAGGTGGGGGCGACGACGGTCACGCCGTCAGCCGCCGCAGCAGGTCCGCCGTGGAGGGGTCGAGATCCGCCGAAGGCGTGCCCGTGGCGGCGTCCTTCAGCAGGGCCTTGGCCAGAACCTTGCCCAGTTCCACGCCCCATTGGTCAAAGCTGTTGATGTCCCACAGCACGCCTTCAACGAAGGTCTTGTGTTCATAGAGGGCGATCAGGGCGCCGAGGGTCTGGGGCGTCAGCCGTTCCATCAGGATGGCGGTCGAGGGCCGATTGCCGGGGAAGGTCTTGTGCGGCGCCAGACGGTCGGCCTCGTCTTCCGATGCGCCCGACGCGATCAGTTCAGTGCGGGCCTGAGCCTCGGTCTTGCCTTGCATCAAGGCCTGGGCCTGCGCCAAGGCGTTGGCCCAGAGAGGGCTTTCCAGGGTTCTCTGGTTGGTGGAGGCGACGATGATGAATTCAGACGGGACGACTTGCGGCCCCTGATGGATCTGCTGGAAGAAAGCGTGCTGGCCGTTGGTGCCGGCTTCGCCGAAGACGATGGGGCAGGTCTGGCGACCGACGGGCGAGCCGTCGCAGCGGACACGCTTGCCGTTTGACTCCATCTCCAGTTGCTGCAGGAAGGCGGGCAGACGGCGCAGGGCGTGAGCGTAGGGAGCGACCGTCCGCGCCGGGCGGTGCAGGCCGTCGACGTTGTAGATCTCGGCCAGGGCCAGCATCACCGGCGCGTTCCTCTCCAGCGGGGCCTCGAGGAAGTGACGGTCCAGGGCGGCGGCGCCGTCAAGGAAGCCCTGGAACGCGTCCCAGCCCAGGCCGATGACGCAGGACAGACTGACCGCCGACCACAGGGAATAGCGCCCGCCGACCCAGTCTCGGAACGCGAAGGTGCGGCCGCAGCCGAACGCCGCCGCCTTGTCCGGCGCGGCGGTGACGCCGATGAAGTGTTTCGCCATTCCCTCGGCGGGCAGGGCGGCGGCCAGCCAGGCCTTGGCGGCCTGGGCGTTCAGCAGGGTTTCCTGAGTGGTGAAGCTCTTGGAGACGACGATCACCAGGGTGGTTTCAGGATCCAGCCCGATCAGGGCCTCGGCCATGTCGCGCGGGTCAATGTTGGCGACGAAGCGCAGGTCGATGGCCGGATCCAGGGGCCGCAGGGCGTCCCAGATCAGGCGCGGTCCCAGATCGGAACCGCCGATGCCGATATGGAGCACCGTCTTGAAGGGGCGCCCGCTTGCACCTGTTTCATTCCCGGACCGCAACGCTTCGGCATAGGCCTTCATTTCGGCGCGCACGGCCTCGACCTCGGCCGAGACCGGCTCGCCCAGGGCGTGGAAGGCGGCGCCGTCCGGCGCGCGCAGAGCCGGGTGCAGCACGGCGCGGCCTTCGGTCAGATTGACCGCCTCGCCATTGAACAGGGCCGCGCGACGACCCTCGACGTCGCAGGCGCGGGCCAGCGCCAGCGCCGCTTTCAGGCCCGCCTGGGTCCAGCTCTGCTTGGATAGGTCGATGTGCAGGCCGGCCACGTCCAGCGTCAGCCGCGTCAGCCGGTCGGGGTCGGCGGTGAATTGCTCCTGGATTCGCGCATCCGCGTCCCGTCGGGCGGCGGCCTCGAGTTCGGCCCAGGCGGCGTGCGGCATCATCGTCTCCTATGGCGGTCCCGGCCTTTTGGCCCGGCGCTTGCAAGCTCTGGTTTACGGCCCAGGCCGTGAAGAGTTCAATCCAAGACTGGGTCAACAAGGATTTCCTGGTGGAAGTCCGTCGTTCCGGTCCCTTGTGAAAGGCACGCCATGTCCTGCGGAATAGCTCTCGCCGTCGCCCTGATGCTGGCCGACCCCGCGGTCGCCGAAGCCGCCGCCCTGCCGCCGGTGGCGCCCGCCGCTCCGGTCTCGGTGGCCCAGGAGCCTCTGTTCGCTGACCTGGTGGCCCGTTCGGGCGCTCTGAAGACGATCGTCGATGCTTGGGCGGCCTCGGGCGAGGCGGACAAGGCCGGCTTCTTCACCGGCGCGGCCTATGGAGCGTTCAAGACACAGGCGGCGGACCTGGCCCAGCGCGACATGCAGGGTCATCTGATCCTCAAGGAGCGCGGCACCGACAACGATCTGAAGTGCATTCTGCGCGGCATCTCGGAAGACATTCCGGTCAAGGTCGCGGCGCTGGAGAGCGCCTCTGACGCCGCCGCGCGCAAGCTGGCCCTCGACGAGCTGTCCTATCTGCTGAACGACAACGTCGAGGTCATCATCTCGCCGCCTCAACCCGAGGCCTAACCTCGGCTTGGGATTGGATTGCCGGGGCTAGCGCGCTTCGCGCGAATTGAAGCCCGACGGGAGGACGGCCGCAAAGGCCGTCCTCAGCCCTCGACGGTCTCGGGGTATTTGATGGCGCAGCCGTAGGGCGCGGCATAGGCGGTTTGCACTGCGCGCCCGGCCTTGGCGTCGGCCAGGGCGGCGCGGACGAAGTTGTTGGCTCCGTCCAGATCCTCGACCTTATTGGTCGGCCGGTCGTCGATGCCGCCGACGTAGATCAACCGCCCCTCGGGATCGATGACGCGCATATCGGGCGTGGTCTTGGCGTCGTAGCGTTTGCCGACCTCGCCGGTCGGGTCGAGCAGCAGGTGGGTGAAGGCGGCCTGGTGCTTGGCCTTCCAGGCTTGCGCCTCCTCGCCCTCGACGAAGCCCTGGGTTCCCGGCGCCGAGGAGATGATGGTCAGCCAGACCACGCCGTCGGCGGTCGCCTCGCGCTGCAGGGCCTGCATGGCGCCGGTGTAGTGTTTCTTCACGAAGGGACAGCCTTCGTTGGTCCATTCCAGCACCACCGTCTTGCCGCGGAAATCGGCCAGGGAGCGCTGCTGTCCCTCGGCGTCGACCAGGGTGAAGGCCGGGGCCGTTTCGCCAGGGGCGGGCGCCTCGGTCGCTTCGGGCGCGACGACGGCGGTTTCGGACCGTTCAGGCGATGCGGCGGGCTGCTGCTGGCAGGCGGCGAGCAGCAGGAGCGAGGCGGAGGCGGCGGTCAGCAGGCGGAACATGGCGGTCTCCTCGGGGTGGTAGGTCAGCGGGCGGCGGCGTCTTTCAGGGCGTCGATGACGACGCCTTCGGTCAAGAGTTGAGGCAGGATGCGCGGCTCGGGCCGGCTCGGCGCATAGACCAGATACAGGGGCACGCCCGAGCGGCCGTGGCGCTGTAGTTCGGCGGTGATGGCGTCGTCGCGCCGCGTCCAGTCGCCGACCAGATAGACGCCGTTCGCCTGTTCCAGCGCCTCAGCCGTACGGGCCGAGGACAGGGCCGTGCTTTCGTTCACCTTGCACGTCACGCACCAGTCGGCGGTGAAGTTGACCAGGACCGGGCGCCCTTCGGCCAGGGCGGCCTTCACCGCCTGTTCGGACCAGGGCTGGGACGGCAGATGCGTCGAAGCGCCTGCGCTGTCCGGGGCGGCGGGCGCGGCGCGCCCCGCCAGGACGCCGAAGCCCAGCGCCGCGATCAGGGCCAGCAGGGCGGCGATCCCCGCGATCCGACTCTTGCCGGGTGCGGCGAGCTGCGCTCGACCGTAGAGCCATAGCGCCAGGGCCAGCATCAGCCCGGCTCCGAACAGCAGGGCCAGGGCGTCGGCGGTCTGGCGGCCATAGACCCAGGCCAGCCACAGGGCGGCGCCGTACATGGGGAAGGCCAGCAGATTGCGCAGCGTCTCCATCCACGGGCCGGGTTTCGGCAGACGGGCCAGAAGGCGCGGATTGAGGCTGATCAGCACATAGGGCAGGGCCAGGCCCAGCCCCAGCATCAGGAAGACCGCCAGGGCCATCGGCCAGGGCATGAACAGGGCGGCGCCGAGCGCAAAGGCCATGAAGGGGGCGGTGCAGGGCGCCGCGACGATCACCGCCAGCACCCCGGTGAAGAAGGCGCCCGCCGCGCCGGGCAGGCGCGACAGGGGACCGTGTCCGGCCCCTTGTAGCCCGGCGCCGACGTGGAAGACGCCCGACAGGTTCAGCGCCACCGCCAGCATCAGCAGGGCCAGGGCCGCCACCACGCCCGGCGATTGGAGCTGGAAGCCCCAGCCCAGAACCTGGCCGCCCGCGCGAAGGGCCAGCAGCGCCCCCGCCAGCAGCAGAAAGGTCGCCAGCACCCCGGCCAGGAAGGCCAGGCCGTCTCGGCGCGCCTCGGCCGGTTCATGGGCGGCGCGGCTGAGCGAAGCGGCCTTCATCGCCAGGATGGGGAAGACGCAGGGCATCAGATTGAGGATCAGACCGCCCAGCAGGGCGAACAACGCCGCCTTGGCGAAGTCGGACAGGCCTGTGGCGGCCGCCGCGGTTTGTGCGCCCTCGCCGTCGCCGATCGCGCCGTCGCCCGTGACGCCGGTCAGGGCCGCGCCCGGTTCGGCGGTGATCTCCCAGGCGCCCAGATCGGTGGACAGGACGCCGTCGATCGGCCCTTTCAGCCCGTTGGTCGTCAGGCCGCGTCCGGCGGTGATCGTTACCGTCAGCCCTTGCGGGCCGCGCTCGCCCGACTGGGCGGCCGCGTGGTCGATCACCCCGCCCTCGAACGGATAGAAATATGCCCACTTCGGCGCGGCTCCGGTCAGCGGACCGCCGATCGCCGTCAGGGTCAGCTTGCCGTCGACCAGGGCGGCGCGGGCGTCGATGCCGGCGGGGCGGGGGGCGCCGGCGACCACGTCCTGAACCGCCTGGCCGAAGCGGGCGTCCAGCGGCGCGGCGTCCGCGCGCACCGGCAGGTCCAGCGCCAGGTCGAGGTCTTCCGGCACGCACATCTCGTCGCTGCAGACGTAGAAATGGGCGGTGACGCGCAGGGGCAGGCTGCGCCCCGGCGGCGTGTCCGCTGGAATCTCGATCGGCACGGGCAGGAAGACCGTGTCCGAATAGCCGTAGTTCATCAGGCTCTGCAGCCGCTGACGCTCGGGCAGGGGCCACAGGATGTCGCCGGGCGCCAGGCCGCTGGGCAAGGCCCAGGTCAGGGTCGTCGGGCCGCCGGAGTCGCCCTGATTGCGCCAATAGGTGTGCCAGCCGGGTTTGATCTTCTGGCGGATGGCGACGACGGCGGTCGAGCCGGGCGTGGCCCAGGCGCCCATGGCGACCAGTTCAGCCTCGATCCGCTCGGTGCGTTGGGGCCCCGGCGCGACGGCGGTCTTGGCGGCGGGCGCGGCCCCGGCGGCCAGGGCGTCGCGCAAGGCGGCCTCGGATGCAGGCGCAGATGGGGACGCCGCCGCCGGAAGGGCGAGGGCGAGCCAGGTCAGCAGAAGAAGCAGGATGCGCAAGGGCGACGCCAGGAACAGGATCAGGGAAAGGCGCGACCTTAGACCCTCAAGCCGCGCCTATCCACGGCCCGCGACGGCGGGTCGCAGTTCAGCCGCCTGGGGCGTCAGCGCGGAGCGACGACCTCGATCAGCACCTCGGTGCGGCGCCGCAGGGGATCGTTGACGCCGCCGACCACGGCGCCCTGGGCGCCGGCGGCCTCGATGTCGAAGGCCGGGGCGGGCAGGCCGGCGCCGGCCAGGGCCTCGGCCACGGCGCGGGCGCGTTGCTCGGAAATGGTCTGATTGGCGGCGGCGCTGCCGCTGCGGGCGTCGGCCAGGCCCGTCACCTTGACGTGCTTGATCTGGCAGCCCTGAAGCTGGGTCGCGGTCATGCCGATGGCCTGGCGGGCGGCGTCGGTCAGGGTCGCGCGGTCGGGCACGAAATAGACCTCGAACCGCTTGTCGGCGCAGGCCGACGGGTCGCTGACCAGATCGCTGCGCTCCTTATAGCCGCTCGTGGCGGCGCACCCGGCTAAGGCCAGGCCGGCGGTCAGCAGAACGACGACGGAAACAAGCTTCATGTCAGGCCCCTCGCGCGCGCCGTGCGGCGTGCGCGCCCTCCAGCAAAAAGGGCGACCCGCGCCATGCGGATCGCCCTTTCAGAGTGTCCCGAAAACGCTTCGGGCGCCAGAGGCTAGAAGCCTGGATCAATAACGGCGTTGGCCGTTCTCCCAGTAGCACTCGGTCTGGCGGTTGTCGTAGCAGTAGTAGTAGCGGCCCTGGTTGTCGCGGTAACGCTGCTGGTTGTTGCGGTCCTGGTTCGAGCCGCGGATGGCCCCGGCCGCGCCGCCGGCCAGCGCGCCGATGGCCGCGCCCGTGGCTGCGTTGCCGCCGCCGACGTTGTTGCCGATGATGGCGCCGGCCACGGCGCCCAGGCCCGCGCCGACGGCGCCTTGACGGACGGCCTGGCTCGAGCCGGCGCCGCCGCCGTAATACGGGTCGCTGGCGCAGGCGGTCACCAGAAGACCGGCGCCGGCAATGGCGAGAATCGCCTTGTTCATGGTTCTGTCCTTCATCCCTTAGGGGGCACCCCTGAAGCTTCGATAACGCAGTCCGAAGAGGGCGGTTCCGAGGCAAAACGCCACAAGCTTCACTTTATTTTTCTCTCACTGTCGCAGGTGCGGAACTGGCCGCCCGCGCAGGCGTTCGCCGCCCATGATCGACGCCCCGAATTTCCTGAGCGCCCTGGCCGCCGCCCCTTCGTCGCACGACACGGTCGAGGAGCCTCGCCCTCTGACCGGGGAGGTCCGGCTGGAGCGGGTCATCATCCTGGTCAATCCCTTGTCGGGCGGCGTCGGGCCGCAGGCGGCCGACGAAGCCGCCGCCCTGCTGGCCGTCTATCCGCTGCAGGCCGAGGTGGTGGTGCTGGAGGGCGCGCGCATTCCGGATCAGATCGGCGAAGCCCTGGCGGCGCGGCCGGACGCCCTGTTCATCCTGGCGGGCGACGGGACGGCGCGCTCGGTCGCCGCCCGCGCCGGACCGGACGGGCCGCTGATCGCCCCCTTGCCCGGCGGCACCATGAACATGCTGCCCAAGGCTCTGTACGGCACGGCGGACTGGAAGGCGGCGCTTCGGCTGGCGCTGGAGGAAGGCGCGCCCCAGTGCGTGTCCGGCGGCGAGGTCGAGGGCGAGGCCTTCTATTGCGCCGCCATCCTGGGCTCGCCCGCTCTGTGGGCCCCGGCGCGCGAGGCCATCCGCGAGGGCAAGCTGAAGATGGCCTGGACCTATGGCCGCCGGGCGCTGAAGAAGGCCTTCTCGGGCCGTGTGCGCTATGCGCTGGACGGCGGCGCGCGGGAAAAGGCCGAGGCGCTGGTGCTGATCAGCCCGCTGATCTCCAAGGCCATGGTCAAGTGCGACGGGCTGGAGGCGGCGGCCATGAACACCGCCGACGCGGCCCAGGCCTTCCGTCTGGCCGCCCACGCCCTGTTCGACGACTGGCGCCAGGATCCGACCGTCACGACGCGCGGGGCGCGCAAGATCGAGGTGGAGGCCCGTTCGCGCATTCCCGCCGTGATCGACGGCGAGCCGATGCTGCTGGGCCGCGAGACGGCGGTGAAATTCGTACCACGCGCCTTCATGGCTCTGGCGCCCAAGCCTCCGGCGGGCAGGGACAGCGTCTAGTGGGTCTGGTTCTTCAGTTCTCGGACGTTCATTTCGGATGCGAGCATGAACACGCGGTGGCGGCGGCGTCCGACTACGCCCACGCGGCCGGGGCCGATCTGATCCTGATCACCGGCGACATCACCCAGAGGGGCTATCCGCGTGAATTCGCGGCGGCGGGCGAATGGATCCGCGCCCTGCCCGAGCCGGTCTTCGTCACCGTCGGCAATCATGACGTGCCTTATTGGGATGTGATGGCCCGGCTGTTCTGGCCCTGGCGGGCGTTCGAGCAGGCGACCGGCCATCCGGCGCATGACCATCAGTTCCGTCGCGAGGATCTGATGGTGCGCGGGGTGACGACGGCGCGCGGCTGGCAGGCGCGGCCCAACTGGTCCAAGGGCGTCATCGATCTGGATCAGACGCGCCGCGCGGCCGAGGCTCTGCGTCAGGCTCCGGCCGGGGCCTTGCGCGTCCTGGCCTGCCATCACCCCCTGGTCGAGATGATCGGCGCGCCGATGACCGGCGAGGTCAAGCGCGGCGAGCGGGCCGCCCGCATCTTCGCCGAGGCGGGCGTCGACCTGATCGTCACCGGCCACGTTCATGTGCCCTTCGCCCTGCCGATCGGGGTGGGGGACCACTGCTCCTACGCGGTCGGTTGCGGGACGCTGTCGCATCGCGAGCGCGGATCGCCGCCCAGCTTCAACCGCATCGAATGGGACGCCGAGGCGGTGACGGTTTCGGCCGTGGCCTGGGATGGTCGGGCTTTCGCCGATCACCAGACCTGGCGTCTGCCGCGTCGCCGCGCCTGACGGCTCCTGGTTTCAGTCATGAAAAAGGGCCGCGACGGCGTGGTCGCGGCCCTGATTTCGATGTCTGGCAGTTCGGCTAGATGCGCGGCCCGCCGCGTCCCCTCAGGCCGCCGACCAGCAGGGAGACGACGAACAGGATGACGGCGATGATGGCGATGAATTTGGCGATCTCGAACGACATGCCCGAGATGCCGCCAAAGCCGAGCACGGCTGCGACCAAGGCGATGATGAAGAAAATAATAGCCCAACGAAGCATAGGCGGAACCCTCCGAGAAATGTTGACGGGAGCGAGCTTTCGACCTCTCCCGTCGACAGCGCCGCTTGCCTGAAACAACGCCTCCGAGACTTGGCTGTTCCTTTAGCGTCGGTTTCGGACTCTGCTTTTCTCGGTGAAGGCGGCCGCTACCATGGTGGCCAGCGCCGGGTTGCGCAGGAAGATGAAGCCGCCGGCCAGAGCCGCCGCAGCGCCCAGGATCGGACGCTGCTGGAACAGCCGGAAGGCCCGCACGCCGAGGCCCTCGGGCTCGTCGTATTCCTCGTCCTCGTCATCACCATGCGCTCGTCGCACGAAGACCAGGGCGACGACGGCCGCGATCAGGGCGAACAGCAAAGCGGTCAGGGCGGCGCCGATCAGCGGCGGCACGACCAGCAGCAGCAGGTAATAGACCGTAGCCCCCAGGGCGACCATGGCCACGAAGGCCGCGCCGGCGGCGACGAAGGTCGCCACCGCGCGGTTGATGAGCCCCCGCCCGATCATCAGCGCCGACGCCCGGCCAGCAGCAGGCCCAGGACGACGCCGACGCCGAGCGCGATGGCGGTCGACTGGATCGGACGCTCCTGCACGCGCTCGACGACATAGCGCTGGGCTTCGTCGAACTTCTCGGCGGCCTCGTCGTAATATTCGCGGCCGCGCACCTTGGCCTCGTCGTAGTAGCCGCGCGCCTTCTCGCGCAGCTCCTCACCCTGCTCGCGCAGGCGGGCTTCGGCCTCGGAGGCCTTTTCCTTCAGACGCTGGGTTTCCTCGCGGGCGCCGGCCTTGAGGTCCTCCTTCAGGGTCTTGAGGTCGTTCTTGATGTCTTCACGAGCCTTGGACGTGGCCATGATGCGCGCTCCGCTCCTTGTGTAAGCTTGACGATTAAATAGAGAAGCCCTGCCCGGAACGCCACACCGACGATCAAGGTTCCTGCAATGCAGCATGGCTGAAGGTCGCAAGACCCCCATCTGGCGCGACGCGCGCGTCGCTTCTAGAACGGGCGTCATGACTGAATGGCTGTTCTCGCCCGCCCCGACGCCGTCCCTGCCGATCGAAGGCGAGGCGCGCCGCCTGCCCGTGCGACGCATCCTGTGCGTGGGCCAGAACTACGCCGCCCACGCCCGCGAAATGGGGGCCGATCCCGACAAGCCCGCCCCCTTCTTCTTCGCCAAGCCGGGCGACGCCCTGGTCGTGGACGGGGCCCATCCGGCCTATCCGTCGGCGACGCAGAACCTGCATTATGAGGTCGAACTGGTCGTGGCCTTGGGCGCGGACGCCCGGCCGGTCGGCTGGGCCGTCGGCGTCGATCTGACGCGGCGCGATCTTCAGGCGGAAGCGAAAGCCAAGGGGCGGCCGTGGGAGGCGAGCAAGGCCTTCGATCAGTCCGCGCCCTGCGGCGCGCTCAGCCTGACGCCGCCCGCGTCCGACGCGACCATTGAGCTGAAGGTCAACGGCGAGGTCCGTCAGTCCAGCCGCCTGTCCGACATGATCTGGGATGTGGACGGCGTCCTGTCCAAGGCGTCCGAACTTTGGGCGCTGCAACCCGGCGACCTGATCTTCACCGGCACGCCCGAGGGCGTCGGTCCGCTGAATCCCGGTGATCGGGTCGAGGCGGTCATCGCGGGCCTGCCCTCCCTCAACTTCACGGTGCAATCATGATCCTGCACGGCTACTGGCGCTCGGGCACCAGCTACCGCACCCGCATCGCCCTCAATCTCAAAGGGGTCGAATATCGGCAGGCGGCGCTGGACCTGCGCACGGGCGCGCAGAAGTCCGACGCCTACCTCAGGCTCAATCCGCAAGGCCTGGTCCCGGCGCTGGAGACGGGCGACGGCCTGGTGCTGACCCAGAGCCCCGCCATTCTGGAATGGCTGGAGGAGACCCATCCCGAGCCGCCCCTGCTGCCGCGCGATGCGGCGGGCCGGGCGCAGGTGCGGGCCATGGCGGCGGTGATCGGCTGCGACATCCATCCGCTCAACAATCTGCGAGTGCTGAAGGCGGTACGCGGTCTGGGCGCCGATCAGGCGGGGGTGGACGCCTGGGCCGGTCAATGGATCATCGACGGCTTCACGGCGCTGGAGGCTCTGGTCGTGCGTCACGGCGAGGGCTGGTGCTTCGGCGGCGCGCCGACCCTGGCCGACTGCTACCTGATGCCGCAGCTCTATTCGGCGCGGCGGTTTAACGTCGATCTGGCGGCCTTCCCCCGCCTGCTGGAGATCGAGGCGCGGGCCGAGGCGCATCCGGCCTTCATCGCCGCCCTGCCGGAAAACCAGCCGGACGCGGATTAAGCGTCTTCATTCACCAACGACCTTGATTTCGGTCAATCTCCCTTAAGCTTTGACAGCGAAAGTGGCGGTGTGAGATTCGCCGTTCCGCCCTCTCCGGCCGACAAACTCGCCATCGCCCTGGTGGTTGAGCCTGATCGGTCCCGCCCGCTGCCGCCCGGCCAGCGGGAGGAGGCGACGCGCCACCTGCTACAGACCGCGGGCGACGCCGGAATCGGCCTGGTCGCCACCCGGCCCGAAGGCGACGTCGAGCGGATGCTGGGCCAGGCCTGGCCCTTCCCCTCGCCTTTCCGCGTCACCGTCCGCACCGTGCCTCTGGCCGACGGCCTGGACCGGGTCGAGGCTCGCGCCCGTCGTTCGCTGGAGCGCATGGGCCTGCCGCGCGGCGACGCGGTCCTGGTGCAGAACGCCGCCGATCTGGCCGGCGCCGAGGGCCGCGCCCTGTGGGACCGGCTGCAGGCGCTGAAGGCGCGGGGCGTCTTCCGCAAGGTCGGCTTCATCGCCACGGTCGAGGACGGCCCCGGCCTGCTGGCCCGGCGCTTCCAGCCGGACGTGGTGCAGTTGACCTGCAACATCCTGGACCAGCGCGCGGCGCGATGCGGCGTCATCGCCGAGCTGGCGAGCCAAGGGGTCGAGGTGCATCTGGCCTCGGTCTTCGCCCAGGGCCTGCTGTTCGCCAACCGCGACAGCCTGCCGCCCGAACTGGCCGCGCACGGCATGGCCCTGTCGCGCACGCGCCGCCGTCTGGCCGAGGCGCGGGTCGATCCGATGCAGGCGGCGCTGGCCTACGCCCTGACCCTGCCGGGGGTGGCCTCCGTCATCGCCAGCGTGGCCTCCTCGGCCGAATTGCGCGCCATCATCGCCGCCTCCCACGCCCCGCGCCCCGACATCGACTGGGACGCCCTGGCGCTGGACGAGACGCCTGCCGCCCTGGCTTCGCGCCCACGTCTGCGGCTGGTCAGCGCCGCCTGATCCACAGAGCTGTCCACAGGTCGCCTTTCGCCTGTGCATGAGGGACGCCGCCCGCGCTTGAGGCCGCCGCCCCGATCCGCCACCCTGCGGGCCAGATGAACGCGCCGCTTTCCCACCCGCCCCAGACCTTGGCCAAAACCGACCTCAAGCCGGACGCCGGAACCACGCCGGTCATGGCCCAGTATCTGTCGGTCAAGGCCGGCCAGCCCGAAGCCATGCTGTTCTTCCGCATGGGCGACTTCTACGAGCTGTTTTTCGAGGACGCGCAGAAGGCGGCCGCCGCGCTGGGCATCGCCCTGACCAAACGCGGCAAGCATCAGGGCGAGGACATTCCCATGGCCGGGGTACCGGTCCACGCCATGGACGGCTATCTGGCGCGGCTGATCCGTCAGGGCTTCAAGGTCGCCGTCTGCGAACAGCTGGAAGATCCGGCCGAGGCCAAGAAGCGCGGCTCCAAGGCCGTGGTCCATCGCGACATCGTGCGGGTGGTGACGCCCGGCACCTTGACCGAGGACGCCCTGCTGGACGCGCGCGGCGCCAACCGGCTGGCGGCCGTGGCGATCCGTAAAGGAAGGGCCGCCGTGGCGGTGGTCGAATTGTCGGCGGGGGTGGTGGATTCGGTCGCCTGCGACCTGTCGGATCTGGGCGCGGCGCTGGCGGCGTTCCGTCCGTCGGAGGTGCTGGTCCCCGACCGCCTGTTCTCGGATGAGACGATGAAGGGGGCGCTGGACGGCTCGGGCGGCGTGGTTCAGGCCATGCCCCAGGCCCTGGCCGAGCCGGTCGGGGCCAAGGACCGGGTGCAGCGGCTTTACGGCGTCTCGGCGCTGGACGGTTTCGGCGCCTTTGAAGAGGCCGAGGTTTCGGCCCTGGGCCTGATCGCCGCCTATCTGGAAACGACGCAGGCGGGCAGGATTCCCGCCCTGACCCCGCCGCGCCGCTCGGGCGAGAGCGGTTTCTTGGCCATCGATCCCGCGACCCGTCTCAGCCTCGAGATCGACCGCACCCAGAGGGGAGAACGCGACGGCTCCCTGCTTCACGCCATCGACCGCACCGTGACCTCGGGCGGGGCGCGGGCGCTGGCCGAGCGCATCTCGCGACCCCTGCGCGATCCGGCGGCGATCAACGCCGGGCTGGATGCGGTCGAATGGCTGCTGGAGCGGCGCGACTTGCGACGCGACCTGCGCGAAGCTTTGCGCGCCTCGGCTGATGTGGCGCGGGCGACCTCGCGACTGGCGCTGGGACGTGGCGGGCCGCGCGATCTGGCGGCGATCCGCTCGGGGCTGAAGACGGCTGAGGGGCTCAGCGCCCTCTTCACCGCCACGGCCAATGATCCGCTGGCCGGGCCGCCTGCGCGCGTAACGGCCTGCCTCGACCGGCTGGCGCTTGAGGGCGACCTGTCGCACCTGCTGGCCGAACTGACCGACGGCCTGATGGACGAGCCGCCGCACCTGGCGCGCGACGGCGGCTATGTGAATCCCGGCCATCGCCCTGAATTGGACGCCGCCCGCACCCTGCGCGACGACAGCCGCAAGGTCATCGCCGAACTGGAGGCCAAAGCCGTCGCCGACAGCGGCGTCGCCTTCAAGGTGCGCCACAACGCCGTCCTCGGCTATTTCCTCGAGACCAGCGCCAAGGCGGCTGAGCCGTTGCTGCGCGCGGGACCGGACAGCCCCTTCATCCACCGCCAGACCCTGGCCAATCAGGTGCGCTTCACAACCGTCGAACTGTCGGAGCTGGACGCCAAGATCAGCCAGGCCGGGCACCGCGCTCTCGCCATCGAGGCCGAGACGTTCGAGGGCTGGCGCCGCGAGGCCGCGCGTCTGGCCGGACCGCTTCAGGGCGTGGCCGAGGCCCTGGCCGAACTGGACGCCCACGCCGCCCTGTCCGAATGGGCCGAAGAGGTCGGGGCCGTGCGCCCCGCCGTCGACGACAGCCTGTGCTTCGCCGTCGAGGCGGGCCGTCACCCGGTGGTCGAGGCGGCGGTGAAGGCGCAGGGCCTGCCCTACACCCCCAACAACTGCCAGCTGGCGGGCGACGGCGTCGGGGCCTCGCGCCTGTCCATCGTCACCGGCCCGAATATGGCGGGTAAGTCGACCTTCCTGCGCCAGAACGCGCTTCTGGTCGTGCTGGCTCAGGCCGGGGCCTTCGTGCCGGCGCGGTCGATGAAGCTGGGCGTGGTCGACCGTCTATTCAGCCGCGTCGGCGCGGGCGACGATCTGGCGCGCGGCCGCTCCACCTTCATGATGGAGATGGTCGAGACGGCCGCCATCCTGACCCAGGCGACCGGGCGCAGCTTCGTCGTGCTGGACGAAATCGGGCGCGGCACCGCCACCTATGACGGCCTGGCCATCGCCTGGGCCACGGCCGAGGCCCTGCACGAGACTAACCGCGCCCGCACCCTGTTCGCCACCCACTATCATGAGCTGGCCCAGCTGGAGGAACGGCTGGACCACGTCTGCAACCTGTCGATGAAGGCGCGCGAGTGGAACGGCGAACTGGTCTTCCTGCACGAGGCGGCGCCCGGCGCGGCGGACCGTTCCTACGGCGTGCAGGTGGCGCGTTTGGCCGGGGTGCCCACCGCCGTCGTCGGCCGCGCCCGCGAGGTGCTGGAGCGGCTGGAGAATGAGAAGGCGGCGACCGCGCGTCTGGACGACCTGCCCCTGTTCGCCGCCGCTGAGCCGCCTCCGCCGCCAATGAAGTCCATGCTCGACGAAGCCGTCGCCGCCATCGACCCCGACGAACTGACCCCGCGCGAGGCGCTGGAGGCGCTGTATCGGTTGAAAAATCTGGCGAAGACCTAAATTCCCGCTCATCCCGGCGGACGCCGGGATCAAGTCCTTTGGCTCCATCCGCGCGCTTGGACACGAAGCGCTTTTCGGGCGTCGAGGGTGAAGCTCTCACTGGATCCCGCCGTCCGCCGGGATGAGCGGGAGATAGGGAGCGTGCTATGCTCTCCAGCGTGATCGCTTCGCGCCCGCTCCCGTCCGCCGTTCTCGACGCCGTCTCGGCGCCGGACCCGCGCGCCGCCGTCACCGCGTTCCTGCGCGAAAGCTTCGACGCCGACCGCGCCCGCGCCGCCCGCCGGGCCGAGAACTCGACCGACGGCGCCGAGGCCGCCCGTCTCTACGCCGAGGCCGCCGACGCCCTGCTGGCGACCCTGTGGCGCTTCGCCGCCGAACAGGTTCATCCAGCCCCCGACGAGCGACTGACCCTGCTGGCGGTCGGCGGCTATGGGCGCGGGGTGCTGGCGCCGTTCTCGGACCTCGACCTTTTGTTCCTGCGGCCGGGGCAGGCGATCAGCCCGCGCGCTCAGGCGGTGGTCGAGTTCGTCCACTATGTCCTGTGGGATCTGGGGCTGAAGGTCGGGTCGGCCTTCCGCTCCATCGGCGAGACGCTGACCCTGGCGCGCGACGACATGACGGTGCGAACGACCTTGCTGGAGGCGCGGGTGCTGGCCGGGGATGCGGCCCTGGGCGAAAGCCTGCTGAAGCGGTTTCGTACCGCCGTCGCCCGCGTCGATCCGCGTCCTTTCATCGCCGCCAAGATGGCCGAGCGCGACGTGCGCCTGCAGAAGACCGGCGCCGTCCGCTACCGCGTCGAGCCGAACGTCAAGGACGGCAAGGGGGGGCTGCGCGACCTCAACACCCTGTTCTGGATCGCTCGCTCGCTGGCGCCGGACAGCGAGCGAGGGCAGGCGGCGCTGGAGGGCCTGTTGACCGCGCGCGAGCTGCGCAGCTTCCGCGAGGCGATCGGCTTCCTGTGGCGGGTGCGCATCCTGCTGCACCTGGTCGCCGGGCGGGCCGAGGAGAAGCTGACCTTCGACGTCCAGCCCGAGATCGCCCGGCGCATGGGCTGGCGCGGGCGCGGCGACGAACTGGCGGTCGAGCGCTTCATGCGCCGCTATTTCCAGTTCGCGCGCGAGGTCGGCGCCCTGACCCGCGCCGTCTCGGCCCAGTTGGAGGCGCGTCAGCAGAAGAAGGCCGAAGGGCTGGCGCGCGGCCTGTCGCGGTTGATTCGGCGGCGCCGGGTCAAGCTGGCCTTCGACGGTCTGGCGGTGGAGGAGGGGCGGCTGACGGTCACGGGGGCCAATGTCTTCGCCCGCGATCCGGTGCGCCTGCTACTGCTGTTCGTCGAGGCGGACCGGCTGGATCTGGACCTGCACCCCGACGCCTTCGCCGCCGTGATCCGTTCGCTGACCCTGGTGACGCCCGCCCTGCGCCGCGATCCGCGCGCGGCCGAGGCCTTCCTGACGGTGTTGGCGCACGGCCAGCGGCCCTATCGCATCCTGTCGATCATGAATGAGACGGGCTTTCTCGGCCGCTTCCTGCCCGAGTGGGGGCGGATCGTCGGCCAGACCCAGTTCAATATGTATCACGCCTATACGGTGGACGAGCACACCCTGCAGGCGGTGGGGATCATCAACGACATCGCGCGCGGCAAGCTGAAGGCGGATCACCCGGCCTCGACCGCCATCGTCCCCCGTATCGCCGACATCGAAGTCCTGATGCTGGCCATGCTGCTGCATGACGTGGGCAAGGGCGGCGACCGGGGCCAGCTGGAGGACGGCGCCATCGCCGCGCGCCGGGCCTGCGAGCGGCTGGGCGTCGATCCGCGCCGGATCGAGCTGGTCGTCTGGCTGGTGCGTCATCATCTGCTGATGAGCGACTACGCCCAGAAGCGCGACGTGTCCGACCCCTCGACCGTGCGCGCCTTCGCCGAGGCGGTGGGCGACCCGGAGCGGTTGCGGATGCTGATGGTGCTGACCGTGGCCGACATCCGCGCCGTCGGGCCGGGGGTGTGGAACGGCTGGAAGGGGCAGCTGATGCGCGCCCTGTTCGAGGCGACCGAGGCCCTGTTCCGGGGCGACGCCGTGACGCGCGAAGACCCTCTGGCCGATCACCCCGCTCTGGTCGAACGAGCGCGGCGCGAGGGGGCGGCGGTCGAGGCCCTGCCCGCCGAAGGGCCGCTGGAATCCACCGCCCGCGTGGCCGTGGCGGCGCGCGACCGGCCCGGCCTGTTCGCTGACCTGGCCGCCACCCTGTCGATGGCGGGCGCCGATGTGGTGGGCGCGCGGCTGGCCACCGCCGACGACGGCATGGCGCTGGACGTGTTCGAGATTCAGGACGGGGCGGGCGAGCCCTATGGCGGGCGCGAGCCGCGACGTCTGGCCATTCTGGTCAAGGCGATGGAGCGGGCGGTGCTGAAGGGGGCGCGGACCTCGACCCTGGAGGCGCCGCGCGTCAGCGCCCGCCGCGCCGTCTTCGATGTGCGGCCGGTGGTGCGGATCGACGCCGATACCGGCACCAGCGCCGTGGTGATCGAGGTCTCCGGCGCCGACCGGCCCGGCCTGCTGGCGGACCTAGCGCGGACGATCTCGGCGCACGGCTATTCGACCCGTTCGGCCCATGTCGCCAGCTTCGGCGAGCGGGCGGTGGACGGCTTCTACATCACCGACGCCGACGGCCGAAAACCAAAGAACAAGGCCAAGCTGGAGGCTCTGAAGACAGATCTTCTGGAGGTGCTGGATCGCGCGCCGCAAGGCCCGGCGGGGCGGCGCATCGTCCCCGTGCGCGCCAGCGTGCGCGACGTCTCCGATCTGGAAGGCGCGCTGGGCCGTTCGCCCGTATCCAGCGGCCCGCAGGCGCGCTAAGGCGTTTCGGGACCGAGCGCAGGAACAGCCGTGAACGACAAGACCGATCCCATCGAACCGGCCACGCCGATTTCTGCGGCAAACGCCACGGTCGAGCCGGTGGTCCAGCCCCCCGCCTCTGCCGCGACGGCCAAGCCCAAGACGGGCGGCGTGGCGCGGTCCTCGGCCATTTTCAGCGCCATGACCCTGCTCAGCCGTCTGGCCGGGTTCGCGCGCGATCTGGTCATCACGGCGGCGCTGGGGGCCTCGGCGGGACCGGCGGCCGACGCCTATTACACGGCGCTGAACTTCCCCAATCTGTTCCGGCGCATCTTCGCCGAGGGGGCCTTCGCCGCCGCCTTCGTGCCCGCCTACGCCAAGACGCTCAAGAGCGAGGGCGAGGCGGCGGCCGACAAGGTGGCGACCGACGCCTTGGCCGCCGTGGCCGCCGTCACCGTGGCCCTGACCGTGGTCGCCCAGCTGGCCATGCCGTGGCTGATGACCGTCATCAACATCGGCTTTCTGGACGATCCGGCGCGCTTCAAGCTGGCGGTGATCCTGACCCAGGTCACCATGCCCTACCTGCCCTGTATGGCGATCGCCTCCCTGCTCAGCGGGGTGCTGAACGCGCGGGGGCGCTTCATCGTCTCGGGCGCCTATCCGATCCTGCTGAACCTGATCATGCTGGCCGCCGTCATCCCGGTGAAGGGCGACCAGATCGAAGCCGCCTACGCCGCCTCCTGGGCCGTGCTGGTCGCGGGCGTGGCCCAGGCGGGGCTTTGCTGGTGGGCGGCGCGCAAGGCGGGGGCGAACATCCGTCTCAGCCTGCCGAAGATGACCCCGGCGGTGAAGGCCATCATCATCACCGCTGTTCCCGCCGCCATCGGCAACAGCGCGACCCAGATCAACGTCTTCATCTCCGGCAACCTGTCCAGCTTCGTCGACGGCGGCCGCACCTGGCTGGCGACGGCGGACCGGCTGTATCAGCTGCCGCTGGGGCTGGTCGGGGTGGCGATCGGCATCGCCCTTTTGCCCAAGCTGTCGGCGGCGGTGGCGTCCGAAGACAGGGGCCAGCAGCAGGCCTCGATGGACGAGGCGCTGATCCTGTCCATGGCCCTGACCCTGCCGGCGGCGGCGGCCCTGATGGCCATGCCCTATTTCCTGATCGACGCCCTGTTCACGCGCGGCGCCTTCCTTCAGATCGACGCCGTCAACACGGCTCACGCCCTGCTGCATTTCGGCTGGGGCGTGCCCGCCTTCGTCCTGATCCGCATCCTGGCGCCCGCCTTCTTCGCCCGCGGCGATACGCGCAGGCCCATGGTGTTCGCCCTGGTGTCGGTGGCGGTGAACGCGACGCTGGCGATCGGCCTGTTCTATCTGGGCATGGGGGTGTCGGGCATTGCGGCGGCGGTCAGCGCCTCGGCCTGGACCAATGTCATCCTGCTGGCGGCGACCCTGTGGCGGCGCGGTCATTACCGCCCCAGTCCGCACGCGGTCTGGCGTCTGGGACGCATCGCCCTGGCCAGCGCAGGTCTGGCGGCGGTGGTCGGCGTCGCCTCCTGGGCGCGGCCGATGTTGCAGGCGCCGGTCGCGGACCTGCTGGCGATGGCGGGTTCGACCCACGGCGCCAAGGAGGTCACCCTGCTGCTGGTCGTGGCGGCGGGCGGTCTAGCTTATGTCGTCCTGGCCTTCCTGACGCGCGCCGTGACGGTGGCCGAGGTCAAGGGGTTGGTCCGGCGCTCGGCCCGGTCATAGGTCCAGCAGAACCTCCAGCGCCTTCTTGAACTCCACCAGACCCTGTTTGGCGCCGAGCGCCGCCGTCAGGGATTCCAGCGGCCCGTCGATGGCGGCCAGCGTCGCGCGCAGGGCGCGGCGGTACAGGGACCAGCCTCGGCTCATGCCCGGATTCTGGTTGGGTTGAGCGGCGACGACCAGGCGATAGGCCGCCAGGATCGCCAGCATCTTGAAGCGCAACGCCTCGCCCTGAAGGCGATGCTCGACCATGGCCGGGGCGGTGAAGTCGGCCGCATCGACCAAGGCGATCAGGGCGTCGACGTCTTCCAGCGCCAGGCTCCTCGCCGTCAGGAAGGCCTCGTCCAGCACCGGGTCGGCGGGGGCGCCGCCGCTGGTCAGGATCAGCGTCTCCCTGAACTCGGCGATCATGTCGATCAGGTGGCGCAGCAGCGCCAGCATCCGCGTCAGCGCCAGGCGAGAGTCGAAACCCTCGGGCGGGGCGACTTCGAACTCGTCCATGTCCTACCCTCCATGCCGATGGAAGAAGAGGCTAACACCGTTCCATGATCGCGGCGACGTGCGAACCGCCGCAGGAGTGTTGCTCTTCGCGCCCCGAACCGATAAGCGCGAGGACATGGCGCTTTCGGGACGAAAACTCGCTCACGGACGATGGCGCGGCTGACCTGCCGCCTCGTGCCTTCGCACGCCTGCCTTTCGCGCGGGATGACGCGCGCCGACATTCGCCTTTCGACTTCCGAGATCCATCATCATGACTGACCAGACTCCGGCCCAATACACCGGTCCGCGCCGCATCCTGTCCGGCATCCAGGCCTCCGGCGCCCTGCACCTGGGCAACTATCTGGGCGCGCTGAAGCGCTTCACCGAATTGCAGGCGACGGGCGCGCCCCTGTTCGTCTTCGTCGCCGACATGCACGCCATCACCGTCTGGCAGGAGCCGGAGAAGCTGGCCGCCCAGACGCGCGAGATCGCGGCGGCCTATCTGGCCTCGGGCCTCGACCCGGCCAAGGCGGTCATCTTCCCCCAGTCGGCCGTGCCCGCCCACGCCGAACTGGCCTGGATATTCAACTGCGTCGGCCGCCTGGGCTGGCTGGACCGGATGACCCAGTTCAAGGAGAAGTCGGGCAAGCACAAGGAACGCTCCAGCGTCGGCCTCTACACCTATCCGGTGCTGCAGGCGGCGGACATCCTGCTCTACAAGGCGACCGAAGTGCCGGTCGGCGAGGATCAGAAGCAGCACCTGGAGCTGACCCGCGACATCGCCCAGAAGTTCAACAACGACTTCGGCGCGCCGGGCTACTTCCCCCTGCCCGAGCCGCTGATCCAGGGTCCGGCGACGCGGGTCATGTCCCTGCGCGACGGTGCGGCCAAGATGTCCAAGTCCGATCCGTCGGACCTGTCGCGCATCAATCTGACCGACGACGCCGACGCCATCGCCAACAAGATCCGCAAGGCCAAGACCGACATGGAGCCGCTGCCGGAAACGCTCGAGGGTCTGGAAGGCCGGGCTGAGGCCAAGAACCTGGTCGCCATCTACGCCGCCCTGTCCGACACGACGCGCGAGGCCGTGCTGGCCGAGTTCGCGGGCCAGGGCTTCGGCGCCTTCAAGCCCAAGCTGGCGGAGCTGGCCGTGTCCTCGATGGCTAACGTCACCGCCGAGATGCGCCGTCTGATGAACGACCCGGCCGAAATCGACCGCGCCCTGGCCGCGGGCGCCGAAAAGGCGCGTGAGATCGCCGAGCCGACCATCACCGAGGTCAAGAAGATCGTCGGCTTCTGGCAGGGCTGAGCCGAATGGCGCACCCGCTCGACCGTCCGGTCTGGAACGCCCTGACGTCGGCGCGTCAGGCGTCCCTGGCCGTGGGGGCGGGCGGGGCGCTGCGGCTGGCGCCGGGTTACGGCGTCTTCGTCGCCAGCGTCGATCAGTCGCCGGAAAGCCTGGCAGCCGTGGCGGCGCTGGAGCAGCCCGAGGGCCTGCTGGCCACGGTCGAGGCGGAGCGCACCCCCGTTCCGCCTGGCCTGACGGCGCTGAAGGAAGCGGTGCTGACGCAGATGGTGCTGGTCGACCTGACGCCCGCCAAGGCGCGCGACATCGCCATCGAGCCCCTGACCGAGGCCGACGCGCCCGCCATGCTGGCCCTGGCGACGCTGACCGAGCCGGGGCCGTTCTTCGACAAGACGCACCGACTGGGCGACTTCTTCGGGGTCAAGCAGGACGGGCGGCTGCTGGCCATGGCGGGCGAGCGGCTGAAGCCCGACGGCTTCACCGAGGTGTCGGGCGTCTGCGCCCATCCCGACGCGCGCGGGCGGGGCTACGCCGGGGCGCTGATGCGGGCGGTGATCGCGCGCATCCTGGCGCGCGGCGAGACGGCTTTCCTGCATTCCTACGCCGACAACGCCGGGGCCATCGCCCTGTATCATTCGCTGGGCTTCACCATCCGGGCGCAGATGCAGATGCGGATGCTGGCCCAGGGTGATCTGGCGAAACCCGCTGAGGGCGCCTAGCTTCGCTTCGACCCTTTGTTTCGGAGCCTGTCATGAGCCAGCACGTCGCCGTCGTCGCATGGAACCGGGGCGATCAGCCCTTCAGCGACAACAAATACGGCCGCGGCCATGACTGGCGCTTCGACGGCGGCGCGGTGGTGCGGGGGTCGTCGGCGCCCTCGCCCATGATCCCGCCGCCCCTGTCGGAAGAGGCGGCGGTGGACCCGGAAGAGGCTCTGGTCGCCGCTCTGTCCAGCTGCCACATGCTGTTTTTCCTGGCCTACGCCCGCAAGGACGGCTTCGTGGTCGACTCCTATCGCGACGAGGCGGAAGGAACCCTGGGCAAGGATGAGCGCGGCAAGATGTCGATCACCGAGATCGTTCTGCGCCCGGCCGTGACCTGGTCGGGCGACAAGCTGCCGGATGCGGCGGCCATCGCCGACCTGCATCACCGCGCCCATGACGTCTGCTACATCGCCAACTCGGTTCGCGCCGAGGTGAAGATCGAGCCGCGCTGAGTCTCCCTTAGGCCGTCTCCTCTTCGATCAGGGAGCGGAAGGCGGCGTGGGCGGCGGTCATGCCGTCCGTCGTCGCCAGGGTGATGTTGCCCGCCGGTCGCGCCAGGTCGCCGGCGGCGAAGACGCCCGGCTGGCTGGTCTGCTGCTGGGCGTCGACCTTGACGATGCGGCCCATGGGGGTGTCGGTCATCTCGCAGCCCAGGCTTTCGGCGAAGCCGCCGGACTGCCGCACATGGGCGCCGACGAAGACGGCCTTCAGCGGGATGAAGCGGCCGTCCGTCAGCCGCGCCCCGGTCAGGGTCGGCGCCTCGCCTTCCAGCCGTTCGACGGGCGTCGGCTCGATGGTCACGCCGCGTCGGGCCAGTATGCGCGCCTCGTCTTCGCTCAGGCGCGCCGGGTCGATGAACAGCACGGCCTGGCCCCATTCGGCGACGACGCTGGCATATTGGACCGCATGGTCGCCGCGCCCCAGGACGCCGATCGGCCCGCCGCCGACCTCATAGCCGTGGCACCAGGGACAGTGCAGGGCGGTGCGGCCCCAACGCTCCTTCACGCCGGGCAGGTCGGGCAGGACGTCCTCGACCCCGTGGGCCAGGATCAGGCGACGGCCCGCGGTGCGGCTGCCGTCGGCGAAGGCGACCGAGAAGCCGCCGTCGATGCGCGCCGCGTCCACCGCCTCGGCCATGCGGAAGGCGGCGGTGGGATAGGCCGCGACCTGGGCGCGGGCGGCGGCGGCGATCTCTGCGCCCGGACGCCCGTCGTTGCTCAGCACCCCGTGCGCGCGGGCGGCGAAGCGGTTCCGGGGGCGGCCGTCGTCGATGACCAGGACGCGGCGGCGCGCCCGCACCAGTTGCAGGGCGGCGGACAGGCCCGCGTAGGAGCCGCCGATGACGACGGCGTCATGGGGCATCGGATTTTCGCTGGTGCGCATGGAGCAGGTCTCTCTTGGGATGGGCGGCCAGCCGGCGCGAGAAGTCCGCCGCCAGATCGGCCAGGGTGATGGAGTCCAGCCGCGCGGCCAGCAGGGCGCGCGCGGCGGCGTAGGTGTCGGACAGGGCGTCGTTGACGGCGGCCTCGATCAGGCAACCCTCCGCCTCGACCGGGGGCGTCTCCGGCAACAGGCCGGGCTCGCCCAGGGCGGCGTGGACCTGGCCCAGGGTGACGGCCGTCAGCGGGCGCGCCAGCCGCCAGCCGCCGCCGTGGCCTTTCTCGGATACGACCAGCCCCTGTTCGCGCAGGCCCGCCATGGTGCGGCGGACCACGACCGGATTGGTCGACAGGCAGGTCGCCAGCATGTCTGAGGTCATCGGCCGGCCGCAGCGCTGTTCGTGCTCGGCCATGTGCAGCAGGGCGTGGAGAATGTTGGAGAGGCGGGAGTCTCTTTTCATGTAACTTCAATTGTTACGTGATGGGGCGCGCGTCAAGGCGCGGTCCAGGAATTATTTCCAGCAGGTTGTCTTCAGGCGTGGGGCGCGCTGTCCTTGAGGAAGGCGCTGAAGCGGCGCAGCGCCTCTTCGGTCAGTTCGGGGTGGTGGCGCATCGGGCCGTTGTTGGTCGGCTCGTCAAAGGCGTGGGTGCCGTCGGCGACCCAGCTTTCGACCTCCGAGCCGCAGTCGCGGATCATGGCGTTGACCCGTTCGGCGTTGCGCACGGTGGTCAGGTGATCGCGTTTGGCCGTCAACGCCAGGACGCGCGGGCAATGACGCCACGGCTTCATCCGGTTGAAGGCCCACGGGCCGATATAGGAATAGGCCAGCCACACGGCCTTCACGCCCGACAGGTCGACGGTTGCGGGATCGGACACGCCCATACGGCCCGGCTCGGGCGTCTCGCTCATCATCTCCATGACGGCCCAGCCGCCGTGGCTCCACCCGCCCAGCGCCAGTTGCGAGGCGTCCACGTCGGACCGTTGCGAAATCCCGTGAATGGCGCCCAGCACGTCGCCCGCCCGCTCATAGCCGCGAAAGGCCAGGCCGGTGCAGACGGCGACCAGGGTGAAGCTCCGGCCCCAGCCGCGCGGGGCGTAGGAATCGACGATGAATGCGCGCCAGCCCGCCGCCTTGGCCGCCTCGGCGTAGCGGGGCAGGTGGGCGCGCAGGCCGCCGCAGCCATGGAACAGAAGCACCGCCGGGCGGGGGCGATCATCGTCCGGTCCGACGACATGCACATGCGGTTCCAACTGGGCCCAGCGGGCGGCGACGGTGTCCATCGGCGCAGCTTAATCCGTCCCGTCGCCGAAGAAAGGGGTCTTGCGCTTTCGATATATCGATATATCTGTTTGCAAGTTAGATATATCGAAGTGAGAGATGAAATGAGAGGATCCAAGGGGATCGGAAAGCGCGGCCACGGCCTGGACCAGGGTCGAGGCCATGGATTTGGGCGCGGCTGGAACGCTTTCGGGCACGGCGGCCATGCGCGGTCGATGTGGCCGGAGGGGCGGCGCCAGGGCGAGGGCCGGACGCGCGGCGAAGGCCACGGCCGACGCGGCGGCGGCCGCATGTTCGAGCACGGCGCCCTGCGCTGGGTGCTGCTGTCGCTGATCGCGGACAAGCCCAGTCACGGCTATGAACTGATCAAGGCCATCGAGGCCCGAATGGGCGGAACCTATACGCCCAGCCCCGGCGTCATCTACCCCAGCCTGACCCTGCTGGAGGACATGGGCGCCGTCAGCGTCGTCGCCGAGGGCGGCAAGAAGCGTTACGCCGTCACCGATGAAGGCCGTCGCCTGCTGGGCGAGAACGCCGAGGCCCTGGCCCACGCCGAGCGCAAGATGAAGGTCTTGCGCGGCCGCGCCGACCGTCCGGCCCGCATCGCCCAGGCCATCGAGGCCTTTCGCGCGGCGACCCATGAGCGTCTGAGCCAGCAACCGCCGCTCAGTGAGGCTCAGGTCGAGGCCATCGCCGATCTGATCGAGGCCGCCGCCGAAAAGGTGAGACAGGCATGAACGACGCCCTGCTGAGACAACCTCGCCGCGTGCGGCACGAGCTGAAGTTCCGCCGCGCGCGCGTGGAGGCGGTGGAGCAACTGACCCCCGTGCTGAAGCGGATCGTCCTGACGGGCGAGGAGCTGGAGGGCTTCTTCAGCCCCGGCTTCGACGACCATGTGAAGATCTTTCCCGTACCACGCGGCGAGCCTCTGGTGCTGCCGACCTTGGGGCCGGACGGGCCGGTGTTTCCCGAGCCCCGGCCCGTGGCGCGCGACTACACGCCGCGTGTTTTCGACGCCGCCAATCGTCGGCTGACCATCGATTTCGCGGTCGGCCATGGCGGTCCGGCGACGGCCTGGGCCGAAGATGCGCGGCCGGGCGACGAACTGGGGCTGGGCGGGCCGCGCGGCTCCTTCCTGATCCCGACCAGCTTCGCCGAACATCTTCTGGTCGGCGACGAGGCGGCCATCCCCGCCATCGCTCGGCGCCTGGAGGAGCTGCCTGCGACCGCGCGCGCCATCGCCTGCATCGAGGTGAACGACGCGGGCGGAGAGCTGGACCTGCCCAGTCCGGCGGACGTCGAGATCGTCTGGGTGCATCGCAACGGCGGCCCGCGCGGCCGCCCTGAGGCCCTGACGGCGGCGGCGGTCGCGGCGGCGAAACGGATCGATCCGGCCGACGCCTATGTCTGGGTCGCCTGCGAGTCCTCGGTCGCCCGCTCGATGCGCGCGGCCTTGCTGGCCGCCCGGCCGTTCAACCAGAAATGGATGAAGGTCGCCGGCTACTGGCGTCTGGGCCGCGCCGGATCGCACGAGGTGATCGAGGACTGAGGCCCGACCGGGCCTTGGCCAAAGAAAAGAGCGCCGCCGACGACCGGCAGCGCCCTCTTCTTTGCGCTCAAGCAGCAGGCGGCCGCGCCGCCCGCATTTAGCGCCCTTCCGGCCTAGTGCCGGAAGACGCGCACGCCGGTGAAGGCCATGGCGATGCCGCGTTCGTCGGCGGCGGCGATGACCTCCTCGTCGCGGATCGAGCCGCCCGGCTGGATCACCGCCGTGGCGCCGGCGGCGACGGCTTCCAGCAGGCCGTCGGCGAAGGGGAAGAAGGCTTCGGAGGCGCAGGCCGAACCCTCGGCGAGGGAGTGGGCCAGACCCTTGGCCTCGCCGGCTTCCTTGGCGCGGATGGCGGCGATGCGGGCGCTGTCGCGGCGGTTCATCTGGCCGGCGCCGATGCCCGCCGTCTGGCCGTCCTTGGCGTAGACGATGGCGTTGGACTTGACGTGCTTGGCCACGGTGAAGGCGAACAGCATGTCCTGGATCTCGGTCGGCGTCGGCTGGCGGCGCGTGACGATCTTCAGGTCCGAGGGCTTGATCAGCGAGCGGTCGCGCGACTGGACCAGGAAGCCGCCGGCCACCGAGCGGAACACCTCGCCCGCGCCGTGCGGGTCGGGCAGGCCGTCGGTGATCAGCAAGCGCAGGTTCTTCTTGGCGGCGAAGACGGCCTTGGCCTCTTCATCGGCGCCCGGCGCGATGACGACTTCGGTGAAGATGCCGGTGATGGCGCGGGCGTCTTCGCCGTTCAGCGGCCGGTTGACGGCGATGACGCCGCCGAAGGCCGACACCGCGTCGCATTCCAGCGCGCGGGCGTAGGCTTCCGACAGATTCTTGCCGACGGCCACGCCGCAGGGGTTGGCGTGCTTGACGATGACGCAGGCCGGGGCTTCGAACTCGGCCACCAGCTCATAGGCGGCGTCGGCGTCGGCGATGTTGTTGTAGCCCAGCTCCTTGCCCTGGACCTGGGTGGCGTAGGCCACGCCCGGACGACGCTCGCCGGTGCGGTAGAAGGCGCCGGTCTGATGCGGGTTCTCGCCATAGCGCAGCGTCTGGGCCAGGGTTCCGGCGATCGACTTGCGGGCCGGGGCGGCGTCCTCCAGCTGAGCGGCGAACCAGCCGGACACGGCGGCGTCATAGGCGGCGGTGCGGGCGAAGGCGCGGGCGGCCAGCTGTTTGCGCAGAGCCAGGGTCGTGGAACCGTCGGCCTTCAGAGCCTCGACGATCAGGTTGATGCTCTCGGCGTCGACGGCGACGGCGACGTGGCCGTGGTTCTTGGAGCCCGAGCGGATCATGGCCGGGCCGCCGATGTCGATGTTCTCGATGGCCGCTTCAAAGCCGCCGCCGTCCTCGACCGTCTTCTCGAAGGGGTAAAGGTCGATCCAGACGATATCGATGGCGCCGATATCATGCTCGCTCATGGCGGCGGCGTGGGCCGGGGCGTTGCGCACGCCCAGCAGGCCGCCGTGCACGACCGGGTGCAGGGTCTTGACCCGGCCGTCCATCATTTCCGGGAAGCCGGTCAGATCGGCCACGTCCTTGACCGGCAGGCCGAAGCCCGTGATCGCCGCCTTGGTGCCGCCGGTCGAGACCAGTTCGACGCCCAGTCCCGCCAGCGTGCGCGCGGCGTCCTCCAGCCCCGCCTTGTCCGAAAGAGAGATCAGGGCGCGGACGGGTTTGATCGCGTCCGGGGCGGGCGGAAAGTCGGGAGCGGCGGGCATGGGCGGCGTCCGTTTACGGCTGGGCGGGGAGATGGCGGGGCCTCTAGCACCAACAGGCGGCGGCGTCAGCCCTTGGGTCCATGCACGCCGTCATCCTCGGGCTTGACCCGAGGATCGAGTTGCCCGTCGCTCGACGGCATATGAACGAGCGCCGTCCCTTCATCGCGACCTATATCCTGGCCAGCCGCCCGCTCGGCGTCCTTTACGTCGGCATGACCTCGAACCTCTACGAACGCATCCGCCAGCATCGGGAGGACGGCATCGAAGGCTTTGCTCAGCGTTACGGCTGCAAGGCGCTGGTCTGGTATGAGACGCACGGCTTCGTCACCGAGGCGATCCGGCGCGAGAAGGCGCTGAAGCGCTGGAACCGCGCCTGGAAGCTGGAGCTGATCGAGAAGACCAACCCGCGGTGGCAAGACCTCTATCCCAGCCTGTTTGGATTGGCGCCCGATCCTCGGGTCAAACCCGAGGATGACGGAGAGGGGGAAGGAAGCGTCAGCGCCTTCCTCCGCCGCCTCGACGGCGTTTAGCTCGGATCGCCGCTCGCGCCCGCCGGGCTCAGCTTCCAGCGGACCTTGGTCTCGGCGTCGGTGCGGGCCGAGCCGCGTACGACGATCTGCAAGGAGCGACGGGTCAGGCCCTCGTCGATGTGGACGGCGGGCTCGATGGCCACGTCGGGGCCGTCGCTGCGGAACCACCAGCCGCGCCCGGACGGGCCGCGCAGCAGGATGGAACGGCGGTCGCGGGCCAGGGAGGCCTGGACGCCGGGCTCGAGCTGGAAGCGCAGGGCGTAGGGGGCGGCGATGGCGCGGGTCGCCTCGGGTCGGCCTTCGGGCGGATGCAGCCGCTCTTCGGCGCGCAGTTCATCCAGCCGCTGGTCGATGTAGAGGCGGCGCTGGTGCATCAGGCCATAGCCGGGCATCCAGCCGTCGTGCTCGACCTCCAGCCAGACGGCGCCGTCGCCGTCCTGATGCTGGCGCGTGACGTGCAGGGCGGGGCCGACCAGGCGCGGGCCCAGAAGCTCGCTCTTCCAGCCGGACAGGGGCTCGCCCAGCGGCTGTTCGCCCAGCGTCAGGGTCGAGGCGCCGGGCGTCAGGCGCAGGGCCTGGCGGTCCAAGGCGCGCGGCGTCCATCCGGCCGAGGTGAACAGGCGGTCGCGGCCGCAGACGACCTCCAGCGCGGCGGGCTGGCCGCAGGCGGCGGCCGACCAGGCGTTGCGGGCCGGGGCTTCGACATCGACCATGACGGTCAGCAGCGGGCTGGAGACGCGCAGCAGGCCCCCGACGGCGCCGCTGGGCGGGGCGGCGGGCGCATCGTCATGGGCGCGGGCGGCGGCGACGCGCTCGGGCGTCGAGGGGCCGCCGCCCTGGAATACGGCCAGGCGTCGATCGGGCAGGGTCTGGAGGCGCAGGGCCAGGGTCAGGCGCGAGATGGCCTCGGCCACCGGCTCGGGCGTCACCTCCGACAGCTGGGCCAGGGCGTCGTCCAGCGTCAGCAGGTCGAGCAGCAGCTCCAGCCCCATCTCCGGCGCGCGCGTGGCGTGGGCGCCGTCGGCGGCGACCGTGGCGGCCAGGGCGCCGGGCAGGCGTTTCAGCGCCTTGTTGCGGATGGCGGCGCCGGCCTTGCCGGCCAGGGCGCAGCCGGCGACGGCGGCGGCCGTCAGACGCTCGGCCCGGCCCATGATCCCGCCGGGCGGCCGCAGCAGCTGGCGCGCCTGATGGGCCAGGATGTCGGTCAGTTGCAAGCGCTCGACCTCGGTCGCCGCGCCCGCCAGCCGCCGCCCGGCGCAGGCCAGGTGATAGACGCGGCGGGCCAGGATGTCGGGATCCCAGGAGAAGGGCGACCAACGGCTGAACACCTCGCGCCAGGCCAGGGTCATGGCCAGGGCCTCGCGCGCGCCGCGATCGCCCTGGGCCATCATGGCGGGCATCCAGTTGAAGCTGTGCAGCTCGACCGCGAAGGCGCGGCTGGGGGTGGGGCTGTTCCACAGCGCCACCGGGCTGTCGGCGTCCAGGCTCAGGCCCGCCAGCGTCAGTTTGCCTGACAGCAGGGGGCGCGGGGCCTCTTCGGGCAGGGGACGGAAGTCGCGCGGGCTGACGGCGAAGCCCTCGGCGGTCGGTCCGCCCAGCGTCAGGCCGTAGCCAGGCAGGCCGTACAGCTCCACCCACAGCTGGCGCGCGGCCAGCCCCTTGGCGACCGAGGCCCACAGGCGCGGATCGGGGCGGGCGCCCGAAGCGGGGCGCACGGGCGTGCGCATCGGGGCGCCCTTCAGGCCGGGGATGTGCCCTTCGGCCAAAGGGACGTCGCTGTCGCGCGGGGCGAAGGGGCCGAGAGGGCTCACGCGGCGGCGGCCTTCAGGGCCTGGATGTTGGCGGCGTAGGCGTCCGGCCCGCCCTTGAAGACGAAGGAACCGGCGACCAGGGCGTCGGCCCCGGCGGCGACGCAGGCCCCGGCGTTGGCGGCGACCACGCCGCCGTCGACCTGCAGGCGGGCCTTTGACCCGGCGCGGTCGAGGATGGCGCGGGCGCGCTCGATCTTCTTCAGCGAGGTCTCGATGAATTTCTGACCGCCGAAGCCGGGGTTCACCGACATGATCAGCACCAGATCGACCAGTTCGACCGCCTCTTCCAGCACGCTCAGCGGCGTGGCCGGATTGAAGACGAGGCCCGCCTTGGCGCCCAGTTGACGGATCTGGCCGAGGGTGCGGTGGACGTGGGGGCCGCTTTCGGGGTGGACGCTCATGATGTCGGCGCCCGCCGCGCGATAGGCCTCCAGCCAATTGTCGACCGGCGCGACCATCAGGTGCACGTCGAACGGCAGGCTGGTGTGCGGGCGCAGGGCCTTCACCACGTCCGGGCCGATGGTCAGGTTGGGCACGAAATGGCCGTCCATGACGTCGACGTGGATCCAGTCGGCGCCGGCGGTCTCCAGGGCGCGGATCTCCTCGCCCAGCTTGGAGAAGTCGCTGGCCAGGATGGAGGGGCAGATCAGCGGGGCGGCGGTCGCGGACGTCTGGGTCATGGTTCTGCGACTTACGGCCCCTCGGCGCGGGGAGCAAGCCGGGCTGCTGCCGCAGGCCGCGTCCAAGCCGGTCATTGGCGCTTCGTGAACGGCGGGCGGTGGTCGTTGGCGAAGGCGCGGCGGTCGCGGACGCAAGGTCGCTGGCGGGGTTCGGTGCGGCGAGGAAGGAAGGCGATGACTTCTCGCCCCGCCCATAAGGACGCTCTGCATGATCCGCCTTTTCGTTATCGCCGCCGCCCTCGCCGCCGCCCCCCTGTCCGTCGCCGTTCCGGCCGCCGCCCAATCCGCCGACAGCCGCCTGACCTTCACCTTCGAGACGGGAGCCGAGACGGGCGCCGTCATGGTCGCCCTCTACGCCGATGAGGCCGCCTATGAGAGCGGCGCGCCCAGCCGCGCGGCGCGGGTCGATGTGGCGGCGGGCGAGCGCGCCGCCGTGTTCGAGAACCTGCCCGCCGGCGCCTACGGCATGAAGGCGTTTCACGACGTCAACGGCAACGGAAAGATGGATGTGAATCCGTTCGGCATGCCGACCGAACCCTTCGCCTTCTCCAACAACGCCGTCGGCAACATGGGGCCGGCCAGGTGGGAGCGCGCCCGCTTCGACGTTTCCGGCGCCACGGCCCAGACCATCCGCATCCGCTAAGCCCCGTTGTCTGAAGAGACCGCCATGATCCCGACCCGCCGCACCCTGTTCATGGGCGCCGCCGCGCTCGCCGCCGCCCGCGTCCTGGCCCCTGATCGGGCCTATGCTCTGCAAGCCTTGGCGGCGACCGCCGACTGGTCCTTGGCTACTGCGGACGTCGAGGACGACATCGCCCCACGCGCCCTGCGCCTCGTCCACGGCCGGGCGCCGCAGGGGCTGGCGGGCAGCCTCTATCGCAACGGGCCGGCCAAGTTTCGGCGGCCCGGCGGTTCATCCCAGCACTGGTTCGACGGCGACGGCCTGATCCGTCGCTGGCGGGTGCAGGACGGTCAGGCCAGCCTGGCCGCCCGCTTCGCCGACACCCGCAAGCGGCGCCAGGAGGCCGAGGTGGGCGCCATGCTGATGCCCGGCTTCGGCACGGTGGCGGATCCGCGCGCCCGCATCGGCTCGGCCGACGACGCCAGTCCGGCCAACACCTCGGTGCACAAGGTCGGCGGCAAGCTGTGGGCTCTGTGGGAGGCGGGCTCGCCCCTTGCCATGGACCCCGAGACCCTGGCGACCGAGGACTTCGTCACGCTGCGGCCCGATCTGAAGAACATGCCCTTCCTGGCCCATCCGCGCATCGAGCCGGACGGCCGCATCTGGAACCTGGGCGTGAACGGTCGTCAGGCCATGGTCTGGCGTCTGGCGGCGGACGGCGCGCTGGAGGACGCCGAGGTGATCGCCCTGCCGCGCGCCAGCTATATCCACGACTTCAGCGCCACGGCCCGGCATCTGGTCATCGTGCTGCAGCCCTGGGTGCATGTCCGCAACGTCGCGCCGATGTCGGCGGGTTTCGACTGGACGCCCGAGGCGGGGACGCAGGTGCTGGTGATCGACAAAGGCGACCTGACCCAGCGGCGGATCTACGACCTGCCGCCCTTCGGCTTCTTCCACGTCGGCGACGCCTGGGACGAGGCGGACGGCACGATCCGCTTCGACCTGTGCGCGCACAAGGACATGGACTTCGCCGCGCGCGGCGCCCAGGAGGTGCTGAACGGCGTGCCCCTGGGCGGCGAACCGGCCGAGCTGGCCATGGTCGTGCTGTCGCCGAACGGGCGCGGGCGGCTGGAGCGGACCGGCGTCGTCGGCGAGTTCCCGCGCAGCGACCCGCGCCGCGCCGGCCTGGCGCGTCGCTTCAGCCTGCACACCACGGGCGAGCGCGCCGACCGACCCCTGGCTTCGGCGGTCGCCGTCACCGACTGGTCGTCCGGCCGCACGCGGTCTTTCGATTTCGGCCCCGGCCATGTGACGGACGAGATGGTCTATGTCCCCAAGCCCGGCGGGACGCACGAGGCCGACGCCTGGCTGGTCGGCCCGACCATCAATCTGAAAGCGGGGGTCAGCGAACTGCACGTCCTGGACCTGATGCACGTCGAGGACGGTCCGGTCGCCACCTGGCGCGCCGACGTGGCCTTGCCGGCGGCGTTCCATGGAAACTGGGCGTGAAAGCCACACCGCGCCATCGCCTCGCGACGGCCCGTTCGGCGCGCGGTTGACCCCCGCCGCCGAACGGGCCAAGACCCCTTCGCCGCCCAGATGCCTATCCTGGGGCGGCGTCTTTTTGGAAACCCTCAGATGAACCCCGAAGACCGAAGTCCGTCTTCAACTTCTTCGACGCTCTGAGGACGCTCCGCTTCCGCGCGAGGGCGTCCTCGCGAAAGGAAGCGACTTATGCTGAACGCCTATGACTGGCGCGCCGATCGGCTCGTGCGCCTGGATACGGCCGTGGATCACGGCCCCGCCTGCTGGATCGATCTCGTCTCCCCGACCGCCGATGAGGTGGCGGCGCTGGAAACCCTGACCGGCATCGACATCCCCAGCCGGGACGAGATGGACGACGTCGAGCCGTCCGCCCGTCTCTACGCCGAAGACAACGGCGTCTTCATGATCGCCGCCGTGGCCACGGATCTGGAGACGCACGATCCGGTCAAGACGCCCGTGACCTTCATTCTCAGGGGCGGGCGGCTGGTGACGGTGCGCTACGGCCAGCCGCGCTCCTTCCAGTTGTTCATCGCCCGCGCCACCCACAAGCCGGGCGAGAAGCTGGCCGGCGGCGAGGCCATCATGATGGGGCTGATCGAGGCCGTCATCGACCGCTACGCCGACGCCCTGGAGATGAAGGGGCTGGAGCTGGACGCCATCTCGCGCCAGATCTTCCGCAAGCGCGATCCCAAGGCGGTGGAGAGCCATAACCTGCAACTGGTGATCCAGGACATCGGCCGGGCGGGCGACTTCCTGGCCCTGATCCGCGAGAGCCTGTCCAGCCTGCAACGACTGCTGGCCTATCACGCGGCGCTGTCGGGCGCGCGCGCCGGGGGCAAGGCGGACCGCGAGGCGCGCCAGACCGTGCGTCTGCTGCAACGCGATGCGGCGGCGTTGAGCGAACTCAGCGTCTCCATGTCGTCCAAGGTGACCTTCCTGATGGATGCGACGCTGGGCCTGATCAATCTGGAGCAGAACCAGATCATCAAGATCTTCTCGGTCGCGGCCGTGGCCCTGCTGCCGCCGACGCTGATCGCCTCCATCTACGGCATGAATTTCGACGTGATGCCGGAATTGCACTGGCCGTACGGCTACCCGGCGGCGGTGGGGGCGATGATCCTGTCGGCCGCCCTGCCGTATCTCGTCTTCCGCAAGAAGCGCTGGCTGTAGCGGCTCACCACCAGCCCGCGTCGCGCAGGGCCTTGGCGTAGCGGCGGCTGACGGGGACGACCAGTTCGCCGCCGGGACCGCCGTCCAGCGTCAGGGCGGCGCGGCCGTCGCCGCGCACGACCGAGGCCACGGCGCTCTTGGCCGCCCACCAACTGCGGTGGGTCTGGGCGCCCTCCAGCCCCTCCAGCTCAGTCAGGGCGTCGGACAGCCGCATCAGGATCAGGTCCGAGCCTCTGTCGGTGTGCAGGCGCAGATAGTGGTCCTCGGCCTGGACGGCGATCAGCCGCGCGCCGCGCAAGCGAGGCGGGAGGCGGTCGAGGAAACGGGCGGGCGCGCCGCCCGGCGCGGCGGCGTGGGTTTCGACCGGCTGTTTGCGGCCCAGGAAGACGTTCAGGATGCTGAGCACGGCGGTGATCAGGGCCACCGGCGGGAAGAAGTGGCGCAGGTCGTCGGCGTGGCGCAGCCGGCCTTCGAACATCAGGCCGGTCATGGCCCAGACCATGAGCGTCAGCGGCCCGGTGATGACCAGGGTCAGGGCGGCGACGCCCAGCCAGGGGCGCGCGTCCACGTCGATGAAGCGCTCGACCAGCAGGCTGCATAGGTGCCCCCACAGGCCGCCGACGACGAGCACGGGCACCCAATAGGCCAGACGCTGGGCCAGCGGCGCGCCGTTGGAGCCGAAGGCGCCGCCCAGCGCCAGGAAGACGCCCGCCCCGACGGCCACCGCCAGGCCGCGCAGGAAGTCCCGCGCCTTGGACCCCGGCGAGAAATCCAGTCGAGCCGTCACGCGCGCCTCGAACCGCAGACGGCGCGGAAGCCGGCGGCGGCGAACCGCACCATGTAGTCGCAGGCGCTGTCCAGATCGCCGGACTGGCACAGGCCGCCGGACAGGCGGTCCAGGCGCCCTGTCTCGCCCAGGGTCAGGGTCAGGGCGCCAGACAGATTGTGATAGGCCCAGTACAGATCGGCCTCGTCCGCCTCGGGCATGATGCGCTTGACCAGCTCCAGCAGGCGACGGATCGCCGGGTCGAAATAGCGGGCCATGGTCTCTCCGCCGAAGGCCGGGTTGGCGTTGGTCTGGGCCACCAGAGCGGCGTAGTGCTTCCACCCCGGCCCGCCCTTCAGCGACCACTGGAACGGCGGGCGCAGAAAGGCCTCGAACAGCCCTTCCAGCGTCATGGCGTCGCCCGCAGCCTCGGCGTAACGATTGACGGCGGCGACGCGCTCGGCGTTCCACACCTCGGCGCGACGGTTGAAGACGGCGTCGAACAGCTCCTTCTTGGCTCCGAAATAATAGTGGACGAGGGCCGTATCCACGCCCGCCTCGCGCGCCACCTCGCGGATGGTGACGCCGTAGAAGCCGTGCTTGGAGAACAGATCCTCGGCCGCGTTCAGAATGGCGTCGCGCGTCTCGCCCGCCGCGGCCGCCTTGGACTTCTTGGGCCGTCCGCGCCGGGCGGGCGCGAGGGGCAGCGGCGGAATCTGGGGCGGCGGCAGGTCGCTCTTCGTCATGGCCGGAAGCTAGTCGCGCTTTGGGGGTTAGTGCAACGGCGCCACAGGGCGGACCCTTCCGTGGCGAAAATCAGGCTTGGCTGTTTGACAGGCGGGCGAAAGATCGTCACCAATGCAAAAAATCATTGAACGCTGAATAAAAGCGTCGCTCGGGCTGGAAACAGGATTGGGATGCAAATGAACAGACTCGTGAAGACCGCCCTCTTGGCGGGCGCCGCATTCGGCGTGATGGCCTCGGCCGCCCAGGCTCGGGCCCAGGATGCGCCCTCGACCGGCGAACAGGCTTCGTCGGTCGACGACATCATCGTCAGCGCGCGCCGTCGCGATGAAGCGTTGAAGGACGTGCCGGTATCGGTGTCGGCCATGAGCGCCGAGCGCCTGGAACAGACCGGCGCCACGGATATCACCGCCCTGCAGCAGCAGACGCCCAACGCGACGGTGCAGGTGGCGCGCGGCTCCAACTCCACCCTCATTTCGTTTATTCGCGGCATCGGCCAGCAGGATCCCCTGTGGGGCTTCGAGCCGGGCGTGGGCCTGTATGTCGACGATGTTTATGTGGCGCGCCCCCAAGGCGCCGTGCTCGACATCTTCGACATTGAGCGGATTGAGGTTCTGCGCGGGCCGCAAGGATCGCTGTACGGCCGCAACACGGTCGGCGGCGCCATCAAGTACGTGACGTCGCGACTGGATTCGGACATGCCGGAACTGACGCTACGCGGCGCCTACGGCAGCTATAACCAGATCGATCTCCTGGCTCAGGGCTCCATGCCGGTGACCGACAAGTTACGTATCGGCGCGGCTGTCGCCAGCTACAATCGTGATGGTTTCGGCAAGAACCTGAACACCGGAGCCGAGCATTACGACAAGGACGTCATCGCCGGGCGGGTCAGCGTCGAGTTCCAGCCCTACGACAACGCCTTCTTCCGCCTGGCTTATGATCGGGTCGAGGACCGCTCCAACCCCCGTCACGGCCACCGCGAGCGGCCGGGCGTCGGCCCGGGCGCGGGCGTGCCGGACAGCGTGTACGATACCTATGCGGGCTTGGGCGATCGCAACAAGGTCACGACCGAGGGCGTGTCGCTGACGGCGCAGGTCGACCTCAACGATGTCTGGACCTTCAAATCGATTACAGCCTATCGCACGGGCGACACGGACACCCTGATCGATTTCGACAACACGCCAGCGCCGACGCTGGACGTCCCTGCGGTGTACGGTGACCACCAGTTCACCCAGGAGCTCCAGGCGCTGTTCAGCACGGACCGGATCCAGGGCGTGGCGGGGATCTTCTATCTGGACGGTACGGCGTCGGGCGCCTTCGATACGATCGCCCAGAACTTCGGCATCGTGATCGGCACGGCCGGCTATGTGGAGACGACCAGCGTCGCCCTGTTCACCGACGTCAATCTGGACCTGACCGACCGTCTGCACCTGGGCCTGGGCGCGCGCTACACGATCGACGACAAGACCGGCCACGTCTTCCGCGCCAACTATCTGGGCGCGACGCGCAGCCCGCTGCTGGGCGGCACGGCGCGCAATCCGATCCTGCTGCGCACGGATTACACCCGCTCCAAGTCCTTTGATCAGTTCACGCCGAAGGTCTCGCTGTCCTACGATTTCTCGGACCGCATCACCGGATACGCCTCCTATTCGAAGGGCTACAAGTCGGGCGGCTTCGACATGCGCGGCGATGCGATCCTGACGCCGGATACCGTCAACGGCTATGAGCCTGAAACCGTCGATTCCTATGAAATCGGCCTGAAGGGGTCGGCCTTCAATCGTCGTCTGAACTTCGCTTCGGCGATCTTCTATAACGAGTACCAGGACCAGCAGATCACGACCCAGGTTCCGGCGCCGGGCGGCATCGCCAGCTTCGTCGACAATGTCGGCGCCTCCAAATTCCACGGCGCGGAGTTTGAGGGCTCGCTGATCCTGACCGATAGCCTGACTGCAAACTTCGCTGTCGGCTACCTGGACTCCAAGTTCGAGAAGTTCATTCGCTACAATCTGGTCACCCAGCAGTATGAGGACATCTCCGATCTCGTCGTGTTGCAGAACGCGCCGAAGTGGACCGGCTATTTGGGCCTGACCTGGCAGGGACAATTGGCGGGCGGGGCGTTGGCCGTGACGCCGTCGGTCAGCTATCGCGACGACTACAGCCAGTTCGAGTATCCGAACGCCGATCTGGACCAGGAAGCCTTCGCCCTGGTGGACCTGTCCATCGTCTGGACGGACCCCAGCAACAAATGGACCGTCGGCCTGTACGGCAAGAACTTGACCGATGAGGAATACCGCGTCGGCGGCTACAACTTCGCCAAGACGCCGGTCGGCGATTTCTACAACGACTCCGTGATCGGCTACTACGGCCCGCCGCGCACCGTGACGGCGTCGCTGCAGTACAAGTTCTGATCTGGAGCTTTCTCCTGAACGCCTGATCATCTGATCGCGGGCGGCGGTTCGTTGGAGCCGCCGCCCTTCTTTTTTCGTGGCGCAGAGCGGCGCGGCCGCTACCGTCGTCGCAAGTAAATCAGTCGGGAAACGTCCATGAGCCAGATCGAAGCCGCAAGGGCCGAGGGAAGCGCCGTCTCGCCAGGTTATCGCTACTATGTGCTGGCGATCCTGATCTTTGTTTACATGCTGAACTTCGTGGATCGGCAGATCATCGGCATCCTGGCGGCGCCGCTGAAGCAGGAGTTCCAGCTCAGCGACGAACAGTTCGGCCTGCTGGGCGGCATCGCCTTCGCCTCGGTCTATTCGACCCTGGCCATCCCCCTGGCGTGGCTGGCCGATCGGGCCAGCCGGGTGTGGATCATGACCGGCGCCTTGACGGTCTGGTCGGGTTTCACCGCCCTGTGCGGGGTGGCGGGATCCTTTGGCCAGCTGTTCCTGTTCCGCATGGGGGTGGGCGTAGGCGAGGCCGGCGGGGTGGCCCCGGCTTACTCGCTGATCGCCGACTACTTCCCGCCCAACCAGCGGGCGCGGGCCCTGGCCGCCTTCGCCTTCGGCATTCCCTTGGGCACGGCGGGCGGCACGCTGGTCGGCGGCCTGCTGGCGGCGCAGTACGGCTGGCGCACCGCCTTCATCGTCGTGGGGGTGCTCGGCGTCCTGGTCGCGCCCCTGCTGCGGCTGACGGTGCGTGATCCGCAGCGCGGCGGTGCGGACGCCGCCGCCAAGGTTGAGGCCGCGGTTACGGCGCCGGCCTCGGTTCCGATTGAGGGCGATGTCAGCCTGGGCCGCAAGGTCGCCCTGGTCTGCTTCGGCGTCGCCGGCGTCCTGGCCGGACTGGGCCTGTTGTCCCTGTTCGGCGCGGGTCTCGACAACCCGCTGGTTCCCTTCTTCGGCGCAGGTCTGTTCGCGGTGATCGGCGTCTCCCTGTTCATCGCGCGGGCGACGGGCTCGGTCATCATGCGCAAGCGCAGCTTCTGGCTGCTGGCGCTGGGGGCCGCGTCGTCCTCGGTGTGCGGCTACGGCGTGGCGGGCTGGCTGCCGCTGTTCTTCATGCGCAGCTTCGGCCTGACCTTGGCGCAGGTCAGCTGGTACTACGCCGGCATCGCCCTGATCGGCGGACTGCTGGGCATCTGGCTGGGCGGTTCGCTGGCGGACAAGATGGCGCGCCGGTCCAAGGGAGCCTATCCGCTGGTGCCGGCCGTGGCCTTCATCATTTCGGCGCCCTGTTTCATCCTGGCGATGAACTCGCCCTGGCTGATCGGCCTGATCCCGGGCGGCGGCAGTCACGCCATGGCTCTTGCGCTGGCCTTCCTGATCTTCCTGATTCCGACGGGGTTGAACCTAGCCTGGCTGGGGCCGGTGACGGCGGCGGTGCAGCATCTGGCGCCGGCGCCGATGCGCTCGACCGCCTCGGCCATCTTCCTGCTGATCAACAACCTGCTCGGTCTGGCCGTGGGCTTCTACTACTTCGGCTGGATGAGCGACCTGCTGCGCCCGACCTTCGGCGACGAGAGCCTGCGCTGGGCCATCTACACCGGCATGGGCTTCTATCTCATGGCTTCCATCCTGTTGTTCGGCGCATCGCGAACGCTGAAGAAGGACTGGGTCGACTGATCCTGATCCGTTGTCGATCCAATGGCGGTCGCGGCGTAGGGGCGGTCGCCGTGCATAAGAAAAGCCTTGCCGGGCCATAAGACGACAGACGGTTGCGCAGGCGAAGGCGCGACGCCTATAAGCGCGGCCAAAGTTTCCACAAACCTCCCTAACGGCGCGGATCCAGACATGAACATTCACGAGTATCAGGCCAAGCAGGTCCTCAAGGGCTTCGGCGCCCCGGTCGCGGCGGGCGTCGCCATCACTTCGGCCGACCAGGCCGAAGCCGCCGCCAAGCAGCTGCCTGGCCCGCTCTATGTCGTGAAGTCCCAGATCCACGCCGGCGGCCGCGGCAAGGGCAAGTTCAAGGAACTGGGCGCCGACGCCAAGGGCGGCGTGCGTCTGGCCTTCTCGATCGAGGAAGCCGTCGCCCACGCCAAGGAAATGCTGGGCAACACCCTGGTGACCGCCCAGACGGGCGAGGCCGGCAAGCAGGTCAACCGCCTGTACATCGAAGACGGCGCCGACATCGCCCGTGAGCTGTACTGCTCGCTGCTGGTCGACCGTTCGGTCGGTCAGACGGCCTTCGTCGTCTCGACCGAGGGCGGCATGGACATCGAGGAAGTGGCCCACGCCACCCCGGAAAAGATCCACACCATCGCCATCAACCCGGAAGCCGGCGTCACCGCCGAGAACATCGCCGCCATCAACGCCGCGCTGGAGTTGACGGGCGACGCCGCCGAAGACGGCAAGTCGCTGTTCCCGATCCTGTACAAGGCCTTCGTCGAGAAGGACATGGACATGCTCGAGATCAACCCGCTGATCGTCATGGAGAACGGCCGTCTGCGCGTTCTGGACGCCAAGGTCAGCTTCGACGGCAATGCCCTGTACCGCCACGAAGACATCCGCGCCCTGCGCGATGAGACCGAGGAAGACGCCAAGGAGATCGAGGCCTCGAAGTGGGATCTCGCCTATGTGGCGCTGGACGGCAACATCGGCTGCATGGTGAACGGCGCCGGCCTGGCCATGGCGACGATGGACATCATCAAGCTGTACGGCAAAGAGCCCGCCAACTTCTGCGACGTCGGCGGCGGCGCCGGCAAGGACAAGGTCGCGGCGGCCTTCAAGATCATCACCGCCGACCCGAAGGTCGAGGGCATCCTCGTCAACATCTTCGGCGGCATCATGAAGTGCGACGTCATCGCCGAAGGCGTCGTGGCCGCGGTGAAGGAAGTGGGCCTGAAGGTGCCGCTGGTCGTGCGTCTGGAAGGCACGAACGCCGAGCTGGGCAAGAAGATCCTGAACGAGTCGGGCCTGACCATCCAGGCCGCCGACGACCTGGACGACGCCGCCCAGAAGATCGTCGCGGCGGTCGCGTAAGCACCGCTACCGCCCAGCAGACACACAGAATTCAGAGCACAGACACATGTCCATCCTCGTCAATAAGAACACCAAGATCCTGGTCCAGGGCCTGACCGGCAAGACCGGCGGCTTCCACACCGAACAGGCCCTGGCCTATCACGGCACCCAGATGGTCGGCGGCGTGCACCCGACCAAGGGCGGCCAGACCTGGACCGGCTCGCACGGTGAAAGCCTGCCGATCTTCGCTTCGGTCGCCGAAGGCAAGGAGCGCACCGGCGCCGACGCCACGGTCATCTACGTCCCGCCGGCAGGCGCGGCCGACGCCATCATCGAGGCCATCGAGGCCGAGATCCCCTTCATCACCTGCATCACCGAAGGCATCCCGGTGCAGGACATGGTGCGCGTCAAGGCCCGCCTGGACCGTTCGAACTCGCGCCTGCTGGGCCCGAACTGCCCCGGCGTCCTGACCCCGGACGAGTGCAAGATCGGCATCATGCCGGGCAACATCTTCAAGAAGGGCAACGTGGGCATCGTCTCGCGTTCGGGCACCCTGACCTATGAAGCCGTGTTCCAGACCACGAACGAAGGCCTGGGCCAGACCACGGCCGTCGGCATCGGCGGCGACCCGGTCAAGGGCACCGAGTTCATCGACGTGCTGGAGATGTTCCTGGCCGACGACGCCACCGAGTCGATCATCATGATCGGCGAGATCGGCGGCGCGGCCGAAGAAGACGCCGCCCAGTTCCTGATCGACGAAGCCAAGAAGGGCCGCAAGAAGCCGATGGCCGGCTTCATCGCCGGTCGTACCGCTCCGAAGGGCCGCACCATGGGCCACGCCGGCGCCGTCGTCTCGGGCGGCAAGGGCGATGCGGAATCCAAGATCGCCGCCATGGAGGCCGCAGGCATCCGCGTCTCGCCGTCGCCGGCGCGTCTGGGCGCGACCCTGGTGGAAGTGCTGAAGGGTTAAGCCCTTCAGCGGCGCACGCTGCGCGTGCGGGCGCTACCGCTCGCCGCGCGGCGGCTCGCTGCTTCAGCGCCTCTTTGGAGGCGCGGCGCTAACGCTCGCAACGCGGTCGCTCGCTGCTTGAGCGCCGGATTCACTTCCGAGTGGCTTCGGCGCCGGGCGGGCGGCGGATTGGACCAAAGTCTGATCTATCCGCGTTCCGGGGGTGTTTTTCGCGCCGTGTGACCTTTTGTAACGCCTCCGGAATCGTCCGGGGGCGTTTTTTCTTGCCGATTCGACCAATTTCCACCCGGTCCGCCTCCCTTCGGTCATGACCAGTAAGGAAACAGGGCCTATATGAACGGCGCTGCTCTCCGCGCGGCTGTGCGCGGGCGGTTGTAAAGGGACGATTGAGAGAAAAATGGCGGACGATGCGGGTCGGCTGAACCAGGTCTTTGCCGAGACCTCCTTCCTCTATGGCGCGAACGCCGCCTTCATTGAGGACCTGCACGAAAAATGGGCTGCGGACCCCGGCTCGGTGTCGGGGGAATGGCGCGCCTTCTTCGATCAGCTGAAGGACAACGCCGACCTGGTGAAGCAGTCAGCCGCCGCCGGCTCCTGGGGCCGCTCGGGCGCTTCCGAGCCGACCGAGGAAACCGCCGTGTTCGACGGCCGCTGGCCCGCCCCTAAGGTCGATCCCAAGGCCGCCGGCAAGCCCGGCCCTCGCCCGACCGCTCCGGTTGCTGACGCCTCGGGCGCCGTTTCGGCCGCCGACGTGCGCGCCGCCGCCCACGATTCCATCCGCGCCCTGATGCTGATCCGCGCCTATCGCGTGCGCGGCCACCTGCAGGCCAACCTCGACCCGCTGGGCATCGAGCCGCCGATCCAGAACCCGGAGCTGACGCCCGAGTTCTACGGCTTCACCGCCGCCGACATGGATCGCCCGATCTTCCTGGACGGCGTCCTGGGCCTGGAGACCGGCTCGGTCCGCCAGGTGTTGGAGATCTTGAAGCGCACCTACTGCGGCAACATCGGCGTGCAGTTCATGCACATCGCCGAGCCGGACGAGAAGGCCTGGCTGCAGCAGCGCTTCGAAGGCCCGGACAAGTTCGAGCAGAACGCCTTCACCAAGGAAGGCAAGCTGGCCATCTTCAAGAAGCTGGTCGAGGCCGAGGGCTTCGAGCGCTTCCTGCACAAGCGTTTCCCCGGCACCAAGCGTTTCGGCCTGGACGGCGGCGAGGCCATGGTCCCGGCCCTGGAGCAGGTGATCAAGCGCGGCGGCGCCCTGGGCGTCGACGAGATCGTCTTCGGCATGGCGCACCGCGGCCGCCTGAACACCCTGGCCGCGGTCATGGGCAAGCCCTACAAGACCATCTTCCACGAGTTCCAGGGCGGTTCGTCCGTGCCGTCGGACATTGAAGGGTCGGGCGACGTCAAATACCACATGGGCGCCTCGTCGGACCGTGAGTTCGACGGCAACAAGGTCCACCTGTCGCTGACCGCCAACCCCTCGCACCTCGAGATCGTCAACCCGGTCGTCTTGGGCAAGGCGCGCGCCAAGCAGGCCTTCGACATCCGCGAGGCCGAGGTCAACGTCGGCAAGCCGGACAACGAATGGGTGCTGGACCGCTCCAAGGTCGTGCCGCTGCTGATCCACGGCGACGCCGCCTTCGCAGGGCAAGGCGTGGTGGCCGAGTGCTTCGCCCTGATGGGGCTGAAGGGCTACCGCACCGGCGGCACCTTGCACTTCGTCATCAACAACCAGATCGGCTTCACCACGGCGCCGCGCAACTCGCGCTCGTCGCCCTACCCGTCTGACGTCGCCCTGATGGTCCAGGCGCCGATCTTCCACGTCAACGGCGACGATCCCGAAGCGGTCGTCTTCGCCTCGAAGGTCGCCACGGAATACCGTCAGAAGTTCCACAAGGACGTGGTGGTGGACATGTTCTGCTACCGCCGCTTCGGCCATAACGAAGGCGACGATCCGACCTTCACCCAGCCGCTGATGTACGCGAAGATCAAGAACCAGCCGACCACGCTGGAGATCTACGTCAAGCGCCTGGTCGCCGAAGGCGTTCTCAGCCAGGCCGAGGCCGACGCCGAGATCGCCCGTTTCGAGGCCTTCCTCGACGCCGAGTTCGAAGCCGGCAAGACCTTCAAGGCCGACAAGGCCGACTGGCTGGACGGCCAGTGGCAGGGTCTGGGCGTCGATGCGGGCGATGATCAGCAACAGCGCGGCAAGACCGGGGTTCCGGCCGCGAAGCTGCTCGACTACGGCCACCGCCTGACGACGATCCCGAACAGCGTCGACATGCACAAGACGCTGAAGCGCGTCATCGACGGCCGTCGCGATGCGGTGTCGAGCGGCGCGAACATCGACTGGGCCACGGCCGAGAGCCTGGCCTTCGCCAGCCTGCTGGATGAAGGCTACAACATCCGCCTGTCGGGTCAGGACTCGGTGCGCGGCACCTTCTCGCAGCGTCACTCGGGCGTGACCGACCAGACGACCGAGCAGCGCTACTTCCCGCTGAACAACCTGCGCGATGGCCAGGCCCATTTCGAGGTCATCGACTCGGCGTTGTCGGAAGAGGCGGTGCTGGGCTTCGAGTACGGCTATTCGCTGGCCGACCCGAACACCCTGACCATGTGGGAAGGCCAGTTCGGCGACTTCGTGAACGGCGCCCAGGTGGTGATCGACCAGTTCATCTCCTCGGGCGAGCGCAAGTGGCTGCGGATGAGCGGCCTGACCATGCTGTTGCCGCACGGCTATGAAGGCCAGGGCCCCGAGCACTCCTCGGCCCGCCTGGAGCGCTTCCTGCAGCAGTGCGCCGAGAACAACATGCAGGTCGCCAACTGCACGACGCCGGCCAACTACTTCCACATCCTGCGTCGCCAGCTGCACCGCTCGTTCCGCAAGCCGCTGATCCTGATGACGCCCAAGTCGCTGCTGCGTCACAAGAAGGCCGTCTCGACCCTGGCCGACATGGCCGAGGGCAGCTCCTTCCACCGGGTGCTGCGCGACGACGCCGAGCTGCGTCCGGACGTGGCGGGCGTCACGCTCAAGGCCGACAAGGACATCCGCAAGGTCGTCGTCTGCTCGGGCAAGGTCTATTACGACCTGCTGGACGCGCGCGAGAAGGCGGGCGTCAACGACATCTACATCCTGCGTCTGGAACAGTTCTATCCGTGGCCGATCAAGTCGATCTCGGCGGAGCTGGCGCGCTTCCCCAACGCCGACCTGGTCTGGTGTCAGGAAGAGCCCAAGAACATGGGCGGCTGGACCTTCGTCGATCCGTGGATCGAGCTGACGCTCGAGAAGCTGGACGTGAAGGCCAAGCGCGCGCGCTACGTCGGTCGCCCGGCCTCGGCCTCGACCGCCGCGGGCCTGATGAGCCGACACTTGAAGGAACTCGAGACCTTCCTCGCCGAGGCCATGGCCTGACCGCCGCGCCTGACCTAAAAGACAAGCAAAGTTCAGACACGAAAAGACACTGAAGATGGCCGATATCCTGACCCCCGCCCTCGGTGAATCCGTCGCCGAAGCCTCCATCGCCAAGTGGACCAAGAAGGTCGGCGACGCCGTGAAGAAGGACGAAGTCCTGGTCGAGCTGGAAACCGACAAGGTCTCGCTCGAAGTCGTCGCCCCCGCCGACGGCGTGCTGTCGGCGATCAACGCCAATGACGGCGACACCGTCGTTCCCGGCACGGTGCTGGGCTCGGTGAGCGAAGGCGGCGCGGCCGCCGCCTCGGCCCCGGCCCCTGCCCCGGCTACGGCGGCTGCAGCCCCCGCCGCCGCTCCGGCCGCTTCGGGCGGCGCTGCGGTCGACATCGCCGTGCCGACCATGGGCGAGAGCGTCGCCGAAGGTTCTATCGGAACCTGGCTGAAGAAGTCGGGCGACACCGTCGCCAAGGACGAACTGCTGGTCGAGATCGAGACCGACAAGGTGGCCGTGGAAGTCTCGGCCCCGGCCGCCGGCGTTCTGACCATCATCGCCGCTGACGGCGACACCGTGACCCCCGGCCAGGTGATCGGTTCGGTCGCCGCCTCAGGCGCGGCCGCTGCGGCTGCTCCGGCGGCTGCTGCACCGGCTCCGGCCGCCGCCCCGGCCAACGCCGGTTCGGCCCAGATTCCGACCTCGACCCACCTGTCGCCCGCCGTCCAGCGCGTGGTGTCGGAAAACAACATCAACCCGGCTTCGCTGTCGGCTTCGGGTCCGAAGGGCAACATCACCAAGGCCGACGCCATCGCCGCCATCGGCGCCGCCGCTCCGGCTGCGCCCGCCGCGGCCGCCCCGGCCGCGCCGCGCGCCGACCAACCGCGTGAAGAGCGGGTGAAGATGACGCGCCTGCGTCAGACCATCGCCCGTCGCCTGAAGGAATCCCAGAACACGGCCGCCCAGCTGACCACCTTCAACGAGGTGGACATGACCAACGTCATGGCCCTGCGCGCCCAGTACAAGGAAGTCTTCGAGAAGCGTCACGGCGTCAAACTCGGATTCATGTCCTTCTTCACCAAGGCCGTGGTGCAGGCCCTGCACGAAATCCCGGCGGTCAACGCCGAGATCGACGGCACGGACATCATCTACAAGAACCACTACGACATCGGCATCGCCGTCGGCACCGACAAGGGCCTGGTGGTTCCGGTGCTGCGCGACGCCGACGCCCTGTCGCTGGCCGGCATCGAGAAGGGCATCGGCGCCCTGGGCAAGGCCGCCCGTGACGGCGCCCTGACCATGGACCAGATGCAGGGCGGCACCTTCACCATCACCAACGGCGGCACCTATGGCTCGCTGATGTCGACGCCGATCCTGAACGCGCCGCAGTCGGGCATCCTGGGCATGCACAACATCGTGCAGCGCCCGATGGCCATCAACGGCGAGGTCAAGATCCGTCCGATGATGTACCTGGCCCTCAGCTACGATCACCGCATCGTCGACGGCAAGGAAGCCGTGACCTTCCTCGTCCGCATCAAGGAACTGCTGGAAGACCCGGCGCGCGCCCTGCTGGACCTGTAAGCTTCGCACCACGCGAACGACTGACGACGGCGGGATCTTCGGATCTCGCCGTTTTCAATTGCGCGTCCTGCAGGCGTGTTAGGCTGCCGCCATGAGCCTGGTCGAGATCGCCCGCTATCAAGACGTCTATGAGGCCGATCTGGCCGCCGCCTTCCTGTCGTCGCACGACATCGAGGTGTCGGTGACCGAGCGATTCCAGACCACGATCGACCCCCTGATGCAGCGCGCCCTGGGCATCCGGCTGATGGGACGGGCGGATCAGGCGGCGCGGGCGCGCGACCTGCTGGCGCGCGCCGGGAACGGGGAATTCGCGACCGATGAAGGCGATGATCTGGACGGGCCGGATTCGACGGTTCGCGCGGCGTCGCGCGGACTGGCCCTGTTCGCCTTCGCGACCGGAGGCGGCTTTGTCGGCACGGCCATGCCGCGTCGCTTCAGCGCGCTGCAGTGGGCGGGACTGGCGCTGATTGCGGCGATCCTGCTGCTGTCCGGGGGCGCCTATTTGTGGGCGTCTGTGAACGGCGCCCTGGGTTGAGGCGTTGCGGGCGGTTGACGGGCGCGTTGAAAATGACGGAGCTTCGCCCCGCTTCCTTGTGATGGAGAGTTTGTTTGCGTCTCAATCTGATCCCTGCGTCCGGCGCCCTGACCCTGGCGGCGGCGCTCATGGCCTGCGGGCCGGCCCCGGCCGAAGCGCCGGCCGCCGCGCCCAAGGCGGAAGACGCTGCGGCGGCTGCGCCCGCAACGGCCCCGGCTGTCGCCGAGAGAAGCGCCGACTTCCGCCGCACCGATCCGGCCCAGGCCGACCTCAAGCTGATTGAGGAAGGCGCCGAATGGCGCGTGCTGATCCGCGCGGGGGGCGTTCCGAACGGCGGGGCCACGGCGGCGGATTGCGAGCTTCAGGCGCGCGGCGCTCAGGACCGCGACGACGTCATCCACGCCAAGCTGATCCCGTTCGAAGGCGAGCTGAATGAACTGACGGCGGCCGACATCGGCGCCGACGCGCCGGTGGTGAAGGTGCGCGTGGGGCCGGAAGGCGCCTTCGTCGAGGACAGCACGGCCGCCAGCCGCTTCTGCGGCATGGGCTCCGACATCTCGGGCTTCTACAGCCGCACCCAGACGCCGGACTGACGGCGCGTCAGGGGCTAGAGGCCGACGTCCCAGACGCCCGCGTCGCGCATGCGGCATTCGCGGGCCTCTGCGGCGCGGCCGCCCATGTCGTGGGCCATGCCGCGAATGGCGTCAGATACGGTCGTTTTGTGCAGACCCGGCGTCACCGCATGGATGAAGGCGCATCCGGCCAGGCGCATCAGCTTGAAGCCGAAGCGCGACGAAGCGGCCATATGCTCGAGATAGGTCTCATCGACCTCACGCGGGTGATCGCGGAACAGACGGTTGAAAGCGTTCGACATGAAGACAGCCTAGCGTGTTCGCGCCGGTCCCTCTACCCGGCCTCCGCATTCTGGCCTAAACCCGCGCCAGGAACAGAGGGCGCTTCGTCACGCCGCTTCAACCCCGCGTGACGCGGGCGCGGAGAAGCCTCCTCTCTGATGCTCAAGAGGACGACACATGGCCGACGGCAAGACCATTTCCGCTCAGACCTTCCGCTGGGAAGACCCCTTCGACCTGACGGGCCGTCTGACCGACGAGGAGCGGATGGTTCAGGATGCGGCGCGATCCTATGCGCGCGAGGCCCTGCTGCCGCGCGTCGTCGCCGCCTTCCGCGATGAGGTGTTCGACCGCGCGATCATGACCGAGATGGGCGAGATGGGCTTCCTGGGCGCCATGCTGCCGGAACAGTACGGCGGTTCCGAAGCGTCGCACGTCGCCTATGGCCTGATCGCCCGCGAGGTCGAGGCGATCGACAGCGGCTATCGTTCGGCCATGTCGGTGCAGTCGTCCCTGGCCATGTACCCGATCTACGCCTTCGGTTCCGAAGAGCAGAAGACGAAATTCCTGCCGAAGATGGCGGCGGGCGAGCTGGTCGGCTGCTTCGGCCTGACCGAGGCGGACGGCGGGTCGGACCCGGCCTCGATGAAGACCACGGCGGTCGCGGTCCAGGGCGGATATCGCCTGAACGGCGGCAAATACTGGATCACCAACTCGCCCATCGCCGACCTGGCCATCGTCTGGGCCAAGCTTGACGGCGTGATCCGCGGCTTCATCGTCGAGCGCGATTTCGACGGCTTCAGCACGGGCAAGATCGGCGACAAGCTCAGCTTGCGCGCCTCCGTGACGGGCGACATCGGCCTGAACGACGTCTTCGTGCCGGAAGCCAACTTGCTGCCGGGCGTCCAGGGCCTGCGGGGGCCGTTCTCTTGCCTGAACAAGGCGCGCTTCGGCATCGCCTGGGGCGCCATGGGCGCGGCCGAGTTCTGCTTCCACGCCAGCCGCGACTATGTGGCCGAGCGCACCCTGTTCGGCCGCCCGCTGTCGTCGCGCCAGCTGGTGCAGAAGAAGCTGGCGGACATGCAGACCGAGATCTTCTTGGGTTTTGAGGGCGCCTACGCCCTGGGCCGTCTGCTGGACACGGGCGCCTGGGTTCCCGAGGCCATCAGCCTGATGAAGCGCAACAACTGCGGCAAGGCCCTGGCCGTGGCGCGCGAGGCCCGCGACATGCACGGCGGGGCCGGGATCACCGGCGAGCTGCACGTCATGCGCCACGCCATGAACCTGGAGACGGTCAACACCTATGAGGGCGCGCACGACGTCCACGCCCTGATCCTGGGTCGTGCGATCACGGGCGAAGCGGCCTTCTGATCCCAAGCGTTGCAGAAAACGCGCGACGCGACGATCCTTTGCCGTTGTCGCGCGTTTGTCTCGCCTGCGGGGCGGCGATGCTCGCCCGTCTGTCGGCCGAAGGCGGTCGGCGCCTGAAGGAAACCGGAATGACGAAACACAGCCTGCTGGCCGGCGCCGCCCTGGCGATCTTCAGCTTCAGCGGCATGGCCCAGGCTGCGCCCGCGGCCCCGACGGCGACCACCGTCCAGTCGCCTGTCGCGGCCATGCCCTATGACGCCCGACGCGGCGTCTTCACCTTCGCCGCCGGGCTGGAGCAAAGCCTGCCCGCCGTGGTCCAGGTGACGACCCTGGGCCAGTCGCGCGGTCCCAGCTCGGAAAACAATCCCAAGCCGTCGCAGGGCGGATCGGGCGTCATCATCGACGCGCGCGAAGGCATCATCGTCACCAACCACCACGTCATCGAGAACGGACAGAAGTTCACGGTCGACCTGATCGACGGCCGCCTGTTCGACGCCACCCTCATCGGCGCCGACAAGGCGACGGACATCGCCGTGCTGAAGATCGACGCCACGGGCCTGTCGCAGGTGGCGACGGTGGATTCCGACACCCTGCGCAGCGGCGACCTGGCCTTCGCCGTCGGCTATCCCCTGGGCCTGGACCAGACCCTGACCATGGGCGTCATCTCGGGCCTGAACCGCTCGGGCATGGGCGACGCCATCGAGGACTACATCCAGACCGATGCGGCGGTGAACTCGGGCAATTCGGGCGGGCCGCTGCTGGACAGTCGGGGCCGCTTGATCGGCATCAATACCGCCATCCTGTCGGGCGGTTTCGGCGGCGGCAACGACGGCATCGCCTTCGCCGTGCCGACGCGCATCATGATGTTCGTGGTCGACCAGCTGCGCGCCACCGGCGAGGTCAAGCGCGGCCGCGTCGGCCTGGGTCTCGGCTCCCTGACGGCCGAGCGTGCGCGCGAGGTCGGGCTGAACATCGTGCGCGGCGCCGTGGTCTATGACGTCGAGCCGGGCTCGGCGGGCGAGAAGGCGGGGCTGAAGCCCGGCGACGTGTTGACGCGCATCCAGGACCGCCCGGTGGCCAACGCCGGTTCGGTCCAGGCCACGGTCGGCATCGCCCGCGCCGGAACCCAGATGCCGGTCGTCTATCTGCGCGACGGCCGAGAGGCCTCGACCCGGCTGACGATCGAGCCGTCCGATCCGGCGCCGGTGCGCGTCGGCGCGCAAGCGGCCATGGCGCGCGGCCTGACGGTGCGCAATCCGGCTTCAGGACGCGGGGCTCAGATCGCGGTGGTCGAGGCCGGGTCTTCCGCCGCCGCCGCCGGCTTCCAGGCCGGTGATGTGGTGGTTCAGGCGAACGGGGCCGAGATTGCGGACATGAGGGATCTGGCTCAGCGGCTTCAGGCGGCGGGCGAGGCGGTCGTGCCGATTATCGTCCTGCGCGACAATGAACGGGTCGAGATCGACCTGCCGGCCTGATCACGCCGTCTGAAGCTCTACGGAATCGCCCGCGTGACGGCCGTCGCGCGGGCGAAGTCTTGTGCGTCGGATAGGGAGCAGACAGCAAAACGCCCGCGCTGCCGGGAGGGGGAGGGGAGGCAGGCGCGGGCGTCTCGCTTGGAGGAAGCATCGACCCGCCGAAGCCCTAAGCGGAAAAATCCAGGGGGCTGGGGGGGCTGTTCAGGATCCGGGACTTTTCCGAACTCCGACGAGCCGATGATGTAGTTCTGATCAGCGTTCCGGGCGGACGAAGGACCGAATGGGGGCGTTTTCGTGTCGTTTCGGATTTTCCCGATTGGTGAAGCTTAGACCTTGGACAGGATCAGGGTGGCGTTTGTGCCGCCGAAGCCGAAGCTGTTGGACATGACATGCGTCAGTTCGCCGTCGTGGCGCTGACGCAGGATCGGCATGCCCTCGAACTCGGGGTCCAGGTTCTCGATGTGGGCGCTCTCGGCGGCGAAGCCGTGCTTCATCATCAACAGGCAGTAGATGGCTTCCTGCGCGCCCGCCGCGCCCAGCGAGTGGCCCGTCAGCGACTTGGTCGAGGAGATCATCGGCATGGCGTCGCCGAAGACGTTGCGCACCGCGCCCATCTCTTTCAAGTCGCCGACCGGCGTCGAGGTGCCGTGCGGGTTCAGGTAGTCGATCTTCGGATTGCCCGCAATCTCCAGCGCGATCTTCATGCAGCGCTCGGCGCCCTCGCCCGAGGGGGCCACCATGTCGTAGCCGTCCGAGTTGGCGCCGTAGCCGGTGACTTCGGCGTAGATGGTCGCGCCGCGCGCCACGGCGCGCTCGTATTCTTCCAGCACCACGATGCCGGCGCCGCCGGCGATGACGAAGCCGTCGCGCGTCGTGTCATAGGCGCGGCTGGCCTTGTCGGGCGTGTCGTTGAAGTTGGAGGACATGGCGCCCATGGCGTCGAACATGTTCGACATGGACCAGTCGATATCCTCGCAGCCGCCGGCGAAGACCACGTCCTGCTTGCCCCAGGCGATCTGTTCGGCGGCCGCGCCGATGCAGTGGGCGCTGGTCGCGCAGGCCGAACTGATCGAATAGTTGACGCCCTTCAGCTCGAACCAGGTGGCCAGCACGGCCGAGGGGCCGGACGCCATGGCCTTGGGCACGGCGAAGGGGCCGACGCGCTTGGGCGAGCCCTTTTCGACCGTGGTGGCCGCCGCCTGCAGGATGACCTGGGTCGAGGGGCCGCCCTCGCCGACGATCAGGCCGATGCGCTCGTCCTTGATCTCTTCGGCGGACAGGCCGCTGTCCTTCAGCGCCTCTTCAAAGGCGATGTGCGCCCAGGCCGTGCCGTTGGCCAGGAAGCGGGCGGCGCGGCGGTCGACCAGCGGCGCCCAGTCCTCGGCCGTGTGGCCCAGGGCCGGGGGCGCCCAGACCTGGGAGCGGAAGCCGTATTTGGCGTGGTCGGCGGCGTGCTGGACGCCAGACTTGGCGTCGCGCAGGGAGGCCGCGACCTGATCCTGGCCGGTGCCGATGGAAGAGACGATGCCCAGTCCGGTGACGACGACACGCCGCATGGTGTTTCCAATCCTCAAAGTCTTCGGACGCCGCGTTGGCCGCGGCTATCCATCAAGTGGGGTCAGGCGGCGTCCGGTTCCACCGGAGCCGCGCCGCCGAACAGGCCGACGCGCATATCGGCGCAGGTATAGATGACCTCGCCGTCCGCTTCGAGCACGCCGTCGGCGATGCCCATGACCAGCTTGCGGTTGATGACGCGCTTCAGGTGGACCTTATAGACCACCTTCTTGACGTCCGGCGTCACCTGGCCGGTGAACTTGACCTCGCCGACGCCCAGCGCCCGGCCCTTGCCCGGTCCGCCGATCCAGCCGAGGTAGAAGCCGACCAGCTGCCACATGGCGTCCAGACCCAGGCAGCCCGGCATGACCGGATCGCCGATGAAGTGGCACTGGAAGAACCAGAGGTCCGGGTTGATGTCGAGTTCAGCCTCGACATAGCCCTTGCCGTAGTCGCCGCCGTCGGCGCTGATGGTCTTGATCCGGTCGAACATCAGCATGGGCGGGGCCGGCAGCTGGGCGTTGCCCGGACCGAACAGCTCGCCCCGGCCCGAGGCCAGCAGGCCTTCGTGATCGAACGACGACGGATATTGCGACTGGCTCAAGGGAAATCGGCTCCGAAAGGTGTTGCTGGCGGGTTACACGACCCAGAGGCCGCGCTCAACCATGCCGTCACTATATGAGATCAGGAGGCGCGGCCGGCGCCGGCCGGGCGGGCGGCGTTGCACAGGGCCCGTTCTTGGGCGCCGAAGACCGCCCTCTGCTGCACCCAGCCGCGCAGCTTGCGCGCCCGCACACGGCACCAGCCGTCCTCGCATTCGTCCAGGGGGATCAGGGCGTGCGGCGACAAAAGGGCGCGGACCGAGGCGGTCTCGGACCGGCCCGTGCGGATCGGCACCGCTTCGTCCGAGCGGTTGAAGACGCTGCGGCGGCCCGAGGCGACGGTGCGGTGGATCCAGGCGACGGACCCTTCCGGGTCGCAGATCTTGCGCCATTCGCGCGTCTCGGCGATCACCTGAACCGGCAGGCCGGCGGCGCGGTATTCCCACAGGATGCGGTAGTCGAGGCCCGGTCCCTGGCGCGCTCGCACCTGCGAGGATTTCAGCGTCACCCAGCGCGGTACCTCAAGCCCTGTAGGGGTCGGGCGGCCGTCGGGCATGGTCGAGCCCGCCGCCATCAGAACGCCGGTCATCAGGACAGCGGCGAGGGCCGCGACGCGAGGCGCCCTTTTGAACCTGACCGCAGCTTTGCTAGACACCGAATACCGACCCGTTCCGAACGGGCGCCGCCCGTAGAAAACCCAGGTCTCCTATGTCCGCTCGCAAGCTTAAGGTCGTATTAACCAGACGCCTGCCTGACGCGGTCGAAACGCGGATGCGCGAACTTTTCGACGCCGAGCTGAACCTGACCGACCGGCCGATGTCGCGCGACGACCTGGCCGCCGCCCTGCAACGGGCCGAAGTGCTGGTTCCGACCATCACCGATCACCTGGACGCCGAACTTATCGCGGGCGCAGGCGAGCAGCTGAAGATGATCGCCAATTTCGGCGCGGGCGTGGATCACATCGACATCGACGCCGCCGTCGGGCGTGGGATCATCGCCACCAATACGCCGGGCGTCCTGACCGAGGACACGGCCGACCTGGGCATGAGCCTGATTCTGGCGGTCAGTCGCCGCATCGTGGAAGGCGCCGAGGTGGTGGCCGAGGGCCGCTTCGAGGGCTGGAGCCCGACCTGGATGTGCGGTCGCAAGCTGTGGGGCAAGCGTCTGGGCATCGTCGGCATGGGCCGCATCGGTCAGGCCCTGGCCCGCCGCGCCAAGGCCTTCGGCATGCAGGTCCACTATCACAACCGCAAGCCTGTCCCCGACATGATCGCCGAGGAGCTGGGCGCGACCTGGTGGGACGACCTGGACCAGATGCTGGCGCGGATGGACGTCATCTCGCTGAACTGCCCGGCGACGAAGGAGACGCACCACTTATTGTCGGCCGAGCGTCTGGCCCGGCTTCAGCCGCACGCCATCGTGGTCAACACCGCGCGCGGCGAGCTGATCGACGAAGCCGCCCTGGTCGAGGCGCTGGACCGCCGCGCCCTGTTCGGCGTCGGCCTGGACGTGTTCGAGAACGAGCCGAAGGTGCATCCGGGTCTGCTCGGCCGTGCGAACGTGGTGTTGCTGCCCCACCTCGGCTCGGCCACACTTGAGGCGCGTCAGGACATGGGCGATCGCGTGATCGCCAACATCATGACCTATCAGAACGGGCACCGCCCGCCTGACCGCGTCATCCCGGCGATGCTCTAGGCGTGAGCTGACCCGCAGACGGGGCAGGCGGGGTCGGCGGCGATCTTCACGACGCGGCTGTTTCCGGCCAGGCCGTCGTACAGCATCAGGCGGCCGGTCAGCGGCTCGCCCGCGCCGGTGATCAGCTTGATCGCCTCCAGCGCCGCCATGGCGCCGATGACGCCGGCCAGGGCGCCGACCACGCCGACACGGGCGCAGGTCTCGGCGACGGGCGGAATCTCGGGCACCAGGCACTGGTAGCAGGGTCGCCCCTCGAACACCGACACCTGCCCCGACCAGCGGCCCAGGGCGCCGGACACCAGCGGCTTGCCCGCCGCCACGCAGGCGGCGTTGACGGCCAGTCGCGTCTCGAAATCGTCGGTGCCGTCCAGCGCCAGGTCGAAGTCCTGCATGAGGGCGGCCGCGCTGTCCGGCGTGACGCGCTGGTTGAAGGTCTGGATCGTGACGTGCGGGTTGAGAGCATTCAGCCGCGCGGCGCCCGCCTCGACCTTGGCGCGGGCGGGGTCGTCGGTGGTGAAGGCGATCTGGCGTTGCAGGTTGGACAGGGCGACCGTGTCGTCGTCGATCAGGCCCAGCGTCCCCACCCCGGCGGCGGCCAGGTAGAGGGCGGCCGGATTGCCCACCCCGCCCATGCCGACGATCAGCACGCGGGCGCGTTTCAGCGCCTGCTGGCCGGGGCCGCCGATCTCGGACAGCACCAGTTGGCGGGCGTAGCGCTCGACCTCTTCGTCGGAGAAGCGCACGGGGGCGAGAGGGGCGGAAGGCTGGGTCACGCCGACTGTCTAGCGCAGTCGGACGGATGCGTCAGGCCGGAACGGGCGCGACCCCGACGGCCAGGGCCAGCAGGGTCTCGGCGCGGGCGGGACTGAGCTGGTCCAGGGACTCGCCGTTCAACAGGCGGGCCGCCTCGGGCGTCAGCTCGGCCAGGATCATGGGCCAGTCGCCGAACCGGCGGCCGGAGACGGCCATGTCGGACAACAGGCGCAAGTTCTCATGGCGCGGGTCGATCCGCAGCCGGTCCATCAGGCGGTCGATATCGGCCCGGCGGCCTTCGATGAGCTGAAGGAACTGGCCGCCATGACGCATCAGGGCGCTGGTCAAGCCTTCGCGGCGGTTGTTGCGCTCGGACTCGCCGAGGATCTCCGCCAGGATCAGGAGGCTGGTCGCCGCGCCGCCGACGGCGTCGCTGACATAGATGGCGCGGTGCAGGGGCAAGGGAACTCGAAACGCAAACGCAGCCTCCCCCGCCTCGCGGACGGCGAGATGATGGGGTGGCCGGGGGCGTTCCCCTGTCATGGGTCGATTAAGAATCTCTTATGGTTAAGCTTTGTGCGGGCGGTTGCGACAAAGCCTGATCTTGCGGCGGACGGCGGGCTTCGCCATGTCATCCGCCATGAACACGAGCGCCTCGAACTTTCCCGACTGGCACGGCACCACTATTCTGGCGGTGCGCAAGAACGGCCGCACCGTCATCGCCGGCGACGGCCAGGTCTCCATGGGGCCGACCATCGTCAAGGGCGCGGCGCGCAAGGTGCGCACCCTGGCGAACGGCAAGGTGCTGGCGGGCTTCGCCGGAGCCACGGCCGACGCCCTGACCCTGATCGAGCGGCTGGAGGCCAAGCTGGAGCAGTACCCGGACCAACTGGCCCGCGCCTGCGTCGAACTGGCCAAGGACTGGCGCACCGACCGCTATCTGCGGAGGCTGGAGGCCATGCTGCTGGTCGCCGACAAGGACACCATCCTGAACGTCACCGGCGTCGGCGACGTGCTGGAGCCGGAATACGGCGTGGCCGCCGTCGGCTCGGGCGGCAACTACGCCCTGGCCGCCGCCCGCGCCCTGATCGACGAGCACACCGAACTGGACGCCGAACAGATCGCCCGCAAGGCCATGAAGATCGCCGCTGACATCTGCGTCTACACCAACGGCAATCTCACCATTGAAAGTCTGTAGGGCGCTATCGCTCGCCGCGCGGCGGCTTGCTGCTTGAGCGCCTGATATGCGTATTTCTGGACCGTCTGAACCATGACTGATCTGTCTCCCCGTGAAATCGTCTCCGAGCTGGACCGCTTCATCGTCGGTCAGGACGACGCCAAGCGCGCCGTGGCCGTGGCCCTGCGCAACCGCTGGCGCCGCAAGCGCGTGCCGGACGACCTGCGTGACGAGGTCACGCCCAAGAACATCCTGATGATCGGCCCGACGGGGGTGGGCAAGACCGAGATCGCCCGGCGTCTGGCGCGTCTGGCGGGCTCGCCCTTTCTCAAGGTCGAGGCGACCAAGTTCACCGAGGTCGGCTATGTCGGCCGCGACGTCGATCAGATCATGCGCGACCTGGTCGAAAGCGCCCTGGTCATGGTGCGCGACAAGCGCCGTTCGGGCGTCAAGGCCCGCGCCGAAGGTCAGGCCGAGGAACGCATCCTGGACGCCCTGGTCGGACCGGGCTCGCAGCCCGCGACGCGCGAGTCTTTCCGCAAGAAGCTGCGCGCGGGCGAACTGGACGACAAGGAGATCGAGATCGCCCTGGCCGATACGGCCTCGCCGCTGCAGGGGCTGGACATGCCGGGCGGCGGCAACGTCGGCCTGCTGAACCTGTCGGAAATGCTGGGCAAGATGGGCGGCGGCCGCACCAAGACGGTCAAGCTGACCGTGCGCGACGCCCTGGCCCCCCTCGTCACCGAAGAGAGCGACAAGCTTCTGGATCAGGAAAGCCTGACCAAGGAGGCCCTGCTGCTGGCCGAGAACGAAGGCATCGTCTTCCTGGACGAGATCGACAAGGTGGCCGCACGCCAGGATCGCGGCGGCGGCGCCGACGTCTCGCGCGAAGGGGTTCAGCGCGACCTGCTGCCCCTGATCGAGGGTACGACGGTGTCGACCAAGTATGGGCCGGTGAAGACCGACCATGTGCTGTTCATCGCCTCTGGCGCCTTCCACGTCGCCAAGCCGTCGGACCTGTTGCCCGAGCTTCAGGGCCGCCTGCCGATCCGGGTGGAGCTGAAGGCCCTGACCCGCGACGACTTCAAGCGCATCCTGACCGAGCCCGAGGCCAATCTGATCCGTCAGAATCAGGCCCTGCTGGCGACCGAAGGGGTCGAACTGGTCTTCACCGATGACGCGGTCGAGGCCATGGCCGACGCCGCCGTGGCCGCCAATTCCACCGTCGAGAACATCGGCGCGCGCCGTCTTCAGACGGTGATGGAGCGGGTGCTGGAGGAAACCAGCTTTAAGGCCTCGGACCTGTCGGGCCAGACCCTGACCTTCGACGGCGACAAGGTGCGCGAAAAGGTCGGCGACCTGGCCAAGAACGTCGATCTGAGCCGGTTCATCCTGTGATCTAGAACGCCGTCACGTAAGCCTTCGCCCCTTCGTCATCCTCGGGCTTGACCCGAGGATGACGGAGCGTTGGTTGTGGGTGTTGCAGGCTCAGCCCCGCATCGACTCCACCGCTTCCACCAACCGCTCCAGTTCCGCAGGGCTCGACAGCCGATGGTCGCCGCCCTCGATCAGGTCGAGCCGCAGGTCGCCGCCGCTCAGGCGTTCGGCCAGCTCGACCTGATGGCGCCACGGCACCACGTCGTCGGCGCGGCCCTGCAGAACATGGACCGGCGCCGTGATGTTGATCCGGCCGTCCAGCAGCAGCCAGTCGCGCGCCTCCTCGAACATGCGCCGGGTCAGGACGTAGGAGCCAAGCCCTTCCTCGGTGATGACCGTCTCGCCTTCGCGCAGGATGGCCTGGCGCTCATGATCCGCCAGACCGGGCCACATCAGTTTTTCGGTGAAGTCCTGCGCCGGATTGACCAGCACCACCCCCTTGACCCGCTCCGGCCGGGCCAGTGTCGCCAGCAGGGCGATCCAGCCGCCCATCGACGAGCCGACCGGGATCACCGGCCCGTCCAGGCTGTCGATCAGGGCGACGGCGTCCTCACGCCAGCGGCCGATGGTGGCCTGTTTCCAGTCGCCGCTCGACACGCCGTGGGCGAAGTGGTCGTAGCGCACATAGTTCCATCCGCGCTCTCGGGCGGCGGCGTCCAGCGCCAGCGCCTTGGTCCCCTCCATGTCCGAGCGGAAGCCGCCGATCCAGATGACGGTCGGGCCGTCGCCCTTGATCGCCTTATAGGCCAGCGTTTCACCGTCGGGGCGTTGCAGCGGCTGGGCGTCGAACATGAAAACTCCTCGGACTGTCATTCCTCGCGGAATGGCTTTAGCAGAGACGACGATTGTTCACAGGCCGCGAGGCGCCCGCTTGTCCGCACCCAAAGCCCTCTTCGTCAGCTCCAACCGGATCGGCGACTGCGTCATCTCCTCGGGCGTGATCCGCGAGATCGCGCGCCAACTGCCGGGGGTTCAGATCACCGTCGCCTGCGGCCGCCCGCCCGCCCCCTTCTTCCGCTCCGCGCCGAACGTCGAGCGCGTCATCATCCTCGACAAGAAGAAGGCCGCCGGACACTGGGTCGATCTGTGGAAGCAGGTAGCTGGCACCAAGTGGGACATGGTCGTCGACATCCGCGGCTCGGCCCTGGCCTATCTGATCCCGGCCAAGCGGCGCATCGTCTACAATCGCCGCTGGGAGACCGGCTTGCGCAAGGTCGAGATGGTGTCGCGCCTGATGGGTTCGCCGACGCCGCTGGACCCGGAAATCTTCCTCGACGTTCGGGCCCGTGTCGAGGCCGCCGCCGTCATCGATCCGCAACTGGCCGCCGGGCCGGGCGCCGGGCCTATCATCGCGCTCGCCCCCATTGCGCACCAGCCGGGCAAGTCCTGGCCCGCCGACCGCTGGGGTCAACTGGTCGAGAAGCTGAAGGCCGAGCCGCGCTTCGACGGCTGGCGTTTCATGCCCGTCGGCGGTCCCGGCGACCGGCCGCCCGCGACCCCGGCGCTGGAGGCGGCGGGACCGCGCGGCATCGACTGCGTGGGCAAGGGCGACATCCTGTGTTCGGCCGCCGCCATCGACCGGGCGACCCTGTTCGTCGGCAACGACAGCGGCCTGATGCACGTCTCGGCGGCGCTGGGGCGGCCGACGCTGGGGCTGTTCGGCCCGACCGAGTGGTGGCTCTATGGGCCGTGGGGGCCGAAGACGCGCACGGCGGCGTCCAACGAGACGCGCGGCCAGTTCGCCCCGATCGAGGATCTGAGCGTCGATCATGTCTTCGACGCGGTGCTGGACCTGTACGACGCCTATGTCGCTGAAGGGGCCGCAAAGGCCTGAAGGCCCGAAATCCCTTGAAATAGCGGCCTTGCGTCGCCATATTCCGGCCGCTTGGAACGCAGCCGCAGCCTTGCGCGCTGAATCCTCGCAACCAGTTTCGCCTATCTTCTGATCACATAAGGAAACGACGCCCATTCGCCGTCCCATGCAAGCGCCGCCCGTAAAGGACGGGCCGCCCATCAACCAGGATATCCGCGCCGCCCGCGTTCTGCTCATCGACCAGAACGGGGAAAAACAGGGCGTCATGCCGCTGTCCGCCGCGCTGGAGGCCGCCGAAGAGGCGGGCCTGGACCTGGTTCAGATCGTCGCCAATGCCGAAACGCCGGTGTGCAAGATTCTGGACTACGGCAAGCATCGTTTCCAGGAACAGAAGAAGAAGGCCGAGGCGCGCAAGCGTCAGAAGGTCGTCGAGCTGAAGGAAATCAAGCTTCGGCCGAACATCGACACGCACGATTACGACGTGAAGGCCAAGGCCATGCATCGCTTCTTCGGGGACGGCGACAAGGTCAAGGTGACCATCCGTTTCCGCGGCCGTGAAATGGCCCACCCGGAACTGGGCATGAAGCTGATGACCAAGGTCCAGGCCGATTTCGAGGAAGAGGCCAAGGTCGAGTTCGCGCCCAAGATGGAAGGCCGCCAGATGATCATGATCCTGGCGCCGCGCTGACCGCGACCATCGTCAAATGATAAAGAGCCTCGTTCGAAAGAACGAGGTTTTTTGTTCTTGTCATGCGGATTCGCGCCATGCGATCCCGGCTTGTCTGAGGAAGTCGGCGGGGCGCAGGATGCTGGGGTTGAGAATGAGGGCGATCGTTCTGGCTGTCGTCATGGCGGCGGGCGGAGCGTTGGGGAACGGCGCCGGGGCGCAGACGCCGCCTCTTGAGGCTTATGGCGCATCGCCGGCCATCGACTACATCGAGTTGTCGCCGAGCGGCGAACTGATCGCCCGGATCGTGGTCGTAGGCGAAACGCGCGCCATCGCCGTCACGCGGATCAAGACGGGCGAGCATCTTCTCGCTGCTCCGATCGGCGAGGCCAAGGTGCGTGATCTGCGCTGGATCGGTGAGGGGCGGGTGCTGATCGTCTCCTCTGAGACGCAAGCCATTCCTCAGTTGGGCGTGCCTCGTTCAGAGCTGTTCTTCGGCATGATCCTGGACCTGGAGACGAAGGCGCTTGTCCAGGTGCTGAAGCGGACGCCTGACGTACTCGCTACGCTTTATGGCGCAGCCGCGGTTCGTCGGACGGCGCAAGGCGACGCCCTGTTCGCTCGCGGCGTCAACGTCGCCAACGGCCAGATCGACCTGCACAGAATCGACCTGAACACCGGGCGGGGGCGCACGATCGTCTCCATGGACCGGAATACGGACGACTATGTGATGGATGGCGAGGGCGAGGTGATCGCTATGGCCCGCTATGTCGAGCGCAGCGGACGTTGGTCGTTGCGCCTGCCTGAGGGCCGGCGCTTTCGCGAGGCTTGGACGGTAGACGCGCTTGTCGATACGCCGTCGCTGCACGGCATGGGGCGCAGCGCGCGCTCGATCATCGTTGGCGCGGATCGGCCGGAATTGAGTTCTGAAAGTGCTGATCCCGAAACGGGGAATGTGCTGTTCGAGGTCAATGTGGACACGGGGGAATGGGCGCCGCTGCCGTTCGAACGTCGTCCTGACTTCCTCCTCCACCACCCACGGAGCCGTTTGCTGATCGGCGGCGGCCGCGTAGAGGAGGAGGGCGTTCGATATGAGTTCAGCGAGCCTGGAGCGGCGAGGCGGTGGCGCGCCATCGAGCGCGCCTTTCCCGGCAAGGCGCCGCGTCTCGTCTCCTGGAGCGATGATCTGACGTCAGTTCTGGTCTTCATCGATGGCGGCGAATCCGGTCTCTATCGGCTCGTGGACTTTGAACGGGGCGTCGCCGATGTGGTGGGCGAGGCTTATCCGGCCATTCTGGCCGAGCACGTCGGGGCTGTTCGTCCGATCCGCTATGCGGCGGCGGACGGACTGGAGATTCAGGGCTACCTCACCTTGCCGCCTGGCGTGGAGACGCCGCAGGGCCTGCCTTTGATCGTTCTGGCGCATGGCGGGCCGGCGGCGCGGGATGTCGCTGGTTTTGACTATTGGGCCCAGGCCATGGCCTCGCGCGGCTATGCGGTGCTGCAGGCCAATTTCCGCGGCTCGACCGGATATGGTCGCGCCTTCCTGGAGGCGGGCTATGGCGAGTGGGGCCGCAAAATGCAGACGGACCTGTCCGACGGCGTGCGCTGGCTGACCTCCGAAGGCGTCATCGATCCTGCTCGCGTCTGCATCGTCGGCGCCAGCTACGGCGGTTACGCAGCCATGGCCGGACTAACGCTCGACAAGGATGTCTATCGTTGCGGCGTGGCCGTCAGCGGGGTGTCCGATCTGCGACGGATGGTCAATTGGGAGGCGCGCCAGCAGGGGCGGGCGAACAGTCATGTCGTGCGCTACTGGAACCGTTTCATGGGGGCGGCGCGCTTGAACGATCGGGCGCTCGACGCCCTGTCGCCGGCTATGCTGGCGGATGCGGTCGACAGTCCCCTGTTGCTGATCCATGGCAAGGACGACACCGTCGTTCCAATTGAGCAGAGTCGCGTCATGGCGGACGCCATGCGCCGCGCCGGCAAGCCGGTCGAGCTGATCGAGCTGACGGGCGAGGATCACTGGATGTCCCGCTCGGATACCCGCCAGCAGATGTTGCGCGAGACGGTGCGCTTCCTGGAGCTTCATAATCCGGTCGAATGATTGCGATGCCCTAGAGACGCTTTCCGATGCGAGTGCGGCGCGCTAAGGCGGAGGCATGACCGTGCTCCCGCCTGCCCAGCCCAAGGCCCAAGCGCCGACCCTGGCGGTGCTGTTCGCCGTGGTCTTCATCAATCTGGTCGGGTTCGGCCTGGTGGTGCCGCTGCTGCCCTTCTTCGCCCAGAGCCTTCAGGCTGAGCCGTGGCAGATCACGCTGATGTTCTCGGCCTACTCCCTGGGCCAGTTCTTCGCCGAGCCCTTCTGGGGACGGCTGTCGGACCGGATCGGGCGCAAGCCGGTGCTGCTGATCACCCTGGCGGCCAACGCCGTGGGCTATCTGTTGCTGGCCTTCGCGCCCAACATCTGGGCGGCGATTCTGGTGCGGATGTTCACCGGGCTGGGCGCGGGCAATATCTCGACGGTCCAAGGCTATATCGCCGACGTCACCCCGCCCGAGCGCCGGGCCGGGCGCATGGGGCTGATCGGCGCCGCCTTCGGCCTGGGCTTCATCGTCGGGCCGGGCATGGGCGGGCTGCTGGCCCAGCCGCAGATGGGCCATGTCGGCTATCAGCTGCCGATCTTCGCCGCCTCCGGCGCGGCGGTGCTGGCGGCGCTGGGGGTGATGTTCTTCCTGCGCGAAAGCCGGGCCAAGGCCGATCCGGCGGCGCCGCGCCCCGCCTTCCTGTCGGGGATTCAGTTCGCCCGCACGGACGAGGTGGTGTCGCGCGTCCTGGTGGTCAGCCTGATCTATCTGGCGGGTTTCTCGGCGATGGAGGCCGCCTTCGGCCTGTGGGCCGAGCATCGCTACGCCTGGACGGCGCGCGAGGTGGGGCTCAGCTTCATGATCGTGGGCCTGGTCTCGGCCGTGAACCAGGGGCTTCTGGCCGGTCGATTGGCGCGGCGCTTCGGCGAGGCGCGGGTGCTGGCGGCGGGCATGCTGCTGTTCGGGACGTCGCTTATCTTGCAGGTGGTCGCGCCGCCGGCCTGGTTCCCTGCGACGCAGATCGACCTGGGGCTGTTCGTCATTCCGGTGTCGGCCGGGTGGATCATTCCCATCGTCATGGGGATCGGCGCCTGCGGCATGTCGCTGGCCATGCCCAACATCTCGGCCCTGATCAGCCGTTCGTCGCCGCCGGATCGGCAGGGGGCCATGCTGGGGCTGAACATGGCGGCGGGGTCGATGGCGCGCATCGTCGGCCCTATGGTCGCGGGGGTTCTCTATTCCGCTGTGGGGCCGGATTGGCCCTTCCTGGTCGGAGCGGTGCTGACGGTTCCGGCGGCGATGATGGCGATCAACGCCGGGCGCGCCGCGCGTCGTCGCGCGATCGCTGTCTGAGCGGTCGAAGCGGACTCTTCTTGCCTCGGGCAGCCGTTTGGCGTAGAAGCCGCGCCTTCGCGTACCGGACCGCCGGGCGAACAGGCATGCCTGGGCGGTCTTAAATCAGGCTGGCGCTGGTCGGGCTCAAGTAGCTCGAAGAGCGGTAGCCCTCTAAAAGACAGAGAGTGAAAATGCCGAAGCTGAAGACGAAGTCGGGCGCCAAGAAGCGCTTCAAATTCACCGCGACGGGCAAGGTCAAGGCTGGCGTGGCCGGCAAGCGCCACCGCCTGATCAGCCACAACTCGAAGTACATCCGCCAGAACCGCGGCACTTCGGTCATGGCCGACGCCGACGCCAAGAAGATCAAGTCCTACATGCCGTACGCCTGATCGGCGCACGCAGACACGATCTCTCAACCGCATAGAATTTGAACTAAGTCCCTCAAGCAGCAAGGCCCCGCGGGCCGAGCGATAGGGACTTCCCGAAGGGAAATTTACAATGGCTCGCGTCACCCGGGGCGTTACGTCCCACGCCAAGCACAAGAAAGTCCTGAAGCAGGCCAAGGGCTTCTACGGCCGCCGCAAGAACACCATCCGCACCGCCAAGGCTGCGGTGGATCGCGCCGGTCAATACGCCTACCGCGACCGTCGCAACAAGAAGCGCTCGTTCCGCGCCCTGTGGATCCAGCGCATCAACGCCGCCGCTCGCCTGGAAGGCTTCACCTATTCGCAGTTCATGCACGGCCTGGCCAAGGCCGGCATCGAGCTGGACCGCAAGGTTCTGTCGACGATCGCCGCCGACGAAGCCAGCTTCAAGGGCATCGCCGACAAGGTTCGCGCGGCCCTCGCTTAAGTTTTCCTCCCTCACGGGATGAAGCAAAAGCCCTCCGGTTCGCGCCGGGGGGCTTTTTGCTTTCGATCCTAGCGGCTAGACGACCTGCATGACCGATCTCGCTCAACTGGAACTGGACCTCATCAACGCCATCGGCTCGGCCGAGAGCGTGGCGGGTCTGGAGGACATCCGCGTCGCCGCCCTCGGCAAGTCCGGCTCGATCTCGGGCCTGCTGAAAGGCATGGGGGCGCTGAGCCCCGATGAGCGCCGCGAGCGCGGCCCCGTCCTCAACGGCCTGCGCGACCGGGTGTCGTCGGCCCTGTCCGCCCGCAAGGCCGAGCTGGAAGCCGCCGAACTGGACGCCCGCCTGCTGGCCGAGCGCGTCGATCTGACCCTGCCCAGCCGCCCGCGCCGCAAGGGCGGGGTGCACCCGACCATGCAGGTCATGGACGAGATGGTCGCCGTCTTCGCCGACATGGGCTTTTCGGTCGCCGAGGGGCCGGACATCGAGGACGACTTCCACAACTTCACGGCCCTGAACTTCCCGCCCAAGCATCCGGCGCGGGAGATGCACGACACCTTCTTCCTGAAGCCCGATCCGGAAACGGGCGAACGCAAGGTGCTGCGCACCCACACCAGCCCGGTGCAGGTGCGCACCATGATGTCGCAGAAGCCGCCGATCCGAATCATCGCGCCGGGCCGCACCTTCCGTAAGGATTCCGACGCGACCCACACGCCGATGTTCCACCAGATCGAAGGCCTGGTGATCGACCGCGACATCCACATGGGCCATCTGAAGACGACGCTGGAGACCTTCATCGCCCGCTTCTTCGAGCTGGACGATGTCCACGCCCGCTTCCGCCCGCACCACTTCCCCTTCACCGAACCCTCGGCGGAGATGGACATTCGCTGCGATCGCTCCGGCGGCAAGCTGACCCTGAATGAGGGCGAGGACTGGCTGGAGATCCTAGGCTGCGGGATGGTGCATCCGAACGTCCTGCGCAACGCGGGCATCGATCCGGACGAGTACCAGGGCTTCGCCTTCGGCATGGGCGTCGACCGCCTGGCCATGCTGAAATACGGCGTGCCTGACCTGCGCCCCATGTTCGAGGCCGATACGCGCTGGCTGGCGCACTACGGCTTCTCCGCCTTCGCCGCGCCGAACCCGGCCTCAGGCCTCAGCTGAACTGGAAATACCGATGATCGATCAGACCGCGATGTCGCCCGAAGAGAAGCTGGGTCGCGAACTTATCGCCCGCACGTCTTTTGAGAAGGAAGCCGTCTGGCTGCCATCCCTGGCCGTGCACCACATGAACGGCGGACAGGTCTTCATTGACGGCAAGACCTTCACTGAATGCCTGATCGAAGGTCCGGCGGTCATGGCCATCATGAACGGCACGACGTTTGACGGCTGCAACATGGGCGTGGCCCAGAATCCGCGCACCCTGCTGCTGGACCCGCGCGGCGACATGATCGCTGGCGTGATCGGCATGTCCAATTGCCGTTTCGTACGCTGCCGTTTTGTCCAGGTAGGCTTCACCGGCGCCAAGGAGGCGTTGGACGAACTGGAGCAGGGCCTGCTCAGTGCGCGCGCTGAGGCGGAGGCTCAGGCGAAGGGATAGTGCGCGCGACCGCGCGATGCGGCGATGCTCGTCCCTTCTGTTTTGTGAAAGATCGATATGACTGACACCACCATCACACTTGAGGCGCTTGGCCCTGGCCCGAACTATGTCCGCAAAAATGTGTGGCTGCCGCAGTTGTTCATGGAAGCCGCTCGCGCAGGGCTGTCGGCTATCGAAGGCCGCCGTTTTGAAAATTGCCTGATGGAGGGACCGGCGGTCCTGCTGCCGCTGGAAGGCTGCAACTTTGACGGCTGCGACATGGGCGACGCCCAGGGCGACCCGCGCAACCTGATGCTGAGCCCGCAAGGACCGCAGCGTGTCACCGGCCCGATTCCGTTCCGAAACTGCCAGTTCATCAATTGCAACTTCCTCGGCGTCGGCTTCACCGGCTCGGCGGCCTTCCTCGACAATATGGTCGGGGCCCTTTCTCAGCCTGGGACGGCCCAATGAAGTTCACGCTTTCCTGGCTGAAGGCCCACCTCGACACCGAGGCCGAGGTCGATCAGGTCGCGGAGGCCATGACCATGGCCGGGCTGGAGGTCGAGGAGGTCCACGACCCCATCGCCGCCCTGGCGCCCTTTACCGTGGCCAAGATCGTTTCGGCCGAACGCCACCCGAACGCCGACCGGCTGCAGGTCTGCCAGGTCGAGACCGTGGACGGTCTGAAGGAGATCGTCTGCGGCGCGCCGAACGCACGGGCGGGCCTGACCACCATCTACGCCCCCATCGGCGCCTATGTGCCCGGCCTGGGCGTGACCCTGGTCGAGAAGCCGGTGCGCGGCGTGGTGTCCAACGGCATGTTGTGCTCGGGCGCGGAGCTTGAACTGCCCGACGACAGCGACGGCATTTTGGAGCTGTCCGACGACCTGCGGGTCGGCCAGCCTGCGGCGGGCGTTTTCGGCGCCGAGCCGGTCATCGACTTCGAGGTGACGCCGAACCGTCCCGACTGGCTGGGCGTGGCGGGCATCGCCCGCGACCTGGCCGCCGCCGGGCTCGGCAGGCTGACGACGCCGGAGATCGCGCCGGTCGTCGGGGCTTTCGACAGCCCCGTCTCGGTGACGCTGGAGGCGCCCGAACTGTGCCCGGTCTTCGCCGGTCGCGTGATCCGGGGCGTGCGGAACGGCCCGTCGCCGGAGTGGCTGCAACAGCGGCTGACGGCGATCGGCCTGCGTCCGATCAACCGCCTCGTCGACATCACCAACCTGGTTTCCTACGACCGCGCGCGGCCGTTGCACGTCTATGACCTGGCGAGCCTGTCGGGCGACGGGATCGTGGTGCGCGCCGGTCGCGGCGAGGCCGATCGGATCGAGGCGCTGGACGGCAAGACCTATGCGCCCGGCGGCGCCGACTGCGTCATCGCCGACGCCGAGGGTCAGCGCGCCATCGGCCTGGGCGGCGTCATGGGCGGCGTCTCCACGGGTTGCTCGGACGAGACGGTCGACGTCTTCGTCGAGAGCGCCTGGTTCGACCCCATCGCCATCGCCCAGACGGGCCGCTCGCTGGGCGTCAGCTCCGACGCCCAGTACCGCTTCGCGCGCGGCGTCGACACGGCCTCGGTCGTCCCCGGTCTGGAGCTGGCGACGCAGCTGATCCTGGACCTGTGCGGCGGCGAGCCGTCGATGGTCACGGTGGCGGGCCAGGCCCCGGCCGCCCCGGCCGCCTTCGCCTTCGACCCTTCCTATGTGAAGCGGCTGTCGGGAATGGACCTGGGCGAGGACCGGGTCTTCGAGATCCTGTTCGCCCTGGGCTTCACCGTCATGCGCGGCTCGCCCTGGTCGGTGACGCCGCCGTCCTGGCGCCGCGACGTTGAAGGCCCGGCCGATCTGGTCGAGGAAGTCGCCCGCATCGAGGGCTACGCCGCCCTGCCCGACACGCCCTTGCCGGCGGTCGCGCCGGCCCCCGGCGGAGTGCTGAGCCCGCGTCAGGCGCGCGTGCGCACGGCGCGCCGCGCCCTGGCGGCCCTGGGCTATGCCGAGGCCGTCACCTGGTCCTTCACCAAACAGTCGATCGCCGCCCTGTTCGGCGGCGGGGACGAGCGTCTGGTGCTGGAGAACCCGATCGCGGCCGATCTGGACTGCATGCGGCCCTCGGCCCTGCCGAACCTGATCCAGGCGGCGGCGCGCAACGCCGCGCGCGGCCACGCCGACGTCGCCCTGTTCGAGATCGGCCCCATCTATCTGGACGATCAGCCGAACGGCCAGCGCACCGTCATTGCGGGCCTCGTGGCGCCGCACGCCGACCGTCACTGGGGCGGAGCGGGGGAAGACCCCCTGTTCGCGCTGAAGGGCGACCTGATGGCCCTGCTGGAAGAGATCGGCGCGCCGGTCGCCTCCCTGCAACTGACGCAAGGGTCGAACCGCGACTGGTGGCATCCCGGCCGCTCGGCGCGGCTGCAACTGGGGCCCAAGAACGTCATCGTCGAGTTCGGCGCCCTGCACCCGCGCGTGCTGAAGGCCCTGGACGCCGACGGCCCCATGCTGGCCTTCGAGATCGTGCTGGATTCCGTGCCGGAACCACGCGGCAAAGCGGGCAAGGCGCGCGGCGCGGCGGACCTGCCGAACCTGATGCCGCTGACCCGCGACTTCGCCTTCCTGATGGATGAAGCCAAGGCCGTGGGCGACCTGACCCGCGCCGTGGCGGGCGCCGACAAGGCCCTGATCGCCGAGGTGCGCGTCTTCGACGTCTATCGCGGCCAGGGCGTGCCCGAGGGCCAGAAGTCGGTCGCTATCGAGGTCGAGATCCAGCCCCGCGGCGCCACCCTGGCCGAGGCCGAAATCGAAGCTCTGACAGCCAAGGTCAAGGCCGCCGCCGCCAAGGCGGGCGGAATCCTGAGAAGCTGAGCATGACGGACAAGAAGCCCTGGGCCGAGACCCAGTTCGAACGCAACCTGTTCCGCGCGCGCTGGCTGATGGCGCCGTTCTACCTGGGTCTGGTCCTGGCCCTGGTGATGCTGCTGGTCGTCTTCGTGCGGGAGCTGTTCTACTACCTGCCGCAGGCCTTCATCGTCGGCGACGGCCACATGACGTCCGACACCGCCATCCTGGCCATTCTCAGCCTGGTGGATTTGTCTCTGGCGGGCAATCTGCTGCTGATCGTCCTCTATTCCGGCTATGAGAATTTCGTCTCCAAGCTGGACCTGGACGAGAACCAGGTAGATCGGCCGCCGTGGATGGGCTCGGTGGACTTCTCGGGTCTGAAGATGAAGCTGATCGCCTCCATCGTGGCGATCTCGGCCATCTATCTGCTCAAGAGCTTCATGAACATCGGCAAGCCGGGCCATCCGCTGGACCAGGCGGCGCTGATGTGGGCGGTGATCATCCATCTGACCTTCATCGCCTCGGGCGTGCTTCTGGCCCTGATGGACTGGATCGCGGCCAAGACCGACAAGCATTGAACGGCCCGGCGAATTTCCGGTCTGCATGACGCAGGCTTGATCCGCCGGAACGCTTTAACGAGGTGCGGGCAATCTTCGGTTAACCTTAAAGCCCCAAGGCTGCCGTAAAAGGCACGGACGGTAGGCCAAGCCCGCGACGACGGGCGGACCGTCCTTAGCCGGGAGCCTCGACCATGCACCGCCGCCAACTGATCCGCACCAGCCTCGGCCTCGCCGCCGCCGGCGCCCTGCCCGCCGGTCTCGGCGCCTGCGCCAGCCGTCCGCCCGCCGATCCCAACTATCCGATCGCTTCGGATCAGAACGCCCAGGCCTATACCTTCGACGAGCTGGTCGCCGCCGGTTCGCGCGAGCTGGGTATCGCCGCCGAGGCCGTAGGCGGCGCCATCGAACGCATCTTCGCCGAACAGGGCGACCGCCCGACCGCCTATATCGCGGGCGAGGAAGGCGCGGGCGCCGTGGTGGCCGGCCTGCGCTACGGCCGCGGGGCCCTGCACATGAAGGATTTGTCGGCTTCGCAGGAGGTGTTCTGGCAGGGCGCCTCCATCGGTTGGGACTGGGGCGGCAACGCCAGCCGGGTCTTCACCCTGGTCTACGGCCTGTTCCATCCCGACATGCTCTATCGCCGCTATCCGGGCGTCGAGGGTTCGGCCTATCTGGTCGCCGGTCTGGGCGTGAACTATCAGCGCGCGGACGGCATCGTCCTGGCCCCGATCCGCACCGGCGTCGGCGTGCGTCTGGGCGCCAACGTCGGCACCATGAGCTACAGCCGCCAGCGCAACATCCTGCCATTCTAGGTTCGCTATGCTCGGGTCGCGGACCCTCGCGGCTTGAGCGAAAAAATAGGCGCGTCGATTTCGGTCGGCGCGCCTTTCGCATGTCAGGGCGCTTCCTCGGCGAGGATGGCTTCCAGCCCCTCGCGGTAGGATGGGTAGCGGGGACGCCAGCCCAGTTCGGCCTTGGCGCGGGCGTTGGAGACGCGCTTGGAGTCCAGATAGAAGCGGCGCATGGCGTCGCTGACCTCGGGGTCGGTCCAGCCGACCTCAGGCGGGCGCGGCAGCTTCAGGCGTTCAGCCGCCCAGGCGGTGACGACGTCGGCCGAGGTCGGTTCGTCATCGGTCAGGTTGTAGACGCCGCCGGGGCGCGGCCGGGCCATGGAGGCGAACAGGCCGGAGACGATGTCGTCGACATGGATGCGGTTGAACACCTGGCCGGGTTTTCTGACCAGCCGGGCGGTTCCGGCGCGCAGGCGGTCGAGGACGCTGCGGCCGGGGCCGTAGAAGCCGGGCAGGCGAAAGACCTGAAGCGTCAGCCCCATGCCCTGCGCCCCGTCCAGCCAGTCCCGCTCGACCCGCGCGCGGCGGGCGCCCTCCAGCGTGGCGGCGTTCAGCGGATCGCCCTCGAAGGCCCAGCCGCCCGCGCGGTCGCCGTAGACAGAGGTGGAGGAGATATAGCCGATCCAGTCGGGCCAGGCGTCAGCGGCCAGGGGCGTCAGGGCGCGCAGGGCGGGGCAGCCGTGGGCGTCCGGCGGCGTGGTGATCAGCACGGCCTGAGCGGCAGTCAGGGCTGCGCCCAGGGCAAGGGCGTCGGCGGGATGGACCGGCGTGATTCCCTGCCCGGCCAGCGCCTGGCGGGTTTCCGGATCGCGCGAGGTGGCGAAGGCCCGGCCGCCGCGCCGCAGGGTCTCGCGCGCCGCCGCCTGTCCCAGATAGCCGCCGCCGAACACCAGCAGGGAGGGGGCGGCGGCGGGTTCGGTCATCGGGCTTTGGTCTTTCAGGCGGACAGGACGCGGACGGGGGAAGGGGCGGAGGTCGCTTCAGCCTCGTCGCGCAGGGCTTCGGCGCGGCCCGCGTTCCAGGCGGTGACGCAAGGGATCTTGGTCCGGTCGGCGCGGTCGGCGTAGCGGCGGGCGATGTCGGTCACATCGGCCATCAGACCTTCGGCCAGGGTGATCGGCTTCAGCCCCAGTTCGCGGAACTGGTCATTGGCGACGACCAGTTCGTTCTCGTCGGCCTCCTGACGCGGATTGGCGACGTTGTGGATTTCGGCGCCGGTCATCCCGGCCACCATCTGCGCCAGATCGCGGACACGGCGGCTCTCGGTCATCTGGTTGAGGATCTTGACCCGGTCGCCGCGCTTGGGCGGGTTTTTCAGCGCCAGTTCGACGCAGCGCACCGTGTCCTGGATGTGGATGAAGGCCCGCGTCTGCCCGCCCGAGCCGTGCACCGTCAGCGGATAGCCAAGCGCGCCCTGCATCAGGAAGCGGTTCAGCACCGTGCCGTAGTCGCCGTCATAGTCGAAGCGGTTGATCAGGCGCTCGTCCTGGCGGGTTTCCTCGGTCTGGGCGCCCCAGACGATGCCCTGGTGCAGGTCGGTGATCCGCAGCCCGTCGTTCTTGGCGTAGAACTGGAACAGCAGGGCGTCCTGCGTCTTGGTCATGTGATAGATGCTGCCGGGGTTCGGCGGGAACAGGATTTCCTGTTCGGTCGGGCCGTGGTCGGTGTCGACCGTGACCTTCAGATAACCCTCGGGAATGCGCAGGCCCGCCGTGGTGTAGCCGTAGACCCCCATGGTCCCCAGGTGGGCCAGGTGGACGTCCCGCCCGCTTTCGACGATGGCGGCCAGCAGGTGGTTGGTGGCGTTCAGATTGTTGTCGACGGTGTAGAGCTTGTGCCGCGCCGACTTCATCGAATAGGGGGCGGCGCGCTGTTCGGCGAAGTGGACGACGCTGTCGGGCGCCCAGTCCTTGATCAGGGCGACCAGGCGATCGAACTCCTTGCCGACGGTCAGATTGACGAAGTCGATGGTGCGGCCCGAGACCTCCTGCCACGCGGCGATGCGCTCGCCCATGGTGCGGATCGGGGTCAGGGAGCGGATTTCCAGCTCATTGTCGATGTTGCGGCGGCTGAGGTTGTCGACGACCAACACGTCCCAGCCGCGCGCCGAGAGGTGCAGGGCCGTGGGCCAGCCGCAGAAGCCGTCGCCGCCCAGAATCATCACGCGCATCAGTCGAACCTCGTTTTCAGCACTCTAACCTGCCTAGCCGAACGCGCGAGGGGGCGAAAGCGTGGCGTGAGGCGCGCGGCGAAAGCGACGCAGGGCGGAAAAACAGAGTCCAATTCGTCTGAACTCGGAGGAGTTATCGGGGCTGACCAGCGATGATGAAGTGGCGGGCAAGTAAGGCGGGTTGAAGCCGGTCTGCAGCGAAGGGGACTTTGAAATCAAAGCGATTTTTGACGCTCGTTATGCTGGCGTCCTACGTCCTTCTCCCCTTGTGGGAGAAGGATTTGAGCGTGTCGCCGCGCTGGCGGCTTGAGCGCTTCACGATCACAAAAGAGGAGAAGCGAGGTTACAACAGGCTTTCGATGGCCTTGCGGGCGGCGTCGCCGAGGTCGGGGCGCTTCAGGGCCAGGGCGACGTTGGCGCGCAGCAGGCCGATCTTGTCGCCGCAGTCGTGCGTCACGCCCTCATACTCATAGGCGGTGAAGGTTTGCGTCTTCATCAGCCGGTCCATGGCGTCGGTCAGCTGGATCTCGCCGCCGGCGCCGCGCTCCTGCGTTGCCAGCAGGTCGAAGATTTCCGGCTGCAGGATGTAGCGGCCCGAGATCGACATGTTCGAGGGCGCCGCGCCCTGGGCGGGCTTTTCGATCATGCCCTTCATGCCGTAGCGGCGGCCGTTCTGGGACGAGGGGTCGATGATGCCGTATTTATGGGTGTCGGCCTCGGGCACGGCCTCGACGCCGATGACGTTGCCGCCGACCTGGGCGTAGACCTCGGCCAGCTGCTTCAGGGCGCCGGGCTGAGAATCCACGATGACGTCGGGCAGGATGACGGCGAAGGGCTCGTGGCCGATGATGTCGCGGGCGCACCAGACGGCGTGGCCCAACCCCTTGGGCTGCATCTGGCGGGTGAAGCTCATCTCGCCGGCCTGGGCCAGCTCGGCGTTCATGATCTCCAGGATCTCGGTCTTGCCCTTGGCCAGGAGCTGGGCCTCAAGCTCGATCTGGTGGTCGAAATAGTCCTCGATCGCCTGTTTGGCGCGGCCGGTGACGAAGACGATGTGCTCGATCCCCGCCTCGCGCGCCTCTTCCACGATGTAGGAGAGGATCGGTCGGTCGACGACGTTCAGCAGCTCCTTCGGCGTGGTCTTGGTGCCGGGCAGAACCCGCGTGCCGAGACCGGCCACGGGCAGGACCGCCTTGCGCAGGCGGGCGGGAGAGGTCGTCATGGATCGTCCTGATCAGCCTTGGGGCGCCTGTCATAGGCGTAATTCGTGAAGCTTCCAAACGCCCTCAGGCTGATCGGGTTCGCCTATTCCACCGTCACCGACTTGGCCAGGTTGCGCGGCTGGTCGACGTCCGTGCCCTTCTGTACGGCGGTGTAATAGGCCAGCAGTTGCATCGGCACGGCGTAGACCAGGGGCGAGATCAGGGCGGGGCAGTCCGGCGCATGGACGCGGCGGATGCCCGCGCCGTGCGGGTCGGGCGCCTTTTCCGGGGCGATCATGATGACCGGACCGCCGCGCGCGGCGACTTCCTGCAGGTTGGAGGCGGTCTTTTCGAACAGGTCGTCCAGCGGGGCCAGCGCCACCGTCGGGGTCGCTTCGTCGATCAGGGCGATGGGGCCGTGCTTCAGCTCGCCGGCGGCATAGCCCTCGGCGTGGATATAGCTGATCTCCTTCAGCTTCAGCGCGCCTTCCATGGCCAGCGGGAACATCGGGCCGCGGCCCAGGAACAGCACGTCGCGCGCCTTGGCCAGGTCGAGTGTCAGGGCGTGGATGCCCGCATCCATCTGCAGGGCCTCGGCGATCAGGCGCGGGGCCTCGAACAGGGCCTTGACCAGTTCGGCCTCCTGGGCGGCGTCGATCTTGCCGCGGGCCACGCCCGCCGCCACGGCCAGCGACAGCAGGGCGGCGACCTGGGCGGTGAAGGCCTTGGTCGAGGCGACGCCGATTTCCGGCCCGGCGTGGGTCGGCCACAGGACTTCGGCCTCGCGCGCCATGGAGGAGGTGTGGACGTTGACCACGGCGGCGGTCTTCAGCCCCTGCGCCTTGCACCAGGTCAGGCTGGCCAGGGTGTCGGCGGTCTCGCCCGACTGGCTGACGGCGACGGCCAGCGTCCCCTTGCTCACGGCCGGATGGCGATAGCGGAACTCCGAGGCGATCTCGACGTCGCAGGGCAGGCCCGCATAGCGTTCAAAGGCGTATTTGCCGATCTGGCCGGCGTAGAAGGCGGTGCCGCAGGCGACGATCTGGATGCGCTCGATCGCGGCGAAGTCGACGGCCTGCACCTTGGCTTTGCCGGAGACCAGGTCGAGGTATTCCGACAGGGTGTGCTGGACGCTGTCGGGCTGTTCGTGGATCTCTTTTTCCATGAAGTGGCGGTACTCGCCCTTCTCGACCAGGGCAGAGGAGGCGGAGACCTGGACCACGGCGCGGTCGGCCGGGCGGCCCGAGGCGTCGAACATGCGCGCGCCGGTGCGGGTCACGGCGACGTAGTCGCCTTCTTCCAGATAGGAGATCTTCTGGGTGAAGGGGCCGACGGCCAAGGCGTCCGAGCCCAGATACATCTCGCCCTCGCCCCAGCCGACGACCAGAGGGCTGCCGCGACGCGCGCCCAGGATCAGCTCGTCCTCGCCCTCGATCAGGACGGCGAGGGCGTAGGCGCCGGTCAGGCGGTCGAGGGTGGCCTTGAAGGCGTCCAGCGGGGCCATCCCAGCCGCCAGCTTGTGATCCAGCAGATGAGCCACGACCTCGGTGTCGGTCTGGCTTTCGAAGACGCGGCCCTCGGCCTCCATCTCAGCCTTCAGCTCGGCGAAATTCTCGATGATGCCGTTGTGGACCAGGCAGACGCGACCGGCCTTGTGCGGGTGGGCGTTGGTCGTGGTCGGGGCGCCGTGGGTGGCCCAGCGGGTGTGGCCGACGCCGACGGTCCCGGCGATCGGGTCGGCGGCCAGCACGGCCTCCAGCTCGCGGATCTTGCCCTTGGCGCGACGGCGCTCGACGCCGCCGTCGTTCTGCACGGCGACGCCGGCCGAGTCATAGCCGCGGTACTCCAGCCGCTTCAGGCTGTCGATCAGGCGAGGGACGACGGGGCCGGTTCCGGTGACGCCGATGATGCCGCACATGAGGTCTGCTCCGATCGGATGCGGCCGACGCTTTTTGCGCAGGGCCGCGAAATTGAGGTAAGCGAGAGGGTTCAGCCTCCGCCCTTGATCTCCGCTCTAGGAAATCGCGGGGGCGACGACATCAAAAAATGGGTTTCGGAAGGTTTCTTTGCAATTCCGGGGCCGCCAGCGAAGGACGGCCTCTTGGGCGAGAGAAAATACTTCGGCACCGATGGCATTCGCGGCCGGGCCAACACCCATCCGATGACGGCCGAGGTGGCCCTGCGCGTCGGCCTGGCCGCCGGTCGGCTGTTCCGCACCGACGACGACCGCCGCCATCTGGTGGTGATCGGCAAGGACACCCGTCTGTCCGGCTATATGATCGAGCCGGCGCTTGTCGCGGGTCTCGCCTCGGTCGGGATGGACGTGCGGACGTTCGGGCCGCTGCCGACGCCGGGCGTGGCCATGATGACCCGCTCGATGCGCGCCGATCTGGGCATTATGATCTCGGCCTCGCACAACGATTATGCGGACAACGGCATCAAGCTGTTCGGGCCGGACGGCTACAAGCTGTCGGATGAGATCGAGCTGAAGATCGAGGCCATGATGGACGGGGCCCTGGATCAGGATCTGGCGCCGTCGAACAAGCTGGGCCGGGTCAAGCGCATCGACGACGCCCCGCCGCGCTACATCGAGATCGCCAAACAGGCCTTCCCCAAGCGGCTCAGCCTGAAGGGCCTGCGCATCGCCATCGACTGCGCCAACGGCGCGGGCTACCGCGTGGCGCCGACGACCCTCTATGAACTGGGCGCCGAGGTCTTTCCTGTAGGCGTCGAGCCCAACGGTCTGAACATCAACGCCGAATGCGGTTCGACCCATCCGGAGGCGGTGTCCGAGGCGGTGAAACGCTATCGCTGCGACATCGGCATCGCGCTGGACGGCGACGCCGACCGGGTCATCATCTGCGACGAGAAGGGGCATGTGGTCGACGGCGATCAGATCATGGCCCTGATCGGGCTGGACTGGGCCAAGCGCGGGCGGCTGAACGGCAACGGCGTGGTCGCCACCGTCATGTCCAACCTGGGCCTGGAGCGCCGTCTGAAGGCCGAGGGCCTGACGTTGGAGCGCACCAAGGTCGGCGACCGCTACGTCATGGAGCGGATGCGCGAGGGCGGTTTCAACATCGGCGGCGAACAGTCGGGCCACATCATCCTGAAAGACCACGCCACGACCGGCGACGGCCTGATGGCGGCGCTGCAGGTGCTGGCCGTCCTGGTCGAGGCGGGCGTGCCGATGAGCGAGCTGGCGCGTCAGTTCGAGCCGGTGCCGCAACTGCTGCAGAACGTCCGCTACACCGCCGGAAAGCCGCTGGAGGACGCCAAGGTCAAGGCGGCCATGGCTGAGGCCGAGGCGGCGCTGAACGGCTCGGGCCGCCTGCTGGTCCGGCCGTCGGGCACGGAGAAGCTGATTCGCGTCATGGCCGAGGGCGACGACGAGGCCCTGGTCAAGCGCGTGGTCAACGAGGTCGCCGAGGCGGTGAAGGCGGCGGGCTAGTACGGCTATGACGCAGGGGGGCGGCGAAGACGGCCTGAAGCAGCGGATTCGTTTTCGCCGCGAACAGCTCGGGCGACGTCTGCGGGCGGGCTGGGAGCAGTTCTGGTTCCGCGCTTTCAAGACGCGCAACGCCGCCGTCCTGTTCGTGCTGGGCGCTTTCGCCGGGCTTGGCGACTTCATAAGTCCGTTCACGGATCATCTGTTTCAAGGGCCGTTCTGGTCCGTGCTGGGCTGGATGTTCAAAGGCGTGGCCTTCATCTTGGCGGTGATCGGACTGATCGGACTGGCGCGCGCCCTCATTCGTCGCCTGCGCCCGGCGGCGGACGACTATGAGTTGAGGCTCGCCCGGCCGGTGGCGTCCGTCTCGGGTCTGGAAGGATCGCGCGACGTGATCCAGGTCGTGACCGGGGCCAACGGGCCGGTGGCGCTCAACATGGGCGTCGACGCCCGCTTGGATCAGGGACGTCACGGGCTGGTTCTGCTGAAGCCGCCTTACAGTTGGCCGCACGAACTGGCGCAGGCGGCGCGGCTGGCCGAACAGGCGATGAATCCCCTGGTCGTCAATGAACAGAAGCTGGGGCTTCGGACTGAGATCGACAGCGGCTTCGTTCAGGGCGCCGCGCCTGTGCGGCTGCAGAAGACGACCTATTTCTTCGACCGGACAACCAATGAGGTGCTGCGGTTCGACGTCTATGCCAAGGCGCGCAACCGGCGGGTCTGGGCGGGTCGAGACCATTTCCTCTGCGATGACGAGCTGATCCGGCTGGAGCAGGCGTCGGCGTCGAACCAACTGGGCGGGTCGACAATCATGATCGACCAGTCGGGCATGGCCTATCTGACCCGACAAGCCGCCACCAGCGCGGAAAGCTCGGGCTTGCTGGCGCCGACCGGGTCGGGTTCGTTCGACCTGGCGCGTTATCAGAAGCTGGCCGTTCGCCCCGGCCTGACCTTTCAGGAATTCTGCCGTCGCGAGATCGAGCGCGAGCTGTTTGAAGAGACGGACTGCGTCTTCAGCGCGACGGAGCTGAAGACCGTGCTGGTGGGCTTCGGCCGCTATCTCTACCGCGGGGGCAAGCCCGAGGTCTTTGCGGTCACGGCCCTGCGACGACCGGTCGCCGACATCCGCGTATCGCGACAGGAGCGGCTGTGGACGGAAGGGCATGAAGCCCTTCCGCTGGATCAGCTGATCGCCTGGGACGCGGGGCGGCTGGCGCAGGTGTCGGCGCCTCTGGCCGCCAATGTGGTGTTGCTGCAGAGGTTCATGGCCTCGGATCAGTCCGCCGAGCTGAAGGCCTTTCTGGCGGATTGATCCTTGAGACGGTCAGGCGGCGGACAGGGCCTGATCCAGGTCGGCCCACAGGTCGTCGACGTTCTCGATGCCGACCGACAGACGCACCAGATTGTCGCCGATGCCGCTGCGGGCCTTGGCTTCGGGCGTATAGTCCGAATGGGTCATGCTGGAGGGGTGCGACGCCAGGCTCTCGGCGCCGCCCAGGCTGACGGCCAGCTTGAACAGGCGAAGCGCGTTCAGCATACGGAAGGCCTCGGCCTCGCCGCCCGGCAGTTCGAGCGAAAAGGTCGAGCCGGAGCCCTTGCACTGGGCGTCGAAGATCGCCTGCTGTTCGGGCGAGGCGTCCGGGCCGCCGGCGGTCAGGACGGCGCTGACGCGCGGATCGGCGCGCAGCCGCTCGGCCAGGATCAGGGCGTTGTCCTGCGCCCGCTCCATGCGGATGTGCAGGGTCTCCAGACTGCGCAGCAGCAGCCAGGCGGTATGCGGATCGGCGGTGGTGCCGCAGATGGTCCGCATCTCGCCGACGCGGGCCATGATGTCGGCCCCGCCCATGCAGCCGCCCGCGATCAGGTCCGAGTGGCCGCCGACGTATTTGGTCAGGGAATAGAGGACAAGGTCGGCGCCCAGCTCCAGCGGGCTCTGCCACAGGGGGCCGAGAAAGGTGTTGTCGACGGCGATGGCGGGCGGTTCGGCCTGATCCAGGGCCTTGGCTCCGGCGACCGCGCGGGCGATGTCGACCAGTTGGTTCGTCGGGTTGGCGGGGGTCTCCAGATAGACGGCGGCCAGGCGCCCACCCGTCGTCTTCGCCTCGGCGGCGGCGGAGATCATGGCGGCGTCCAGGGCGTCGGCGCCTTCGGCGGCGGGGACGCTGATCGCCTTGACGCCGTAGCGGGGCAGGATGCGGTCGAACAGATATTCGGTGCCGCCATAGGCTGGAGCCGTATAGAGGATGACGTCGCCGGGCCGCACCAGGGCCAGCATGGCGGTCGAGATGGCGGCCATGCCGCTGGAGAAGACCAGGGCCTTGTCGGCCTTGTCCCAGACGGCGAGACGGTCTTCGAGAATCTCGAGGTTCGGGTTGTTGATGCGCGAATAGATCAGGCCCAGGGCCTCGTCCGGATCGCGCTGGCGCAGGCCGTAGGCGACCTCGAAGAAGCGTTTGCCGTCCTCGGCCGATTTGAAGACGAAGGTCGAGGCCTGGAACAGCGGCGCCTTGATCGCGCCCTCCGACAGGGTCGGATCATAGCCGTAGCCCATCATCAGGGTTTCAGGCGCGAGGGTGCGATCTCCAAGTACGCGGGTGCGGTGACGGTTCATTTTTGTGTTTCCTCTCCTGAGACGGTGATAGCCGACCCAGGAAAGGCTCGCCAGACGCTAAGTCTCGCAGAGGAAGGCGCGAAGCCTTGGAAATTCCGACCGCCTGAACGGCGCGCGTCAACCGGCGAGGGCGCGGGCCAGGGCCTCGATGCGCTGGCGAATGTCCGGGACGGCGATGGTTTCCCAGAAGGCCGCGCGGGCGGGCGGGCCGAGGACGCACAGGGCGGGATCCGCGGCGCCGTCGCCGTGCAGCACGCGGCCCTCGGCGTCGAGGTCGAGACCCAGATCGACCGCGTCGAGGCGGGCGCGGCCTTCGGCGATCAGGGCGGCGGTCAGGGGCGCGCGGGCGGCGTCGTGGCCGGGCCCGGTGCAGTCGATGAGCCAGACGGCGGAGAACACTTGAGTCTCGCCATTCCGTGTGCGGACGGTCAGGCTCGCGCCCCGGTCATCGGCTTTCGTCGCCTGGGCGCGGCCCGCGACGACGGTCAGGCGGTTCGCGGCCGTCAGCGTCTCCAGCACGGCGGCGATCTCGGGCGCGATGCGGTGGCGATGGACGTCCCACCACGGGCGCAGATGGCGCAGGAAGCGGGCGCGTTCGGCGGTCGTCGCCGCTCGCCACAACTCGGCGGTGATGGGACGATAGCCTTCCATGACGCGGCGCCAGCCGTGGCCGCGGGCCAGTCGTCGCACTGAGGCTAGGCGGTGCGACAGGGCGCCGGTCAGCGATTCGGGCGGCAGGTCGATCGGGGCGTCGTGATGGGCGCCGTGAGCCTGGGGCAGCAGGCCGCGCCGCGACACGACCGTCGCCCGGCCGCGCCAGCCCTGGGCCTGAAGCGCCAGGACGACATCGACCATGGTCAGGCCGGAGCCGAGGATCAGCACGTCGTCGTCGGCGGCGATCGCGGCCAGGGCGTCGGGCCGCCAGGGATCGGCGACGCGGCGGGGGTCTTCGCCCGCGACGGCTTGGCGGGGCGGCGGGTTGCCGGTGGCCAGCACCACAGCGCGGCCGGGGATGCGGGCGCCGTCGCTGAGGATGACGGTCTCGCCCTCGATGCGGACGGCCTCGCCCTTCACACGACGGATCAGGCCGGGATGGGCGGCCTCGGCCTCGGCCAGGCGGGCCTGCACATAGAGGCCGTAGAGGCGGCGCGGGGCGAAGCCGTTCGGATCAGCGAAGGCCGGGGCGTGGAGCGCCAGCCAGTCGGTGAAGTCGGCGGGTCGGTCGGGGCGGGCGCTCATCCGCTCGGCGCGGACGTTCAGCCGGTGGTCGTCCAGCGGCGTGGAATAGGCGACGCCGAGGCCGACCTGTTCGCCGCGCTCGATCAGGACCGAGGCCTGGCCCCGTTCGGCCAGGCGTGCAGCCAGCATGGCGCCGGAGAACCCGCCGCCGACGATGACCACGGGGAGGGAGGCGGCGGCGTCGTTCATGGAACAAGCATCGTCCACGGCGCCGCCGCCGGTCAAACCGGAATCAGATTTCCTGGTTGAAGGCGCCGATTTCCGGGTGGGCGGCCAGGCGCGGCTTCACTTCCTTGCGGAACAGGTCGCGCATGTCGTCGGCGGAGCGCATGCTTTCGACCACCACGACCAGTTCGGGCTTGTTGCTGGAGGCGCGGACCAGCACCCAGGAGCCGTCTTCCAAGTGGACGCGCACGCCGTTGACGGTGATGGCTTCGACGATCTTGCGACCGAGGATTTCGCCGCCGGAGGCCGCCAGTTCCTCGTATTCCTTCACGATCTTCGCCAGGACGTCGTACTTCAGCTCGTCGTCGCAGTGCGGCGACATGGTCAGGCTGGTCCAGGCGTCGGGCAGGGCGGTCTTCAGTTCCGACAGGCTCTTGCCGGGATTGCGGTCCAGCATGGCCAGGACGGCGCCCGCCGCCACCAGACCATCGTCATAGCCGTGGCCCAGATCGCCCGAGAGGAAGAAGTGGCCCGATTTCTCGAACCCGGCCAGGGCGCCCAGTTCGGCGGTCTTGCGCTTGATGTAGGAGTGGCCGGTCTTCCAATAGACGGTGGTCGCGCCGTTGGCCTTGAGCACCTCGTCGGTCTTGTAGAGGCCGGTCGACTTCACATCGACGACGAAGGTGGCGTTCGGGTGGAGGGCCGACAGGTCGCGGGCCAGCATCAGGCCGATCTTGTCGGCGAAGATCTCCTCGCCTGTGTCGTCGACCACGCCGCAGCGGTCGCCGTCGCCGTCGAAGCCCAGGGCCAGGTCGGCGCCCGTCTCCTTCACCTTGGCCGCCATCTGCACCAGCATGGCGTGATCTTCCGGGTTCGGATTGTATTTGGGGAAGGTGTAGTCGAGGTCGGTGTCCATCTCGATCACCTCGGCGCCCATCAGGCGCAGCACATCGGGGGCGAAAGCTCCGGCCGTGCCGTTGCCGCAGGCGGCCACGACCTTGAGCGGGCGGGACAGTTTCACCTTGGAGGCCACGTCCTTGATGTAGGTCTCGCGGAAGCCCTCGACGCGCTCCAGCTTGCCGCCGGGGCGGGCGACGCCCTGGCCGTTCAGGACGATCTCCTTCAGGCGGCCCATTTCGTCGGGACCGAAGGTCAGGGGGGCCTGGGCGCCCATCTTCACCCCGGTCCAGCCGTTCTCATTGTGGCTGGCGGTGACCATGGCGACGCAGGGGCAGTCCAGGGCGAACTGGGCGTAATAGGCCATCGGCGACAGGGCCAGGCCGATGTCCAGCACCTCCATCCCGCCTTCCAGCAGGCCCAGGATCAGCGCCTGCTTCACCGACAGAGAATAGCCGCGGAAGTCGTGGCCGACGGCGATCTTGGGCGTCTGGCCGATCTCGTGGACATAGGTGGCCAGGCCGAGGCCCAGGGCCTGGATGCCCAGAAGGTTGATCTCTTTTTCCAGAATCCAGCGGGCGTCGTATTCGCGAAAGCCGGTCGGCTTGACCAGGGGCAGGGTTTCATACTCCGCGGTGTTGGGGCGGATGTCCTGACGGGGCTTTTGCATAAGTCTTCCTGATCGTGAGGTCTTGAAAGGCGCGCGGGCCGAAGTTCGACGCGGCCGTATAACGCCCTCTCTCGCAACAGGCCACAACGCTTGACCGTTGTTATCGCTGCGCTGCGTCAGTGGACGATTTCATCGAGCAGTGAAACCTTGACCGCCCCCGCGTCAGGGGCCTAGCGAGGAGCCTAGATACGGATGTTTCCCGGAGACCCTGATGACCCGCCTGATCCTGCTGCGCCACGGCCAGAGCCAATGGAACCTGGAAAACCGCTTCACCGGCTGGGTCGACGTCGACCTGACGGCTGAGGGCGAGGCTCAGGCCCGGCGCGGCGGCGAGCTGATCGCCGAGGCGGGGTTCAAGCCTGCGGTCATGTTCACCTCGGTGCTGAAGCGGGCCAAGCGCACCGGCGCCCTGGCGCTGGATTCGGCGGGTCTGAAGGACGTGCCGGTGATCGAGGACTGGCGTCTGAACGAGCGCCACTACGGCGGCCTGACCGGGCTGGACAAGGCCGAGACGGCGGCCAAGCACGGCGAGGACCAGGTCAAGGTCTGGCGCCGCAGCTATGACGTGCCGCCGCCGCCGCTGGCGCCGGGCGGCGAGTTCGATTTCGACGCTGACCCCCGCTATGCCGGCAAGGCCATCCCGGACACCGAGAGCCTGAAGACCACGCTGGACCGGGTGCAGCCTTATTGGGACGCCGAGATCGCTCCGCGCTTGAAGGCCGGCGAGGACGTGCTGATCGCCGCCCACGGCAATTCCCTGCGCGCCATCGTCAAACTGTTGTTCGCCGTGCCGGACGACAAGATCGTCGATGTCGAGATCCCGACCGGCAACCCGCTGGAGATCGACCTGGACGCCGACCTGAAGCCGGTCGCCGCCCGCTATCTGGACGAGGGGCGGGCGCAGGCCCTGCCCCCAATCGCGAGAGTGATCGCGTGAGCGGGCAGGCGCAAGACGCCGTCTTCATGCGGCGGGCCATTGATCTGGCCCTCAGCCGCATGGGCGAGACCTGGCCCAATCCGGCGGTCGGCTGCGTCCTGGTCAAGGACGGGGTCGTGCTGGCCGAGGCGGCGACGGCGCCGGGCGGCCGCCCGCACGCCGAGGAGCAGGCCGTGCCCGAGGCGGGCGAGGCCGTGAAGGGCGCGACCGCCTATGTGACGTTGGAGCCGTGCGGCGCCCGCTCGTCGGGACGCAAATCCTGCGCTCACTTCCTGGCCGAGGCCGGGGTCGAGCGGGTGGTGATCGCCGCGCTTGATCCCTCGCCCTTCGCTTCGGGCCGGGGCACGGAGCGGCTGCGTCAGTCGGGCCTGACGGTCGAGACGGGCCTGCTGTGCGAAGAGGCCTCGGTGCTGAGCGAAGGCTTCCTGCACCGTCTGGAAACGGGCCGCCCGATGGTGCGCGTCAGCCTCGACGGGGCGGGCTTCGACGGCCGCTTCGCCGCCTCCGCGCGCGCCGATCTGACGACCGAGCTGAACCGGCTGGGCGAGGCGGGCTACACTCGTCTGTGGACCCAGGAGGGCGAGCTGGCCGAGGCCCTGCGCGATCAGGGTCTGTTGACGGAGTAGGGCGTGGCGACGGCGGGCGGGAACGGCGCGAAAACGATTGTTTCCGCAAAGCTTCCTTAATCCGCCGTAAGCCATGATCGCCCCCATGAGCGAGGCCGTCGAACCCGTCCGCAGGAAGCTGACCCAGGAAGAGGTCGACGCCGTCTGCCTGAAGCACGACCGCCTGTGGCAGGCGCGGCCGGGCGGGGCGAGGGCGGTCTTCGCCTGGATGGACCTGTCGGGCGTGTCCTTGCGCGGTCGCAACCTGGCCGACGCCGACTTCACGGCGGCTTGCCTGATCGGCTGCGACCTGACGGGCGCCAAGCTGGACAACGCCAACTTCTTCGGCGCGGACATGCAGGACGTGACCCTGATCGACGCCAGCATGCGGCGGGCCGACTTGCGCGGGGCCTGCCTGCGCGGCGCCGACCTGTCGGGGGCTGACCTGTTCGAGGCCGACCTGCGCGAAGGGACCATCGCCGCCAAGGACGCCAAGCTGGGCTTCCGCGTCGTCGAGGCGCGCAAGCGCGCCGACACCCAGGCGCAGGGCGCCGTGCTGGCGGGCGCCAATCTGCAGCGCTCGCGCATGACCGGCGTCGTCGCCGTGGCCGCCGATTTCACCGACGCCGTCATGAAGGACTGCAAGCTGGTCCGGGCCAATCTGAAACAGGCCAGCTTCCGCGGCGCCGATCTGGCCGGGGCCGACCTGTCGGGCGCCGACCTGTCGGGGGCGGACCTCAGCGACGCCGTCCTGGTGGGGGTCAAGGCCGCCATGTGGCGGACGGACGGGGCCAATATGGACGGCGCCCTGGTGGACAACCGCCCGGCGGGCGAGCCGGTCAGCCAGATGCCCGCCGCCGAGATGCTGCGCGACCACGCCCAATGGTGCGAGACGGGCGGGGCCGAGGGCCAGCCCTCGGTGTTCGACGGGGTGGATCTGCGGCCGCTGGAGTCTATTCGCGGGCTGAACCTGACGGCGCTGTCGGCCAAGGGGGCGGTCTTTTACGGCCTGGACATGGAGGGGGTGCAGCTTCAGGGCGCGCAACTGGAGGGCGCGGACCTGCGCTCGGCCAATCTGCGCCGGGCCGATCTGCGAGGCGCGCGGCTGACGCGGGCGCGGCTGAACGGGTCGGATCTGCGCGAGGCCCAGTTGGGGCCGTTGATGCTGGCGGCGGATCGCCTGCTGCCCGCCGACCTGACCGGGGCGATCCTGCGCGGCGCCGACCTGACGGGAGCGGACCTGCGCCGGGCTGTGATGGTCGACGCCGATCTGAGCCGGGCGACCCTGCACGGCGCCCAGACCAAACAGGCCGACTTCACCGGCGCCCAGACGAGCGGCGCGCGCGGGCTGGACCCGGCGGACCTGCACGCGGCCTAGGGGGCGCGCACGAAAAAGGGGCGACGCGAACGCCGCCCCTTCGACTTTTCAGTCAGGCGTGTGGCCTTTTAGGCCGCCTTCTTGGCCTTGGTCTCGACCTTGCCTTCGATCAGGGTCGAGCCGGTGGCGATCTCGATGCTGCGGGGCTTGAGGGCCTCGGGCAGTTCGCGTTTCAGCTCGACGGTCAGCAGGCCGTTGGCCAGGGCTGCGCCCTTGACCACCACATAGTCGGCCAGCTGGAAGCGGCGCTCGAAGTCGCGCTCGGCCAGGCCGCGATGCAGATAGGTCTTCTGGGGGGCGCCGTCGTCGTTGGCCGCCTTCTTGCCGGTGACGGTCAGAAGGTTCTCCTTCGCCTCGATGTTCAGCTCATCGGCCGAGAAACCGGCGACGGCGATCTCGATGCGATAGGCGTCCTCGCCGGTCGTCTCGATGTTGTAGGGAGGCCAGCCGTTCTCCTGGCTGGAGCGCGCGGCGCTTTCCAACTGGCGGGCCAGGCGGTCGAAACCGACGGCGGAACGGTACAGCGGTGAGAAATCATAGGTACGCATGGGTCATCCTTCTGACATTCAGCAAGGTCGAGCCGCCCGGCGATTTGGCCCCGGACGACGGAGGGTTTCAGTCCCGGCGGTCCGTAATCGGCCCCGTCAGGTCTGGAGAGCCCGGGATCGGCGCTCTCGGATGAAGAGGTAGGAGGCCGTTTTCCGAGCGCAAGGGGCGCGCGAAATCGTCGCTTTCGGCCTCTGCGCCTTGCCGTGGCCGCGAAGCGCCGTAAGGGTTTACCCTTTCTCGTCCAGGATCGACCGGAGCCCGCCATGCGAACCTTCGCCCTCAGCGCCGTCGCGGCGTGTCTGCTCGCCTCGCCCGCCCTCGCCCAATCGGGCCCGCCGGAGGCCGCGTCGCTGCCGCACCGCCAGGGCCTGTCGATGGAGATGCCGAGCTTCTCGGAGGATGCGGCGCTTCAGGCGGCCGTGGCCGCGACGACCCGGCCCGAGGCCGACCGCGCCCGCGACGGCGAGCGTCATCCGTTCGAGACCCTGACCTTCTGGGGGCTGCAACCGGGCCTGACGGTGGTGGAGATCGAGCCGGGCCGCGCCGGCTGGTGGCGCAACATTCTGGAGCCCTATGCGGCGGCGACCGGCGGGCGGTACTTCCCGGTCAATCGCCCGACCGAGGGCATGGGCGTCGCCGACGGGACGGCGGACATGGTCGTGGTGGCCCGCGCCTTCCACAACTGGTCGCGCGACGGCCGGGCCGAGCCCTATCTGGCGGCCTTCTTCACGGCGCTGAAGCCCGGCGGCGTGCTGGCGGTCGAGCAGCACCGCGCGGCCGAGGGCCTGAACGTGACCGAGACGGCGCCGAACGGCTATGTGCCCGAGAGCTGGGTCATTCACGCCGCCCGCCGCGCCGGCTTTGAACTGGAGGCCCGCAGCGAGCTGAACGCCAACCCCAAGGACGACCGCGACCACCCGTTCGGGGTGTGGACGCTGAAGCCTACGCGCACCTCGGAACGCGACGGCCGGACCCTGACGGCGGATGAGCGCGCGGCGCTGGACGCCATCGGCGAGAGCGACCGAATGACCCTGCGTTTCCGCAAGCCCTACGCGGCGGACTGACGGCCCGATGACAATGCAGTGCGTGGTTTTGACGCTGGCGCAGAAGCGCCTTAAGCCCCAAGCGAAGACATCCGGCGGCGAGAGGAAGCGCGCATGACAGAACGATCGACGCGGCGATCCGTCCTGACCGGCGCCGGCGCCCTGGCCCTGGTCGCGCCCCTGTTCGGCCTGGCCGCCTGCGGCCGCAAGGAAGAGGCGCCGACGCCCGCCGCCCCCGAAGCGCCCAAGGGCCCGCCGGAAGGCTCGCTGGAATGGGCGGTCGCCGGGGCGTGGCGTCCGGCGGACGACAAGGCGCGCGACGTCTGGCGCCACCCGGTGGAGACCCTGCGGTTTTTCGGCCTGCAGCCGAAGATGACGGTGGTCGACTTCTGGCCCGGCAGCGGCTGGTACGCCGAAATCCTGGCCCCCTATCTGAACAAGGGCGGCGGCGCCCTCTATCTGGCGGGCTTCGTCGAGGGGGCGAACGCCGACCCGGCCCAGGTCGCCATCAACAACGCCTTGAAGGCCCGCATCCTGGCCGACAAGAAGCTGTACGGCCCGGTGCAGTTCACCGCCTTCGGTCCCGGCTCGCCGCCGGTGGCCCCGGCGGGGACGGCCGACATGGTGCTGTTCATGCGCTACATCCAGGCCTGGATGGCGGCGGGGATCGCCGAAAAGGCCTTCGCCGACGCCTTCGCGGCCCTGCGCCCCGGCGGCGTCCTGGGCATCGAACAGCATCGCCTTCAGCCGGACGAGGATCAGGATCCGGCCGCCGCCAACGGCTATGTGCAGGAGGCCTTCGTCAAGCAGTTGGCCCAGGAAGCCGGCTTCATCTTTGTCGAGGCGTCCGAGATCAACGCCAATCCGGCCGACACCAAGGACCATCCCTTCGGCGTCGAGACCCTGGCGCCGCGCCGCCTGACGGCGCCCCTGGGGCAGCCCGCCGATCCCGAGTTCGATCGGACCAAGTATGACGCCATCGGCGAAAGCGACCGCATGACGCTGAAGTTCAGGAAGCCCGAGTGAGCCGCACCGCCGCCTTCGCCGCCCATGCGCCCCTGATGGGAGTACCCGGCGCCGCCAGCCCGCCGGGAGGCGAGGGCGACTGGTTCCGCGGGGCCGGGGGCCTGCGTCTGCGCGCCGGGTTCTGGACGCCCTCGACCCTGCAGGCCAAGACGCCGCGCGGGACGGTCGTCCTCAGCCCCGGCCGCACCGAGCCGATCGAGAAATATTTCGAACTGATCGGCAACTTCCTGGCGCGCGGCTTCTGCGTCCTGGCGCATGACTGGCGCGGTCAGGGGCTGTCGGCGCGGCTGCTGCCGGACCGCCTGCGCGGCCACGCCCGCGCGGTCGAAGAGTTCCTCGACGACTACGCCCGCCTGCTGGACGCCTATGAGGCGCGGGCGCCCAAGCCGTGGATCATGGTCGGCCACTCGATGGGCGGCGCCCTGAACCTGCTGACGCTGGAGGGTGATGAGACCCGCTTCGCCGGGGCTGTCCTGTCCAGCCCCATGCTGCGCATCAAGACCGGCAAGCGCTCGATGTGGACGGTCAAGCTGGCGGTGCGCTGGGCCCTGCGCCACGGCAAGGCCGGGGACTATGTGCTGGACGATCCGGACGATCCCTTCGACCACACCTTCGAGAAGGACGGCCTGACCTCGGATCAGGCGCGCTACGACCTGTGGCGGCAGCAGCTCTACGCCTGCCCGCACCTGGCCATCGGCGGTCCGACCTGGGGTTGGCTGGCCTTCGCACTGGATGCGGGCGAGCGGGCGCTGAAGCCCCGCGCGCTCAAGAGCGTGAAGATCCCGGTCTGCGTGGTTCAGGCGGCCGAGGACGACAAGGTGTGGAAGCAGACCAACCGCTGGGCGGCCCGGCGCATGGGCCGCGGCCGCTATGTCGAGGTGCCGACCGCCAGGCATGAGGTCATCATGGAGGTCGACGACCTGCGCGGCGTCTTCCTGCACGAGTTCGACGCCCTGGCCGACTATGTGGCGCCGGCCGCCGCCGCGCCTTCGGCCTCTCCGGCCGCGCGGACCGCCGAACCGGGCTGATCCGTCAGGACAGGCCGAGCAGGGGCAGGGCCTGATCGGTCAGACGCGCGTCGCCGACCGCCAGGACGCGGCCGTCGGCGTCGTGCGGCGCGCCGCCTCGCCAGTCGGTGAAGCGGCCGCCCGCGGCCTCGACCAGGGGCTTGTGCGCCGACCAGTCCCAGACCTTCAGCTCGCTTTCGGCCACCAGGTCGATGCGTCCGGCCGCGACCATGGCGTAGGCGTAGCCGTCGCACCCCAGTCGGGCCAGGCGGACCGAGGCGCGCAGGCGATCCCAGGCGGCGCGGTCGGCGCCGACGAAGATCTCGGGATCGGTGGTGGCGATCAGGGCCTGACCCAGATCGGGGCAGGCGCGGGTCTTCAGCAGGGTTTCGTGTCCGCCCTTCAGCAGGCGCGCGCCCGACGGGCCGCCCAGGAAGACTTCGTCCAGATAGGGCTGGCCCACGGCGCCGATCACGGGCGCGCCCTCGTGGCGAAGGGCGATCAGTGTGGTCCACAGGGGCAGGCCGGCGATGAAGGCGCGGGTGCCGTCGATGGGGTCCAGCACCCAGACATGGGCGGCGTCGGGGCGATCCTCGCCGTATTCCTCGCCGATGACGCCGTGGTCGGGATAGCGGGCGGCGATCAGGCGACGGATGGCCGCCTCGGCGGCGCGGTCGGCCTCGGTGACGGGGTCGAAGGCGCCGGGGCCGCCCTTGTCTTCCTGCGTGAAGTCGCCGCGGAAGAAGGGCAGGGCGACGCGGGCCGCTTCATGCGACAGGGCGACGGCGAAGGATTCCAGCTCGGTCATGCCGGCGGGATACACCGTCCGACCGCCAGCGACGAGAGGGGTGGGCGGTTCCGTCTCAGGCGGCGTTGAGCGTGGCGTGAGGGGCGGGTTGCTGCACGGGAACGGGATCGGCGGTCAGGCCGTCGTAGAAATAGGTGACCGGCGTCTCCAGCGCCTCGGCCAACTCCCATAGGCGAGCGGCGGACAGGCGGTTGGCGCCGCATTCGTATTTCTGGATCTGCTGGAAGCGGACGCCCACGCGATCGCCGAGCTGCTGCTGGGTCAGGCCCAGAAGACGACGACGACGACGCAGGCGGCGGCCCAGGTGCAGGTCGATCTCGGCGGCCATGAGGCTCTCCCGTCTCTCATGCTGTGCCGGTTCGGCACGCGACGGAAGGCTCCTCGCAAACGGCGTGCCGACTTCCCCTCAGCGGGGAAGACGCGACGGTCAAGGCAACCGCGAAGCCGGCCGCGCATTAACGGCCAAGGCAGAGAGCCTTTCAGGAAGGAAGAAGCATGGGTGGATTTGGATTTATCGCCTGGATCATCATCGGCATCGTCGCCGGGTGGCTGGCGGAGAAGATCATGAAGCGGGAGCATGGCCTGCTGACCAATCTGATCGTCGGCGTCGTCGGCGCCCTGATCGGCGGGTTCCTGGCCAACAACCTCTTGGGCGTGGACGCCGCAGGCAACTGGATCGTCGGCATCATCGTCGCCACTATCGGCGCCGTAGTGCTGCTGTTCCTGCTGGGCCTCATCAAGCGCCGAGGCTGACGTCCTGCTTTAGGATGTAAAAAGGGGCGGCCCGCTAGGGACCGCCCCTTTTCTTCAGGTCGATGAACCCTTAGTGCGGTTCATCGCCATGCGGTTTGTCGCTGGTCGGCTCATCGGCCGGCGGCGCGTCAGCCGGAGGGGCGTCAGCCGCTGCGTCCGGGGTCGGCTCAGCCGTGTCCGAGGCGATCGGAGCGGCCGACTGAATGTCCGAGGCGCTGGCGTCGACGACGATGTCGGCGCCGTCCTGGCGAATGCCGGCCAGCGGCACGGGGCGGACCTGGCCATCGGCGGTGCGGACGGTCAGTTCCTGACCGTTGGCGCCGTTCTGGACGCCGACCAGTTTGCCGATCTCGGCGCCGTCGCTGCCCTTGACGGTCGAGCCCGGCGTGAGGGTCAAGCTCTGGGGTTGAGCCGCAGGCGCCTCAGCGGGGGCCGGTTCGGGCGTCTGGGGCGCGTCCTGGGCGAAGGCAGGGGCGGCGATGAACAGGGCGCCGGCGATGCCGGTCAGCAGGGCGGTCTTGCGGATCATGAGGAACTCCTGGAAGCGCGAGCCCGGCGCTCGCGAAAAAATGAACCCGCGTGATGGAGGTTGGTTTCGTCTGCCCTGAAATGACCTTCTACTCGCCCCAAACGACCGATTCTTGCTCTCTGGAGAGCGATTGACCAAACCGAGCGCAAAACACGACCCTTGGCGCATCACGCGGCGACTGGCGGGGCTGGCCTATGAGCTGACGCCCCAGATGTTCGCGGTCGCCACCTTCCTGCTGGGCGGGGTGATGCTGCTGTCGGCGGCGACGCCCGCCTTCAGCGACCGGCTGAGCGCGATCGGGCGCTTCTATCCGCCGCTGCTGATCGACCTGTCCCATTTCGCAGCCAGCGTGACCGGCTTTGTCCTGCTGCTGATCTCGGCGGGGCTGTGGCGACGGCGGCGCGGCGCCTATTATGCCGCGCTGGCGGTCCTGATGGTCGGGGCGGTCTTCTCGCTGATGAAGGGGCTGGACTGGGAGGAGGCGATCGAGCTGACCCTGGCGGCGGCCCTGCTGACGCCGTGCCGGTCGGCCTTCAATCGTCGCTCGCGCCTGGGAGAGCCGCTGCGGCCGGGCTGGCTGCTGATGCTGGCGGCGGCGGTGGCGGCCATGCTGTGGCTGGGCCTCTTCGCCTATCGCGACACGGCCTATACCGACGAGCTGTGGTGGACCTTCCTGGTCGACAAGCAGGCCTCGGGCTTCCTGCGCGCCGGGGCGGTGCTGGCCCTGCTGACCCTGGCGGTCGGAGTGCGCTCCCTGTTGACGGCGCCGGGCGCCCGCAGTCACGGCCCCGCCGCGCCGGTCGATGTCGAGCGCGCCCGTCAGGCACTGGAGACGGCCGAGATCGCCACGCCCGAGGCGGGCCTGGCTCTGCTGGGCGACAAGGCCCTGTTGTTCAGCCCGTCAGGGCGCAGCTTCATCGCCTATCGCGTGCGCGGCCGCCGTTGGATCGCCATGAGCGAACCGGCCGGGCTGAAGGAAGAGCGGCTGGAGCTTCTCTGGGCCTTCGCGGAGATGGCCGACAGCTATGGCGGGGCGGCGGTCTTTTATTCGGTGGGCGAAGGGCTGCTGGCCGATCTGGCGACGCTGGGCCTGGCCATGCGCAAGGTGGGCGAGGCCGCGGTGATCGACGCCGCCCATTTCACGACCGAGGGCAAGGGCAAGCAGAACCTGCGCACTGCCGTGAACCGGGCCGAGCGCGAGGGCGCCGGCTTCGAGGTGGTCCCGCCCGGCGCGGCGCGGGCGCTGGAGGTCGAGTTGCGCGCCGTGTCCGACGCCTGGCTCAAGCATCACAACGGCTCGGAGAAGGCTTTCTCCCTGGGTCGGTTCGACCTCGACTATCTGGACCGCTCGCCGATCGCCGTGGTGCGCGAGAACGGCCGCATCGTCGCCTTCGCCAATCTTCTGGTCGGGGCCGGCGGGCGCGAGGCGATGATCGACCTCATGCGTCATGATCCCGAGGGACCGCATGGGATCATGGACTATCTGTTCACCCGCACGGCCCAGTGGGCGCGCGAGCAAGGGATGGAGCGGCTGGATCTGGGCATGGCCCCTCTGTCGGGTCTGGAGGACCGCCGCATGGCGCCGGTCTTCGCCCGCGTCGGCGCCCTGGTGTTCGAGGAGGGGGGCGCCGTCTACGGCTTCCAGGGCCTGCGCGCCTACAAAGCCAAGTTCGGCCCCGTCTGGCGGCCCAAATTCATCGCCGCCCCGACGACCACGCCTCTGGCGCTGGCCCTGCTGGACGTGGCCTTGTTGACCAGCGGCGGCTGGCTGGGTCTGCTGGGGCTGAAGAAGTAGAGCAGAGCCCTTCGCTGGGAGAGCGCGCACAAAAAAGGCGGCCCGCAGGGGCCGCCTTCTTCGTTTCGGCGGGGCGCCGGATCAGTCGGCGCGGACGCGCTTCTTGCGGAAGGAGGGGTTCAGGATTTCCTTGCGCAGGCGGATCGACTTGGGCGTGACCTCGACCAGTTCGTCTTCCTCGATATAGGCGATGGCCTGTTCCAGGCTCATCTTGCGCGGCGGGGTCAGGCGCACGGCCTCGTCCTTGCCCGAGGCGCGGACGTTGGTCAGCTGCTTGCCCTTGATCGGGTTGACGTCCAGGTCGTCCCAGCGGCTGTTCTCGCCGATGATCATGCCCTGATAGGTCTTCTCGCCGGCGCCGACGAACATGACGCCGCGCTCTTCCAGGTTCCACAGGGCGTAGGCCGCCGTGTCGCCGTCCGAGTTCGACACCAGCACGCCCTTCAGGCGGCCCTCGATGGCGCCCTTGTGGCCTTCATAGTGGCTGAAGACGCGGTTCAGCACGCCCGAGCCGCGCGTGTCGGTCAGGAACTCGCCCTGATAGCCGATCAGCGAGCGCGACGGGCACTTCAGCTGGATTCGGGTCTTGCCGGCGCCCGAGGGGCCCATGTCGGTCAGCTCGGCCTTGCGGGCCGACAGCTTCTCGATGACCACGCCCGAGAATTCGTCGTCGACGTCGATGACCACGTCTTCGATCGGCTCCATGCGTTCGCCGTTCTCGCCGGTCTGATAGACCACGCGCGGACGGCTGATCGACAGTTCGAAGCCCTCGCGGCGCATGTTTTCGATCAGCACGCCCAGTTGCAGTTCGCCGCGACCGGCGACTTCATAGGCGTCCGAACCCGGCGTCTCGGTGATGCGGATGGCGACGTTGGCCTCGGCTTCCTTCAGCAGGCGGTCGCGGATGACGCGCGACTGCACCTTGTCGCCTTCGCGACCGGCCAGGGGGCTGTCGTTCACGCCCACGGTCATCGAGATGGTCGGCGGGTCGATCGGCAGGGCGTCCAGGGCGTCGGTCACTTCCAGGGCGCACAGGGTGTCCGCCACAGTGGCCTTGGACATGCCGGCGATGGCGACGATGTCGCCCGCCTCGGCGCCCTCGTCGACCGGCTGGCGCTTCAGGCCGCGGAAGGCCAGCACCTTGGTGATGCGGCCCTGCTCGATGGTCTTGCCGTCGCGCGACAGGGCCTTGATGGCCATGCCCGGAACCGCCTTGCCCGAGTGGATGCGGCCGGTCAGCAGGCGGCCCAGGAAGGGGTCGCTTTCGATCAGCACGTTCAGGATCTGGAACGGTTCGTTGACGCGATCCTGGGCGGCCGGGGCCGGGACGTGGTCGACGATCAGATCGTACAGCGGGTGCAGGTTGTCGTTCGGCTGGGCCAGGTCCAGCGTCGCCCAGCCCGAACGGCCCGAGGCGTAGATGACCGGGAAGTCCAGTTGCTCGTCCGTCGCGCCCAGGGCGGCGAACAGGTCGAAGGTCTCGTTCAGCACGCGGTCCGGATCGGCGTGGGCGCGGTCGACCTTGTTGATGCAGAGGATGGGACGCAGGCCCATCTTCAGCGCCTTGGTCAGCACGAACTTGGTCTGGGGCATGACGCCCTCTTCGGCGTCGACCAGCAGGACGCAGCCGTCCACCATGCCCAGGATGCGCTCGACCTCGCCGCCGAAGTCGGCGTGGCCCGGCGTGTCGATGATGTTGATGCGGGTCTCGCCGGCCTTGCCGTTCCACAGGATCGAGGTGCATTTGGCCAGGATGGTGATGCCGCGTTCGCGCTCCTGATCGTTGGAGTCCATGGCGCGTTCCGTGGTCGCCTCATTGGCGCGGAACAGGCCCGACTGGGCGAGCAGGGCGTCAACCATGGTCGTCTTGCCGTGGTCAACGTGGGCGATGATGGCGATGTTGCGCAGGTTCATTTCGGGCTCGGGCGGACTGTGTTCGGTCACGGAAGGGCCGCGCCGCTGCAAGAAGGTTGCAGAGAAGGGAAGGGTTCGGCGCGCCTCTTACAGGGATGCGGGCCAAAACGCCAGTCCAGTGCGTGATCGCGTTCAGCGGCCGCCGCCGCCAGACTTCAGCCCAGCGGCAGGAAGGCGATCACCGCCAGCGCCAGCAGTCCGATCAGCAGGGCCGACAGGGCGGCGACGGCGGCGACGCGCGGTCCGGCCCGCGCCACGGCGCGCGGATCGACCATCAGCCCCAGCGCCGCCATGGCGATCAGCGTCAGCGCCGAGACGGAGGCCTGCAGCGGCGGCAGGATCGCCTCGGGCAGCCAGCCCAGCGAACGGACGGCCATCAGGACCAGGAAGACCAGGATGAACCAGGGCGCCATCTGGTGCAGCTTGGGTCCGCGCCCGGCTTCGCTCTGTTTCGAGCGCATCAGGCCCAGCACCAGGCAGACCGGCCCCAGCATCAGCACGCGCACCAGCTTGACCACGGCGCCCGTCTGGACGGCGGCCAGACCGGCGGGCGCGGCGGCGGCCAGCACCTGCGGCACCGCATAGACGGTCAGGCCCGCCAGCACCCCGACGCGCGTGGCGTCATAACCCATCATGGCCCCGACCGCGGGAACCAGCAGCACCACGGCGACGCCCAGCACGGCGGTGAAGCCGATGGCGGCGGCCACGTCTTCTCCCTCCGCCTCGATGACGGGGGCGACGGCGGCGATGGCCGAGTTGCCGCAGATGGCGTTGCCGCAGGCGACCAGCAGGGCCATGGCGTGCGGCAGGCCGAACGCCCGACCCAGGGCGTAGCCGCCGACAATGGCGACGGCGACCACGCCGACGATGGCCAGCAGCAGCCAGGGACCGAGCGCCACGACCGCCGCGCCCGACACCGTGGCGCCCAGCAGGGCCACGGCGACTTCCAGCAGGGTCTTGGCGCTGAAGGCGACGCCCGGCGTCCACAGCGACGACGGCGTCCAGACCAGGCGCAGCCCCGCCCCGATCAGGATGGCCAGCACCAGGCCCTCGATCCACGGATGCTCGAACAGTCGGGTCTCGACGATCTGCAGCCCATAGGCGACGGCGCCGATGGCCGCCGACAGCGCCACGCCGGGCAACAAGCGCGCCACGCCGGTCAGGCGGCGAGGTGAAGCGGCGGGGGCGAGGGCGACGGTCATGCGGCTCTTATCCGCTCCGCGATCTGATCGATCCAACGCGTAGTTATGGACTTAACGATCAATATAATCGATCAATAACGCATGACGCTGGAACAGCTGCGCATCTTCGTCGCCGTGGCCGAGCGCCTGCACATGACGCGGGCGGCCGAGGCGCTGCATCTGACGCAATCGGCGGTCAGCGCGGCGGTCAATGCGCTGGAGACGCGACACGGGGCGCGGTTGTTCGACCGGGTCGGGCGCGGCCTGGCCCTGAACGCGGCGGGAACGGCCTTCCTGCCCGAGGCGCGGGCCGTGCTGGCGCGGGCGGAGGCGGCCGAGCGGCTGCTGGACGAACTGGCGGGGCTGAAGCGCGGCTCGGTGCGGCTGTTCGCCAGCCAGACCATCGCCGCCTATTGGCTGCCGCCGCGCATGGCCGCCTTCGCCCAGAGCCATCCGGGCATCGAACTGCATCTGTCGATCGGCAACACCCATCAGGTGGTCGAGGCGGTGCTGACGGGCGAGGCCGAGCTGGGTCTGATCGAGGGCGCCGAGGACGCCCCCCGACTGGAGCGGACGCGCATCGCCGCCGATCGGCTGATCGTGGTGGCGGCGCCGGGGCATCCGCTGGCGGACCGAGACAGGGAGCTGGCGGCGGCTGACCTGAAGGCGCTGGACTGGGCCTTGCGCGAGGCGGGGTCGGGCACCCGCAGCGAGTTCGAGGCGGCCCTGCCGCGCGGCCTGGCGGCGTCGGACCTGAAGACGGCGCTGGTGCTGCCGTCCAATGAGGCGATCCTGACGGCGGTGGCGGCCAGCGCCGGTGACAGCGGCGGCTTGGTCACGGCGGTCTCGGAACTGGCCGCCCGGCCCCTGATCGAGGCGGGGCGGCTGGTTCGTTTGCCGCTCGAACTGCCCGAGCGGCCCTTCTATCGGCTGCGGCACCGCGAGCGCGGGGCCAGCCGGGCGGCGGAGGCCTTCGCCGCCGCTCTATAGTCGCGTTTAGACTTGCGCCGAACGGCGGCGCACCCAGGCGTAGAGGGCGTAGGTCAGGACGGCGAAGGCGATCAGCCCGGCCCACATGGCGGGCCAGCCGCTGCCGGCGGGCAGCAGAGCGAAGGGCGCCTCCTTCTTGGTGCCGACGATAACGGCGGCGGTGAAGACGCCGAACAGGCTCTCGCCCACGATCAGGCCGGACGCCAGCAGCACGCCCATGCGGCGGGCCACATCGGCGTAGCGGGTCGACTTGACCGCCCGGTCGTACAGCCAGCCGCAGACCGCGCCGATGACCAGCATGGTAGTGACGGCGGCGGGCAGATAGACGCCGATGCCCGCAGCCAGCGGCGGCAGCTTGATCCGGTCCTTGGTGGCGCGGCGCAGGACCACGTCGAGGATGATGACCAGAACGCCGACCACCGCGCCGATGCCGATCAGATCCCAACGCAGGTCGCCGCTGATGACGCCCTTGGCCAGGGCCGAGATCAGGGTCGCCTGGGGCGCGGCCAGAGTCTGAGAGCCCTGGACGATGGCGGGCGGGCCGCCTTCGAAGCCGAAGGCCTGGTTCATCATGTCCAGCACGAAGGGGATGACCAGGGCGCCGGCGACGACGCCGACCAGCAGGGCGGTTTGCTGACGCCACGGCGTGGCCTCGACCAACTGGCCGGTCTTCAGGTCTTGAAGGTTGTCGTTGGAGATGACGGCCACGGCGAAGACGATGGCGGTGACGATCAGGGCGAAGGCGATGACCGACGGATCGGCGGGCACGCCGGCGACCGCCAACACGCCCAGCATCAGCAGGGAGGCGATGATGATGGCCAGGATGCCGACGCCTGACACCGGGCTGTTCGACGAGCCGATCAGACCGGCCATGTAGCCGCAGATGGCGGCCACGGCGAAGCCGATGACCACGACATAGACCAGGCCGCCGATCACCAGCAGCGGGGCCGAGGCGGCCAGGCTCGTGCCCTGGGCGATGACGGCCAGCAGCACGGCGATGCCGACCAGGGCGGCGACGGACAGCAGGCCGACGATCTTGATCGGAATGTCCTGTTCGGTGCGGTCCAGGATCTCGCCGTGGGCGCGGCGCGACTGGGCCGAGACGGCCGAGGCCAGACCCGCGACCAGGGGCTTGGCCAGTTTGGCCAGGGTCCACAGGGCGGCGACGCCGATGACGCCTGCGCCGATGAAGCGGACCTCCTGGGACCAGACGCTCATGGCCAGGCCCTCGGCGCCGGCGTCGGCGGGAACCCCGGCGGCGATGGAGGGCACGCCGTTGGCGGCGGCCCAGGCGACGAACTCGGGCGAGGTCAAGATGGGCACGAAGATCAGCCAGGCCAGGACCAGGCCGAACAGCTGGGTCAGACCGACCGCCAGGCCGATCAGGTGGCCGGCGCCCAGCAGGGCGAACTGCATGGAAAAGCCGACGCCGGTCGCACCGCCGCCCATCGCGGCTGGAAGGCGCAGGAAGGCGGTGGTCTCATGCGCGAAGATGCGGGCAGAGGCCAGGAAGCCGAAGAAGGCCGAGGCGATCGCCCCGCCGACGACGACGAACAGGCCGGACTTGTTCTCACGCACGGCCTCCTCGGTCTGCTCGGCGCCGGGAGAGCCGACCTTCAGCACCTCGGCGGCGGCGACGCCCTCGGGGTAGGGCAGGCCGCCCTGGACGACCAGGGTCCGGCGCAGGGGAATGGAGAAGGTCACCCCCAGGACGCCGCCCAGGATGCAGATCATCACCGACTCCCAGAAGGGGAAGTTCATCCACCAGCCGATCATGACCAGGCCGGGCAGGACGAAGATGATCGAGCTCATGGCGCCGCCGACCGAGGCGACGGTCTGGACCGTCATATTCTCCCAGATGGTCGAGCCCCGGAAGGCGCGCAGCAGGGCCATGGAGATGACCGCCGCCGGAATGGCCGAGGCGAAGGTCAGGCCGACCTTCAGCCCCAGATAGGTGTTGGCCGCCGTGAAGACCGCCGCCAGCAAGCAGCCCAGGATCAGGGCGCGGATGGTCAGTTCTATGCGTTTGCCGGTTCCGGCGGGTTTGTCCGTCATGCGGGGCTCTTTTCAGCTGTTGCGCGGAAGTAAGCCTGAAAGCGCGGCCGTGACAACGGGTCGCGGCGTATCCGTCGTGTGCGCGGATGACGGGATGACACCTCGGAGCGAATGCGGCACAACGCCCGCCATGTTCGACCCCCGCCCGACCGACGCCGCTTCTCCGACCCTGGACGAGGCGCGCAAGCTGCTGGAGCGGGTCTGGGGTCATGCTGATTTTCGCGGCCTGCAGGCGTCGGTGATCGTCGAGGTTCTGGCCGGGCGCGACGTCATGGCCGTGCTGCCGACCGGCGGCGGCAAGAGCGTCTGCTATCAGGTGCCGGCCATCCTGCGCCCCGGCGTCGGCCTGGTCGTCTCGCCGCTGATCGCCCTGATGACCGATCAGGTCGAGGCCCTGAAGCAGCAGGGCGTGGCCGCCGCCCGGCTGGATTCCGGCCTGACCATGGACGAACGTTCGGCCGTGTGGCGCGCGGCGCGCGCGGGCGAGTTGGACCTGCTCTACGTCTCGCCGGAAGGCCTGGCGTCAGGCGCCATGCTGGAACGTCTGGCCGAGCTGCCCATCAGCCTGATCGCCATCGACGAGGCGCACTGCGTCAGTCAGTGGGGGCATGACTTCCGGCCCGACTACCGCACCCTGGGCCGACTGGCCGAAATCTTCCCCGGCGTGCCGCGCATCGCGGTGACGGCGACCGCCGACGCCCGCACGCGCGACGATATCCTGGCCTCGCTGCGGCTGGGCGAAGCGCGGGTCTTCGTCGACAGCTTCGCCCGGCCGAATCTGCAACTGTCGGCCGAGCGCAAGATCAACGGCTCGCGCGCCCGGACCGACGCCGCCGTCATCGAGCTGGTGCGCGAGCGGCGCGGCAAGTCGGGCGTGATCTATTGCGGCAGCCGCGACGGTTGCGAGCGGGTGGCCGATGCGCTCAGGGACGCCGGCAGCAACGCCATCGCCTATCACGCCGGTTTCGACGCCCGCGAGCGCGACCGACGGCTGGAGCGTTTCCTGGCCGAGGACGGCGCCGTCATGGTCGCCACCATCGCCTTCGGCATGGGGGTGGACAAGCCGGACGTCCGCTTCGTCATCCATGCCGATCCGCCGGGCTCGCTGGAGGCCTACTGGCAGGAGATCGGCCGCGCCGGGCGCGACGGCGAGCCGGCCGAGGGAATCACCCTTTACGGCCCTTCCGACATCGCCTGGTCCCTGCGCCGCCTTGAGGGGCGGCCGATGGCCGAGGAGGTCAAGCAGGTCCAGACCCGCAAGGTGCGCCAGCTGTTCGCCATGCTGGACGGCGCAACCTGTCGACCCCAGGCGGTGCGTCGCTATTTCGGCGAGCAGGACGCCCAGCCGTGCGGCGTCTGCGACATCTGCGGCGACCCGCCCGCCACCTTCGACGCCGTGGTGCCCGCTCAGAAGGCGCTGGCGGCGGTCCAGCGTCTGGGCGAACGCTTCGGCCGGACGCGCGTGGTCGATCACCTGCTGGGCAAGACCAAGGACGTCCAGCCGTGGGAGGCGGGGCTGTCGACCTGGGGCATCGGCGCCGACCTGTCGCTGGCCGCCTGGCGTGACGTAATCGATCACCTGCTGTTCGAGGGCCTGCTGGTCGAGGATCCCAATGACGGCAAGCCGATCATCCGCCTGGGCGACGCTCAGGCCGTGCGCGCCGTCTATCGCGGCGAGCGGCCGGTGCGGGTGCGCCAGGCGCCTGTGCGCGCGGTCGCGATCGACAAGCCGCGCCGCAACGCCGGTCGCAATCTGGCGGCCGAGGCGCTGGACGGCGACGTGCGCGCGCGGTTCGAGGCGCTGCGCGCCTGGCGTCGTGACCGCGCGGTCGAGCAGAGGGTGCCGCCTTATGTCATCTTCCAGGACAAGACCCTGGTCGAGATCGCGGTGCAGGAGCCGCGCGGCTTGGACGATCTGGCCCGTATTCCTGGCGTCGGCGCGGGTAAGCTGGACCGTTACGGCCTGGCGGTGCTGGAGGCGTTGGCGGCGGTCGCGTGACGATCTCCATGACCAAAGCTTAACTGGCGAGCCGTCCCTCCGCCTGTCACCCCTTGCGGCGACAAGAGACGAGGGGATGCTCATGAAGCGATTGTTGGCGGCGGGCGTGGCCTGCCTGGCGGTGACCGGCGCGGCTCAGGCTCAGGAGGCGCCTGATGCGTCGCCCAAGCCGATGGAACAGCCGCGCGACTGGTCTGCGACTCTGGTCCAGGATGCAACCGGCCTGCACGCCGTCATGATCGACAGCCATCCGGGCGTGCATGATCCGCTCAATCCCGGCTTCCGCGCCCGCCTGGATCAAGGCCTGGCCACGGCGCTGGAGCGGGCGAAGACCACTACGGATCGAGGCGGCTGGTGGTGGGCGATGCGCGCCTATGTCGCCAGCTTCGAGGACGGGCACGTTCAGATCAGCATGACCCAGAGGGACTTCGGCTTCCCGACCCGCTGGCCCGGCTTCCTGACCGTCTATCGCGGGGCCGATCAGGTGGTGGCGGATCGCGATGAAGCCGACGCCGCCGCCCCGCCTCTGGGCGCCCGGCTGATCGACTGCGACGGGGTGGACGCCGCGTCCCTGGCCGAACAGCGCATCGGCCAGTTCCGGGGGCGCTGGTTCCTGGAGGCGATCAAGACCCGCTTCGGCGACTGGATGTTCCTGAGCGCGGAAAACCCGTGGCAGACCGAGATGACGACCTGCCGGTTCGAGACGGGCGGCGCGACCCGGACCTACGCCCTCAACTGGCGCGCGACGCCCGATGATCTGAGCGATCGCCGCGCCCGCCTGACGTCCGGCGCCCGGCCCGACTTCGCCCTGAAGCATTTCGACGACGGGGGCTTCTGGATCTCGACCCCGACCTTCAACGGCGATCCCGCCAGCGAGGCCCACGCCGAACTGACCGCCCTGGTCGCCGACATGAAGGCCAAGCAGGACGCCCTGCGCGCCGCCCCTTATGTGGTGCTGGACCTGCGCGGCAACGGCGGCGGCTCCTCGCACTGGAGCCAGCTGATGGCCCAGGTTCTGTGGGGCGACGACTGGATGGCCGCCCACCCTGAACCGGCGATCGAGGGCGTCGACTGGCGCGCCTCGGACGGCAACATCGCCGAAATCTCCGCCTTCCTCGACAAGCTGCGCGCCTCGAACGGCTCGCCCGAACTGATCGCCTGGGCCGAAGACGCCATAAACGGAATGAAGGCGGCGAAGGCCGCCGGCCAGGTCTATTGGCGCAGCGCCAATGATGAGCCTGCCGACGCCGCTCCGCCGCCGCCCGCGCCGCAACTGATGAAGGGCCGCGTCTATGTCCTGACCGATTCCAGCTGCGGCTCGGCCTGCCTGGACGCCGTCGATCTGTGGAAGACCGTTGGCGCCGTCCAGGTCGGGCGCGAGACCTCGGCCGACACCGTCTACATGGAGATCCGTGAGCCGACCCTGCCCAGCGGCCTTGCCGAGATCGCCGTGCCGATGAAGGTCTATCGCGGCCGCGCGCGCGGCAACAACGAGCCGCAACGCCCCCAGTACGTCATCGAGGGCGACATGGGCGACGACGCGGCCCTGCTGGCCTCGATCCGTCGGCTTCAGCCGAACTGACGCCTCAGCGCAGGAAGCGTTCGACCGCCTGCTGGAACTGACGGGGGCGGTCGATCATGACCATGTGTTCGGCTCCCTCGATCCTCTCGAAGGCGGCGGGGCGCGGCAGGGAGCGGTAGCCCGCACGGAACAGGTCATCGACGTGGCCGCGCGGGCTTTCGGCGTCGGGGCTCCAGCCATAGACGACGGTCACCGGCGCCTGGATCAGCGGCAGGCGCGAACGCAGGTCCACGGTCATCACCTCGTACAGGCCCTGGGCCAGGACGCGCCGGTCGCCGCCCTGCCAGCCCAGGCCGTTGAACAGGCTGTCGGCGGCGCCGCCCAGCTCCAGCCCCATGGAGGCGGCCTGTGTGCGCAAGGCTTCGTCGCCCAGCAGCATCAGGCCCTGATAGGCCAGTCGCGCCAGGGGTTCGACATCGCCTACGGTCGAGCCTGGGCTGATCAGGGACGGAAAGAAGGGCGAGGCGTCCACCACCATGACGCGCCCGACCCTGCGTCCGCCGTCGGCGGCGACGCGCAGGGCGACCTGTCCGCCCATGGAGTGGCCGATCAGGGCCGGGCGAGTCAGGCTCTCTTCGTCGATGTAGCGCAGGATTTCGGCCGCCACCGGGCCGCTGATGCGTCCCTCGGCGTTGCCGCCCGCCGGAATCTGGCCGAAGCCGCGCACCGAGATCAGATGCACGCGATAGCGGTTCTGCAGGGCGTCGGCGGTTCGGCTCCAGACCGCCGAGGTCGAAGCCAGGCCCGGAATCAGAACGACGTCCGGCCCCTGTCCGCGGGTCTCGACGAGGATACGCGACGACTGAAACGAGGCGGGCTGCGCCGAAGCGACGGCCGCAGGCGCGCGGGCGTCTGCAGGCGCGGCGAACGTCGCAAGACTCAGGGACAGGGCGGTCAGGACAGCGAAAAACCGGCTCATGACGGCAACCTGCCGACAGATAGCGGCGAAACCTCGACAGCGTCACGCAGCGGACCTGGATTGTAATTTTTTTCGATCAGGAGTGAAATCGTCCGACCTGGGGAGGTTCTCATGAAGAAATCAATCACCATCCTGTCCGCTGTTCTGGGCCTGGTCGCATCACCCGCCCTGGCTGAGAATTGGAACGTCATTTCGCGCAGCGCCGCCACTGCCTTCATGGTCGATGTGGATTCGATCGCCCAGGCCGACGGCGTTACCAGCGCCCGATTGGCGCGCGTGCCTGCGACGGGCGCCCCGGGCGACCTGTCGCACAGCGTCGGTGTTATCTCTTTCCGCTGCTCCGCCAATCAATCGAAATCCGGCGAGGAAGTCTATTACGGTCCCGACGGCGCCGAGCAGGAGCGGATCGACGATGGTTATGATTTCGAGCCGATAGCCCGCAACTCGCTCGATTCCTACGTCCAGGAGATCGTCTGCGAGAGCAAGCGCGGGGCGGCGTCCTTTCCGACGATCCGCGCCTTCGTCGAAGCGGGGCGGCCCGACTCGCGCTGATCCGCCAGGGCGTGGTTGGGCCCGACTTCGGGTTGTTCCCTTGGCCGCTTGGGGCTAAGGCCGCCGTGGCGTCGCCGCGAAGCCCAGTACAGTATCGAGTAATCCCTTGCCGCTTTCCTCTCTCGTGGTCGCCGATCTGGTCGGCGCCGCTGACTTGGCGTTGTCGAACCGTCTTCGCCAACTGATCCAGAACCGCGCCGACGCCCTTGTGGCGGCTTTCTATGAGACGCTTCTGGCGCATGAGGAGGCGCGGACCTTCCTGCATCATTCGGTGGTGCAGGAGCGGTTGAGTCCGTCGCTGCGCAACTGGCTGGTGGACTTGTTCGCGCCCGGCGCCGACTTGGCCGAAGCGGCTTTCATCGCGCGGCAGATGAAGATCGGCGAGGTCCACGCCCGCATCAAGATTCCCATGCACCTGGTCATGGCGGGGGCGGCGGTGCTGAAGACGCGGCTGGCGGACGACCTGGCCGACGATCCGGCGGCCTTCGACTTGCTGCGGCTAGCGGACCAACGCATCGACCACGCCCTTCGCCTGATGAGCCAGTCCTATGAGAAGGGCGCCAGCAACCGCGCGCGCCTGGACGAAGCCTATCGGCTGTTCTCCCTGGATCAGGACATTCATTTCGAGCGCGAAAGCCAGCGTGCGGGCCTGATGGAATGGAGCCAGAAGACCCTGTTCCGCATCCTGGGATCAGGCGGCGTCGATGGGGCGGGCGCGCTGGGCGCCTCGCCGTTCGGCCTGTGGATCCGCCACCGGGCCGACTTCCTGTTCGACGGCTCGCCGCATCTGGCGCGGCTGAACGCGACCATGGAGCGGATCGACAGCGAGCTTCTGCCCCGCTTCACGCCGGACGCCGCCCCGGCCGACCTGGCCGCGCCCCTCAAGGCGCTCGAAGCCGCCGTCGAGGAGGTCGCCTTCCTGTTGAACGAGATGTTCCAGGGGCTGGCGGGCATGGAGGGCGGGCGCGACCCGCTGACCCGCGCCCTGAACCGGCGCTTCCTGTCGTCGATCCTGAGCCGCGAGATCGGCTTCGCTAACGCCAATCACACGCCCTTGTCGGTGCTGCTGCTGGACGTGGATCACTTCAAGCGGATCAACGACACGCACGGCCACCCGGTCGGCGACGAGGTGCTGCGCCAGGTGGCCGAGGCCGTGACCGAAAACGTCCGCCCCAGCGACTTCGTCTTCCGCTACGGCGGCGAGGAGTTCCTGGTGGTCCTGGTCGAGACCAGCCTGCACCAAGCCGCGACCATCGCAGAGCGGATGCGCCTGGCCCTAGCGGCCAAGGCCATTACGGCGGCGGGCTTGGCGCCTTTCAACGTGTCGGTGTCGGTCGGCGTCGCCGAACATTACGGCCACCCGGACGAGAACTATCTGATCAAGTCAGCCGACGACGCCCTGTACCGCGCCAAGCAGAACGGCCGGAACCGGGTCGAACTGGACCGTCGCGGCGCCTGACGGCGCCGCGAACCGCCCACGAGATCAGGCGTCGACGGCGGCGTCCAGGGCGTTGTCCTGGATGAACTCGCGGCGCGGCTCGACCACGTCGCCCATCAGCTTGGCGAACAGGTCGTCGGCGTCGTCGCCATGCTCCACCTTCACCTGCAGCAGGGTGCGGGCGTTGGCGTCCAGGGTCGTCTCCCACAGCTGTTCCGGGTTCATCTCGCCCAGACCCTTGTAGCGCTGGATGGCGATGCCCTTCTTGCCCGCGTCCAGCACAGCCGCCAGCAGGTCCAGCGGGCCGCGGATGGTCGTGGTCTTGTCCTTGCGGCGATAGACGGCCGGGGCCGAGAACAGGCCGTCGAAGGCGGCTGCGCGTTCGGCCAGACGGCGGGCGTCCAGCGAGCGGCCCAGCACCTCGTCCAGCACTATGGTCTCGCTGACGGCGCGGCGCACGCGGTTGAACGCCACCCCGCCCTGGGCGGCCAGTTCGCCGCTCCACGGACCGTCGCCTTCCTCGGCGTAGAGGTTCAGCCGTTCGGCCGCACGCGCGGCGCGGTCGGCCAGTTCGCCGGCGTTCTCGCTGAACAGACCGGCCAGGGCGCCCTGTTCGATGGCGAAGGCCGGAGCCCGCGTCGCCAGCCGGTCGACCAGCGCCTTGAAGCCCTTGGCCTCGCGCACCAGCTCCTGCAGGTCCATACCGGCGCGCACCTCGCCCGAGGCCAGTTCCAGCACGGCCTCGGCGCTGCCTTCCTCGATCAGATAGGCGTCCATCTCCGCCTGATCCTTGACGTAGCGGTGCTGCTTGCCCTTCGACACCTTATAGAGCGGCGGCTGGGCGATATAGACGTGGCCGCGTTCGATCAGCTCCGGCATCTGACGATAGAAGAAGGTCAGCAGCAGGGTGCGGATGTGGGCGCCGTCGACGTCGGCGTCGGCCATCAGGATGATCTTGTGATAGCGCAGCTTGTCGGCGTTGAAGTCGTCACGGCCGATGCCGGTGCCCAGCGCCAGAATGAGCGTGCCGATCAGGTCCGACGACAGCATCCGGTCGAAGCGCGCGCGTTCGACGTTCAGGATCTTGCCGCGCAGGGGCAGGACGGCCTGGTTCTCGCGGTTGCGCGCCTGCTTGGCCGAACCGCCGGCGGAATCGCCCTCGACGATGAACAGTTCGGACTTGGCCGGATCGCGTTCCTGACAGTCGGCCAGCTTGCCGGGCAGGGAGCTGATCTCCAGCGCCGACTTGCGGCGGGTCAGGTCGCGCGCCTTGCGAGCGGCTTCACGGGCGGACGCCGCCTCGATGATCTTGGAGACGATCAGCTTGGCTTCGACCGGGTGTTCCTCGAACCATTCGGACAGCCCCTCGGAGCACAGGTTCTCGACCGCCGGGCGCACCTCGGACGAGACCAGCTTGTCCTTGGTCTGCGAGCTGAACTTGGGGTCCGGCACCTTGACCGACAGGACGCAGGTCAGGCCCTCGCGGGCGTCCTCGCCGGTAGGCGCGACCTTCTCCTTCTTGGCCAGGCCCGAGCTCTCGATATAGCTGCCCATGACGCGGGTCAGCGAGGCGCGGAAGGCCGACAGGTGGGTGCCCCCATCCCGCTGCGGGATGTTGTTGGTGAAGCACAGCATGGTCTCGTGGTAGCTGTCGTTCCACCACAGGGCCAGGTCCAGCTCGATGCCGTCCTTCTGGCCGCGAATGACGATGACGTCCTTCAGGATCGGCGTCTTGGACTTGTCGAGGTGGCGCACGAAGGCTTCGACGCCGCCCTCATAGTGCAGCAGGATCTCGATGGGCTCAGCGCCGCGATGATCCGACAGCTTGATGACCACGCCCGAGTTCAGGAAGGCCAGCTCGCGCAGACGGTGCTCCAGCGTCTTCAGGTCGAAGTCGATGTGGCTGAAGGTCGTGACCGAGGGGAAGAAGGTGACTTCGGTGCCGGTCAGCAGACGGCCCTTGTCCTCGCGCATCGGCGCCTCGCCGACGACGGCCAGCGAGCGCACGGTCTCGCCGCGCTCGAAACGGACGCTGTGCTTCTTGCCGTCGCGATAGATGACCAGCTCCAGCCAGTCCGACAGGGCGTTGACCACGGACACGCCCACGCCGTGCAGGCCGCCGGACACCTTGTAGGAGTTCTGGTCGAACTTACCGCCGGCGTGCAACTGGGTCATGATGACCTCGGCGGCGGAAATGCCTTCCTCGGCGTGAATGGCGGTCGGGATGCCGCGACCGTTGTCGGTCACGGTGACCGAGCCGTCCTCGTTCAGGGTGACCGTCACCAGGTCGGCGTGGCCGGCCAGGGCCTCGTCGATGGCGTTGTCCACCACCTCATAGACCATGTGGTGCAGGCCCGAGCCGTCGTCCGTGTCGCCGATATACATGCCGGGGCGCTTGCGCACCGCGTCCAGGCCTTTGAGAACCTTGATGGAATCGGCGCCGTACTCAGGCGAGGGAGCAGTCTGTTCGGTCATGAAAACGTCGGCTCAGGGTCCGTGGACGGACAGGGAAGAGGCGGCCCTTCGACCGCCCGTCTCAGGGGCGCAAATCAGCGCGCCCCGAAGTCCTCGATATATAGGAAATTCGACGGGAAAAGCGAGCCTTTAAGCCCTAGACGGACAGGCCGCCGCCTTCCACCGCCACGAACTGCGCGCGCCCCTCCAGCGCCGCGAACAGCGGGCGCTCGGTGCCCGTCATGAAGGCCTGCAGCTTCAGCGCCTCGATCTCGTCGAACAGGGCGGCGCGGCGGGCTTCGTCCAGATGGGCGGGCGCCTCGTCCAGCAGCAAGACGGGCTGCGCGGGCTGATCCGCCAGACGCGCCACCTGGGCCAGGATCAGGTTCAGCACCAGGGCCTTCTGCTCGCCGGAAGACCCCTCGGCGGCGGGCCGGTTCTTCTCGCGATGCAGGGCCGTCAGGTCCGAACGGTGCGGCCCGAACAGGCTGCGTCCCGCCGCCGCGTCGCGAGCGCGGGCGCGCATCAGACCCTCGCCCAGCGCCTCGACGATGTCGGCCTCGTCCGCGCCCGCCGCCGCCATCTCCTCGGCCGGACCGGCCAGCCCTAGATCGGCCTGGGGGAAGGGACGGTCGGCGCGGGCGTCGATCCCGGCCTGAAGCGCCTTAAGCGCGGCGGCGCGCGCCATAGCCGCCCGCGCCCCGCTCTCGGCCAACCGGGCCTCCAGCGCGTCCAGCCACAAGGGATCGGGCGGGCGCGCTTCGTCGGTCAGCAGCCGCAACCGCTCGCGCAGGGCCTTTTCATAGGTGGAGACGACAGCCGCATGATCGGGATGGGCGGCGAAAACCAGCCGGTCGAAGAACCGCAGCCGCTCGGCCCGCGCGTCCGAGAACAGCCGGTCCTGCTCGGGCGTGGCCCAGACCGGGCGCAGATGATCCAGCAGCCGTCCCGGCGGCGCCGTCTCGCCGTCGATGCGCACGATACGCCGCGCCGACGGCCCCATGGTCTGCACGCCGGTGCCCAGGCGCACCTCATCGCCGTCCGCGCCCTGAAGCGTCGCCGCCACGGCCCACGGCCGCCCGACCGCCTCGCCCGGCTCGCGCCGCCCCATCTCGGCCGCCGTCGCCCCGCGCAGCCCCTTGCCGGGGGTCAGCAGGCTGACGGCTTCCAGCAGATTGGTCTTCCCCGCTCCGTTCGGCCCATGCAGCACGACGGTTCCGCCGGAGACCGGCAGGGTCGCGCCCGCGTAGGAGCGGAAGTCGGTGAGGGCGAGGGAGGTGAGGCTCAATCTATCCGCTCATCCCGGCGGACGCCGGGACCCAGTGCTTTGGCCGCAAGCGGCGCGGTTCAAAGGAGCGTCTCGAACAGATCGGCCCATTCAGGGTTCATACGCTCGATCAGGTCCAGCTTCCACTCACGTCGCCACTCCTTGATGCGGCGTTCGCGAACAAAGGCGGCCTCTCGAGAGTCGTGGACTTCGTACCAGACCAAGCGGGAGACAGCGTACTTCGCGGTAAACCCGCCGCGCAGCTTCTCGCGATGCTCGACAACCCGCTTCAGCAGGTCGTCGGTTGAGCCCGTGTAGAGCGTGCCGTTGGGGCGGCTGGCCAGAATGTAGACGTAGAACATCCGACCGACCGCTCCCGGCTCTCACTGGGTCCCGGCGTCCGCCGGGATGAGCGGAAAAAGGAGCTGCGCCAGCTCGATCAAACCCGCAGCGGCATCAGCACGTACTGCACGCCCACGTCGGCCGGATCGAGCACCAGCGTCGGGCTGGCCGGGTCGGCGAACTTGAAGTGGGCCGTCTCGCCGGTGATCTGGCCGGCGACGTCCAGCAGGTAGCGGGCGTTGAAGCCGATCTCGAACGGTTCGTCGGAATAGCCGATCTCGACCTCTTCCTCGGCCTGACCGGCCTCCATGTTGCGGACGGTCAGCTTCACGCGGTCGTTGTCGAAGGCCAGCTTCACCGAGCGGCTCTTCTCGGCCGAGATGGTGGCCACGCGGTCGACGGCCTTGGCGAACAGGCTGTTGTCGATGTCGGCCTGCTTGTCGTTGCCCTTGGGGATGACGCGCAGATAGTCGGGGAAGGCGCCGTCAATGACCTTGGAGGTCAGGCTGGCCTCGCCGAACTCGAAGCGGATCTTCTGGGCCGAGACCTGGACCTCGACCGTGCCGGCGCCGTCGTCCAGCAGGCGGCGGACCTGATCCACGGTCTTGCGCGGCACGATGACGCCGGGGCCGCCCGCCGCGCCTTCCGGCGCCGGGGTCTCGGCCAGGGCCAGGCGGTGGCCGTCGGTGGCCACGGCGCGCAGCAGCGGAATGCCGCCGTCAGCCACGGTGTGCAGATACAGGCCGTTCAGATAGTAGCGCGTCTCTTCGGTCGAGACGGCGAAGCGCGTCTTGTCGATCAGGCGGGCCAGGTCTTCCTTGGGCAGGGTGTAGCGCGCGCCCGACGCCTCGGTCGACATGACCGGGAAGTCGCCCGCCGGCAGCACCGGCAGGTTGAAGCGCGACCGGCCCGCCGCCACCACCAGACGCGGATCGTCGCCCGAATAGGTCAGCGACACCTCGGCGCCGTCCGGCAGCTTGCGCACGATTTCATACAGGGTGTGGGCCGGGGCCGTGATCTGGCCCTCGACGTTCACCTGGGCCTCGGCCTCGTCGACCATCTCCATGTCCAGGTCGGTGGCGGCGAACGACAAGCGGTCGCGCCCGGCGCTCAGCAGCACATTGGACAGGATCGGAATGGTGTTGCGACGCTCGACCACGCTCTGGACGTGCCCCAGGGCCCGAAGAAGCGCGGATCGTTCGATGGTCAGCTGCATTTGGTCTCGCCCGGTCGCGACCCCGCCGAAGCAGCGTCGCCGTAAATATGGGCAGGAACACTAGCGCATTGAGCGCGGGGGGCAACGGCCAGAGGCGCTTGCCCCCGGTTTCCACAGGCTGGGCGCCCCTGAAATCCGCTCATCCCAGTCCTCGCTGGGATGAGCGGAGGGAGAGCTTACCTGCGCAGTTTGCGCGTCGCTTTCCTTTTAGCCGCGCAGTTTGCGCGTGAGGGCCTCGACGTCGCGGGCGATCTGGTCGTCCTTGGGCATCAGCTCCTCGATCTTGCGGACCCCGTGCAGGACGGTCGTGTGGTCGCGCCCGCCGAAGCGGCGGCCGATGTCGGGATAGGAGCGGGTCGTGTGCTGCTTGCACAGATACATGGCGACCTGACGCGGACGGGCGATGGCGCGGGTGCGGCGCTCGCTCAGCAGGTCGGCCTGCTTGAGGTTAAAGTGCTCGGCCACCGTCTTCTGGATCTCGTCCACGGTGATGCGGCGCTCGGGGCCCGTGCGCAGGGCGGCGCCCAGCAGGGACTGAACCTCGTCCACCGTCAGAGCCGACAGACGGCTCCCGGCGACGGCGGCCAGGGTGTTCACGGCGCCTTCCAGCTCGCGCATCGAGCCGGGGGTGCGGTCGATCAGATGCTCCAGCACGTCGGCGCGGGCCTCGCCCGTGACGACGCCCAACTGGGCCAGGGCGTTCAGGCGCGACTGGGCCACGGCGACCTTGAGGTCGCGGTCCGCCGCCTCGACCGGGCAGGTCAGGCCTGCGGCCAGGTGGCTGCGCAGGCGCGGCTCGACATCGGTCAGGGCCATGGGCGCGCGGTCGGCCGACAGGACGATCCGCTTGCCGTCCTCGATCAGGGCCGTGAGGGTGTTCAGCAGCTCTTCCTGGGTGCTCGTCTTGCCGCCGACGAACTGGACGTCGTCCAGCAACAGCATGTCGGCCGAGCGCAGGCTTTCCTTGAAGGCGGCGGTCGAACGGTCCTGCATGGCGCGCACGAAGGTCGACAGGAAGCGTTCGGCGGTCAGATAGACCACCTTGGCGTCCGGGCGCAGGCGCTGGGCCTCCCAGGCGATGGCGTTCAGCAGGTGGGTCTTGCCGTAGCCGTAGGGGCCGCAGAAGAAGACGGGGTTGAAGTGGCCGTCCGCCCAGGTCGCCACCTGCTTGGCGATGGCCAGGGCGAAGGCGTTGCCGTGGCCCTCGACGAAGCTGTCGAAGGTCAGACGCTCCTGCAGACCGGCGGCGCGCACGGCGCGGGCGCCGTCGGTCGCGGCGGCGAAGGCGGGCGCGGCGGCGGCCGGAGCGATCGGGGCGGGGCTGATCGAAGCCAGGCGCGGGGCGTCGCGCAGGCCCGACGGCGGCGCCGAACCCATCTCGGCGCGGCAGCGCACCTCCAGACGGCGCGACAGGCCGTCCAGGCCCAGCCACAGCTCGTTCATGCGGCGCAGGGCGTTCTTGCGCACCCAGTCGCGGGCGTAGGCCGTCGGGGTCACCAGGATCAGATTGCCCTGGGAGTCCACGCGCACGGCGGAAGGCGCGATATAGGAGCTGAAGGGACCATCCCCGATCTCAGCCTTCAGGCGGTCCGCCGCCTCGGTCCAGATACGGTTGGGATCCGTCATTCCCGCCATTACCGCGCCCCCGATCATTCAGAACACCCGCCACAAGAGTTATCACCGACGAACGCCCTTCGAGACGCCACGTCCAGGGACGACTTCTCTCGCCTCGCGAAGCGGGGCTTCGCAAGCGGGGTCGTACTCACAGACAGACATCTCGCGCCAAGGGAAATCATTGATTTCCCTCGTCTTCATCCCAACAGGACGGAAGCGCGTTACCCCTTCAACTTACCCCCGGCGCGGCGGAGATCAACGCTGATTCGAGTCGAGATTCGCACTTAAATTGATTGACTCCGGCAAACCTCGGCAGGGCTTGGGAAAATGGCGATTTCGCCCCAATCCATAACCCGAATCCGTAAGCGCGACTTAGGAGCAGACAGCAAGACGGCGAGGGAGCTTGCGCTTCCTCGCCGTTGAAATTCTTACATTCTTTTACGAAATGCCCGTTACAGGCCCTCCGTAGCCGTCACATTGCGCCGTTTGACGAAGCCGTGAAGACCCGTCCGAGCGCCCTGCGAAATCAGGCGGCCGACAGCTTCTTCAGCTGGGCGGCCAGACGGCTGACCTTGCGCGAGCCGGTGTTCTTGTGAACCACGCCCTTCGACACGGCGCGCATCAGTTCCGACTGAGCGGTGATGAAGGCGGCCTTGGCGGCTTCGACGTCGCCGCCCGTCAGGGCTTCCTGGAACTTGCGCAGGTAGGTGCGCACGCGGGTGCGGCGGGCCTTGTTCACTTCGGTCCGCGCTTCGATCTTGCGGATCGCCTTGCGGGCGCCTGCATTGTTGGCCATCGGGTAAAAACCTTCGAACGAAAACGCCGCAAACCACACGTCCACGGCGAGAAAATCTCAAGAGCGGGCGGCTATAGCGGAAAGCCCCCGAACGGTCAACGCGATCCGGCGGGAATTGAGTCGGGGCCGGGGTTTGCGCCCCGCAGCGTCCGGCCCCGACACGGATTCAGCGACCCGTGAAAGCCGGTTTGCGCTTCTCGACGAAGGCGGCCATGCCCTCCTTCTGGTCGTCGAAGGCGAACAGGGAGTGGAACAGGCGGCGCTCGAACACCACCCCTTGCGCCAGGGTCGTCTCGAAGGCGGCGTTGACCAGCTCCTTGTTGGCCATGACGGCCAGGACCGACTGGCCGGCGATCTTGGCGGCGGCGGCGCGCGCCTCGTCCAGCAGGGCGTCGGCGGCCACGACGCGCGAGACCAGACCCGAACGCTCGGCCTCGGCCGCGTCCATCATCCGGCCGGTCAGGCACATGTCCATCGCCTTGGCCTTGCCCACGGCGCGGGTCAGGCGCTGAGAGCCGCCGATGCCGGGCGCCACGCCCAGGTTGATCTCGGGCTGGCCGAACCTGGCCGTGTCCGAGGCGATGATGAAGTCGCACAGCATGGCCAGTTCGCAGCCGCCGCCCAGGGCATAGCCCGACACCGCCGCGATGATCGGCTTGCGGAAGTTCGCCACCCGGTCGTGGGCGCGGGCGAAGAAGTTGCCGCGATACATGTCGGCATAGGCCTGATCCGCCATCTCCTTGATGTCGGCGCCCGCCGCGAAGGCCTTCACCGAGCCGGTCAGGACGATGCAGCGCACGCTGTCGTCATCGGCCACGCTCTCCAGGAAGTCGCCCAGCTCGCCGGTCAGGGTGGTGTTCAGCGCATTCAGCGCCTCGGGCCGGTTCAGGGTGACGACCGCATAGCCGTCGGCGTGGCGTTCGATCAGCAGGGTGGAATAGGCGTCGGCCATCAGGCGCTCCTCTATGCTCGTTGCAGGGTGGTCTAGCGCCTCAGCCCTCCCACTGGAACACCTCGCCGATCTCGACGCCGAAGACCTGGGCGATGCGGAAGGCGGCTTCGAGGCTGGGCGAGTATTTGCCCTGCTCCATGGCGACGATGGTCTGGCGCGTCATGCCGATGCGCGCGGCCAGGTCGGCCTGAGTCATCTCATTGGCATGGAAGCGCAGTTCGCGGATGCGGTTCCGGATGGGCGGCGGCGGCTTGCCCATCAGCGCCCCCGACGGAGCAGGGCCAGGGACAGGGCCCAGCGCGCCAGTTCGGACAGCATGACGCAGCCCAGCACCGCATTGGCCGCCAGCACCAGGCCGTTGCCGGGGATCATCCACCGCGCCAGCCCCTCAGGCTTGAGGCTGCCCCAGAAGCCGACCCCATAGGCGACCGCCGAGATCGTCACCAGCAGGCCGATCAACAGCATCAGAGACACATGGCTGGCCTGCAGCGTCGCTGCGCCTTCACGCTCGTCGCGCGCCTGGCGCTCGGCCTTGGGCGTCGTCAGCATGGCCAGGGCCGTCAGCCCGCTTTCCAGAACCACCACAGCGATCAGGCCCAAGATGAACAGACCGCCCATGTCGGCGGCGAAGTCCGCCTGCTTCAGCCCTCCGGCCAACACCCGCTCGCCGAACCTCCAGGCGTAGGCGCCCCAGACCGCCAACCCGGCGATGATGGCCACCCACAGGTGCTTCTCGCGAAAGCTCATGGCGCGCTCCCTGGCTGCTCTGTCGCGGAGCAATGTCACACAAAGCGGACGTTTTATCTATTATTTTTTACATTGAGTCTAAATTTTGCGACACATTACTTCTTCTGGCAGGCCGCGCAGAAGAAGGTCGAGCGGCCGCCCTGCACGATGCGCTTCACCACGCCGCGACAGCCCTCGGTGCGGCACGGCTCATGCTCGCGGCCATAGACGTCGAAGCGGTGCTGGAAATAGCCCTGGCCGCCCTCGACATTTGCGAAGTCCTTCAGGGTCGAGCCCCCCGCCGCGATGGCGTCGCCCAGCACATTACGCACCTCGACCGCCAGACGCTCCAGCCGGGGACGGCTGATCTCACCCGCCGCCGTCAGGGGCGAGATACGCGCCCGGTAAAGCGCCTCGCACACATAGATGTTGCCCAGACCGGCCACGATGCTCTGGTCCAGCAGGCTGACCTTGATGTTCTGCGCCTTGCCCGCGAAGGCCTCGGCCAGATGCGCGCCCGAGAAGGCGTTGCCCAGCGGCTCCGGCCCCAGCCTGGCGAACCAGGCGTGCCCCTCGACCGCCTCGGTCGGGATCAGGCCCATGAAGCCGAAACGCCGCGCATCGGCGTAGCCCAGCCGCGTCAGCACCCCGCCCCGGTCGGCCGTCAGGCTCATATGCTCATGCTTGCCGACGACGGGAGCGTCCGTCTTGAACGCGCCGGGGGCGACGCCTTCCAGGGTGAAGCGGCCGGTCATGCCCAGGTGGGTGATCCAGGTCTCGCCGGTCGACAGGGGGAACAGCAGATATTTCGCCCGCCGCTCCAGACGCAGCACCGTCGCCCCCTCCAGCCGCTCGATGAAGCGCTCCGGGAAAGGGAAGCGCAGGTCCGGCCGGTTCTGGCGCGGCGCGGTCAGACGCGCGCCTTCCAGCACAGGCTCCAGGCCGCGACGGACGGTTTCGACTTCGGGTAATTCGGGCATGGGCGTCAGCTTAGGCGCGCGCGGCTTCTCGGGCGAGGGTAGAAGGGATTATAGGCGGGGGATGACCATGCTTCTCTACGGCCGCCCTCCTGCGGTGTTCGATCCGCCCTCGACGGCGACCCAGACCTCGCCCCTGATCCCCGGCTCGACGGCGCTGGAGACGGTCGCGCCCGGATCGGCCGACGGGGTGATGCTCTATGCGCCGCCCGGCGCGGTTGAGCGGCGCTATACGCTGGCGCTGGCGCTGAAGGCGTTGAAGCCCGGCGGTCGGTTGGACGTCATGGCGCCCAAGGACAAGGGCGGCTCGCGTCTGGGCAAGGAGCTGAAGGGCTTCGGGCTGGAGGTCGCAGAGACGGCCAAGGCGCACCATCGCCGCTGCATCGTCATCCGGCCCGAGGCGGCCGAGGGGCTGGACGCGGCGATCGAGGCGGGCGCGCCGCGCGTGGTTCCGGGACTGGAGGCCTGGTCGCAGCCGGGCGTCTTCGCCTGGGACCGGATCGATCCGGGCACGGCGCTGCTGGCGCAGGTGCTGCCGCCGCTGAAGGGGACGGGCGCCGATCTGGGCTGCGGCTTCGGGGCGCTGTCGACGGTGGTGTTGCGGTCGCCCGCCGTGACGGCCCTACGGCTGATCGACGTCGACCGGCGCGCGGTCGAGGCGGCGAAGCGCAACGTCGAGGACGCGCGGGCCGGCTTCGACTGGGCCGACGTGCGGACGCTGGAGGGGGCAGGCGACCTGAATTTCATCGTCAGCAATCCGCCCTTCCATGACGGCGGAGACGAGGACCGGCGGCTGGGCCAGGCCTTCATCCGCAAGGCGGCCGAGATGCTGAAGAAGGGCGGAACCGCCTGGATCGTCGCCAACCGTCACCTGCCCTATGAGGCCGAACTGGACGCCGCCTTCAAGCGCGTGCGGATGGTGGTCGACCAGGGCGGCTACAAGGTTTTCGAGGCGGTGAAGTGAACTTCCCTCTTCATCGTCACTCTCGGGCTTGTCCCGAGGGTCCATATACGCCGAGCGTCGAAGGCTGCACGCCGACGGCGGCGTCGAGTCTCTGGATCCTCGGGTCAAGCCCGAGGATGACGGCAGGGGGAGCAGGCGCATGAGCAAGAAGACCCTTACCTCCCGCGTGGACAAGCTGCTGGGCTCGATGGGCTACGGCTCGCGGGCCGAGATGGCGCGGCTGGGAAAGGCGGGCGGCATCGTGCTGGACGGCGCCGATCTGACCGATGTGTCCAAGCGTATCCCGGTGACGCCCGACCTGCCGAACCGCATGGAGATCGACGGCGAGCCGCTGGACCCGGTCGCCGGTCTGGTCGTCCTGCTGAACAAGCCGCTGGGCATGACCTGTTCGCACAAGGAGGACGGGGCGTTGGTCTATGACGTCCTGCCCGACCGCTGGCGGCGGCGCGATCCGGCGATCTCGACCATCGGGCGGCTGGACAAGCAGACCAGCGGCCTGCTGCTGCTGACCGACGACGGCGACCTGCTGCACCGGGTGATCAGCCCCAAGCGCCATGTGGCCAAGGTCTATCGCGCGACGCTGGCGCGGCCCCTGAACGGGACGGAAGGGGCGCTGTTCGCTTCGGGCGAGCTGGTGCTGGAGGGCGAGGACAAGCCGCTGGCGCCCGCCGTGCTGGAGGTAGTGTCGCCGACCGAGGCCCTGCTGACGGTGACGGAGGGGCGCTATCATCAGGTGCGTCGGATGTTCGCGGCGGCGGGCAACCACGTCGAGGCCCTGCACCGCGAGCGGCTGGGCGGGCTGATGCTGCCGGATGATCTGGCGCCGGGCGCGTGGCGGTTGCTGAGCGAGGACGAGATCGCTTCGATCTTCGTCTCTTAAACTCCGCTCATCCCGGCGGACGTCGGGATCCCGTGAAAACCTCATACGCTGCGCTTGCAGCCAAAGAACTGGGCCCCGGCGTCCGCCGGGGTGAGCGGGAGGTAGAGGGCTGGCGCTTGACCTGTCCTCCGCAGTCGCGCACCTCACCGCCATGACACTGACCAAGATCTGCGGCCTGACGACGCCGGATACGCTGGATGCGGCGCTGGAGGGCGGGGCGGCCTTTGTCGGAGCGGTGGTGTTTCCCAAGAGCCCGCGCCACATCCCGCCGCTGCACGCCGCCACCCTGTTCGATCGGGCGCGCGGAAAAGCTAAGATCGTGGCCGTCCTGGTCGACCCCGACGATGCCCTGCTCAGCGAGGTCGCCCTGATCCTGCGGCCCGATCTGATCCAGCTGCACGGCCATGAGACGCCTGCGCGTGCGGCCGAGGCGCGAAGGCTGACGGGGGCGGGGATCATCAAGGCCCTGTCGATCCGGGACGAGGCGGACTTTGCGAGCGTCGCCGACTGGACCGGCGTCGCCGATCATCTGCTGTTCGACGCCAGGCCGCCCAAGGGCGCGGACCTGCCCGGCGGGGTGGGGGCCTCGTTCGACTGGAGGCTGATGCAGAACCGGGCGCTTCCGGCAAACTGGTTCCTCGCGGGCGGGCTGGACCCGCAAAATGTTTCCGAGGCGGTGCGGATTTCTGGGGCGCCGATGGTCGATGTCTCCTCTGGCGTCGAAAGCGCGCCGGGTGTTAAGGACCGGGCCCTGATCAAAGCTTTTCTGGACGCCGCATCGCGGTCCTGATTTCGTCGCCTTCCTCCCTGAAGACTTTACGTTGTGCCCCAGACCGTGAACGCTCTCTCGAATTCCTACGCCTGGCCTGACGCCGAGGGGCGTTTCGGCCCCTATGGCGGTCGTTTCGTGCCCGAGACCCTGATGCCGCTGATCCACGAGCTGGAGGCGGCCTATGCGGGGGCCAAGGCGGATCCCAGCTTCCAGGCCGAACTCGACGGCTATCTGGAGCACTACGTCGGCCGCGCCAGCCCCCTCTATTTCGCCGAGCGGCTGACCGAGCATTTCGGCGGCGCCAAGATCTGGCTGAAGCGCGAAGACCTGAACCACACGGGCGCGCACAAGATCAATAACTGCATGGGCCAGATCCTGCTGGCCCGCCGCATGGGCAAGACGCGCATCATCGCCGAGACCGGCGCCGGTCAGCACGGGGTCGCCTCGGCCACCGTCTGCGCCCGCTTCGGCCTGCCCTGCACGGTCTATATGGGCGCCGTCGACGTGGCTCGGCAGCAGCCGAACGTCTTCCGCATGAAGCTGCTGGGGGCCGAGCTGAACCCGGTGACGGCCGGTGCGGCGACGCTGAAGGACGCCATGAACGAGGCGATGCGCGACTGGGTCACCAATGTCGCCGACACCTATTACATCATCGGCACGGCGGCGGGGCCGGCCCCCTATCCGGCCATGGTGCGCGACTTCCAGTCGGTGATCGGCAAGGAGATCAAGGCCCAGAGCCAGCGCCAGATCGGCCGCCCGCCCGACGCCGTCATGGCCTGCATCGGCGGCGGATCGAACGCCATCGGCGCCATGCACCCTTTCATTCAAGACGAGAGCGTGCGCCTGATCGGGGTCGAGGCGGCGGGCCACGGCCTGGACACCCCCGAACACGCCGCCAGCCTGAAGGGCGGGCGATCGGGCGTGCTGCACGGCAATCGCACCTATCTGCTGCAGGACGCGGACGGCCAGATCCTTGAGGGTCACTCCATCTCGGCGGGCCTCGACTATCCGGGCATCGGACCGGAGCACGCCTGGCTGCACGATCTGGGCCGCGCCGAGTATCTGTCGGCGACCGACGATGAGGCGCTGGAGGCGTTCCAGGCGCTGTGCAAGCTGGAAGGCATTATCCCGGCGCTGGAGTCCTCGCACGCCCTGGCGCGTGCGGGCGAGGTCGCCAAGCAGATCGGCAAGGACGGCGATCTGGTGGTCGTCCTGTCGGGTCGAGGCGACAAGGACATTAACACCGTGGCGCAACACCTGGGCGTGGAGTTGTAATGATGAAGACCTTGCTGATCGCCGCCGCCTTGGCGGCCGTTTCGCCGACCCTGAGCCTGGCGCAGAACACGGCGCCTGCGCCACAAGCGCCCGCGGCCCAGGCGCCGGTGCAGACAGCGCCGACCATTCCGCCCGGGCCGCCGGCGACGGGCGTGCCGGTCCTGCCTCCGGCGACGGAATCCGCCGACTGCGGCGGCCTGCTGCGCACCGCGGCCTTCTGCGTGACCGCTCAGATCGATCAGATCGGCGCCCTGGCCGAAGCCTATACGACGCATCTGCAGGGGCAGGGCTGGCTGCCCGCCGACGGCGACGACAACCGCGTCATCTTCGTCAAGCGTCGCGAGGGCGGCGGCTGCGACGGCATGCAGATGGTCGCCTTCTATGATCAGGAAAAGCCGGCCGAAGCGACGGCGCCGGGCTATCTGGGCTTCGCGGTCATTCCGGGCGACGTCTGTACGGCGTCGCCGGTCGCGGGCACGCTGCCGCAATGACGACCGCACGCATCGACGCCCGTTTCGCCAAGCTGAAGGCCGAGGGGCGGGCCGGCTTCGTGCCCTATGTCATGACCGGCGATCCCAGCCGGGATGAGGCGCTGGAGATCCTGAAGGGCCTGCCCGCCGCAGGGGCCGATCTGATCGAACTGGGTCTGGCCTTTTCCGACCCGATGGCCGAGGGGCCGCCGATCCAGCGCGCCGCCCTGCGCGGGCTGAAGGCGGGGATGACCCTGCGCGGCACGCTCGATCTGGTCGCTGACTTCCGCAAGGGCGATCAGGATACGCCGCTGATCCTGATGGGGTATCTGAACCCGGTGGAATCCTACGGCTATGAGGTCTTCGCCCGCGATGCGGCCGAGGCCGGGGTGGACGGAATCATCGTCGTCGACTGCCCGCCGGAAGAGGCGGCGCCCCTGCTGGCTGCGCTGAAGGCCGCCGATCTGTCGCTGATCCGCCTGGCCACGCCGACGTCCGACGACGCGCGGTTGAAGGTCATCGCCGAGGGCACCTCGGGCTTTGTCTATTACGTCTCAGTCGCCGGGGTGACGGGGGTGAAGGAGGCCGTGGCCGCCGATGTGGCGCCCGCCGTCGAGCGCGTGCGCCGCGCGGCGAACCTGCCTGTCGCTGTCGGCTTCGGCGTCAGGACGCCCGAACGCGCCGCCGAGATCGCCCGCGTCGCCGACGCCGTGGTCGCCGGCTCGGTCTTCGTCGACGAAGTGGCCGCCGCGCTCGGGGCGAACGAACCGGCCGTTCCCCGCGTTCTGGCCAAGGTGAAGGCCTTGGCCGATGCTGTGAAGACGGCGAGAACTAGTGCTTCCGTGACGGAAACCGTTTAAAGGCCCCGCTCATGGTCGATAAGAACACCGAGAACAAGGCACGCGGCGGCTGGCTGTCGCGTTTCGCGCCCGGCGTGCGCAAGATCGTCAGCCCGCGCGACACCCCGGACAATCTGTGGGTCAAGGATCCTGACACGGGCGAGATGCTGTTCCGCTCGGACCTGGAGGCGGCCCTGTGGGTCACGCCGTCGGGCCGTCACATGCGGATCAATGCGCCGACGCGCCTGAAGGCCACCTTCGACGACGGCCTGTATGAGGCGATCGACACGCCTGACGTGCCGGAAGACCCCCTGAAGTTCTCGGACGGCAAACCCTATCGCGACCGCCTGTCGGCGGCGCGCAAGGCGGCGGGCCGCAAGGACACCATGGCCATCGGCTACGGCCGCATCGGCGGCGCGCCCGCCGTGGTCATCGTGCAGGACTTCACCTTCATGGGCGGGTCGCTGGGCATGGCGGCGGGCGAGGCCTTCATCGCCGCCGCGCGTGAAGCGGTGAAGCGCAATGTTCCCCTGGTCTGCTACACCGCCGCCGGCGGGGCGCGGATGCAGGAAGGCGCCCTCAGCCTGATGCAGATGGCCCGCACCACCCTGGCCGTTCAGGAAGTGAAGGCGGCCAAGCTGCCCTACGTCGTGGTGCTGACCGATCCGACCACGGGGGGCGTCACGGCTTCCTACGCCATGCTGGGCGACGTTCACCTGGCCGAGCCGGGCGCCCTGATCGGCTTCGCCGGTCCGCGCGTGATCGAGACGACCATCCGCGAGAAGCTGCCGCCGGGCTTCCAGCGCGCCGAATACCTCAAGGACAAGGGCATGGTCGACAAGGTGGTGTCGCGCGGCGACCTGCCGACGACCCTGGGCCTGATCCTGTCCATGCTGATGGGCGGCGCGGCCCAGAAGAAGGCTGCCTAACCGCAGGCTTTTGCCATGGACCCGATTTCGGAACGCCTGCGCGCCCGGCATCCCCAGCGCATCGACCTGTCGCTGGATCGGATGCGGGCCTTGTGCGCCGCGCTCGGGAATCCGCAGGACAGACTGCCGCCGGTGGTTCATGTCGCGGGCACCAACGGCAAGGGCTCGACGGTCGCCCTGATCCGCGCCATTGCGGAAGCTGCGGGCCTGCGCGTCCACGCCTATACCTCGCCGCATCTGGTGCGTTTCAACGAGCGTATCCGGCTGGCCGGGACGCTGATCACCGATGAGGCGCTGAACGCCATCCTCGACCGGGTCGAGGCGGCGATGGCCGAGACCGGCGGCCAGGCCACCGTGTTCGAGAGCACCACGGCGGCGGGTCTTCTGGCCATGAGCGAGACGCCCGCCGACCTGGCTGTCATCGAGGTGGGCCTCGGCGGATCGCTGGACGCCACCAATGTCATCGCCCGGCCCCTGCTCAGCGTTATCACGCCGGTCGATCTGGACCACGCCGAGTTTCTGGGCACGACGATCGAGGGCGTGGCGGGCGAGAAGGCGGGCATCCTCAAGGCGGGCGCGCGCGGCGTCGTGGCGCGCCAGTCCGAAGCGGCCATGGCCGTGATCACGCGCCGCGCGGCCGAGGTCGGCTCGCCCCTGACCGTCATGGGCGTGGATTTTGACGCCTGGGCCGAGCGCGGCGGCCTCGTCTATCAGGATCATGAGCGGTTCCTCGACCTGCCCGCGCCCGCCCTGTCCGGCGCGCATCAGTTCGACAATGCGGGCGTGGCCATCGCCGCCGCGCTGGAGCTGGACCTGCCAGAAACGGCTGTCGCCGAGGGGCTGAAGGCCGTGCGCTGGCCCGCGCGGATGCAGCGTCTGACCGCCGGTCTTTATGCCGAGAAGGCTCAGAAGGCCGACGCCGAACTGTGGCTGGACGGCGGGCACAACCCCCACGCCGCCCGCGCCCTGGCCCGCGCCCTGGCCGACCGTCAGACGCGTGCGCCGCGCCCGACGGCCCTGATTGTCGGTATGTTGGCCAACAAGGACGCCGGCGGCTTCTTCGAGGCGCTGAAGGGGATCGACGCCCAGGTCTTCACCGTCGCTTTCGACGGAACGGCCGCCGAGCCGGAGGCCCTGGCCGCCGTCGCGCAGGGACGGAGCTTCGGCGCCATGGCGGCGGGATCGGTGGACGCCGCGCTGGACCGCGCCCTGGCCCTGGGCGCCGGACGGGTGGTCATCTGCGGCTCGCTGTATCTGGCGGGCGAGGTTCTGGGCGCAAGCCGCGAGACCTGGCCCGTATAAGCAAACGCGCCGCCTCTCCCTCCCCTTCATGGGGAGAATGGTCGCGAAGCGACCGGGTGGGGAGGGCTTGGGCGAAGCGGGCAAAGAAAAGGCGGCGCCTCTTTCGAAACGCCGCCCCCACCCGACTTCGCCCTGCGGGCTCAGCCGCCCTCCCCATGAAGGGGAGGGAGAATGTCAGGTGTCAGTCCGCCTTCACGCCGGCTTCGGCCAGCCATTCGACGATCTTGCCCTTCGGCATGGCGCCGACCTTCATCGAGGTCATCTGACCATCCTTGAACAGCATCAGGGTCGGAATGCCCTTCACGCCCATCTTGGACGGGACCATGGGGCTGTCGTCGATGTTGACCTTGGCGACCGTGACCTTGCCCGCCAGTTCGTCGGCGATCTGCTCCAGCGCCGGGCCGATCTGCTTGCAGGGGCCGCACCACTCGGCCCAGAAGTCCACCAGCACGGGGGTCGAGGACTTCAGGACGTCGGCGTCGAAGCTGTCGTCGGTGACTTTCACAGTCGCCATTTTAGTCTCCTTAAGGGCGCTATCGCTCGCCGCGCGGCGGCTCGCTGCTTGAGCGCAGAACATGTTTCCCGCTGACGGCGGCGTCAGCGTTCAGGCACAGATGTGGGTGCGAATCCCCGACAAATCAACGCGCATTTTCGAGAGCGGCGTCCATCAAGGCTTGAGGAACCGCCATCAGCTTCGGCCCGTCGGTCCAGACCAGGGCCGCCTCGACCGCGCGGTCGGGATAGAGGCGGCGCAGGACGGCGGCGTAGGTCGCCATCTGCAGAATATAGGCCGGATCGGCGTCCTCGATGCGGTCGGGCGCGGGACGGTTGGACTTGAAGTCGACCACCAGCACCCGCTCGGGCGTGACCACCAGCCGGTCGATGCGGCCCGAGATCGACACGCCGGACGGCAGGTCGGGCGCGGTTCCGGTCAGGGCGACCTCGGCGCGGCTGCCGGGGCCGAAGACGGGGGCGAAGCGGGCGTCGTCCAGCACCCCGAAGGCGGCGGCGATCATCTCGGCGCGCTGGTCCTCGGTCAGATCGCGCTCGCGCGCCAGCATGCGGCGGGCGGCGTCGGGGCGGTCGGGCGACGGCAGGTCGGGCAGGCGCTCCAGCAGGCGGTGGATCAGGTCGCCGCGTCGGAAGCGGCCCAGCCCCGCGCCGGGGCCTTCGCCGCGCGCCAGGGGCGACGGCGCCGGTATGCGTTTCTGCTCCTGCATCTGCGACGGCGAGGCGAAGCGGGCGGCGGCGTCTCGCGGCGGCTCAGTCCGCACCCAGTCGGGGGCCTCAGGGCGCATTTCGGCGGCGGCGACGGCGGCGGGCAGGCTGTCGGGGTCGGCGCCGTAGCGGCGCACGCCGCCGTCCAGGTCGCGCACCTGATCGCCCAGCCGGTCGAAGGTCTCTTCGATCACCGACCACCAGTCCCCGGCCTCGGGCGCGCGTTTGGAGCCGCGTCCCATGACGATCACCCGGTCCCGCGCGCGGGTCAGGGCGACGTAGAGCAGGCGCAGGGATTCATCGCCGACCCGCGCCTCGCGCGCGGTGCGGGCGTCGGCCGAGACGGGGCAGTCCTCCTTGGAAGAGCCGGGGCACATCAGCCAGGCTTCGCCGCTCTCGGTGGGGACCGGCATCAACGACGGCCCCTGCGCCTTCGCCTTCATCGTCGTGTCGGGCAGGATGACGACCGGCGCCTCCAGCCCCTTGGCGCCGTGAACGGTCATGACGCGGACCTCGCCGCGCGGGCCTTCCAGTTCGCGCTTCACCTCGACGTCGGCGGCTTCCAGCAGGGCGAGGCAGGTCTCCAGATCGGTCCCGCCGCGTCCCTCGGCGGCCAACACCTGATTGAGGGTCTCGTCGACGGCTTCCTCGGCCTCGCGGCCCAGACGGGTCAGGATGCGGGCGCGGCCTGAGACGCCCGTCGCGTCCACCCGATTCAGCAGACTGGAGAAGAAGCCGAACGGGTCGAGGTCGCGGGCGTCGCGCGCCGTGCGAAGCAGGACCAGCGCCCGGCCCCACTCGGGCCGCTCGTCCGCGCGGCGTTTCAGTTCGCGCCACAGGCCCTTGCGATCCTTGAGACCGGCGAGGTCGAACAGGCTGTCCTCGTCCACGTCGCAGAAGGGGCCGCGCAGCACCTCGGCCACCGTCAGATCGTCGCCGGGGAAGAGGGCGAAACGGGCCAGCGCCTTCAGGTCGTCGAAGACGATGTGCTGGGACAGCTTCAGCCGGTCGGCGCCCGCCACGGGCGCGCCCGCCGCTTTCAGGGCGCGGATGATCTCCTCGAACGTCGCGTCGCGGCGGCGGACCAGAATCAGGAAGTCGCCGTAGCCGCAGGGGCGCGCGGCGCCGCCCTTGTCGAAGACGACGGCGCCGGTCTCGACCTGTCGTTTGATCTCGAACGCCAGCGTCTGGGCCATGCGCTTGCGGGCGCTGGCGGTTCCTTCCTGATCGACGGGGTCGGTCCAGGCGTCGCGCTCGGGCGGGGCCTCGTCCACGAACAGGGGCCACAGTTCGACGGCGCCGGGCTGGCCCTGGCGAGAGGCGATGTGGGGCGGGATGCTCGCGACGTCTTCGCCGACCAGGGCGCAGGTCCGTTCCGGCGTGGCGAAGACCGCGTCGACAAAGTTGAGGACGGCCTCGGTCGATCGATACGACGTGGCCAGTTCAACGCCTTGAAAGTCGCCGCCCGCCCCGGTGATCAGGCTGTCGTAGACCTGCGCTTCCTGCCGCAGCCGTTCGGGCCGGGCGCCCTGGAAGGAGTAGATCGACTGCTTCTCGTCGCCGACGGCGAAGACGGTGCGGTCCGTATCGGGAACGGTGAAGAACTCGCCGGTCAGGGCGCGCATGATGGCCCACTGTTCGGGGGCGGTGTCCTGGGCCTCGTCGATCAGGACATGGTCGACGCCGCCGTCCAGCTTGTACAGCACCCAGGCGGCGGTCGAGCGGACGGTCAGCAGTTCGACCGTGCGCGCCACGAGATCCGAGAAGTCGAGCGCGCCGTGGGCCGTCTTGGCCGCCTCGTATAGGGCGGCGTGGGCGTTGGCGAGGGTCAGCAGCCTGATGGTGTCGTCGGCGACCTTGGCGGCGCGCAGCTGGTCGCGCGCGGCCAGGAACTTGTCCTGAAGATCGGCCAGCCAGCCGGCCGCGTCGGGCGGCGCCTGCCTGGTCGCCATCGACTTGCGGGGCGAGCCGGAGCCGGTCAGGAAGACGACGCCCAGGCCGTGGAAGCTCCAGTCGTGGTCGAGAGCGTGGATCAGCTCGGCGGCCCGATCCTTGTCGGTCTTGGAGCCGGTGGCCATCAGCTCGGCCATGCGGCGGACCTCGCCCCGGTCCAGCCAACGCAGGAAGTCGGCCTCGATGTCTTCCGGCGTCTTTTGCGGATCGGCGCCGGTCAGGACGTAGGGGCCGGGCGCGCGGCCGTCGGCGACGCGGGCCACATAGTCGGTCAGTTCGGCGCGCTTGGCCTCGATCAGGGCCAGCAGATCCTGAAACCGGCCCCAGTCCAGCTCGACCGCGAAATGGCTGTAGGCCTCGCCGACCGGCCCCTCGGCGTCGGCGAGGGCGGCGCGGGCCAGGTCTTCGCGCGCGGCGTGGCTGAGGGCGATCGCCGCCTCGTTCTCCAGCACGGTGAAGCGCGGCGACACGCCCGCCTCGATGGGGAAGCGGCGCAGCAACTTTTCGCAGAAGGCGTGGATGGTCTGGATCTTCAGCCCGCCGGGGGTCTCCAGCGCACGGGCGAACAGGCGGCGCGCCTCGGACAGGCGGGCGGGGTTGAGGGCGGCGGGGTCGCTGTCGTCCAGTTTCGCCAGTTCGGCCGACAGTTCGCCGTCGTCCATGACGGCCCATTTGCCGAGCCGCTCGAACAGGCGGGCCTGCATCTCGGCGGCGGCGGCCTTGGTGTAGGTCACGCACAGGATGGCCGAGGGCGCGGCGCCGCCCAGCAGCAGGCGCGCCACCCGGCTGACGAGCGTCGATGTCTTGCCCGACCCGGCGTTGGCGGTGACGAAGACCGAGCGGGCCGGATCGGCGGCGCGTGTCTGGGGGTTGAGGCCGTCCCGAACGTGGAGGTTCATTCCGCCTCTCCTTCTTCGCCGCCGCCGATGACGTGCCACTCCCAGACGCGGGCCAGCAGGTTGTAGGGGCTGTAGCTGCCCATGAATTGCGGTGCCGCCCAGGAGGTGTAGGGCGTTTCCGGTTTGTCGAAGTCGGCGACGCGCGCCTTCAGACCTTGCAGCGCGGCGTCGGACAGGATTTGCGCTTCCGGCCCGGCGGCGCGTACGGCGACCTCGCCCGCCTTTTTGCGGCCGATGACGCGAACGTAGGCCAGCTCTTCGGGCGGGACGGGGCCGTTCGTCGCCTTGAAGCCGCCGGCGGCCAGGATGGCGCCGGTCAGGGTCAGTTGAGGCGCGAAGCCCTCCTTGATCTGCTTGGCCGAGGGAACCTGGCCGGTCTTGAAGTCCATGACGGCGGCGGTCAGGGCGCCGATCTCGATGCGGTCGGCGTAGGCCTTGACGGTGAAGGGGCCGCCAGGGGCGTCAAACTCTAATGCGCCTTGCTGCTCGATCAGCAGGGCCACGCCGCGCGCGCGGCGCTCGGTCTCGAACCCGGCCAGCCAACGGGCCGCGTTTTTCGCCAACGGCGCCTCGCGGGCCATGGCGGCGTCCTCGAAGCCGTGGGCGGTCAGCTCCTCCAGCAGCAGGCGCTCGATCACCGCGTCGAGATCGTCGGGCAGATGGTGAGGCCAGTCCTCGGTCAGGCGTTCGATGGCCTTGTGCACGGCGTTGCCGCGATCCAGCGCTTCGGCCGAGGCGCCGGGGCGGTTCATCGGTTCGAGGTTCAGGATGCGGCGGGCGTAGAGGGCGTAAGGGTCACGGACCCAGCGTTCGACCCCGGTGACATAGAGGCTGCGCGGGCGGCGCTCGACCGGGGGCTTGGGCGCCGGGCGCGGGGCCAGCCGGGCCTGTCCGGGCGGCGGGGCGTCGAGCGCGCGGGTCCAGTCGGCGACGCCTTCGGGGGCGCTGAGGCTGACCGGGGTGTCGGGCGCGTTTGCGCCGCGCGTCAGCATCTCCAGCCGCCACAGCCAGCGCGAGCGCACGGCGGGTTGGCCGCCGCGTCGTTCGCAGTGGACCAGGACGGCTTCGTCGGCGCAGGCGGCCTGAACGAAGTCCTGCGCCGTCTGGCCCAGACGCCGCTCGGGCGCGGGCAGGGGCAGGGCGGCGCGCATCGGCCGCGACAGGAATGGATCGACCGGAGCGGCGTTGGGCCAGACGCCCTCCTCCAGTCCCGCCAGGATCATACGGTCGGCCCGCGCCAGACGGGCTTCGATGGCGCCGAGAATGCGAAGCGACGGATGGGTGGCGCCGCCGGTCCGCACCGTCGTCTCGGCCAGCAAGGCGGCGATCAGATCGGCGAACTCGGCGGGCGTGGTCTGCCCCAGCGGACCGCCGCCCTCGATCAGGGCGGACAGCAGGGCGGCCGCCGCCTCGCCGTCCGGTCCGGCCCAGGCGTTCTGACCGGCCAGGGCCTCGATCAGGGCGGTCAGGGTGCGGGCGGCCTCGTCCGGCGGACAGGGGCGGGCGGCCGCCAGCGCCTCCAGCCGGTCGGCGAGGGCCTGCGCGCCCTTCAGCCGGGCCAGCTTCCAGTCGGCCAGCGGCAGGCCGCCCCGCCGGGGCTCGGCCGCCTTCAGCAGGCGTTCTTGAAGTTGGGACCAGCGGCGTGGACGCGGGCCGCGCAGGGCGTGTTCCTCCAGCGCCTCGGCTGCGTCGTGCAGCGAGGTCTCGCCCAGATCGAGGCGGACCAGCGGGTGCTTCAGCAGGGCCAGCAGGGTCTGGGGCTTCAGCGGTTCGGCCAGGAAGCGGGCGCAAAGGTCGACCAGCACTCCCGCCGTCATCCGCGACAGCGGCTGGCCGGTGGAGGAGTCTGCGACGATGCCCCAGCGCGTCAGCCGCGCCTCGACGCGGCGCGACAGCTGCAGGTCCGGCGTCACCAGGGCGCAGGTGATCGGACGGCCGTCGGGCGTGCGGTGCTCAAGGCTCTCGCGCATCATCAGGGCGACGGCGGTTGCGGCCTCTTCCTCGGCGCGGACAGACAGGACGGTCAGGCCCGACAGGCCCTCGGCGATGGGATCGGCGGCGCGGCCCGCCTCGGCCGAGCGAGCGCGAAGTCGCTTGATCTCGGCTCGCCAGTCGTCGGTGGCCTCGGCGGGGCGCAGGGCCTCGTTGATCAGGCGCTGGCGGGCCAGACCGCGCGCCTCGTCGGCCGGTTCGAGGGGGGGCTGGAACCAGGGCTGGACGGCCTCGCGCGCGACCTCGGCGCGGGCCAGCAGCGCCTTCAGCGCCGCCTGCGGGTGCTGGTCGTCGATGCGGTCCCAGGCGTCGGCGGCTAGATCGAGGTCGAGACCGGGCAGGACGACCACGCCCTGCGGCGACTTGGCCACGGCCCTCAGTACATCGGCGGCGGCCGGGACGGTGCCGGTGGAGCCGGCGGCGATGACGGGTTGTTGCGGCGGGCGGGCGTCCCAGGCCTCGGCCAGGCGGCGCAGCAGGGTGGCGCGGCGCCAGGCCGGATCGACCAGGCCGAGCGCCTCCAGCCGTTTGGGCCAGGCCTCGACGGCAAGGCCGAGGAAGCGAGCGCTCTCGCGCCAGTGCTCGGCCAGATCCTGTTCCGCCAGGGTCGCGATGCGCGACAGGTCGGAGACTTCTTCCAGCTGGCAGGAATCGAGGAAGGCGCCCAGCGCATCGGCCATTTCGAGGGCGCGCAGGGGCTTCATCCCCGGCTCGAAATCCTCGGCGATCATGCGCGCCATCTCGAAGCGGCGCGTCAGGGGGGCGATGGCGGGCGGCAGGTCCAGACCCAGCTCGCCGGGGGCGAAGGGCGGCTCGTCCTCCTCCAGATCGCCGAGCGGGCGGACCTGAGGCAGCAGCACGGGGCGCTCGCCCGCCAGCTTGCCCAGGGCGAAGGAGAAGGCGCGGGCGGCGCGGCGGTTGGGCAGCAGGATGACAGCGTCGGTCAGGGTCTCGGGCGGGGCGTCGCCCAGCCAGTCGAGCACCCCGGCGGCGAGATCTTCGAGGAAGGGCCGCCAGGCGGGCACGGCGCGCCAGCGCGGCCCGCTTCCGGCGAACGGATCGAAGCGCCCCCCCGTCATGATCAGGCCTCCGCCTTCAGCCGCGCCTCGGCCTCGTCGCGCGCCTGCGGGTCGCCGACGTGCATCCAGTCGCCGTCCAGCACGCAGCCGAACAGGCGCCCCTCGGCGGCCGAGGCGCGCCACAGGGGACTGAGCGAGAAGGGGCCGTCGGGCCCGTGGTCGGCGTAATCGGGCCGGGTGATGTGGACGCCCATATAGGCGTAGGGGGCGCTGGCGGCCTCGCCCCGGAAGGTCAGGGCGCCGTCGTCGGCGAGGAAGAAGTCGCCGCCGCCCTCGAAGCCGATGGAGCCTTCGCGCCGGGCCAGCAGCAGGGCGGCGTCCATGCGCGCGGGATCCCACAGGCGGATGAGGTCGCCCAAGGCGTCGCCTCGGTCGATCCAGACGCTGTCGATATTGGCGACGAAGACGGGAGCATCGCCTAGCAGGGGACGGGCCTTCTTCAGCCCGCCGCCGGTCTCCAGCAGTTCGGCGCGCTCGTCGGAGATGCGGATGCCCGGGCGGGGGCGGGCGGCCAGATGGCTTTCCAGCCGGTCGGCGAACCAGTGGACATTGACCACGGCGTCGGTCACGCCCGCCTCGGCCAGCCGGTCGAGCACATGGTCGATGAGCGCCTTGCCGTCGACCTCGACCAGCGCCTTGGGCCGGTCGTTCGTGAGGGGGCGCATCCGCGTGCCGAGCCCGGCGGCGAGAACCATGGCGGTTGTGGGAGACGTCATCGACGCACGTCCTCCGGCACGTGGCGATCCATCCAGGCGGCGACGGCTTCGAGGCCCGGCGCCTTCAGATTGGCGTTCAGGTGCGCCCACATGCGCGGCATGAAGGCGGCGTAGCGGGGCTTGCCGTCGCGGGCGATCAGGCGGGCGAAGATCCCGAGAATGCGCGCCTCGTTCAGGGCGGCCAGGCCGGCGTAGGCGGCCATGAAGGCCTCGCGGTCTGTCTCGGGGCGCAGGGCGAAATAGTGGTCGAGGGCGAACGCCTCCAGCTCGGGCGCTACGTCGCGGCGGGCGTCCTGCAGCAGGGAGTGCAGATCCCACGACGGGTGGGCCTTCACCGCGTCCTGGAAGTCGATCATCCCGACCGAGGCGGCGCCGGTTCTGCCGTCCAGCCGGATCAGATTCTCGGCGTGATAGTCGCGGTGCGCCATGACGGTCGCGCCCGCCTCGCCCATCGCCGTGATCGGCGCCCAGGCCGCGCGCCATTCGGCGACGGCGGCCTCGTCGAAACTGAGGGCGGGGATCAGTTTGGGCAGCCATTCGACGAACAGGTCGGCGCCGCCTTGCAGCGCCGTCTGGTCATAGGTCAGCAGGGGCCAGTCGCCGGCCGGGCCGGTCAGGACATCGGGCGTCGGGGCGGCGTGCAGGACGGCCAGAGCCTCGACGGCGGCGCGATAGAGGGGAGCGGGATCGGCGCCGTCCTCGATGACGCGGGCGAACAGGGCGTCGCCGAAATCCTCGATCACGGCCAGACCGTTAGGAGCGTCGACGGCGACGATTTCGGGCGCGGACAGGCCGAGCGACGTCAGATGGGCGGCGACGGCGGCGAAGGCTTCGATGCGACCGGCGGACAGGCGGGCGACGGCGTTCCAGCCGTGGGCGTGGCGCTGTTCCGGCGTCCACAACGGATCGCAGGGCCGGCTTTCGGCGGCGGGGGCCTGATCCATCAGCATCAGGGAGGCGCCGGACGGCGTGGTCAGCCGCTCGTATCGGCGTGTCGAGGCGTCGCCGGGCAGGGGCGCGCGGACGGCCTCGGCCAGACCGGCCGAGCGCAGGAAGTCGAGACGGAGGGCTTCGCGGTCAGACATGGAGTTCCTTCAGTTTGGCTTCCCACGAACCTGCGCCGGAAACGGTCGCAACTCTTCCAGAGAGGCCCCTATCGCCGCCCTCGCGGAGGGCGGCTGCTTGAGGGGCGGGTTCCGAGATTTCGATCGTCAGACGGTCGGGGCCGAGCATCCGGCCGGGATCGTCGCCCAGCCGTTCGGGCCATTCGATCAGGGCGCACCCCTCGTCCAGCGCCTCGTCCAGCCCGACCTCGAAGGCCTCCTCCGGAAGGGTCAGGCGATAGAGGTCGAAATGGGCGATGGGCGGGTCGCTCTCATAGAACTGGACCAGGGTGAAGGTCGGCGACGGCACGTCCTCGTCAGGGCGCGTCAGGGCGCGGATCAGGCCGCGCGCCAGCGTCGACTTGCCCATGCCCAGCGGGCCGTACAGCAGGACGGATTCGCCCGGCGCCAGCAGGGGGGCGATGGCTTCGCCGAGGCGGGTGGTGGCGTCGGCGTCGGGAAGGTCGAAAGTCGTCATGCGGAGGGCATCAGGCGAAGGTCGCGTCCGGATCGGCGGCCAGGGTCCGCTCGACGAAGGTTTTCAGTTTCAGAGTGGCGGCCTGGGCGTCGACGTCCAGGGCCAGCGGCGGGATGGGGCGACCGACGATCAGGTCGAAGGCGCGGCCCTTTTTGTTCAGCAGTTCGTGGAAGAGGGTGATGTCGCGCAGCTCCTGCGACACCTTGTCGAACAGGTGGAACAGGCGGCTGCTAGGGCCGGAGACGTGGATCGGGATCACCGGCGCCTCGTACTTGCGGGCCAGCGAAGCGGCGGTGGCGGCCCATTCGGGGTCGGTCAGCAGACCGTCCGGGCCGACGCGGGCCAGGCGTCCGGCCGGGAACATGACGACGCAGCGTTCGGCCTCGAACGCCTCTTTCGCGGCCTGGAGGGTGGCGCGGGTCTTTTCGCGCGTGCGCTTGGCCGTGACCCATTCGACGGGGACGACGGTCTCCGACAGGCGCGGCGAGACGCGCAGCGCATCGGCGTTGGCGAAATAGATCAGGTCGTTTCGCACCGTGCGCAGGGCGTCATGCACGGCCAGGCCGTCGGCGATGCCGGTCGGATGGTTGCACACCACCAGACAGCGGCCCGAGGCGGGCAGGCGATCCAGATGCGCCGTCCGCACCGTCAGCTCCAGCAGGTCGGAGACGTAGTCCAGCGCCTGGCGACCGCCCATCGGGCCGATGGCGTCGGCCATGCGCCGCGCCTTGGCGTAGTCGAGCAGGCCGTAGAGGGCGGGCCGCGCCAGAGGCCAGGCGGCCGATCCCGTCAGGCGGGGCGCGCGCTCGGCGATCAGGACGTCGACAATGTGCGGAGCCGGACTCATCGCCTGCTTGTCGCCGAGGCGGCGGCGTCGGGCAAGCGCCATCCAGCTTGGCTAGGACCGGATCGCCGCCTATGCAGGAAACCTGACCATTCTTTGGGGGAGTGTAGCGTAATGACCCGATCACACTGGATGACGGCTGCGGCCGTCCAGATGCTGTTGCTGGCGGGCGGCTTGGCCGCGACGCCGGTTCTGGCCCAGGAAGCGCCGGCCGCGGCGGTTGCGCCGGCTCAGGCCGAGGCCTCGGACCGCCTCGGCCTGAAGGATCTGGCGATGATGGAGCGGGTCAGCGATCCGCGCGTCTCGCCTGACGGCCGCCGCGTCATCTACGCCGTGACGCGCACCGACTGGGACGGCAACCGCAACCTGACGGGCCTGTGGATGGTCGATGTCGACGGCGCGACGGCGCCGCGTCGCCTGCCGATCTCCGAGGGCGGCGTCTCGGGCGCGCGCTGGGCGCCGGACGGGCAGTCGATCTACTTTCTGTCGCCGCGCGGGGGATCGACCCAGGTGTGGCGGACGGACCGCGAGGGCATGGCGGCGGCTCAGGTGACGACCTTGCCGGTGTCCCTGTCGGGTTTCCGCTTCACGCCGGACGGCAAGGCCCTGGTGCTGGGCGTGTCGGTCTATACGGACTGTGAGACTCTGGAGTGCACCAAGGATCGCCTGGCCGAACGGGCCAAGTCGAACCAGCAGGTCTATGACCGGATGCCGCTGCGGGTGTTCGACCGCTGGGCCGACGGCCGCCAGAGCCACATCTTCCTGCAGCCGCTGAACGGCTCGGGCTTCGCCGAGGGCCAGCCGCGCGACCTGACCGCCGGACTGGACGGCGATGTCAGCGTCGGCGAGGGCGGGCTGACGATCGCGCGCGACGGGCGCGCCTTCATCTATGCGGCGCGCAAGCAGGCGGACCGCGCCGCCTTCACCAACGACAGCGACCTGTATCGCCTGAGCCTGGACGGCGGCGCGCCGGTCAATCTGACCGAGGGCCATTCTGGACCGGACGGGGCGCCCGCCCTGTCGCCCGACGGACGCCGTCTGGCCTGGCTGGCGGCCCCGCGCGAGAACGTCGGCGGCGATCAGCCGGTGGTCATGGTGGCCGATGCGAACGGCGCGAACGCCCGCGCCCTGACCAATTGGGATCGCGGTCCCAGCGGCCTGACCTGGCGCTCGGACGGCCGGGCGCTCTATGTCACGGCCGCCGACGAGGGCCAGAACCGCCTGTTCGAGATCGACGCCCGCACCGGCGCGGTGAAGGCCCTGACCGACATCGGCTCGGTCGGCGACTTCGACGAGGTCGGCGGCGTGCTGGCCTACGCCCATGAGAGCTTCACCGCCCCGACGCAGGTCTTCATCGTCCGGAACGGCCAGGCTGCGCGCCAGGCGACCCAGCACAACGCCGAACTGCTGGCCCGCATCGACCTGCCGCGCCCCGAGGAGATCCGCTTCCCCGGCTGGAACGACGAGACGACGCACGGCTGGGTGTTCAAGCCCGCAGGCTTCGTCGAGGGCCGTAAATATCCGGCCGTCTATCTGATCCACGGCGGACCCAAGTCGCCCTGGACCGAGAGCTGGTCCTACCGCTGGAACCCCCAGGTCTATACGGCGGCGGGCTATGCGGTGGTGATGGTCAACTTCCACGGCTCGCCGGGCTACGGCCAGGCCTTCACCGACGCCATCAACGATCACTGGGGCGATCGTCCGCTGGAAGATCTGCGCAAGGGCTGGCAGGCGGCGCTGTCGGCCAATCCGTGGATCGACGGCCAGCGGGCCTGCGCGCTGGGCGCCTCCTACGGCGGCTATATGGTCAATATGATCGCGGGCCAGTGGAACGAGCCGTGGCGCTGCCTGGTCAACCACGCGGGGGTGTTCGACGTGCCGCAGTTGATGAACGCCATGGACATCTCGACCTTTATCCATGAGTTCGGCGGCGCGACCTGGGACCGCAAGGCCGTCTATGACGCCCACAATCCCGAGACCTATGCGGGCGACTGGAAGAAGCCGATGCTGGTGCTGCACGGCTCCAAGGACTTCCGCGTGCCGATGGAGCAGGGGCTGGCGACCTTCTCGGCCCTGCAACGGCTGAACATCCCCAGCCGTTTCGTCCATGTGCCGGACGAGAACCACTGGGTGCTGAAGCCGCAGACCTGGGTCGAGTGGCAGCAGGAGATTCTGGACTGGACGGCCGACTGGACGAAGGAAGGTCAGCAAACGGCCCCTTAGACAGGAGGCTTTGCGGGCGGCGCGCGGCGGTGTTAGGCCTTCGGCCAGACTTCACATCCGCATGAGGAGCGCCTGAATGCGCCGCCTGCCCCATCTCCTGCCCGGCCTCAGCGCCGCCGCCCTGCTGACCGCCACGGCCCTGCCGGCCCTGGCCGAGGGGGCGCCCGCCGTTCCGGCCGCGGCGACGGCCCAGGCCCGTACGGCCTTCACCTATCAGGACATGATCTCGGCCAACCGGCTGGGCGATCCCCAGGTGTCGCCGGACGGCGAGTGGGTGGTCTATGCCCTGACCCAGACGGACGTGGCGGCCAACAAGCGCTCCAGCGCCCTCTACATCCTGGGCCTGAAGGGCGAGGGTCAGCCGCAGAAGCTGGCCATCTCCGAAGGCGGCGCCAACACCGCCCGCTGGGGCGCCGACGGCAAGCTGTATTTCCTGTCGAGCCGTTCGGGCTCCAGCCAGGTCTGGGTCTCGGCCGACAAGGGCGCGACGGCGACGCAGGTCACGGCCCTGCCGACCGACGTCAACGCCTATCGCATCAATGGCGCGGGCGATGCCGTGGCCGTGTCCCTGGCCGTCTACCCGGATGCGGCGGATCTGAACGCCTCGGTCGCGCGCGGCAAGACCGAGGCCGAGCGCAAGTCGACCGGCCAGGTCTATGACCGCATGTTCGTGCGTCACTGGGATACGTGGAACGACCACACCCAGAACCACCTCTTCGTCCAGTCGATCGGCGCCGACGGCAAGGCGGGCGGCGAGCCGGTCTGGGTCACGAAAGGCTTCGACGGCGACACCCCCTCCAAGCCGTTCGGCGACGAGAGCGAGTTCACCTTCGCCCCTGACGGGCAGTCGCTGGTCTTCTCGGCGCGCAAGGCCGGGAACAGCGAGCCGTGGAGCACGAACTTCGACCTCTACAGCGTCGCCGTCTCGGCGCCGGGCCAACTGACCAATCTGACTGAGGCCAACCCGGCCTGGGACACCGGCCCGGTCTTCTCGCCCGACGGTCAGACCCTGGCCTACCGCGCCATGGCTCGTCCGGGCTTCGAGGCCGACAAATATTCGATCTTCCTGCGCGACGTCGCTACCGGCCAGACGCGCCAGATCGCGGCCAACTGGGACCGTTCGGCCGATACGCTGCAATGGTCGAAGGACGGGAACACCCTCTATACGACGGCGGGCGACGTCGGTCAGACCCGCCTGTTCGCCATCGACGCGCGCAACGGGGTGGTGACGCCGCTGACAGGCGAGGGCCACGTCGGCGCCTTCCAGCAGACGCCCTCGGGCTTCGTCATGGCGGTCGACACCCTGACCTCGCCCAGCGACCTGTTCTTCAAGACCTATCGCGGCCGCGAAATGCCGCGCCGCCTGACGAACGTGAACCCGCAGCTGGCGACCAAGGCCTTCGGCGAGGCCGAGCAGTTCAGCTTCCCCGGCTGGAACGACGAGACGGTCCACGGCTACGTCATCAAGCCCGCCAACTACGTCGAGGGCCAGAAGTATCCGGTCGCCTTCCTGATCCACGGCGGGCCGCAGGGCTCGTTCGGCAACGGCTGGTCCTACCGCTGGAACCCCGAGACCTATGCGGGCGCGGGCTATGCGGTGGTGATGATCGATTTCCACGGCTCGACCGGCTACGGCCAGGAATTCACCGACGCCATCAGCCAGCACTGGGGCGACCGCCCGCTGGAAGACCTGCAGAAGGGCTGGGCTTTCGCCCAATCGAAGTACGGCTTCCTGGACGGTGACAACGCCTGCGCCCTGGGCGCCTCCTACGGCGGTTATATGATCAACTGGATCGCCGGCAACTGGCCGGGCGAGTTCAAATGCCTGGTCAACCACGACGGCGTCTTCGACACCTTCGGCATGGGCTACGGCACTGAGGAGCTGTGGTTCACCGAGTGGGAATACGGCGGCACGCCGTGGGAAAACCCGGAGGGCTATCAGAAGTTCAACCCGGCCAACCACGTGCAGAACTGGCGCGACCCGATGCTGGTGGTCCAGGGCGACCTCGACTTCCGCATCCCGACGTCTCAGGCCCTGTCGACCTTCACCGCCCTGCAACGGCGCGGGATCGAGAGCCGCTTCGTCTTCTTCCCGGACGAGAACCACTGGGTGCTGAAGCCGGCCAACAGCCTGCAATGGCACAATGAGGTGTTCGGCTGGCTGGATAAGCATCTGGCCAAGTAAGGCTCGGCCTGACTTCGGGGCGCGGTTCGACAGGGCCGCGCCCCTTCGGCTTTCGGGGAGGCGGAATGACGAGACGAGGGCTTCTGGCGCCGCTGCTGGCGACCGTGGCGACGGCGGCCTGCGCGCCGTTGGTCGGCGAGGGCGTGGCTCCGGTTCCGCTGGGGCCGCCCGGCTGGCGTTCGGCGCGCGCGGCCTATGGCGCCGACCCGCGTCAGAGCCTGCGTCTTTATCGCCCGGCGCGGGCGGGCGGCTCGCCGATCCTGGTCCTGCTGCCGGACGGCGCGCCCGAGGCGGCGGATGAACGCATGGCGCGCGATCTGGCCGAGCAGGGTTTCGTGGCGGTCCTGGCTGACCGTCGAGCGGCGCCGGGCAGTCCCTATCCAGCCTTCATCGCCGATGCGGCGGCGGCGGTCGCCTGGGCGGCGCGGCGGGCGGATGATCTGGGCGGCGACGCGAGGCGGATCGGCGTTTTGGGCCAGGGCGAGGGCGGTCGTGCGGCCCTGATGCTGGCGCTGGACCGTCGCTATCTGGCGGCGGCGGGCGCGCCCGCCGCGGTGCGCGCGGCGGCGGCCCTGGACGCGCCGCCGCGACCGGACGCGACCTTCACCGACCCGTCCGCCTATGGCGGCGCCTCCGACGCGGCGTCGGTCTGGCGCGGAGCGGCGGGCGATAGGACGGGCGCGATCGCCTTCCTGCGCCAGGCGCTGGGCTGAGACGTCAGTCGGCCCGCTCGGCCTGCGTCTTCAGATTGGCCAGTTGGGCCGACAGCACTCCGTCGACCGGCGCAGCCCAGGCTTCCAGCCCGCCGCTCGCGTAGCCGCCGACGACATAGGTCCAGGTCAGGGTCGTCCCGTCGCCTTCCGGCTTCAGGCTGAACGTCAGGCCGCCTGCCGCGCCCTGACTCTGCAGCGGGCCGAGGCCGCCCTGCAGCACGAGCTTCGATCCCGGCTCGACCAGCACCGTCTCCAGATGGCGCGAGACGCGGCCGTCCGCCGCCCGCTCGCACCAGCAGCCGCCGGGCGACAGGTCCAGCGACAGGACTGAGTTCTTGAACCAGCGGTGGTCGCGGCTCCACCAGGCGTCGGGCGCGGTCAACATCGCCCAGACCCGCGCGGGCGGCGCGTTCAGGGTCAGCGTCCCGCCGACCTCGAACCCATGCGGCGCGGCCGACTTCACCTCGGCCCAGGCGGGCGCCGGAACAGAGATGACGGCCAGCAGGGCGGCGACGATGAGCGGAAACGAGCATCGAACCATGGGAAATCCTCCAGTTGCACGAGGAAGCGCGCGGGCGCGTCTGCGGTCAACTGTCGTGTCAGCGTGTTTCCCCCGTCTCGCCAAGGTCACGGTTTTCCGCTAGAGGAAGCCATGACAGACAAGATGACCCCCCAGGCGGCGCTGGACCGCCTCGAAACCCTCTACAGCCAATCCGTCGCCAACCTGCGCACCGCAGTGAAGCGTTTTATCGAGACCGGCGAGCGCGCCGATCCCGAAGCCCGGGCCGCCGGCCTGTTCGCCTATCCCCGACTGACCATCAGCTGGTTCGGCGATCGCCCGCAGGATCTCGAGACGCGCGCCTTCGGCCGCCTGTCGCGCCCCGGCGTCTATACGACCACCGTCACCCGTCCTGACCTGTACCGCGCCTATCTGCTGGAGCAGCTGACGCTGCTGTCCGATGAATACGGCGCCCGGATCACGGTCGAGCCGTCGGAACAGGAAATCCCCTTCCCCTATGTGCTGGACGGTTCCGGCGTGGTGCTGGACAGCTCCATGACGGCGGCCATCGCCCGCTGGTTCCCGACCACGGACCTGGCCCACATCGGCGATGAAATCTCGGACGGCCTGTTCGAGCCGGGCGAGGACTTTCCCCTGGCCCAGTTCGACGGCCTGCGCACCGACTTCTCGCTGGCGCGGCTGCGTCACTACACCGGCACCCCGGTCGAGGACGTGCAGTCCTATGTGCTGTTCACCAACTATCATCGCTACGTCGACGAGTTCGTGCGCTGGGCCTGCGCCCAGTTGGCCGATCCGGACAGCCCCTATGAGACCCTGTCGTGCGCCGGCGGCGTGGTCATCGACCGCGCCACGCCGAACCCGGAAGTCGCCATCATGGACGCGGCCTGGCGCCGCCATCAGATGCCCGCCTATCACCTGACCCGGCCGGACGGCCAGGGCATCACCCTGGTCAACATCGGCGTCGGGCCGTCGAACGCCAAGACGATCTGCGACCACCTGGCCGTCACCCGTCCGCACGCCTGGATGATGATCGGCCACTGCGGCGGCCTGCGCGGCAGCCAGACCATCGGCGACTATGTGCTGGCCCACGCCTATCTGCGCGACGACCATGTTCTGGACGCCGTCCTGCCCGCCGACATCCCCATCCCCAACATCGCCGAGGTGCAGCGCGCCCTCTATGATGCGACCAAGCTGGTCTCGGGCGCGCCTGGCGAAGAGGTCAAGAAGCGGCTGCGCACCGGCACGGTCGTCACTACCGACGACCGCAACTGGGAGCTGCGCTATTCCAAGTCGGCTCTGCGCTTCAACCAGAGCCGCGCCGTCGCCATCGACATGGAAAGCGCCACCATCGCGGCCCAGGGCTATCGCTTCCGCGTGCCCTACGGGACGCTGCTGTGCGTCTCGGACAAGCCGCTGCACGGCGAGATCAAGCTGCCGGGTCAGGCCAACCGCTTCTATGAAGGCTCGATCTCCGAGCATTTGCAGATCGGCATTCAGGCGGTGGACCTGTTGCGCGCCGAAGGCGCCCGTTTGCACTCCCGCAAGCTGCGCGCCTTCGACGAGCCGCCGTTCCGGTAAGACGACCCGCTGACCTGATGAGGGCGCTGGGGGCTCCCCCGGCGCCCTTTTGCTTGGGCGCTGGGAGGGTCGTATGGTGCGATTTCAAGAAAGAACTTTACAAAATAAAGTCCTTGGCCTATTGTCGCTTTCAACAGGCAGGGAGAGACGCCATGACCCGCGACCAGGTTCAATCCGTTCACGACGACATCGCCTATATGAAGGCGCTCGCCCAGGAGGGGCGCCAGGCGCCGCTTCTGGGCGGATCGGTGCTGGTCGCCGCGGCCGTAATCTTCGGGGTCGCCACGGTCGGCCAGTGGATGATGGCGCTGGGTCGCATCCCCAACGGCGGCTGGGAAAGCCTGTCGCTGTGGCTGGGTGCAGCCGCAGTATTCGTGATCGCTCTGGTCGTGCTCATCCGCCGCATCGAAAGCGCCAGCGGCGGCGCCAGCGCCATGAACCGGTCGGTCGGCGCGGCCTGGTCGGCCATCGGCTACGGCATCTTCGTCACCTGGACGGCCCTGATGGTCTTCGGCTGGCGCACCGGCGACTGGGGCGTGATGGCCCTGATGCCGACGGTGGTCATGGGCGCCTACGGTTCGGCCTGGATGGTAGTGGCCGCCATCAGCCGCAAAGCCTGGCTCAACGTCGTGGGCCTGATCTCCTACGCCGGCGCCGTGGTGCTTGCCGGACTGGGCGATCCCCTGCTCATCTATCCGGTCTATCTGGTCCTGCTGATCGCCGTCGCCCTCGCGCCCGGACTGATCCTGGTGCGCGGCGCAACGAAGAAGGCGGGCTGAGATGAACGTCGAGGACGAGACCTCGAACTTCGACATCGCCCGCATCGACGAGGTGATCCACGGCCGGGTGCGCCTGGGGATCATGGCCTATCTGTCCGGGGTGGAGAGCGCCGACTTCGGCGAACTGAAGGCCCGGCTGCAGACGACGGACGGCAATCTGTCGGTGCATTTGCGCAAGCTGGAGGAGGCGGGCTTCGTCGCCGTGTCCAAGAGCTTTCAGGGCCGCAAGCCCCTGACGCGGGCCAGCATGACAGAGATAGGCCGCGACGCCTTCCTTACCTATCTGGACGCCATGTCGGCCCTGGTGGCGGGGCGTTAGGCGACTGGCGTCGTTCGAGGAACAGTCTAAGGAAGGCGGTCATGAGCGACCGCCTTTCGCCGTTCGAGGCCATCGACAACTTCCGCGACTATGGCGGCTACGCCGTGGACGATCGCCTGCTGGCGCGCGGGCGGCTGTATCGCGCGGCGCATCAGGCGCGGGCGACCGACGCCGACGTGGCGCGGCTGGCGGCGCTGAAGCTGGCCGCCGTGGTCGATCTGCGCCGCCCGAGCGAGCGCCGAGCCCAGCCCTCGCGCCGTCCGGTCGGCTGGGGCGGGACGCTGATCGAAAGCGACCATGACGACGGCGGCGAGGCGCCGCACCTGACTTTTCTGAAGACCGCCGACCTGACCGAGGCGTCCGGTCGCGCCTTCATGACCGAGACCTATCGCCGGCTGCCCTTCGAAGCGGCTCATGTCGACCTGTTCGGCCGCTACTTCCGCCTGTTGGCCGAGGTCGAGGGGCCGGTGCTGATCCACTGCGCGGCGGGCAAGGACCGGACCGGCCTGCTGGCGGCCCTGACTCACAGCCTGCTGGGCGTGGCCCACGACGACCTGATGGCGGACTACCTGCTGACCAATCAGGCTGTGAGGCTGGGCGAGCGGGCCGAGGAGATGGCGCGCAAGCTGACCGCCTTCACCGGCCGCATGGCTTCGCACGGGGCCGTCGTCGCCTTTCTCGGGGTGGAGGGCGGCTATCTGCAGGCCGCCTTCACCGCCATCGAGATGCGGTATGGCTCGATCCGCGCCTATCTGGATCAGGCTCTGGGCGTGGATGCGGACCGGGCCGATCGTATCCGGGCGCGGCTGTGTCGCTGAAAGCTCTGCAGATCGAGCCGTGCGGCTGGGTCGATCCGCTGGCTGTCGCGGCGGGGTTGAACCGGCGCGAGGGCGCGCTGGCGCTGATCGCCGGGGCGGGCGATCCCGCCGCGCACGGCGGGAGGCTGTCTTTTGTCGCTTGCGAGCCGGATCTGAGCGTGGCGGGGCGGGCGGATGACGCGGCCTTGTTCCAGGCTCTGCGTGATCCGGGCTTTGCGGGGGGCGGCGTTGTCGGGTTGATGAGCTATGACGCCGGCGCGCGTTCCGCGACGGGCGAGCGGAGCGGGGGCTGGCCGGACCTGATGCTGGCCCGCTATCCGGCCGTGCTGACCTTCGATCATCAGAAAAAGGTCGTCCATGCCGTGGGGCGCGGGCGCACGGCGGCGGAGGCGCGAGAGCAGGTCCGCCGGGCGGCGGGATGGCTGACGCTGACCGAAGCGCCCGATGCGCCGTCCGCGCCCGCATCCGCCTTTGACGGCGAGGCGCCGCCTGAGGTCTATGAGGCGGCGGTGGCGGACGTCGTGGCGCGTATCGCGGCCGGCGAGCTGTTCCAGGCCAATATCGCTCGGGCCTGGTCCGGGCGGCTGGAGGCCGGGCGAGACCCGTTCGACGTCTTTCTTCGGCTATCGGCGGCGCGCGGCGCGGCCTACGGCGCCTTCTGGCGGTTAGGCGGGCGGGCCATCGTGTCGAACTCGCCCGAATTGTTCCTGACCTTTGACGGCGTCGATGGGCGGATGGAAACCCGGCCGATCAAGGGCACGCGTCCGCGTGATCCCGATCCGGCCATCGACGCCGTCTTGGCCGCTGAACTGGCCGCCAGCGCCAAGGATCGGGCCGAGAACCTGATGATTGTCGATCTGATGCGGAATGATCTGGCGCGGGCGGCGCGACCGGGCTCGGTCAGGGTCGAGCGCCTGTTCGAGGTCGAGCGTCATCCGACCGTGCATCATCTGGTCTCGACGGTCAGCGCCCAGGCGGCGGACGGTTTCGGCCCGGCCGACGTGCTGGAAGCCGCCTTTCCGCCCGGCTCCATCACCGGGGCCCCCAAGCATCAGGCCATGAAGGTGATCGCGGGCCATGAGCCGCCGCGCGGGCCGTGGTGCGGCTCCCTGTTCGGCCTGGGGCTGGACGGTGATCAGGCGCTGACGGCGTCTGTGCTGATCCGGACGGCGGCCTTTGTGCAGGATGCGGCGGGCTGGGGCTGGCGCGCCCAGGCCGGCGCGGGCATCGTCGCCGACAGCGACCCGCACGCCGAGCGGCTGGAGACCGAGGCCAAGATCCTGGCGCTGAAGGAGGCCCTGGTCGGTTAGGTCAGCAGTCGGTGCAGACGACGCGATCGACGGTTCGCGGGCGCAAGAAGTAACGGCGAGACAGCGTGACCGGTTTGGGCAGGACCGCGGCGAAGGGCGATTGATAGACGTATTCCGTCTCGCCCATGATGATGGTCTGTTCCTTCTCGACCACCTCGGACGGCAGGTCGGTGATCGGATCGTCGCGTTGGAGCGGGGCCAGCGCCTTGCCGTTGCCGTGGCTCCATTCCACCGTCGCTTTGCCGTTGGCGTCGACGGCGATGCTGGAGGCCCGGACCGATAGCTCGCTGGCGGGGAAGGGACGCATGATCAGTCCGCCGACCGCAAAGACCGCGTCGATGCCTGCGCGGCTGGTCTGCTCGCTCTGGGCGATCAGATCGGACACGACCGAGGCGGCGTGGCTGGCGCGGCGCTGGGCCATGAAGCCCTGGCTGAACTCGACCAGGCCGAAATAGAGCAGAATCATGATCGGCGCGATCAGGGCGAATTCGATCGCTGTCGCGCCTCCCTGGTCGCGAGGCAGACGCCTTAGGGGGGTGAAGCGCGGGCGCCGGCTCATTTGTAGGGCTCGTTGCGGAAAGCCAGTGTGGTCGTCAGCATCACTCGGTTATCCCTGGTGCGCGTTACGGCCTGGGCGATCACAGGGGTGAAGATCGGTTGTTCGTACCAGATGCGCACCAGAACCCGCTCGCCCGGCGCGCCGGGTTCGAAACCGAGCTGGCTGGAGTCGAACCGCGCGCCGCTCATCGGGTCAGGCGGCTGATTGTTCGGATCGTTGAGCGAAAAATCGTCGATGACGCGCACATCGATGAAGGCGCGGCTGCCGCAGTTGCTGGAGAAGAAGCCCATTTCAGAGCAGAAGTGGGTCTTGAACTGTTCCGGCGTCAGCTTCTCTTCCTGGGCCTGGCCGGTCCGGATCTGCCGCGCAGCGTCCGAGGCGGCCGTCTCGACCAGGGCGTCGACCAGCAGCATCAGGCCGATCTCCAGAATGCCGAAGAGCAGCAGGAAGAACGGGATCGCAACCAGCCCGAACTCGATCGCCGTCGAGCCTTCGCGTCGATCCCGAGCCTGGCGGCGCGTTGACAAGGCCGGGCCTATGAGCCGCGCCCGGCGGGGGCGCAAGCCGTGCCGCAGGTCACTTCGGTCGCCTCGCGGCCGCGCCAGACTCGTACGGCGCCGGTCCCGGCCGGGGCCACCACGACCTGGCGCTGGAACAGGGGCCGGCCCAGGGCGTCGACGGCGATGACCTCGGTCACGCCGTAATCCTTGCCGGTGATGAACAGGGTCCGGGCGTCTGTCACCGCCACGTCGGCGATGCCGGGGTTGGCCACGATGACCGATCCGGCGGCTGCGCTCAGATTGACGCGCGTCGCCTGATGAATTCGAACCTCCAGCGGCCGCTCCTGCGCCGATGCCGGCGCTGCGCCCAGCGCGATCGGCAAGGCGACGAACAGGGTGCGGATCAGGCTTGCGCCCTTGGGCTTGGCCGATGCCGGCATGTCGGGGCCTCCGGAGTTAAAGGAACCGGCGCGCGCGACGCCGCGCACGAAAGGTGCGACCCAAAGGTCAAGATTTCCTGAAATTCCAGAGAATGTCGGTCGGCAGGGGCTTTTATAGTAAACATCAAAGTAACCATCATATTCATGCGGGAGGCTGGTAGATTTTACTCGTCCTTAATCCACGCGGCGGCATTGTCGTCATGCAAACGGGGGTCAAGCGGGCAAATCCGGTGACCCTGAATGGTGGAACTGTTGCTCGCTTATAACTAAAGGGAAGACATCTCATGCGTAACTTCATCAATCGCTTCGCCAAAGACGAATCGGGCGCCACGGCCATTGAATACGGCCTGATCGCCGCCCTGATCTCGGTGGTCATCATCGGCGCGCTTGTCGCCATTGGCCCGAAGGTCAAAGGCATGTTCGACGGCGTGAACACCGAGCTGGACAAGGCTGCTCCTGCTAAGGAAGGCTAAGACCTTATCCAGGTTTTGGTTGCGACGGCCGGAGCGAAAGCTCCGGCCGTTTTCCTTTGACCGAGAGTCATCTTGCAGAACTTCACCAGGAAACTGAGTCTTAAAGACTTGAGGTCAGGCTGACGGCATGGACCAGCTTTCGCTTCTTCTCCTCGCCATTCTTCCGGTTCTCGCCGTCGTCGCGGCCCTGTACGATCTGACGACGATGAAGATTCCGAACTGGATCTCGATCGCCTTGGTTGTCGGCTTCTTCCCGACAGCGCTGGCGTTGGGATTGCCGTTGAGCGTGGTCGGGGTTTCGGCCGGGATGGCTGTGGCGGGCCTGTTCATCGGCGCGGGCATGTTCGCCCTGAACTGGATCGGCGGCGGCGACGCCAAGCTGTTGGCTGCGGCCACGCTGTGGATGGGCCTGTCGGGCACGTTGCACTTTCTGCTCTACACGGGCCTGGCGGGCGGGGCGTTCTGCATGCTGTTGCTGACGGCGCGCAGCCGTCTGCCCATTCTGGCCCAGACCGGGCCGGGCTGGATGATGCGGCTGATGCAGCCCAAGGGAGACATCCCTTATGGAGTCGCCATCGCCATCGGCGCGCTTCTGGCCTATCCGGCCAGTCCCGTGATGGCGGCCTTCATCGCCGGATGATCGATGTTCCCCAAGGGCTGTCCCGCTTAGGGACGTGTTAACCTCGATCCCTCATCATTGTTAACGGCAGGGGGCGATCCGCGCGGATCCGCGTCTGCCGGAGACCGTCGATGAAGCCCGCCAAAATCGCCGTCATCTGCATCGCCGCCCTGGCCGCCGTCGGCCTGGCGCTGGTGGTGCGCGCCATGGGGTCGCCCGGCCGCGAACCGGCCGCGTCCGTATCGGCCGCCGTCGAGGCGCGGCCTATGGCCAAGGTGCTGGTCGCCGCGCGCGATCTGGAGCCGGGGCGCCGCCTGGCCGACGCCGACCTGAGCTGGAAGGACTGGCCGGTCGAGGAGCTGAATCCCCTATTCATCACCGACGGCTCGACCCCGCTTCCGGCCAAGCCTGAAGGCGCCGCCGCAGAGAACGCGGCGGTCGATGGCAAGGCCAAGGACAAGCCGACCCGCGAGGAGGCCCGCGCCCAGGCGGTTGATCGGGCCATGAAGGCCGCCGCCGAACTGAACGGTCCCGGCGCCAAGGCCGACTACATCGGCGCCGTGGTGCGCGAACCCATCCTGGCCGGAGAACCCATCGTGGCGCGCAAGATCGTCCGCGCCGGGGACAGCGGTTACATGGCCGCCTATCTGGAGCCGGGCACGCGCGCCATGGCCATTCGCGTCACCGTCGAGACCGCCGCCGGCGGCTTCATCCTGCCCGGCGACCGGGTGGACGTGCTGATGACGCGCGAAATCAAGAACAACGACAGCGGCGCCGGGCCGCGCTTCACCACGGCGACCATCATGCGCAACATGAAGGTTCTGGCCATCGACCAGAGCACCCGCGCCGCCGAAGACGAGCAGGCCGTGGTCGGCGCTACCGCCACCCTGGCGGTCAGCGAGCGCGACGCCGAGTTACTGGCGCTGGCGCGGTCCGAGGGAGATCTGTCCTTGGTGCTGCGCTCCTACGCCGATACGGCGGGGCCTTCGGGTCATGTCCCCGGCGCCGTGCGACGCGGAGGCGAACGACAGGGCTCGGTGGTGAAGGTCTATCGCGGCGGCGGCGCGCCCCAGGACGTGGCGACGCCATGAGGATCTCCAGCATGAACCGTTTCGCCGCCGCCGCCTGCGTCGCCGTACTCGCCCTGAGCGGGGCGAGCGCGCCCATGGATCAGGCCGACGCCCAGACGACGCGCGCCGCGGTTACGGCGGGCTCGGCCCCGCAATTGGTCAACCTGCCGCGCGGCACCTCCTTCGCCGTCGATCTGCCCTCCGACGCAAGGGACATCATCATCTCCAATCCGCGCGTGGCCGAGGCCATGCTGCACACGCCGCGCCGCATCACCATGATCGGCCTGGAGGGCGGCGAGACGGACGCGGTCTTCCTGGACGCTTCGGGGCGCGCCATCCTGGCCTTGCGGGTACGGGTGGATGCGGGCGTCAGCGCCCTTCAGGATACGCTGAACCGCGTCGCGCCGGGCTCTAACCTGCAGGCCGAGGCGGTCAACGACAGCATCATCCTGACCGGGGTGGCCGCCAGCCCCGCCGACGCCGACCGCGCCGCCCAGGTGGCGCGCGCCTTCGTCACCGCGCCCGAGAAGGTCATGAACATGATCACGGTCGCCGGTTCGGACCAGGTGACGCTGAAGGTCCGCGTGGTCGAGGTGCAGCGCAACGTCATCAAGCAACTGGGCTTTGACACCCAGGCCGTGATCGGTCGTGTCGGCGACACCCAGTGGCTGCTGGGCAACAACGCGACCTGGGGCGTCAACGGCTCTCTTCTGGGCGGGATCGCCGGGGGCATCGCCCGCGACACCACCAAGAACTTCCAGATGGAGGCGCCGTGCATCGGGCCGGGCTGGCCGGACGGCGCCATGTGTCCGGTCATCGTCGATGGCGGCCCGGGTGATCCCGTGAACTGGGAGACGGCCCAGCCGGGTACGGGGCCCGGCTCGGACGGCCTGAACAAGGGTTCGGCGACCCTGAAGGCGTTCGAGCGGGTCGGCCTGGTCCGCACCCTGGCCGAGCCCAATCTGACCTCGGTTAACGGCGAGGCCGCCAGTTTCCTGGCCGGCGGCGAGTTTCCGGTTCCCACGGGTCGTGATCGCGATGGTCAGATCGTGGTTCAGTACAAACCCTACGGCGTGGCGCTGGGCTTCCGGCCGGTGGTGCTTTCCGGCGGACGTATCAGTCTCCAGGTCAAGGTGGAGGTGTCTGAGTTGACGCCCAGCGGCGGCCTGACCATCGGCGCCGGCACGCCCTCTTCCGTCACCCTGCCCGGCCTGTCCGTGCGGCGCAGTGAAAACACCGTCGAGCTGCCCTCGGGCGGATCGATGATGATCGCAGGCCTGTTGCAGGAAAGCACGCGTCAGGCGGTGGATTCCTTGCCGGGCATGACCAACATCCCGGTGCTGGGCCAGTTGTTCCGATCGCGTGACTATCTGATGGGCGAGACCGAGCTGGTGGTCATCGTCGAACCCTACATCGTCACGCCGACGGCGCCGGGCCGGATGCAGACGCCGGCCGATGGCCTGCGCATCGCCCATGACGCCCAGACCATCTTCTTCGGCCAGTTGAACCAGGTCTACGGCTCGCCTGCGCCGACCGCCCAGGCGGGCGCCGGATGGCGTGGACCCGTCGGCTATGTGATCGAGTGAACGCCATGACCCGACCTGCCTCGCGTTTTCTTCCCCTGATCGCCCTGGCCCTGGGCGGGCTGGCGCTGTCGGCCTGCGTCGGCGGCCCGGCGAGTCTGGGCGGCGAGCCGCCCCTGACGCCGACATCGCGCTTCTCGCTCCAGGTCGAGCCGGGGCTGGAGCGTATCGCCCTGGCGGTTCACGAGACGGGCCTGTCCGGCAATCAGCGCGCGGCGCTGGGCGATCTGGTCAACCGCTTCGCTATGGAGGGCGCGCCTGTGCTGGTGATCGAGGCGCCGTCGGGCGGCGACCCGGTGGCGAGCGAAGCGGCCTGGGGCGTCAAGGCGGCCCTGCACCAGGCGGGCGTGCCCGAGAACCGTATCAAGGTCGCGGCCTACGCCGCGCCGGACCCGCGTGCGCCGGTGCTGGTCGGCTTCGAGACGGTCCGCGCCGTGGTTCCGCAGTGCGGGACGCAGTGGGGCAATCTGGGCCGCAGCGGCGACAACCAGTCCGCTTCGAACTTCGGCTGCGCCGTCACCGCTAACCTGGCCGCCCAGATCGCCGACCCGCGCGACATTGTCGCGCCGCGCGGCATGACGCCGTCCGAAGCCGGGCGGCGCTCTGTCGTGTTCGACGCCTATCGCAAGGGCTCCGCCACCTCAGCGACGCGAGAGCCTTTGCTGTCGCAGATGCGCATCTCACAGGCCATTCAATGAGCAACCTGGCCAAGCCCCAAGCGCCGAGCGTGTTCGACGCCCTGGATGGTTTTGATCTGGACGACGAGTTTCTGGACCTTCGCAACGACCGGGGCGGCGCTGCTGCGTCTCCGGGGGCGGGATCTGCGGTTTCCATGAACACTGCGGCCCCGATGGCGGCTGAGGCGGTCCGGCCCGAGATCGAGCCGGCGCCGGTTGAACCCGCCGCGTCGCCCGTCGTGGACGCCGCGCCCGCGCCCCTGGCGACGTCGTCCGGCCTTAGCCCGATCGGCGCGACGGTCGAGGTCTCCATTCCGCGTATCGGGGTCCATGTCTTCGCCGAGCGCCAGGACACGGCCGCCGCCGCTGAACGCGCTGGCCAGGATCGCCGCATGGCGCGGGCGGCCACCCAGATCCGTCTCGGCGGCGTTCAGGCGGCCATCGAGGCCTATCAGGGCGAACCGACACCGCCCCTGGTCATCGTCGAAAGCCTGAAGGACGCGCAGAGCCTTCTGGCCGAGATCGACGCCCTGGCCCAGGTTTGCGACGCGGGCACCAAGGTGGTGATTATCGGCGCGGCCAACGACATCCTGCTGTATCGCGAACTGATGCGGCGCGGGGTCAGCGAGTACCTGGTCGCTCCGATTCAACCGCTGCAGCTCATCGCGGCTATCGGCGGCCTGTTCGCCGATCCGGCCCAGCCCTTCGTCGGGCGCACCATCGCCTTCGTCGGCGCGCGCGGCGGGGCGGGGGCCTCGGCCGTGGCGCACAACACCGCCTACGCCATGAGCGAGCGGATCGGCGTCAACACCGTCATCGTCGATTATGACCTGCCGTTCGGCACGGCGGGGCTGGATTTCAACCAGGATCCGCTGGGCGGCGTCGCTGACGCCCTGAAGCAGCCCGAGCGCCTGGACGCGACCCTGCTGGACCGGATGACGGTTCGCTGCACCGACAAGCTGAGCCTGTTTGCGGCGCCCGCGACCCTGGACGCCGATTGGGATTTCGGGCCCGAAGTCTTCGAGGAGGTTACGAGCCGCATCCGTTCCACGGCGCCCTTTGTCGTGCTGGACCTGCCGCACCTGTGGTCGGGCTGGATGCGTCGGGCGCTGATTTCGGCGGACGAGGTGGTGGTGGTGGCGACGCCGGATCTGGCCTCCCTGCGCAACGCCAAGAACATGATCGATCTGATCAGGCAGGGGCGACCGAACGACGCGCCGCCGCGTCTGGTGCTGAACCAGGTCGGCGTTCCCGGACGTCCCGAGATCCCGGTCAAGGACTTCGGCGCCGCGCTGGGCGTTCACCCCAGCCTGGTCATTCCCTTCGACGCCAAGGTCTTCGGCGCGGCCGCCAACAACGGCCAGATGATCGTGGACTCGGCGGCCAGAACCAAGGCGGCCGAGGCGTTCGAGACTCTGGCCCAGATCGTGTCCCATCGTGAACTGCCCACGACCGCCGGACAGGCGCGCGCCGCCAAGGGTTCGGCCGGGGGATCGTCCCTGTTCGCCGGCCTGTTCAGCAAGAAGCGCGGCTAGGTGTTCGGGAAACGGACAGCATCGGGAGCTGCGGTTGCGCCGCTGCGTCCGGCCGCTTCGCCAGAGCCGGACCTAGCCGCGGTTGCGGAACGGTCGTCGCACAGGGCGCTGGATCCCGTCGACGCCTTCCCGCCTGAGGAACTGGACCCGCTGACGCCGGCGACTCCCAAGCGGCCAGATCCGTTCGAGCACGCGCTGGGGCAGGGCGATCCGGTCGCGCGTCCGACGTCCGGCGGCGCGGGGCCGCGCGCCACGGCGGGGCTGGCCCAGCTGAAGAACGCCCAGGCCGTCGCCGAAATCGTGCGCGAGCAGAGCGACTATTATCACGCGACGAAGACGACCATCTTCAACGCCCTGATGAACACCATCGACCTGGCCCAGCTGGCCCAGCTGGATCAGAAGGCGGCGTCCGAGGAGATTCGCGACATCGTCGCCGAGCTGGTGGCGATCAAGAACGTCTCCATGTCGGTGGCCGAGCAGGAGCACCTGGTCCAGGACATCCTGAACGACGTCCTCGGTTACGGCCCGCTGGAGCCGCTACTGACGCGCGACGACATCGCCGACATCATGGTCAACGGGGCCGGGCGGGTCTTCATCGAAGTCGGCGGCAAGGTGCAGCTGACCAATGTCCGTTTCCGCGACAACACCCAGCTGATGAACATCTGCCAGCGGATCGTGTCCCAGGTCGGCCGCCGCGTGGACGAGGCCAGCCCGATCTGCGACGCCCGCCTGCCCGACGGCAGCCGCGTCAACGTCATCGCCCCGCCGCTGGCCATCGACGGACCGACGCTGACGATCCGAAAGTTCAAGAAGGACAAGCTGACGATGCGCAACCTGGTGGAGTACGCCTCCATCAGTCCCGAGGGGGCGCGCGTTCTGGGCGTCATCGGCGCGGCGCGATGCAATCTGGTCATCTCGGGCGGCACCGGCTCGGGCAAGACGACCCTGCTGAACACCCTGACGGCCTTCATCGACCCGACCGAGCGCGTCATCACCTGCGAGGACGCCGCCGAGCTGCAGTTGCAGCAGCCGCACGTCGTGCGTCTGGAGACCCGCCCGCCGAACCTTGAGGGGCAGGGCCAGATCACCATGCGCGACCTGGTGAAGAACTGCCTGCGGATGCGCCCCGAACGCATCATCGTCGGCGAGGTGCGCGGCCCCGAGGCCTTCGACCTGCTGCAGGCCATGAACACCGGCCACGACGGCTCGATGGGCACGCTGCACGCCAACAGCCCGCGTGAGGCGATCAGCCGTCTGGAATCCATGATCACCATGGGCGGCTACGGTCTGCCGTCCAAGACCATCCGCGAGATGATCGTCGGCTCGATCGACGTCATCGTCCAGGCCGCGCGCCTGCGCGACGGCAGCCGTCGCATCACCCACATCACCGAGGTGGTGGGGCTGGAAGGCGACGTCATCGTTACTCAGGATCTGTTCGTTTACGACATCACCGGTGAAGACACGCACGGCAAGATCACCGGCCGCCATCGTTCGACCGGCATCGCCCGCCCGCGCTTCTGGGACCGCGCCCGCTATTACGGGCTGGAACGGGAACTGGCCGAAGCTCTGGACGCGGCGGAGTAGGGCCGATGCTTCTTCCGATCCTCGCGGCGGTCCTGGCCTTCATCACCATCGGCGGCGTCGGCTGGGTGCTGGTCGGCGGCGACGACTCTTCGGGGCAGGCGGTCAAGCGCGCCAAGGGCCTGGCGGCCGGTCGGACCGAGGCCGTGGCGGCGGCCAAGCGCGCCGCGGCCGCCAATACGCCCGAAGCGCGCCGCAAGCAGATCATGGTCCAGCTGCGCGAAGTCGACCGGCGCGAGCGCAAGGCGCGGATGAGCACCAGCGCAAAACTGAAGCAGGCGGGCCTGAGCCTGTCGATGCGGACCTTTGTCATCATCAGCGTGGTGATGGGGCTGAGCGGCTCGCTGCTGGCCTTTGTTCTGGGCGCCAACATCTTCATCGTGCTGGGCGTCGGCGTGGCCATGGGTCTGGGCGTGCCGCGCTGGATCGTGAACATGAAGGCCAAGGCGCGGATGAAGAAGTTCTCCCTGGCTTTCCCCGACGCCGTGGACGTTCTGGTGCGCGGCATCAAGACGGGTCTGCCCGTCCACGACTGCTTCAAGGTCATCGCGCGTGAAAGCCCCGAGCCGCTGGGCGGGGAATTTCGCCTGCTGGTCGAAGGCATGGGGGTGGGGCTGACGCTCGCCGACGCGCTGGACAAGATGTATCAGCGCATGCCGACGCCGGAGCTGAAGTTCTTCGCCATCGTCATCGCCATCCAGCAGAAGTCGGGCGGCAACCTGGCCGAGGCGCTGAGCAATCTGACCTCAGTGCTGCGCGCCCGCCGGATGATGGGCGAAAAGATCAAGGCCATGTCGTCCGAAGCCGTGGCGTCGGCCGGCATCATCGGCTCCCTGCCGCCGGCGGTTATGATCATGGTGACGGTGACGAGCCCCAGCTACATGATGCTGCTGTTCACGGATGTTCGGGGTCATGTGATGCTGCTGGGCGCGGTATTGTGGATGGCCACCGGCGTCTTCGTGATGAAGCGCATGATCAACTTCAAGTTCTGAGGGGGAAGTCCTGATCATGAACGCCTTCATGCGCTTCATCACAGACCCGCAGAACCTGCTGAGCATCGGCGTGGGCGTCGCCGTCTTCGCCAGCGTCCTGACCATGTTGGGCTCCTTCATCGGCGGCGGGGCGCGGCTGGACAAGCGGATGAAGGCGGTGGCCGAGCGTCGCGAGGAACTGCGCCGGCGTTCGCGTCAGGCCATGCGCGGCGGCGCGGGCGAGATGGGCGGCGGCCTGCGCCGCACGGACGACAGCTTCCGCAGTCGGGTCGTGGCGCGGCTGAATCTGATGAAGCTGCTGGAAGACCCAAAGGTCGCCGAGAACATGATCCAGGCGGGTTTCCGTGGGCCGGGGCCGCTGAACACCTTCTACTTCTTCCGCTTTTCGCTGCCGTTCATCCTGATGGCGCTGACGGCCTTCTACCTGTTCGTCGTCATCAAGCCGGACCTGCCGGGCTTCACCCTGTTTTCCATCGTCATTCTGGCGGCGGGCGTGGGCTTTTATGCGCCGAACATCTATCTGAAAAATCTGATCGACAAGCGACGCCAGTCGATCGTGGCGGCCTTCCCCGACTCGCTGGACCTGCTGCTGATCTGCGTGGAGTCCGGCATGTCCATCGAGGCGGCGATCCAGAAGGTCAGCCAGGAGGTCGGCGGTCAGTCCATCGAACTGGCCGAGGAGCTGTCCCTGCTGTCGGCCGAGCTGAGCTATCTGCCCGAACGCCGACTGGCCTATGAGGGCATGGCCAAGCGGACTCAGCATCCGGGCATCCGCGCCGTGGCCACGGCCATGACCCAGGCCGAGACCTACGGCACGCCCCTGGGCTCGGCGCTGCGCGTCATGGCCAAGGAGAACCGCGACCTGCGTCTGGCGGCGGCCGAGAAGAAGGCGGCGGCCCTGCCGGCCCAGTTGACCGTACCGATGATCCTGTTCTTCCTGCCGGTGCTGTTCGTCGTCATCCTGGGACCGGCGATCATCAACATCACCGATACGATCAAGGGCGGTTGACGTTCGGCGACGTCAGCCCTCTTCGGCGATCCGCTTCAGATTTTCACCGATTGTTTCATAGGCCGGGCGGATGCGCGCCCGATGCTTGTCATGGAATAGCTCGGCGCGCAGGCCCCTGAAGATGGTCCCGTGAGACAGGATGCAGCTGCCGCGCTCCAACTCGTCGATTTCATAGTAGCGCAGGGTGCGGAACAGGAAGCCGCGCCGCTCGGCCCACACCAGCTGGGCGTTCGGCTGCCATTCGCCCAGCCGGGCCTCGATCCGACGCTCCCCCAGGTCCGGCAGGCGTTCGGTCAGGCGGATCGCCGCACCGAAGCCGAGGACGCCTTCGATGTCCGTCTCGTGCGGGTTCCAGCGTCTCCATCCTGCAAAATCAGTCAGCACGTCCCAGATGCGTTCAGCCGGGGCGCGCACGCCGATGCGGTTCTCGATGCGGATCGTTTCCATGGCCGCATCCTGTGACACGGCTTTTGGGGTTTAGGAAGATGCGGAGGCGCCGGGCGTTTGTCCTTGGAGCGTTCGTCTCGCCGCGTATAAGTCCGGCGTCAACCGCAAGGAGCCGCCATGATCACCCGCATCCAGCCCGACAGCCGCATGAGCCAGGCCGTGGCCCACGGCCAGACCCTCTATCTGGCCGGACAGGTCGGCGAGCCGGGCGAGGACGTCGCCGCCCAGACGCGCACCGCTCTGGCCGAGGTCGAGGCGATCCTGGCCGAGTGCGGCAGCGACAAGACGAAGATACTGTCGGCCCAGGTCTGGCTGGCCGACATCGCCGATTTCGAGGCGATGAACGCCGTCTGGGACGCCTGGGTCGATCCGGCCCATCCGCCCGCCCGCGCCACCTGCGAGGCCAAGCTGGCCACGCCCGACTACCTCGTCGAAGTCATCGTCGTGGCGGCGCGCTGACATGGCCCGCGTCATCTCCCCGGAAAGCGAGCTGGAGCGGTTCAAGGCGACCCGCGTCACCGCCCTTTACCGTCTCGACCTGATCGAGAAGGGCGCGCAACTGACCTATGACGACGGCACGCCGGTCGACATGGCGTCCGAGGCGCGACGGTTGAAGGATCAGGTCGCCGACATGGACCGCCGCATCGCCCGGCTGGAGGCGGCGGGCGAAGGGTGAGCTTGGACGGCGTCCGAGGCCTCACGCTCGCGTCAGCCGCAGATCCTGATAGTCGTAGCTGAAGTCGATGTCGGGCGAGACGCCCTTGACCGTGGCGGTTGCAGGCTTGGCCGTGCCGATGCTGAAAGTGATGAAGGCGTCTTCCTCGCGCTTGTCGGGGAAGCGGGTGCGGAAGGTCTCGCCGTCGTAGGGCTCCAGCCACCCCTGCAGCGCCGGGGTGTGGGTGAAGCGCACCCACAGGCCGGATTTGCGGTTGCGGCCGCGCCCCTCGGTCTTCGGCTCGATGACGATGTCGCCGTACCAGGGATCGCGCCAGGTTCCGGCGTAGGCCTCCAGCGGCAGGGACGGGGCCGCGCCCGCCGCCTGTTTGGCGTCGATCTCGACGGCGGCCTTCAGCGATTTTTCGGTCCCTTCGGCCTCAATTCGTTTGGAATCGGCGATCCAGTCGACGTCGACCTTGTTCATGGCGATGTCCGACAGGCCCGATCGCAGGGCGCGCAGCAGGAAGCTCTCTTCGGCGTTGGTGAAGACGCTGAAACCGATCTTGCGGCCGGGGATCAGCACCGTGGCCGAGATGCCGCCGGGCGAGCCGCCGCCGTGGGTGGCCAGCCGCTCGCCGCGATAGTCCTGCACCTGCAAGCCCATGGCGTAGGTCGAGGCCACGGCCCGGTTCGGCAGGGCCGCCGTCGGCCCGTTGGATGAGGAGACCACGATGTTCGGCTTGTACATCTCGCGCGCGGCGGCTTCGGAGAACAGGCGCGAGCCGTCGGCCAGCTTGCCGTCGTTCAGGCGTACGGCGATCCATTTGGCCCAGTCGTGGGCGCTGGCGCAGATGCCGCCCGCCGCCGCCGCCGAATCCCAGTTCCACACCTCGACGATCGACTCGGCGATCTGGGTCATTGCCCCCTGATAGCGCAGGGGCGGCCCGACGCGGCCGTGAGGCAGGGCGGACTTCGCCGGATCGGCCAGGCGGGCCAGGGGCACGCTCTCGCTCATGCCCACGCGGTCGAAGATGCGGGTCTGGACGAAGTCCTCCCAGGACAGGCCCGAGACCTTTTCGATTACCGCGCCCGCCACCACGAACATCAGGTTGCAGTAGTGGTAGTCCTCGCGGAAGCCGTCCTCGATCGGCACGAAGGCGGCCTGCGCCAAGACCTCGGCGCGCGTCCGGTCGCTGTTGGGCCAGAACAGCAGGTCGCCGGCGCCCAGGCCGAAACCGGCGCGATGGCTCAGGGTGTCGCGCACGGTGATGCGCTCGCCCACCATCGGGTCCGACAGGGTGAAGCCGGGCAGATAGGTGCGGATCGGCTCGTCCCATTTCACCTTGCCCTCATCGACCAGAATGGCCAGGCAGGCGGCGGTGACGTTCTTGGAGTTCGACGCGATGGCGAACAGGGTGTGTTCGTCGGCGGGCTCGGCCTTGCCCTGACGGCGCACGCCGTAGCCCTTGGCCAGCACCGTCTTGCCATCGCGCACCAGGGCCAGGGAGACGGCGGGCTGGTCCGGCCAGGCGGCCATGCACCGCTGCACCCAGGCGTCGGCGGCGGCGGCGATCTCCTCATCCGTGCGCGTGTCCGCGCTGGTCTGCGCCCAGCCGGTAGCGGGCAGGGCCGCGCCGGCGGCGCCGACGGCGGAAGAGATCAGCGCGGCGCGGCGCGACAGGCGGATGGACATCAAGGACGCTCCCGAAGACTGAACGGCGACGCTAACGCCGCCCGTCCGCCGGGCCAAGGGGCGTCGCGCGCCCTATGCCGCCAGCCGCCACCTTTGCAAGTGCTCCAGCACGTCCGCCACGATCTGGGCGCGGGTGAAGCCGGTCACGTCGCGCGGACGCATGCCGTCGCCGGTCACGGCGCTGAGCCGCCACTCCAGCGCGCGACGGTTCTCGGGGGCCTCTAGCGCGGTCAGGGCGGGCAGGGGTCTGGATCGGGCGCCCAGGCGATACAGGAAGTCCCGCCCGTTGGCGTGCTCGACCCGTAGCCAGACGCCGTTGTCGTCGCTCTGAACCTCGCTGTTTTCCAGCCCCTCGGCGGCGACGGCGGCGCGCACCTCTTCCAGCGCCGGGGCGCCGTGGCGGGCGATCTGGCGGTCGATGTCGCGGCGGCTGGCCGGGGCCAGGATGCGCTTGAGCTGTTCGCGCAGCGGCGGCGCTTCGGTCTCGACGGCCTCGCCCCTCAGGTCGGCGTTCATCTGTCGCGCCAGGCCGAAACAGGCCAGGATCATGATGACGGCGAAGGGCAGGGCCGCCACCAGGGTCGCCGCCTGCAAGGCGCCGAGACCGCCCGCCAACAGCAGCAGGGCCGCCGCCAGTCCTTGCAGCACGCACCAGTAGACCCGTTGCCAGCGCGGCGTCTCCTCGGCGCCGCCCGAGGCCAGGGTGTCGATGACCAGGGAGCCGGAATCCGCCGAGGTGACGAAGAAGACCGCCACCAGGGCGATGGCCAGGACCGAGGTGATCGCCGTCCCCGGCAGATACTCCAGGAAGCGGAACAGGGCCGTCGACAAATCCGCCTGCACGGCGTCCGAGATCGCTCCCGCCGCCACGCCCAGATCCAGGCTCATGGCCGTATTGCCGAAGACCGTCATCCACAGGAAGGTGAAGGCCGTCGGCACCAGCAGCACGCCGATCAGGAACTCCCGCACCGTGCGCCCGCGCGAGATGCGGGCGATGAACATGCCCACGAACGGCGACCAGGCGATCCACCACGCCCAGTAGAACAGCGTCCAGTCCGCCATCCAGGCGCGCGGCTCATAGGCGTAGAGGGTGAAGGTGCGGACGAAGAAATGATCCAGGTAGAGGCCGAAATTCTGCACATAGGCCCGCAGCAGGAACAGCGTCGGTCCCGCGATGAGCACGAACAGCATCAGGCAGACGGCCAGAACCAGGTTCAGCTCGGACAGGCGCCGTACGCCCTTGTCCACGCCGGTCAGCACGGAAATGGTCGCGGCTCCCATGACCACGGCGATCAGGCCGACCTGCATGATGACGCTGCTGGGAAGGCCGAAGACATAGTGCAGGCCTGAGTTCATCTGCGCCACGCCCAGGCCCAGGGAGGTGGCGATGCCGAACAGGGTGCCGCAGATGGCGAAGATGTCGACCGCATCGCCGACCCACCCGTTCACCCGCTTGCCCAGCAGGGGATAGAGGCTGGAGCGCATGGTCAGCGGCAGGCCCTTGCGGTGGGCGAAATAGGCCAGGCTGAGGCCCACCACGGCGTAGATGGCCCAGGCATGGACGCCCCAGTGGGTGTAGGTGATGACCATGGCCTCGCGCGCGGCCGTCAAGGTGCCGGGCTGGGCCTCGGGCGGGGCGATGTAGTGCTGCACCGGCTCGGCGACGGCGAAATACATCAGGCCGATGCCCATGCCCGCTGCGAACAGCATGGCCAGCCAGGAAACATAGGGGAAGTCCGGCTCGGCGTCGTCCGGTCCCAGCTTCAGCCGCCCGGTCGGCCCCACGGCCAGCACCGCCACGAACAGCAGGAACCCCGCCACGGAGGCCACGTAGAACCAGCCGAAGGTGTCGATCACCCAGGCCTGGGCGCGCCCGAACAGCAGGCCGGACGTGGCGGGCGCCGTCAGGGCGAGCAGCAACAGCCCGCCTGCAATGGCGCTGGCCCCCCAGAAGACTCGAGGGTTCATTTTGGATGTCAGCATGGGCCCCCAACGCACGGCTACGCTTGGGGTTCCAAATCGAAGCCACAGACCCGCCTTCGGGATGAAAAAGATGTAACTCGGTTATACGTCGAGGCGCTGATATCGGCGACTGTGAAGGACGTTGAGGGACGTCCGTGCGAGGACGCCCAACCATGACGAAATACAAGTTCGCGCCCCTGCTGGGGGTGGTTTTGGCCCTGCCTGCGACGGGCGTTCTGGCGCAGACGGCGCAGCCCGCCGTCGGCGCACAGCAGACCCAGAGCCCGCCGGCGCAGACCCCGCCCCAGAAGGCCGACAAGGACGATCAACCCGCGGCCGTGGGCGACGTCGTCGTCAGCGCCCGCGCCAACGATGTCCGCACCTCGATCGATTCGATCAGCTACAGCCTGGCCGATGATCTCCAGGCGGCGACCGGCACCCTGGCGGAGGCCCTGCGCAATGTGCCTTCCGTTGATGTCGATCCTCAGGGCAACGTCTCTCTGCGCGGCGATGGTAACGTCACCATCCTGGTCGATGGGCGTCCCTCGGCGATCCTGTCGGGCCCGAACCGCGCCGATGCGGTGCTGCAACTGCCGGCCGACCGCTACGCCCGCATCGAGGTGATGACCAATCCATCCGCCGCCTACAGTCCTGAGGGCTCCGGCGGTGTCATCAACCTGATCACCAAGCCGGTTCCTGCGGCGGTGGCCGCCGCCGCAGCTACGGGAGCGCCGGGCGCGACCGTGACGACCGGCTCGCTGCGCGCCAACGTCGGCGACAACGGGCGCTGGAACGTCGGCGCCAGCGGCTCGCGCCAGCGCGGCAAGCTGACCCTGACCGGCGATCTCAGCTATCGCCATGACGAGCAGAGCATGACTTTCGACCGCCTGCGCGAACAGCTCAACGCTTCGGGCGCGACCGTCGGCACGACCACGACGGCTCAGAGCATCGACTCGACCCAGGGTGGTTTCTTCGGCCGGGTGGCGGCTGAATACCGGCTGACCGACAAGACCATGCTGACCGGCGAGGCGCGCGCCAACCGTTTCGACGTCGACAGCGATGTGGGCGGCCTGTTCGAGACCCGCGACGGCTCGGGCGCCCTGACCCGCGCCTATAGCCGCGACGGCTCGGGCGGCTTCGCCATGGACGGTTGGGGCGTCACCGGCCGGGTGCTGCACCAGTTCGACGCCTCGGGGCATGAGTGGTCGAACGAGCTGCGCTACGACCGCAACGACCATGAGAACGACTCCCTGGCCGCCAACGTCTTCAGCGTCCCGACGGAGCCGACAGTGTATGAGGCCCAGCGCGGTCTGAACGCGCAGGAGACGATTGGCTTCACCAGCGCCTATACTCGGCCGATGGGCGAGGGCGCCAAGCTGCGCGCGGGTTATGAGTTGAACCTCACCCGGCCGGATCAGGAGAATGAGGTGCGGCGCGGGCCGTCCGAGAACGCCCTGGCCCTCGTGCCGTCGCAGAGCAATCGGTTCGAGGCGGAGCAGATCGTCTACGCCCTCTACGCCACCTATGAGCGCCCGTTCGGCGAGAAGCTGTCCGGCCAGTTCGGCCTGCGACTGGAGCAGGCGGACATCGAGGTCGAGGACGTCACCAACGCCGTACGCGCGTCCCAGGACTACTTCCGCGCCTACCCGACCTTCCATCTTCAGTATCAGTTGACCGAGACGCAGACGCTGCGCGGCAGCTATTCGCGGCGCATCCAGCGGCCTCAGCCGTCGCAGCTGAATCCCTTCATCGTTTACGGCGATCCGCTGAACCTGCGCTCGGGCAATCCGGATCTGGAGCCGCAGGAGACCGACAGCTTCGAGGCCATGTGGCAGATGCGGCGCGGGCAGAGCTTCTATCAGGCCACGGCCTATTTCCGCGATACGACCAAGGCCTTCACCGACGTGGCGACGGACGTCGGCGGCGGCGTCCTGCTGACCCGGCCCGAAAATCTGGGCGCCCGGCGCGATCTGGGGGTCGAGCTGACCGCCAGCGGCCGCCTGCACCCGACCCTGCGCTACAACGCCAGCGTCAACGCCTTCCGTCAGGAGATCGACGCGGCCGGCATCCCGGGCGGCCGCGACCGCGAGGGCGAGATGGTAACCGGCCGCCTCAGCCTGAATTGGCAGGCTACGCCCAAGGACTTCGTCCAACTGATGGGCTTCTGGCAGGGTGATCAACTACTGGCCCAGGGGACGCGGGAGAGCGGCGGCATGCTGAATTTCGGTTATCGTCGCAAGCTGACCGACACCTTGTCGCTGCAGTTTACCGCCCGCGATATCCTGAACTCCTTCGGCGGCGCCACCACCTACGACACGCCGCAGTTCCGCGAGCGTTTCGATCAGGATCTGAACCTGCGCGCCTTCTACCTGGGTCTGAGCTGGTCCTTTGGCGGTCCCCGTCGCCAGCCCGAACAGTTCGACTTCTCGACCGGCCCGTCCGGCGGCTGACCCTGTCGTCAAATCGGATTCCGACGCCCGTCGCCTGTCTTGGCGGCGGGCGTTTTTGTGCCCCTCTCTTGCGTGTCCTCCCGGCCACACCCACCTCCTTTGCGACAGCTCAAGGCGTCGCTTCGTGAAAGGGCGCATTGAGTCGAAATCCGCCTCCTGAGGGGAAACCGAACGACATGAATCTCGACCTCTATTCCGACCGCGCCAAACAGGCCGTCCAGTCCGCCCAGTCGCTGGCGCTGGCCCGCCGCCACCAGCAGTTCGCGCCCGAGCATCTGCTGAAGGTGCTGCTCGAGGAGCGCGACGGCCTGGCCCGCAAGCTGATCGATCAGGCGGGCGGCGATCCGTCCGCCGTCGAACTCGTCACCGAGGGGCTGCTGAAGAAGCGGCCCCAGGTCGAGGGCGGCTCGGGTCAGCTCTATCTGGACGGTGACACCGCCCGCGTCTTCAGCGCCGCCGAAGAGGCCGCGAAAAAGGCCGGCGACGCCTTCGTCACCACCGAACGCCTGCTGGCCGCCATCGCCAAGGAGGGCGGCGCCGCCGCCGAGGCGCTGAAGTCCGCCGGGGTCACGGCCAAGAAGCTGGACGACGCCGTCGCCGAAATCCGCAAGGGCAAGACCGCCGACAGCGCCGGCGCCGAGGACAGCTTCGACGCCCTGAAACGCTACGCCCGCGACCTGACCGAGGCCGCGCGCGACGGCAAGGTCGACCCCGTCATCGGCCGCGATGAAGAAATCCGCCGCACCATTCAGGTGCTGGCCCGCCGCACCAAGAACAACCCCGTCCTGATCGGCGAGCCGGGCGTCGGCAAGACCGCCATCGTCGAGGGTCTCGCTCTGCGCATCGTCAACGGCGACGTGCCGGAAAGCCTGAAGGACAAGAAGGTTCTGTCGCTCGACATGGGCGCCCTGATCGCGGGCGCCAAATACCGCGGCGAGTTCGAGGAGCGGCTGAAGGCCGTGCTGAACGAGGTCGCCGCCGCCGAGGGCCAGATCGTCCTCTTCATCGACGAGATGCACACCCTGGTCGGCGCGGGCAAGGGCGACGGGGCCATGGACGCCTCCAACCTGCTGAAGCCCGCCCTGGCGCGCGGCGAACTGCACTGCGTCGGCGCGACCACCCTGGATGAGTACCGCAAGCACGTCGAGAAGGACGCGGCCCTGGCCCGTCGCTTCCAGCCGGTCTTCGTTTCGGAACCCACCGTCGAGGACACGGTGTCCATCCTGCGCGGCCTCAAGGAAAAATACGAAGTCCACCACGGGGTCCGCATCAGCGACAGCGCCATCGTCGCCGCCGCCACCCTGTCGAACCGCTACATCACCGACCGCTTCCTGCCGGACAAGGCCATCGACCTGATCGACGAGGCCGCCTCGCGCGTCCGCATGGCCGTGGATTCCAAGCCCGAGGCCCTGGATGAAATCGACCGCCGTCTGGTCCAGCTCAAGATCGAGCGCGAGGCCCTGAAGAAGGAAGACGACAGCGCCTCCCGGCAACGTCTCGAAAAGCTGGAGGACGAGATCGCCGATCTGGAGGGCCAGTCCGACGACATGACCGCCCGCTGGAAGTCGGAAAAGGACAAGGTGGGGCAGGGCGCGCAACTTCGCGAGACCCTGGACCGCCTGCGCGCCGAACTGGCCGCCGCCCAGCGCGCCGGCGACCTCGGCCGCGCCTCAGAGATCGCCTATGGCCAGATCCCGCAGTTGGAGAAGCAACTCGCGGACTCCGAATCCCCGGCGGCGGTCGCCGCCCCGCTGACGCCTGAAGTCGTCGACGCCGAACAGATCGCCGCCGTGGTCAGCCGCTGGACCGGCGTGCCCGTCGACAAGATGCTGGAGGGCGAGCGCGAGAAGCTGCTCAAGATGGAGGACGAACTGGGTCGCCGCGTGGTGGGTCAGGACGAGGCCCTGGCCGCCGTCTCCGACGCCGTCCGCCGCGCACGCGCCGGTCTGAACGACCCCAACAAGCCGCTGGGCAGCTTCCTCTTCCTCGGCCCCACGGGCGTGGGCAAGACCGAGCTGACCAAGGCGCTGGCGGGCTATCTGTTCGACGACGACAACGCCATCACCCGCATCGACATGTCCGAATACATGGAGAAGCACTCGGTCAGCCGCCTGATCGGCGCCCCTCCGGGCTATGTCGGCTATGACGAGGGCGGCGCCCTGACCGAGGCGGTGCGCCGCCGCCCCTATCAGGTCGTCCTGTTCGACGAGGTCGAGAAGGCCCACCCCGACGTCTTCAACGTGCTGCTTCAGGTGCTGGACGACGGCCGCCTGACCGACGGGCAAGGAAGGACCATCGACTTCAAGAACACCCTGATCATCATGACCTCCAACCTGGGCAGCCAGTTTCTGGCCGACCAGCCGGAAGGCGAAGACGTCGAGGCCGTTCGCCCCCTGGTCATGGAACAGGTCCGCGCCCACTTCCGGCCCGAGTTCCTGAACCGCATCGACGAGATCATCCTGTTCCACCGCCTCGGCCGCGAACAGATGGGCGGCATCGTCCGCATCCAGCTGGCGCGTCTGGAGAAGCTGATGGCCGATCGCCGCCTGACGCTGGCCCTGGACGACAGCGCCCTGACCTGGCTCGCCGACAAGGGCTACGACCCGGTGTACGGCGCAAGGCCGCTGAAGCGCGTCATCCAGAAGGAACTGGTCGATCCCATGGCCAAGAAGCTGCTGGCCGGAGAGATCGAGGACGGCAGCGTGGTGGCCGTGTCAGCGGGCGCCGACGGGCTGGAGATCGGGAAGGCGCGGGTGCATTGAGGGTCAGACTGTGGAAGCGACCCTAGGTGAGGGCAATATTGCGATAGTTGTTAATTGACTCGTTGAGGTTGCGCGTCGAATCACGGCGTTATGTCAGCAGGAGTGCGCCTGATGATATTTAACCAAAAACGAATTCGTAACATTGCCCGTCACCTGGGGCACTTGCCTGAAGGGCAACGTCTGAGGGTCGTTGTGGACTCGACGCCTGACCGGTTAGTTCGTGTCGGTTTCGATGATCCGGTTGAGGGGGATGCGGTTCTTCCGAGCGCAATTGGGCCCATCACTCGATTCAATGCCGAGGGGCGTTACATTGTCCACAGGGATCGGCCTAAAGAAGAACGGTATATAACCACGATCGAGTGGAGCTGGGAGCAATGGCTGCCTGGCGGCGGAACTGAAACGGTCACCGACTACAAGGCCATCTACCGCTCGTGCTACCCGCGGACCTTCGTTGCGCCCCCCGCCATTGAGCTCACGTTCATGGCTGTGGTTGGGAGCGGCTACATCGTTTCAGATGAGTTGCTCTGGTCGAGCGCGACTTCCGACGAAGTGCAGCACGCCGTTAATGTGTTCTTGGAACTGTTTGGAAGCTGCGATGTCCGGACCCAAGATTTGGCCTCTGTCAAACCGCCGCCCATCCGTCGCGTGAATTGGCATTTGTTGCCCTCCGGTCAATACCCGTGGTCTGCAATCCGGGAGCATGTCCAGCAGGCTATTGGCCGACGGAGCGCGCGGTATGCTGGTCCGGTCATGTGGCGTCACCAAGTTCTAGGTCTGCTTGAGCCTGACGCTGTGTATGTCGGGGCGGGGGGGTTCCGGGACTACGTTGCGTTCGTGTTCCCCAAAAAGAAGCTCGCAATCCTCGAAAGCACTAAAGGTGGCAATGCTACCTACGTTTTTGGCGATGATTGGCAAACGGTATCACGCTTGACTAAAGCTGAAGTGTTGACTGGTGGGTTGCATCGCGACCGAATTATTCATGGGAGCGACTGGGAAGATCGCATACGTCGGTTAGTTGTGTAGTGACTTGCCGATTGATGTCACCTGAACCAAGTATCGAATCAGATGATGGCATAGGTAGAAGCGCACTCACCCCAGCACCGGCATCACCTCCACCCCGTCGCAGGGGAAGGGGTTCATGTGCGGGTGGTTCTCGAACAGGCGGGCCGCCGCCTCGTGGCTGTCGGCGCGCACGACCATGAAGACGGTCAGCAGGTTGACCACGTCCGTCACGGCGCCGTCGTCGTCGATGCGCTTGGTCGGGCCCAGCGGGCCGCCCTGAAAGACGATGGAGTCGCGGTGCGCCTCTTCCCATTCGGCGACGGCGGCGACGCCGAGGCGGGCCGTCTCGGCCTGCTCGGCCTCGCTCATGGCGCGCCAGGCCCGCCATTTGGGGCCGGTCTTGTCGCTGGTGAAGACGGCCAGGTAATGGGTCTCAACGCTCATTGCAGCCTCCTGTGCGGCTGGAGGATCAACCCTTTGGGCCGTCTCCGACAAGCAGCGCCGGAGGCTGGCCTCAGCCTCCGGCCAGCAGGTCGTCGATCAGGGCTTTGGCCTCGGGGCTGGCCCAGTCGGCCTCGCCGACCAGCACGGCGCGAACCTGACCCCGGCGGTCCAGCACCATGGTCTGGGGCATGGCGCCCTTGCCGGGGAATTCGAAGGCCAGCTGGAACTTGGGATCGATGTAGAATTCCAGCGGCGCGTGGTCGGCGATGAAGGCGCGGGCGTCGTCGACGGTCTTTTCCGCGTCCATGCTGACGGTCACTACGGCGAAGTCGTCGCGCGTCTTGTAGTGGTCGGCCAGGGCGGCCAGGGTCGGCATCTCGATCCGGCACGGGGCGCACCATGTGGCCCACAGATTCACCACCGTCACCTTGCCTGCGAAGTCGGCGAAGCGCACCTCCTGTCCGGCGGCGTTGCGGAAGGCGTAGTCGGGAGCCGGGGCGGGCGGCGGCGCCTGCAACCGGGCCAGGGAGCCGCGCGCATAGGTGATCAGCCGCGTGCTCGGCTGTTTCGGCGCGGCTGAAACGGGCGCGGAGTCTTTGCGCCCCTGATGATGATTGACGTATAGCAGCGCCGCGCCCACGCCGATCACGCCGATCACCGCGAACGTCGCCACGCCCGCCCAAGTCCGCCCAGAGCCGCTCATGTCCGATACGCCTTCCAAACCACAGCAAGATGTCCCCGCTCAGGGGCAGTCTCTATGGGGCGGGCGCTTCAGCGCCAAGCCCGCCGACATCATGCAGGCCATCAACGTCTCCATCGGCGTCGACAAACGCCTGTGGGCGCAGGATCTGGCCGGATCGCGGGCCCATTGTCGCATGCTGGCCCAGCAGGGCATCATCCAGCCGGCCGACGCCGAGGCCATCCTGGGCGGTCTGGACGTCATCGAGGGCGAAATCCGGGACGGCTCCTTCCCCTTCCGCGACGCTTATGAAGACATTCACATGAACGTCGAGGCCCGCCTGTCGGAACTGATCGGCGAGCCGTCGGGGCGTCTGCACACGGCGCGCAGCCGCAACGATCAGGTGGCGACGGACTTCCGCCTGTGGGTGCGCGACGCCTGCGATCGCACCGTGGCGCAACTGAAGGATCTGCAGGCCGCCCTGCTGGACCGGGCGGAACAGCACGCGGGCGACCTGATGCCGGGCTTCACCCATCTGCAGACGGCCCAGCCGGTGACCTTCGGCCACCATCTGATGGCCTATGTCGAGATGTTCGGCCGTGACGCCGGGCGCTTCGCCGACGCCCGCGCCCGCATGAACGAGAACCCGCTGGGCGCCGCCGCCCTGGCCGGGTCGCCCTTCCCCATCGACCGCCACATGACGGCCAAGGCGCTGGGCTTCGACCGCCCGATGGCCAACAGCCTGGACGCCGTTTCGGATCGCGACTTCGCCCTGGAAAGCCTGGCCGCCGCCTCCATCGCGGCGGGCCACCTGTCCCGTCTGGCCGAGGAGATCGTGGTGTGGATGACGCCGATGTTCGGTTTCGCCACCCTGCCCGACGACCTGACCACCGGCTCGTCCATCATGCCGCAGAAGCGCAACCCCGACGCCGCCGAGCTGGTGCGGGCCAAGACGGGCCGCATCAACGGCGCCCTGATCGCCCTGACCACGGTGATGAAGGGCCTGCCGCTGGCCTATTCCAAGGACATGCAGGAGGACAAGCCGCCGGTGTTCGAGGCCTTCGACGCGCTCGACCTGGCGCTGACGGCCATGACCGCCATGGTCGCCGTGATCCGCCCCAACACCGAGAAGATGGCCGCCGCCGCCGGCGCGGGCTTCTCGACCGCCACCGATCTGGCCGACTGGCTGGTGCGCGAGCTGAACCTGCCCTTCCGCCAGGCGCACCACGTCACCGGCGCCGCTGTGAAGCGGGCCGAGGCCCTGGGCCTGGGGCTGGGCGAATTGCCGCTGACGGAATTGCAGGCCCTGGATGGCCGGATCACCGAAGGCGTGTATGAAGTGCTGACGCCCGAAGCCTCCTGCGCCAGCCGCCAGAGCTTCGGCGGCACGGCGCCGGAACAGGTCCGCGCGCGCATCGCCGACTGGAGAAGCCGCCTGTGACGAAGACGTCTGTGAAGAAGACCCTGATCCTGGCGGGCGCCGCCGCCCTTCTGCTCTCGGCTTGCGGCCGCATGGCCGACCTCGAACCGCCGCAAGGCGCGACGCCGAAGAAGCAGACCGAGCGCGCCATCCGCGACCGCTCGGCCGAGCACCTGCCCGAGCCGGCGATGCAGAACCTGCCGCCGCGCCAGATGCCCATCGACAACGGCGCGTCCGACCCGTTCGGCAAGCCGCCGCAGGTGAACTGAGCCTTCGCTCCGACCTTCTGACTGGACGCCCCGCCGGTGCACCATTTCGATCTCAAGGACGGCGTCCTGCACGCCGAGGGCGTCTCGCTGGAGACGCTGGCGGAGACGGTCGGCACCCCGACCTACGTCTATTCCTCGGCGACGCTGCGCCGTCACTACGGCCTGCTGCGCGAGGCGTGCGACGGGCATAAGGACGCGCTGGGCGAGGCCCTGATCGCCTTCGCGGTCAAGGCCAACTCCAACCTGTCGGTGCTGGCCACCCTGGCGAAACTCGGCTGCGGCGCAGATACCGTGTCCGAGGGCGAGATCCGCCGAGCCCTGACTGCGGGCGTTCCGAGCGAGCGCATCATCTTCTCGGGCGTGGGCAAGACCGACGCCGAACTGGCCTTCGCCATCGATGTCGGCGTGCGCCAGATCAACGTCGAATCCTCGGCCGAACTGGACCGGCTGATCGCCGTCGCGGCCGCCAAGGACGCCGCCCCCGCCATCGCCATCCGCGTCAATCCCAAGATCGGCGCCGGCGGCCACGCCAAGATCACCACCGGCGGCGCGGGCGACAAGTTCGGCGTGCCGGTGGAAGAGGCGATGACCCTCTACGCCCGCGCATCAAACTCGCCTCACGTGACGCCTGTGGGTCTGGCCTGCCACATCGGCAGCCAGATCACCGACCTGGCTCCGCTGGAGGCCGCCTTCCGGGTGCTGCGCCAGATGACGGAAGACCTGCGCGCCCAGGGACACGGCGTCACCCGCCTCGATCTCGGCGGCGGCCTGGGCGTGCCCTACTACGGCGAGACGGCGACGCCGTCCCCGGCCGACTACATCGCCATGGCTGCGCGAGTGCTGGACGGGCTGGATGTCGAGGCGGCCTTCGAACCGGGGCGCCTGATGGCCGCCAACGCCGGCGTCCTGCTGAGCCGGGTCATTCAGGTCAATGAACGGACGGACGGCCGTCGCTTCCTGGTGCTGGACGCGGCGATGAACGATCTGATGCGTCCGGCCCTCTACGACGCCTTCCACGACCTGAAGCCGGTGCGGCCGACGGCGGGCGAAGCCCTGCCCCACGATGTCGTCGGCCCGGTCTGCGAGACCGGCGACACCTTCGCGCGCGATCGCGACCTGCCGCCGTTGAAGGCAGGCGACCTGGTGGTCTTCATGAGCGCAGGAGCCTATGGCGCGGTGATGAGCGGCGAATACAATACCCGCCCCCTGGCCGCCGAGGTTCTGGTCGACGGCGACCGCTACGCCGTCATCCGCCCACGCCCGACCTATGACGAGATGTTCGCCCGCGAGCCGATGGCGGACTGGCTCTAAGCCTCAGTCCAGCGCGCAGATGTCCGGCAGGCCGCGCATTCCGCCCGCGTGGTCCAGGCCATAGCCCACCAGGAAGCGGTTCGGCGCCTCCCAGCCGACGAAGTCGGGCTCGGGCGCGCGGGGCTTGGGCCAGGGCTTGCGGGCGAAGACGCAGGTCAACACCTCGGCGGCGCCCGCCTCCCGCGTGATCCGCACCGCCTCGGCCAGCGACAGGCCGGTGTCGAACACGTCATCCAGAATCAGCACCTTCCGCCCGTCGAGCGAGCGCTGATAGGGGGCGCGGACCTCGATCCGGCCCCGGCTGGTCTGTTCGTCGCCGTAGGAGGCCAGCCACAGGGCGTCGAAGCGGACGTTGCGACCCTCGCGCGCCAGGGCGCGGGTCAGGTCGGCGGCGAACCACAGCCCGCCGGTCAGCAGGACGGCGGCCACCGTCTCATCGTCGACATGGGGGGCGATGCGCCGCGCCAGATCGGCCACGACGGCCTCGATCTCGGCCTGGGACAGAAGAACCGTGGGGGCGGGGGGCGCTTGGATGTCAGCCATGCCCGGCGATACCGCCTGGACAGGGGGTGAGTCGAGAGGCGAAGGCGCTTGACCAAGGTCGAAGGCGTTCAGCGGCGCAGGCCGCCGTCTTCACGCGGGGATGCTTCTTCATGTGGCCGAGGCGGAGCCTTGGCGGGAGGCATGAGGATGAATTTTGTCGTCATCTTTGCACCCTTGCCCTGGGGGTCGGCGATGACTACGGCGAAGCCCTTGACCTGGCCGGGCAGGACGGGCGGCCCGTCCAGGCGCACCACGCGGCTGGCCACCTCCACGCCGCGCTCGTCCTGAAGCACGGCGCGAATGGGAGGCGAGACCACTTCGGTCTCGCGGATATTGCGCACGGCGCCGGAGACGACGACCTTGCCCGGATCGTGCGAAGCGACGCGCGCCCGTTGGGCCTCGAACTCCAGGCCCACGATGTTCACGTCCAGGCCCAGCGTTTCATAGGCGCCGGCGGTGACCGGGAATTTCCGGACGATCTCCTCGCGGAACAGCACGCCGCCGGTGATCAGGCCCAGGACGACCGCCGCCGCCGCCGCCCAGGCGGCGCCTGCCGCCGCCGCCTTGCGCACCCGGCGCTTGCGCTCGGCCTTGGCGCGGAAGGCGCGGGGCAGTTCGGGCGCGGGCGTCTCCGCCAGGCTCTCGGGCGAGGTTTCCTCGATGGTTTCGGTCGGCGTGACGGCGTTGGCGCCCGCTGCGGGCTCCAACTCCAGCGGCGCGTCTTCCAGGCTGGCGCGCCAGTCATGGCCGCACGTCTTGCAGCGCACGCGGCGACCGTTGGGGCCGATCGCCTCATCTGAAACGAAATAGCTAGTGGCGCAGGCGGGGCAGGTCAGTATCATGTCAGCTGACTGCGAGGCTTATCGCCCCCTCCTGTCGCGGCGCAACGCCCCGGTCCAATACGAAACCCGATGCCTGATTCGAACCGCCGCGCCGCTGACCCGGATTCCACACCCGACACCGTCCGCCTGAAGGGCGTGGGTTTCGGCTATACGGACAGGCCCGCCGTGCTGCGGGACGTTAACCTTACACTGCCAAACGGCTCTTTCCACTTCCTTACCGGACCTTCGGGCGCGGGCAAGTCGTCGTTGTTGAGATTGCTGACCCTGGCGGCCCGGCCGCAGGCGGGGCGAATCAGCCTGTTCGGCCGCGAGGTGACGCATCTGCCGCGTCGCGACGTTCCCGCCTTTCGCCGTCGCATGGGCGTGATTTTCCAGGACTTCCGCCTGCTGGACCATCTGTCGGCGTTCGACAACGCCGCCCTGCCGCTGCGTCTGGCGGGAGAGGGGACGGGTGACTACGCCGAGGACGTGCGAGAGATGCTGCGCTGGGTCGGTCTGGGTCAGCGGTTGGACGCCTTGCCGCCGACGCTGTCGGGCGGAGAGAAGCAGCGCCTGGCCATCGCCCGGGCCGTGGTCACGCGCCCCCGGCTGATCCTGGCCGACGAACCGACGGGCAGCGTTGACGCGGCCATGGCTGAGAAGCTGATGCGCCTGTTCCAGTCGCTGCACCGACTGGGCGCCACTGTCCTGATCGCCAGCCACGACGAAGTCCTGGCCGAGCGGAGCGGTGCGAGCGTCCTGCGGCTGGAAGGCGGACGACTGGGCCTGATCCGCGAAGCCGCTTCGGAGACGGCGTCATGATCGGTCGACGGCGTTCAGCCCGTCCTGAACTTCTGCCGCGTGAGACGGGCGGCGAGCGTTGGCTGGTCGTGGTCATCGCCGTCCTGTGTTTCCTGGCGTCCATCGCCGCCGTCGGCGCCATGGCGGCTGACCGGGCGGCGCACGGTTGGGCCGGGCGCCTGCGGGCCGAGGTCACGGTTCAGGTGCGGCCGCGCGTCGATGAGACCGGACCCGCCGCCGCTGCGCGCGCCGCTGAAGTTCTGGCCGGGGTCAAGGGGGTGTCCGAGGCCGAGGCGCTGGACCGCAAGGCGGCGGAGACCCTGTTGCGGCCCTGGGTGGGAGAAGCCGTGCTGCCGGATCTGCCTCTGCCGTATCTGGTGACGGCCCGTCTCGACGCAGAGGCGCCGGCGGGCGCGCCGACGATGAGTCGGGCTCTGGCTGAAGCGGGCCTGGACGCTACGGTTGATGATCACAGCCTCTGGCGCGGCGAGGTCGAGCGCTCGGCGGGCTTCATCACTGCGCTGGCGGGTGCGGCCTTCCTGCTGATCGCGGCGGCGACGGGGGCGGCTATCGCCTACGCCACCCGCGCAGGAATGGCGGCGCAGGCCGCGGTAATTGAAACTTTGGAGCTGAACGGCGCCTCGGACGGAGCGATCGCGGCGCTGTTTCAGCAGCGGTTCGGCCTGTTGGCGGCGACCGCGGGCGCGGCGGGCGCGGGATTGGCGGCGCTGATGCTGGCCGCGCTGCGCCTGATCGGCGGCGAAGGCGGACTGACCCCGGCCCTGCCGCTGGCCTGGGTCGATCTGCTGGTGTTGATCGCCTGCCCGCTGCTGGCCGGCGCCGTCGCCGTGCTGGCCGCCCGCCTCACGGCGCTGGCGAAGCTGGGCCAGCGTAGCTAGTTAGTCTCCTATGAAGTTCCTGACGCTGATCGCCGTGGTGGCGCTGATGTGGCTGACGGGCCTGTTCGTCTTCGCCGAGCGGGTGCGCGAGTTCACGCCTGCGCCCGACCCCGCACGGGCCGACGCCGTCGTCTCCCTGACCGGCCCTTCGGCCGAGCGCGTCAACGCGGCCATCCGCCTGCTGGAGCAGGGCAAGGGCGACCGGCTGCTGATCTCGGGCGTCAATCGCGAGGTCCGCCGTCAGGAGCTGCGCGCCCTGACGCCGGGCTCCAGCAAGCTGTTCAACTGCTGCGTCGACCTGGGTTTCGAGGCTGAGAACACCGTCGGCAACGCCCAGGAGATCGCCGCCTGGGCGCGGTCCAAGGGCTATGACCATCTGATCGTCGTCACCTCCGACTACCATATGCCGCGCAGCCTGCTGGAAATCCGCGGGGCCGCGCCGGGGGTGAAGCTGACGCCGTATGCGGTCTCCACGCCCTCGCTGGACGACGCCGGGTGGTGGCGCGCGACCGAGACCGCTCGGCGCATGGCGCTGGAATACATGAAGTACCTGGCCGTGCTGGGCCGCGAGGGAATGCACCGCCTGACCGGCCGTCACCCCGAACGCCCTGGCCCGACCGCTGAGGCCGACGCCTCCGAACCGAGCAAGACCGCCGCATGACGACCGTCCGATCCCTGATCTTCACCCTGTGGCTCTACCTGTCGATGCCGCTGTTCGCCGTCGGCCTGTCGCCGGCGCTGCTGATGCCGCACGGGGTCGCCATGGGGGTGATCAAGCTGTGGGCGCGTTTCGCCCTGTTCGGCTTGCGCTGGATCGCCGGGGTCAAGGTCGAGGTGCGCGGGCTTGAGCATCGCCCGACCGGCCCGGCCCTGATCGCCGCCAAACACCAGGGCATGCTGGACGTCATCGCCCCCTTCGCCTTCCTGGACGACGCCTGTTTCGTGATGAAGAAGGAGCTGATGCCTCTGCCCTTCTTCGGCTGGTTCGCCTGGAAGACGAAGATGATCGCCGTCGACCGCGCCGCCCACGCCAAGGCGCTGAAGGACATGGTGCGCCAGACCCGCGCGCGTCTGGCCGAGGGCCGTCAGATCCTGATCTTCCCCGAGGGCACCCGCACGACGCCGGGCGAACCGGCCGACTACAAGCCCGGCGTCGCCGCCATCTATCGCGACGTCGAGGCGCCCTGCTGGCCCGTCGCCACCAACTCGGGCGTCCACTGGCCGGCGCACGGCTTCAAACGCTATCCGGGTACGGTCGTTTTCGAATTCCTGCCGCCGATCCCGGCCGGTCTGAAGCGCGCCGCCTTCATGGCTGAGCTGGAAAGCCGGATCGAAGGGGCCTCGACCGCCTTGTTGCCGCCTAAAACCTAGGCTTTGGAGAGCGGGCCTCTATATCATCAGCCGTTGACCTGGGACTCGCTCATGATTTCACGCACCAACCTCCGCCTCGCTCTGCTGACCGTCGCCGTCGCGGGCCTGCCTGTCGCAGCCATGGCGCAGTCGCAGCCGTTCATACCGGCAGAGGCCCCGCAGACGTGGAAGGTCGACATCGGCGGCGGCGTGGTGCGCGGCTTCAGCGCCACCGGCAACAATAGCGACGAGGCCAGCTTCACCGCCTGGGGTTCGGCCTCCTATCGCGATATCGTCTACGCCAACGGCCTGGACGGCCTGGGCTGGAATGCGATCAAGCGCGACGGTTTCCACGCCGGCGTCCAACTGCGCCCCCGCTTCGCGGCGGGCGACATCGACGGCATGGATCGCCCGGAGTTGGGCGCCGATGCGGCGCTCTACGCCTACAAGCGCCTGCCGGGGAACATCGTCGTGGGCGGCCGCATCCAACATGATGCCACCGGCGACGACGCCGGAATGGAATACTACGGCTCCATCAGCCACCAGCGCGTGACTCGCGTCGGCCTGCTGCAGACCATGGCCTATATGCGCGCCGCCGACGATGAACGGGTCCAGCGCTACTACGGCGTCAGCGCAGCCGAGGCCTCAAGCAGCGGCTTCACCGCCTTCGAACCCTCGGGCGGACTGTCGGCGGCGGGGGCGGCGGCCCTGCTGGCCATCCCGATCGGCGATCGCTACGGCATGGGCGCCTTCGTCAACTATGAACAGCGCCTGGGCGACATCAAGGACAGCCCCCTGATCGAGGACGACTACATCTGGCGCGCCGGGGTGATCGGCGTGGTGCGCTTTAACAGCGGGGACTAGACCCTGAGGCCTCAGCGCGCCGCGAACTCGCTGAGGGCGTCGATGACGGCGCGGTTCTGGTCCGCCGTTCCGACCGTGATCCGCAGGCAGTCCGGCAGGCCGTAGCTCGCCACGCCGCGCACGATGATCCCCTGGGACTGCAGATAGTCCTGCGCCGCCGAGGCGGGGCGCTTCGCATCCGGGAAGCGGATCAGGATGAAGTTGCCCGAGGCGGGCAGCACCTCGAACCCGAAGCCGCGCACGGCCTGGATCAGGCGCGGCCGCCACTCGGCCACCAGATCGCGCGAGGCCTTCTGGTGCGCCTCGTCGCCCAGGGCGGCGATGGCCGCCTCGATCCCCGGAACGGAGACGTTGAACGGCAGGCGAATGCGGTCGATCGCCTGCTCGACCGCCGGCGGCGCATAGCCGAAGCCGACCCGCAGGCCGCCCAGGCCGTGCAGCTTGGAGAAGGTGCGGGTGACGACGACGTTGGGCGCCGTGCGCGCCAGATCGAAGGCGCTTTCCCAGTCCGGCTCGGTCACGAACTCGGCGTAGGCTTCGTCGATCACCAGGATGACGTGGGCGGGCAGGCCCGCGTGCAGGCGGCGGATCTCCTCGCCCGTGGCGAAGCTGCCGGTCGGATTGGCCGGGTTCGACAGATAGACCAGCTTGGTCCGCGCATCGACCAGGGCCAGCATGGCGTCGACGTCGGCGCGGAAGCCCGGCTCAGCCGCCAGCCTGATCTCGGCCTGACAGGCGCGGGCCGAGATTTGATAGGCGACGAAGGCGTACTGGCTGGTGACGATGTTGTCCCCAGCCTCCAGATAAGTCTGGTTCAGCAGGGCGAAGACCTCGTCCGAGCCGTTGCCGAAGATCAGTCGTTCCGGCTCCAGCCCATGCGCTTCGGCCACGGCCGCGCGCAGGCGGTCGGCCCGGCCGTCGGGATAGAGGTGGATCGAAGAGACGGCGGTGGCGAAGGCCTCGCGCGCCTTCTCGCCCGCGCCCAGGGCGTTTTCGTTCGAGGACAGCTTGATCGGCTTGGCCACCCCGGCGATGGCGCTCTTGCCGCCGACATAGGGGGCGATGTCCAGCACGCCGCTCTTGGGTTGAGGCGCGCCGCCGGACGGCGCCTGTTTCGCTTCGGTCATGCGCGCGTCATCCCCTGCCGGTCGCAATATATGTCAGCCGCAATATGTCAGAAGACGGGAGCGGCGCCGATGACGCCGGTCAGGCCGCCGGGCGCGCCGTCCAGCCTGACGTCTTCCGCCTGCACATAGCCCGTCAGGACGAACAGCTTCAACCCGCCGCCGCCCGACAGAAATTCGGCCGCCAGACCCGCCTGCCCCAGAGCCTCGACGATGCGCGCATCCGGCCAGGCGCTGTCCGTGACCCAGAAGGTGCGGTCGTCGCCCGTCGGCCCCGGCGCCTCGGTCCCGACCATCAGGGCGCGCGGCGTCCCGGCCGCGTCATCCGGCAGGGCGGCGATGATCTTCAGCATGGGCAGGGCCAGCAACCGCCCCCACCACGGCCGCGCCGACAGATCGATCAGGGCGCGCGCCTTCTGCGCCGCGCCGTCGCGCACGGCGATCAGGGCCTGATCCGCCTCGGCCATCGGCCGCGCCGCCAGCCCCCAGCGATCCGCCGCCAGCACCTGCGACAGCGCCCCGCAGGCGATCAAGGGCCGCCCGTCCGCCGCCTCCAGCCGCCCCAGCACGGCGCGCACCGCCGCCTTTTCCGACAGGCTCGTTCCCGATAGAACGGCCCGCAGGGCGATGGCGTCGCCGTCGACCGAGCCGCGCGGCCCCGCCGCCAGCCGGGCGCGGGCGGCCACGGCCACGGCCCGCTCCAGCGACAGGCGCGCTTCGTCGGCGGGCGGCTCGATCAGCATGACAATGGCAGCATCAGAACAGCTGCGGCGCGGGCGCCAGGGCGAACGGCCCCAGATAGGTGCGCCCGCCGCGGAACAGGATGGCCAGCTCCACGCCCTGACCTGCGTCGCCGGTCCCGCCCTGAGGCGTCGCGGCGGCGGCCCTGGCCGCGGCGGCGCGGTCCAGCGCCCCGCCCTGCTGGGCGCCCGCCAGGCCGACGATGGCCGCCAGCGGCTTCTCGGCGCGCACGAAGACCTGACCCTCCAGCCGCCCCTTGGCGTCCGCCGACAGGGCGTCGCTGGAGACGAAAGCCTTGCTCTCGCCCGCCTGAAGCTGGCCCTTCACGTCGATGAAACGACCGCCCGCCGCCGTCCAGGCGGTCAGCAAGCCCTTGGCGTCCGCCCCCTTGCGCAAGGCCGAGGCCTTTTCGATCACCGCCTCGATCTGGGCGTTCAGCATCCCCGACTGGGTAAAGCCTTCGACCGGGCCGTTCGGGCGGCCCTCGCCGTCGACCAGACGGAACAGCACGTCCACATCATCGGTCGGCGTGTCCGAGCCGACCAGGTGCGGCCGCATGTAGAATTGCACCAGACGCGCCTGCTTCACCGGGAAGGGCTCGGCGTCCGGCAGGGCGGTGAAGACCGGCTTCTCCAGCTCCAGCGCCACATTGGGCCAGCGCTGCGTCAGGCCGTGCACGCTCATGCGGATGCCCTCGGCGCGGATGGCGGTCTTGCCCTTCTCGCCGCGCGTGACGGTCAGGCCGTCCGGCGCCGCCAGCACCCAGCGCGTGGGATTGTAGGCGTTGGCCTGGGCGATCATCTCGGGCGCCGCGATCGCATGGCCGGACGGGGCGACGACGTCCAGATGCTTGATCGTCACCCGCGCATGCATGGGCCAGCCGGTGGTGGAAATCCCGGCGTGCTCGATCGTCCAGCCGCCTTGTTGCAACCCGGCGATCTTGGCCTCCATGCGGTGCTCGATCTGCTGGGTCAGGAAGAACCACCAGCCGGTCCACAGGACCAGGCCCACGGCGACGATGACGAAGGGAATGATCAGCCCCTTGCGGCTGTGATGCGGGGCGGCGGCGCTCGTGTCGGTCATGTGCGCGCTTTAGCAGGACGCGAGGCTGCTGACACGTCCTGTCAGCAGGAACAGGCCAGGTTGCCGCCCGTTCGAATCGCAATCTGACAGGAGACGAAGACCATGGAGACGCAGCAGCTTCATCGCGGTCGGCTGATCGACCACCTGCAACTGGTGACGCCGGACCTTGAGGCCAGTCGTCGCTTCTACGGCGCGGTGCTGGAGGCCCTTGGCGTGCCGATCGCCGGCGAAGCCGAACGCTTTTTCTGGGCCGACGAGCTGTTCGTCTCGGCGGTGGACAGCATCGCGGCGCAGGGTCGGCCGACCGGCCGCTGCCACCTGGCCTTCCAGGCCAAGGATCGCGCCATGGTCGAGGCCTTCCACAAGGCGGGCCTGGCGGCGGGCGGAACCGACAACGGCGCGCCGGGCGAGCGGCCCTATCACCCCGGCTACTACGCCGCCTTCCTGCTGGACCCGGACGGCAACAACATCGAGGCGGTGTTCCACGGCGAGGCCGAGCGTTCCGCCGACAGCGTGGTCGTGACGTTCGAGAGCTAGGCTGATCAGGCCGTCAGGTCCGCCCACGTCGCCGCGCAGGCCCGCGCGGCCTCGTCGGGCGCCAGCTCCAGCAGCAGGCCGCGCCGGCCGCCGTTGATCAGCACCCGGTCGAACAGGATCGCCGTCTCGTCGATGAAGGTCGGGACGGCCTTCCGCTGGCCGAAGGGACTGACCCCGCCGACCTTGAAGCCGGTCAGACGCTCGGCGTCGGCGGGCTTCATCATCTGCGCCGACTTGCCCCTGGCGGCGGCGGCCAGCTTCTTCATGCTGACCTCGCAGTCGGAGGGCACGACGACGCAGACGGGCTTGGCGTCCACCAAGGTCATCAGCGTCTTGAACACCTGCTCGGGCGCCCAGCCCAGGGCCTCGGCCGCCTGCAACCCCACGCGCGGCGCGTCGGCATCGTAGTCGTAGGGGTGCAGTTCGAAGGCGACGCCGGCCTTGCTCAGGGCGACGGTGGCGGGGGTGGTGCGCGACATGGTCAGCCGATCTGCTCCGCCAGGAAGCCCTTGGTCAACTCCACCGTCTCGGCCAGCCCCAGACGCAGCACCTCCGTCCCCGGCGGCAGGGCGGCGAACAGGCGGGTCGGGCAGGCGGCGTCCAGCATGACGAAGACGCCCCGGTCGTCGGCCCGACGGATCAGGCGTCCGAACGCCTGGGCGATGCGCCCGCGCGCCAGGGCGTCGTCCCAGGAGCGACCGCCCGAACCCGTGCCGAACCGCTCGCGCCGCGCCTTGTGCAACAGGTCAGGGCGCGGCCACGGCACGCGGTCGAAGGCCAGAACGCGCAAGGACCGCCCCGGCACGTCCACGCCGTCCCTGACCGCATCGGTGCCTAGCAGACAGCTGTCCCGTTCAGCCCGGAAGACGTCGACCAGCGCCCCGACCTCCAGCGGATCGACGTGCTGGGCGTAGAGCGGCAGACCCGCCCGCGCCAGCTCCGGCCCCAGCCGCTCATAGACCGCCTTCAGCCGCCGGATGGCGGTGAACAGGCCCAGTCCTCCGCCGCCCGCCGCCAGAAACAGCTCGCGCATGGCCGCCGCGATCTGGCGCGGGTCGTCCTTGACCAGATCGTTGACGACGATGACCCGGCTGTTGGTCGCATAGTCAAAGGGGCTGTCGACCTTCAGCGTGCGCGCCGGTTCGATCAGGCGCGCAGCCCCGGTGCGCATCCGGGCGAGGTCGAACGGGTCTTCCGCCGCCGGGTCGGTCAGGGTGGCGCTGGTCACCAGCACCCCGTGCGACGGCATGACCACCGCCGCCCCCAGGGGCACGGTGGGGTCGATCCAGTGGCGACGCAGGGCCACGTCGTGGATGCGGCCGAAGGCGGCTTCGGCTGACAACCAGTCGACGAAGTCGGGGTCGGGTTCGTCGCCCCCTTCCTCCAGCGCCGCCAGCATGGAGCGCCAGCCCGGCAGGGTCATGCGCGCGCGCCGGTCGAGCCCGCGCAGCGAGCCCTCGATGCGGGCGCGGGCAGCGCCGTCCAGTTCGGCCGCCTCCTCGTCGAGGATGTCTTCCAGATGGCGCGACAGGGCCAGCAGGGGCGCCTCGACATCGGCGATGGCGCGGGCGGCCTCGCGCGCGGCTTCCAGCACCGGCTCGGCGACGGGGCGCAGGGCGCACTCCAGGCCGAACTCGGCGCCGCCGGTCTCGGCCGCGCGGGCGCGCAGCTGCTCCAGCGCCGCGACCAGAAACCGCTCGATCGGCCCGATGGGGTTCACTTCGCCGGACGCCGGAGCGATGCGACCTGACACCCCTTCGCCCGGCAGTTGGGCGGCGGCCTGAAGCGCGTCCTTCAGGGCCTTGGATGCGGCTTCATTGTCGGCGGTCAGATCGCCCAATCTCTGTTCCAGTCCGCGCCCGCGACGGCCGCGCCCCTCCGGCCCCCGGATCCAGCGGCGCAGCTCGGCCGCTTCCTGCCCAGACAGACAAGCGGAGAAGGCGCTGTCCGCCGCGTCGAACAGGTGGTGGCCCTCGTCGAAGACGATGCGCTTCAGCGCCGCCGTCTCGCCGTCCTGCTTCAGGCCGCGCGCGGTGCGGGCGCCGTCGAAGGCGGCCTGGGTCATCACCAGCGCATGATTGGCCACCACCAGATCGGCGCGACGGCTGGCGCGAATGGTCTTTTCGACGAAGCACAGGCGATAGTGGGGACAGGCGGCGTGGACGCACTCCCCGCGCCGGTCGACCAGATTGGCCGGGCCCGCCTGATGCATGGGCGCGGTGGCATAGAGGCCGGACAGCCAGCCGGGATAGTCGCCCCCGGTCATGTCGCCGTCGCGGGTATGGGCGGCCCAGCGCGCGGCCAGGGCCATGCCGATCAGGTCGCCGTTCCCCAGCTGCGCCGCCTGCACCATGTCCTGAAGATTCAGCAGGCACAGGTAGTTCTCGCGCCCCTTGCGCACCACCGTCTTGCGGCGGCGCTCGGCCTCATCGGGCCACAGGGCGCGGCTCTCGCGATCGATCTGACGTTGCAGGGCGCGGGTGTAGGTGGAGATCCACGCCGCCCCGGCGTTGCGCTCGGCCCACAGACTGGCGGGCGCCAGATAGCCCAGCGTCTTGCCCGTGCCGGTCCCCGCCTCGGCCAGGAGGACGCGCGGGCGGCCCTCCTCATTGCGGGGCGAGAAGGCATAAGCGGCCTCGGCTGCATAGTCGGATTGGGCGGGCCGCGTCTCGTCCAGACCCGAGGCCTGAAGCAGCTTGTCCAGACGGATGCGGGCGCTCTCAGAATCGACGGGGGCCGACCCGGCCTCGCCGCGCGGCGCCTCGTCCTCCCACTCCTGCAGCCGCGCCCAGACGTCGAGGCCCGAGCCGCGCTGCTGGCGGCTCCGCAACGGCCCGGCGCGCAGGGCCTGAAGCACCCGCGACGCCCAGCCCCAGCCCGCCCGCTCCAGCGTCAGGGCCAGCGTATAGGCCTCCTCCCGCCCCGGATAGGCGGGCGCGGCCAGCTCGGCCAGCAGGTCGGCGGCGGCGGCGCGCAGGGCGGCGGCCTGGGCCTCGGCCCCCCTCGGCTCCTCGCGCCCGAGCGCCAGCGCCAGTCCGCTGGCCGACGGAGCGCAGAACCGGGCCGGGCGCACGAAGGCGAACAGCTCCAGCGCATCCAGCATTTCGGTCGAGCGCGGCGGCGGCGCCAGACCCAGCCGTCGCGCCGTCAATCCGGCGTGGGCGACGATGACGTCGGCGCCCGTGAACAGGCCTTCGGCCGCGCCCCGCCCGATCTTTCGCGCGCCCTGATCGTCGCACACGGCCCCGGCCCCCGGCGGCGTAGCCAGCGCGGGCGGCAGGTCGAACGTCAGGGACGGAACGGTCCGGATGTCGGCGGATTCAGCAGTCACCCTCGCTCAATAGCGCCAGAGGTGATGAAACGGAACGGGAACATGTTATAGGCTTGGCGTGACGACGCTGATCACTGCAACGCTTCCGCCCCTGTTCGCCGACTGGTTCGCCGGTCGGGGTTGGTCGCCGCGTCGGCATCAGCTGGACATGGTCGCGGCGGCGAAGGCCGGACAGCACGCCCTGCTGGTGGCGCCGACAGGCGGGGGCAAGACGCTGGCGGGCTTTCTGCCCAGCCTGATCGATCTGGCCGAGCGGGGGGCAAGGCCGCAGACCGGGCCGGGGGCGGGCGTCCATACCCTCTATCTGTCGCCGCTGAAGGCCCTGACCACCGACGTCGAGCGCAATCTGATGACGCCCATCCGCGAGATCGGGCTGAACATCCACGTCGAGAGCCGCACCGGCGACACCAAACAGTCCAAGAAGCAGCGCCAGCGCGACTTCCCGCCCGACATCCTTTTGACCACGCCGGAGCAGTTGGCCCTGTTCTGCGCCTGGGAAGGGGCGCGGTCTTATTTCGCCGATCTGAAGTGCGTGGTGCTGGACGAGGTCCACGCCATCTGGAGCGGCAAGCGCGGCGATCTGCTGGCGCTGGGGCTGGCGCGGTTGCAGACGTTCGCGCCGAAGATGCGGCGAGTGGCCTTGAGCGCCACGGTGGACGATCCGCAAAAGATCGCCGACTGGCTCTCCCCTTCTCCCCTTGTGGGAGAAGGTGGCAGGCGAAGTCTGACGGATGAGGGGTCTCGCAACGTTTCCGAACCCTCTTCATCCAGCCCCGAAGGCACCCCTCATCCGAGCCCTTCGGGCCCGCCTTCTCCCACAAGGGGAGAAGGAATTCGCGTCGTCCTCGGCGACCCCGGCGCGCCGCCGATGATCGACGTGCTGGTCAGCGAGGGCCGCGTGCCCTGGGCCGGGCACACCGGCGTCCACGCCATCCCCGAGGTCTACGACGCCATCAAGCAGGCAGGCCTCAGCCTGATCTTCGTCAACACCCGCTGGCAGGCTGAGTTCGTCTTCCAGTCGCTGTGGGCGATCAATGAGGACGACCTGCCGATCGCCCTGCACCACGGCTCCCTGGCGGCCGAACAGAGGCGCAAGGTCGAGGCGGCGATGGCGCGCGGCGATCTGAAGGCCGTGGTCTGCACCTCGACGCTGGACCTCGGCATCGACTGGGGCGACGTCGATCTGGTCATCCAATTGGCCGCGCCCAAGGGGGCCAGCCGTCTGGTCCAGCGCATCGGCCGGGCCAATCACCGGCTGGACGAGCCGTCGCACGCCCTGATGGTGCCTGCCAGCCGCTTCGAGATGCTGGAGTGCCAGGCGGCGCGCGAGGCCGTGGCCGAGAACGCCTTCGACTGGGAGCCGGAGCATACCGGCACGCTGGATACGCTGGCCCAGCACGTCATGGGCTGCGCCTGCTCGGAAGCCTTCGACCTGGCCGACCTGTTCGCCGAGGTGACGACGGCCGGTCCCTATCGCGGCCTGACCTATGAAGCCTTCGAGGAGGTGGTCGATCTGGTCGCCACCGGCGGCTATGCGCTGCGGACCTATGACCGCTTCGCCCGCATCGTGCGGACGGGCGACGGCAAATGGACGGTGCGCAACGCCCAGATGGCCCAGCGGCACCGGATGAACGTCGGCGCCATCGTCTCGGCCGCCAACCTGAATGTGCGGGTCGCGGGGCGACGCGCGGGCGGCAAACACCTGGTCGCAGGCCGCAAGATCGGCGAGGCCGAGGAGTGGTATTTCGAGCAGATGACGCCCGGCGACACCTTCGTCTTCGCCGGTCAGGTCTGGGCCTTTCAGGGCATCGTCAAGACCGACGCCCTCGTCTCGCCCGCCGTCGATAAAGACCCGAAGATTCCTTCCTACGGCGGCTCCAAATTCCCGCTGGGCACGTCGCTGGCCGAACGGGTGCGGCGCATGGTGCAGGACCGCGATCACTGGCGCGTCCTGCCGCCCGATGTGCAGGAGTGGCTGGAGCTGCAAGACCTGCGCAGCGCCATCCCCGAAGCCGAGACTCTGCTGGTCGAGACCTTCCCGCGCGGGACGCGGCATTTCCTGGTCGCCTATCCGTTCGAGGGGCGGCTGGCGCATACGACGCTGGCCATGCTGCTGACGCGGCGGCTGGACCGGATGGGCGTCGGGCCGCTGGGCTTTGTGGTGACGGACTATTCGCTGGCCATCTGGTCGATCCGGCCGATGGACGACCTCGATCTGGACGCCCTGTTCGAACCGGACATGCTGGGCGACGACCTGGAGGCCTGGCTGGAGGAGAGCTTCATGATGAAGCGGTCCTTCCGCAACTGCGCCCTGATTTCGGGCCTGATCGAGCAGCGCCAGCCGGGGGCGGAGAAGACCGGGCGGCAGGTGACGTTCTCGACCGACCTGATCTACGACGTGCTGCGGCGGCATCAGCCGGACCATCTGCTGCTGAGGACGGCGCGGGCGGATGCGGCGACGGGCCTGCTGGACGTGGCGCGGTTGGGCCAACTACTGAGCCGCATCCACGGCCGCATCGTCCATAAGGCGCTGGACAGGCCCTCGCCCTTCAGCGTGCCGGTGCTGGTGCAGATCGGGCGCGAACGCGTCGGGGGAGACGCCGCCGAGATGATTCTGGATGAAAGCGCTGAAGCCCTGATCGCCGAAGTCATGGAAGACGCGCCTGACGCGCTGAAAGGGGCGGCGTGAACGACGCCCTGCGCGCAACCCTGTCCCCGTTCCGCCATCCGTGCGGCGGGCTGAAGCTGACGGTCAACGGCGAAGCCTGCGTGCTGCGCTGTTCCGGCGCCCTGTGGCTGCCGACGCATCAAACCCTGATCGCCTCGGACCTGCACCTGGAGAAGGGCTCGGCCTTCGCCGCGCGCGGTCAGATGCTGCCGCCCTATGACAGCCCCGCAACCCTGGCGCGGCTGGAGGCCGAGATCGAGGCGCTGGACCCACGCATGGTCGTGCTGCTGGGCGACAGCTTCCACGATTCAAAAGCGGTGTCGCGCATGGACGGCGCCCAGCTGGCGCGGCTGGAGAAGTTGGCGGCCGGGCGCGACTGGGTCTGGCTGGAGGGGAACCATGACCTCGACGCTCTGGCCGGGGCGCTGGACCAGTTGCCGGGCCGGGTGGTCGAGACGATGGCGCTGGGCGGCCTGTTCCTGATCCATGAGCCGCAGGTCGAGCCCGCGCCGGGCGAAGTGGCGGGCCATCTGCATCCCGCCGCCCGGGTCGCCGCCTATGGCCGGGGCGTGCGCCGCCCCTGCTTCGTCACCGACGGGCGGCGGCTGATCCTGCCCGCCTTCGGCGCCTTCACCGGCGGGCTGGACGTGCGCGATCCGGCGATCACGGGCCTGTTTCCCGTCCCGCCGCTGACCGCCCTGCTGGGGCGGGACAAGGTTCACGCCGTCGCCTTCGATCGCCTGAGCTGACGAAAGACGACGGCGCGACCAAGGTCAGGGGGTCAGCCGACGTGCGGCGTGACGATGCCCAGGGGCAGGGTGGTGACGCTCTTCACGCCGCGTGTGACGATGTGGCTCTCGCAGTTGGAGACGATGCCAAGCGTCAGCAGCTTGTCGCGCAGGAACTGGTCGAAGGCATGCATGTCGGTGGTGATGATGCGCAGGACATAGTCTTCGCGACCGGTGATGGTGGCGCATTGCACCACCTCGGGCCAGCCCTCGACGGCTTCCTCGAAGATGGTGAGGTTCTCGCGGGTCGGCAGGCTCAGCTTGACGATGGCGTAAACTTCGAAGTCCAGGCCCAGGAGGCCAGCGTCGAGCAAAGTGACGCGCTTGCGTATCAGGCCGCTATCCTCCAATCTCTTGATCCGTCGCCAGCAGGGCGAAGCGGAGAGACCGACCCGATCGGCCACCTCGGCGACGGACAGGCCCGCGTCCTGCTGAAGGATGTCGAGGATGCGCGCGTCGATAGGATCGAGTTCGTCGGCCAAAGGCTTTCTCCGAATTAGGTTTCGGCGCAATAAAATACCTCAAATTGGCTTTTGGCAAGGGTATTTTTAGGAGAGCCAACAATCACGCGCCATGCTATGCCCTCTGCATAGAGGAAACGCGGACGGTTCAACCGGACGGGAGGCATAATGAAAAACACCCCGACCCTGTCGCTGCGCGTGCCGGAGCCTTCGGGCCGCCCGGGCGATGCGCCTGATTTCAGCCATCTGAAGCTCGATGCGCCGGGCGCTGTCGACCGCCCGGAGGTCAGCACGACGCCTGCTGAAATGCGCGATCACGCCTTCCGCCTGATCCGCGTGCTGGACGATGAAGGCAAGGCCGTCGGCCCGTGGGATCCCAAGCTGGACCCTGAGACGATGCGTCGCGGCCTGAAGGCCATGATCCTGACGCGCGCCTTCGACGACCGGATGCACCGCGCCCACCGCCAGGGCAAGACCAGCTTCTATATGAAGTGCACCGGCGAAGAGGCCATCGCGGTCGCCCAGGGCATGATCCTGAGCCGCGAGGACATGGGCTTCCCCACCTATCGCCAGCAGGGCCTTCTGATCGCGCGCGACTATCCGCTCGCGACCATGATGAACCAGATCTATTCGAACGCCGAAGACCCCATCAAGGGCCGCCAGCTGCCGATCATGTATTCGGCCAAGGACTACGGCTTCTTCACCATCTCGGGCAATCTGGGCACCCAGTATATTCAGGCCGTGGGCTGGGGCATGGCCTCGGCCATCCGCGGCGACGACAAGATCGCCATCACCTGGATCGGCGACGGCTCGACGGCCGAGAGCGACTTCCACTCGGCCCTGACCTTCGCCGCCGTCTATCGCGCGCCGGTCATCCTGAACATCGTCAACAACCAGTGGGCCATCTCGTCCTTCCAGGGCATCGCCGGCGGGCTTGAGACCACCTTCGCGTCCAAGGGCATCGGCTATGGCCTGCCCGCCCTGCGCGTCGACGGCAACGACTTCCTGGCCGTCTGGGCCGCGACCCAGTGGGCCGAGGAGCGCGCCCGCACCAATCAGGGCGCGACGATCATCGAGCTGTTCACCTATCGCGGCGCCCCGCACTCGACCTCGGACGACCCCAGCCGCTATCGCCCTGGCGACGAGCACGAGAAGTGGCCGCTGGGCGACCCGATCGCTCGCCTGAAGCAGCACCTGATCGGTCTGGGAGAATGGTCGGACGAACAGCAGGAAGAAGCCGAGAAGGAAGCGGTCGAGAAGGTCCGCGCCGCCGCCAAGGAATCCGAAGCCATCGGCACCCTGGGCCAGTCGCGTCCCAGCGTGAAGACCATGTTCGAGGAGGTCTATGCGACCGAGGACTGGCGCCTGGTCGAACAGCGCCGCGAAGTGGGAGTCTGAGTGATGGCCGAGATCAACGACAAGATTGAAGCCGACATGGTCGATCAGAAGGACGCCCCGGCGTCGGTCGCCCCGGACGCGCCCGCCATTGCGCCGATGAACATGATCCAGGCCCTGAACTCGGCCCTGGACGTCAAGATGGCCGAAGACCCCACCGTCGTCTCCTACGGCGAGGACGCGGGCTATTTCGGCGGCGTCTTCCGCGTCACCGACCACCTGCAGAAGAAGCACGGCATGAACCGCAGCTTCGACGCGCCGATTTCGGAGACCGGCATCGTCGGCGCCGCCATCGGCATGGCCGCCTATGGCCTGCGCCCGGTGGTCGAGATCCAGTTCGCCGACTACATCTATCCGGCCTACGACCAGATCGTCTCCGAAGCGGCCAAGATGCGCTATCGCTCGGGCGGCCAGTTCACCACGCCGATGGTGGTGCGCAGCCCCTATGGCGGCGGCATCTTCGGCGGCCAGACGCACAGTCAGTCGCCGGAAAGCCTGTTCACCCACATCGCCGGTCTGAAGGTGGTGATCCCGTCCAACCCCTATGACGCCAAGGGCCTGTTGCTCGCGGCGATCGAGGACGACGATCCGGTCATCTTCTTCGAACCCAAGCGCCTCTACAACGGCCCCTTCGACGGCTGGCACGAAAAGCCGGTCAGCCCGTGGAAGGCCCAGGAACTGGCCCAGGTTCCGACCGGCAAATACATCGAGCCGATCGGCAAGGCCCGCGTGATGAAGGAAGGGTCCGACGTCACCATCCTGGCCTACGGCACAATGGTCTGGGTGGCGCTGGCGGGCGCCGAACATGCGGGCGTGGACGCCGAGGTCATCGACCTGCGCACCCTCGTGCCGCTGGACATCGAGGCCATCGAGGCCTCGGTCAAGAAGACCGGCCGCTGCGTCATCGTGCATGAGGCGCCGAAAACCTCGGGCTTCGGCGGCGAACTGAGCGCTCTGGTTCAGGAGCGCTGCTTCTATCACCTGGAGGCGCCGGTGGCGCGCGTGACCGGCTGGGACACGCCCTATCCGCACGCCTTTGAATGGGAATATTTCCCCGGACCGCAGCGGGTCGCCGACGCGCTGAAAGCCGTCATGACGGGAGGTCGCTAAGATGGGTCGTTTTGTTTTCAAGCTTCCTGACGTGGGCGAAGGCACCGCCGAAGCCGAGCTCGTCGGCTGGCACGTCAAGGTCGGCGATACGGTCGCCGAGGATCAGATCGTCGCCGACGTCATGACCGACAAGGCCACGGTCGAACTGACCAGCCCGGTCGCGGGCGTCGTCACCGCCCTGCACGGCGAGCCCGGTCAAATGATGGCCGTACGCGGCCCTCTGGCCGAGTTCGAGGTCGAGGGCGAAGGCAACGCCGCCGCCGATGAACCGGCCCCCGCGCCCGTGGCCGCTGCCCCTGAGCCCGCTCCGGTCGCCGTCGAAGCGCCGAAGGCTGAAGCCGCTGCGGCGCCCGTCGTCGCCGCCGGCGCGAACCACGTCTTTAAACTGCCCGACGTGGGCGAAGGCACGGCCGAAGCCGAACTGGTCGGCTGGCACGTCAAGGTCGGCGACGCGGTTCAGGAAGACCAGATCCTGGCCGAGGTCATGACCGACAAGGCGACGGTCGAACTGACCAGCCCCGTCTCCGGCGTCGTCGTCGCCCTGCACGGCGAAGCCGGTCAGCAGATCGCCGTCGGCGGCCCGCTGGTCAGCTTCAAGGTCGAGGGCAAGGGCAATGTCGCCGAAGCTCCGGCCGCCGCTCCGGCGCCCGTCGCCAAGGCTGAGAAGACCGCATCAGCGCCCGTGGCCGCACCGACCGCCAAGCCTGCGGCTGCGCCCAAGGCTGACCCCAAGCCCGTTCCGGCCCTGACCGGCCGCCAGCCGGGCGAGCGCCCGCTGGCTTCCCCCGCCGTGCGCAACCGCGCGCGCGATCTGGGCATCGACCTGGTCTTCGTGCCGGGCAGCGGCCCCGCAGGCCGCATCGAGCACGCCGATCTGGACGCCTTCGTCGCGCGCGGCGGCACGTTCGCCCCGGCTGCGGCCTCGGGCGGTTCGCTCTACGCCCGGGCCGAGGGAACCAACGAGGTCCGCATCATCGGCCTGCGCCGCAAGATCGCGGAGAAGATGGCCGAGAGCGTGCGTCGGATCCCGCACATCACCTATGTCGAGGACATAGACATGACGGCGGTGGAGGAGCTGCGCGCCCACCTGAACGCCCAGAACAAGGGCACCGGACGCGCCAAGCTGAACGTCCTGCCCTTCATCGCCCGCGCCATCGTCGTGGCCCTGAAGGATCAGCCGAACATCAACGCCACCTATGATGACGAAGCGGGCGTGCTGACCCAGCACAACGCCGTCCATCTGGGCATCGCCGCCCAGACGCCGAACGGCCTGATGGTCCCGGTCGTCCGCCACGCCGAGGCGCGCGACGCCTACGATACGGCCGAGGAGATCGCCCGCGTCTCGGGCGCCGCCAAGGACGGCAGCGCCAAGCGCGAGGAGCTTAGCGGCTCGACGATCACCATCACCTCGCTGGGCACGCTCGGCGGCGTGGTGCACACGCCCATCATCAACCACCCCGAAGTCGCCATCGTCGGTCCCAACAAGATCGAGGAGCGCGTCGTGGTGCGCAACGGCCAGATGGTCGTGCGCAAGATGATGAACCTGTCCTCCAGCTTCGATCACCGCATCGTCGACGGCCACGACGCGGCGGTCTTCGTGCAGAAGATCAAGAACCTGCTGGAGAACCCGGCGACGTTGTGGATGAACTGATCGAACTCAACCCCTTTTGCTCATCCCTGCTAAGGCGGGGGTGAGCGGAGGAGAGGATGTCGCAGATGAAAACTGGCACCCTGATCATCGCTGCCATGCTCGCTACAGTCTGCGCCGCGCCTGTTCTCGCCTGCACGCCTTCGCCCAACTACGTGGAACGTAGGCAGGAATACGAGGATCAGGGCCTTCGGCGCGCCACGGTGCTGTTCCGTGGGATCATCGAAAACTATCAGCAGCCCGATGGCCGATATGGAAACGCCACCATGGAAATCCGTCGAACCCAGACATTCTGGGGGCGGGGCGAACCAGACCGGCTTGCAATTCCGTGGGAGTATTTCGTGAACTGCGCGCACGGAAATCTGCACGCCGCCGTGGATCAATATGGAGAGCATCCGGGCTTGCCGGTCGTAAGAAACGGCCTTGGCGTGACCTTGCTTGGCCGACTCGAAGACGCTTCCGCGCCTTGGGACTTCATCATCCTGGTAGACAACGCCCCTGACACCCAACGCGTTCTGCGCCGCTTTCAAGAGTTGAAACGAGCCCAATGACCCAGACCCTCAAGACCAAAGTCCTGATCATCGGCGCCGGGACCGGCGGCTATGTGGCGGGGATCCGTTGCGGCCAGCTGGGGCTGGAGACCGTGCTGGTGGACGCCTCGCCGGGCCTCGGCGGCACCTGCCTGAACGTCGGCTGCATCCCGTCCAAGGCCATCATCCACGCAGCGGGCAAGTATGAGACGGTGGCCAAGGCCGCCGGCGACGGCACGCTGGGCATCACCGCCTCCACCCCGGCCATCGACCTGTCGAAGACGGTCGAATGGAAGGACGGCGTGGTCAAGAAGCTGAACACGGGCGTCGCCGCCCTGCTGAAGAAGGCCAAGGTCAAGGTCATCAAGGGCTGGGCCGAGTTCTCGGACGCCAAGACCTGCACGGTGAAGACCGACGACGGCGACATCCGCATCACCGCCGAACACGTCATCCTGGCCACGGGGTCGGAGCCGGTCGAGCTGCCCTTCCTGCCCTTCGGCGGCGACGTGATCTCGTCCACCGAGGCCCTGAGCCTGCCCGAGGTTCCGAAGAAGCTGGTCGTCGTCGGCGGCGGCTACATCGGCCTGGAGCTGGGCATCGCCTTCCGCAAGCTGGGCGCCGAGGTGGCCATCGTCGAGATGGCCGAGCGCATCCTGCCGCTCTACGACAAGGCTCTGACCGACCCGGTCGCCAAGTGGCTGGAGAAGCATGGCGTGCAGTTGCTGCTCGGCGCCCGCGCGGGCGGTTTCGGGGACGGCAAGCTGAACGTCACCGACAGGGACGGAAACCCGATGCAGCTGGACGCCGACAAGGTGCTGGTCACTGTCGGCCGCCGCGCGCGGACGAAGGGCTGGGGCCTGGAGAACATGGGCGTCGCCATGAACGGCCCGTTCGTGAAGATCGACAATCGCTGCGCCACGAGCATGAAGAACGTCTGGGCCATCGGCGACCTGACCGGCGAACCCATGCTGGCGCACAAGGGCTCGGCCCAGGGCGAGGTCGTGGCCGAGATCATCGCCGGACATGATCGCGTGTTCGACCCGACCACCATCGCCGCCGTCTGCTTCACCGAGCCGGAGATCGTCTCGGCAGGCCTCGGTCTCGATGACGTGAAGGGCCGCGATGACGTGATCCAGGCGGTCTTCCCCTTCGCCGCCATCGGCCGCGCCCTGGCCATCGAGGCGGGCGAGGACGGCGGCTTCGTCCGCGTCATCGCCTCGAAGACGGACCACCGCCTGCTGGGCATTCAGGCCGTCGGCCAGCACGTGTCGGAGCTGTCCAACAGCTTCGCCCAGATGCTGGAGATGGGCGCGGTGCTGGAAGACGTGGCCGGAACCATTCACGTTCACCCGACGCTGGGCGAAGCCTTCCACGAGGCGTCCCTGCGCGCGCTGGGCCACGCCATTCATATCTGAGGGCGCTATCGCTCGCGACGCGGTCGCTCGCTGCTTGAGCGCAGTTGAGCAGGCCGCGATCGTTGGCCCTTCGGGGCCTCCCGATCTGACGCGACTTGACCCTCAGACTCCCGCAATGGGGAGAATAAAAAGGGGCCGCGTGATCGAAGTCGCGCGGCCCCTTGATGTCTCTGGCGCCTGCCGTCAGTTGTTGGCTGGAACGCGGGTGTCCGTGGCCGGATCGACAGCGCCGGGGCGGCCCTCGGCGGCGGCTTCAGCCTGTTTGTCTTCCAGCTTGTCGGCGACCTTGCCCGCGCCTTCCTCGACGGCCTGAGCGGCCTTCATGGCGCCGGACTCGACGACTTCGCCCGTCTGGGCGGCGACGTCGGCGGCCTTGTCGCCGGCGGCTTCGGCGTTGGCCTCGGCCTTCTGCTGTTCAGCCTGGGTGCAGGCGGCGGCGCCGAGCGCCAGGACCGAGGCGGCGGCGATGGTCAGGATACGAATACGCATGGGTGAAAGCCCCTCTGAGATTTGAACCTTGGCCTTAACGCCTCTGGCCCGCCGCGGGTTGCGAACCGCCTCAGTCCAGATCGACCGGCAGCGTCTGGCTGGCCAGCAGCCGTTCCGTCGTCTTCCAGTGGTCCGGCCCCTGACGCTCGACCCAGGCCTGCACCATGTCGCGGCCCAGGCCGTAGTTGATGACATAGGAGCGATAGGTCTCGATGAAGCTCAGCCGCTGCGCCGCCCGGTCGCGCGCGACGAGGTTGTATTTCTGCAGCTGGTCCAGCGCCGTCTCGCGGTCGATCCGCCCGGCCAGATAGTCGTCCGCCACCGTATACTCCGCCCGCGCCAGCTCGCGCGTCAGGGCCAGAAGCTGCGTCTGCGCCTCGGCCGTCGTCGGGTCCAGCCCCGCCAGCGGATACAGCACGCGCGCCTCGAACTCCGTGCGCTCATGGCCGGGGAAGGCCAGGTCGATGCCGTAGTTGGCGCTGCCCTCGGCGATGAAGGACATGGGGCTGAACAGCGGATAGACGCTCATCTCGACCCAGCCCTTGTCCTTGACGAAGGTCTGCTCCAGCAGGGCGTTGTAGACGTGGTGGCCGGGATAGCCTTCGTGGCAGCCCAGATCGACCGCACGGTCAATGTAGATGGGCAGATCGGTGTTCACCTGGATCAGGCTGAAGGCGCCGCCCTTGAACCAGTTGTAGCCGGACCAGGGCTTGTCGTTGACGAACTCCAGGGTGAAGGTTTCGCCTGCGGGCAGGGCCATATGGCGCTCGGTGCGCGCCTTGCACTCGGTGATGGCCGCGCGCATCACCGTATCCAGCCGGTCCTTGGGGATGACGTACCGGGCGCGGAAGGCGGCCACTCGTTCCGCCAGCGGCCCTTCGCCGGGAACCAGGGCGTCGATGCGGGCCAGAACCGGATCATAGGACGCCAGCGGCCGCAACTCCGGCCGGACCCCGAACAGGGCCTCAGCCTCGTCGGCGAACCCCAGCTTCTCACCCTGCAGCATCCGCAGCCGCGCCGAGGCGGCTGAGACGTGGGCCAGAAGATAAGCGCGGCGCTGGCGGCTCTGGTCGTCCAGTCCCCGTTCGGGCAGGGCCTCAAGGCGTCGGGTCAGGGCGGCCGCGCCTTCGGCCAACTGGGGCAGGGCGCGCGGATTGGCCTTGGCCGCCTCGGCCCATTCGGCGGGGCCGTAATAGGCGTCGACATAGCCCGGCTCGCGCTCGCCGATCTCCAGCGTCAGGGCGACATAGTCGCGCGCCACGGCGTCCAGACTGTCGCTTCCCGACTTCGGCGATGCGGCGCAGGCGGCCAGCAGGACGGCGGCGCCCGCCAGGGCGGCGATGGTGGTGACGCGCATGGAGACTCCCTCTCTTCGGCCGTGACGCTAGGCTCTTGCGTCCCTCTCGCCAAGAAGCGGCTGCGGAAACAGATCAGGGATTGAGGCGATCCGGCCCATGCTGTAAGCACCGCCGTCCGGCCCTCGCGCCGCAGACGCACCCGTAGCTCAGCTGGATAGAGTACTGCCCTCCGAAGGCAGGGGTCAGAGGTTCGAATCCTCTCGGGTGCGCCACTTCCGTTCAGAACCGAGAACTCCGCCGGCGGCGGCGTAATTCCCACCATCGCTAGACGCCAAAGCCCGCAAAAGCTCGGTTCGCGATCCGATGATGCGCGCCTCGGTCTTGCTGATGACCTCCACGCGTTGCGTCAGGGCGCGCAGGTGATCCGGACGATAGCCGCTTGTGCGATCCCGCAGTTTACGCCGCGCGGCGGTGGCGAACCGCGCCAAGGCGTCCGACGTGATCGTGGGCGCAAACCGCTCCACTGAGGTGCTGATCCGATCGGCGTCCGCCCTTGCCTGATCGCGGATGCCGGACAGTTCAGCGACCCTATCTTTCAGCGAAGCGTCGTCCGGCGCGAGGAGGCCATTCTCGATGGCTTCATAGAGCCGGTTCAGCTTGGCCTCGGCTTCGGTGGCGCGCTTGCGCATCTCCGCGATGCGGCCGCGCCTCTGATCGGCCCATTCCTCTCGACGATCCAGAAGCTGCTCCATCAGCGCCGCGAGGCGATCCGGATCGAGCAGCCGGGTCTCGAGGTGGTTGATGATCGCGTCATCCAGCTTGTGCATGGGGACGGCCAACCCAGTGCATCCCGCCTCGCCCATCCGCACCCTGGTCGAACAGGCGTAGTAGCGATACTGGCCCCCCGCCTGGCCCTTCCCAGTCCTCAGGGTCATGGCGCCGCCGCAGAACCCACAGAAGCATATGCCCGTCAGCAGGTTCGGGCCGATCGACACGCGCGGCGGCGTCCACTTGGGATTCCGCGACGCCAGGCGCGCCCGGACAGCGTCATGGTCCGCTTTCGAGACAATGGGCGGCACCGCCATCACGGCGTGCTCGGATTCCGGCTTCGGCGTCCTCGTCTGGTGATCGCGCGTATTGAACCTGTGCTCACCCATGTAGGTGGAGCGCGTCAGAATCTGATGCACGGTGCCGACGCCCCAGCGTCCGCCATCGCGGGTTCTGATGTTCTGTTCGTTCAGTTTGGTGGCGATTGTCTTCAATCCCATCGGCCCCTACGAGCCGTCGCCCGTCAGCGCCCAGCGATAGATAGTCCGCACCGTCTCAGCCTGAAGCGGATCGATCTCCAGCGTCTTCTTGATCTTGGCCCCACGCTGCTCCGCCGCGACGATGTGGTAGCCGATGGGCGGCCGTGCGCCGTTCCAGAAGCCCTGGCGGGCGTTCTCCTTCATGGCTCTGAGGGTATGCTTGGCGTTCTCGCGGGACTGATACTCGTCGAAGAGCGTCATGATCTGGCGCATCATCACGCTCATGGGATCATCGCCCAGCTCCTGGGTGATCGAGACCAGCCGCACCCCGTTCTTCGCCAGCTTCCGAACGTAGAGCTCGAACTGGAACTGATCGCGGAAGAACCGCGAGAAGCTGTGCACCAGGATCACGTCGAAGGGGGGCGGCTTGGTCAGCGCCGCCTCGATCATCGACTGGAAGGACGGGCGCCGGTCGCCCGTGGCGGTGTTGCCCGGCTCGACATATTCCGCCGTCGCTTCCATCCCTTGGTCTCGCAGTATGATTCAAGCTGGCGGCGCTGGTCGGGGATCGACAGATCGTTGAGGGCCTGCCGCCCGGTCGAGACCCGAAGATAGAGGGCGGCGCGGGTCTGGACGCCTGCTGTTGTGGCAATAGGTTTCCAGCTCATGCCCTGCTCCTCTCAGAGGCGCGGCCCCAGAATCTCGTCGAGCACCTCGCCAAGCCACGCCTCCACCGCCAGAAGCTCGGCCGGACTGATCGGGAGATCATCGGGCCAGGTGTCGGTGACGCGGACGACCGACTGTACGCCAACTCGCCGCACTGGCGGAGTCGGGCGCCGACGCACCTGCGGCTCTGATGACGGCTGGACGTGCATGCCCGCCAGGCTGTCCGCTCTATAAGCGCGCGCATATTCGTAACCTCTCCCTCGCAAATCTCCGGCCGCCGCTTTCTCGCAAAACGGATCGATCCCTCGATCCATGCCGGGCCCCCAGCGGCGGCGGCCGACCGGGTCAACGCCTGCGGCGCCTGCCGCAGCCCGCAGGGCGCGAAGCGGCGTTGAAGCGGGCGGACGGCGCTGTTCTTCAACCACTAATGAGGGTCAATACGGCTCCGCTTGTCAGATAATGCCGGCGCAAAGCCTATCCTGCCCTAGACCCTCATTGCCCTTCAGAAGGCTCCCAACCGCCCGCCTCATCGACGGCGCGGCTGAGCCTTACGAGCGCCTCCGTCAGGCGCGTTTCAACCGCCTGCTGGTCGATACCCGGATGTTCGGCGATCTGCTCCAGCGACATTCCGGCGAAGCGATGGAGAACGAAGACGTCGCGATAGTCGCGTGGCAGTCGGCGGATCGCCCGGACGAGAATCCGGCGCTGGCGATCTTCGGCGGATCGACGAGGGTGCCGTCGGAGCGGCGAGGGCCAGCGCCTCATGGGGTCGCCTCACATTCCACCCCGATGGCGGCCTCCACTGCGCTGAGGAGGTCGCAGATGGCTTCGTCGATCGCGTCGGGCGGTAGCGGCAGTTCTGGATTGCACATACCGGAGCGCAGGGCGCCAGAGGCGTAGAACGGTCCGAGTATGTCGGCGATGCCGTCTGGGATGTTTTGAAACCCCAGCATCCGGACGCACCGAAGCGCCTTGGTCAGATCGTGACGGAGGTAGGTGAGGTTCCAGTCGTCGGAGAGCCCACGATGGAGCAGTTAGGCTTTAAGGCCGAGTTCGATGGCGATGGCGGAGTGGTAGGCCGACCGGGCGCCGATGCGGTCATCATCGGTCCAGGCCATCGCATGGAAGGCGCGGGCGTTATGGGCGAACGCCCGCGCAAGGTGGAGGTCAGGATCGCGCGGTCGGTTTCTCATGACACCGCACTCGCTGAGCTCAGTGTCTCTTTCCCGCGAGGAGGAATCGCACGTCTTTGGGTATCCTGGTGGTCAGGCATGCGTGGCCTCCCGCGCAGCCGCCCGGTCGCTCAGATCATGCTGAACGGTGGAGTTTGATAGAATTTCACCTACACTCCACCGAATTTCCGCGACGATGTCAACGAAATTTCATCACGTGAGGAGGAATTTCGGTTATGCTGGAGCCGAGTCAGATACGAATGGCCCGCGCCGCATTAAAAATCAGCGTCCGCGAGCTGTCGCAAATGTCAGGCGTGGCCGATTCCACCATTCTCCGTTTTGAGAGCGGGAAGGGTGCGATCCTCACGACCAATATGAAGCGTATGCAGGAGGCTCTGGAATCTGCCGGTGTGGTCTTCCTTCCGCCCGATTCTTCCGGCGGCCCCGGCGTCCGACTGAAAGCCTGACTATAAAATCCGCCCAGGCCCAGCCGTTCAACATGTAGCGAATCGCGCTACAAATAGCTTGATTTATGTAGCACGTCTCGCTACAAACTGCGTATGGAAGGCTTTAGCCGTGATCCTCAGCTGGAAGAGCAAACAGGCTAGGGAGGTCTTTGAGGGCAACTGCCCCAAAGGTTTTCCGGCCGACCTCTTCAAGCGGGTGCGGCGCAGCCTCTTTCAGCTGGATGCGGCGACGCGGCTCGATGATCTCAAACATCCGCCGGGGAACCGCCTGCACCGCCTGCACGAGGACCGGGCGGGGCAGTGGTCGATCAGTGTGAACGACCAATTCCGCATCTGCTTCCGATGGACCGATCAGGGGCCGGAGGATGTTGAGTTTGTAGATTACCACTGAGCGGAGGCTTGGTGGAGCGGTCCGGATCGGACCAGGAAGAGAGAAGTTCGCCGATGGGGATGCATGACTTCGCCAACTTCGCGGCGCCGGCGCCGCATCCTGGCGAACACCTGCGGGAAGACTACCTGCCCGCCTACGGTCTCAGCGCCGGCGCTCTCGCCAAGGCCATGGGACTGAAGGATCGTGCCCGTATCGAGCGTCTGGTGCGTGAGAAGCAGTCGGTCACGGCCGACACGGCTCTGCGCCTGGCCAAGGTGTTTGGCACGTCGCCCCAGTACTGGATCAATCTCCAGACCACGCATGATCTGTCCAAGGCCGCAATCGAGGGGCGCGGGGAACTAGAGAGGATCGAGCAGTTGCACGCGCCAGTCTAAGTCGTCGGGCTCTCTGACCCTTCCGCCTTGCGCCAGGAGCGGTCATTCATTGCCGCCAGCAAACCCGGCATTCAGCGTAAGGCAGCGTATGGCTGGTTAGCGGCTGACACCCCGTCCTCGCAAGGCTTTCTGCACGAAAGTCCGGCAGAGTGACGGCATCTCGTCAAGCTGGAACCGGTACCGGCGACGAGTGTTTGCTTGCTAAGCCATCCATAATCTAAGGTCGCTTGACGAAAGAAGTTGGGTTGGCATTGAGAAACACCGCTGTTCCGGTTCTTGGGAACGGCCACGAGTTTCCCCGCGAGGTTTTCCGAAACGGGGCGCGCGAATAGCGCCATATCGAGGCTTCGGCCTGACGCTGGGTCGGCTCATCGACTACTTCGGCATAGCCGTAAAATTCTTCATCGGCGAAACCTTGACCCATCTAAGGTCACGTTCAAAGCGCTGAGAATCTACGTCTTCATGGCAATGGATATAGAAACGGACCTCATAAGAGCTATGGGGGGCGTTCGGGCTCGGGCCTGGAACGGTAGCGGGTTTGGCTCAAACGATCCGGGGCGAGAGCGAGACACGACCAAAAACAAGCCTACAAATTTCGATGCTCTATACCCGGCCGATATCGATCTTCCGTTGGAATTCGAGGTTGCGTTTGAAGGGCCTGTTTCCGTTGCTTTGGCAGCAATCCGCGCTAGAGTTCCATGGAGTTTGAGAGCTCAACGGCGCACGTCCAATGGGCCGCCGCATGCTGATCTTGCCGATACGATCGTTCGCTTGGAACCGGGCGTCCGGACCGCGCGGCAATCTATTGAGGTTATTGTCAAGCAGCTGCCTGCCGGATGGCAAGCCACCAAGCTGCTGGGATACGTGATCCTCTACAAAAAAGCTCGAGACTATCCGGACGCGGAAATCATCGCGCGTAGCTAAGCTTTAGCTACGCTGAACGAAGGCGAACTTAAAAAGGTTTGCCCCTAAGAATTTCCTCCGCGAGCAACCAGAGCCGGTCCTTGCAGGCTGGACGAAAGGGGCGGGCGAGATTCACTGAAGGAGCGACTGGGCGCCTTGGCTCGTGAACGGAGACGGTTCGCCCATCACTGCTTGTCCATTCTGCCGCAGATGAGGGCAGGCCGTCGATCCCAGAGGCCCCACGATAATCGCCCTCACGACGAAGGGAGGCATGTTCGCGTCAGCCTGGGTTGATCGTGGAATTATCGCTAGCGCTAATCTCGCGTCCAGCAGGCCGCATCCAGATGACCTAGGCGTTGTAAAAAGCGATGGAAAACGGCCGCGAGAGCGGTCTCAAGTCATTGAAATATAACGACATGGAGAGAATGGCGCACCCGAAGAGATTCGAACTCCTGACCCCCAGATTCGTAGTCTGGTGCTCTATCCAGCTGAGCTACGGGTGCGCACTGCCTTGCGGGCAGGGCCGGGTATCTAGCGGGTCGCTTCGGGGCTGGCAAGCAGGTTTTCTCAGAAAATCTTGAGAAAATGCGGGGTTGGCCTCGGGGGCCTGCGGGCCTAGGCATAAAGCCTCCCTGTAATGCCCCGGAGTGCTTGAGTGCGCGCCTTTTCCTTCTCCCATCTGCGTCCTGCACGCAGGATTTCCTCTCTCACAGCCGGGACGGCGCTGGCGGCCCTGTTGCTGACGGGCTGCGCGACGACGACGGAAGGGGTTCGGGCCGAGGCGGCGCCGGTTCCGGCTGAGGCGCCGATCGGGGCGCAAGCGTCCGTCGCCAGAGGACCGTTCGTGTCGGCGGCCAATCCTCTGGCGGTCGAGGCGGGGATGAAGGTGCTGGCGCGCGGCGGTTCGGCCGTGGACGCGGCGGTGGCCATCCAGGCGGTGCTGGGCCTGACCGAGCCGCAGTCCTCGGGTCTGGGCGGCGGCGCCTTCATGATGTTCTATGACGCCGAAAGCGGCGCCGTCACCGTCTATGACGGGCGCGAGACCGCGCCGGCCGCCGCCACGCCCGAGCTCTTCTATGAGAACGGCAAGCCTCTGGCGTTCGGGGATGCGGTGTTGAGCGGGCGCTCGACCGGGGCGCCGGGCGTGGTGCCCATGCTGGCCCTGGCCCAGAAGCAGCACGGCGCCCTGGCCTGGTCCGAGCTGTTCGGCGACGCCGAAACGCTGGCGCAGGACGGCTTCATCGTCAGCCCGCGTCTGGCGGGCATGATCAACGGTTCAGCGCCCCAGGCGAAGACGCGCTGGGCGACCAAGTATTTCACCAAGCCGGACGGCGCGCGCTATCAGGCGGGCGAGACCCTGCGCAATCCGGCCTACGCCGAAACGGTGCGCCGCATCGCCCGCGAGGGCGCCGCCGCCCTGCAGCAGGGCCCGCTGGCCGAGGCCATCGTCGCGGCCGTGAACGAAGGCCCGCGTCCCGGCGCCCTGACCACCGCCGACATCGCCGGCTATCGCCCCGTGGTGCGCGAGGCCGTGTGCGGTCCCTACAAGATCTACACCATCTGCGTGCCGCCGCCGCCGTCCAGCGGCGCCTCCATCCTGGAACTGCTGGCCATGGCCGAGCAGACGCCGGACATCGACAAGGGTCCGGACAGCCCCGAGGCCTGGGCCGCCTTCGGCCAGCTGCAGCGGCTGATGTACGCCGACCGCGATCGCTATTTCGGCGATCCGGCCTTCGTCTCCGTGCCGGTCGCGGGCCTGCTGGACCCGGCCTATGTGGCCGAGCGCGCGGCCCTGGCGCCGGCCTTGCGCGGGGCGGCGCCCTATGGCGTGCCGGCAGGGGCGCCGAATGTCGGCGCGGACGCCACGCGCGAACCGGCGGGCACCTCGCACCTGGTCGTGGTGGATGCGAAGGGGGACGCCGTCAGCATGACCACTACGGTCGAGAGCCTGTTCGGTTCGGGCCGGATGGCGGGCGGCTTCTTCCTGAACAATCAGCTGACCGACTTCTCCCTGGTCCCGACGGCGACCGACGGCACGCCGGCGGCCAACGCCGTGGCGGCGGGCAAGCGTCCGCGCTCGTCCATGTCGCCGGCCCTGATCCTGGATCGCGAAGGACGTCTGGTCGGCCTGCTGGGCTCGCCCGGCGGCTCGTCCATCCTGGCCTATAACGCCAAGGCCCTGATCGGCGCCCTGGCCTGGGGCCTGCCGCTGCAACAGGCCTTCGACCTGCCGAACCTAGTGGCCAAGGGCGACGACTTCGGCGCCGACACCGAAGGCTTCCCCGAGGCGGTGCGCGACGGCATGGCGGCGCGCGGCGTCGAGCTGCGGCCCAATACGACCGAGACCTCGGGCCTGCATGGCGGGCTGTGGCGGAACGGGCGCTGGGACGGGGCGGCCGACAGCCGCCGCGAGGGCGTGGCGCGGACGCAGTAAGGGGGCGAGGTCGCCTAGCGCGGCGGGCGGATCGTCAGTTGGAAGGCCACCAGACCTTCCGACACATCGGTCCTGATGCCCTGATAGCCGCGCAGGCCCTTGGCCTCGATCTCGCGATAGACGACGCCGAAGGAGCTCTGCACCGCGCCCCGGCGATAGGCCACGCCGATGGAGGCGTCGCCCAGATAGGTTCCGGCGTCTTGGCTGACGCCCGAGCGGGCGAAGTCGCCGTCGCGCGTGCGGGCGAAGTTGTAGCCGACCGCCCGCTTGGAGCCTGCCGCGTACAGATACCAGCGCGGCCGTTCGCCGAAGGCTTCGTCGCCGTTGGGGGCCAGGCGGTCCAGATTCTCGCCGATGCGCAGGGTGGCGCCCGCCTCGGCCGAGGGGCCGTCGCTGCCGACGCCGAAGCCGGCGTGGGGCGTCAGCGACACCTCCAGGCCCGAGGCCGTGCGGCCCTTGGCGGCGGTCCAGCCGCGCGTATAGGTGACGTCATAGCTCTCGCCCGAGAAGGCGACGGGGTCGAGGGCGCGGGGCGGCGCGGGCGAGCCGTCGGCGCGGCGCAGTTCGCCTGTCGTGGTGATCCGCAGCCGGTCGGTGAAGCCGTCGCCGGCGAACCAGGCCTCCTGGCGCAGTTCGCCCTGATCGGCGCTCAATCGGGCGACATCGTTGAACTGCACCGGGGCGCCGAAGGCGGCGTCAGGTTCCGCTGTGAAGGGCAGGCGGCTGTCCAGCCGGGCGGCGGCGTCCTCGAACCGGACGGCGTCGCCGCCCCGCGCGGCGATGGGGCCTTCCGCCACGGTCTGCGGCATGGCGAAGGCGGCCGTCGGCGCGACCGCCGCGATGATCCATCCTGCCCATGCCATCCGACGCATCAACGGTGCCTCCCGATCCGTTAACGCCCCCACTGTGCACGAACGCCGGGGAACCGCAACGGACTCTTTTACGCCATATTCCTTTATGACGAACGAAACCGCCCGGAGAGGGTTCCCCGGGCGGCTCAAAGGCGATGGCGTTGAGTGTGAGGGCTTGCCTTACTGGCAGGCCAGGCACTCGTCGTAGTCGGTGCGGGCGATGGAGAAGAGGTCCGGCTGGTTCGGATCGATCTCTTCTTCCTTCTTGTCCTCGGCGCCGGCGAAGGCGGCGCGCTGCACCGACTTGGAGCGCAGGTAGTAGAGGGATTTCAGGCCCCGCTCCCACGCCGACCAGTGCAGCATGTGCAGATCCCACTTGTTGACGTCGCCGGGGATGAACAGGTTCAGCGACTGCGCCTGGCAGATGTCGCCGGTGCGGTCGGCGGCCAGTTCGATGACCCAGCGCTGATCCAGCTCGAAGGCGGTCTTGTAGATGGCCTTCTCGTCGTCGCTGAGGGCGTCCAGGTGCTGGACCGAGCCTTCGTTCTCGAGGATCGAAGACCAGACGGCCTCGGTGTCGATGCCTTTTTCGCCCAGCAGATCCTGCAGATAGGGGTTCTTGACCGCGAAGGAGCCCGACAGGGTCTTGTGGGTGTAGATGTTGGCCGGGATCGGCTCGATGCCCGCCGACGCGCCGCCGCAGATGATCGAGATCGAGGCGGTCGGGGCGATGGCCAGCTTGTGGCTGAACCGCTCCATCACGCCGCGATCGGCGGCGTCGGGGCAGGGGCCCTTTTCCTCGGCCAGGGTGCGGCTGGCCTTGTCGGCCTCGCGGCGCAGGTGCTTGAACAGGCGCATGTTCCAGCTCTTGGCCATGGCCGATTCAAAGGCCACGCCCTGCGACTGCAGGAAGGAGTGGAAGCCCATCAGGCCCAGGCCCACCGAACGCTCGCGCTGGGCCGAATAGACGGCGGCGGCCATCGACGACGGGGCGCGGGTGATGAAGTCCTCGAGCACATTGTCGAGGAAGCGCATGATGTCCTCGATGAAGCGGGGCTCTTCGCGCCACTCCAGGAAGGTCTCGGCGTTGACCGACGACAGGCAGCAGACGGCGGTGCGCTCGACGCCCTTATGGTCCAGGCCCGTGTGCAGCATGATTTCAGAGCACAGGTTGGACTGCTTGACCGACAGGCCCAGATCCTTCTGGTGCTGCGGCATCTGCCGGTTCACCGTGTCCGAGAAGATCAGATAGGGCTCGCCCGTCTGCATCCGGATTTCCAGGATCTTGGTCCACAGGTTGCGGGCGTCGACGGTTTTGCGGACCTCGCCGTTCTTGGGCGAGATCAGGTCGAACGGCTTGCCGTCGCGGACCGCCTCCATGAAGGCGTCGGTGATGTTGATGCCGTGGTGCAGGTTCAGCGAGCGGCGGTTGAAGTCGCCCGACGGCTTGCGGATTTCGAGGAACTCCTCGATTTCCGGGTGGTGGATGTCCAGGTAGACGGCGGCCGAGCCGCGACGCAGCGAGCCCTGCGAAATCGCCAGGGTCAGCGAATCCATCACGCGGATGAAGGGGATGATGCCCGAGGTCTGGCCCGCGCCCTTGACCTTCTCGCCGATGGAGCGGACGCCGCCCCAATAGGTGCCGATGCCGCCGCCGTTCGAGGCCAGGGAGACGTTCTCGTTCCAGACGTTCTGGATGCCGTCCAGGCTGTCGTTGACCGAGTTCAGGAAGCAGGAGATCGGCAGGCCGCGATCCGCGCCGCCGTTCGACAGCACCGGCGTCGCCGGCATGAACCACAGCTTCGACATATAGTCATAGACGCGCTGGGCGTGGTCGGCGTCGTCGGCGTAGGCCGTGGCGACGCGGGCGAACATGTCCTGATAGCTTTCGCCCGCCAGCAGGTAACGGTCTTCCAGCGTCTTCTTGCCGAACTCGGTCAGCAGGGCGTCGCGCGTGCGGTCCAGTTTCAGACCGCCGACCACCGTCAGCTCCGGCTTGGTCTCGGACGGAGCCGAGGAAACCGTAGAGAATTCCGTCGTCTGCAACGCTTCGCCGCCTGCCATCGTCAGTCCCCAGTGCCTATGTGGATAACGCCAGATGTTGTGTGGATAACACCTCGACTATCTAAATCTAGTGTTAAGGCGGCGGGGGCGCCAACCAATTTATCGTCTCCGAAGTGTGATTTTTCGCTTGCATGGCGGCGGGTCGGTACGGGGCGGGCGTTGCGATCCCGCTGTGATGTAGAAATGGCGGCGATGACGCCCCGGCGGGCTCGGAAAATCGGCGGGAACGAGACACTAGCTTGGCCGTTAGCGCCCCATGGCCCCGCATCCCACCGCCTTCCTGACCCGCGCCCTGCGCGTCGCCCGCACGGAGATCGCCGCCGTGGCGGCCATGCTGGTGGTCGCCCTGGGGGTGCTGACCTTCATCGAGGTGGCCGACGACATGCGCGAGGCTGACGGACAGGCCTTCGACCATGCGGTTCTGGCGGCGGTGCGGCCCTTCGCCGATGATCCGGGGCGGCCCTGGGGGCCGTGGTGGCTGCACGAGGCGGCGGCGGATCTGACCTCGCTCGGCGGCATATCGGTGCTGACCCTGTTCGCCGTCATCGCCATCGGCTTTCTGCTCATCATGGGCAAGCGGCTGTCGGCGCTGATGCTGGTCGTCGGCCTGGCGGGCGGGGTGGCCCTGAGCGAAGGCCTGAAGGCCCTGTTCGAGCGCGAACGGCCGCCCGAGATCTATCAGGCGGTGGACACGCTGAACGCCAGCTTCCCCTCGGGCCACGCCCTGCTGTCGACCGTCTTCTACCTGACGCTGGGCGTCATGCTGACGCGCGCCTTTCCGCGCAAGCGGCTGAAGGCCTACGTCCTGGGCTGCGCGGTGGTGATCGCCCTTCTGATCGGGCTGACGCGAATCTACCTGGGCGCGCACTGGGCGTCTGACGTGTTCGCGGGCTGGAGCGTGGGCGCCGCCTGGTCGATGGCCCTGTGGCTGGTCGCCTACGCCGCCGAACGCCGCCAGCGCCTGCACGACGCGCCCTTGCAGGACGCGCCCTAGGTTAGACCAAGGTCTAGCGCCGCGACCGGGCGCGGCTGTCGGATAGTGGTCCCAGAAGCCGTCGCCGCGCAGCGACGGACGCCCCTTCAGGACGACGCTTCAGGAGTTTCCCCGTGACCGATTTCGCCGCCCTCTACGCCGAACGCCTGACGACGCCCGCAGCGGCGGCGGCCCTGATCCCGTCAGGCGCCAAGGTCGCCATGGCCCTGGGCGTCGGCCAGCCGCCCGCCCTGCTGAAGGCCCTGGCCGACCGGGCCGAGGCGCGGCAGGTGGGGGACGTCGACCTCTACTATCTGCTGTCCACCGCCATCGCGGGCGAGACGGTGATGCGCTACGAACTGACCGACCGCATCCGTCCGTACAGCCTGTTCCACGGCGCCATCGAGCGGAAGCTGGAGGCGCGCGGGATCGAAGAGGGCCGCCGCGCCGTCTGGTTCGTGCCGACCGGCTTTCAGCAGACGCCGCGCGTGCTGACGCGCGAGATCGGTGTCGACACCTTGCTGGCGACCGTCTCGCCGATGGACGCCGAGGGCTATTTCAGCCTGGGGACCAACACCGACTACGCCCTGGCCGTGTCGAAGACGGCGCAGCGGGTGATCCTCGAGGTCAATCCGCACATGCCGCGCGTGTTCGGCGACTGCCGCGTCCATGTTTCTCAGGTCGCGGCCCTGGTCGAGCATGCGGCGCCCCTGCTGGAGGCGGGCAAGGCGCCGCAGCAGCCGCAGGATCTGGCCATCGGCGCCCTGATCGCCGAGATGGTCGAGGACGGCGCGACCCTGCAGATGGGCATCGGCGCCTTGCCGGACGCGGTGTGCGCGGCCCTTCATGACCATCGCGACCTAGGCATCCACACCGAGATGCTGACGCCCGGTCTGGTCGAACTGATGCAGGCGGGCGTCGTCACCAATGCGCGCAAGACCCTGCATCCGGGCAAGACGGTCTTCACCTTTTCGATGGGGAACCGCTCGACCTATGAGTTCCTGCACGAGAACCCGGCCTTTGAAGCCCGCCCCGTCGACTATGTGAACGACCCCGCCGTCATCGCCCGCAACGCCAGGATGATCTCGGTCAACGCCACCTTGCAGATCGACCTGTTCGGCGCCTGCTGCTCGGAACATCTGAACGGGCGGCAATATACGGCGTCGGGCGGCCAACTGGATTTCGTGCGCGGCGCGGCGGCGTCCGAGGGCGGCAAGTCGATCATCGCCTGCCACTCGACCGCGGCGAAGGGGGCGGCCTCGCGCATCGTGGCGCGGCTGGACGGTCCGGTGACGACCCCGCGCAACGACATTCACTATGTCGTCACCGAGCATGGAGCGGCCAATCTGAAGGGGCTGACCGACGACGCCCGCGCTCGCGCCCTGATCGATCTGGCCGCGCCCGAGTTCCGTGAGGGGCTGGAGCGCGAGGCGAGGGCGATGGGGCTGCTCTGACGCGCTTCGGGGGAGATTTCCTTAACTTCTTCCGGGAGAAGCTGGCGACCAACCGGGGAGGGTGAAGACAGCAATGCAGGCACGCTGGCGGATGTTTCGTCATGCGGCCGGCCGCGAGGCCGGCCCTCCGGCGGCGGCCTATGTCGTCCTGTTCGTCCTGTGCCTGCTGATCGGCCAATGGAGCGCGGCGACCTACAGCGCCGTGATCGTCTGGCCCGCCAACGGCGTGCTTCTGGCGGCCTATCTGCTGCTTCCTCGACGCAAGGCGACGGCGACCCTGCTGGTCTGCCTCGGATTGAACCTGGTCAGCGCGGTGTTGAGAGGGGATTCCCAGCCCTTCGTGTGGCTGAACCCCCTGCTGAATCTGGGTCAGGTCTTGATCGCGGGCGTGCTGGCGCGTCGACTGTGCGGCGCGGCGCTGGATCTGCGGCGCCCGCGCCGCTTCCTGTGTTTCGCCCTGGGCGCCGTCGCGCCGGCGGTGTTCCTGACCACTACCCTCTCCTGCCTCCTGGCGGCGTGGCTGCGCGACTATGCGCCGGAACTGACGGCTTTCATCTGGACGCACCTGTTCATGATGGAGGCGCTGGGCTTGCTGATCGTCACGCCCAATCTGTTGTTCCTGGCGCGGGCCCGAAGGTTCCGCGACGAGGCGACCGCCCCCTGGCTCGCGCTGGGCATGACCGGGCTGACGGCGGCGATGGTCTTCTGGGTTTTCAGCCAGCCGAGTTCGCTGCTGTTTCTCATCTTTCCGCCGCTGATGCTGGCGGCCTATCGTCTGTCGCCGCCGTGGATGGCCGCGACGATCCTGGTGTCCGTCGGGATCAGCTGCATTCTGACGCTGGAGGGATACGGTCCCGTCGCCGCCGCGCCGGTGGCGGAGGTCGCGGCCCTGGCCCAGCTGCCCCTGCGGCTGCGGCAGATGCCGCTGTACCATGTCTTCCTGATGGTGCTGGTCCTGACCTCCCTGCCGCTCAGCGCCCTGATGGCGGAGCGTCGGGCCGGCGTCGCGCGGCTGGCGCGGCGCACCGCCCTGGCCTTGAAGCAACGGCGTCGGGCTGAGGCCGCCGCCGCCGCCAAGGCGCGGTTCCTGGCGGTTATGAGCCATGAGATGCGCACCCCGCTGAACGGCGTCTGCGGCTACGCCGACCTGTTGTCTCAGCGCGACGACCTGACGGAGGAGGCGCAGACCTACGTCGAGGCGGTTCGTCAGGCGGGGGAGGAGATGCGGCGACTGGTCGAGGATGTTCTGGACGCCTCGGCCGGGGATGATGCGGTGCGGGCCGAACCCTTCGATGCGACAGGCCTGATCCGCGACCTTTGCGCCCCGGCGGCGGTCGCCGCCCGCGCCAAGGGGGTGGCGTTCGAGCTGAAGCTAGACGCGCCGGACATGGCCTTGCGCATGGGCGATCCGCGTCGGCTGGCCTCGGCCCTGAGGCATCTTCTGTCCAATGCGGTCAAGTTCACCGAGAGAGGCCGGATCGAGCTGGAGGCCCGACTGGACGCCGAAGGCCTGACCCTGACGGTGCGGGACACGGGGCCGGGAATCGCACCGGACCTGGAGCCGGCGCTGTTCGACCTATTCCAACTGGGCGACGATTCCCTGAACCGGCGGCACGGGGGGGCGGGGCTGGGCCTGCCCGCCGCGCGTCGCCACGCCCGCGCCATGGGTGGAGACGTGGTTCTAGGCGAAACGTCGGAGCAGGGCTCGGTATTCATTCTGGCCGTGCGACTGGACGCGGGCGCGGGCGCGGGCGCGGGCGAGAGCGACGGTGCGGCGGAGGCGGCGGCGCCTGCGTCCTCCGACGGGCAGGTCACGCGCGTTCTCGTGGTGGACGACCATCCGACCAACCGCCTGATGTTGCGGATCATGATGGAGGCGGCCGGGTGCCGGGTGGTCGATGCGGCGGATGGGCTACAGGCCGTCGAACAGGCATCGGCCGAGGCGTTCGACCTGATCCTGATGGACGTGAGGATGCCGCGCCTGAACGGGCTGGAGGCGACGCAGATGATTCGCAGCGGCGGTTCGGCTTCATCGCTGGCGGCGGTGCTGGCGGTGACGGCCGACGCCATGCCTGAGGACGCCGTGCGCTGTCTCGGCGCGGGCATGGACGGCCATCTGGCCAAGCCGATCACCCATGAACGGCTCTACGCCGCCGTGGACCAGGCGTTCCGCGCGGCGCACGCGCGTCTGGCGGCCTAGCCCTCCCAGCCGTCGTCGAAGGGAAACCGCTCGGCCCAGAACGGCTGAAGCGCGGGCAGGGCGTCGATGCGGCGCACGACCTCGCCCATGCCCGGCGCCTCGGCGTAGAAGCGGCGACGCTGCGGCGTCCAGCGACTGGCGACGGCGACGTAGAGGTCCAGCACCGTCATCTCCTCGCCCAGCAGGAAGCGCCCGGGCGTGATCTGGGCGTCCATCATCCGCCAGCAGTCGGCGATGCGCTCGACGGTGCGTCGCTGGATCTCGACCTGGGCCTGAGGATTGTCGCCGCCGAGACGGGACGGTTCGTCGCGCACCCAGAACATCGAATAGACGGCGGCGGGGATGAAGCTCATCCAGCGCAGGAACTGCGCCCGGCGTGGATCGTCCAGGGCGGGCGAGAGTTGCGCCTGCGGGTGGGAATCGGCCAGCCAGATCAGGATGGCGGCGCTTTCGGTGATGATCTCGCCGCCCGGCGTGACCAGGGCTGGCACCTGGCGCATCGGATTGACCTGCGCCACCTTGTCCCGCTCGGCCTCGCCCTCCCAGGTCGCGGCCTCGATGACCTGATAGTCCAGTCCAATCAGCCGCAGCGTCGCCTCGACCGGGGTCGAGCCCGAACCGGCTGCGCCGTAAAGCGTGAAAACCATCCCCATCTTCCTCCCCAGTTTCCTGTCATGGAAACACCATATCTAGCGGTCGGGTGAAAAGTGATCGCTAGATATGCGCATCTTCCCTTGTCCCCGCGCGTCGGTGGACGCATGGTGAACGCACCTTCTCCGGATTCGCCCCAGGTCTTCTTCGATGAACGCTCCCGCCACGATCATTCGTCCCGGCACGCCCGGCCTGCTGACCCCCTCGGCCGCCTACAAGCCCTTCCGCTATCCGTGGGCCTTCGACATGTGGAAGAAGCAGCAGCAGGTCCACTGGATGCCCGAGGAAGTCCCGATGGGCGAGGACGTCAAGGACTGGGCCGCCAATCTAAACGACGGCGAGCGCAACCTGCTGACCCAGATCTTCCGCTTCTTCACCCAGGCGGACATCGAGGTGCAGGACAACTACATGGAGCGCTACGGCCGGGTGTTCAAACCGACCGAGGTGAAGATGATGCTGGCCGCCTTCGCCAATATGGAGACCATCCATATCGCGGCCTACGCCCTGCTGCTCGAAACCATCGGCATGCCCGAGAGCGAGTTCGGCGCCTTCATGGAATACGAGGCCATGAAGGACAAGCATGACTACATGGGCCAGTTCGGGGTCGACACCGACGCCGACATCTGCCGGACCCTGGCCATGTTCGGGGGCTTCTCGGAGGGGCTGCAGCTGTTCGCCAGCTTCGCCATGCTGATGAACTTCCCGCGCCAGTCCAAGATGAAGGGCATGGGTCAGATCGTGTCGTGGTCGGTGCGCGACGAGAGCCTGCACTGCGAAGGCATCATCAAGCTGTACCACGCCTTCAACAAGGAGACGGGCGCCGTCACCAAGGCCGTGGCCGACGACATCGTCGACTGCTGCAAGACGGTGATCGAAATGGAGGACAAGTTCATCGACCTGGCCTTCGAAATGGGCCCGGTGAACGGCATGACGCCGAACGACATCAAGGCCTACATCCGCTTCATCGCCGACTGGCGCCTGCGCCAGCTGCACCTGCCGGAAGTCTATGGCGTGACGGAAAACCCGCTGCCGTGGCTGCAGGCCCTGCTGTCGGGCGTCGAACACGCCAACTTCTTTGAGGCGCGCGCCACCGAATACTCCAAGGCCGCGACGCAAGGCGCCTGGCACGGCGCCGACGGCGTCTGGGACAGCTTCGACAACATGATGAAACGCCGCACGGAATCCGCAGAGGCCTGATCCGGTCGCCGAGCGACATGAACAAAGGGCGCCCCGACGCAGGTCGGCGGCGTCCTTTGCTTGTCTGAAGCCTCAGTTCGGCGTCTTGCGGCCTGCGTTGCAGCGCGCCGTGTCGCCGCGCTCGCAGGCGGCGGCGGTGGCGCGCCAGTCGGCCATGTCGCGCTCATAGCGGGCCTGGGCCTCGTCGGCGGCGCGCAGGTCCGCCTCGTGACGTTCGCGATCGGCGCGCGCCTGGGCCTCGATCTGATCCACCTCGGCCTGCCAGCGGCGCTGGGCTTCGGCCTGGGCGGACTGATTGGCGCGGTCTTCATTTTCGGCCAGGTCGTTCTGGGCCACGATCTCGGCGTTCAGGGCCTGGGTCTGGCGCAACTCGTCGGGGTCTTGAGCCGAATCCGGCGCGCGATGATAGCGCTCGCCCTTGGACAGCAGCATTTCGGCCACGGGATCTTTCGGCGCCGGTTGCGGACGGGTCTGGCTCTGGGCGTAGGCGGAGCCGACCGTCAGCGAGACGGCCAGGGTCGTGGTCAGCATCAGCGCCGCCAGAGGACGGATGGGGCGGGTTTGCGAGGACAGTGGGCGGGTCATGGGGCTCTCCTTGCAGGGGAGGATGAGAAAGACCGCAAGCTTGGCGCTTTCGGCTTTCAGAGGAAACAACGTCTGGCGCGGCGTAAGGCTGCCGTGCGGCGTCCTACAGCGGCAGCAGAAGCTCGAAACGCGTGCCTTGCGGTCCGGTGTCCAGCAGAGTCAGGGCGCCGCCGTGGTTGGCCGCCAGCTCGCGCGAAATGGTCAGGCCCAGGCCCGTGCCGTCGGCCCCGCCGCCGCTGACGAAGGGCTCGAACAGACGATCGGCCAGACGCGGCGGGATGCCGGGGCCGTCGTCGCGCACGCCGATGGCGGCCATGCCGTCGCGGGCCTCGGCGCTGACCGTGATCGAGCCCTTGCCCTTGCCTGCGGCGTGGCTTTCCGGCGCGGCCTCGATGGCCTGGCGGGCGTTGCGCATCAGATTGACCAGGATGCGATGAAGCTGGTCCGGGTCGGCGTTGACGGTGAAGCGGGCGGGCAGGTCGCGCACCAGCCGCACGCCGTCCGGCTCCAGCCCCGCGTCCTCGGCGGCGGCGGCCACCGCGCGGGCCAGCAGCATCTTCTGAAGTTGGGGCGCCGGCTCCTCGGTCTTGCCGTAGGCCAGGACGTTGCGCGCCAGGGTCGAGGCCCGGTCCAGCGCCCGCTCCAGCCGGGGCAGGGCCGTCGCCACCAGAGGATCGGACGAGGTCGACAGCCGCTCGGACGCCATCTGGGCCGAGGTCAGCATGTTGCGCAGGTCGTGGTTGATCTTGGCCACCGCCTCGCCCAGCGCGGCCAGGCGGGCGCGCGAGCGCAGGGACTGGCGCACCTCCTCCTGCATGCGGGCCAGTTCGCGTTCGACCCGGCCGATCTCGTCCTGACGGTCCGAGGGCGTTTCGGCCGGGCTTTCCGGATTGGCGGCGAAACGCTCGATCGAGCGGGTGACGCGGCGCAGGGGCTGCAGCACCAGCATCGACAGGGAGGCGTAGAGCAGGCCGCCCGCCACCGCCGCGATCAGCAGCGACATCATCAGGCTGTTGACCAGGAAGCCCTCCAGCTCCTTCTTCAGCGGCTGGGCCGGGGCCAGGATCTCGACCAGATCGCCCGAGCGATAGCGCGGCGCCGCCTGCACCCGCAGCGAACGGTCGGGGTGGCCGAACAGGGTCTTCCACGGGTCCAGCAGCCGCGCCCCGACGTTGCGCTGGCGCAGGTCGATCAGTTCGGGCGCGCGCGGCAGGTTGGGGGCTTGCAGCAGCAGGCGCCGCACCCCCTGTTCGCCGATGACGACCGACTGCACCCCGCCGATGCTCAGCAACTGTTCGGCGGTGGAGTCCTCGACGGCGGAATAGGGCAGGGCCTCGACCCCGACCGAGGCCAGCTCAGCCGCCTGCAGCCGGTCCATCAGCCACCGCTCCTGGAAGGAGGCGGCGCTGGGCACGATGATCAGGGCGGCGACCGCCAGGGTGAAGGCGACGGTCAGCAGCAGCAGGCGGCTGGACAGGCCGTCGGGCGCGCGGGGTTGCAGCCGCTGGCGCAGGACGTTCCACGGGGCGGGGCGCGTCGCAGGCGGCCTGGCGGCCGTCGCGGGGGACAGGGGCGTCTGCACGTCGGTCGGAAGGGCCTCGCGTTCCGTCATGACGCCTCCATGCGGGGGCGGGCGCGCAGCTTCTGGGCCAGCTTGAGCAGCAGGGGCAGCAGCATGGACAGGAAGGCTACCCCCATCAGAGGCCAGAAGAATTCCGCGAACAGGCTCCGAATGTCAGGATTCGGGTCCGTGACCAGAACGTCGTGCAGGCTATCGCCGATCCAGCAATAGATGGTGTGCGCGGGCAACAGGCCGATGAAGGTGGCGACGACATAGGGCCGCAGCGGCGCGGCCATCACGCCCGCCGCCACATTGATCATGTGGAAGGGCACGGTGACGACCAGGCGCGCGACCAGCACATACCAGAAGGTGTTCTTGTCCACTCCGGCGCAGACCTTGTTCAGCAGACCCGTATCGGCGGCGGCGCGGCGGCGCAGGGAATCGCCCAGGGCGGTGCGCCCCACATAATAGACGGCCAGGGCGCCGACGGTGGCGGCGAAGGCTGTGGCGACGCCGCCGACCCACGGCCCGAACAGATAGCCCGCCGTCACGGTGATGAAGACCACGCCCGGCACCACGCTGGCCGTCAGCAGGGCGAAGATCAGCATCAGGGCGCCCAGCATCAGCAGATAGTGCTGGGCGGTCAGGGCCTCCAGCGCCGTTCCATGCTCGCGCAGGGTGTCCAGCGACAGGTAGCGATTCCAGCCCATGCCGAAGATCAGGGCGACGGCGGCCAGCAGCAGGGCCAGGGGCAGAAATCTTTTGACCCGGTCCAAGCCGCGCTCCGTCCTCTTCTTCCTGACATCCTTAGCGTATTTCCAGACGCCGTGCGCCCCTGTCGGCGATGTGGAAAAGCCGCTTCGGCGTTGACTCTCGTCCTGCCGCCGCTTATACGCCCGCCTCTCTCGCGGCTGACGCTTGTGTCTGTCGCCAACCCCAGTAACCCGGAGCCGACCGTGAAGCGGACCTATCAGCCGTCGCGACTCGTGCGCAAGCGCCGTCACGGCTTCCGTTCGCGGATGGCCACCAAGAACGGTCAAAAGATTGTCGCGCGTCGCCGCGCCAAAGGCCGTAAGCGCCTGACGGCCTGACGTCACGCGCCCATTACCCTTCAGGGCGGGGCGCATGACCGATCTGATGAAAATCGATCGCCTATTGAGGCGGCCCCAGTTTCTGGCGGCCGCCAAAGGCGTTTCTCAGGCCCGCGGCGCCGTGGTGGTCCAGCAACTGGATCGCGGCGACGGCGACCCTTCGGTGCGCCTGGGATTCACCGCCACCCGCAAGATCGGCGGCGCCGTCGTGCGCAACCGCGCCAAGCGGCGTCTGCGCGAGGCCGCCCGGCTGCTGACGCCCCTGCACGGGCGGGCGGGATGCGACTATGTGTTCATCGCCCGCATGGGCACGGCGGACCGCGACTGGGACCGCTTGCTTGACGATGTGAAATCGGCCCTTACAAGGCTCGCAACCCCGCGCGCGGCTCCCGATATGGGAGACCGGGCCGTTTCGCCCGCCCAGATATCGAACCGCGCCGCCCCCGACCCGCGCCCCGCCGACCAGGACCGCTGATCCCGATGCAGAACGAGAACTCGCGCAACACCATCATCTTCTTCGTGTGCGCGGCCCTGATCATGGGCGTCTACTACTTCATGGTGATGCGCCCGCAGGCCGAGAGCCGCCGTCAGGCGCAGATCGTCGCCGCCGAGCAGCAGAAGGCGCGCGAGGCCTCGGCCGACGCCGGCCTGACGCCGTCGGGCGCCGCGCCGGGCGTCTTCATCAAGGACCGCGCCCAGGCTCTGGGCACGGTCGCGCGGGTGCCGATCCAGACCCCGACCCTGAAGGGTTCGCTGTCGCTGCAGGGCGCGCGCATCGACGACCTGTACCTGACGAACTACAAGGAAACGCTGGACAAGAATTCGCCGCCGGTCGAGCTGTTCCGCCCGCAGGGCATGGAGCACGCCTATTTCGCCCAGTTCGGCTGGAGCGGCCCGAACGTCGCCGGCGGCGTGCCCGGCCCCAACACCGTCTGGCGCCTGACCAAGGGTTCGACCCTGACGCCGACCACCCCGGTCGAACTGACCTGGGACAACGGCTCGGGCCTGCGCTTCACGCGCGTCGTCTCGATCGACGAGCAGTATATGTTCACGGTCAAGGACACGGTCGCCAACCTGGGAACCCAGGCCATCGCCATCGCCCCCTACGGCCGCGTCGAGCGCCAGGGCGTTCCGGTCGACCTGGGCAAGCAGATGATCCTGCACGAAGGCGCCATCGGCACCTTCGGCGACGAGGACGGCTATTCGACCGAACAGGTCAAGTACAAGGACTGGGCCAAGAAGCCGCGCATCGAGAACCAGTCGACCGGCGGCTGGCTGGGCATCACCGACAAATACTGGCTGGCGGCCCTGATCCCCACCCAGGACGAGACCATCGAGGGCCGCTTCTCGGTGCGCGACGCCAACGGGATGAACATCCACGAAGCCGCCATGCTGGGCGCCACCCACACCATCCAGCCGGGCCGCCAGATCGAGGAGACCCAGCGTCTGTTCGCCGGCGCCAAGCGCGCCGAGGTGCTGAAGGCCTATGAGCAGTCGCTGAACCTGCCGCGCTTCGTCTACGCCATCGACTGGGGCATGTTCTGGTTCCTGACGCGCCCGATCTTTACCGTGGTGGAGTTCTTCTACGGCGTCCTGGGCAACTTCGGCCTGGCCATCCTGGCCCTGACGGTGGTGGTCAAGCTGATCCTCTTTCCGCTGGCCAACAAGTCGTACGAGAGCCTGTCGAAGATGCGGAACCTCCAGCCCAAGATGGAGGAGATCAAGAAGAAGCACGGCTCCGAACCGCAGAAGCAGCAGCAGGAAATGATGGCCCTCTATCAGCGGGAGAAGATCAATCCGCTGGCGGGCTGTCTGCCGATGGTGGTGCAGATCCCGGTCTTCTACGCCCTGTACAAGGTGCTGTTCGTGACCATCGAAATGCGTCACGCGCCCTTCTTCGGCTGGATCCGCGACCTGTCGGCGCGCGACCCTTCGACGGTGTGGAACCTGTTCGGCGCCATTCCGTGGGATCCGGCGACCCTGCCGCTTCTGGGCGGCATTCTGAACGGCCCGCTGCATCTGGGCGTGCTGCCGCTGGTCTATGGCTTCACCATGTGGCTGCAGATGGCGATGAACCCGCCGGCGCAGGATCCGATGCAGCGTCAGATCTTCGCCCTGATGCCGATCGTCTTCACCTTCATCATGGCCCCGTTCGCGGCCGGCCTGCTGATCTATTGGGCGTGGAACAACGTGCTGTCGATCATCCAGCAGTATGTGATCATGCACCGCTTCAAGGCCGAAAACCCGATCGACACCTTCCTCGCCCGCTTCAAGAAGGCCTGATCGATTGGACGCTTCTGACGAGCCCAAGGTCGGTGAGTATTCGGACGCCGAGGTCGAGGCGGCGCGCGTCCTGTTCGCGCGCCAGGCCAGCTTCGTCCTGGGCTGCGCCAAGATCGAGCAGCTGCCGACCCCGGATCTGCCCGAGATCGCCTTCGCCGGGCGCTCCAACGTGGGCAAGTCCAGCCTGATCAACGGCCTGGTCGGCATGCACAAGCTAGCCAGGGCCTCGAACGAGCCGGGCCGCACGCGCGAGGTCAACTTCTTCGACCTGGACGGGCGGATGCGTCTGGTCGACCTGCCCGGTTACGGCTGGGCCAAGGCGTCCAAGACCACGGTCAAGAAGTTCCAGGATCTGGGCCGCGACTATCTGCGCGGTCGGGTGACGCTGAAGCGCGTCTATCTGCTGATCGACGCCCGTCACGGGCTGAAGAAGGTGGATGACGAGGCGCTGAACGCCCTCGACCTGTCGGCCGTCTCCTATCAGATCGTCCTGACTAAGGCCGATAAGCTGAAGAAGGGCGAGGCGGAGAAGGTCCAGGCGGCGACGCTGAAGGCCATCTCCAAGCGCCCGGCCGCCTATCCGCACGTCGCCGTCACCTCGTCGGAAAAGGGCTTCGGCCTGCCCGAGCTGCGCGCCGAGATCATGCGCACCACGGGCGTCGTCCTCGACTGAATCTCACATCCGCGTGAACCGTTAAGCCGGAACGGCGTTGTCCCCTCGGTTCTTAACGAGAGGGGAGCGCTCCATGCGTTCAGCGATTATCGGCGGCGTCGCCGTCGCCTGCCTGCTGGGTCTGTCGGCCTGCGGAAACAGCAACAAGGCCGAAACCCCGGCCGCTGACGGGGCTGAGACCGCCTCGACGGCCGCCGCGCCGGCGACGCTCGATGCGCCCAAGCCGGGCCTGTGGCGCGTGTCCACGACCATGGAAGGCATGTCGGGCGGCGCCGCCGTGCCGCCGCAGGAAATCTGCATCAAGGAAGCCAAGCTGGAGGCCCCGGCCAGCGCCCAGCAGCCGGGCGCCGACTGTACGACCCAGCCGTTCGCGCGTCAGGGCGACGCCATGGTCGCCGCCTCGTCCTGCACCCTGCCGGGCAATATGAAGGCGGATTCCACCATCCGCGTGACCGGCGATTTCAACAGCCGCTACGTCACCGAGGTCACGACCAAGATGGACCCGGCGCCGACGCCGCAGATGGCCCAGACCAAGGTTACCATGACCGCCGAGCGCATCGGCGACTGCCCCGCCGGTCAGTAAGCGCCCGCCCATAGACGATTGATCGTCACGGCCGGTATGGCGTCGCTGGAAAGCGGCCCCATATCGGTCGGATGATCCCTCTGTCCATTCTCGACCTCGCCCCCGTGCCGGAAGGCTCCGACGTGGGCCAGGCGCTCGCCAACACCATCGATCTGGCCCGCCATGCCGAGCGGCTGGGCTACGGCCGCTACTGGCTGGCCGAGCACCACAACATGCCGGGCATCGCCAGCGCCGCGACCTCGGTCGTCATCGGCGCGGTGGCGGCGGCGACGAAGACCATCCGCGTCGGCGCCGGCGGGGTCATGCTGCCCAACCACGCCCCCCTGGTCATCGCCGAGCAGTTCGGCACCCTGAACGCGCTCCACCCCGGCCGGATCGACCTGGGCCTGGGCCGCGCGCCTGGATCGGACCAGGCGACGGCGCGGGCGCTGCGCCGCACGCTTCAGGGCGATCACGACGCCTTCCCTCAGGACGTGATGGAGCTGATGCAGTGGTTCGCGCCTGCGACGCCGGATCAGCGCATCATCGCCAATCCGGGCGAGGGGCAGGCCGTGCCGGTCTGGATCCTCGGCTCCTCGACCTACGGCGCCCAACTGGCGGCGCACCTGGGCCTGCCCTACGCCTTCGCCAGCCATTTCGCGCCGGGCGAGATGATGCGGGCCCTCGACATCTATCGTCAGACCTTCCGTGCGTCGCCGCATCTTGCGAAGCCCTACGTCATGCTGGGCTACAACGCCTTTGTGGCCGACACGGATGAGGCGGCGCGCCTGCTGTTCACCTCGGTCCAGCAGGCCTTCGTCAACCTGAGGACCGGCCGTCCCGGCAAGCTGCCGCCGCCGGTCGAGGGTTATTACGAACGATTGGACGGCGCGGCGCGCGGCATGATCGACGCCGCCCTGGCCTGTTCGGCGGTGGGCGCGCCCGCGACGGCCAAGGCCGCCCTCGACGCCTTCATCGCCCAGACCGGGGCGGACGAGCTGATGCTGACCAGCCAGATCTGGGATCCGGCCGCCCGCGTGCGCTCTCTCGAGCTGCTCGCCGCGGCGACCGGACTGGCGTCCGCCTAGCGGCTGCTGGCGAGCGGTTGGAACAGCAGGGGAGAGGCGGCGCTCTCGGCGTCCAGGCGACGCCAGGCGGCGCCCAGGCGGATGGCGTCGGCCAAATCCTGCGGCGTTATGGGTTCGGCGTCGGTTAATCTCTGACGCAGGCCGCGACAGGCCGCCAGAACGGCGGAGGCGTGTCGCACCTCTGGGATCGCAGAGAGGGCGCCTATGCCGTCCAGCGAGGCAAAGCGCCAGCCTTCTTCGGACGGCGCAGCCTGGATCATCGCCCATTTTTCGGCAGGGCTGAGTTGATCGGCCAGTTTCTCCCAGGCGCCGTTCTCACCTTGTCGGCGATACTGACCCCACTGGGCGGGCAGATTATGGCGGTCATAGACGTCGCACGCGGCCGCCTCTATGGCGGCGATTTCCCCAAGCAGGCTGTCCACGCCGTCCGGCACGGCGTCACGAAGCGCGACAGCCTGCTCGCTGCCCGGGGCGTCGCGACGGCGTCCGAAGCGGCTCAGCATCGCCTTTAGTTTAGGCTCAGATTGCCGGTGACCGAGACGTCATAGACGACGCGGGTGATGCTCTGGACCACTTCGAAGAATTTGCGCATCTCGGCCGCGCCTGCGCGCGGCGTATAGATGAGGTCGTCTGATTGCATCTGGAAGTTGCTGGCGATGAAGAAGCCTTCGCCCTCATTCAGGTTCAGGCGATAGACCACCGGCACGCCGCGCGAGGTGACGGGCTGCTGGATGCCCAGCGCCTGGGCCACTTCCGGCCGTTCGAAGCGAAAGATCAGCACCGAACGGGCGTTGGCGATGTTGGAATCCAGACCGCCGACGCCGCTGAGCGCCTCGGCCAGGGTCAGCGGGCCGGGCGGAAGTTCGCTGCGCGCCACGGCGTTGAAGGCGCCGAAGGAGCTGAAACGGCGGGGCTTATAGACCAGGTTGACCTGATCGCCGCGTTGCAGGCGCACATTCTCGTTGAACTCGGTCGTGACGATCGACATGGGAGCCGTATAGACCTTGCCGTCACGCTGGATACGCACGTCGATGTCGTGAAGCGAGCGCGACGGGCCGCCGGCGGCGGCGATGACGTCGAGAATGCGGTCGCTGTTGGCCGACAGAGGCTGACGACCCGGGTTGCGGACGTCGCCCAGCACGGTGACGGCGTTGGAGGCGTTGCCGGCGATGGTGACGATCACCTGCGGATTGGCGACCTTGCCGGTCAGGGCGCGGCGCACGACCGCCGAGGCCTGCGACGGGGTCAGTCCTTGTACGGGCACTTCGCCGGCGAAGGGGATGGGAACGGCGCCGTTGCGGTTGACCATCAGCGGCGGCAGGGTCTGGTTGCCGCTGCTGGCGCCGTCGCGTGACGAGCCGCCGCCGAACAGGCTGCCGCCAGGCTCGAAGATGCTGACGGCGAGGGTGTCGCCGACGCCGATCACGTCCGTAGGCGCGTCGCTGGAAGCCAGAGCCAGGGTCGAGAAGGACGGCGGGGGCGCGGCCTTCAGGCGTTCGCTCAGCGCAAAGTCCAGGTCGACCAGCGCGTAGTCGCCCGTCCGTTCCGGGGTGGACGAGCCTTGAACCACGTTGCGGCCGGACGGCCCGTCGCGGGGCAGGGTCGAGCACCCGGCCAGAAGGGCGACGATGAGCAGGCTGGCGGCGGTTCTGGTCATGGGGCCTCTGTTCAATTTCATCAGATGCTTACCCTTCAGGCGGTCGCGCCGCCAGAGGCAGACAGCACCCGTTTCTGGACGACATCGAAATGCTGGTCCCAGTTGGGCGCGGAATAGGGCGGCGCGACGGGCGGGTTGCGCGTCCAGTTCTCAAGCGCGGCCAGCCATCCCAGGCCGTCCAGCGGATCGATGAGACGGGCGTGCGGCACCAGTTCGCGGTGAGCGGCGATGTCGGAGGCGATGAGGGGCACGCCCATGGCGCTGGCCTCAACGGCGGGCAGGTCGAAGCCTTCGACCGATGACGGCGCGACCATGGCCCGCGCGCCTCGCATCAGAGCCGAAAGGGCGCAGTCGGGCAGGTTTTCGGCCTGATGCACGAGGCCGCGCAGATTGGGCGAGCGTTGCAGGTGATCCAGCACGGCCTCGTTTTCCCAGCCGTAACGACCGACCAGGACCAGTCGCGGCGTCTCGGCGCCCATCGTCTCCTGAAGCCGTCGCCAGACCGTCAGCAGGAAGGCCAGGTTCTTGCGCGCCTCGATCGTGCCGACGTGCAGGAAGTAGGGGCGGGCGGGGGCGATCGTGGTGCGGCTGTCGAAGGTGCGCTCCAGCCCCAGGTGCGCGACGTCGATCGGCGGGGCGGCGATGTTCGACTGGTCGGCGAAGCTTTTCAGCTCGTCGGCCGTGTACTGGGAATTGACGATGATCCGCGAGGCGTGACGCAACACGTTGGTCATTCGTCGCTCATGTTTCAGCCCGTCGCCGGGACGGCAGAACTCCGGGTGGGTCACGGGGATCAGATCATGAACCATGATGATCCGCTCAATGCCTCCACCAGCCAGGGCGGTGAGGATGTCCGGCGTGTTCAGACTCGTATGTCCGACATTGATGTAGGCGCGCGCCGACGGGGGGGCGGCGATGCGACGCGACCTGAAATACTGCTTCCAGATCCGCTTCGGCTTGGTCTTGGGCGGGGCCTGTTCTTCGGGCGCGCGCCCTATGATCGAGACGCTGTCGTCCGGCGAACGCAGGGCGTCGAACAGCTTGCGGGCTTCTGGTCCGAGTTCGGTCACGGCGCCGGGCCCCGTCCAGCGCGTCCGCAGTTCAGCGAGCCGCTCGCGGAACCAGTCATTGTCCACCCGCGCCAGTTGGTCCTTGCGCGCCCGTACGGGCGTCATCCGATAGGTCGGGTGCTCGATCAGCCATTCGGCATAGGCGAGACAGACCCGGTCCACGCCGGTCGGGGCGCTACGCTCGGTCCGGCTGAGCAACCGGCTGGCGTCGAAGAGGACATCCTCGACCATCAGGAGACGTAGCCCGCCTGCATCAGCTCGGCGATGTGGATGATGGCGACCGGGCGACGATCCTCGAGCACGAACAGATTGCTGATCTTGTTGGCCGTCAGCAGATCGACGACGTCGCTCATGCGCGCCTCGGGATCGACGGTGATCGGGCTGCGGCTCATGATGTTCTCGGCGTGCAGGGCCGAGATGTCGTTGGCGAAGGCGCGGCGCACGTCGCCGTCGGTGATGATGCCGGCCAGGGCGCCGTCGGCGGCCAGGACGGCGACCGCGCCCTTGCGGCCTTCCGTGATCGCCGAGACGACGGCGCCGAAGCCGGCGTCTAGCGGCACGCTGGCCGGGGCGGCGGCGTTGTCGCCCATCCATTCGCGCACGGTCTGCAGGCTCATGCCCAGGGCGCCGCCGGGGTGGTGCAGGCCGAAATCTTCCCGGGTGAAGCCGCGTCGGTCCATCAGCACCATGGCCAAGGCGTCGCCCATGGCCAGGGACATCAGCGTCGAGGTCGTGGGCGCCAGGCCGTTGGGGCAGGCCTCGGCCACCTTGGGCATGGTCAGGCAGACGGCGGAGTGACGGCCCAGGAAGCTCTGCGGACGCTGGGTGACGCCGATCACCGGAATGCCGTTGCGTGCGCAAAAGATCAGCGGGTCGCGCAGTTCGCGGCTTTCGCCCGAGTTGGACAACGCCAACAGGGTGGTGTCGGGGCGCAGCATCCCCAGGTCGCCGTGACTCATCTCGGCCGGGTGGACGAAGAAGGAGTTGGTTCCGGTCGAGGCCAGGGTGGCGGCGATCTTGCCGCCGATGTGGCCCGACTTGCCCATGCCCGTCACCACGACATAGCCGGGCCGCGACAGGATGATGTCCGCCGCCCGCGCGATCGAGGAATCCAGCGAACGTTCCAGCGCTTCCAGAGCTTCTATGTTCAGACGCACGACTTCGCGCGCTCGATCAGACATGGCCGCGAGTTGTTCAGGAGAGGAAGGAACGGAAAAAGCAGTCATGACGGCTCCAGGCGCCGGGGCCGCTTCTGCGGCTCTTCGTAGCGCAGTGGCAAATGCCTCATTCGAGAGTTCGGCACAATGGCGTCGCAGCGGGTGAATGAACGATGAATAGCGACAACCATTATGGTCGTCATGCGTTGCCATATGTTCCACGCACAGAAAGCAACTTGAAACGCATGTCTTTTGCACAGGGGTTTGCGCGCCCCGCACTGCCTGCGCCGCCGATCCGTCTGAACGGAGCGGCGCTTTTCCTTGATCTGGATGGGGTTCTCGCCCCGCTGGCGCCGACGCCGGACGCCGTAGGGCCGGAGCCGCGCCGCACCCGCACCGTCGCGCGGCTGACCCACGCCCTGGGCGGTCGGGTGGCGGTGGTCAGCGGCCGCACCCTGGCCGAGATCGACCGTATCGTCGACGGGGCGGCGCGGGCAGCCTCGGGCGTGCATGGTTTGCAGCGTCGCCGCGCAGACGGCGTGCTGAGCGCCCGCGACCCTGCGCCTTCGGTGAAGGCGGCGCTGGCCGCCTTCCACGACTTCGCCGAGGCGCGGCCCGGCGTCCTGGTCGAGGACAAGGGTCTGTCGGCGGGGCTGCATTTCCGTCAGGCGCCGAGCCAGGCCGACGCGGCCCTGGCCCTGGCGACCGCCCTGGCGGACGAAACCGGCCTGGCGCTTCAGCCGGGGTCGATGGTGCTGGAGCTCAAGACGCCCGGCGCCGACAAGGGCACGGCCGTCGCCGCCTTCATGTCCGAGGCGCCCTTCGCCGGCGCCATGCCCGTCATGGTCGGCGACGACCTGACCGACGAGGCGGGTTTCCGGGCGGCGGAAGCTTTGGGCGGTTTCGGCGTCCTGGTCGGGCCTGAGCGGCCGACGGCGGCCCGTTATCGGCTCGAAAACGTGGAGACGGTGCTCGACTGGCTCGGCGCTCTGGCCGCGGCGGCCGCAGAGGAGAAGGAGGCGCGCGCATGACGCCCAACCTGGATCTGGCTCCCATCGGCAATTGTTCGGTCAGCGCACTGGTCGATCGGCAGGGGCGGTTCGTCTGGGCCTGCGCTCCGCGCATCGACGGCGATCCCGTCTTTTCGGCCCTGATGGACGGGGCCTCGCCGGAACACGGCTTCTGGGCGGTGGAGCTTGAGGGGCTGGTCGCGGTCGAGCAGGCCTATGTCCGCAACACCGCCGTCCTGCGCACCGTGCTGACGGCCGGAGACGGAGCAGCGGTTGAGATCCTGGATTTCTGTCCACGGCATCTCAAGCACTCGCGCATCTATAGGCCGATCGCCTTCGGGCGCGTGGTGCGGCCCCTGTCGGGGGCGCCGCGCGTCACCATGCGCCTGCGCCCGTCGGCCGATTGGGGCGCGCGGGCGGCGGAGCGCACCTCGGGCTCCAACCATATCCGCTATCTGTGCAGCGACGTGACCCTGCGCCTGACCACCAACTGCCCGGTCAGCCATGTGCTGGATGAACGGACCTTCCGGCTGGAAGAGGAGATGGCCTTCTTCCTCGGCCCGGACGAAGGCTATGACCAGTCGGTGCTGGCGGGCGTCAACGCGGCGCTGGACCAGACGATCGTCCACTGGAAGCACTGGACCCGCACCCTCTATCTGCCGCTGGACTGGCAGGAGGCGGTGATCCGCGCCGCCATCACCCTGAAGCTGTGCGTCTATGAAGAGACGGGCGCCATCGTCGCCGCCATGACGACCTCCGTGCCCGAGTTCCCTGAGAGCGGGCGCAACTGGGACTATCGCTACTGCTGGATCCGCGACGCCTATTATACGGTGCGGGCGCTGAACCGGCTGGGCGCGGTGGACATTCTGGAGAGCTATCTCGGCTATCTGCGCAATCTGGTCGATGACGCGGCGGGCGGCCATGTCCAGCCGGTCTATGGCGTAGGGCTGGAGCCCGCCATCGTCGAGCGCGTCGTCGATACGGTCGAGGGCTATCGCGGCATGAAGCCGGTGCGCGTCGGCAACCAGGCGCACGAGCATCTTCAGCACGACGTTTACGGTCAGATCGTCCTGCCTCTGGTTCAGGCCTTCTTCGACCAGCGCCTGCTGCGGCCCGGCACGATCGAGGACTTCCGCGCCCTGGAGACCGTCGGCGACCGCGCCTTCGCCCTGCACGATCAGGTCGACGCCGGCCTGTGGGAGTTCCGCACCATCGCGCGGGTGCACACCTATTCCTCGGTCATGTGCTGGGCGGCCTGCGACCGCCTGGCCAAGGCGGCGCATCACCTGGGGCTGGACGATCGGCGCGAGTTCTGGCGCGAGCGCGCCCGCATTATCCGCGAGCGCATCGAGGCCGAGGCCTATCTGCCGGACGAGGGCCGCTTCGCCGCCAGCTTCGGCGGGACCGAGTTGGACGCCTCCCTGCTGCAGATGACCGACCTGGGTTTCCTCGACGCCCGCGACCCGCGCCAGGTGAAGACCTTCGAGGCGGTCGAGCGAGACCTGAAGCGCGGCCCCTATCTGTTCCGCTATATCCATCCCGATGACTTCGGCGAGCCGGAGACGGCCTTCAACTTCTGCACCTTCTGGTACATCGAGGCCCTGCACCTGAACAGCCGCACCGAAGAGGCGCGGGTGATCTTCGAGGAGATGCTCAGCCGCCGCACCCATGCGGGCCTGCTCAGCGAGGACATCTCGATCCAGGACGGCGAACTGTGGGGCAACTACCCGCAGACCTATTCGCTGGTGGGCATCATCAACTGCGCGGTTCTGCTCAGTCGGTCGTGGACGGACGCGCGATGAGCCGGTTGATTGTCGTCTCCAACCGCGTTTCGGCGCCCAAGGATCCGGCGGCGGGGTCGGCCGGCGGCTTGGCCATGGCGCTGTCGGCGGCCCTGCGGAAATACGACGGCCTGTGGTTCGGCTGGTCCGGCGAGACGGTCGAGCATTTCACCGGCGAGCTGAACATCGAGGACCGCGCAGGCGTCACCGTCGCCACCGTTGATCTGGAGCCGCAGGACGTCGACGAATATTACAACGGCTACGCCAACAAGACGCTGTGGCCGCTGTTCCATCACCGCGTCGACCTGACGGCCTATGAACGGTCCTATGGCGAAGGATATGAGCGCACCAACCGCCGCTTCGCCGAAGTGTTGCAGCCGTTGCTCCAGCCCGACGACGTCATCTGGATCCACGACTATCACATGATCCCCATGGCGCGGGATCTGCGCCGCCTGGGGGTGAAGAACCGCATCGGCTTCTTCCTGCACACGCCCTGGCCGGCGCGGCAGTTGCTGGTGACGCTGCCGCATCACCGACGGCTGGTGGAATCGATGTTCCATTTTGATCTGCTGGGCTTTCAGACCCGCGAGTGGATGGAATTGTTCCAGCGCTATGTAGAGGTCGAAGCCAAGGGGCGGATCGGGGAGGAAGGTCGTGTTCACGCCTTCGGCCGCAGCGTTCAGGTCGGGGTCTTTCCTATCGGCATTGACGTGGACGGCTTTCTGGCGGCTCGCGATTCCTTGCTGGGTCAGAAGACCTATGACCGCATGTCGGCCTCGGCCGCCTTCCGCGCCATGATCGTGGGCGTGGATCGGCTCGACTACTCGAAGGGATTGGAGCAGAGGCTGCTCGGCTATGAGCAGTTCCTGGAGGACAATCCCGCCATGCGCGGCGACGTCTTCCTGTTGCAGGTGACGCCGATCTCCCGCGATGACGTCGACACCTACCAGGACATGCGGGGGCGGCTGGAGGCTCTGGCCGGACGCGTCAACGGCGCTTATGCCGACATGGATTGGCAGCCGATCCGCTATCTGAACCGCACCTATCGACGGGATCAGCTGGCGGGCATTTATCGCGCCGCTCGGGCGGGGCTGGTGACGCCGCTGCGCGACGGCATGAACCTGGTGGCCAAGGAATACGTCGCGGCCCAGGATCCCGAGGATCCCGGCGTGCTGATCCTGTCGCGCTTCGCTGGGGCGGCCGAGCAGATGGGCGAGGCCCTGCTGGTCAATCCGTTCAGCCGCGAGGAACTGTCGGACGCCATCCGCAAGGCTCTGACCATGCCTCTGGAAGAGCGTATCCGAAAGTGGAAGGCGCTGATGCAGGTGGTGCGCGACACCGACGTCGCCCATTGGCGCGACCGTTACGTGAAAGCGTTGATGGCCGCGCCGCTGTCGATGGCAGGCCCGTCCTAGGGCATTTCAGCCCTCATGGGCGCGCATGGCCTTGTTCAACTCGATCATGCCCTGGGCGGCGCCCATCTCCGGTACGATTTCGGCCGTCCGGTCCGAAATGGCGTCGAACCGGGTGGCGACCTGTTCGGCGGCGTCCTCGCCGATGATGAAGTCGCCCTGGGTCAGGGTGACATAGGCGCGCTCGAACCCGCCGGCGCCGGCGGCCAGGATGACGCGGGTCGGGGCGTCGCGACTGACTAGATGCAACAGCCCTGGCGTGACCAGTTCGGGCGCCAGGGCCTCCAGCGGCAGTCCCTGCAGGTCTTCGGTCATGCGGGTGTGTGCGGTCGGGGCCAGGCAGTTGACGCGAATTTCGTTCTTGGCGCCCTCGATCGACAGGGTCTGCATCAGCCCCACCAGCGCCATTTTCGCCGCGCCGTAATTCGACTGGCCGAAATTGCCGAAAAGGCCGGAAGACGACGTCGTCATGACGATCCGGCCGTAATTCTGCGCACGCATGACGTCCCAGACAGCCTTGGTGCAGTTCACCGCCCCCATCAGGTGGACGTCCACGACGAGGCGAAAATCCTCCAGCTCCATCTTGGCGAAGCTCTTGTCGCGCAGGATGCCGGCGTTGTTCACCAGAATGTCGATCCGGCCCCAGGCGGCCATGGTTTCGGCGACCATGGCCTGGACCGCCGCCGCGTCCGTGACGGAGGCGTCGTTGGCGACGGCCTCGCCGCCAAACGCCCGGATCTCCCCGACCACGGCCTCGGCGGCGCTGGCGGAGCCGCCGCTGCCGTCACGGGCGCCGCCTAGGTCGTTGACCACCACCCTGGCCCCGCGTCGCGCCAGGGCCAGGGCGTGCTGGCGCCCCAGTCCGCCGCCCGCGCCAGTCACGATCGCCACCTGTCCGTCGAAGCGCATGCTCATGTTCGGTTCATTCCCCATTCATGCTCGCCGCTACAGTGAAGCCCTATTGTCCGGCTTGCGACGGCGACTGACCCTTATGTTGAAACGGCGCCACAGTCGCCACATTCAACGCTAGGCGAGGGAACCGCTGCACTGCAACGTCGTTCGGCTTTCGAGCGCCGGCGCGGTGAAAATGTGTCGGGTATCGGATCAACTATGAGTGTGAGGACACCATGAAGCTGAAACTTCTGGCTAGTGTCGCCGCCGCGGGCCTGTTTGCAGCAGGCGCTGCCTCGGCTGAGCCGGACGGCTGGTACGGCGCGATCGACGCCGGTTACCACATCATCGACGACATCAATACGGAAGCGTCGACGAACGGCCACAACTGGAACTGGGAAGTGAACGACGGCTGGGCGGCTTTTGCTCGTCTGGGCTACCGCTTCAACCCGAACTGGCGCGTCGAGCTCGAAGGCGGCTACCGCTCGGGCGACATCGGCAAGGTGCGCGCCGTCTCGGGCCCGCAAGGCCTGTGCAACCTGACGCCGGCCACCGGCCCGTGCCACTCGCCGGAAGGCGACATCACGTCGACGACGCTGATGGCCAACGTGCTGTACGACTTCGGTTCGCCGGAATGGACCATCCGTCCGTTCGTCGGCCTGGGCGTCGGTGTGAACCGCGTCAACGTCGACACCGTCGGCCGCCTGCGCCAGACGCCGGCTGTGAACTTCGAAGCGGATGATCGCTCCTACAAATTCGCCGCTCAGGCGCTGGCTGGCCTGGCCTGGTCCATCTCGGACCGCGCCAACGTCGACCTGACCTATCGTTACCTGACGGGCGACGCTGAGTTCGATACTTCCGTGTCGGGTGCGGGCGCTGTGCCGTTCGGTTCGATGTCGGGCGACTACGACCAGTCGCACACCGTGACGCTGGGCCTGCGCTATGCGTTCGGCGCCGAGCCGGCGGCTCCGCCGCCGCCGCCCCCGCCGCCGCCGCCGCCCGGGCCGCTCCAGCGTCGTGTTGGACACGATCA